>CAZIZO010000001.1:0-337863 GCA_964543905.1 uncultured Phycisphaeraceae bacterium
TCATCATGTTGTACGTGCGCTTCATGTGGTTGATGATCGCCTCGTCCATGTCGTCCCCCGCCACGCGAACGCTCTCGCACGTCGCGATGTCCGCCAGCGACATGATCGCCACCTCCGTCGTCCCGCCCCCGATGTCCACGATCGCGCTCGCCGTCGCTTCCGAAAACGGAAGCCCCGCCCCGATCGCCGCCGCGATCGGCTCCTCGATCAGGTACGTCCGCCGCGCCCCCGCTCGCTCCGCCGAATCAAACACCGCCCGCTTCTCCACCGCCGTGATCCCCGACGGAATCGAGATCACCACGCGCGGATGCACCAGCCGCCCCTTCCCCGCCACCTTGCGGATGAAGTACGACAGCATCGCCTCCGTGATCTCAAAGTCGCTGATCACCCCGTCCTTCAGCGGACGGATCGCCGTGATCGAGCCGGGCGTCTTCCCCAGCATCTCCTTTGCCACCCACCCCACCGCCTCGCCGTTCTTGAGGACCTGGTTCGTCCCCTTCTTCACGGCCACCACGCTGGGCTCATTCAAAACAATCCCCTGACCCCGAACCGAGACGAGCGTGTTGCACGTCCCGAGGTCGATCCCCATGTCAATGCTGAAAAGCCCAAGAAATCGATCCAAAAACACGTGGTGTGCCTTCCTTGGCTGGTGGCCGAAAGTCCGGTATCCGCTCAGGATAGGGTAGCAGACGTACGAAGTTCGTGCCCCGGATGGGGCACCCCATCAAATATCGGTCGGATGTGCGCAATTCGGCCAATCCACCCCCCGATACCCCACACCCGGATCGAATCCGAACGAACGCGACAACTCCCTCTCCGCAAGCCCCTTCCTCCATACTCCCCTCCAACAACGCCCACGAACACCCGACACGACCGTCGCCCACCACCACGAGCCCATGCCACAAAGGTGTGTCCCTGCCGTCCACGCACACCGGCCGCGACGACCACGCCCCTCCCCCTCAGCACCCCGCCTCAAACCGCACCAGGTAGTACAGCAGATCTTCGATCGTCACGCCCCCATCCGGCGCGCCCGTCCCCGTCCCGTCGTCGGTGTCGGCACGCTCCACCCCCTGCTCAAAGAGGCCGAGGTAAAAGAGCAGATCATCGATCGTCACGCCCCCGTCCGGCGTGCCGGAGGCATGCCCGTCGTCCAGGTCCGCCGGGCAGAGCCCCGAAACGGCAACAACGACGAACGCGCGGGTGCCTCCGTCGAGTTCCGATCGGGCCGACAGCGTGATCACCTCCGACACCGGCCTCGTGCCCTGGGGAATGCCGATCGAAACGTCCACGTCACCCGATTCCCCCGCCGCGAGCATCCCCGTCACCGCCGGCGAGGCGACGCCCGGCCACGCCCCCGAGGACAGCACCGCGAACGCCTGCGTCGGAGCGCTCACGTTCCGCACCGTCACACGCACCACCGCGCTTCGCCCCAGCAGACCGCTCGCCGTCGGTGACCCCGCCACGATCGTCAAGCCCGCGTCTCGCGTCAGCGTGATCCGCGACTCCCCCGTCGCGCTCGCCCCCCACACCCAAGGCCAACTCGCCTCGTCGCCCCTCAGGTACAGGTTGCACCACTCCGTAAGCAAGCGGCGCGTCCACGCGAGTTGGTCGCCCCGGCTCATCGTCCCCGTGTCGCACCCGATCGGAAACGATGAGTCCTGGAACCCGCAGTGGTACCCGCCCGCGAGCAGTGGATACTGCCTGGGCGACCGCGCGTTCGCATACATCGGCTGCGTCGTGCCCGTCGCACTCACGATCGTTTCGCTCGATCCCGCGATCAGACGCACCGGCACTCGCACGTTCGCGATCCCCGCGATCGACGATGGATTCGTGTCGGCGGCGGCAAGCCCGAAGACCGCGTCGATGCGCGCATCGCTCGCCGCCGCCAGGATCGCCGCCCCGCCGCCCATCGAGTGCCCCCCCACCGCGGTCCGCGCCGTGTTCACCCTCCCGTACAGGAACGACCCCGCCGCCGCGTGCTGCTGTTCCAGGTACGTCAGCGAGAGCGAGAGGTCCGTCGCCAAGTTCGCGTGGCTCGGCGCCAGCCCACCCTCCGAGTCCGTCGCGATCACGATGTAGCCGTGCGTCGCCAGATGCTCCAGCGTCGATTGGTATGTGCTCACCGCCTGAAAAAACCCGTGCCCGAAACTCACCGCCGGATACGGCGAGCCCCCGGCGTCCAACGCCGCGTTCGGGCCCGCCGTCTGCCCGGGGTAGAACAGCCGCGCCGTGAAGGCCGTGCCGCTCGGACGCGTGATCGTCACCTGCCGCCACCCGGCCAGATACGGGCCGGGCTGCGACATCTCGGGCTGCGCGCGAGCGGCAAAGACCAACGCCGCCACGCTCAGCAGCGCGACCAACCCGATGCGAGAAGAGCATGCGTGCATGCAAGGAGTCTAGCGGCAGCCCGGCACGCTCCTCCCCCCAACCGCGCGCGATTGGTCCATGTTGTTACGATCGTCGAGTTTCAGGACGACACGCCCACGCTCCGCCCCTCACCCCCCCACCCCGGCCATCCGCGAGCGCACGCCTCCGCCCTCGGACCACCCCCGACAACTCACCCCGACCCACCAGCACCAAGCGCCAACACGACGCGGCCCCGGCGATCTCCGCCGGGGCCGCTTGGTCTTCACCACTCCCCCGTGCCCGCTCAGTACACCGAATCCGGGAAGTAATACTCCTTCGCGTTCTCGCGCGTGATCAGTTCCACGTCCAGCAGGATGTGCTTGGGCATGAACTCCATCACCCGCTTCGCGTCGCCGCTCGTCAGCACCGAGTGCGCCGTGTGGATCCCCGCCGCGATCATGCTCGGCGGGTAGGTGATGTCCGCCGGCACCATCGGGTCGCCGTCCATCACCATCTTCACCACGTCCTTCATCCCCGCGCCGCCGAAGATCCACATCTCCTTGTCGCGCTTGCGCTCCTTGATCGCCTTCATCGCGCCCATCAGGATGTCGTCGTCCTGCGCCCACACCGCGTCGATCTTGGGGTGCTTCGTCAGGAAGTTCTCCATCACGCTGAGCCCCTTCTCCCGATTCCACATCGCCGGCTGCTGCCCCAGGACCTTGATGTCGGGGTATCGCTTGAAGACCTCCATCGCCGCCGTCACACGATCCGTGTCCACCGTGCACGGGATCCCCGTCAGGATCACGATGTTCCCCTTTCCGCCCAACTTCTCCGCCATGAACTCGGCGCTCTTCCGCCCGAAGGCCTTGTTGTCGCCCTCCAGGAAGATGTCCGCCACGCCCGGCTTCGTGAACCCGCGATCGACGTTCACGATGAACACGCCCTTCTTCTTCAGTTTCTCCGCCGCGGGGGTCATCGGCGCCGACTCCGTGCACAGGATCACCAGCCCGTCGATCCCCTTGACCCCCATGTCCTCCAGGTCCGCCGACTGCTTCTGCGGGTCCGCCGCCGGCTTGTGGATCCACTCCACGTCGGGATAGAGCGCCACCGCCCGCTTCACCCACCAGCCCACCCCCGCCGTCCACCCGTGGTCCGCCGCCGGATACGACACCCCGATCTTGATCTTCTTCCCCGCCTTCGCTTCGCCCGCGGGCTGCACGCTCGCCGCCGCCGCCAGCGTCGCGGCCTGCGCCGCCCGCACCCCCTCCTCGCCGGCCATCCGCTCCGCCACCGCCGCCTTCTCCGCCATCGCCCGGGCCCGCGTCGTCAGCGCCAGCATCGAGCCCATCACGACCAACGCCAACGCCACGCACCCGAACACGATCGACTTCGTCTGACGCATCGAGAGAGCCTCCTCAGGAATCCCGCCATCATACACAATCCTGCCCTGCGCGCCAACGCACGCCCCCCAACACAAAGGCCGCCCCCCACCTGGGGGCGGCCTCGTTCACGTCTCCATCCATCGCCGGACCCGCCCTAGTTCCCCCCCGCCTGCACCGGCGTCTTCAGTTCCGCGATCACCGTCCCCCCCACCGCGAACCGATTGATCTTCGCCCCCTTGTTCACCAGGAAGAGCAACTTCAACTTGTTGTCCGGCGCGCTCCGGCTCAACACCGGGAACCCCTTCTCGTTGAGCGCCCGCACCGGCTTGATCGGCAAGTACCGATACTGCGTCTGGTTGCCCTTCGTCGCGTCCGTGTACACCCAGCCCACCGGCTCGTACGTCTGGTTGTTCGTGTCCATCAGCACCGGCGCCTGCGTGTCATCGATCGACTGCGCCGCCGCGCCCATCCAACTGAACTGCGACCCGATGCTCACGTCCAACTGCACCATCACCACGTCGTTCCCGATCGCAAACTTCTCCACCCGGAGCGACTTCTCCAACGGCGGCTCCCGCAACTCCTGGTCCGTGAACGTCTGATCCCCCTCCAGGATCAGGTTCCCCTCGTCCTCCACCTTCATGTCCCGGATCGTCGTCTTGTGCAGCGTCCGCCCCACGTTGTTCGTGATCGTCATCCCCGTCGGCAGCCGGACCCCCGTGTTGAAGCCCTCCGCCCGCGGCGCCTCCACCAACTTCGCGTTCCCCGTGTCCAGGACCTCGATCTGCGTCCCTCGCACCAGGTCTCCCGACACGATCCCCGCGTCCCGCGCCATCGGCGTCTCGAACGCCACCTTCGGCTTCGCCGTCGCGGGGTCCTCGATCAGGTGCCGCGAGTTCTTCAGGTACAACGCGATCGGGGTATACCCCGCCGGCACCGCAAACTCGATCGCGAACGACGACTCCGACGTCCCGCCCACCGACGCGAAGAACAGCCCCTTCGTGTCGAACCGGAACCGCGCAAACGCCGGGCTCGCCGAGTCCGCCTGCGCCGCCGCCGCGATCGCATAGCACGTCTTGAACTGCGTCTGGTCCGCGTTCGCGCACAAGAGCCGCATCTGCGCCGCCCCGAACACCACCTTGTTGTCCCCGCCCCGCTCCTTCGCCCCCGAGTTGAACTTCACCACGAACCCCTCGATGTACGACCCCGCCCCCAGCGTCCCGCCGTCCACGTCCGTCACCGCCTGCGGCGCCGTGTTCCACATGTCACTGAACAGGATCGAGGGGTCCAGGTTCTTGTCCTTCCCCACCGTGTACCGCGCCATCACCTTGTAGTCCGACGCCTTGAACACGTTCCGCGCCGCCCCGTCCCCGTTGTTGATCCGCAGCGTGTGCGGCACCAGCGCCAGGTCGGGGTAATACGTCGCCAGCGGCGTCTCCGTCGAGAACGACGCCTTCGACACGTGCCCATACAGCGACGCCGTCCACGCATCGATCGGCAGGATCATCCCCGTCGACTTCTTCTTCTCGATCATCCCCTTCGACGTGTAGTCCATCGGCTGGTACCCCAGCAACTCCGTGTCCAGCCGCAAAAAGCCCAAACTGATCAGCATGATCCCCACCGTCGGGATCCCTGCCAGCACCCCGCACAGGCCCCCGCCCACGTAATCCACCACCGGCGTCACCTTCACGTTCGCCCGCAAGATCACGTCCGCGATCACCCGAAAGACCGCCAGGCACACCGCGAACGGCAACGCCAGCCCCAGCCCGTACGCCGACCCTTCCAGGAACGACAAAAACCCCGACGTCGGCGCCGCGTCCAACAACATCTTCGACACCGGCTCCCACACGCCAAACGCCACCCCGCCCGCCAGCAGCGTGCACACCAGATGGATCAACGCCGAGAAGAACCCGCGCGTCACCCACACGTACCCGATCAACGCCACCAGTGCGATCGCCAGAATGCCCAGAATCATGTGTGCCTCTTCTTCTGCACGCGCGGCGGGTTCAGCCCGCCGCACCGTCTTCCATCCGCCTCTGCTGTTCCCATCACGTCGTGGAACCAACCCGTTTCCGTCCGGTTCGTCGAATCAACCCGCCTTCGGCGCCGCCGCCGCAGGCTTGGGCTCGGCCGGCTTCGTCGGCGCCGGGGCCGAACCCTCCGCCGTCACACGCATGATCTCTTCCACGCTCGTGATCCCATCGACGGCCTTGCGCAATGCCGCCACCTGCATCGTCGGGAGGTTCCGCTTCCGCAACTCCGTCTGCAACCCCTTCAGGTCGCCCGCCCGGAGCAGCGCCCGGTCCTCGTTCGTGAAGAAGTACACCTCGAAGATGCCCTCCTGACCCAGATACCCACCGCCCCCGCACACCGGGCACAGTTCCGGCTTGTTCTTGATCAGCACCTGCCCGCCCTTCTTGAACAGTTGCTTCACCCGATCCGGGGGCAGGCCCAACTTCTTCACCATCTCCGGCGTGGGCGTGTACCCCACCTTGCAGTTGTTGCACAACTTCCGCACCAACTTCTGCCCGATCGCGCCATGCAACGGCTTGCCCGCGCTCTCGTAGTCTCCCACCGCCTTGATCCACTGCGCCAACCCCTGCATCGCGCCGTCCGCCCGCACCGACACGTAGATCCTCGTCCGCTCGTGGTCCGCCTTCGCGATCTCCTTGGCCGTGTTCGCGTCCGGCAACTCCGCCACCGCCAGCACCTGCGGATCGCGCCGAAGGATCGATCGCACCAGCGTCGCAAACTCCGGCCCCTCCGCCTGCGGGTCCCAGATGTTCTGCCGTGCCCCTTCCAGACTGTCCTGCAGGTCGATCTCGACCGTCTGCACGTTCGTCGTGTACGCGTCGTGCATCTTCACCACGCTGTAGAACGTCGTCGTGCGCCCCGCGTCCGCCGGCGCCGCCAGAATCACCACCCCCGCCCCGTCCGCCACGATCTTGTTCAGTTCCTCCACCTGCGGCTCGAGCATGCCCAGTTCCTTCGTCTTCCGACGGACCGAGCCCTCCGGGTCCACCAGGATCGTCATCCGCATCCCGCCCTGCGCGCCGATCGACGTCAGGCGCAGTTTCTTCTTGTCCATCTCCTGCTCGACCGTCACGTCCGCCACCTGCTTCTTGCGACGCTCGTTCACGTCCAACTTCGCCGCCGCCTTCCAGAAGTCCATCATCTTCTGCGCGCTCGCGCCCGCCATCTGTTCCAGGTTCTGCCGGACCCCGTCCACCAGCACCGTCACCCCGTACGACCCGTCCTTCGCGTTCGCCAACGGCGCGAAGTCGATCTGCGACGCCCGGCTCTGCATCGCCTTGATGTACAACTGCTCCGCCGCCACGCGCAACTCGTACTCCGGAGTCTCCACCGCCGGGGGCGCCAGCACCGACTTGTCCGGCGCTTTGAGCACCAGCGACACCTTCCCTTGCAGTTTCGCCGCCTTCTTCGCCTCCCTCGCCTCGCTGAACTTCGACAAGTCCATCGTGATCCGGTGCTCCGCCGGCACGCGCTCGTCCTTGTTGTGCAGCATCACGAAGATCCCGATGTCCGCGCCCAGCAGCAGGATCATCGCGCCAAAACCCGCCCAGATGCCCCCTTCCCCTTCCACCGGCATCAAGAACCCCACCAGGAACGCCACCAGCCCCACGCACAAGTGGATCAGGTTCCAGTTCTCACGCGGCAGGAAGAACCGCGCCGCGTGCTTGTCCATCACCTTCGAGATGAACCACGCCCACGGAATGAACGGGATCAACAGCAGCACCGGCTTCCACGGGGACACCAGCGTCATCGCGCCGGCGTCCCCGAGCGTGCTCACTCCCGCCATCGCGCTCAGCGACGGCATCACGGCGGCTTGGGTCATCACGTCAATCACGGGATCGCATTCCTCTACAGTGCGGGCATCCGCGTCCTGAGCACGGATCGAAACCCGCCGCCTTCCAGATCCATCCTCTACACACCCGACATCCACCCAACAGGTGATGCCGACGCTCGCCCGTCCCGATCTTCACGGGGCTTTGGGTGCGTCGCCTGCGTCCATACGCACGCCGACCCAAACCCGATCCAGGCGCGAGGGAAAAGCATACCACCTCCAACCCGACACCGGGAGCGGCGCCTTGCCATTCTTCCGCCTTTTCGTCCCGCCCCTCGCCTCGCCCTCAACCCCCGGCCCACCCGCGTTCGACGCCTGTTCGCCACCCACCGCCCCACCCCATCCCTCGCGCCCTCGTCACATGTAGTTGGACGAGGCCACACGCACCGGGCGATCCAGGTTCTGCACCAGATACCGCAACGCGTCCACCGCGTGATCGAACCCGTCTTTCACCGGCACGTCGCTCTCGGGCTTGCTCGCGTCGTAGTGGTACCGCTCCAAACTCTCGATCAACTTCACGCATCGCGCGTGCACGTACAGCCTGGGCCTCGCCCCGGCCCCCGCGGGGCGGAGCCTCGCCCGGATCAACTCCAGCCCGTGCACCATCGCCAACTTCTTTGTCCGCACGATCAGCCCGGCCCGCTTCATCTGGGCCACGTTCGACGCCCCCGTCTGCTCGTGCGTCTGCGTGCCCGCCGGGTCCACCCCGACCCACGCCAGGGTCGGCCAGACCTTCATGTCCCTCCCCGCCGCCGCACGCTCCCGCGGTCGGCCTTGGAGCAGCGCGTCGATGTGGTCCCCGAGCAACTTCTCCTGCTCGTGCCGCTCGTCCATCACCCACAGCACGTCCTCCGCGTCGACGCACGCCCAGAGGATCACCGTCGCGTTGCGGAACCCAAAGTCCATCCCGCCCACCCAGCGCACGCCCTCGCTTCCGACGGGCGCGTCGTGCGCGAACACGTGCTCGCGCACGTCAAACTCCGGCAGCACGCTGTCGGTGCGACGGGGCCTGAGGCAGAGCATCTCGGCCTGCCACGTGCGGAGGCTCACCCGCGACTTCATCCGGATCGCATCATCGATCGTGATGTGGCCCACCACGCGCTCGGGCGCCTTCGCCTTGCCGGCACACTCCGGGAGCAATGGACAATCCGACGCCCCCCCAGCCTCCTCCGCACGCACCTCGCCCGCTCGGCAGGCCCGCTCCGCCCCGCACACCCCCAGCGCGTCCACCACCCCCCACTTGAAGAGCACGCGACGCCCCTCGGCGACCTGGCCCAGCAGTTCGTGCATGAGCCCGTGCGGGAGGTGCATCGTGCTCAGGCACTCGATCGTCCCTCGCACCTCAAACTCGCCGCAGCGCTTGCTGCGGGTTGTCAACTGCGCGGCCTCCCAGACCTCGCGATCGAACAACTCGACCTCGTCGCAACGGAGTTTCTGCACGCGCGTGCCGCGCACCGACGCCTGCGACTGCGCCAGCAACTCGACCTCGGACCCGTTGCGCAGCACGATCCGTCGCTCGGTGATCTTGCCCGAGACCTCGGCGGCAATGCGCTCGTTGCGTCGCGGATCGAGCAGGCGGCGGAGGTGCGCGTGCATGCGGCGCGATTGCTCCATCGACCCGCCGAGGATGCGGATCTCGATCCCGGGCTTGAAGAGGAGGTCGAGCAACGTCGCGACCGCGCCGAGGAAGGTCTTCCCCCCGCCGCGATTCGCCCAGACGATGCAATCGTGCGCCCCCTCGCGGACGGGCGGCGCGGCCTGGGGGTCTGATGTGGCGTCCGCGTGCTCGTCGCGGGGCAACGCGCCCAGACCTTCAAAGAACGAGTGCACGACATACTCGAAGGGGGCGTGGTGTCCTTCGATGAGCGCCCGCCGGACCAGCGTGAGGTGCAACTCGCGTTCGATCCATGCGTGCAACTCGTCGGGGGTCCTGGGCGTCACCCACTCGCCCGCCGACGCGGACACACCATCTCCCGCCGCCACCTTGGCGCGTGCGGCCACCCTCCCGCTCTTTGTCTTCGCCATGCCTCACTCCTCCTGGTTCCTTGCGGCGAGCGGCACGGGCTCGCCGACCATGCTGACTACGGGAACACGAACGCCACCGGCGTGGCGACGAGCGCCGACGCCGCCTTGATCGCCAGATCGTCGATGGACGCGGTCTTCGCGGCGCGCCGATAGGTCGCGTGCGCCCTGGCCCATTTGAGGATGGCCTCGCGCACCTCCCGGTTCGCGACGGCCGCGGCCCGCTCGCGCTCGCGCAGCAGCGCGAGCGGGCGGACGCCGGCTTGTCGGAGGCGTCGTGAGAGCACGCGATCGCGGGCGGGCTGGGGCACGTCGACGCGTCGCATGCCCGCGCGCTCGAAGAAGGGGGAGTACGCGCCCATGACGGCGACCGCCTCCGTGCGGGCGCTGAGCGGGCGCCTCAGGTAGGCGCGAACGAGTCGGCGGGCGACGCCCAGCCCGCGCCAGCGCGGATCGACGATGACGCGCGAGATGGTGCGGACCTCGCGATTGAGCCGTCGGGCGAGGGCGGCGCCGGGGCGGGAGGCGAACCGATCGCCCCACGCGGCTCGACGCCACCCGGCATTGAGGGTCGGCATGGAGACGACGAGGACGCCCACCAGTTGGCGGCCGGCCTTGGCGCGGAGGATGCGGACGCGGGTCGCGGGGCGACCCGAGCGATAATGGAACGGCGCGAGCGCGTCGTAGTCGCGCAGGGTGCCGCGGGAGACGCGCACGGGCGCGTCGGCGTCGTGGCGACCGGGACGCGTGGGATCGTGGACCTTGTGCTCGAACATCATTCCCCCATGGACGTGGACTGGGCTGGACGCTGGTCTCGGACGGGCGCGGCGACCTACGTGGAGACGAGGACGCCTCTCGGCCTGGCGAGGTCTCGCACGAGCAGGACGTGCGGCGCGAGCCAGTCGAGGAGGTCGTCGTGGGCGGTGGCGACGACGAGGCGAAGGTCGCGTGCGGCGCCGGTGGTGTCCATCCATCGGCGGAGGGCGCGGGCGACGTTGCGGGCGGTGGCGCGATCGAGGGTGCTGAGGAACTCGTCGAAGATGAGGAGGTCGCCGGGCGTGGCGCGGGCGAGTCGGAGCGCGATGTGGAAGCGGGCGCGTTCGCCCTCGGAGAGTTCGTCGGGGGTGCGGGCGAGGAGGCGGGCGTCGGCGAGGCCGGCGCGGGCGAGGGCGGCGATGGCGTCGGCGGTGCGGCCGGGCATGGCGTCGATGATGGTGCCACGGAAGTGAGTATGGTGAGGGGTGGAGTGGACACGGCGGCGCCTCGGGCGTTCCCCGCGAACCTGGCCCTGGTCGGGGAGGGCGAGGGCGCGGAGGACGGTGCTCTTGCCGGAGCCGCTGGGGCCGGTGACGAGGGCGATCTGCCCGAACTGGAGGGCGGCGAGGAGATCGCGTGCGTCGGCGAAGTGATCGGGAGACGGGGCGCGGCGGGGGGCGCGGGTGACGGCGAGGCCGAAGGCGGCGGCGGCGCGGAGGAGGCGTGCGGAGGGGCGGAGGGAGCAGTGGACGGAGCGGACGAGTGGGGCGATCATGGGCGGTGCTCCGGGGAGGTGCGGGTGAGGGTGGCGGAGGGTTCGCGGGCCTCGATCTGCATGCCGATCCAGGCGAGGTGGGCGCGGACCTGGTGGAGGGTGATGCCGAGGAGGGCGGCGGTGGAGCGGATGGATCGTCCCTCAAGAATGTGGAGTTCGGCCACGCGTCGGCGTAGGGGGGGCCAGTGGGGAGCGTGGACGAGCACGAAGGCAAAGCGTGGGGAGGAGAGCCGTCGGACGAGGCGGTGGACCCGGAGGCGGAGGGCGCGCGGGGGGATACGGGCGAGGCGGGCGAGGTCCTTGGCGGACATGCCGTCGCGGTAGAGGGATTCGAGGAGGGCGCGGTCACGATCGGGGAGGTGGGCGGCGCGGAGGAGGATGCGCTGGGCGACGTCGGCGCGGGAGCGACGGCGGAGGTCGCCCAGAGTGTCCAGGGTGTCCAGGGTGACGGGACGGGAGCGGTGGGCGGAGTCGGGCATGCGGAAAACCTCCGGAAAAGCGCGGGGCGGGCTTGCCAACGGGCCATGTTCACAGTACAGTGAACGCGGCGTGGGCGATGTTCTACGTTTGAGTGAACGAGGTCAAGGCGGGGGAGGACGAAGTTTGGCAGATGGCGCACAAAGGGCGTCACTGCGCGGAAAACCCGGTGGGAGTCTTGGGGACCGAGAACGTTGGGAGGCTGGTGGCCGGCGGACCGAGGAGAAGCGCGGGGCGGGACGTAGGAGGCGGGGGGAGCGGGAAGGCGTTGATGTCACGAGACGGTGAACAGGTTGGAGAGCGGCCTCGCGTGAGCGTGCTCGTTCGCGCGCGGCGCGGCGAGTTGGGGTGGTCGCTGCAGCGGGTGGCGGATGCGGTGGGGTGCGCGAAGAGTTACCTCTCGGAAGTCGAGCATGAGAACCGACTGCCGGAGGAAGCGATGCTGCGGAAGATCGAGCGAGCGATGAAGATGAGCAAGGGGGTGCTGGTGGAGGCGGCGCGGTGGCAGCGCGGGCTGGCGGCGGGGGGAGAGACGCTGGAGGCGGAGTTGGCGCGGCTGCGGGCGAGCGATGAGGCGCGGCGGCGGCTGCAGGAGTTGTTGCGATCGCGCGGAGGGCTGGACGCGGCGTATCGATCGGGAGAGTTGGGGGCGTTGGTGGGTGAGGATGGCGTGGAGGCGTGGGGGCGAAGGGCGAGGGGGGGAGATCGGGCGGGGAGTGGCGGCACGCCCGAGGTCGGGGGGCACGCGGATGAGTCCCACAAAGGTGTGTCGAGCGACGCGAATGTGCGGACGTATGTCGTGGGGGACGTGCGGCGGCACTTGCCGCGGGAGATCCCGCTCATCAACAAGGTGGCGGCGGGGTATCCGACGGAGTTCACGGACCTGGGGTATCCGGCACGGGTGGCGGATGAGTATGTGCGGGTGCCTTCCGGGGGGGATCTCGAAGACCCGGACGCGTTCGCGGCGCGGGTGGTGGGCGATTCGATGGAGCCGGAGTATCGGGAGGGGGATGTGATCGTGTTTTCGCCGGGGAAGGCGGTCAAGAGAGGGGACGACTGCTTCGTGCGGCTGGAGAAGGACGGGGAGACGACGTTCAAGCGGGTGTACTTTGAGGGGGAAGGGAACGAGGATGGGGACGGATGGATTCGGTTGCAGCCGCTCAACAACGCGTACCCGGCGAGGGTGGTTCGGCGGGAGGAGGTGGCGGGGCTGTACGCGGCGGTGACGTGGATCCGGAGGTTGGGGGGCGGGCGGTGACGGGGGAGATGTTGGGGGGCGTCGTTCAGCGCCAGCGTTTCTGGCGATCTTCGAAGATCTTTTGGGCGCGCTGCTCGAAGGACTGGGCTTGGGCTTCCTGGCCTTGGGCGCGGTGGGCCTGGGCGAGTTGGAGGAGGTACTGGGTTTCGCGTGGGGCGAGTCGGCTGGCTTCCTGGAGGTAGCGGATGGCGTCGGGGGCGTTGCCGCGGACGGCGGCGGCGGCGGCCTGCATGGCGCGGATGCGGTGGGAGCGGGGTTCGTGCTCGGCCTCGTTACGGAGGACTTCTTCGGCGCGGTCGATCCGGCCCGCGGCGAGGAAGACCTTGGCGGCGTTGAGGACGACGTCTTCATCGTGGGGGAGCATTTTGAGGGCGGCCTCGGCGCGGGAGAGGGCGGCGGGGATGCGGCCCATGTCGGCTTCCATGGCGGCGTAGGCGGCGTGGAGTTCGCCGTCGGAGGTCATGCGATCGAGGTGGGTGCGGTATTCGGCTTCGATCTGCTCGGGGGTTTGGCCGCGGAGGGAGAGGATCATGCCGAGGTTGAAGAGGTCGTGGATGGGGAGGGTGCCGAGGCGTTCGCGGAGGTCGATGACCTGGCGTTGGTATTTTTCGGTCTGGGCGAGGTCGCCGGCGACGGCGTAGAGCCAAGCGACGCGGGAGAGTTGCTCGACGTTGCGTTTCCAGCCGAAGCCGCCGTCGCGAGGGGGGCCGGCGCGGAGGTAGTGGGAGAGGGCGCGTTGGGCGTTGGCCTTGTCGACGGGGTCGGGGACGTAGGCGGGGCGGAAGACGACGTGGGCGGGGGTTTTGATGAGGGTGGCGTCGAGGACTTCGCCGCGGTTGGCGTTCCAGCGGACGACGGCGGACCACCCGCCGAGGGCGAGGTAGGCGAGGGCGAGGGGGATGAAGAGGAGGCCGCTGGAGGTGAGGCGTCCCTTGGCCTTGAGGGAGAGGTGGGAGAAGCGGACGTTTTGGAGGCGGAGAAGGGCGACGAGTTTCCAGAGGGAGAAGGCGGCGATGGCGCCCATGGCCATGGCCATGAGGAGGGGGACTTCGGCGAACATGTTTCGGAAGGCCCAGACGAAGAAGAGGAAGGCGAGGCCAACCCAAACCTCTTCAAACCAAGTGAGGTCGTAGTTTTTATCCTTGACGCGGAGGCGATCCTGGGCTTCGGGGGTGCGAGGCTTGGCGAAGACGGCGGGCTTGGCGAGGGCGAAGGAGAGGGCGTTGTTGGGGCAGACGGAGACGCAGTCGAGGCACTTCATGCAGCCGGGGTCGACGATCATGCCGAAGTCGCGGACTTCTTCGTGGACGCGGACGTTGGAGGTGCAGGAGGCGGTGCAGTGGCCGCAGGAGTTGCAGTCGTCGTTGACCTTGATGCGGGCGGGGGCGAGGCGATCGAGGACGCCGAAGAACCCGCCGTAGGGGCAACCGAAGGTGCAGAAGCCCTTGTTGCCGAGGACGTAGACGATGGCGAAGCCGCAGAAGAGCATGAAGGGGGCGACCATCCACCACGGGGGGAAGGTCTTCCAGAAGTCCTCGACCAAGAGGCCCGGGGCGAGTTGCTCGGGGCGAGGGGGCGGGTCGGCGATCCACAGTTTTGTGGCGAGGTCGCGCCACTGATCGAGGGCGGTCTCGCGGAGGAACCACTGCTTGCCCATCTCCCTGGCCTGGTCGCCTTGCCTCTCCCACTGGCCGAGGCCGTAGGTGTTGTTGAACCACTCGCGGGCCTTCATCTCGGCGCTGGCCTGCTCGGCGACCCACTTGTTCTGGGCGGCGGGGAGGGCGACGTGGTCGATGTAGAGGGGGCGGGCGACCTCGCGGATGAAGGTGGGCCAGACGAACATGTAGAGGGCGAGGAGGAGGGGCGCGAGGCGGAGGAGGCGGGTGCGGAAGGGCTTGGGGTGGATGCCGACCTTACGGAGCAACCAGGAGCAGAGGTCCTGGACGGCGATGATGTGGCAGGTCCATCCGCAGACGAAGCGTCCGAGGAGGAGGGTGAGCGCGAGGGCGACGACGAAGAAGATGAAGCCGGCGTTGACGACGCCGGTTTCGAGGGTGTACATGGCCTCGCTGGGCTCGACGGGGCTGAGGGTTTTGGAGGGGCCCTTGCCCATGCCCTGGACGACCCAGAGGACGATGTGGGCGATGATGGCGAGATTGACGAGGACGAGGGCGATGGTGCGCCAGAAGCCGGCGCGGGATTTCTTCCTTGCGGGCTTGGGGGAGGCGAGGACGGGGAGGGCGAGCGACCCATCGCTCGCGCGAGCGGACTTGGGGGCGCAGGAGCGCGAGGGGTCTTTGGGCATCGGGCAAGGTTAGCGCACCGGAACGAAAACGAGCGAGGAGGGTGCGGGCGAAGGGCGTGGGGAAGGGTGAATCATGGCTTGACGCCGGTCATGTCCAGACTGGTGACGTAGTCGCTGGGCTTGGACCCGGGCGGGAGGGCGTCGATGATGCGGCGATAGAGGGGGTCGCTCCAGTTGGTCATGGCGTCGATGTAGTGCGGCTTGGGGGAGAGGGTGAGATCGGTGAGACCGGCGGCGAGGGCCATGGCGCGGGAGTCGTCCACGAGGACAGCGCCGGCGACGCACCCGACGAGGGCCTCGACATCGGACTTGACGGCCTCGGGGAGAGGACGGAGGAGGGCGAGATCGGAGACGGCGAAGCGGCCGCCGGGCTTGAGGACGCGGGCGATCTCGCGCCAGACGCGGGGCTTGTCGGGGGAGAGGTTGAGGACGCAGTTGGAGATGACGACATCGACGCTGGCGTCGGCGACGGGGAGGGACTCGATTTCGCCGAGGCGGAACTCGACGTTGTCGAGCCCGGATTTGGCGCGATAGATCGGGATGTTTCGGCGTGCTTTGGTGAGCATGTCGGGGGTCATGTCGACGCCGATGACGCGGCCCGTGGGGCCGACCTTGGGCCCGGCGACGAAGCAGTCGAAGCCGCCGCCGGCGCCGAGGTCGAGGACGACGTCTCCCGGGCGGAGGGAGGCGAGGGCGGTGGGGTTGCCGCAGGAGAGGCCCATGTTGGCGTCGTCGGGGGAGGTGGCAAGTTCGTTGGAGGAGTAGCCGATGGCGTGGGCGAGTTGGTCGGGGGTGAAGGCGGTGGCGCCGCAGCAGCCGCCGCCGGCGCCGCTGGGGCCGCCGCACCCGCCGAGGGCGATTTTGGCGTATCCCTCGCGCACGGTCTGGCGCACGGACTCGAGGTCTGGGGCTGTGGTGGGCGCGGGTGGGCAGCAGGAATCGGAGGCGCAGGAACGGGAGGGGTTGGATGGCATGGACGGGTCTCCTGTGGGGAAAGCGAGGCAGGGTCGGAGGATCAGCAGCAGGTGGAGTTGGACGAGCGGTTGGTGGAACATTCGCACTCGTCGAGGGCGTCGGCGAGGACGCGGAGGGAACGGGCGAGATCGGCGCAGCGGACGCGGTAGAAGACGGCGCGGCCGACTTTGTTGGCTTGGAGCACGCCGGAGCGGGCGAGCAGGGCGAGGTGCCGGGAGACGACGGAGACATCGACGGAGGTGCATTCGGCGACTTCGCCGACGGAGCACGGGCGGCGACACTTGGCGATGCAGGCGATGAGGGAGGCGCGGGTGGGGTCGGCAAGGGCCTTGAAGAGGGCGGGGTCGAGGAGGGAGTCGAGTGGCCCGCAACAGGAAGCGGCGTGCCTGGGGGAAGCGGGGATGCGTCGATTGCGTGTTTGCGTCATCGTGCAAGTATATCGACCCGCGGGGGCGGGTCAAGCACGCACGATCAAACTCATTTGAGAACGCCCCCGGCTGGGCTCGAACCAGCAACCACCGATTTAGAAGACCGGAGCGCTATCCAGTTGCGCCACGGGGGCAGGTGGGGGAGTTTATGCGGGGCGAGCGGGAGGCCGGGAGGCGAGAGGGAGGGTGGTGTCTCCGTTTGAGTCTGAGCACGATGGCACAGGGGTCCCGCCTGTGCCAGTGTTTTCAGAGTGGCGTGCGCCTCTTCACAGGCGGGACGCCTGTGCCACTGTTTGAACCTCGCCTGTAGGGGGGAGTGTTGCGGACATTTCACAGGCGGGACGCCTGTGCCACTCGTTCAACCTCGTCCAGCACTCGGCGCACCGCGGCGCGGGTGGTGCGACGGCGAAGGGCACCTTCCCCCCAACCTCATCCGGCGGGAGGGGGGCTTGCAACCGGCGGGGCGCTGGGCGGTAGCGCTGGGTGCGGGCGTTTGCTCGCGTTTATTCCGGGCCGCCGATCCGGGCGGGCGGCCCACCATTTATTCTGGTACGCTCGGGACCGTGAGGTGTTGGATGGATCGCAAGAACATGCGACGGGGTTTGACGTGGGTGGATGTGGGGGGGGCGGTGCTCGTGCTGGGGTTGATCGTGGCGGTGCTGCTGCCGGCGTGGGGAGGGCGGAGGCACCACAATGTGCGCGGGTTGAAGGACTCGACGCAGATCCGCGGCGTGCATCAGGGGATGGTGCTGTGGGCGCAGAACAACCAGGATCGGTACCCGTTGCCGTCGCTGGTGGATAAGGACGGGACGACCATCGCGGGCGAGGGCGATGAGAAGGACACGACGGCGAACATGATCTCGCTGATGATCTTCAACGGGTTCTTTTCGCCCGAGATCTGCGTCAGCCCGGCGGAGGCGAACGGGGCGATCCGCGTGTTCATGCAGTACCAGTACGAGAACCCATCGGGGGCGGCGGAGCCGAAGAAGGCGCTCTGGAATCCGGGGTTTCGCGCGGACTTTACGACGGGGGAGGGGAACTTCAGTTACGGGCACGCCGTGCTGTGGGGGGAGCGGAAGGCGAGGTGGAGGCAGTCGTTCGCGGCGGACTACGCCATCCTCGGGAATCGCGGGCCGGAGATCGCGGGGGTGGCGAAGATGAAGGCGCCGGAGGTGAAGCCCTCGCTCGTGAACGCGAAGAGCAACACGCTGCTCATCCACGGCGGGCGGAAGACGTGGGAAGGGAACATCGCGTACGACGACAACCGCGTGAACTTCGAGACGAGCCTCGCACCCGAGGGCGTGCTCTACAAGGACGCGGAGAAGAAGGCGTGGCGCGACACGCTCTTCTTTGATGAGGCGGACGACCCGAGCGGGCTGAACGCGATGCTGGGGATCGTGGTCAAGAGCGGGAAGGCGAAGGAGGACTGGAAGTTGATCTGGGATTGAAAGGCGGGTGGGACACCCGCCCCACATCAGACCAAGGACCTGGCCCGGGACTGACGCCCCGGGCCGGGGCTGTTTCGCCGCGTGGCGGCTTGGTCGGTCGCGGGTTGGAAACGGCGGGCGGTTCTGGTATGCTGCCGGCTCCACCGGAAGGAGTCGGCGTTGAGCATGATGGGCGCGATGTTGGCGTTGACGGAAGCGGGCGCGGGGAGTTCACGCGGCGGGGAGGTGCTCGAGGCGCTCTCGCAGTTGGCGGGGCGGCTGCATCCGCTGACGGTGCACTTTCCGGTGGGGCTCTTGCTCGTGGCGGCGCTGGCGGAGGTGTGGGGGGCGATTCGCAAGCGCCCCGCGGCGTCGCCGCTCGCTCGCGGGTGCCTGTGGTATGGGGCGCTGACGGCGTGCGCGGCGGCGGGGATGGGGTGGCTGAACGCGGAGCATGAGTTTGCCGGCGACACGACGCTGACGCTGGGTTTGCACCGGTGGCTGGGCGTGGCGACGGCGGCGGTCGCGATGTTCGCGGCGTTCATGGCGCTGGCGGCGGGGAACGCGAGCATGCCGAGGGCGGTCGGGGCGTATCGCGCGGGGTTGATGCTGTCGGCGCTACTCGTGGCGGTGGGCGGGCACTTCGGGGGTGTGCTGACGCATGGGGAGGACTATGTGACCGAGCCGATGGCGCGGGTGGTGGCGGCGGTGCGGGGGACCGGGGGTGGAGGCAAGGGAGGAATCGCCCTGACACGGAAGGATGGGAGCGAAGGGGACACGCCCCAACCCCACCCACAGGGAGGGGCGTTGAAGGCGGTGGACTTTGCCACGGAGGTGTGGCCGATCCTTGACGTGCACTGCGTGGATTGTCATGGGGATGTGAAGAAGAAGGGGAAGTTGCGGCTGGATTCGCGGGCGGGGGCGTTGGCGGGTGGGAAGGGTGGGGCGGCGGTGATTCCGGGGGATTCGGAGAAGAGCCCGCTGATCCGGCGCGTGCTGGGGTTGGATCGGCAGCAGCGCATGCCGGTGGATGCGGACCCGTTGACGGAGGAGCAGATCGCGACGCTGCGGGCGTGGGTGGATGGGGGAGCGGAGTGGCCCGAGGCGGGCGGGGCGAAGGGCATGGGGGCGGGGGGCGTGTCGGACGAGGAGGAGAGCCACTGGGCGTACGCGAAGCCTGTCCGGCCGGAGGTTCCGAAGACGACACAGAAATGGGGGAATGGACCGATCGACGCGTTTGTGCTGGCGAAGTTGGAGAGGGAGAAGATGAAGCCGTCGGCGGAGGCGGAGCGTGGGGTGCTGCTGCGGCGGGTGAGTCTGGACCTGATCGGGCTGCCGCCGACGGTGGAGGAACTGGAGGCGTTCGAGCGGGATGAGACGCCCGGGGCGTATGAGCGTGCGGTGGATCGGCTGCTGGGGTCGCCGCGGTATGGGGAGAAGTGGGCGCGGATGTGGCTGGACCTGGCGCGGTATGCGGATTCGCGCGGGTATGAGAAGGACAACCCGTGGTCGATGTGGGCGTATCGGGATTGGGTGATTCAGGCACTCAACGAGGACATGGCGTTTGATCGGTTCACGATCGAGCAGATCGCGGGCGACCTGTTGCCCGATGCGCGCGAAAGCCAGAGGATTGCGACGGGATTCAACCGCTGCTCGATGATCAACGAAGAGGGGGGAGTGGACCCGGAGGAGGCGAGGTACACGACGGTGGTGGATCGGGTGGGGACGACGGCGACGGTGTGGCTGGGGACGACGCTGGCGTGCGCACAATGCCACGACCACAAGTTTGATCCGTTCACGATGAAGGACTTCTACGCGTTCAGCGCGTTCTTCAACAGCACGCCGATCGAAACGCGGGACAACGGGTCGGGAGAGACGGAGGTGACGAGCCCGATGATGAAGGTCAGGCACCCGATGGAGGCGGCGTGGACGGAGGAGATTGCGGCGATTGAGAGGGAGGTCGGGCCCGAGAAGGCGGAGGAGCAGGAGCGGGCGGCGGAGGCGGAGGAGGTGAAGCAGAAGCGAGCGCGGGCGCGGGCGCTGCGGGGCAGGTTGGCGGCGTGGGGGACGACGCAGGTGATGGTGGAGATGGAGAAGCCTCGGGAGACACGGATCGCGCGGCGAGGGAACTTCATGGATTTGGGGGAGAAGGTGGAGGCGGGAACGCCGGAGGTGTTGCCGGCGATGGGGGACGATCTGCCGAGGAATCGGCTGGGGCTGGCGAAGTGGATCGTGGACGAGGACAACCCGTTGACGGCGCGGGTGATGGTGAACCGGGTGTGGGCGCAGTACTTCGGGCGCGGGATCGTGGAGACCGAGGAGGACTTTGGGACGCGGGGGAGCACGGCGACGCATCCGGAACTTCTGGATTACCTCGCGACGGAGTTTGTGGCGAACGGGTGGAGTCTGAAGAAGTTGCACCGCGAGATCGTGCGGAGCGCGACGTATCGGCAGGCGTCGAGCGTGACGAAGGAGATGCTGGAGCGCGACCCGCACAATACGTGGCTGTCGCGCGGGGCGAGGTTTCGGTTGGACGCGGAGGGGATCCGGGATCAGGCGTTGGCGATCGGGGGCTTGTTGTCGGCGAAGATGGGCGGGCCGAGTGTTTTTCCGAGGCAGCCGGCGGGGATCTGGGGGCACGCGTACAGCGGGGAGGAGTGGAAGGAGAGCGAGGGGGAGGATCGGTATCGGCGTGGGGTGTACACGTTCTGGAAGCGGGCGACGCCGTATCCCACCTTTGTGGCGTTTGACGCGCCGCAGCGGCAGGTGACGTGCACGAGGAGGCCGCGGACGAACACGGCGCTGCAGGCGTTGACGACGTTGAACGACCCCGTGTTTCTGGAGGCGGCGGCGGGGCTGGCGCGGCGGGTGATGGGGGTGGAGGGCGATGTGGAGCGGCGTGCGGCGTGGGCCTTTCGGGTGTGCGTGTCGAGGAGCCCGAGCGAAGAGGAGTTGGGCCGCGTGGTGGGTTTGTATCGACGGGCGATGGAGCGGTTTGGGCGGGAGGTGGGCGCCGCGCAGGAGTTGCTGTCGTCGTGCGTGGATGCACGGGAAGAGGGCGGGAATGAGGCGGAGTGGGCGGCGTGGACGGTGGTTGGGAACGTGCTGTTGAACTTGGATGAGGTATTGACGAAGGGGTGATGTGCGGGCTTGCGGGAGGTTCGCGGAGACCACCAAACCAGGTCGTATTGGAAAGAGAAGGACACACCGATATGAGTCACACCCCCACTGCTCGAACGCCCGAGGAACTTCTTGCGATCACGCGGCGGCAGTTTTTCTGCCGATGCACGGCGGGGGTTGGAACGGCGGCGCTGGCGTCGATGCTGATCGATGCGGGAGCGATGGCGATGGGTGAAGAGCCGGGCGGGGGCGTCGCGAAGGGGCGTGGGCGTGCTTCGGTTGGCGCGGGTCGAGGCGATCCGATGGCGGTGCGGGGGACGCATGTTCCGGCGAGGGCGAAGCGGGTGATCTTTCTGCATATGGCGGGGGCACCGTCGCAGATTGATTTGTTTGATCCGAAGCCGGCGCTGGAGCGCTATGACGGGCAGGACGCGCCGGCGGAGATGATCCGTGGGGAGCGGTTTGCGTTTATACGAGGCACGCCGAAGTGCCTCAAGAGTCCGTACAAGTTTGAGCGTCGAGGGCAGGCGGGGATGGAGTTGTCGGAGTTGCTTCCTGGGCTGGGGGAGATCGCGGACGACATCTGCCTGATCCGCTCGATGAAGACGGACCATTTCAATCATGCGCCGGCGCAGTTGTTTGTGCACACGGGCTCGCCGATCATGGGGCGGCCGAGCATGGGGTCGTGGCTGACGTATGGGCTGGGGACGGAGAACGAGGACTTGCCGGGGTTCGTGGTGTTGGTGTCGAACGGGAACCCGGACGGCGGGACGGCGTTGTGGTCGAGCGGGTTTTTGCCGACGGTGTATCAGGGGACGCCGTTTCGGAGCCGCGGCGACCCGGTGCTGCATGTGAGCAACCCGAAGGGGATGAGCGGGGCGATGCGTCGTGAGACGCTGGACGCGATACGAGACCTGAACGAGATCAACCTGGGGCGGGTGGGCGACCCGGAGATCTCGACGCGGATCGCACAGTATGAACTGGCGTATCGGATGCAGAGCAGCGTGCCGGATTTGATGGACATCTCGAGGGAGCCGAGGGAGGTGCACGAGATGTACGGGACGGAGGCGGGGAAGGCGTCGTTCGCGAACAACTGTCTTTTGGCGCGGCGGCTGTTGGAGCGTGGGGTGCGGTTTGTGCAGTTGTATCACTGGGGCTGGGACAGCCATGGGACGGGGAGCAATGATGACCTGGTGACGTCGTTGCCGCAGCGGTGCAAGGAGACGGACCGGGCGTCGGCGGCGCTGGTGAAGGACTTGAAGCAGCGCGGGATGCTGGAGGACACGCTGGTGGTGTGGGGTGGCGAGTTTGGGCGGACGCCCATGAATGAGGCGCGGCGTGGTTCGACGTTTCTCGGGCGGGATCATCATCCGCGGGCGTTCAGCCTGTGGATGGCGGGCGGTGGAGTGAAGCGAGGGATGGTGCTGGGAAAGACGGATGAACTGGGGTACAACGTGGTGGAAGACGCGGTGCACGTGCACGATTTACAGGCGACAATATTGCATCTGATGGGGCTGGACCACACGCGGCTGACGTACCGGTTCCAGGGGCGAAACTTCCGGCTGACGGATGTGCACGGGGAGG
Source organism: uncultured Phycisphaeraceae bacterium (assembly GCA_964543905.1). Lineage (GTDB taxonomy): Bacteria > Planctomycetota > Phycisphaerae > Phycisphaerales > UBA1924. Next base: position 22,718 of record CAZIZO010000001.1, read on the forward strand.
TGGTGCGGAAGATCCTGGCGTGATCTGGAGGCCCGGCGAGCGAACGTTGGTGCACCTCGGATGGCACCTGGTCGTGGTCAGGGTCGTGGTCAGGGTCGTGGTCAGGGGCGTGGTCAGGGGCGTGGTCAGACCCCGGGGCGGGCGGCGCGGAGGCCGAGGGCGACGAGGAGGAGGTTCGTAGGGTTGGTCCGGGAGGAGCGAGGATCAGTCGTAGCCGAGGCGATGGAGGTCGTCCTCATCGAGGCCGAACTGGTGCCCGATTTCGTGGAGGAGGGTGATGCGGATTTGCCTTGAGATTTCGGCGTCGCCGAGGGGGTTGTCCCATCCACCGGCTTCGGCGACGATCCCTTCGCGGAAGAGCATGATGTCGCTGGGGAAGTCGTGAGGGGCGTCGACGGAGCGCTCGGTGAAGGCGGTGCCGGTGTGGAGGCCGCAGAGTTCGTCGGGGGCCCAGTCGGCGGGGTCTTCGCCGGCCTCGAGGGCGAGGTCGCGGAGGAGGGACGGGCTTGGGCGATCTTCGACGATGACGGGGACTTCGTCGAGGAGATCGCGGATGGGTTGGGGGAGGAGCGCGATGACGTCTTGGAGGAGGCGGTCGAAGTGATCTCGGCGCGCGGGGCTCATGGGTTGTGGATGGTATTGGAGGGGTGGGTCGGCGAATCGTCGGTGAGGTCATCGAGGTCGAGCGGGGGCTGGGCGAGGATGGGCCGGAGTCTCCAGGAATCGAGGACGACGGAGGCGAGGCCGACGGTGAAGAGGAGGGAGCCGAGGAGGACGGAGCCGGTGCCGACGAAGCGAACGACATCGGCGAGGGTGCCCTGGAGGTAGGTGGCGAGGAACCGGAGGAGATCGCCGAGGGTCCAGACGGCGACGACGATGGACATGGCGAGCATGGCTTGGCGGTCGACGGCACCGATGCGCATGAGGACCCAGCGGCCCGAGAGGAGGCGGGCGTTGGGACGGAGGAGGAGGAGGATGGCGACGACGAGGAGGGAGATGCAGAAGCGGAGGAGGAGTCGCTGGGGGAGGACCTCGGCCTGGTCGCCGTAGGGCGGGCGGGGGGTGGGATCGAGGCGCACATGGAGGAGGAAGAGGAAGAAGACGAGGGGGACGTAGGCGGAGACGCCGAGGATGGCCGCCCAACGCTGGCGCGGAGGGATGTCCTCATGGGGTGCCACGAGGACGGTGGCGGCGAGTCCGGAGAGGGCGGCGCCGGCGACGACGAGAACGGGAAGCCACTGGGCGGGGCTGGCGGCGCGAGGACGGCTGAGGAAGTCTTCGGCACGGAGGAGCCAGATGCAAAGGGCGGCGAGGAGTGCGGCGGAAGACCAGACGACCAGGCCTAGGGACGTGAGCGTGGGATGGAAAATGGGGCGGAGTTCGCGGGCCATCGGATCGACGACGGCGAGGAGGGTGGTACGGACGGAGGTGCCGCATTCGGGGCACATGCCCTTGACGGTGAGCCCCTTGAGGTTGTACTTGCAACGGACGCAAGGCAGATCGCCGCGGAGTTCGCGCGCGATGGGCGCGGCGAGGGAGCCCGAGGATCGATCGACGGCGGCGTCGGAGGCCTGCGAGTTCGAAGGCGGAGGAATCAGCGTGGTACCCCTTGCGAGCCAAGAACAGGACGCGGAGGCGTCGAGGTCTCAGGGATGAGAGCATACCCGGGAACGGAAGGAGGCGAGCGGGTGAGGGGTTCGTCCTATAGTCGGGGCCCGTTGCCGCTTGAGTTGGGCGGCGACGACAGGCGAAAACACACGAGGGAGGCTGGCCCTCGTTGGCGGGAGGAATCGTTGACCCTGGTCGATCCACAGGCGGAGACCCACGCGTTGATCACCCGGCTTCGGGAGAGCATTTCGCGCGTGTACCTGGGGAATCCGGAGGCGATCGATCGGGTGATCTGCTGCCTGCTGGCGCGTGGGCACCTGCTGATCGAGGATGTGCCGGGGGTTGGGAAGACGGTGCTGGCGACGGCGTTGGCGCGGAGCATTGATTGCTCGTTCAGCCGGATCCAGTTGACGCCGGACCTGATGCCGAGCGACGTGCTGGGGACGACGGTGTTTGACCGGAACACGGGGCAGTTCACGTTCAACCGAGGGCCGGTGTTTGCGCACATCGTCCTGGCGGATGAGATGAACCGGACGCCGCCGCGGACGCAATCGGCGCTGTTGGAAGCGATGAACGAGGCGACGGTGACGATCGACGGGAAGACGTTCCAACTGGAGCCGCCGTTCATGGTGATCGCGACGCAGAATCCGTACGAGTACGAGGGGACGTACGTGCTGCCGGAGAACCAGTTGGATCGATTTCTGATGCGGATCAGCCTTGGGTATCCATCGGCGTCGCGGGAGGCGGAGGTGTTGGACCTGAGACCGTCGGGGGTGCGGCTGCACGAACTGAAGCCGGCGATCCATCGTGAGGACGTGATCCGGCTGCAGGACGCGGCGGACGCGGTGAAGGTGGATCGGGCGTTGCTGGATTACATCGTGGCGTTCGCGAACGCGACGCGGAAGCACGCGAGTTTGCAGGTTGGGCTTTCGCCGCGGGGGGCGTTGGCGTTGGCCCAGGCCGCGCGGGCGACGGCGGTGGTGCAAGGACGGAACTACGTGATCCCGGAGGACATCACGTTCAACATCGCGGCGGTGTGCACGCACCGGGTGATCCCGAGGGCGAACTTTGCGGGCGGGGCGGAAGCGATCGAGCATGTGCTGCGGACGATCTTGCAGACGGTGGCGAGCCCGATCTAGGCGGGGCGGTGAGGCGGGCCGGAGGGACGGGGGCACGAAGGGAAGGGTGTATGGCGCGTCAAGTTCGACACGAAGCGACGGGACCGGTGAAGATCGATCCGGCGACCTGGCCGCGGGATGAGATGGGGAATCTCAAGAACATCTGGGTGTGCGCGTGCGGACTTTCGCGGACGTTTCCGCTGTGTGACGGCACGCACAAGACGACGTGCACGCATGAGGAGGCGGGGTATGACTACGTGTACGACCCCGTGACGATGCAGGTGGTGGACAAGAAGGCAACGTAAGGCACGGGATCGCCCGGGCGCGGTGCGGCTTCTATCCTTGGGGTCCCCCACTACTTCCATAGGAGAATCGCATGTCGACCGCCGCCGCCCCATCGAAGACCGACGCCGCCGCCAACTTTGCCAAGGGCTTGGAGGGCGTGATCGCGGGGGAGACGCAGATCTGCTCGATCGAGCAGGGAGGGTTGTGGTATCGCGGGTATGAGATCCATGATCTGGCGCAGCATGCGACGTTTGAGGAGGTGGCGTTCCTCCTGCTGGAGGGGCACAAGCCCAGCGCGGGCGAGTTGGCGCGGTTCAAGCAGGAGATCGTGGCGGAGCGGCCCTTGCATCCGAGCGTGACGTCGTTCATCGAATCCTGCGGGGGATGGCTGGCGAGCGGGCGGGCGGTGCCGATGGACATTCTTCGCACCGCGGTCTCGATGCTGGGGCACACCGACCCGGACGCGCAGGACAACTCGGGGGCGGCGAACCTTCGCAAGAGCAAGCGGCTTCTCGCGAAGATCCCGACGATCATCGGGCACATGCAGAACGTGATCGATGGGAAGGCGATCCTGGGGCGCGAGACGGGGGGCGACCCAAACTTGGGGCATGCGGCGAACCTGCTCTATCTGATGACCGGGCACAAGCCGCTCGCCGAGTATGCCCACGTCGTGGATGTGTCGCTCATCCTCTACGCCGAGCATGATTACAACGCGAGCACGTTCGCGAGCCGGGTGATCGCGGGGACGCTCAGCGACATGCACGGGGCGGTGGCGGGCGGGATCGCGGCGCTCAAGGGCCCGCTGCACGGCGGGGCGAACGAGATGGCGATGGAGATGCTCAAGGAGATCATGAAGGACGTGGGCGAGAAGGGGATCGGGACGTCGGCGGTGGAGGATTGGATGCAGAGGGCCTTTGACACGAAGCGCAAACTGATGGGCTTCGGGCACCGTGTGTACAAGAACGGGGACCACCGGGCGCCGATCCTGCACAAGTTGGGGAAGGAGATCGCGAAGCAGGACCACAAGAACCCGGGCGGGCACGCGGCGATCAAGTGGTTTGAACTGGGCGAGCAGGTGCAGAAGATCATGCTCACGAAGAAGAACATCCACCCCAACGTCGATTTCCCGTGCGGGATGACGTACTTCACGATGGGGATTCCGGTGCCGCAGTACACGCCGATCTTTGTGGCGAGCCGGATCACGGGCTGGTGCAGCCACATCATGGAGCAGCACGCGAACAACCGGATCATCCGCCCGCTGAGTTTGTACACGGGGGCGCCGGCGCGGAAGTGGGTGGGGTAATAGAAAGGGGAGTGGGACACCCGCCCACTTCAAGCGGGGTCATCCCACGCCGCGATCCGGCGGGTTGAACGCCCTGGACAGTCCATTCCTTGATGCGGTGAGATCAGGCGATTTCCGACTCGTCGCGATCGTCGGTTTCGCGGGGATCGCGCGGCTCATGCGACGCGACCATGTCGGCCTTGACGCTGATGGTGCCGCAGTCGGGGCAGATCTTGCCGTGCTCCCCGATGGGGAGGTCGGTGATGTCGCGCCCGCAGCCCAGGCAGGTGTGCTCGGCGAGTTTGGAGGCGGTGCGGTTGATGACCAGGACGACGGCGGCGACGGCGACGCCGACCACGGGCCAGGCGGGGATCGTAAAAGCGGACGAGATGGCCAGCGCGGCCAGAACGAGGCCCAGCGCGTAGGCGAGGACGCGGAGGCGGATCTTCTGGAGCCAAGGCCAGGGCGATTTCACGGTGGACGATCCCCTCCCAAGACGCGGCCAACCCGAGGGCCATTTTCCGGGGGTCCGGGGTCCGGCGGCCTCCACCACGAGGCGATGCGGGACGGTAGGGCGGTGGGCTGGTGAGGTTTTGTAGGAGGGTGATTGGGTGGGGCCAAGGGCAATCGGCGGCGTTGGTGTTGGGAGGCGGGGAGGGGCGGGGACGTGGGGGTCGGAGCGGTCATGCAGAGGGACTCGGAGCGGCGAATCGTGGCCCAATGTGACAACAATTTCCCCATACTAATGTACAGGATGTCTCCGGTCTATTCACGAGCAGGGTCCGTGCCACGGGCAAGTCCCGCCCACCTGCACTCCATCTTGCTTCAATATCGCGAGCGCCGTCGTGAAGCGAACGCCAGCCCTAGCACCCCCAGGATCGCGGTCGCGGGACCGGGGACGACGCGAATCGTGAGCGGTTCCTGGATCACGAACGGCACGAGAGTCGGTGCTTCTTCATTGCGTCCCATGTCGATCGAAACGACGTGCCCGAGCGGATAGTTGGGGCGCTGCCGAAAAATGCCGTCGATCACACGATCGCCAAACGAGCCGTCGAGGGAGAGCGTGTACGAAAGCAGGATGATTGGGTTTGCGAGCGACCGACCCGTTTGATTTCGTGATTGCGCGAGCACGGCCCAACGCGATCCGAGCCCCGGAGGCAACGTGTCAACCGGATCGTCGATCTTCAAGGTACTCCCAAACCGACTGGCCACAAAGTTGCCACTCAGAAGATGACCCCCACTCAGGTGAGATATGGAATCGAGCGGCCCCGCACCGCTCACGACACCATCGAGCGCCGCCGTGCTGAACCCTCCGCCCGATCCGGTCGGCGGCGGAGGAAACGCCAGCGACGATCGAACCTGAACTGCACCTTGCGAGGTCGGAACTTCGAGCATGCCGCGATGCCAGGTCGCGCCGCCATCGGTCGATGCCTCCCACGACCATGTTGCGGTGCCGTCGAAGATAATTTGCGAGTAAGCCGGACTTGGATTGCAAATCCCGAAGATGGTCGCCGAGAATGCACAAGTGACAGTTCGCGTACTGAACATAGCACTACTTCCTTTTTTACTCACGGACTGCAAGTTACGGTGTTACACGTCGGATGACCAATCGCTTTGGCGACGTTCAGCCTTCCGCCACACGTTGGATATCCGGTCACGCACCTTCCGGCCAATGCAGGGATAAAGTCGACCGTGTTCATAATTCTGTCTTTGACTTCTTTCGCGGATAAAGATGGGGCTTGCGTCCATACGAGCGCTGCGGCTGCTGCCACGAGCGGTGCCGCATGGGAGGTGCCGTCCGAAATATAGAGCCCACCAGCATTATTACAGTTTTGTGGCGGGTTCGGAGTGCTCCTCAGCACCGGCACAGCCTGACCAGGAGCGAAGAGGTCCACCGACTTATGCCCCCAGTTTGAACCCGCCTCGAAATGACACTGATCTCCCCAAAACGCTCCCCACATCTCGTCCGCGACATTGGAAGCCCCAACCACCAGCAAATTGTACATGTCGAACTCTTGCGGGTAGTAGTGGTAAGGGCAAAGGGGATGGATTCCATCAAGATCAATGGTATCGTTGGCCGCACCGAAGACGTAGAGTGCCTCTGGCGTTTCTGTGATAAACTCTTTCAGAGCGAGCGGGGGTGACCCAGAGTTAGATATTACCCAACTACAACTCATGAGACGTACGCCGCGACCAGCGTTGGCATAGTCCATTCCCTTCACAGCCCTTGATTCCAGTCCAGATGCTGTAGATAGAATTTTGACGGGAAGGATACGGCACTTCCAAGCACCACCCGCCAACCAACTCCCATCCGGTAGGGACCCGGCGTTGTTTCCCACTGCACCAAGAACGCTCGCAGTGCCTGTTCCATGCCCTGTGCAATCCGTCGGGTCGCCCGCTCCACCCAGGTAACACGAGTCGTTTGGATCGTCGATCATCGACGCTCCCCAGTAGTCGCCGATGATTCCGCTGTTGTCTTCGTCGTTTCCTTGCTCGATCAAGTTGTATTCGATGTTCGAGATCAGATCAGGGTGTGTGAACTGGACACCACTGTCCAAATGGGCGATGAGCACGTCAGCCTGCACCATGTGGTCCCATGCGGACGGAAAACAGCACTTGACCATGTTCCACTGCGTGCCCCAACACGAATCGTTTGGCACGGCCGTCGTCCGCAGCACATGGTCAAACGCCACGAACGCAAACTCTTCTTGGCGTGCGAGAATCGAGTGCGCGACATCCACAGTACCCGTAGGAACCACGATCTCGGCCAATCCCGGTACTGCTCTCGCCACCCACGAGACCCGGCCACCAAGTGCCCGAATCAATGGCGGTGTCTCGCGTTGAGCCTCCCGCGCGGCTTGCGGATCAACCCATCGAACGAGCAACGTCCGATCCGATCTCTCTTCGGGGCTAGGCTGCGCCCGGCTCACGCTTGAGAGAGAGAGAGAGAGAGAGAGAATGTCACGCCGAGCCTCGGCCAACGAAGCATGGTCAACTCCTGTGATGTCTCTCTCTTGACAAAATCACTCTACCACAGAAAAGTCGCAAATGCAAGGTTTTTTGAGATGCGAGTCAAATTAAACCGGCGAATGGTCGTCGGCGGGCGGTTGGCACCGACGAGTGACCTGTTCCCGTGCCACCGAGGAACGTGAGGCAGGTGGCCGCGATCGTCCCCCTTCGTGCTTCGGGCCTCGATCGTGGCTCGGCACGATCGAGGGCTTGAGGTGTCCGCACGCGAAGAACCCTGATCGTCCAAGGCGTCGATCAGGGCCACGGCACGCACGGCGGGTGGCCCGACGTTGACCCTCGTGCCACGACTTTGGGCTTTGGCAACGTCGTGTGCCTTTGTTTGGAAGCCGACGAAATGCAGGACCTTGTCAAAGCACAAGGTCATGGCACGTCGATCGTACGGCAACCCCGCAGGCACGCAGGCTTGCACACCTCAAATCGGCCTATATAAATCGATCATCTTCCGCACCTCTTCGGGCTTGGGGACGTCCTTCATGACGATCTCGACGTCCTCGTTGGCGGCGGAGGAGATGCCGATGGTGCCGACGTTGAGCATGCGTTGCCAGAACGTTTGGGAGAGTTGGAAGTTACGGATGTCGGCGTGCATGACCTCGGTGGTTTGCTTGCTGAAGAGGCCACGGCGTTCGATGGTGCGCTTGGTGGTAATCTCCAGCCGCACCTCGAGGGCGAGGATCTTCCAGATGCCCAGCCAGACGAGGCCGAGGACGAAGGCGACACCGCAGGCGATGGCGACGGGGTAGAGGTGCATGATGGCGGTGACGATGCCGCCGATCCCGCCGCCGACGATGAGGACGAACATGAGGAGGGTGGTCCAAGGGCGGGCGCGGAACATGGAGGACTTGATCTGGCGGACGAAGGCCTCGGGCCCATTGGCGGGGGGGAAGCCTGCGGCGGCGGCGCGGTCGGCGCGGGCCTTGGGGATGGAGTCGGCGGCGGCAGCGCCCCCCGCGGCGCCGGTGGCCCCGGTCGAGCGTGAGGGGCCGGGGGAGGTGGTGCTGGAGCCCGGGACGATGTTGACGTCGCCGCAGTACGGGCACTTGACCTTCAGCCCGGCCTGGTTGTCGTCGACCTCCAGGGCCTTTTCGCAGTTGTCGCAGATGAAGGTGAGCATGGGGAATCGTACGGGAGCGCGAACCATGGCGAATCGTCGTGGAGATTGCTCGGAACGGGCGGTGCCGCGTTCCACCATCGGGGGGTCATGCGATCAGCGTTTGGATTTGCGTCGATGCCTATTGCCGTCGGCCTTTTCGAGACCGGCAACATGCAGGTAAGGGAGTTGGTCCCAGTGGTCGGAGTTGGGTGCCGCGACGAAGACCTCGGTTTTCATCAGAACACATAACTCCGGGCGAGCGACGAGCACCGCATGGCCGCTGCTGGAGCGGATGATGAACGGCTCAAAGGGATCGCGGTGGAGGCGTTCACGAATGGTCGCGGCGATCATGTGAAATGATAGGAATGGACCCGAAATGGCGCGGCTGGCTTACCCCCCACCCGGGCCCATCGGCAAGGGTTGCCTCAGCGGTGCGAGGCCTCTCCGCATGACGATCGCCTTCGCCTCGCGGAGCGCGGTGGCGATGTCGCCCGCCATCGGCGCGAGGTCCTCCACCACCGTCGTCTCGTCGAGCACGTTCAAGAGCGTGTTGCTGCTCAGGATGGCGCGGATCGTCTCACCCGTGATCGGCGGCGCGGGGTGTCCGCCGTCGTCAAGCGTTGCGCCCGGCACTCGATCCGCGGAGGGAGTTTCGCCGAGCGGCGAGGCGGTGAGCAGCGCCTCGAGTTGCGGGTCGGCCTCGAGCCTGCGGACCGCGTCGCCCACGCTGGGCAGGTGGCGAAGGCGCTGGATGGGCTCGGAGTTGAGGAAGTGCTGCATCGCGTCGGGATCGCGTGCGACGGCGATGAAGTCTTCGAGGAGGTGGAGCGTGGGGGAGGACGCCGCGGGGTTGGTGGCGATCGCGAAGCCACCGAGGGGTGAGGCGCGCACGGCGGCGGCCCAATCGACGAGGCGCCGGGCGAGGGCGGGTCTGGAGGCATCCACGGTCTGCGGCGCGAGCGAGGCGTGCGCGCTGGCGATGGGCTCGAGCATGATCGGCGTCCACAGGACGACGAGCGACAGGACGACGCCCTCCACGAGCCCGACACCGCCGCCGAGGAGGTGGTCCCACTTCATCCAGGCGTGCGGGCGAGAAGTCCAGAAGCGTTTGAGGCTCCAGGATGCACCAGCGGCGACGATCGCGGCGACGAAGAGAGCGGCGAGGCCGACGCTGATGAAGCGATTGGAGAGCCCGGTCGTCCCGGCGATGGAGGCGACGAAGCCCTCGCACGCGCGGGCGAGGGGCTGGGCGAGTGCGGCGGCGGCGAGCATGCCGACGAGCACGCCGAGAACTTGGCTTGCGCCTCGCCAGAGACCCTGGAGGATGCAGGCGGCGGTGAGGATCGCGACGATGGCGGTGACCGGGCCGCCGAAGATCGCGGCGAGGAGGGCCACACCGACCACACCGGCGGCGACGATGAGCCGCGGACGACCGCGGTCGGGCGATGCGGGAGTGTTCGGCGAGGTGGGTCGCGTGGTGTGAAGCGATCTCGACGGCATGGGCGCACTGTACTGGAAAAATGGCGTCCGTCGGGTGTGAGCGACACGTCCGCGCCGGAACTCCGCATAACATCCCTGCGTCCCTTGGTGGACGCACATTTGGTTCGCAACACCCCCCGGGCGGCCTGCCGCTCGGGCGGTTCTTTTCGGGAAGGCATCGAAGGTGGGCAAGGTACGGGTCGCGATCATTGGTGCGGGCGGGTACAGCGGGGCGGAGTTGGTGTCGCTGCTGCTCCATCACTCGGGCGTGGAGATCGTGGGGCTCTTCGGCTCGGCGAAGCGTGCGGGGGAGACGTTTGCCGAGAGTTGGCCTCGTTTTCGCGGGCGTCTGGACCTGCCGGTGCGTGCGACGGACGTGCGCGAGATCGCGTCGCTGAAGCCCGACGCGATCTTCCTGGCGACGCCGCACGAGGCGAGCGTGGAACTGGCGCCGGCGTTGCTTGGGATGGGCGCGACGGTGCTTGATCTTTCGGGGGGATTTCGATTCAAGGACGCGGCGATCTATCCGGCGTATTACGGGTTTGAGCACAAGGACCCGACGCTGCTGGAGCGGGCGGTGTATGGGCTTCCGGAACTCTTCCGCGCCCAGATCAAGGCGGCCGGGCTCATTTCGGTGCCGGGCTGCTATCCGACGAGCGCGATCCTGCCGCTCGCGCCCTTGGTGCGGGCGGGGGCGGTTCGTGCGGGAACGCGTCCGATCATCGACTCGACGAGCGGGGTGAGCGGGGCCGGGCGGAGCGCGGTGCAGAAGAACCTCTACTGCGAGGTGAGCCTGCAGGCGTACAACGTGTTCAAGCATCGCCACAACCCGGAGATCGACGCGTACGCGGGATGCGCGACGGTCTTCACGCCGCACGTCGGCGCGTTCGATCGCGGCATCTTGTCGACGATCCACGTGGACCTGGCGAGCGGGTGGAACGGCGAGCGCGTGGGGGCGGCGCTTCGGGAGGCGTACGCGGGCGAGGCGTTCGTGCGACTCTGCCCGGCGGGCGTCTGGCCCGCAACCAATGACGTCCGCATGACGAACTTCTGCGACATCGCCTTCGCGGTGGATGAGAAGCACGGGCACCTGATCCTCGAGAGCGCGATCGACAACCTCGTCAAGGGCGCGGCGGGGCAGGCGATCCAGTGCCTGAACATCCGCTTCGGCATGCCCGAGGGGCGCTCGCTGCTCGGCGATCAGACCTAGTCGCGCGTTCGGCACGGTGCGTCGAGTTCACGTTGTCGGATTTCGTGTTCCCTCTCAGCCCCCACTTTGCCACCATGCACGCCTTCCACCATCGCTCGGGCCCCATCGTTGCCAAGGTTGGGGGCACCACGCTCGAAGACGCGTCGTCCTCGCCCACGCTCTGGCGAGCGCTCATCGACCTGCACCACGCGCACCCGGGCGGCGTGATCATCCTGCACGGCGGGGGAAAGGCGGTGGATCGCCAGATGGATCGCCTGGGCTTCACCACGGAGCGACGCGAGGGCATACGCATCACGCCGGAGGACCAGGTCGAGGAGATCACCGGCGTGCTCGCGGGGCGGATCAACAAGGCGCTGGTGGGGACGCTGAACGCGATGGGCGCGAAGGGCGTGGGGCTGTGCCTGGGCGATGGGGGAGCGATCACGACGGCGAAGACGACGAGGTACGCGTTCGATCCGGGGCGTGTGGGCGAAGTCACGGGCGGCGACGGCGAACTGCTCCGTCTTCTGCTCGGCAACGGGTACCTGCCCGTCGTCAGTTCCATCGGGCTCGATGCGGCGGGGAAGTTCCTGAATGTGAACGGGGATGATGCGGCGGGGGGGATCGCGGGCGTGATGGGGGCGGCGGCGCTGATGTTGTTCACGGATGTGCCGGGAATCCTGGATGGGCAGAAGAAACTCGTGCGCGAGATCACGCCGGCGGGCATCGAACAGATGGTGGCGAGCGGGGAGATCCGCGGCGGGATGATCGTCAAGGCCCGCGCCGCCGCGGCGGTCGCCGTGCAGCACCGGTTGCCCGTGCTCATCCTCTCCGGCAATAATCCGGATTCTCTCCGTGACTGGATGGAGGGGAAAGAGAGCGGGACGACGATCGACCTGCGTTCCCGGACGACATGAACACACGCCCGTTCCTTGGGGATCGGCGCGCTCGCGTGAACTGCGACAGGATGACGATGACCAAAGACCAATCTTCCCCCCAGCCCTCTTCCACTGGGAAGGGGAGCGAAAGCGCTTCGATGTTCACCCCACCCGAACGACCGTGTATCCGCACGCTCGCCGACCTGCGGGGGCGCGACCTGCTCACGCTCTCGAACCTCTCGCCCGAGGTGCTGCTCGGGCTGTTGGACAGGGCGAGGCAGATCAAGGGCAACCCGGCGGGATTCCGCACGGTGATGGACCACAAGGCGGTGGCGTTGCTGTTTGAGAAGCCCTCGCTCCGCACGAAGATGAGTTTCGAGGTGGGCGTGGCAAAGTTGGGCGGACACCCGATCTTCATGGACCATGGGAACGCGCGGCTCGGAGCGCGGGAGAGCGTGCGCGACTACGGGAAGAACCTCGAGCGATGGGTCGATTGCATCGTGGCCCGGGTCTACTCGCAACTCGTGCTCGAGGAGTTGGCCGACGCCGCGAGGTGCCCCGTCATCAATGCGCTGTCGGATCGGTTTCACCCGTGCCAGGCGATCGCGGACATCTTCACGCTGTATGAGCGAGCGGGGCACGACGCCGCACGCCTGCGCACGATGAAGGTCGCGTACGTGGGCGACGGGAACAACGTCTGCCACTCGCTGATGCACGCGGCCGCGCTCGCCGGGATGAGCACGACGGTCATCACGCCCGAGGGGTATGCGCCGGCGGAGGACGTGACGCGGGAGTGCGCGGCGTTGGCCAAGGCATCGGGCGCGAGGCTCACCATCACGAACGACACCGCCGCCGTCGAGGCGCACGACGCCGTGTACACCGATGTGTGGGTGAGCATGGGGCAGGCGGGCGGGGTGGACGAGGTGACGAAGCGGCGGAAGGTGTTCGCGAGGTATCAGGTCAACGCCGAGTTGATGGCCCGCGCGGGGAAGGGGCTGAAGTCGCCGGCGGTGTTCATGCACTGCCTGCCGGCGCAACGCGGGCTGGAGGTGACGGACGAGGTGATCGATGCCCCAACGTCGATCGTCTACGATCAGGCGGAAAATCGGATGTGGGGGCAGAATGCGCTGCTGTCCCACGTCTTTGCACGGTAAGCAGGCGCATCCGGTATCGGATCGCGTGGAAAGAGAACGAACATGGGCAAGCGAATCGCGTTGGCGTACTCGGGTGGTCTGGATACTTCGTGCATCGTCCCCTGGCTCAAGGAGAACATCCCGGGGGCCGAGGTGGTCTGCGTCGTGGGCGACGTGGGGCAGGGCTCGGACGAACTCGCCGGCGTCGAGAAGAAGGCGAAGGACTCCGGCGCCGTCGAGTGCCACGTCGTGGATCTGAAGAACGAGTTTGTTGAGGAGTTCGTGCTGCCGACGATCATCACCGGGGGCGTGTACGAGGGGCGATACCTCCTCGGCACCGCGATCGCTCGCCCCGTGCTGGCCCGCGGGCAGGTGAACGTGGCGAAGAAGACCGGATGCACCGCCCTCGCCCACGGCTGCACGGGGAAGGGGAACGACCAGGTGCGCTTTGAGAGCGCGTATGCCGCGCTGGCGCCGGAGATGGAGATCATCGCGCCGTGGCGGATGGACGCGTGGAAACTCTCGGGGCGGCTGGCGATGCTGGACTACCTGAAGCAGCGGAACATTCCGACGACGGCGAGCGCGACGAAGATCTACAGCCGCGACCGGAACCTGTGGCACATCAGCCACGAGGGCGGCGAGATCGAGAACCCGTGGAACGCCCCCCCCGAGGACGCGTGGATGCTGACCGTTGATCCCGCGAAGGCGCCGGACAAGGCCGAGGACGTGACGATCGGGTTTGAGCGCGGGCGGCCTCGCGCGCTGAACGGGAAGACGATGGCGGCGTGGGAGATCATCGACACGTTGAACGGCATCGCCGGGGCGCATGGTGTCGGACGGATCGATCTCGTGGAGAACCGGCGCGTGGGCATGAAGAGTCGTGGGCTGTATGAGACCCCGGGCGGGACCGTCATCGTCGAGGCGTTGCGCGCCGTCGAGGAACTGGTGCTGGACCGCGAGACGCGCCATTATCGGGAGCACCTCGGCCTGACCTTCGCGGAACTCGTCTACGACGGGAGATGGTTCACGCCCCTCCGCGAGGCCCTCTGGGCCTGCGGCGAGAAGATCGCGGAGCGGCTGGACGGCGAGATCGTCGTTCGCCTTTTCAAGGGGCGCGCGACGGCCATCCAGCGGAAGAGCCCGCACAGCCTGTATGCCGAGAAGATGGTCAGTTTCGAGGGCGAAGAGGTGTACAGCCAGAAGGACGCGGGCGGGTTCATCAAGTTGCTGAGCCTGCCGGAGCGGATCCGGGCGCTCAAGGAGCGAGGCGGGGCGAGGTAGTCGTTGCCCACGATCGGAGGGCGAGGGCACCTCGCGGATCGCGTACAGTGCGGCATGAACGGTGGACGCCGATGGATCGTCGCGGGCAGCATCGCCGGTTTGGGCATGGTCGTGCTCTCATGCTCGACGGCGCGCGTGGAATCGGGAGCGAAGAGGGGCGAGACGAAGCCGCCGCCCGCGCTCGATCGCGTCACGATGGAGCAAGACGGCGCCCCGCTGGGGGTTGGGCGTGTGCATGCGCTCCCCGCGTTCACGTCGATCGATGGCGTGCGCGCCGATGCGGAGTCGGTGATGCGGGGAAAATCGGTGGTCGTTTTCGCGATGACGAGCAGCGGGTGCCCCGTGTCGCAGAAGTATGCCCCGAGGATGGCGGCGATCGAGCGCGAGTTCGCCCCTCGCGGGGTGGGCTTCGTGCACGTGAACACGGTGGCGGCGGAGAGCGACGCGGAGATCCGCGAGCAGATCCGAGCGGCGGGCTTCCGCGGAATGTACGCGCCGGATCGAGATCGCGCCCTGGCGCGGGCGCTGCGCCCGCGGACCACGTCGGAGGTGTACGTCTTTGATGCGTCATGGACGCTGCGATATCGCGGAGCGCTGGACGATCAGTTCGGCGTGGGGGTGGCGCTCGAGGCGCCACGGCGGCATTTTCTGCGTGACGCGATCAACGCCGTCCTGCAGAAGCAGACGCCCACGGTGGCGGCGACGTGGGCGCCGGGATGCCTGGTGGACGCGCCGGATTCGACGAGCGGGCTGTGGGGCGGTGGAGGATCGGGGGCGAAGCCCAAGCCCGCGCCGGCGGGCGTGACGTACTACGGGCGGATCGCGCACATCCTGGATGCGCACTGCGTCGAGTGCCATCGCACGAACGGCCCGGGGCCGTTCAACCTTGCGTCGGCGGCGTCGATCGAAGGCCGGGCGGCGATGATCGCGGCGGTGGTTCGAGATGGGCTGATGCCGCCGTCGCATGGCGAAGAGCAGAGTCGAAAGGCGGGCGGGTGGAGGGCGCCGACCTCGATGAGCGAGCGCGATCGGGGGGACCTCCTGGGGTGGCTCGCGTCGGATCGTCCGGTGGGGAACCCGGCGGATGCGCCGAGGCCGAACCCAAGGGCGCAGGGCTGGACGCTCGGGACGCCCGATCAGGTGCTGATGACGCAGACGATGCGACTCCCGGCGGAGGGGCCGCTGATGCACGAGAGGCTGGCGATCCCGACCTCGCTGGCGACGGACCAGTGGATCACGGCGATCGACGTGCGACCGATGAAGCAAGGGACGATCCAGCACGCGATCGCGTGGGTGGTGCCGGCGGGTGGACCCTCGCCACGATCCGATCAGGACCTGGCGAGCGTGGCGGGCGTGGAGTTGCTGGCGGCGTACAGCCCTGGGCACGGGTGTGTGCAGTACCCGCCCGGATCGGCGCGAAGGTTTGGGGCGGGGAGCACGGTGGTGGTGGACGTGTACGCGAGGCCGATGGGGAAGGCGATGGGTGTGGCGGTGCGGATCGGGCTGCACACGCTGGCCTCAGGAGAAACGCCGGCGCGAGAAGTGCGGACGATGACGCTGATGGCGCGCGAGTTTGAGATCGCCGCGGGAGAAGCCTCCGCGGTGCGCCGAGCGGAGGGGCGCGTGGACGAGGGTGGGATCGTGCTGTCGCTGACGCCCGGGATGGGCCCTCGCGGTCGGGGCGTGCGGCTGGTGGGAGTTGGGGGCTCGGGCGAGGCGGTGACGTTGCTCTCGCTGGATCGATACGACTGGCGGTGGCAGATTCGGTATGAGCCCGCGGGCGAGATGGCGTTGGCGCCGGGGTCCACGCTCGCGCTGGAAGGCGTGTTCGACAACTCGGAGGCGAACGCGAGCAACCCGACGCCCGGTCAATCGGCCAAGAGCGGAGCCGCACCGACCGAAGAATCGCTGTGGGTGGGCGTGGAGTATCTCGCGGGAGAACCCGGGCGTCGATAGCCGTATGCGGCGAGGCTCAGGCGGGATCACGAGCGCCGGCGTACATCTTGCAGGCGAGGACTTGCCCGATGTACAACTCGTGGTCGGCGGCGATGTCGATGTGGCGGACGACCTCGCAATCGAAGGCGGCCAGCGACTTCTTGAGGATCGGCGCGCCGGTGACAAGTTTTTCGACGGGCATGCCGTCGAAGGGGTCGCCCACCTCCCGAGCGTGGTTGGGGTCGGCGAACTTTCGAAGGACGAGTTTGTCCTTGGGATCGATGATATTGATGGCGAAGGTTCGCGCGTCGCGGATGATGGGCTCGATGCCCTGTCCCTTTCGCATGGCGACGCAGAGGAGGGGCGGGGTGAGGTCGCACGCCTGGACGGAACCGACCATGACGCCAACCCGCTTCCCTTCGAAGGCGGCGGTCATGAGGAAAACGGCCGAGGGGAGCAGCGCGAAGGCCTGCTCGGTGCCGGAAGGCGAGATGGGCGGGGAATCAGCCATGGCCTAGCGCGCGGGTGGAGGATGTATCGACCCAGCGGAGGATAAATTCGAACCAAAGTCGAGGGAGGCTTCGGCAATTGCACACACGTTTATCCACAATGGGGAGCGTTGTGCACATGAATCCACAACTGCGCCGTGATCGTCTGTATTTTGATCGGTACCTATCGAGGTGGTTTTGAACGAAAAAGTCCGAAGTCTGAAGAAATGGGCCAAAAAAAGGCGATGAGGGGAGATGTGTGGGGCAAAGTGGGTTAGAATCCCATGACTTCCGCCCCTCAGGACGGAAGCGGCAAAGGGAGCGAGTCGGCGTACGACGCGCGACCCCGAGCCCGGTGGACTCCTCCGCATGCTCTTTACTGGCCATGCCGAGGTGATCATCGACGCCAAGGGACGTCTGGCGATACCGGCGAAGTATCGCGGGCAACTGAAGGCGGACGTGGATGGGACGGCGTGGTATTGCGTGCCGTGGAAGAAGGGGCAGTTGAGGCTCTACACGGAGAAGAAGTTTGAGGTTCTCGCGGAGCAAGGGCAGCAGGGGCTGACGCCGGGCGAGGACATGGCGGAGATGGAAGCGACGTTCTTTGGCTTTGCGGAACGACTGGAGCCGGATTCGACCGGTCGCATCGTGGTGCCGAAGCACTTGTTGGAGATGGCGGGACTGGGATCGGAGGTCGTGGTGGTTGGAGCCAGGAACCGGCTGGAAGTCCGCGACAAGACGACGTGGGACACGCAGAAGGACGAACGGTTTACGAAGATGCCGGCCCTCGTGGAGCGGATCGAAGCGAGGAACACGGGCAAGACGGTTTGACGGAGATGAACGATCGGGGTTGTCAGGCTCAATGGAATGGGCCAAGGTCCCCGAGCGGAGGATTGAGAGCCGAGGGGTGAGAGCCTCGGCAGTTCAAGGACGAACACCTGGGGCGCACTCGAAAGGGACGGACCCAGGATTGAACGGCACGCGGCTCGCGACGAGCGACTCGCGACTACAGATCAGCGAGAGCCTCCACCTGGCCTCTGCACGGACTCGCATCTCGACCCGACTTTGAGTCCGATCGACAAAGGAGACGCAAGGAGGCGTCCCGGAGTTGACGCTCGCCGACCTCGCGAGCGCGGATCCAATGGGCGGAAGCCCAGGCAGGCTCACGTGCTCGCCCGACCACCACCGGGCGAGCGCTTTTCAGGATTTGGTGTGCTCGCAAGGGCGGCCAAGTCCGACAAGCCACCATATGCGGCGGGGCGTTCCACCACCACCCATCCCTGCCGCGGACCATTGGCCGCCCGGACCACCACCGGGCGGCCTTTTTTCTTTTGTCGATCGCGTCCGCCGCGGCAGGCGGCGCGGCACGAGCCTGGATCACCTGTTGGGGAGTCCGATGCGGGCCCTCAGCCGACGATCTCGACGACTTCGAACTGCTTCACGCCCCGGGGCGCGTTGTAGCGGAAAGTCTCCCCCACTCTCTTCTTGAGCATGGCCTCGCCCATGGGGCTGGTGGCGGTGACCTCGATGATGTCGAGGGAGGCCGAGCCGCTGGACTCGCCGACGAGTTGGTAGGTCTCGATCTCCCCGTCGCCCAGGTCTTTGAGTTTGACGGTGGTGCCGATGAAGATGGTGCCCTCGGCGGCCTTGGCCATGCGTTCGTCGATGACCTTGACGTTGGCGAGGCGATCCTGGAGGCGGCGGATCTCGGCCTCTTCCATGCCCTGCTGCTCGCGAGCGGCGTGGTAGTCGCCGTTCTCGCGGAGGTCCCCGAGTTCGCGTGCTTCGGCGATGCGCTTGGAGATGACCGGGCGGTTGGCGATCAACTCGGCCAAGCGTGCTTCGATCTTGGCTTTTTCCGCGGCCTGCAAGAACTCCATGGTCCATCCCTCGTCTGGCCGCGTGTGGCGGCGCTACTGAAACAAATCACGGCCGCCGCGTTGACGACCGTGTCACCGTCACTTGGAATAGCAACGGGCAATCTTTGGTCGGCTGGCGGGCCCGATCTACCCCGGACTTCGGCTTTGTTCGGGGAGGGGTTTCACCCCCCGCGGGCGGGCCGCGACGAGGAAGAGCACGATCCCGAGGGCGAAGGTGAACCACGCGGCCCGCCAGTGCTCGGGCCGATGGTCGGCGGTCAGGCCCAGCGCGGTGCGGTCCTTGGCGATCTCGAAGATCGCGGACAGGGGGGAGAAGAGCCCCGGCACCCACACCTGGCGCGGGTCGCGTTCGGCGTGGAAGGCGTCGATCCCGTGCAGGAGCGGCGCGGCGACGGCGATGAAGACGAAGACGACCATCCAGGCCGTGCGCGGCACCCACGGCGCGGGATGATCACGGTCGCGGACATGATGTCCCTGGGCGACGAGGAGGAGCGCGCCGAGGAGGAGCACCCAGCCCGAGTAGAGGATGGAGAGGACGGCGCAGACGGCGGGGGACCAGCCGGCCATCCACGGGAGGGCCTGGGGCCAGATGATCGCGTGGAGCGGGCCGGCGAGCACGAGCATGTCGAGGATCGTGGCCCGCACGGGGCGGGCGGGCACGGCCTGGCTGAGGCGGATCATGGGCCAGAGGATGGCGACGCCCGCGCCGGCGGCGGCGAGGAGGAGACGTGCCCCGGGACGGTAGACGTCAGGGGCGATGAGGCCCAGGACGCCCTGGGTGCCGATGGTGAGCACGCTCGCCGCGACGAGGTAGGCCATCCAGAGGACCGCGAGGGGGCGCGGCTCGGCGCGGCGATGGGCCCAGCGATCGACCTTCGCCGCCCGGCGTTGGGCCGCGGAGGGCGGCGTCGGCACGCGCATCTCGAAGGCTTGGATGGGGTGTGGCGCGGGCGCGGGAGCCTTGGCGGCCTCCAGATGGTTGGCGGCGGCGGGCGGATCGGGCGTGGGTGGATGGGCGTCCGCGCTGGGCATTGGGCGTCGTGAGGGTAGAGGGGCGGGGGGATCGATCGCGGCGCGGAGGGAGGGTGGCGCGTGCCGCGCGGCAGGCGTGGCGTCCTACCTTTGGGGCATGATTACGCCTTCGCCGACGACGAAGTTGGAAGTTGGTCTTGCCCGCGGCGTGTACGGGGGCATGGCGCCCGAGTCCCCCGGGCGGTCGGCGTGCCTCACGTTCGTGGTGCCGAACACGAGTTATCAGTTGTCCCTGGTGCCGATCGGCGAGATCCGCGCCAAGGTTGGTGCGCGGCTGATCGGGGTCATCCGGGCGCGGGCGCGGCGCGTGGACGAGGTGCGGACGGGCGGGCGCTACGTGGAGCCGGTCGTGGGTCGCCCGCGGCGGGTGCAGGGACGGATCGTGAAGACCGAGGAGTCGGGGATCGTGGTGGATGCGGGGGTGCCGATCCACTGCACGCTGACGGACGAGCGCCAGAGGCCCGAGCAGTTCGAGGTGGGGCAACTCGTGAGTTTCGACGTGCACGACGGGGCGACCTTCGAGGCGCGGGGCTGATCGCGCGGCCCTCCCGGGGAGCGGCGGACGGGCCCGCGCGGCGCCTCACGCGATCCTGGGGTCCACCCAGCGATAGAGCACGTCCACGGCGAGGTTCATCACGACGAGCATCGTCGAGAAGAGGAGCACGACGCCGATGATGAGGAAGAGGTCCTTGTTCTGGACGGCGTTGACAAAGTGCGACCCCAGGCCCGGCACGTTGAAGACGCGCTCGACGACGAAGGAGCCGGTCATCGCCATCGCCGTCGCGGGCCCGAGGTAACTCAGGACGGGGAGAAAGGCGTTCTTGAGCGCGTGCGTGAAGAGGATCCTCCACTCGCCGACGCCCTTGGCGCGAGCGGTGCGGATGTAGTCGGCTTGGAGCGCCTCGATCAGGCCCAGGCGCGTGAGGCGGGCGATGTACGCGGCGAAGGGGAGGCTGAGCGTGAAGGCGGGGAGGACCACGTCGCGCGGACTGGACCAGGAGCCGATGGGGAACCAGCGGAGCCAAACGGAGAAGACGAAGAGGAGCACCGTGCCGACGACGAAGGTGGGGAGGCTGATGCCGACGAGGGCGAGGGCGAGCGTGGCGTGGTCGAGGAGGGAGCCGGGCTTGCTCGCGCCGACGACGCCCGCGCTGACGCCCAGGGCGAGGGCGATGACGATGGCGAGGCTGCCGACGGTCATGGAGACGGGCAAGGACGACGCGATGATGTCGTTGACGACCTGGTCGCGGTACTGGAGCGAGGGGCCGAGGTCGAAGACGCGGCGCTCGGGGGGCATGTGGCCGGCGGCCTTCGCCTCCCGCTCGCGCTCGGCGGCGCGCCCGCTGATCGCGTCGCGCGTCCAGCGCAGGCCGCTCGCCCGGTCGAGGTACGAGAAATAGAACGCCCAGAAGGAGTTGAGGTTGTAGCGGGCCTTCATCGCGGCCTGCACCTCGGGCGCGGGTCGGCGGCCCTCGGGGTTCTCCATCGGATTGCCCGGGACGGCCCACGCGAGCGCGAGCGTGATCGTGTAGATCACCAGCAGGATCAGCGGCAACTGGAGGAGGCGGCGGGCGATGAGGCCGAGCATGACTCGGGAGGATAGTGGCGGCGGGCGGGCGCGATCGCCGGGCTCCCCGGGAGGTCCGCGCGAGGGCACGCGCCACGCCAGCCCATCCCCCCCGCCGCCGGCGCGACCGGGCGAGGGATACGCTCGCCCGTGGGCGAGACGGAGGCCAAGGGACACGGGACGAGGACGCCAGGAACGGCATCGAGGCGGCGAAAGTCCGTCGTGGGGGCGCCGTGGTGTGGGCCGCGTGCCGGGGGGACGGCGCCGGCGGAGCCCCCCGGCCCGACGCCGCCGCACGGCGTGGGCCGCGCGCGCGTCGAAGGTTGGTTCGCCGCGCGCGGCTGGGAGCCCTGGGCCTTCCAGCGTGAGGCGTGGGATGCGTACTCGGCGGGGAAGAGCGGCCTGATCCAGGTCGCGACGGGCGCGGGGAAGACCTTTGCCGCGTATTTGGGGCCGCTCGCGGAGTTGATCGACGAGTCCGGGGGTGAGTCCGGGGGTGAGTCCGGGGGTGAGTCCGGGGGTGAGTCCTGGGGTGTGGGCGATCGGGCGCGGGCACGCGGCATCTCGGGCCTGCGCATCCTCTACATCACGCCCCTGCGGGCGGTGACGCGGGACATTGAAACGGCGTTGAAGGAGCCGGTGGAGGCCTTGTGCCCTTCGATCCTTGTCGAATCGCGCACGGGGGACACGAAGGCCTCGGTGCGGATGAAGCAGAAGGATCGGTTGCCGAATGTGCTGGTGACGACGCCCGAGTCGTTGACGCTCCTCTTGACGCGCGAAAATGCGAGCGAGATGTTCGCGAACCTTCGGGCGATCCTCGTGGACGAGTGGCACGAACTGATCGCGGGAAAGCGCGGGACGCAGACGGAACTCGCGCTGGCGCGGCTGCGGCGCTTCTCGCCGGGCGTCCGGACGTGGGCGATGTCGGCGACGCTGCCCAACATGGACGAGGCGGCGCGGGCGGTGGTGGGCGTGGGCGTGGAGCCGGTGATCGTTCGCGGCGAGATGGAGCGGAGGGTGGTGGTGGATTCGGTGGTGCCGTCCGGGGGGGGCGATTCGACGCGCTTGCCCTGGGCCGGGCACTTGGGGTTATCGATGCTGCCCGAGGTGGTGAAGGAGTTGGATCCGGAGCGGACGCCCACGATCCTCTTCACGAACACGCGCTCGCAGGCCGAGCGTTGGTTCCACGCGATCGCGGTGGTGAAGCCGGAGTGGGTGCCGATGATGGCGCTGCACCACGGCTCGATCGAGCGCGAGGAGCGGGAGCGGGTGGAGGGTGGGCTCAAGAGCGGGGTGGTGCGCTTGGTGGTGGCGACGAGTTCGCTGGACCTGGGCGTGGACTTTTCGCCCGTGGAGCGTGTGTTCCAGATCGGATCGCCCAAGGGTGTGGCAAGGCTCGTGCAGCGTGCGGGACGGTCGAGCCACCGGCCCAAGGCGGCGTGCCGGGTGACGTGCGTGCCGACGCACGCGCTGGAGTTGATCGAGATCGCGGCGGTGAAGACGTGCATCGCGGCGGGCGAGGTTGAAGAGCGCCGGGGGGTGCGCAAGCCGCTGGACGTGCTCGCGCAGCATCTCGTGACGTGCGCGCTCGGCGGCGGCTTTGTCGCGGAGGAGTTGTATGAGGAGGTGCGGACGGCGTGGGCGTATCGCGACCTTTCGCGCGAGGAGTTTGATTGGGCCCTCGCGCTCGTGGAGCATGGCGGGGGCACGCTGAGCGCCTATCCGGACTACCACCGCGTGAAGATGGTGGAAGGTCGGTATCGCGTGCCGGAGGAGCGGATCGCGCGCCTGCATCGGCTGAACGTCGGGACGATCACGGCGGACTCGACGGTGGAGGTGCGGTACGTGGGCGGGCGCTCGCTGGGACGGATCGAGGAGAACTTCATCGGCTCCCTGCGGGAGAACGAGAAGTTTGTGTTTGCCGGAAAGGTCGTGCGCTTCGTGGGGCTGGCGGACACGGTCGCGCTCGTGAGGCCGGCAACGGGGAAGAGCAACCACACGCCGAGTTGGTACGGGACGCGGCTGCCCATCTCGGAATCGCTGGCGCAGTCGATCCGTGGGACGCTGGAGCGGTGCGGGCGTGGGGAATACGGCACGCCCGAGTTGGAGGCGGCGCGGGAGATCGTGGAGACGCAGGTTCGGGTGTCGTGCGTGCCGGGGGCGGAGGAGACGCTCATCGAGTTGTGCCGGACACGCGAGGGGTGGCACATGTTTGTGTTCCCCTTCGAGGGGAGGCTGGTGCACGGCGGGCTGGCGGCGCTCCTGGCGCTGCGCCTGGCGCGGAGGAGGAAGGCGACGTTCTCCCTCGCGGTGTCGGACTACGGGGTGGAGATTTTGTGCGAGGAGGAGTTCCCGTTCCTCGAGTGCCTGACGCCGGAACTCTTCTCGCGCGAGCGCCTGGCGGAGGACGCGCTCGAGAGCGTGAACGTGAGCGCGCTGGCGAGGTTGCAGTTCCGCGAGGTGGCCCGCGTGGCGAACTTGGTCTACCAGACCTACCCGGGCACCTCCAAGACCGCGAGGCAACTCCGGGCGAGCACGTCGCTCATCTTTGATGTGCTGACCCAGTTCGATCCGCAGAACCTGCTGCTGCACCAGGCACGGCGGGAGGTCCTGGAGCGGCAGTTCGAGGAGGGCCGGCTGGCGAAGACGCTGGCGCGGATGGAGCGCGGGCCGCGGCGTATCGTCGAGACGGCAAGGCCGACGCCCTTGAGTTTTCCGATCGTCGTCGAACGCCTGGCGTCGAACAGCGTGTCGAGCGAGACGCTGGCGGATCGCGTGCGGAAGATGCGGGAAGCGTGGGCGAGCGACGCCGAGCGCAACGGGCACATCGCGGAGGACGCGGCGGAGGTGAGGAACAAGGCGGAGAAGGCATCGAGGGGGAGATGAGTCGGTGGCATGGCAGGATCGGGATTGGAGCGAGCGGTGCGGAGAGTCGCAGGCGAGGAGAACCCACCCCGAGGCCCCATCCGTGTGGGAGGGGGCGTTTGCGTGCGTGCGCTTGGGCACGAGTTCGAGTTGCTCCCCTCGCGGGCGGCGTATTGGCGTGTGAAGCGGACGCTGATGGTGGCGGACATGCACTTGGGCAAGTCGGAGGCGTTCCAGCGGGCGGGGGTGCCGATGCCTTCGGGGGCGATGCACGAGGCGCTGGATCGGCTGGGGCGTGTGATCGCGGAGACGAAGGCCGAGCG
The DNA here is from genome assembly GCA_964543905.1 of uncultured Phycisphaeraceae bacterium. GTDB lineage: Bacteria > Planctomycetota > Phycisphaerae > Phycisphaerales > UBA1924. The sequence continues at coordinate 47,181 of CAZIZO010000001.1, forward strand.
CGTGCTGGTGCTGGGCGATCTGCTGCACGCGCCGGCGGGGATCACGGGCTCGATGGTGGAGGCGGTGCGCGCGTGGCGGGCGCGGGTTGGGGGCGGGGTGCGCCTCCAGGTGGTCTCCGGGAATCACGATCGCGAGATCGAGCGCGTGGCGGTGGCGTGGGGCATGGAGGTGCTGGGGGAGTCGCACGCGGAGGAGGGCGTGGGGTTCGTGCACGACCCGGAGTCGGCGGCGGCCGCACGCCTGGACGGATTCGTGTGGGCGGGGCACGTGCACCCCGCGGTGGCGATGGGGCGACGGGGGATGGGCGTCAAACTCGCGTGCTTCGTCGTGGGCGAGCGCGTGGGCCTGTTGCCCGCGTTCAGCGTGTTCACCGGCGGGACGACGGTCGGCGGGCGGCGCGGGGGGCGGGTCTTTGCGTGCGCGGGGGAGGAGGTGGTGGCGCTGGGCGAAGGGGCGATGAGCGGTGGAGGCACGGGGGCTTGAGTTCGGCTACGCTGATGTTCCAGCACAAGGAGCGTCGTCATGCGTGAAGCGGTTACTCGTCGTTCGTTCATCCAGTCGTCCGCCGCCGCGGCCGCTGGGCTTTCGTTCCTGCCCGCGGTGAGTTGGGGCCGCGTGCTCGGCTCGAACGACCGCATCCACGTCGGGGTGATCGGCACGGGCGGGCAGGGAACGTACCACGTCGACGCGATCACGAAGATGAGCGCGGCGGAGAACGTGAAGGTCACGCACGTCTGCGACGTCTACCGCAAGCGGCTCAACAACGCGATGCGGATCATCGGCGGCGGCGCGTCGAGCGGCGTGATCGAGTACGAACGGCTGATCGAGAACAAGGACCTCAACGCCATCCTGATCGCGACGCCCGACCACTGGCACACGAAGATGGCGATCGAGGCGATGGAGGCGGGCAAGGACGTGTACGTGGAGAAGCCGCTCTCGCTCACGGTCGAGCAGGCGATCGATTGCCGGAACGCGGTGAAGCGGACGAAGCGCGTCCTGCAAGTCGGGCCGCAGGGCACGAGCGAGGATCGCTGGTGGAAGGCGCGGGAGGCGATCAAGGCCGGGCGGATCGGGAAGGTGGTGTGGAGCCAGGCGGCTTACTGTCGCAACTCGCGCCACGGGCAGTTCAACTGGACGATCGACCCCAAGGCCGGGCCGCAGGGGCAGGGCGAGGACTTCGTGGATTGGGATCGCTGGCTGGGGCACAAGTTCGGTTTGGCGCCCAAGATCGAGTGGAACCCGGACCACTTCTTCCGATTCCGCAAGTACTGGGCCTACAACGGGGGCGTGGCGACGGACCTGATGTACCACCGCCTGGCGCCCCTCCTCATCGCGATCACGGGCGCGGACGGGGAGTATCCGCTGCGCGTGACGGCGGCGGGCGGGCAGTACATCGAAAAGGACGGACGCGACATCGGCGACACGCTGATGCTGATGATCGATTACCCCAGCGAGCACACGATCGTCCTCGCGAGCGTGATGGTGAACGACGTGGGGCTGGAGGACATGATCCGCGGGCAGTTCGGCACGATGAGGCCCAGCGGCAACGGGTGGAAGATCAGCGAGCAGGGCGTCTGGGCCAAGGAGTTCCGCACGGCCAATGCCGACACGGTCCAGGAGAAGATCGTCAAGAACAAGGACGGCAAGGACACGCCCGACCCCGCCCACGGCAAGGCCGAGTTCGAGATGGCGAGCGAGACCACGCGCGGACACACCGAGAACTTCTTCGACGCGATCCGCGGCAAGGCGAAACTCAACTGCAACATCGACCTGGGCTGCTCCACCATGGTCGCGATCAAGATGGGCGTCGAGGCGTATCGCCAGAAGAAGGTGATGACGTGGGATGCGAAGGCGGAGAAGGTGGTCAGTTGAGCGACGCGACCGCGCATGAACGGCGGCCCGCGGGCGCAGGCCGCCGTTCTCGTTGTGGACCTGAACGGGCGAGGTCAGCAGCCCGCGGCGAATCGCTCCAGGAAGTAGAGCAGATCGTCGATGGTGACCCCGCCGTCGGGAGTGCCGGCGCCGCTGCCGTCGTCGAGGTCCGCGGCGTGGAGGCCGTCGGCGAAGATGGTGACGTAATAGAGGAGGTCTTCGATGGTGACGCCGCCGTCGGGTGTTCCGGTGTTGCTGCCGTCATCGAGGTCGGCGGGGCATCCGGGCGGCGGTTCGACGTTGACGCGGACTTTGAAGGGGTTGTCGCTGCCGTAGTTGGTCCAGGTCGCGCCGGCGTCGGTCGAGTAGTTGTAGTTGCCGAAGGAGCCGATGCCGAGGAAGTTGTTCCCTTCGGCGTAGGCCCACTGGAAGGAACCACCGGCGGCGGGTCCGAGGAGGAGCCAGTAGGTCTCGCCCGGTTCGAGTTGGACATCCGCATCGGGCGTGAGGGTGAGGATGTCGATGCCGCTGGCGCTGAGCGCGGGGACGGCGAAGGAGGCCAGGAGCGGACCCGAGGGGTCGAGGCCGGAGCGGAGTTGAGCCACGACCTCGGGGGACTCGAAGGCGTTGCCGAGCGGGACCTCGATCGTGCGCAAACGCAAGGACGAAGGTGAAACGAAGGACTGGGCGCCCCACAACAGGTCGGGCTCGATGCCCGAAAGGGTGGACGCGTCGCGGGTCGGTTCGGCGAGGTTGTCGATGAGCGGATCGGCGAAGACCGCGGGGGCGAGGACGAGGAACGAGACGGCGGCGGCGTGAATCAACATGATGCTTCCTCCATAGATCGTGTGTGTGCGGGGGCAGTGCCTCGCGTGGGGGATCGTGCGCGGGCACCAAGGAAACGAGAAGCGTGCCGGGTGCTCACGAGTTGACGCGCGTTTTGGGAGCGGGTTCGGAACAGTGAATCGACCCGTGGCATACTTGACGGGGAAGCGAGGGGGAGGACGCTTCTCCGAGCAGGCACTGCAGTGCGCGTCTCCAACGCCGACGTGCCCAGGCTTGGACTATGGGCTGGACCGAATCGAGAGCAGGCGTTCGATCACCCGTCGGCGGTAGGCCTCGCCGCTCCACAGCGATTCGATCTCGCGTGCCGGCTCGCGAGGGGTGGTGGCGCCGCGAGCGTTGGGCGTCGTCGAGGGGGTGGGCGAGGCGTTCGAGGTCGAGTCCCGCGCGGGACGTGACATGCCGTTCGCGGAGGCCTGGGCCGAGAGGCGTTGTGTCGGTTGGGCGCGGGCCCGAGAGAACGGCAGCGGCGGAAGAGAGCCCGGACCCCACGCGGCTTTCTGTCCGATCGAAAAGGTCGTGCCCGGCGGGATGAGGGGCCGCAACCCACCCGGCGTGTCGGCATAGACCGATCGCGGGAAGGAGGCGATAAGGCCCCCGCTGAATCGGAAGAAGAGCCCGTTGCCGCCGGCGGAACGCCCATCGCCCGTCCGAGTTTCGAGGCGATCCCCAGGTCCGGTCAAGCGGAACAACCGGTCGAAGCCCACGGGCTGGCGAAGGTCGAGCGGCACGACCCGCGAGGCGGCGCTCAGCGGGGTCTGATCGGCCAGCCCCTGATCGATCGCGCGATACGTTGCGGATTGCCGCGGGTCCGCCGTGTACGAAGACGTCTGCGCCAGACCGTGCGGAACCGAGACGACACACGACCACGCGACGACGACGAACGCCGCTCGCACGCCGAGGTTGGATGCCCGCGAGCGTGGCTGATCAGGACGTCGCCGTGTCGGACTCCAGTCTTCACGCATCGTGCTTCATCCCTGTCGCTCGTGGACCTCGGCGTGTGGGTCGCTAGTCCCGCAGCAGGATGCGGAACTGCACTTCCACGCCCGCTTCGGGGTTGTTCCTGGGCAGTTTCTTCAGTTCCTCTCCCGCGGCCCGCCAGCGATACATCGCCGAGAGCAGCGCGTTGTTCCATTCGGGCGACCCGGCCGTCTGACCCCGCACAAAGTCGGCGCGGATCACCGTGCCATCACGCCCGAACTTGACCACCACGACCGGATTCGTCGTCCAGGTGAATCGGCGCGAGAGCGTCGTGAGGTCCAGCGGGACGGTCTTGATTTCAAGGCCCTTAGCGGCGAGCGGTCGGCCCGGACGCACCTCGATCGGATCATCAAGCGACGATGGGTCCGCGTCCTTGTCCGATTTCTCGAAGGGCCGATCGCCCGTGCTCCCCCCTCCGGGGGTCGGAGCGTTGGATCGGGCCTCGGAGGTTGCCGCGCTGAGGTCCGAGGACGGCCTTGCCGGGCGAGGAAACTGTGGAAACGCGAAGGCCTCGCGCACGAGCGCGATCGCGCGGTCACGGGTCATGGGCGGCGCTTCGGAAACGCTCGTGCTCGGTCCGAGCGCGGCCGGGGGAAAGAGGTCATCGAGGTTGATCTCGCGTGGACCAGAAGAGTCCGGTGGCGCGAGGCGCGAGGCGAGGTCGTTGCGTGTCGAAGGAGTCACAACCTCGGGCTCGGGCGGCCTCACCCCGTCCGGGTCGGGGAGCGGCGTAGGCGAGGCCGCCGGCGAGGGCGGAACACTTCGACCCGAGGCCGTGGGGCCGGGTGATATCGGTGCGACGCTCGGTGCCGGCGAGACCGCCGATTCGGACGGCGGCGAGAAGGCTTCTGGAGGCTCTGCCATTGCCGGAGGTGCGGGCACGGGCGGGGTGGGTATCGCCTCGCTCGGAGGCTCGGATTTGGGGGTGGATGTGTCGTCGCGGACGTCGCTCGGCAACGAGGGGGGCGCCGGGTTGGGCGCCTCGGGTCCCATGGTGTCAGAGGGATTGCCGGGCAAACCGGGCGACTGCGTAAAGGCGCCCTGCTCAACACTGGCCTTGCGGGCTTGGTTCTCGTCGGGCTTGTCGCCGCCGAGCCATGTCTTGGTCTCGGACTCGGGGGCGTTCTGGTTCCCCAATCGAACTCGCTCGGGCTCGTCCGGGGGCGGGGGCGGGGGCGGCGGGGGTGGGGGTTCGAGGGGCTTCAACTCTGCCTTGGGGGGCTCGCTCGGGGCCGGCTCCGGCTTGGGCGTGAGATCAACTTCCGGGCGGGGGAGCGGTTCAGAGAGGGAAAGCACCAGCGGGACCTCGGCGGCCACACCGACCGACTCGACCGGGCGCTGCCCATACGTACTCAAGGCGAGATAGAGGAGCGCATGCACCCCGGCGCTCGCAACGCAAGCCACGGAAATCGTGCGGGATGTGGGCTCGGCGGACATCTCGTAGTGATTGTTGGACGCTTGCCAAACCCTTGCGGTTCGCCATCGCGATTTGTGCAGGGTTTGTTGGGGTGGTCTATTATTGGAAACCACGCGTTGGCGGCTTGGGCAAGGTGCCCACAGGCCCAACGCGAGACGACGTCCGACGCGGCGTCAACAGCACGAACCGCGACGGACGACCCAGGAGCATGGTATGAAGATGGAGATGCGCGTTCGCATGGCGGCACTGGCCGCTTCGGTGATGTTCGGCGTGGCTGGGTTGTCGGCCTCGGCCGTCGCCCAGGACAAAGCGCCCGACGCCCCGGCCAAGCAGGAGAGCAAGGCGAGCGTGCTGAAGGCCGGGGACGCCGCCCCGGCGCTCAGCGTCGAGAAGTTCATCAAGGGCGCCCCCGTCACGGGCTTTGAAAAAGGCCGCGTCTACGTGCTCGAGTTCTGGGCGACCTGGTGCGGCCCGTGCATCGCGCAGATGCCCCACCTCTCCGAGATTCAGAAGGAATACAAGGACAAGGGCGTCACCGTCGTCGGCGTCAACGTCTGGGAGGACATGCGCGGCGCCGACTACAGCGACAAAACCCTCACCATGGTCGAAGGATTTGTGAAAGAACAGGGCGACCGCATGGGCTATACCGTCGCCTATGACGGCGCGAAGCGCGCGATGGCGGATGCCTACCTCAAGGCCTCCAACCAGCGTGGCATCCCCGCCTGCTTCGTCGTCAACGGCGAGGGCAAGATCGCCTACATCGGACACCCCATGTTCCTCGACGAAGTCATGCCCGAAGTCGTCGCGGGCACGTGGGACATCAAGGCGGGCGGCGAAAAGGTCGCCGCGATCGAGAAGGAAATGTCCGCGATCTTCCGCGAGCGGGAAGACAAGGGTCGCCTGGAGAAGTTGACCGCGTTCTCGTCCAAATACCCCAAGATCGGGAAGACCTTCCAGACGATGAAGTACCAGTTGCAACTCGCGACGGGCGACACCGCCGGCGCGTCGGCGACCGGGAAGGCCATCGTGGACGACGCCATCGCCCACAAGGACGCGCAAGCCCTCAACGAGATCGCGTGGGGCCTCGTGGACCCCGAGGGCGACGTCAAGAACCCCGATCTCGATCTCGCCTTCCGCGCCGCCTCCGAGGCCGTCAAGATCACCGGGGAGAAGGACGGCATGATCCTCGACACGCTCGCCCGGGTGTACTTCGTCAAGGGCGACGTGAAGAAAGCGATCGAACTTCAGGAAAAGGCGATCGCGCTCGCGCCCGAGCAGATGAAAGAGCAGATGACCGAGGCGTTGAACGAGTTCAAGGCGAAGCAGAAGTAACGCCCCGATTCGAACCGAGACGAACGCACGCCCCCGAGCCCGTCTCGGGGTTTTTTTTCTTCCTGGACCAGGCCCGACCGCGAGGCGGCGTGACGCCGACCAACGCCACTCACGCCGGAATGGGGGACGGGCCGATACAGAGAGGGATGTCGGCCCTTCCGCACGCTATCGCCTTATCTTCGACGCCCGATGCTGCGCCCGCGCTGCGCCTCGCGGCGGAACGGGCGGCGTCGGGGAACAATCCAGCAAGCACGATGCCCCCCCGCCCGACCAGTTCACCACGCCGCTCACCACCCGCGCCGCTTGCGGTGAAGGGCAAGCATGTGCACCTGATCGGGATCGGCGGGAGCGGGATGTCGGGCCTCGCGCGGATGATCCGGTCACGCGGCGGGCTCGTGAGCGGCTCGGACCAGGAACCCAGCGACACCACCCGCTCGCTCGAACGCGAGGGCGTCCCGGTCACGTTTGACCAATCCCGCGGGGTGCTGCCCGAGCGCTGCGACCTCGTGATCGCCTCGGCGGCGATCCGCCCATCGCATCCCGAAATGGCGTCGGCATCGGCCCGGGGCCTCCCCACGATGATGTATGCCGAAGCGCTCGGGCGATGCATGCAAGGTCGCACCGGGGCGTGCGTCGCGGGCACGCACGGCAAGAGCACGACGACGGCGATGCTGGGCACCGCCCTCGTCGATGCCGGGCTTGACCCGACGGTCATTGTCGGCGCGACCTCGCCGCAGTTGGAGTTGGGGGCGCTGCACGTCACGGCACGGGGCGACCAGAGCGAACGCGCTCCCGCGAAGTCGGTGGGGTTCCGCCTGGGGAACGAGAAGATCCCGAGGGGGCCGCTCGCGGGCAAGCCCGGGATCGTCGTGGCCGAGTCGTGCGAGTACGACCGCTCGTTCCACAACTATTTTCCTGTGGTCGCGTGCATCTCCTCGGTGGAAGCGGACCATCTGGATTGCTACGGCACGCTGGACGCGGTCGTGGAGTCGTTCCATGAGTTTGCCACGCATCTTCCCCCCGCGAGCGCGGGCGGGCGGCTGCTGATCGCCCATGAGGGGGCCCATCGGCGCGAGGTGACGGCGGGGGTGGAGTGCGAGGTGCACACCATCGGGTTCTCGCCCGAGGCGGATTGGCGCGTGCGCTATGAGCCGCGCACGCGGAGCGTCGAACTCGTGCATCGCCAGCGCATGGTGGCGGCGTGGACGATGACCCTGGCCGGCGCGCACAACGCGATCAACGCCGCGAGCGCCCTCGTGCTCGCCCACTGGCTGGGGGCCGACCTGGGGAGCGCGAGCGAATCGCTCTCGCGATTCCGGGGCGTCGATCGGAGGATGCAACTGCTGGGCGAACGCCCGGTCGCCGGCGGGGGCGTGCGCGTGTTTGATGACTACGGGCACCACCCGACCGAAGTGGACGTGACCCTGCGGGCGTTCCGCGAAGCCGAGCGTCCGCAGGAGCGGGGCGGGCGACTGATCTGCGTCTTCCAACCACACCAGCACAGCCGCACGCGGCATCTGCTGGACGAGTTTGCGGGCAGTTTCTCGCAGGCGGACGTGGTGATCGTGCCGGAGATCTACTTCGTGCGCGACAGCGAGGAAGAACGGCAACGCGTGTCGTCGCAGGACCTGGTCGATCGCCTGCGGGAGAAGGGCGTGAACGCGATGCACCTGGACCCCTTCGAGCGCATCGTCCGGGAGTTGCACGCGATGTGCCGGGCGGGCGATCTGGTCGTGAGCATGGGGGCGGGCCCGGTGTGGCAGGTCGCGAGGCAGTACCTGGATGCGAAGTGAAGATGCCCGTGACCCACGATCCGGAGATCCTCGAACACGCCGAGATTCCGACCTGGTTCGGCATCGGCGGCCGCGCCGACCGCCTGGTCCGTCCCACCTCGGTGGAGGACATCGTGCGATGTGTGGAGATGGACCCTTCGCTCCGCGTGCTGGGCGAAGGGGCGAATCTCCTCGTGGATGACGCGGGCGTGGGCGAGATCGTGCTCGACATGATCCACTCCGGATTGCGGTCGTGGGAGATCGACGCGGCGCGCGGCATCGTCCACGCGGACGCGGGCGCGGACCTGCCCAAACTCATCCTCGAAACCGTGCGACGCGGGCTGGCGGGGCTGGAGGGGCTGGGCGGCATACCGGCGTCGCTGGGCGGCGCGGTGGTGATGAACGCGGGCGGCGCGTTCGGACAGATCGCCGACGCGATCGAGCGCGTGCACGCCATCGATCGCAGGGGACGAGCCCTCACGCTCGAACGATCTTCGATCGCGTTCGACTATCGCCACTCGGGGCTGAACGACCTCATCCTGACCCGCGTCGACCTGCGCCTCACGCCCGGCGACCCGGCCAAACTCCGCGAGCGACTCAAGGACGTCATGGAATACAAGAAGCGCTCGCAGCCGATGGCGGCCAAGTCCGCTGGCTGCTGCTTCAAGAACCCGACCCTGCCGCACGACCTCTCGATCGCCACGGGGGAGATCGGCGCGAAGGGCGCGCGGGTGTCCGCCGGCATGCTCATCGACTTCGCGGGATGCAAGGGGCTGCGTGTGGGCGGGGCCGAAGTGAGCCAGCGCCACGCCAACTTCCTCGTGACGAACGACGGCGCAAAGGCTCGCGACGTGATCCAACTCATGCACGAGATCGAGCGCCGCGTCCTGGATCGCTTCGGGGTGCAACTGCACCGCGAGGTCGTCGTGTGGGAGCGCACGCCATGACCAAGCGACACCCCACGACGAGGCGATCTTTCGCCAAGCCCTCCGTCCTGGTGCTGGGCGGCGGGCCCGACGCCGAGCGCGAGGTGAGCCTGGTCAGTTCCAAGGCGGTGGCGCAGGCGCTGCGCGAGGACGGGCACGAGGTGCACTACCGGGCGATCACCAGGCCGACCCTCGCCCAACTCCGTGCGATGAAGGGCGACGTGGTGTTTCCCGTGCTCCACGGCGGATGGGGGGAGGGTGGCCCGCTTCAGGACGCGCTCGAACGCCTCGGGAGGCCCTATGTCGGCTGCACGTCCAAGGCCGCTCGCCTCGCGATGGACAAAGTGGGAACCAAGTTGGCGGCGTCCTCCATCGGCGTTGCGACCAACCCCGCGTGCGTCCTCAACCTTCGAGACCCCGCCTGCCCACTCGATCTCCCCGTGGTCCTCAAGCCGATCCATGAGGGTTCGAGCGTCGGGGTTCACGTCTGCCGCACAACGAAGGAATGGGAACAGGCCCTACGCCACGTCTCCCACGACGTGCGGCGCCACCCCCAACGGGTGTACATGGTGGAACGCGCCGTGCTCGGCGGACGCGAACTGACCGTGGGCGTGCTCGACGGCCAGGCGCTCCCCATCATCGAGATACGACCCAAAGTTGAGTTCTACGATTACGAGGCGAAATACCACCGCCACGACACGGAGTATCTCGTCCAGCCCCGACTCCGGCGGGGCCTTGATGAACTCTTGAGCGCGCACGCGGTGGCGCTGGCCCGGACGATGGGCGTGCGTCATCTCTGCCGCGTGGATTTTCTCGTGGACCGCGCGGGCGAGGCGTGGCTGCTGGAGGTGAACACCATGCCGGGCTTCACGGGCCATTCGCTGGTGCCCATGGCCGCCGCCCACACCGGGCTCACCATGCCCCGCCTCTGTGGCAAACTCGTCCGGATGGCGTTGCGGGACCACGCGCGGAAGGTGTAAACTATCGGGTCGGAAGGAGCGTGTGCGCGGACTCATGACGGGCGAAGACCACCCCAACCCCGAAGTGCGGCCGGCCTTTCAGGTCGCCCTGTTCGTGCGATACCTCACCAGCGTCGTGAGCGCGTTGCTGCTCGTGGGCGCGATCGTCTGGGTCGTCTGGTACGCCAAGCCCATGCAGCAGAAGGCCGCGGTGGCGACGGTCACCAAGCCCGTCGAGATTCGTTTCCTCTGGCCCGTGGCGGGCACACCCAAGGGCGGCGATCCGTCGCAACCTCCGGCCACCTGGCTCCCACGACAGTTTCAGGAGGAACTCTTCCACCTCGCCTCATCCGCCCTCGAACGTCACGCCGATCCCTTCAGCCCCGAGCCGCTGCGCATCCTGGCCCAGGCGCTGGCGGCCAGCGGCTGGTACGACGGGTTGCCCACCATCCGGCGCGAGGGTGAGGCGACCGTGCTCATCGACGGTCGTTGGCGCATCCCCGCGGGCGTCGTGCGTGCGGACGGAAAGTACCAGATGATCTCGTGGCAGGGACTGCTCATGCCGCCCCAGTACAGTGAACGGCCCAAGGGGCTGCTCGTGATCGGGGGACAGGCGGATGGGATCCCCCGGGACACCGACGGGCGGGTCGATTTCGCGCACCCATGGCCCGGCGAAGACGTCCACGCCGGGCTTGAACTGCTGGCGCTCGTCGTGCAACAGAAATGGGGCAACCAGGTCGCGGGGGTGGACGTGGGCGAGTATGGCGCGAAAAAATCACTGACGTTGCTCACCGCCGAGGGCACGCGGGTGGTGTGGGGCGGGCGTCCGAGCAAGCCGCTCATCGGCGACGCGAGCACGGGGCAGAAACTCGCCAACATCGCCACGCTGGCCCGCGACACCCGCCGCATCGACGGCGGCTATCCGCTCGTCTACATGAACGCCCCCACCCCGCAGTTCGACATCTCCGCCACCGCCAAGGCCGCGGCGGCGAAGGCGGCGCCGAACCCGCCCATGACCGTGGGACGCAAGTAGCACTCGCCCCGCCCCGTTCGATCAACCCTTGCGTCCACCAATCTACGCGCCGATCGCCCGGATCGCCTCGTCGCGGACCACGCGCCCTCGGCGTCCCATCCGAAGAAAGTTCGCCAGCAAGCGCGGACCCTCCCGCGTCAGGAAACTCTCGGGATGGAACTGCACACCCTCCATCGGCTCTCGCGAGGCATCCGCAAACACCCGGCGCAGCCCCATCACCACCTTGCGTTCGCCACCCTCGGGCGTCCGCTCGAGCGTCCACGCGCTCACCTCCCAGCCGTCGCGCCCCGAGGTGGGGGGTGGAATCGTCCGCGGCAGCACGACGAGCGAGTGGTAGCGGGTCGCCTCGAACGGGTCCGTCAGCCCTGCAAAGACCCCGCGCCCGTCGTGGTGCACCTGGCTCGTCTTGCCGTGCACCTGGATGTCGTGACGGGCCACGGTCATGCCGCCCACGTCCGCCATGCACTGGTGCCCGAGGCACACGCCCAGGATCGGCACTCGCCCCGCAAAGCGCTCGATGACCTCCGACGAAACGCCCGCTTCCTTCGGGGTGCACGGCCCGGGCGAAATCACGATATGGCTCGGCGGCAACCCGTTGTCCATGCGTTCGATCGCCTCCGGCGTGATCTCATCGTTGCGAACCACTCGGAGATCACGCCCCACCGCGAGCGAGCGGTCGAGTTCCGCGAAGCGCTGGACAAGGTTCCAGGTGAAGGAGTCGTAGTTATCGATCAGCAGGATCATCGCACGAGGATAGCGGCAGAGACAGGAGCGGCATCACATATTATCGGACATGCTCCGCCACTTGCACTCGATCCTCTTGCCGAATCGCTTGACGAATCGGCTTGAATGACTAAAATAAACTTGCTTTCACCGCGGTTTCCGCCCGCGGTGCGGGCGTGTGTTTTGAGTGTAGAAAGAGAGTCGAGAGAAGGAGACAAGATATGAAGATGATGTGCGTGGCCGCGCTCGCGGCCGGTTTGGCTACGTCCGCGTCCGCCCAGATTGACGTGGACCTGGAGTTGTCGTTGCTCGTGGACGTTTCGGGCAGCATCGACGCGACCGAGTACAACCTCCAGCGCGCGGGCTATGCCCAGGCGTTCAACTCGCTCGCGATCCGCAACCAGATCCTCTCCACGGCGAATGGGCGCCTGGGCAAGATCGCGGTCAACATGGTCCAATGGAGCGGGAACGGGCAGCAGCAGCAGTCGATCGGATGGACGCTGCTCGACAGCAACGCCGCCATCACCAACTTTGTGAACGCGCTCGCGGCCATGCCCCGCGCCTACTCGGGCAACACCGCCGTTGGCCAGGCGATCCAGTTCGGACGTACCGGCATCCTCAGCAACAACTACAACGGCTTCCGCCAACTGATGGACATCTCGAGCGACGGCGAGGACAACGTGAACACCGACGTGTTCGTTCGCGCGGCGCGTGACGCGGCCGCCGCCGACGGCATCGGCATCAACGCCCTCGTCATCCAGACCCCTTCGCTCGTCAACTGGTACACCAACAACGTCATCACGGGCCCCAACGCCTTCGCGCTCTTCTCGCCCACCTTCGAGGATTTCCGCGAGACGATCGAGACCAAACTCCGGTTCGAGATCCCCACCCCCGGCGCCCTCGCGGTGCTTGGCCTGGGCGGGCTCGTCGCCGCTCGTCGTCGCCGCTGATCCGGTGCGGCCACACATCGACCGATTCCTCACAAGAACACAACCGGCGTTCGCGCCGGTTGTTTCTTTTGGGGTCGCGAGGTTTGTTCGCCGAGGGCCTACGCGGCCTCATGGCGTTGTTCCATCTCCGGGGGCTCGGCGCGAGTCCCCGCGACCCCGTCGCGGGTCACATAGAAGAAGTCGGACGTGATGGGATACGGCAGTCGGCGGTAGTCGTGCTCCACGCGAGCCTGCAGGCGCTTCACGAACGCGGCGGGATTTGGAGAGAGCGCGACGAACATGTCGCGGGCCGGGGTCGCCACGTAAAAGTCGCCCCCCAGTTGCGGCGCCACCCGCTCGTACAGGTTGCTCAGGAGCAGGCGAGCGGCGTCGTAGCCGTCGTGCTGTGAAAGAATCGCGGCACGCCCCCCTTCCTTGCTCTCGACGATCTGCACTTCCAGTTCGGGAGCGTACTCGTCGAGGTTCTGGCGGGCGATCTCATCCATCTCGTCGGGCGTGATCTCCCACCGCACCATCTGCTCGGTCGTGATGCTCACGGTCATGTTGGGAAGGTCGGTGACGAAGACGATCACCGTGCCGTTCACGTAGGGGACGTGCGCCACCTGCTCGCGGGAGAGATGCTGGAAGATGCTCTCGGGCTGGATGCGGGGCATGATGCGGTGACGGGCAAAGTCAAGGCTCATGTTGAGCAGGTGCATCGCGTCGCCCGCGAAGAGTTGCTCGAGATAATGCTGGACGATCTCGCGACCACGCCCCGGTTCATGGTTGACCATGCGATAGAGGTTTTCAAGGTCCAGCCGCCGACCGTTGACGAGGAGTTCACGTGGGCCCACCAGGTCGATCGCGTACTCGGGCTGGCGATCACGCAACATCTGGGCGACCATCTCGGCAAAGGCTTCAGGCTCCCGGGGCATCGTCGCCATGTCCACGCACTCCGCTACCCCTCCATGGGGCGAAGGTGAGTTCCACGCCGACGCGAACATCCACGACGGCAACCAGCGGGGCAGGTATCGACGAGCCGGGAGCGACGCTCGCCCGAGGCAAGGGAAGCGGAAGGTTTGCAGGCACCAACACGACGGTCGCGTGGTTTATGACAGGTCGAACGGATGCGCGACGGCCGATAGGGTTTCCGGTTCGTTCCACGCGATCGTGGGGCGTATGATGGGGGCCGGTCCCTCGTGGGTTTCCGGACACGGGTGGGGGTCGACCCCGCCCATGGACCCGTCCACTCTGCCGCGGAGTTGGGCGGTACACTCGACGGGCGAGTTACCGGTGCTATCCTGCCCGGCTCACCCGAATCGTTCCGCACGAGCGGCGCGAACCAGTTTGGCTAGATGGAGACGCAACGTGACCGAGCAAGAGATCGAAACGAAGGTCATCGAGATCGTGGCCCAGCAGATGGGGCACGACAAGGCGAAGATCACCCGCGAGATGAGCTTCGTCGACGATCTGAACGCCGACAGCCTCGATCAGGTCGAACTCGTGATGGAACTCGAAGAAGCCTTCGAGACCGATATTCCCGACGAGCAGGCCGAGAAGATCAAGACGGTGGGCGACGCGATCAACTTCATCAAGCAACAGCACGGGCTGGAGTGATCACCCCCACCCAGTGGAGCCGACCCGCGTGCCGACCCCCCCTCACTTCAACGCCAATCGCCGCATCGTGATCACCGGGATGGGCGCGATCACGAACCTCGGCCCCTCGGCCGAGGCGACGTGGGCGGGCATGCGCGAGGGGCGAAGCGGCATCACCCCCTTGGAGGGCGATGAGTTCACGCGCTATCCCGGGAAGTGGGAGGTCGGGTTCGCCGGACAGGTCAAGAACTTTGACCCCGCCCCGCTCATCGACCCCCGCGAGGCGAAACGCATGGACCGCTTCGCCCACTTCGGGCTCTACGCCGCCGACCAGGCGATCAAGCACTCGGGGATCGACTTTTCCAAGGAAGACCCCGAGCGTTGCGGCACGGTGATCGGCTCGGGGATCGGTGGCATTAAGACCATCGAAGATCAACTCTGGGTGCTGCGCGACAAGGGCCCTGATCGGCTGACCCCCTTCACCGTCCCTCGTCTCATGGTCAATGCCGCGGCGGGGAACATCTCCATCCGCTTCAATCTCAAGGGCCCGGCCTCGACGCACGCGACGGCGTGCGCCTCGTCCGGGCACGCGATCGCCGACGCGATCAACCAGATGCAACGCGGATGGGCGGACGTGATGATCGCGGGCGGGAGCGACGCGACGTGCACCCCGCTGTGCGTGGCGGCGTTCCAGGTCATGCGGGCACTCTCGACGCGCAACGACGCGCCGACCAAGGCCAGCCGCCCGTTCGACAAGGATCGCGACGGGTTTGTGATCGCCGAGGGCGCCGCGATGTTCGTGCTCGAAACTCTGGAGCACGCGAAGGCCCGCGGCGCGACGATCTACGCCGAGTTGCTGGGCGCGGGCAACTGCTCCGACGCCGCGCACATCACCGCCCCCGATGCGGTCGGCTCCGGCGCGATGCGCGCCATGAAGATGGCGCTGCTGGATTCCGGGCTCAAGCCCGAGCAGATCGACTATGTGAACGCCCACGGCACCTCCACCCCCCTGGGGGACAAGGCCGAAGTGGCCGCCGTGCTTTCCATCTTCGGCGACCACGCGCGCAAGTCCGCCGGCGGCAAACTGCTGATGAGTTCGACCAAGTCGATGCACGGGCACTGCCTGGGCGCCTCGGGTGCGGTGGAACTCATCGCCTGCATCCACGCCGTGCGCGACGGGATCATCGCCCCGACGATCAATCTCGATGCCCCGGACGAAGGGTTCGACATCGATTTCGTCCCCCACCACGCACGCGAACGACGCATCAAGTATGCGATGAACAACACGTTCGGATTCGGTGGGCACAACATGACCCTGATCGTCGGGCGATTCGACGGATAAGCCCCCGCTCCCCTCCCACGAGCAGGGGTTGAATCCAGGGTCCATTTCTTCCGCGAGGCGCGTCGTGGGCGAGGATCATCGCGGCGTGTTTCCCCGCTGAACTCCCCCACCGCTCCTGCCGATAACGATATCGATGCCCTCGAACCTGCAGCAAATCCTTGCGATCGAGGTCCCGATCATGGTCCGCGTGGCGGAGCGCACGATCCGCGTGGACGAGTTTATGTCGTGGGTCCCCGGGGCGATCATCGAACTGCCCAAGAACGCCGACGCCGAACTCGACCTCATGGTGAACAACTGCGCGATCGGACAAGGGCTGGCGGTCAAGGTGGGCGAGAACTTCGGGATCCGGATCACCTACATCGGCGACATCCAAAGTCGGGTCGCGGCGATGAACGCCGAAGCCGCCGCCGCCAGCGCCGCCGACGCGGAAGCCGAGGCCCTCGCCGCACAGATGCTCGCGGGGCAATAGCCTCCACGCTCGCGGGCGTGTTTTTGGAAAATCTCCGATCGCCGTCCCGCTCGCCCGCGAATACTTCCCTGTCTCCGACTCGCCCACCCGCCTCGCACAGGACCCCGCATGCCCCGCGACATTCCCGTCGGCAACGGCGACCTCCTCATCACCTTCGACAAGTTCTATCGCATCCGCGATCTGTACTTCCCGTACGTCGGGAAGTACAACCACACCGACGGGAACGTGCAGCGTTTCGGCGTCTGGGCCGACGGTCAGTTCGCGTGGATCGACGATCCGGCCTGGTCGCGCTCGCTCAAGTACGTGGACAACACCCTCGTCACGCACGTCCTCCTCCGCCATGAGGGCCTCCAACTCGAGATCATCTGCAACGACGCCGTCGACTTCCACGAGCCCGCCTACTTCCGGCGCGCCATCGTCAAGGACCTCGCCGGGCGCGATCGCGATGTCCGACTCTTCACCCACTGGGACCTCTCGATCCGCGGGACGCCCGTCGGCGACACCGCCAACTACGACCCCGCCACCGCCTCGCTCGTCGTCTATAAGGACGACTCCTACTTCCTCTTCAACGCCTGCGATGAGAACAAGTGCGGCATCGACAACTGGGCCATCGGCACCAAGCGCATGGGCGGGCACGAAGGCACCTGGCGCGATGCCGAAGACGGCATGCTCGGGCGCAACGCCATCTCCCAGGGCTCCGTGGACGCCACGATCGGCTTCAACCTCCAGGTCCCCGCCTCGGGCAAGGCCTATGTCACCATGTGGCTCGCCTGCGGGCAGACCTATTCCGAGGTCAAGGCCCTCAACCAGCGCATCCTCGAGAAGGGGCCGGACCGCCTCATCGAACGCACCGGCAACTACTGGAAGTTGTGGCTCAAGAAGGAGGCCGTCGAGTGCGATCCGCTGCCCGCCCCGGTCGCCGACCTCTTCAATCGCTCGCAACTCGTGCTCCGCACACAGATCGACAACCGCGGCGCCATCATCGCCGCCAACGATTCCGACATCACCCAGTTCGGCGGGGACCACTATTCCTACTGCTGGCCTCGCGATGGCGCGCTCGTCGCCTACTCGCTCATCCGCACCGGGCAATCCGAACTCTCGCGCAACTTCTTCCGCTACTGCGCCAAGGCGATCCGCGACGATCGCTACTTCCTGCACAAGTACACGCCCGCGGGCGAGTTGGCCTCCTCGTGGCACCCATGGATGATCGACGGGCAGCGCGTGCTCCCGATTCAGCAGGACGAAACGGCCCTCGTCGCGTGGGCGCTCCGCCAGCACTTCGAGACCTTTCGCGACGTTGAGTTCGTCAAGCCGCTCTACACCCCGCTCGTCGCCAGGCCGACCGAGTGGATGCTGACGTATCGTGACACGAACGGCCTGCCGCTCCCCTCGTGGGACCTCTGGGAAGAACGCCGGGGCATCCACACCTTCACCGTCTCCACCGTCATCGCGGCGCTCGACGCCGCCGCCGAGTTTGCCGAGGACTTTGGCGAGTTGGACCGCGCCACGCGCATGCGCGAAGGCGCCGCCTCCATGCGCGCCGCCCTGGTCAAGCACCTCTGGTCCCCCGATCGACAGCGCTTCGCACGCATGGCCATCCCCCAGGCCGACGGCACGTACAAACTCGATTTCACCTGCGACTCGGCCAACTTCGCCCTCTTCGCCTTCAACGTCTTCCCACCCACGGACCAGCGTGTCCAGGCGGAAATGCGCACTCTCTCGGAGCGCCTGTGGTGCAAGACGGGCATCGGCGGCTGCGCCCGCTACGAGCGAGATTACTACCACCAGGTCGAACGCGAACGCGTCGGGGACATCCCCGGCAACCCCTGGCTCATCTGCACCCTCTGGCAAGCCCAGTACCTCATCGCCAAGGCCGAACGAACCAGCGACCTCGTGCCGGCGATGAAACTCCTCGAGTGGTGCGTCGCCCGCGCCGAGAAGTCCGGCGTGCTCGCCGAGCAATACCACCCTCACACGGGCGACCCCATGTCCGTTTCCCCGTTGACGTGGTCGCACGCGACCTTCGTCATCGCCGTCGTCGAATACCTCGCCAAACTCAAGCAACTCACCACAGGGCTCACGCTCCGCACGGACGACTTTGAACTGCCCGATGATCAGCGGCGGGGGGAAGTGGCGTAACCGACAACCCGCGCCCTCCGCGCGAGCGAGCACATGAATGAGCAGAAAAAACGCGGGGCGAGCGCCCCGCGTTTCTCATGATCCGTCCTCTTCCAATCATTCCTCATCCCCACCCTCATCCTCTTCTCCCGCCTCGGGCTTGCCCGCCGGCATGGGGTGCGCCGCCTTCACCTCCAGCACCTTCGCGCGAATCTCCTTGAACAGGTCCTTGTTCTCGCGGAGGAACTGCTTGCTCGCCTCACGCCCTTGCCCAATGCGGGTCTTGCCGTAACTGAACCACGAGCCCGACTTCTCCACGACGTCGCACGCGACGGCAAGATCGAGCAGATCGCCTTCGGCGGAAATGCCCTCGTTGTACATGATGTCGAACTCGGCATCGCGGAAGGGCGGCGCGATCTTGTTCTTCACGACGCGGGCCCGCGTGCGGCTGCCAATGGTCGATTCCCCCTCCTTGATCGCCCCCGTCCGTCGCACATCGATGCGGACCGAGGAGTAGAACTTGAGGGCACGCCCGCCCGTCGTCGTCTCGGGGCTCCCGAACATCACGCCGATCTTCTCGCGGATCTGGTTGATGAAGATGACGGTGCAGTTGCTGCGGGCGATGATGCCCGTGAGTTTGCGCATCGCCTGGCTCATGAGCCGCGCCTGCAGGCCGACGACGGCATCGCCCATCTCGCCCTCGATCTCCGCCTTGGGGATCAGCGCCGCGACCGAGTCGACGACGATCATGTCCACGGCGTTCGAGCGCACGAGCAACTCGCAGATCTCGAGCGCCTGCTCGCCACTGTCCGGCTGGCTCACCAGCAGTTCGTCGATGTTCACCCCGATCTTGCGGGCCCACGACGGATCGAGCGCGTGCTCCGCATCGATGAACGCCGCGACCCCGCCATCCCGCTGCGCGTTCGCCGCACACGTCAGCGCCAAGGTCGTCTTGCCCGACGATTCAGGCCCAAAGATCTCCACGATGCGGCCACGCGGAATACCCCGCCCGCCGAGGGCCAAGTCGAGTGAGATGGAGCCTGTCGACGTGCCGGGGACGCTCAGATACGCCTGCTCATCCATCCGCATGATCGAGCCCTTCCCGAAGGTCTTATCGATCTGCTGGAGCGTGCGTTCGAGGGCCTGCTTCTTGGACTTGTCCTCGATCGTGACGTTGGGACGGACCTCGGTCGCGGCATTGCTCGAAACGGCCATGATGTTCCTTTCTCCGATCGTGCCGCCGCCGGAACGGAAGCCGATCGAATCTCCCAGCGCGGGGCGGCCTCAAGCCAAACAGCCTGACAACCGGTCGGAGGCGGCGCTGGACGCGAGTCCGACAACCTCAGCATATCAAATCCCAAACGCTTGTCAACGTTCGGATTCCAAAAGGATGACAAAAACCTTCCGAATGTCTGTAAGTTCTTTGTTCACAGCCATTTGAAATCCATCCTCCGATGTTCGCAAAGCCATCCGCACATCCCGACCGCGATCCACGGAGATTCGCGCGACGTTCCTGTCGAAATGCTTGAGCACGCCGCCGAGGGATGAACGGATGACGACTCAGGGAACCTTGGCCGCCGCCGGTCCGGCACAGATCGGTGGAGAACCCGGGTGCGTGCTCGGAGTGCGCGGATCGCGCGCCGGCAAACCATTGCCCAACTTCTGGATTCTGGAGTTGGCATTGCTCGTGGTCATGGCGAGCAAACTCCGTGATGAGGTGGCCGATGAGGTGGCCGAGGTGACCTTCACCGCACGCGACGAAGCGGTCCAAACACTCTCGACGCACCGCTCGGACCCCTCGTTCCGCGAACGCGCTCGGTTGCGACGACCGCACCGGCAATCGCCTGATCGGACCGCCGCGCTCCCGAAGAGCCTCGTCGAACCCTGGTCCATCGATCGCGGGGAAGGTGACGCCCCCGATCATGGCGCACGGCGTCGCCCCCTCTCGAACCGCTTCCCCGACCACGCCGCGACAAGCGACCCCGGCAGGACTCGAACCTGCGACCTTTGCGTTCGAAGCGCAATGCTCTGATCCAACTGAGCTACGGGGCCGTCAGCCGTGATTGTTCGCACGATGGCGTGCCAAAGAAAGTCGCACGCACGACGAAACGCCCTCCCCCTCGCACGTGACGACCATGATCGCCCGCGCGCGCGCTATATTCCCACATGACGACCCGAAAGCCCTTTGTCGGCGGCAACTGGAAGATGAACACCAACCGCAACTCCGCCTCCGAACTCACCCGGGGCGTGGTCGACGGGCTCCTCAACCTCGACGGCGTCGACGTCGCCGTCTTTCCCCCCTTTCCCTATCTCCTCCTCGTCCGCTCCATCCTGCGGGATCGCGGCTCGCTCGTCAAGTTGGGCGCCCAAGACGTCCACTTCGAGGACGACGGCGCCTTCACGGGCGAAGTCTCCACCGCGATGCTCAAGGATTGCGGCGTGCAAGTCGCGCTCTGCGGGCACAGCGAACGCCGACACGTGATCGGCGAGAAGGACGAACTGGTCAACCTCAAGGTCCGCGCCGTGCTCGAAGCCGGCCTCGAGTGCATCCTCTGCGTGGGCGAGACGCTCGACGAGCGACTCGCGGGGCACCAGGACATCGTCACGTCGCGCCAGGTGCGCACGGGCCTCGCCGAGGTCCCGGGCGACATGCTCGATCGCCTGACCATCGCCTACGAGCCCGTCTGGGCGATCGGTACGGGCAAGACCGCGACGCCGGACGACGCCCAAGCCGCCCACCACCACATCCGCGGACTCATCAACCACCTCTACGGCCAAGAAAAGGCGACGCGGGTGCGCATCCAGTACGGCGGCTCGCTCAAGCCGGGCAATGCCCAGGAAATTTTCGAACGCGACGACGTGGACGGCGGGCTCATCGGCGGCGCGTCCCTCAAGGCCGCCGACTTTGTGTCGATCGCCAAGGCGGCCCAGGCGGCCGCGAGCAAGAAGAAGTAACTCCTGCCCGCATGTCCCCGCTCCGCTCCCGGCCCAACGTGGACGAACCCGGCACCAGACGCACATCCAAAGAGGGCTCGCGCCCCTCCGAGCGCGAGCCCCGTTTCTCCTCGAGACTCGAACTACTCAAGAAGGTGTCGGCTCAGCAGCCTGCCTCGAATCGTTGGAGGAAGTAAAGGAGGTCGTCGATCGTCACGCCGCCGTCCTTCGCGCCCATGCCGCTCCCGTCGTCCAGGTCGGCGGGGCAATCGCCAACGCCGGTATTCGACCGCAGGCGCAGATAGGTCGCGAGGATGAACTGCTGCCCGGGAACAACACCCCACCCACCGGAGAAAACGGCGTCGTACGACGTCAACGCGACGTAGTACGTCCCCGCCGCCAACTCCCCATCTCGTCCGTCGTAGGGCAGGCCATCGCAGCACACGCTCGCCCTCCCGCCCTTCCCAAAGGTCAGTTGGCTCGAGAGGATCGGGCCGTCGTCATCGTCATACGCAACCAGCGTGCCGTCTTCGCGGAAGAGCGCGATCTCGGTATCACCCGTGGACCCCCAGGTGTCGAGGTCGAAGTACGTCTGCCCGCCGATGGTCGCCGCCGCGTCGAGGCTCAGGCGATACCACCGCACCTCGCCCGGATTCAGCGCGCCGGCGTTGATGATCAGCCCCGCGCTGGTGATCCCTCCGTAGTCCCGGGCCACGGGCGGGCCGTCATGGACCTCGATCGTGAGCCTCGTCCAGCGCGCATCGGCGGCGTTGCGCTCCCCGTCGTCATAGGCCTCGAGGCACCGAAACGACCACACCCCCGCCGCGGACGCGATCGGAATCGGAATCCGGAACGTCATCGGATCCAACACCAGCGTGCTGAACTGGTTGAGATCGAACGGCTGGATCACAAAGGAGTGCTCCCCGGGCATGAACACCTGAATGACGGCCTCGCGGGCGTAGGTGCCCGACTGCAGTACCGTCAGGACCCCCGACACGGTGATGTATTTGGGTGCATACGTCCCCGTGAACGCGGCCGTCACCAGGCTGCTGTTGTCCGCGATCACGCTGTCCACGTTGTTGAACGTGACCGATTCGCGCGGCGCGGCCCAGGCGCTTCCGCACGCGAGAGCCGCGAGGATGGCAAGTGTTTTTCGCATCGGTTGATCTCCAAGAAGTGCCCGCCTCCGCGATCGGAGCAACTCCGGAGCGCACGCCCCCACCCCGATCCACGGGCCGCCGACCCGTGCGACACCATCCATGCGAGCGATTCGAAAAGCGTCCCCTCCGCTCGCCGCTTGCACGCGGCACACACACCAAACTCCTCCACCCCTCTCTCCCGCAGGAGCACGCGTTCCAAACCTTGATCCACACGGACGGTGCGCACGAATCAGCAATCACAACGCATGAGCATCGCGGGGCGCCGATCGTGTCTCCACAGGGAAACTTCCCTGAACTCGCCCTCATCTCCTCAGGCCGAGAATCGCGTCAGAATCTCGGCCAGCGCATGATCAAACGCGCCCCGCGTCATGACCTCGTCGGCGCCAGCGTCGCGAGCCTGCTGGAAAAGGTCCTTCTGCACGTGCGGCCCCCACGCCAGCACGCGGATCGCACGCTCCCGTTCACTCGCGCCCGCGCCCTTGAGACGCGCGATGAGTTGGAGCGCAACCTCCGGCGCGTCCAGATCGACGACCAGCCCGCGCACCCCGCCCTCGGCGAGCCGCGCGTTGAGCATCTCCAGATTCCGCACGGGGCGCGCGGCCAGGCCCATGTCGTTCGCCAACGCCTTGATCCTCGTCGCCCACAGCAGGTCCGCGGCAAAGTAGAGCAGCATCGGCGGCAGTGTACGCCCGCGCCCGCACCTATCATTCACCTCCTCGGGCCGGCAGTCCGCGTCTCGATGACGCCGGTGTCCGCCGTCCGTTCCCGGAGCCTTGCATGAGAAGCCTGATCGCGTTCGCGTTGTCCCTCGTGTTCACCCTCGTGGGCTTCGCGCAGCCCCTTCCCACCGACGCCCGAAACGTGCAGGGCGAGTTGCCCAGCGGGATGAAGTACATCGTGCGCAAGCACGCCACGCCGCCCGGACGCGCCGCCGTCCAGATGCTCGTCTCCACGGGCTCGATCAACGAAACCGACCCGCAGCGCGGCATCGCCCACTTCATCGAGCACATGGCCTTCAACGGGTCCACCAACTTCCCGCCCGGGTCCGTCGTGCCCTTCTTCGAGTCCCTTGGGCTCACCTTCGGGCAGCATCAGAACGCCGGCACGAGTTTCGACACCACCGTCTACCAACTCTCGCTCAACAAGAACGACGTCGAGACCCTCGACAAGGCCCTCGCCTTCATGGCCGACGTCGCCACCCAGATCACCTTCCCCGCGTCCGAGATCGAGAAGGAGCGGCCCATCATCCTCGAGGAGAAACGGGCCCGCACCAGCCCGCAGTACCGCGTCTTCGTCAAGTCCATGGAGCACCTCGCGCCCGCCCTCGCCGCTCGCGTCCCCATCGGCGTCGAGGAGACCATCTCCGGCGTCCAGCGCCAGGATTTCCTCGATTACTACCACGCGTGGTACGTCCCCTCCAACATGACCCTGGTCATCGTCGCCGACCTCGACGAGCAAACCATGGTCGATCGCATCAAGGCGAAGTTCACGGGCGGGGAGAAGAAGCCCACGCCCAAGGACCGCGACCTCAAGATCGAGGCGATGAAGGGCCTGAAGACGTCCATCGCCACCGATCCCGAACTCACCCGCGCCTCCGTCGGCGTTGTGCGCATCACGCCCCCGCGCCCGACCGTCACCACCAAGCCGCTCTCGCGCGAGGAGACCATCGAGAACATCGCGATGAGCGCCTTTGATCGCCGCATGAACCAGAAGGTCGCCGCGGGCTCCGTCGCCTTCCAATACGCCAGCGCCAGCATCGGCGACATGTTCAACGCCGCCACCTTCGCCAACATCAACGCGGCGGGCGAAGCCTCCAAGTGGAAGGACATCCTCCGAGACGTCGTCACCGAGATGGTCCGCGCCCGCACCTACGGATTCACCGACGACGAGATCGAGTTCGTCAAGAAGGAGTTCCTCGCCAACGCCGAGCAAAACGCGAGCACCGAGGGCACCATCGACGCCGCCGCCATCATGGCCCAACTCATCTCGAACGCCCAGGACGGTCGCCCCACCATGTCCGCGGCCCAGCAACTCGACCTCGTCCGCGAGGAACTCCCCACGATCAAGCCCTCGGAGGTGAACGCCGCGTTCGCGAGCGCCTTCGACCCCGCCGGGCTCGCCTTCACGCTCCAACTGCCCGCCTCCGCCGACATCCCCTCCGACGACCAACTCCTCGCGATGGGCACCGCCCTGCTCCGCGCTGAGGTCACACCCGACGCCGCGACGGCCAAGGTGTCCACCCTCATGGCGAAGACGCCCACCCCGGGCAAGGTCGTCGAATCCTCCGTCCACGAGGCCTCCAACATCACTTCCGCGTGGCTGAGCAACGGTGTGCTCGTGCACCATCGGTACATGGATTACAAGAAGGACGAGATGATCGTCTCGATCACCCTCCCCGGCGGGCCCATCTTCGAAACCGCCGACAATCGCGGCATCACCGGCGCCGCCGTCCAAGCCTGGTTCCGCAAGGCCACCAGCACCCTCACCTCCAACAACATCGACGATCTCATGGTCGGCAAAAAGGTCACCGTCAGCGGCGATTCCACCCAGGATTTCCTCCGCGTCCTCATCAGCGGCAACCCCGTGGATCTCGAGTTCGCTCTGCAGATGGCCCACCTCATGCTCACCGACCCCAAACTCGAGGAGGCCGCCTTCAACCAGTGGAAGGAACGCCAACTCCAGCAGATCGAATCCCAGAAGAACAACCCGCAGGCCTATCTCGGAAAACTCATCCCCAGCGTCCTCTTCCCCAAGAGCGAGGCTCGTCTGCAAGCCATCACCAAGGAGCAGATCGAGCGCCTCACGCTCGCCGACGCCCAGGCCTGGCTCCTCCGCGCCATCAAGTAGTCGCCCATCGAGGTCAGCATCGTGGGCGACATCGCCAAGGACCGCGCCCTCGACCTCGTCGCCACCTACCTTGGTTCGCTCCCCCCCCGCGAGCGCATCAGCGCTCAGACCTATCTCAAGGAGCGCACCATCCCCCGAACCCCGGGCGAGCGCTCCGCCAGCGAGGAGATCGACACCACACTCCCCGCCGCCATCGTGCTGGGCGGGTTCTTCTCCATCGACCGCGACGACCGCAACGAGGCCCGCGCCTTCGACGCCGCCTCTCGAATTCTCACCACCCGAATGACTAAGACCCTCCGCGAGGCCGAGGGCCTGGTCTACGGCATCCAATCCAACTCGCAACCCGCCGAGGCCTACAAGGGCTGGGGCGTCTTCATCTCCGCCGCTCCCACCGATCCCGGGAAGGCCGACACCCTCAAGAACCGTATTTTCGAGATGTACGACGACTTCGCCAAGAACGGCGTCACCGACGAGGAACTCGACGTGGCGAAGAAGCAGGCCGCCAACGACTTCGATGCGAACATGAAGGAGCCGGGCTTCTGGTCGCTCATCCTCACCAGCCAGGTCTATCGCGGACGAAAACTCGATGAGGTGTTGGGCGAGCCCGCGGGCTATCAGGCGCTCACGCCCGCGTTCATCAAGGACACCTTCGCGAAATATTACAAGCCCGAGTCTCGCATCTGGATCGTGCTCAAGCCCAAGCCCCAGGGTGAGCCAACCGCGCCGGGCCCGGTCCAGGCGAAGTAACTCCCCAGCACCACGCCAACCTCACCGCGGGCTCCGAACTCGGAGCCCGTGTTCCATTTAGAGCCTCTCCACCACCGTCCGCGTCCGGAATCACGGCATCCACACGTAGTACGCACCCGCCGCTCCCACCCCCAGCCCGCCCAACTCCGGCATATTGATCTGCACGATGTTCGTCTCCACCTTGGGCATCGCATCCCCCGCCGATGCGTAGGGCGACTGCACGGGCTTGCCCTCGTCCACATACTTCACCAGCCTCGCGCGATCCAGCCCCGCGCGACGCTTCGCTTCATCAAACGCCTCGCGCAACCCGCCGTTCTCGTCCACCAACCCCCACGCCTTCGCCTGCCGGCCCGTGACGATGCGTCCGTCCGTCGCCCGTGCCACAACGTCGTGGCTCAACTTCCGCCGCTCCACCACCAGGTCCTTGAACGCCGCGTAATACTCGTCCACCATCCCCTGCAACACCGCGTATTGCCCCTCGCGCATCGGCTCCAGAGGGTTCGCGATGTCCTTGTTGGGACCGCTCGTCACGCTCCGACTGTGGACCCCGATCTTCGCCAGACCCTCCGAGAAGTTGAGCGTCGGAAAGATCACCCCGATCGACCCCGTGATCGTCGTCGGCTGCGCATAGATCGTGTCGGCCCCGAGCGCCAGGTAATACGCCCCGCTCGCCGCCACTTCGCTCATGCTCGCCACCACGGGCTTGCCCGTTTCGTCTCGAAATCGACGCAACTCGCGATACATCGTGTCGCTCGCCGTCACCGTCCCCCCGGGCGAGTTCAGACGCACCACCACCGCCTTCACCGACGCGTCCTTCCTCGCCATTTCCAACTCGGCCACAAACCGATCCACCACGTTGACGCCGGGCCCCAGCAGCGTCGGTCGGTTGAAGTCCGCGATCAGCCCGCGAACCTCGATGACCGCCACCTTGCTCGACTCCCCCGTATCCAGCACCGCCACTTCCTTGATCTTCCCGCCGCCGAAACCCACGTTCACCGCCACCTTCGGCTGGCAGCCCGCGAGCAGCACGAGCGCAAGCGAGCACGCCAGCGAACGAGCCAGGAACACACGACCACAGAACGCCGGAGCAGGGTGGGGAATGAGTCGCATCCCAGGATTATCGCCCACTCACGCACCGATCGTCGCACGGAATCACACCGCCATTCAACAATCCCCCATGCGTGTGCTCCTCGCCTCGGCCGGCAGTCATGGCGACATCAACCCCTTCATCGCCCTCGCCCGCGCCCTCCGCGCGCGAGGGCACGACGCCGCCCTCCTCGCCGCACCGTCCTTCCAGTCCCAGATCGAAGAAGCGGGCATCACCTTCTTTCGCATGATCGACGACGAGCGTGACCTCGCCGCCCTCGGGCGCGACCACCCCGACCTCATGCACCCGAGGCGAGGCCCCAAGGTCGTGGTCGATCTCCTCATCAAGAGCGCCGTCCGTGCCACCTACGCACGCATCCTCGACCTCGCGCCCTCCATCAAGCCCGATGTCATCGTCCATCACCACATCGTCCCCAGCGCCGCCTGGGCCGCCGACAAGGCCGGCATCCCCAGCGTCCCCGTCGTCCTCGCGCCCATGCTCTGGTTCGCCAAGGGCGATCTCTTCTCGCCCATGCAATCCTCGCCCGTGAACCCCGGACCTCTCACGCGCTGGTTCCTGCGCACCTGCATGCCCTCGGCCGTCCGCTTCCAACTCGACCGTCCCCTCCGCCCCATCCTCCGCGAACTCGCCCTCCCCAAGGACACGCCCCTCTTCTACAAGGTCTCGCGCACCGGGCACCTCAACCTCGGCCTGTGGTCACCACATTTTCGTGGACCGTGCCCGGGCGATCCTCCGGGCGGGGTCATCTGCGGTTTCCCCTGGCACGATCGCCACGGGCAGCACGAGTCCGTCCCCGAGGACGTCGAGCGCTTCCTGCGCGACGGCGAGCCCCCCATCCTCTTCACCCTCGGCACCGCCGCCGTCCATGTCGCCGGAGATTTCTACCAGCACGCCGCCGAGGCCTGCCGGACCCTCCATCGCCGAGGGCTCCTCCTCATCGGGCCCAAGCAGCCGCCGCCCCCCAACATGCCCAAGGGCACCCGCGCCTTCGCCTACATCCCCTTCTCCGCCGTCATGCCCCGATGTGCCCTCAACGTCCACCACGGCGGCATCGGGAGCACCGGGCAAGCCCTGCGCGCCGGCAAACCCACCCTCGTCATCCCCCACGCCCACGACCAGTTCGACAACGCCGCCCGACTCAAACGCCTCGGCCTCTCCGATACCCTCCCACGAGCAAAAGTAACGGCGAAGAGGCTGGCGGTCGCGATCGGCGCCATGCTCCACAACGCACCCGCGGCCACGCTCGCCGAACGGATCGGCGCCGCCGTCGCCCTAGAAGATGGCGCACACCGCGCGGCCCGCGAAGTGGAACGCTTGATCGCGCCGTCCGTCTCCGCTCCCCACGCGTCCACCACGGGCAGCCCACCCACACGAGACACGCGCCCGTAGCCACCCGCACCTTCAACACCCCGCCTCCATCCGCACCGGGCGGTCCTGCACGACGTCGATGGTCATGCCGCCGTCGAGCACCCACGCCGCCTATCCCCGGAGGCACGTTCAGCAGTTCTGATTGATGAACCGTTCGAGATTCGGACACTCCTCGTCGGGTGGTCCGGATCAGGGTTGTGCACCACGAGCGGCACAAGACGTCCATTCTTATATAATCCTGTTCCACATCCCTCCGAGACTCCCCATGAACACCACCGAGATCTCCCCTTCGCCCGAAAAGATCAGCGTCGCCCTGCATCCGTCGTCCAGCAGCGCCAGCCGTGCGGTCGCTCGGGAGATCGCGGACCTCATCCGCGCCAAGGCCCGCCTTGGGGAGCGCGCGGTGCTCGGGCTCGCGACGGGCAGCACGCCGCAGGGGGTCTATGACGAGTTGGTTCGCCTCCACAAAGTTGAGGGGCTGAGTTTCCGCAACGTGGTCACCTTCAACCTCGACGAGTATTACCCGATGCCGCCGAGCGACCTGCAGAGTTACCACCGCTTCATGCGTGAGCACCTCTTCGACCACGTGGACATTCCTCGCGACCAATGGCACGTACCCGACGGCACCCTCCCCGCGGGCGACGTGCCCACGTTCTGCGACGACTACGAGCGACGCATCCAGGCCGCGGGCGGGATCGATCTCCAGATCCTCGGCGTCGGTCGCACGGGGCACATCGGCTTCAACGAGCCGGGCAGCCCCAGGGACAGCCGCACGCGACTCATCAACCTCGACAAGGTCACCCGCATGGACGCCGCCAGCGATTTCTACGGCGAGTGGAACGTCCCCAAGAAGGCGATCACCATGGGCGTGGGCACCATCCTGTCGGCCAAACGCGTGGTGCTCCTCGCGTTCGGCGAGCACAAGGCGGGGATCATCAAGCGCGCCGTCGAAGGTGAGATGACCAACGCCGTCGCCGCCAGTTTCCTCCAGCAGCACCCCCACGCCACCATCGTGCTCGACCCCGCCGCCGCCGCCGAGTTGACCCGCTTCAAAACCCCTTGGTTGCTCGGCCCGATCGAGCAGTTCGGGCTCTCCTGGAATCCCAAACTCGTTCGCAAGGCGGTCATCTGGCTCGCCCGAACCCGAGGAAAGCCCATCCTCAAACTCACCGCCGAAGACTACAACGAGCACGGCCTGCAAGACCTGCTCGCCACTCGTTCAGGACAGCACGGCGGCGCCTACGAGATCAACATCGAGGTCTTCAAGGCCCTCGCCAGCACGATCACCGGCTGGCCCGGGGGCAAGCCCTCCGGTTCCAGCGCGCGCACGACCACCACGCTCGACGACGAGGCCCCCCCCGCCGAGTCCGACCGCGCCGTCTTCCCCAAGCGCGTCGTCGTCTTCAGCCCACACCCCGACGACGACGTCATCAGCATGGGCGGCACCTTCATCCGACTCTGCGAGCAAGGGCACGAGGTCCACGTCGCCTATCAGACCAGCGGCAACATCGCCGTCTGGGACGAGTCCGCCCTCCGCCACGTTGATTTCGTCGCCGAACTCGCCCAAGCCTTCCCCCAACTCGGCAGCGAGGTCGCCGCACGCATCGAGGAGAGCATCCAGACCTTCGTCCGCCGAAAAAGGCCGGGCCAGGTCGACACCCCGGAACTCCAGAAGATCAAGGCCCTCATCCGCCGCAGCGAGGCCCGCGCCGCCGCCCAGTACAGCGGCGTCCAGCAGCACAACATCCACTTTCTCGACCTCCCGTTCTACGAAACAGGCCGCGTCAAGAAAAAGCCCCTTGCCGAAGAGGACATCCGCATCACCATCGACCTCTTGGAACGCGTCAAGCCTCATCAGGTCTACGCCGCGGGCGACCTCTCCGATCCCCACGGCACCCACCGCGTCTGCCTTGCGGCCATCACCACCGCCCTCCACCGCCTCGCCGATCGACCCTGGATGAAGGACTGCACCACCTGGCTCTACCGCGGCGCCTGGCAGGAATGGGGCCCCGAGGACATCGAGATGGCCGTCCCGCTCTCCCCCGACGAGGTCGCGCGAAAACGCACCGCCATCTTCAAGCACGAAAGCCAGAAAGACAAGGCCCTCTTCCCTGGTCCCAACGATCCACGTGAGTTCTGGCAACGCGCCGAAGACCGCAATCGCGCCACCGCCAAGTTGTACGACGCCCTCGGCCTCGCGGAGTACGAGGCCATCGAGGGCTTCGTCCGCTGGCGCCCCGACGAGAGCGACCAGGCGATGGGGCCCTCCCCTTCGTCCCATTCGATCTCCTCACCGTCCTGACCGTCAACCCTCGAATGCTCCCGCAGGCCGCACACTCCTCCCACACGCCCGTCGATCCGGCGCCCAGGGTCCTCGCCGTCGACGCCATGCGGGGACTCGTCATCCTCCTCATGTTCCTCGTGAACTCCGCGGGAAACGACCCCGCCTTCCCCTCCTGGTTCCCTCATCGCGGCTGGAACAACGGCGCCATGGGCCTCGGCCTCGCCGACCTCGTCTTCCCCTGGTTCCTCTTCGTCGTGGGCGTGTCCGTGCCCCTCTCCATGCGCTCCGGCCGCGGCGCCCGCCGCTCCACGCTCTCGCGACTCGCCCTTGCGTTCAGACGCGCCACCATCATCTACCTCCTCGGCACACTCTTGTGGTGCGCCACCATCGCCTACAACCCCCAGACGCCCCTCACCTGGCGTGTCTTCCTCCATTGGGACATCCTCCCGCTCATCGCCCTGGGCTACCTCACCACGGTCATCCTCGAACTCCTCTCCCGTTGGTCCCATCTGCCCTTCGTCGCCATCGTCCTGACGCTCAAATGGACCAGCCTCACCCTCGCCCCGCACCCCGACACCAACACCGTGCTCTGGGAGCAGTCCCGCAGTTTTGATCATGTCGTCAAGACCTCGCTCGGATGGTTCGGCGTCCTTCTCACCCAGGGCCTCCCCGCCGCCGCCCTCTGTTCGCTCGGCGCCCTCACCTCGCACGCCCTCTTCCAACCCGCCTCGCCGCCTCGCCGCCCCGCCCACGTCCTCATCGCCGGCCTCCTTCTCGCGTTCCTGGGCCTCCTCTGGCATCGCTCCGGCAACATGCCCCTCAGCAAAGACTTCCTCACCTCCTCCTACGTCCTCTTCTCCGCCGGCACCGCCGCCGCCACCCTGGCCGCGCTGTGGTGGGTCATCGACCTCCGCCAGTTCACGCGCGCCACGCCTCTCCGCGTGGTCGGCATGAACGCCATCGCCTTGTACCTCCTCGCCGAACTCCTCTGGAAGATGGCCCTCGTCCGTTGGCACGTCGTCACACCCGACGCCGGGGTTTCCAGCGCCTTCGTCGCCGCCAAGGCGTGGCTCCAGCACGCCCTCGGCCCCCTCCCCGGCTCCTGGGCCGTCGTGCTCTTCTACATCGCGTTGTACTGGTCCCTCGCCCTGGCACTCTATCGCCGCAGCGTCTTCATCAGGATCTGACTCAGGCGACTCGCTCACATCGCAGCGTCACGATCTCGAACGCACCAACCTCCACCGTCGTCCTCCCCCCCTCGTGCGAGCATCGCCCCGCCGCCAACGGCCGTTCGAGCACATCCACACGCTCCACCCCACGCACCGGGGCCTTCCAATCCACCACGATCCGACCCCCACGCCCGTGGCTCTCCCACACACGGAGCACGATGCCGCGCCCATCCTCCGACGGCTTTAGGGCCGAGACCATCACCCCAGCGCCCCCTTCCCCTCGCGCCTCCAGCAGCGACCACACTTCCCCTTCACGCCCCGACACGCCCGCTCCCAGCACTCCCAACGGCATGTTCAGCGCCTCCGCCTCTCGATCCACTCCGGCCGCTCGCCAGTCACCCCGATGCGGCATCATCGCATACGTAAACTCATGCTCCCCCTGGTCCGCCTCCGGGTCCGGATGCGTCGGGGATCGCAACAGCGACAAGGCGAGGACTCCGCCCCGGCACGAGTGCCCATACTTGCCGTCATTCAGGATCGCCAGACCCGATCCCGCCTGGGACAGGTCCATCCATCGATGCGCGCAGACCTCAAACATCGCCCGTTCATTGGGCGTGCCATACCCCGTCGAACGCTCGACGTGACCAAACTGAATCTCGTACGACGCACGCGGCGATCCGATCGCCGTCGGAAACAACGCCCGCAGCCACGTGTGCCGTTCGCGCCAATCCACCCACGTGCGCACATCCAGGCGAGGACTTCCCGCCTCCAGCACATACGTCTGCACGATCCGGCTCGCGCGACCTAACGCCCGCTCCACACGCACACTCGCGCGCCACCGCGATGCCTGCTCCGCCCGAATGCTCGCGGCCGGCGATTCGACCGGCACGCCCATCTCCAACGCGGACTCATCAATATCCCACGCGTCCCACATGTGCGGACGATCGTGATGCAGCCAGATCTGATTCAGCCCCTCGCCCCGCGCCCCTCCGCCCCGAGCAAGATCCGGCCCATCCGCACAACGCAGGGAGCACACGCGCCCCCGATCATCAATCTCCGCGCTCACCACGCCGTTGCTCAGCGACCGTCCCCGCAGCACCACCGGGGCCGGCCCGCTCCTCTCCGCCTCCACATCCACCACGCGCACGCCCAACGCCGGAACATCGTCAACCCAGATCAGTTTCGCCTGTGCTCCAGCCCCAACCTCCACCACGCCGCGGCGCGCCGAACTGCACGTGTTGAGCACGCACACGCAACCCCGCGACCCTTCGACCGTCCCCCCGATCCACGCCGTGCTCGCCCGCCGCGCCACCTCGTCCACCAACTCGCCCACCCGCGCAAAGTCCTTCCTCGAATCTTCGTACACCCAGCCAATCGACGATCCGGGCAAGATGTCATGGAACTGATTCAGCAGCACCAGTTTCCACGCGGCATCCAACGCGGCGCGATCGGCCTCACACTCGTCCACGCGTCGCGGCCCACCCACCAGCAGCAACTCCGCACGCCGCAACGACTCTTCCGCGCGTCGATTCGCCCTCTTGATCCACCCCTGCGTCGTCAGCGTCCCGCGATGGAGTTCGAGGTACAACTCCCCCTCCACGCACGGAAAATCCGTCCCCCGCGCACGCAGGATGGTCCGATCCCGTGCGAGCGCCTCGCAGAACTCGTCCGTCGTCGAGAGCCCAACACGAGGAAGCCCTCCACACGCCGCGCTCAACTCCGCAAAGCGAATGGACCAATCCGTCGGTCCACCGCCGCCATCGCCGTACCCGAAGGGCTGGAGCCAGCGAGCGTGCTCGCCACGCGCCACTTCGCCCACCGACGTTTCGCGATAGTTCTTCTCCCCGCGACGGAGTTCCTTCGGTGTGTTCACCGCGTTGTAGTCCGCCCCCGGCGTGTTGTGCGCGAGGACCTCGCTCCCATCAATCCCGCGCCACACAAACGTGGTGTGCGGAAATCGATTGGTCGCGTTCCAGTGCAGTTTGTTCGTGATGAACGTCCCAAGCCCCGCCAGCCTCATGATCTGCGGCATCGACGCCGGAAACCCGAACGTGTCCGGCAGGAACAGGAACCTCTGCTCCCCACGCGCTCCAAACCGCCTCGTCCAGTATCTCGCCCCATGCACGATCTGCCGCACCAGCGACTCCCCGGACGGGCAGTTCGCGTCCGCCTCCACCCACATCGCCCCGCCCGCCTCCCACCGCCCCTCCTCCACGCGCTCCCGGATCTTCGCGAACAGCGCCGGGCACGATTCCTCCACCCACGCATAGTGCTGCGCCTGGCTGCCGAGAAAGGAGTATCTCGGGAATCGCTCCATCAATCCGATCTGATTCGAGAACGTGCGCAGGCACTTCCTCTTCGTCTCTCGCACCGGCCAGAGCCACGCCGTGTCCAGGTGCGCGTGCCCCACCGCGTGGCACACCGTCGCGTCCCGATCCTCCCCTCCCGCCAAGGCCCGCGCGATCGCCTCCGCTTGCTCTTGCGCCACCTCGCGCACCCCCCGCTCCGCCCAGCGCACCTCCGCCAATCCGATCGCCCGCATCGCCCGGACCAGCGCCTCGCGCAACTCGCCCGCCCGGGCCGCGTCCTCCGCCATCTCCTTCAAGAGTCCCTGCGCGAACGCGAACACCTGCCGCAACTCCCACACCTTCGGATCACGCATCACGACATCGCACCGCTCCAGCACCGCCGGCATCGGTGAACTCCAGCGCCGGTGCACGTCCGGATCGTCCCATTCAAAGCCCGTCACCCCAAACGGGTGGTTGCACGCGGCCTCGACCAGCAGGTCCACCCCCTCGCCCCCGGACGCCTGCTCGTACAACCGCACGAAGTCCCGATTCACGTCCAATCCCTGCACGGGCTCCCATCCACCCGCCCCACGCCGCCAGACCAGCCCCTCCGTCGCCGTCGAGAACCGAAGGCCCACCGTCCCCCCCGCCATCACCTCGGGAACCTCTCCCCGAACCCGAAACCAGCACGTCGCCCACTTCGGCCCCCAGCGATAGCCCACCCCCACCGCCTCATACCGCTCCGACCAGGCCCGCTCGGGCGAGATCAACTCCGCCCGCGCGTCGCCACGCAGGTGCGCTCCGACCTCCACCCGCACGCTCCTCGGATACACCGCCGGATCGATCACCTCGCGCAGCATCACCGCCGCCTGCTTGCACACCAACTCACTCTCGGTCATCGGCATCACTCATGTCCCCGGCAGGCCACTCGGGTTTGTCCCCGCCTCCGCACCTCTGAGCATACGACCTTCCCGCACTGTCTCTCGCCCCGTGCCTCCCACGCGCGTCTCGCTTCGTCCTCCGCTGCGTCCTCGGCCTCCGCTCCGACATCCATCTGGGCACCCCTTCCACTCCTCAGTCACCCTCAAGCCCCGAACCGGGTTCTACCTCCTCGTACACACCCTCATCGCTCCCAAGGCCATGCGATCGCCACCCCGTCGCCCACCAGCACCTCCTGAAACTCCCGAACCAACGCGCTCGACTCGTGCACCGCCGCGGCCTCCAACCCGCGACGAACGCACCACGCCGCCAGTGTTCCCGCCGCTTCGCCGACGCTCCACTCCACCGCATGCATGCGGTAGCACCCATTCGTGATGTGCGTCACCCCGATCCCCTTGCCCGAGGCCAGCAGCCCCCGCACGCGCACCGGGATCAACGATCCCATGGGAACTCGAAACGGTGCCGCGGGCACGTACACCGAGTTGCGCCCCGCCGTGCTCGGGTGCAGATCGAGCGCATAGTGCCCGATGCCCACCGAATCGGCGAACGGCTCCGCCGTGCCAAAGGGCTTCGGCTCGTCGGTGCCGCGTCCCTCGCGCCGACGCTGCTCCGTCCCGATGTGCGCCTCGCTCACGATCGTGCGCGCCACCAGCCGCCGGGGTTCGCGAATATACGGCGCTTTCGCAAAGCCGTCCCCCGTGCCCAGCACATCCCCCGCAAGGCGCAGCCCGCGATAGCCCGTGCCCCCGTCGTGCCGTGGCGCGTCCGTCTGCATCCAGTAGAGCAGACACAACGACTGCTCCCGAGCCTCGCGCAGCGCCGCCGCCGCGGTGTCCGGACTGACGCCGAGCAACGGCTTCTGCCAGTAGTCCATCTGAACCCAGTTCACGAGCGTCACATCGCGAGCCGGCGCCTCCCTCTCGCCTGCGCGCATCGGTCCGCGCTCATACAACCCCGCGTCCACGATCCGCCGGTATCGCCACAACTCCCACTCGTCCTTCCGCGGCTCACTCGGCCAGGGCACGAGCCGGAACTCGCGCCGACCCGCCTCGTTGTGACTCGGCACCACCCACGAGAACAACCGGCCCGTCCACGCCGGCTCCATCTTCGGCACGTAGGCGCTCCAGAACCCATACGTCGCCGGCCTCGAAATCGTGTGGTCCTCGCCCGGGCAGTGCTCCATCGCAAAGCACCAACTGAACGCCTGCTGGTCCATCTCTTCCGTCCGATCCGCGCGCCCGTGCATCTCCCCGTGCACGTCGCGATGCTCCGCTCCGATCGCGTGCTCCACGTTCGCCAGCGGGTACAGTTCGCCCGTCTCCGTCGCGTCGAGCACATATCTCCCCACCAGCGTCTTCGTCGCCCCGGTGCTGAGATCGCGCACTCGCACCCCGCGCACCCGCTCCCCCGTCATCTCCACGCCCGTCGCCTCGTGCCGCAACATCATCCGCAGCCGTCCGCTCGCCACGTGCGGCCTCAGCACCCCCTCCAGCACCTCGTGCGCGACCCTCGGCTCCACACACAACCGACTCACCCACCCCCCGCCGGGATTCAACTTCGGATCCTCCGCATGGGGTGCCCGCAGCCGACGATGCTGACGATACCACTCCCGGATCGCCGACCGATACCCCTGATAGCGACGGCTCGCCCCCACCGTCTCCACCCACTGGTTCTCGTCCGCCGGCACACCCTGCGCGGTGAACTGCCCGCCCACCCAATCCGTCGATTCCGTCATCACCACCCGCGCCCCATGCTCGCACGCCGCCAGCGCCGCCGCCACCCCGCCCGTGCCCCCGCCGATGATCACGATGTCCGCCTCCATCTCGTCCATGACCTTCATCCCTTCACCGCACCCGAGAACATCTCCGCACGCACGTACCGCTGCGACAGCACATACACCCCAAGCACCGGCACCAGCGCCAACGCCGCCCCCGCATACGCCGCCCTCACGTTCGTCGAGAAGACCCCCAATAGTGAGTTCAACGCCACCGGCAGCGTCACCCGCTCCCGACTCTGCAGCACCACCAGCGGCCAGAGCAACTCGCTCCACGCTCCGATCACGCTGAACAGCCCCAGCGTCGCCAGCGTCGGCGCCGCCAGCGGCATCATCACGTGCCACCACACCCGCAGCGCCCCCGCACCGTCCATCCGCGCCGCCTCTTCCAACTCCATCGGGATCGACAGAAACGCCTGCCGACACAGGTAGATCCCGAACGCCGTCACGCTGAACGGCAGCACCACCGCGACCAGCGTATCAAACAGCCCCATCCCCACGATCGCGCGAAACATCGGCACCACGATCACCTGCTCCGGGATCATCATCGTCGCCAGCAGCAACACGAAGATCGCGTCTCGCCCTCGAAACCTCATCCGCGCCAGTGGATACGCCGCCAGCCCCGCCAGCACCACATTCAGCCCCGCTCGCGCGATCGTCACGATCACGCTGTTGATCATCGGCCTCCCCAGTTCCCCGTCCCGCCACGCCGCCGAAAAGTTCGACCACGTCACCCCGCCCCCCCACGAGTTCATCTCCACCCCCGCCGGCTGCAACGCCACTCGCACCAGCCACAGCACCGGGCCGATCGCCAACGCCGCCAGCGCCAACCCCACCAGCATCCACGCGAACGTCACCCCCAGGGGCCTCGTGCTCATGCCGCCCTCCTCGACAGCCGCAGATTCACCAGGCTCAACCCCAGAATCACCACGAACAGCACCACGCCCATCGCGCTCGCCAGCCCGTAGTTCCCCTCTTCAAACGCCACCCGATACACCAGCGGCACCACCGTCTGGTGCGTCACCGGCACCCCGCGCACCGTCACGTACATCTCCTCAAACACCTTGAGCGCCGAGATCGACGACACCACCAGCACCAGCGCCAGCGCCGGACGCAGTTCCGGCAGCGTCACCGTCGTGAACACTCGCCATCGTCCCGCCCCGTCGATCGACGCCGCCTCCTTCAACTCCTTCGGCACCGCCAGCAACGCCGCCACAAACACCAGCATGTAAAAACCAAAGCCCTTCCACAGCGTCACCAGCATCGGCCCCACCAGCGTCCAAGGCCATTCCGTCAGCCACCGCACCGGACCAATCCCCACCACCCCGAGCGCCGAGTTCAGCACCCCCGAATCTTCGTTCAGCACGATCCGCCACGCCATCGCCGCCACGATCGTCGGCGTCACCACCGGCATGAAGAACGCCGCCTTCAACCACCCCGCCCCTCGCACCCCAGACTCCACCACCATCGCCGCCAAAAGGCTCACCCCCACCAGCGCCGGCGTCACCAACAGATACACCCCGCTGTTCACCATGCTTCGCCAAAACCGCTCGCTCGACATCAGCCGCGCGTAGTTCTCCACACCAACCCACTCCGGCCCCGAAAACGCCGTGTACCGCGTCAGCGAGTAATACCCCACCTGCCCAGCCGCGCCCAGCAAAAACACCCCCAACACCACCGCCGCCGGCAGCAGAAACAGGATCGGGGTCATGGGATGGTGTGTGCGTGGTGACATTCCTCTCAACCAACTTCCTCCGCGGTGCCGCGGCGACGACGCCCCTTTCATCCTGGTCTTCCACCGCCGATCCGTTCCGGGCGGGGCACCGCGTCCATCGTCGCCGGGGTCGCCTCCCCAAGGATCCGATCCCACTCCCCCTGCGCTCGCGCCAACACGCCCTCCACCTCCGCCCCGTCCAGCAGCGCTCGCTTGATCTCCTCTTCAAACGCCCGCCTCATCTCCGGCCAGCACTCCAACGCCGGCGTGAACGCCACCGCTTCCCGCGTCGTCGACGCCGCCACCGCGCGAGCCTGCTGCAACCTCCCCTCCGCATCCGCCGCCATCTCGCCCTCGCGCGATCTCGACACCGCCTCCGCAAAGTACGGATCCTCCAACGCCGACCTCGCGCTCGGCATCACCGCCACCATCTTGCTCAACCCCAACTCCGCCTCCGGCCCCGTCAGGTGCCACGCCAACCTCGCCGCCAACTCCGGCTGCCGACTCTGCGACACCACCGCCAGCACCATCACCGGCATGTGCACCCGCCCCAACTCCCCCACCGCCCCCTTCAGCACCACCGTCCGCTCAAACACCCTCGGCGACACGTCCCGGATCCGTTCCACAAAGTTGGGGCCCGTGTTGATCACCGCCAGACGCCCCTCCTGATACAACTCCGTCAGGTGCGCGTGCCCCTTCGTCGCCGCCTCCCTCGGCAGCCACCCCTCGCGATACGCCCCCACCCACCCGCGAACATACTCCACGATCTCCACCCGCAACAGGTCCGCCACCAACCGACCCCCCTCCTCCCGCAGCGGCACCAGCCCCTCCCCCAGCATCATGATCGGGATCTGCGACTCCTCCCCCAGTGGCTGCGAGAAGAGATACTCCCCCGTCTTCCGCCGAAACTCGCCCGCCTGCGCCTTCAGCCCACGCCAATCCCCCGCCAGCGTTCCCACGCTCAGCCCGCCCCGCTCCAGCAACTCCGCGTTCACGATCCGCGCCTGCGGATTCACGTACCACGGCAGCGCCATCACCCGCCCCCCGATCAGGCACAGCCCCAACGCCCCGGGCACGTAGCGCTCCCGCGCCGATCCGGGCGTCTTCTCCGAAATGTCCGCAAACGCCCCGAGCGCCGCAAACCGCGCGAAGTTCAGGTCCGCCATGTTCACCACATCCGGCGCCCGCCCCGCCGCCGCCGCCGCGATCAGTTTCCGCTCCAGCGCGTCATACGGCACATCCACCCACTCCACGCGCACGCCCGCATGCTCACGCTCGAACGCCGCGATCTGCTCTTCCATGTATTTCGTGAATCGCGGGCGGAGGGCGAGCGTCCAAAGCTCTAGCACAAACGGGGAATTTCGAGGCATACTGTGCCGACATCCCCCCATAAATACGCAAGGCAGCGTAATAATGTGCCGCAAACACGTCCTTCTGTCATAAGATTGTGGCATTTGTTCCCTGTCAGTATTATTGCGGTTTTACTGAATATTCATGGAAAGAACATCCGACTTTGGGTACGCTTTTTCTACATCGTAGATGAAGTTCAAAAAAAGAAATTTGACGTGTTCACCGACAAGAAGCTCTCGAAGGTCGTCGTCAACTGCTTCGCAATCGTGGCCTCCTTGATTTTCTGTTGTGGTTCGCTGCTGGCTCAACATTGTCCGTGGGCACCGTACAACTGCCCTGGCTACACCACGATCATCCACTACTACGTCGATCTCTTGGAGCCTGCGTGGTGGGGGTCGGATTTCGCTCAGTCTCGTGCGTTTGCGTCCGCGTTCTACCTCCGCTGCAACGGTCCCGTTCAGATTTCGGGTGGGTGTGGGAATGTGGACACCAGCGCCGATGGCCAAGCAGCCACCTACGCGTTTGGAACGTCTATGTACCTCAACTCCCCGTGCGACACCAGCAACCAATCTTTTGCCGCTTGTGGTGACATCGTTACCTCCGCTTGGGCTAGAACGTATCCGCCAGCCTCCGCACCCGCTGGTCGAATCATCGAAACGCGTACTCAGCACCATCAAGAACCCTGCGTCACGGCCGGCTACCCGGACTGCACGGTTGAGTTCTCCAACGGGAACGGCTATGCAAAAGCGGGAGTGTCCTACAGACTGATTCACTCTCGCCCTCAAACGGACTACTTCGTCTTCAGATTGAATATTGACCCCGTCACGGGTACCTCTTTCGATCTGGAGCCTGCGGGTCAGCTTCGCAGAAGCCTTGGCGTCGCAGCTGTCGGAAACCAGAGAGTTTGGCTGGGGTTGCTCGCCGCTCGTCAGTACAAGTTGCCTGTCAACATCACACCGTATCAAACTCCGGAAAACTTCACGGCCTGGGCGGGGAACGTCTCGTTGAGCGTAACGGGAACAGGCGAAACAGAACTGAGCGTGTTCAACGTCGATTTCATCGACTCCAGGTTTGACGCGAACAACGACGGGCGATTCAACGCCCACGACATTCCCGGCCTTGAGTCGTTTCTGGGAACTTCTGGCGAGGATGAGATCAAGAGATTGGATGTGACCGGGGATCGCGAAGTCACGGCCGCAGATATCGCGATCATCACGGCGTTGGATTCTTCTTCGTTTGCGTCTGGCTACTTCGGAGATCGGAATGGTGACGGGCATGTCAACTGCTCCGACTTCGCAACCATGAGCGACTTCGTCTACACCCTCGGCGATGCTGGATACAAAGTTCGCCTTGACGCCGATCTCGACGGTGACAACGACTCCGCGGACTACTCGTTCTACCTTTCGCACCGGCCTACGGCAGATGTCGATGACGGTACGGCGACTGGTACTCCAGACGGAGGCGTGACCATTGACGACCTGTTGTACTATCAGTGCGTCTTTCAACTGGGCTCGCTCGCCGCCGATGTCGATGACGGGTCTTCTACAGGCACCAAGGATGGAGGCGTCACGATTGATGATTTTCTGTACTACTTCGAGTTGTTCGAGGGCGGATGTTGATGCGAACGGCTAGGTCGCATGCTCGATGATCTACGGTCGCTCGATCTCAACATCCTTGGGCGACCACATCGTGTCAAGCGTGCTTAGTCCTTGTGGATTGTTCACGTCAATCAACCTTGCAACATTCTTCTGGTCCACGTGCGTGTCGGCGTAGGCGATGTTCACGCTACCTCGAATCGCGAGCGGGTCGGTGGTTCGACGTGGATGACGATTGTACGGCAAGTATGATTTGGGTGGACCCAGTTGGATCGGCCCCATCTCCGGCGGGCGGTAGTCCCCGAAACCGACGCCCGGAAAATCGCTTACGCCCGTTCCACCGCCGAAGCGTTGGGCAGGTCGTCCCTGTGGACCAACGGTCGAGTAGGTGAAGTATTGTCCACCTTGAAAGGCTTGTCCCCATGCTTCGGAAACCAACAGCATCTTCGACGGAAGTTCCACTGTCACTTTCCACGCGGAGCCTAGCGACGACGGCGAACCGCCCGGCAGACGACCGCCGTCAATTTCCGAACTTGCCCAGTAGTTCATCGTGTACGAACGCCCACCTTTTACGTGGTTGGGGCAGAGCATCACGCCGCCCGCGATCGTCTGGTGAATGTCTGGCGCGAGATCGCGAATGTTGATCTGAGGCAGGTAGTTCCCGATTCGAGGAACATCATACCAGTATCGTCCGTTGTTCGGCACGTTGTCGTCAGGATCAGGCTCTACCACGTCGTTTCGGTTCGGCGGGTACTGGTCCTTGTAGTCTTGCGCGTACTGAGTGAGCGAGATGCTCAACTGTCTCAGGTTGCTCTGGCAGATTACGTTCCGCCCGCTCTCCCGCGCCTTCCCCAGCGCCGGCAGCAAGATAGCAATCAAGAGCGCC
Source organism: uncultured Phycisphaeraceae bacterium (assembly GCA_964543905.1). Lineage (GTDB taxonomy): Bacteria > Planctomycetota > Phycisphaerae > Phycisphaerales > UBA1924. The sequence continues at coordinate 89,657 of CAZIZO010000001.1, forward strand.
ATGATCGCGATCACCACCAGCAACTCGATCAGCGTGAAAGCACTCCGCTGCTTCTTCCTCAGCGTCTGTTTCTGAAGTGGCACGGGCTTCCAGCCCGTGAAATGCGCGAGCCGCATCTCACGCACGGGCAAGATGCCCGTGCCACTGCAGGAATGAGTTCCCAAACCGTCCCTCAGGTCCCGTGTCCGCATCGTTCGGACTCCTTTCATACCCCTACGCCAGCCGACTGCCCCAAACCCAACCGCAAACCCAAACCCATCCATCCTCACTTCTTCACCACCACCCGCACCCCCGCCGCCCCGCGTTCTTCCCTCGGCCCCGCGCACGACCCGCGCGCCTTGTACTCCGCCTTCAGCATGATGTGGCTCTCCTTCGAACCCACCTCCCCGCGCACGATCGACCACAACCGATCCGTCGCCAATCGCCCCAACTCCAGCAGCGGCTGCCGGTAAGTGCACAACGGCGGCGAAAGGTGCGCCGCGCTCGGCGGGTCGTCCACCCCCACCACGCTCAACTCCTCCGGCACGTGCAGCCCCGCCGCCGACGCGACCGCATACACGTCCAACGCAAAGTAGTACCCCGCCGCGAACACCGCCGTCGGTCCATCCGCGCGCGTCAGCATCTGCCGCAATCGCTCTCGTCCGGCCTCATCCAGACGCCAACTCGCGTGCCGCAGCACATGCCCCGGATTCAACTCCAGCCCCGCCCTCCGGAGTTCCCCTTCGAACCCCAGATAGCGATCCCGGTCGTTGCTCACATCCCCGATCCCTCCCAGAAAGCCAATCCTCTTGTGTCCCAGCGCCCTCAACTCCCGCACCGCCGACGCCCCGATCTCCACGTTGTCCACATCGATGCTCGTCACCCCCGGAACCTCAAACGTCGCCCCCACCGCCATCACCGGCTCCCCGACCGACTCACCCCGCTTCCCCCCCCTCGGCGGCTTCTCCAACTGCTCCCGCATCGGGTTCACATACAGATACGCCTGGCACTCGTTCCGCCAGTCCTCACCAAACCGCAGCAGCACCAGGTCCATCCCCAACTCGTTCGCCCGACGCCGGACACCCTCCAAGATCTGCCCGTGGTACGAGTCCGCCAGCGACGACTCCGCATGGAACACCAGACCCACCCGACACGTCACCCCCAACCGCCCCTGCGCCCCATAGTCCTCGTGGACATACGTCCCCTTCCCCTGCCCTCGCTGCAACACCCCCGCCGCCACCAACTCCTGAAGCGCCCGATGCGCCGTCACCAGCGAGACCTTCAGTTGCTTGCTCAGGTCCTTCGTGTTCGGCAGCCGATCCCCCGGCGCATAGTCCCCCGCCTCGATCTGCGCTCGCAGCCGATCGCGCACCACCACGTAGAGCGGTTTCCCCTGCTCGCGCTCCATCATCCCGGTTTTTCCGCCCTTGCTCATGCAAACCCCGCGAAGCCCCAACGGGCCACGCGGAGCAAAGGTGTGGCTCACCGCCGACGACGCGACGCCAACAGCCCGCCCAGCCCAAACACACCCGCCACGCCCGGCGAGGGGACCGCAAAGATGTAGACCTTCCGGTTCGCAAAGTCCGAGATCGCCAACGTCTGCGTCCCCGCGTTCCACGAGAAGTCGTACGCGCCGTTCCCCGCCGGCAGCACCAGCGGCGTCGCATAGTCCGTGTCCCGCAGGTCCAGGCCGATCGACGCGCCCGACGTCGTCACCGCCTTGATCACGTTCGCCGCCAACTGCCCGCTCGCCGTCGACGAGCGATCATTGAACAGAATGAAGTTGCCGTTCGACAGCGAGTTGACAAACGCCAGGTTCTCGTTGTCGATCACCGACGTCACCGTGTTCGTCACCAGCACCTGCTGCGTCGCGAACGTGTTGTCGCCCGTCCGCACCGCCTTGCCCACCCGATTGCTCTCGCGCGTGTACAAATCGCCCGTGCTCGGGTCATAATCGTGATCTCGCCACGTCGTGCTCGCGGTCGCGAAGTTGATGATCCCCCCCGCGTTCACGCCGTAGTTGTACGCGCCGGTCACCGGGTCCAGCGAGTGACGCCGACCCGACCCGGGTGCCAGGAACGACGCGCTCCCGGCCGACGGTGAACTCCCGCCAAACCCAGGGTCGAACGCCGCCCCGCCCATCCCGCGCCGTGTAAACGTCGTCGGAGGTGTCCCGCCGTCCGGGGCGATGTTCCACGTCAGCACGCCCGTCGTCGCGTCAAAGCCCCGCGCCGACGCGTTGCTCCCCGCCCCGTTGTCCAACGCGGCATACAGCACGTTTCCCGATTTCGCCAGCCCCGTGATCCCTCGGCTGTTCGCCGTGTTGAACACCCCAAACGCCGGTCCAAACGACGGCGTAGTGAGGGCATTCGAAACCTTCACGATCCCCGTCGCCGCCGTCGCCCCCGACGAGTTGTACCCGCCGATGAACAGGTCCGTCCCGTCCCACGCGATCGCCGACACGTTGTTGCCCACGTACGACGCCCCCCCCACCGTCGATGTCGTGGACGTGTCAATGGTCTTCAAGAGCGACATCGTCACCTGCGCCTGCACGCCCGCGGCCAGCCCGCCCAGCACGATCATCCCAACAACTGCGGTTCTCATGTCTTGTCTCTCCTCAAAAACGAGGACCCGATCCGTTCAACTCCCTCTCGTGCCCCGCGGTCTTGGGCACGCGCCAGGACGCGTCTCGCTCGTCCCATCGGCCTACTTCTCCTCCGCCGTGTCCTCCTTCTTCTTCACTCGTACGCCCAGGTGATTCGCGACAGGTCGGAAACTCCCATCGCTCGGCTTGTTCTCCAGAACCTTCCCATCCGCTCCAACGTACACGAACGAACTCGATCCCCCGCCGTCCAGGTTGATCGCCTCACGCGCCCCCTGCTCAATCATCAAATCCGCCAACTCCGGAAGCGTCATGCCAACGCTCCACCCCGCCCTCCGTCCATCCACCACCGCCACGATCAACGTCGTCCCATCCGCCGAAACGCCCACCGCCGTCCGCGGATGACGCTTCTCCGGTTGCACTCGCGCCGTCTTCCCCAAGTTCTTCCCGTCCTGCACAAGCAACGTGCCCGGCGTCTCGTCGCTCCCCGCGCCGATCCCCGCCACCGCCGCCGCCGCCCCCGACACGTCCCCATCTCCGTAGTACCCGATCTTCGCCACGCCGTCCGCCATCACCAGCAACGCCGGATCCGCCCTCCCCCCCACCACCCTCGCCGGTGAGACCACCTTCCCCCCACTCACGCTCAATCCCAACACGTCGCCCCACCCCCCCCTCGCCACCGTCCCCGCCCCCTCCCCCGACCCCTTCCCCTCTCCCCGCCCACTCCTCTCGATCAGCCGCTCACCCTCTCGCGACGCCTGCCCCGGGTCGCGGACCACCGCAAAGAAGTTCGCGTTGATCGCGAGCGACACCCCGGCCTCTTTCGCCCACTGATCCGTCGCGACCAACTTCGCCTCCGCCCCCGCCGGCGCCTCACGCGCCGCCGACGTCACCACGACCTGCACACGCGGGTCCGCCAGATCGATCCGCGCCACATACCCACGCACCACGCCCCTCTCCACCACCCGCTCCATCGCGTCCACCCGGATCGGCTCCGCGCCGATCGCCAGGCCGCCCGCCAGCACGACCGCGACAACGATTCCAAAATGGCGTGAGCGACAAGGCAGAGCCACGACCTCCAGACCGCCAAGAGCACGACTCCCCCAACCGACCGCCGGCTCCCGGTGTGATATTCTATAACAAACCCGGCCGCCCTACTTTCGCGATTTTCCGTCCGCTGTCAACCCCATTCTTGCAAACAAAATACAAACATAAGCACAAAAAACCGCCCACATTGGGGCGGTTTCTTTCTCTTCGCTGAAAAGTACCCGTCTACTCGATCACCGGAATCTCGACCCAAGCCCCGTCCTTCGCGATCGACTCGTTCCCCGCCTGCATCACCGCCACGTTCTCCACGATGTCCCGAAGGTCCACCGGAGCCTCGCCGCCCTCAAAGAACTTCACCATCCCCTCGACCAATCGCGTGTACACCGGCCCAAAGTCCACGACGAACTGCTGCACGCCCTTCGTTCCGTGGACCGTTGCTCCAAACGCCCACGCCCCGTTCCGGTCACACCGGATCCGCGCCAGCCGACCATCGCGATACTCCATATCGAGCAGGTGATACCCGCTCGTCGCGTCCCCCTTCTTCACCGCGCTCACCCGCTGCACCCCCGCCCCCTGCCCGCTCCAGCGGAAGATCGCGTCCACCATCTCGATCGCGTGGCAGCCATAGTGCCACAGGTCCGGCATCATCTCCATCACTTCGCCATTCCCGAAGGCGTCGATCGCCACGATCTTCCCGATCTGCTCCTTGTCCAACTTCGGAATCTCGGTGATGAAGCGCAGACTGCTTGCCGAATAGCACCGCGCCTTGTACTGCCTCGTCATCGCCAGCAGGCTCCTCGCCTGATCGATCGAGCACGTCAGCGGCTTATCCACGTACGTCGCCATGCCCCGGGCGATCGGACCGATCGCCAGTTCCAGGTGCCGGTGCCCGTTGATGTTCAGCACCATCACCCCATCCACAGACTCGAGGAGTTCGTCGAGCGATCCAACCGCCTTGGCGCCCTCCTTGATCGTGTCCTCTCGCCACTTCGCGACGTCCTTTGCCGACTGCTCGGGCCCCGCCGGATGCTGCCACTCGTGCCGACCCGGATCCCAGAACGCGACCACCTGACACTTGGTCTTCCCCTCCTTGAACATCGTGTTGATGCGGTTGGTGAAGACGGGGGTGTGGGACGAATCAATGCCGATCGCGCCGATGCGCATAGAGAAACTCCATAAACACTCAATGATCCTGCCCGAGGGAGAACCCCCGAGCGCCGGTCCGCTCGCGTCGCCCCCGTGTCGCCCCCGTGTCGCCCGGACACGCACGCGAAACTCTACGTTCACTCCGCCAACTTCCGCGCCTTCGCGTCCAACTCCGCCGCCGCCAGTCCGTCCTCGAAACTCGCCAGCGCCGTCTTCGCCTTCTTCTGCACCGCGTCCGCAAAGGCGATCATCTGCCTCGCGAACCGCACGTCATGGCTCTCGATCGCGATCGTCTCCGCCTTCCCCAGCAAGTCCTTGAACACGATCTCCGTCGGCTTCTCGTAGTCGTAACTCAACATCCCCCCATCGCCCACCAGCGACAGCGTAAATCGGCTCGTCTCCGCCCACCCGCTCACGATCACGCCCGCCACTCCCGCAGGCACGTTCGTCCTCGCCTTCTTCTTGCTCTCCACCAGCACCGTCGCCGCCGTCTCCGTCCGCTTCTTCCACTTGTGCCGAAAACTCGCGCCCAGCGTCCTCGCCTCGCCCGCGATGTACCGGAACAGATCCAGCGAGTGGCTCCCCATGTCCAGATACGCACCGCCTCCCGCCTTCTTCGGATCGCTGAACCACTTGCCCTCGTGCCCCGGCAGGTCGCACGCGAAGACGTTCTCCACCCGCACCAACGTCCCGATCTTCCCCTGCTCCGTGTGCGCGATCATCGCGTTCACCGCCGGGGCAAACCGATGGCAGTACGCCACGTACGCCGCCACCTTCTTGTGCTTCTTCGCCAGCGCCGCCAACACCTTCGCGTCCTTCAGCGTCGACGCGATCGGCTTCTCGCTCAGCACCGCGATCTTCGCCTTCAGGCACGCCTCCACGATCTTCACGCGCACATTCGGCGGCGTGCACACCACCACCCCATCCACCGCCATCCCAGCACGCACCGCGTCCAGGAACGAATCCATCGAGTCAAACGCGTTCGCGCCCGTCTCCGTCGCGATCGTGTTCCGATTCGCCTCCAACGGATCCACAACACCCACGATCTGCACGCGACCGCCGCTCGCCTTGACCGCGTTCACGTGTGCGCCCGAAATCCCGCCCGCCCCGATGATCCCGATCTTGAACTCGTCCGCCATGACCTGCTGACTCCTGCTCGCACGCCTCGCGCGCGGTGGTGCTGTTCCTTCCTTCGTTCCGAGCACCAAGAATAGTCCGATGCCCAGCGCCCGCACACACCTTCTCCCTCCCGCCCCCTTTTCTTCACACTCCATGCCCACGATCCCCAATCGCCTCCGCTTCCTCCTCGCCGTTCTCCTCTCCGGGTTCTTCCCCCCTCTCGCCCGCGCGTCCGAACTTCCCCCACCCGAGACGCGCGCCACCTGGCTCACCACCACCGCCAATACCGCCCTCTCCTCCCCCGCCAACACCGCCGACTCCATGCGCCGACTCCGCGCCGTCGGCCTCAACACCGTCTACATCGAATGCTGGAAGAACGGCTACACCCAATACCCCTCGCAAGTCCTCAAACGAACCATCGGCCTCGACCGCCGACCCGCCCTCATGCCCCAAGACCCCAGCGATCCAACCGACGCCATCCAAAGTGAGGGCCGTGACCTGCTCGCCGAAGCCGTCCTCGAAGCCCACCGCAACGGCCTCCTCGCCATCGCCTGGTTCGAATACGGCTTCATGGCCGCTCACAAGTCCACCGACAACCACCTCCGCACAATGAAGCCCGAATGGCTCAGCAAGGACATCCACGGCAACACCATCGCGCCCAACGGCTTCGTCTGGATGAACCCCCTCCACCCCGAACCCCGACGATTCCTCCTCGACCTCGTCCTCGAAGCCATCGACCACTACGACCTCGACGGCATCCAACTCGACGACCGCATCGTCTGGCCCTACATCACCATGGGCTACGACGACTACACCCGCGCCGTCTACGCCAACGAGCACATGGGCAAACACCCGCCCGCCGATCACCACGACCCCGACTGGACCCGCTGGCGCGCCGACAAAGTCAACGAGTACGCCCGCCAGTTCGCCAACGAGGTGCGCGCACGACGCCCAGGAATCCTCATCTCCCTCAGCCCCGCCGTCTACCCCTGGGTCTACGACAACTACTGCCTCGATTGGCCCAAATGGGCCGAGTGGACGTTCGGTCAAGACACCCCGCGCCAGGCGGGCGTCCCCGACACCCTCCGCCAGTCGCACGTCCTCTGGGACGAGTTCATCCCCCAGGTCTACCGCATGTCCTACGCCGCCTTCGAGAATACCTGGCTCGACCAGATCAAGTGGATGAACCAACTCGGCGGCGGTCGCGTCCGCGACATGCTCCCCGGCATCCGCATCGTCGGCGACGGCCCCGACGCGACTTGGGACGATCTCCGCCGATCCATCGAACTCGCCCGATCCACCAACGCCGGCGGGCACGTCCTCTGGTTCAGCCGCGGCATCCTCGACCTCTACGAACAACAACTCACCGACTTCTACAACGTCAAGCACATTGGCCACGCCCCCCACCCCAAGTTCCCCCCCGATTGGCGACCCATCCCCACAAAGTTGAGTCCTTCGCCCTCGCCCCACACCCCCGAATCCCGCCTCTGGCACGCCGACGCGCCCCCGGGCGACTACGTCGTCTCGGCCACCCAACGCGGCCTCCGCCGCGTGCTCCACTCCATCTCCGTGCCCCCCGGCGAACAACACCCCGTGCAGGTCGCGCTCCCCATCGATTGCGAAGATGCCGAACTCATCCGTGATCGACGATCCGACCTCAATCGCCCGCGCTGACCGCCTCACCCTCCCAGCGTCCGCAACTCGCGTGAAGCGTCCATTCCGCCATCGAACACCCCCAACTCCCGCCCTCCTCACCCCAGTCAGGCCGCGAAACACGCGCCCAAGGGGCAGATAACCGCCCCCATCACCTCATCCCTGCGCCACTCGGCGCCCGCCGATCGTTTTTGCACTGGACGCCGACCCGCACTTCCCGTTATCGTCTCACCCCATGCCTCCACGCACGCTCATCCTCCTCGCCGGCCTCCTCCTCGCGATCGTGCCCTCGCTTCGCGCCCAGCCCGTCCGCGTCCAGGAACTCATCCGGACCAACTCCGCCGGGAGCCCCCTCCGCGGTTGGTTCGTCACCGTTGATCTCACCGACCCCAACGTCGAGATCGTCGTCACCGATCCCCTTCCCCCCGGCACCAACTACGACGCCGTCCTTCAACGCACCACCGACTGGCAAGCCGCCAACGCCGTCAACCTCGCCATCAACGCCAACTTCTTCGCCACCCTCTCCGCCACCACCGCCGACATCGTCGGCCTTTCCATGTCCGACGCCGTCGTCGCCTCCCCCGTCCGAACCTTCAACGGCGCGCCCGATCCCGCCATCGTCTTTCGCTCCGATCGCACCGCCTCCATCGCCAACATCGCCGCCACCGACCTCGCCGGCGTCGTCGATGCCGTCGCCGGCGTCGGCCCCAGCACCTCCGACGCCGACCCCGGATCCCTCCTCGTCACCAACGGCCTCAACACCGGCGCCACCGCACGCGTCGATCCCGCCAACCGAAACCCCCGCACCGGCGTCGGTCTCAATCAGGACGGCACACGCCTCACCATTATCGTCGTCGATGGACGCCAACCTTCCTGGTCCGTCGGCGTCACCCTCCCCGAGTTCGCCGACCTCTTCATCGAACGCGGGTGCTGGCGCGCCCTCAACCTCGACGGCGGAGACTCCACCTCCTTCGTCTTCCAACCACCCGGGAGCACCTCCCGCACCCTCAACCGCCCCAGCGGCGCGGGCAACACCTTCCGAGCCGTCGCCAACCACCTCGGCATCCGCTACACCAATCCGGCACCCGCTCTCCCTCCCCGCGAAATCCGCGGCGCCTGGCTCCGACCACCCACCCCAAGTTACAACTCCGCCACCCTCGAAATCAACCTCGCCAACATGGCCCGCGCCGGCTTCACCGACCTCTACCTCGAAACCTTCTTCTGGGGCGTCGCCACCAACAACTCCAACATCTTCCCCGATCGCTACCCCAACTTCGACGCCCTCGCCGACGCCATCCGACTCGCCGCCAAGTACAACCTCCGCGTCCACGCCTGGTGCGAATCCGGCTACTGGCAGTTCGGCTCCACCGGCGCCGACAACTTCACCAACAACCCCGACTGGCGCTCCATCAGCCGCGCCACCGGCCAGCCCGGCGGCGACGGCACCGCCGGCCAGGTCTTCGCCAACCTCACCAACCCAGGCGTCCAGCAAAAACTTCGCTCCTACTTCGCCGAACTCGCCAACTACCCGGGCCTCTGGGGCATCCAGACCGACTACCACCGCTTCGCCCTCGACGACAACACATCCGACGCCTTCCCCGCTCCCTGGTCCTACGACGCCTGGACCATCGCCACCTTCCAATCCCTCTACGGCGCCGACCCCACCTCCGCCGCCGACACCACCGCCGACGCCCTCTGGGGGCGATTCCTCTCCTGGCGCCGTGCCGGCATCTCCGAGGCCGCCAACCAGATGCTCCTCGGCATCAACGCCGTCAACCCCAGCATCGACTTCTCCATCGCCATGTTCGCCACCGCCATGACCAGCACCGCGCAACTCACCAAGTGCCAGGACTGGCCCGCCATGGCCGCCAACAACTTCGTCGAAACCCTCGTCCCCATGGCCTACGGATCCTCCACCTCCTCCATCAACTCCGACGTCCTCACCGCCCTCCAACTCGCCGCGGGCAAACGCGTCATCCCCGGGCTCGCCATCTCCGGCACCGCCACCCACCCCCCCGTCGCCGATCAACTCAACACGATCCGGGCCCGCGGCCTCGAGAGCTTCATCTTCTTCGACGCCACCTGGTTCAACACCCCCGCTCGCCAGAACGAACTCAAAGACTGGCTCCTCAACACCGCCACTCGCGCGCCCGCCGACTTCAACGCCGACTCCTACGTCAGCGCCGCCGACCTCGCCCTCTTCAACGCCATCTACACCGGTACTCCCGTGCCCGTCAATCCCTCCAACGCCCTCTTCAACCTCGACCCCAACGCCTTCATCGACGCGAACGACCTCGCACGCTGGACGTCCTTCTTCGTCCGAGCCACCTTCGGCGAAGACGCCGTCGTCGATCACCGCGACCTCGCCGCCCTCCAAGCCTGCTTCGCCCAAACGCCCGCGCTCTCCTCCGTGCCCCACCTCTACGACCTCAACGCCGACGGCGTCGTCAACTACCCCGACCAGATCATCCTCCACTCCTACCTCACCGTCCCCATCGCCGACGACACCGACGTCAACCGCGACGGCCGCCTCAACATCGAAGACCTCTACCGCCAGCACCAAAGCCCCATCGACGTGATCCGCGATGGCGTCCTCAACGCCGCCGATCGCGAGCGCCTCATCCACACCCTGCGATCCACCGAAGTCCCGCAGTTGCTCGACAGCAGGCCATAACTCCACCTACGCCATCCACCCTTCCCCACACCCTCGAACGCCCTAGAACGATCGCCGGCCCCCAAAACCATGGCGTCATGAATCGTTTTTCATTTGGCGCTCCGGAGAAGATTATATAACATGCCGCGGTCGGAACCTGTGGCGCGCGGCGACGCCGCGCGATCGCTCGTGGAGTCTCGTACACACCCAGACGTTTCGGGAGATCATCATGAAGACGACGTTGTGCACTCGTTCCATGCTCTTGGGCCTTGCCCTGGCCGCCGGCCACGCCGCCGCCGCGGACCTCTACCTCATCAACATCGTTCCCCTCGGCGGTCAAGGCGGAACCGCCAACATCTGCGATGCCGTAAGCCAGTACTTCATCGGCAACAACCCCTCGACCATCTGCCTCAAAGATGACAACCTCTTCGTCTCCGGATTCAACTTCGCCGGCGCCAGCGCCAACCTCCGCATCGTCAAGATCGAGACCATCTTCGGCACTCGCGGCTATCGCCTGGTCCCCGTCTCCGCTCCCCTCGACCCGCCCGCCTACGACTCCTCCGTCCCCTCCGGTCGCCAGTTCGTCGGCATGGACTACCAGGCCGGACGCGGGCTCATCGTCAACTTCGACTCCGGCGCGCTCGGCACCCCCGGCGCCGTACGCGTCTACGACGTCGACTCTCAACTCACCCCCATCCTCCTCGCCGCATCCCCCGTTGGACTTGGCCCGCGCGGCTTCGGCGGCAGCGCCTGGGACGTCGGCTACCTCGGCGGTGGCTTTGGCGCCTTCCCCGCCGTGGTCTCCATCCTCGACGTCGGTGGTTATCCCGGTAACGCCGTCTTCTACGGCCCGATCGGCATCGACCCCGCTTCCCTCGCCGCGGTCCCCACCATCTACGACGGCTCCCCCACCGGCACCGGCGGCGGTCCCGATCTCGCCGCCGCCGATCCCCAGGGCGACCAGATCCCCGCCAGCCACTTCTGGCGCGACGTCGACATCGCCAACGGCGGTCACCTCATCGCCGCTCGCGCCAACAACAAACTCGTGCTCTTCTCTCGTATCGGCGGCAATGCCACCGGTACGCTCAATGTCCTCTCCGACCTCGAAAACCCTCCCGCCCAAGTCAACGGCCAGAACGTCCAGATCGCCGAGGACTTCCCCGGTGGTGACCTCGTCTTCTTCAATGATCGACGCTCCACCGCCACCACCCAAGCCTGGGCCGACGTCATCAAGGCCGTCCGCCCCGACGGCTCCCCCGTCTCCCTCAACTTCTGGATGCCCGATGGCGTCACCCCCGCCGGCAGCCTTGACCTCGCCGGGACCCAACTCACCTCCTTCCTCAACGGCGCCGGGTACTACGACTTCTCCTGGGATGCCTCCAACGCCCGACTCGCCATCAGCGACTTCACCAACCGCCAGGTCTACATCTTCTCCCCCTCCGCGCCCCCGCCCTCCTGCGTCGCCGACGTCGACGACGGCTCAGGCACCGGCACCCCCGACGGCGGCGTCACCATCGACGACCTCCTCTACTACCTCACCATCTTCGAGGCCGGCGTCATCGGCGCCGACGTCGACGACGGCTCGGGCACCGGCACCCCCGACGGCGGCGTCACCATCGACGACCTCCTCTACTACCTCCTCCGCTTCGAGGCCGGCTGCTAATCCCCACCCATCCCTTCCCATCGCCCCCAACATCCTCCAGGCGACTCCGCACACGCGGGGTCGCCTTGTTCTTGGCGTACATCCCTTTCTTCAGCCCCTTCGCCCCCTCGACCCATCGCGCCTCGTCCGACTCCCCACTTCGAACACTCGCGCAACGTCCACCCCACCGCGCGGAACGCCCACCCGACGCCCACCCAAAAAAACCTCCTCCGGACGGATGCCGGAATGGAGCGGAGGAGACTCGAACTCCCAACTTCCACCTTGCAAAGGTGGCACTCTACCAATTGAGTTACCGCCCCGATCCACCTTCCGATGGGGAGCGTAGCGTACGCAGGCCGACCTTCGTTCGCTTTAGCCCTTGGCCCTCGCCAGGTCGGCCTCACCCATCAACCGAAAATCCTTCCGACGAAGGATCTGCCCCGCCAGCGTCGCATCATCCACCGCCAACGCGATCGCCGCGTTGTCCCCCGCCTTCCGCATCAGCGGATACGCAAACTGGATCGACAACTCCGCCCCCAGAAGGCTCAGGCACATGCTCGACAGCGTCTGGTGCGGCGCCAACTCCACGCACAGCACGTCCTTCTCCGTGAACGGCAGATTCTGCTTCCTCAAGATCTCCCGCGCCGACGATGCCGAGTTCGTCACGATCCGAACCACCGCATGATCGCTCGCCTCATGCACCGACAACGCGCAGATCTGGCACGGCGTGCCCTCGAACGCGTCCACCAAGTCCAGCATCTTCCCCACCTTGTTCGTCAGGAACACGCCAAACTGCGTCACCGTCGGCGGCGAAAAGCCGTGCGTCGTCTCCAACGGAACATGGGCTTGGCTCATGCTCAACTACCCCGACGAAACAGACCCGCGCAGACACACCACTCGCCTGCCGGTCGAGTCTGATCCATTAGCATATCGGAACCAAACCCGGGCAACAACCCGCACCTTCCCTCGGGATAGCCTGTGGAAAATCTCCCCCACGCCGAGGGCCCCCACGCACATCCGCCGCACCCACAGCCCAAAGTGAGTCGCGGACCACCTCGCCTTGGAGACTCGCACCTTGGTCAGGCCGAGAAACTGCTCCCGCACCCGCACGAACTCGTCGCGTTCGGGTTGTTGAACACAAACCCGCGGCCCATGATCTCGTCACGGAAGTCCACCGTCACGCCCGTCAAATACAGCAGGCTCTTGGGGTCGCAGAGAATCCGAATCCCGTGCTGCTCAAAGACCTCGTCCGTGTCCTTCTTCGACTCCGTCAAATCGAGCACGTACGAGAACCCCGAGCACCCGCCACCCTTGACCCCCACCCGCAGGTGAACCTTCTCCTTGTCCAGTTCCTGCTCGTCGATGATGCGGTGGATCTCCTTCGCCGCGAGGGGCGTGAGGATCACGCCGTCGTGCTGGGTCTGGTCGGCCGTGTGGCTCGGGGCAGATGCGGACATGGTCGTGGACTCCTTCATTGAAGTATACGTTCGTCGTTCGCGCTCGGATCGGGCGGGATTCGCATGACACCAACCGCCGTCGCCCTCAGGGCGTCACCGCTTCCTTCTTCTCGGACGCGATCCCGTTCTTCGCCTTGTAATCCGCCAGTGCCGCTCGGATCGCGTCCTCCGCCAGCACCGAGCAGTGGATCTTCACCGGCGGGAGGCTCAGTTCCTCCACGATCTGTGTGTTCTTGATCGACTCGGCCTCGGCCAGGTTCTTGCCCTTGAGCCACTCCGTCGCGAGGGACGAAGACGCGATCGCGCTCCCGCAGCCAAAGGTCTTGAACTTCGCGTCCTCGATCACCCCCGTCGCCGGGTTCACCTTGATCTGCAACTGCATCACGTCGCCGCACTCGGGCGCGCCGACCAGCCCGACCCCGATGTCCTTGCGGCCTTTGACCTCGGCCTGGGTGCCGAAGTTCCCGACGTTGCGTGGATTCTCGTAATGGTCGATGATTTTGGGTCCGTATGCCATGGTTCACCTTCTCCGAGCGTCCGTTCTGGCCGTTTGGCCGTTCGTGACTTCCCTGGTTCGATTCGTGCGCCCTCCGCGATGCACCCCATCCTAGTGGTGCGCCCACTCCACCTTGCTCAGGTCAATCCCTTCCTTGTGCATGTCGTACAACGGGCTCATCATCCGCAACTTCTTGACGGCCTCCACGATCTTCGCGATCGCATAGTCCACCTGCTCGTCCGTCGTCCACTTGCCCAGCGAGAGGCGGAGCGACGAGTGGGCGAGTTCGTCGCCGACGCCCAGCCCCTTGAGGACATAACTCGGTTCGAGGCTCGCGCTCGTGCACGCGCTCCCGCTGCTGCACGCGATCTCCTTGATCGCCATCATCAGCCCCTCCCCCTCCACAAACCCGAACGAGATGTTCGTCAGGTGCGGCAACCGCCTCGTCGCGTGCCCGTTCACCTGGCACGAGTCGAGTTGGCTCGTGATCGACGACTCGATCCGGCTGCGCATCTTGAACAACCGCTCGGCGTCCTTCTCCATCTCCGCCGCCGCGATCTCGCACGCCTTGCCCAGCCCCACGATCCCCGTCACGTTCAGCGTCCCGCTGCGGAATCCACGCTCCTGCCCGCCCCCGTCCGCCAACGCGTGAAGCCGTACCCGCGGACGCCGACGACGCACATACAACGCCCCCACCCCCTTCGGCCCATAGATCTTGTGCCCGCTCATCGACAGCAGGTCCACATGGTCCTTCTCCACGTCCGTCGGCATCTTCCCCACCCATTGCGTCGCATCCGTGTGGAAGATCACCTCGCGATCGTGGCACAGCGCGCCGATCTCCCGCACCTCGTTCAGCGTCCCGATCTCGTTATTCGCCCACATCAGCGACACGAGGATCGTGTCGTCTCGCATCGCCCCCTTCACCATCTCCGCCGTGATGATCCCGTCCCGCCCGGGCTCCAGGAAGGTGACCTCAAAGCCCTCCTTCTGCAGCCGCTTGCATGGGTCCAGCACCGCCTTGTGCTCGATGATGCTCGTGATGATGTGCCCGCGCTTGGCGCTCCCCGCCGGCGCCTTCTCGTACATGTAGGCCGCGCCCTTGATCGCCAGGTTGTTGCTCTCCGTCGCGCCGCTCGTGAAGATCACTTCCTTCTCGTCCGCACCCAGCAACGCCCCCACCTGCCCTCGCGCCTTGTCCACTCCCTCCTCCGCCTCCCAACCAAAGCGGTGGTTCCGGCTCCCCGGATTCCCATACTTCTCCGTGAAATACGGCATCATCGCCTCGACCACCCTTGGGTCGCACGGCGTCGTCGCCGCATGATCGAGATAGATCGGAAGTTTCAGCGCCATGTGCTACTCCAACTAAGTGACTTGGAGGTCCATTATTGCGATTTAGAATCAATCAAAACTACGCATCAAGTATAGGTCGGTTCGGCCCGCGTGTCGGCCCGTACCCTCGACGCGATGTCCAACCCCTCCCCCTTCGCCGATCTCCTCTCCCACGCGATCGATCGCGTGGGTTCACCCGTCTGCGTAGGCCTCGACCCCGTGCTCGACTCCCTGCCCGCCGAGATTCGGGCTCGCCACCACGAGCCGACGCAAGCCGTCGCGGAGTTCTGCCGCGGCGTCCTGCAGGCGATCGCCAAGCCCGCGCCGCTCGTCCCCGCGGTCAAGTTCCAGTCCGCCTGCTTCGAGCGGTATGGACACAAAGGTGTGGCCGTCCTTGAAGAGGCCATCGCCGAAGCCGCCGGGCTCGGGCTCGTCGTCCTGCTCGACGCCAAGCGGGGCGACATCTCCACCACCGCCGCCCACTACGCCGCCGGCGCCCGGCGCTCCGGCGCCCACGCGATCACCGTCAACGGCTACCTCGGGCGCAGCGGAATCACGCCCTTCCTCGAGGCCCAACTCGGGGTCTTCGTCCTCGTCCGCACCAGCAACCCCGACAGCGATGCGATCCAGTCGCCTCGCCTGGCCGACGGACGCACCGTCGCCGAGATGGTGGCCGACGAGGTCGCGGCCCTCGGGCGTGACCATCGCGCCACCTGCGGGCTTAGCCATGTCGGCGCCGTCGTCGGGGCCACCAAGTCCGGCGAAGCCCGAGCGCTCCGCGCTCGACTCCGCGACCAGTTCTTCCTCATCCCTGGCTATGGCGCGCAGGGCGGAAAGGCCGAGGACGTCCGCGACATGATGCGCGACGGCACGTCCCCGGGCTCGCGGGGCGTCCTCGTCACCGCCAGCCGGAGCGTCATCTACGCGAGTGGCGGCGGGGCGTGGTCCGAGGCGGTCCGCTCGGCCGCCCAAACCCTTGCCGCCGAGGTGCGCGCCATCGTGCAGGCTTGAGCACGCGCTTCGTCGCCGCTCGATTCGGTGCACGTGGCTCTTGTCCTCTCCGTGACTTTCGGATAGGCTGGTCGGGCCGTCGTGGTGGTCATTGTGGAGGAACCCATGCACGTCGCGTCTATAAGCGTGTCGAGGGTGGTGCGCCGGTCCCTGGCCTTCTTCGCCTGCCTGTCCGCCATGATCCTGCCGCTCGCCCCGGCACGCGCCCAATCGTGCGGGGCGTGGGTCCAAGGCCCGGATCGCGGCATCGCGGGGGTCGTCGGCACCATCTTTGATGCCCTCGAATGTGATCCCGACGGCGCAGGCCCGATGGGCGACATGCTCGTCGTCGCGGGCGACTTTACCATCGCCGGTGATCTCGAATCCCGCTTCGTCGCCGCGTGGGACGGCGAACGCTGGATTCCGATGGGCACCGGCCTGCAGTACGGCGCCGCGTCCGCGCTCGCATTCCACGAGGGGCGCCTGTACGTCGGCGGCTCCTTCAGCGGCAACGCCCTGAGCAACCTCGCCTGGTGGGACGGTTCGCGCTGGCAGTTCGTCACCCCCGGACCCATCGGGGAGGTGCGTGCCCTGTGCTCCTGGCGCGGTGAACTCATCGTCGCCGGTCACATCATGGGCGTTCCACCCAACCTCCGAGCCTCAGGCATCGCCGCCTGGAGCGCGTCGGGATGGCGATCGCTCGGGCTGGGGCTCGACGGCGGCGTGACCTCCCTCGCCATCTATGGCGACCGTCTCGTCGCCGGTGGATCCTTTCGTGCCGCGGGCGGACGTCCACTCGCCGGCCTCGCCGCGTGGGACGGCGCCCAATGGAACTCCATCGGCGATGGCGGCCTCTCCCCCACCGCCCAAGGCGCCCGCGTCGTTCGAGCGCTCCACGTGCTCGGAAATAACCTCTACATCGGGGGTGGCTTTGACGGCGTGGCGGGCGTGCCCGCGTCCGGGCTGGCCCGTTGGGATGGCGAAGCATGGCAGGCCGTCTCGACCGACGAGCGCGACGTGGTCGGCCTTGGGTCGGACGGCGATCACCTCATCATCGCACAGCCCGCTTCCACGGAACGGTGGGATGGAGCGACTTCCCACGACTACGCGCCGATCGGGAACGTCTACCGAGTTGTCTCCTTCGCGGGCCAGGTCCACATCGCGGGCGACTTCCGCCGAGGGGGCGGCGCGTGGCGATGGGGCGTGGCGCGGCGTGCGGGACGTGTCTGGGAGCCTGTCTCGCCGGGCATCGACAATCCCATCCTCGCGATCCTGGAGCACGGCGGGCGCGTGATCGTGGGCGGGGAGTTCACCCGCCTCGGCGACGTGCCCGCGAACCACATCGCCGCATGGGATGGGATTCGGTGGTCCGCGATCGGGGAGGGGTTCGACGCCCCGGTTCGGGCCCTGACGATCTTCCGCGGACAGTTGGTCGCCGCGGGCGATTTCAGCCGGAGCGGCGGCGTTGCGTGCAATCGCGTCGCGATCTGGGATGGATCGGCGTGGCGGAGCGCCGTGGGTGAGGAGGTCCCGGGCTCGGTCGTCGCCGTCGCCGAGTACGCGGGCCAACTGGCGCTCGGCGTGCAGTTCCCCGCGGCGGGAAACACCCCCGCGGCGTTCCACATCTACCTGAGCGACGGCTCGGCGCTGATCCCGATCGCGGTCGACAGCCCCGGCACGATCGCTCGATTCTTCATCCACGAGGGGCGCTTGCTCGTCGGGGGCAACTTCACCTCGATCGCCGGGTTGGCCTTGCGCAACCTGGCGGCGTGGGACGGCGAGGGGTGGGGCCTGGTCGACGGTTGGCAGCGCGGGCCCGTGCTGTGCATGGCGCGATTCCAGGGCGATCTGGTGGTCGGTTCGTCGTATCGCGACGGGGTCTGGAGGCTGGATGCTCGAACGCGGTTGTGGACGGCGGTGGGGCGTGGGCTCAGCAGCGGCGCAACGGCGCTCGTGGAGTATCACGGCGACCTGATCGCGATCGGCGGATTCCACCTCGCGGAAGGGCAGATCGCGGACGGACTGGCACGGTGGGACGGCGCGGCGTGGAGGCCCTTCGGCGCGGGGCTCGCCCGTCAGCGTGGGTTCGCGGTGTCGAACGGCGCGCTGGTCTACCGGGATGAGGTGGTGACGGTCGGCGCGTTCGACCGCGTGGACGGCGTGGTGAGCGTCAACTGGGCCAGGTGGCGAGATTGCCCCGCGGACCTGGACGACGGGAGCGGCCTGGGGAAGTGCGACGGGGGCGTGTCGATCGACGATCTTTTTTATTATCTGGAGTTGTTCGAGGCGGGCGACCCGCGGGCGGACGTGGGCACGCGCGAGGGCGAACTCGGACGCGACGGCGAGTTGACGTTGGAGGACGTCGGCGTGTACGTCCGGAGATATGCGGACGGTTGCTGAAGGAAACGACGCCTCAGTGCGGCACTTCCTTCACCGCGTTGCGATTCCAGGCGGGGACGCGGACGACGATGGGGCCTTCGCCCTCGATCGTGCACTGGCAGGAGAGGCGGCTGTTGCGCTGGAGGCCCGGTGCTTCTTCGACGCGATCTTCCTCGGCCTCGGTGGGCTCGCTGAGGCTCGCGGCGCCGGATTCCACATAAATGTGGCATGTCGAGCAGGCGCACACGCCGCCGCAGGCGTGCTCGATGTTGATGCCGTGGTCCATGGCGACTTCGAGGAGGTGCTCGCCCTTGGCGGCCATGAGATCGACCTCGCGCTGGTCCTTGCCGGTGAGTCCCACGGGGTCTTCGAGGATGTACTTGACGGGGACGGTCTCTGGGCCGTGGTAGTGGTCGGAGCGCTTGAGGTGCATGGGGGATGGTATGAGAAGCGTGGAAAAGGGGCAAAGGAGAATCCTGGTCGGGGGCGTGGCCGGCGCGAACGGTGTATTTGGATGTCAAAGAAGGGAGTGGCTCTATCAAGGGGCGAAGGGACGGGATTGTGCGCGCGCGGGAGGTTTGTAAGCGGATGCAAACGCTGGGAAGGGCTGGTTTTCTCGAGGCCGATCGTGCGCCCGGAGTTTTGAAATAACGGGGGTGGGACGTGCGCGCGTGTGCGCACAACGGGCGTCACTCCCGGTTGGGCGGATCGAGGCTGGACCGGGTGTTCATTGCCCGAGCGCCCGAAGGAGAACGGTGGCGTACGAGCCGCTGGGGAGATCGAACCGGAGCGTGCGTTTGAGGCGCTTGCCCCCCTTGGAGAGGTCGTCGGGTTGGGGGGGGGTCAATCCGAAAGAGGTCGCGAGGGCGAAGAGTGGGCGGTCGAACGCGTCGAAGGCGGGACGGCGGAGGCCCGGGATCCGGAGTTGGTCGAGGGTGAGATGCTCCTCGCGAAGGACGTGGTCGTAGGCCTGCGTGGCCCAGGACGGCACGGTGGTCGATGGCGCGGGCATGGGGAGTTCGCGATCTCGGTCGATGGGCGTGATGGCGTCCGCGCGCGGGAAGAGCATCAGGGCGAAGTCGTCGCGGGCGCGGATGACCCGTGCGGCGTCGTTGGGTTGGGCGTGGGCGAGGGTCGGGACGAGCGTGGCGGCGACCTTGTTCCAGAGGTACGACTGGAACGCCTCGACGATGACGCGCTGCGTGAAGTACGGAAGGGCGGCGAAGGCGAGTTGGAAGGATTGGCCGCGGGCGAGGACTTCGATGGCGGCACGCTCGGGGCACCGGGGGAGCGTAGAGGCGAGCGACGACCAGTCGCCCCAGTTTTGTGCCAGTTGCCGGGTGAAGGCGCGTTTGGCGCCGGTGTCCTTGCGTGCGGGGGTGGCGATGGCGAGGCGGAGGGCCTCCTCGAACTCGCCCCTGATGAGATGGGCGGCGGCGAAGCCGCGCCCGTGGCGTGCGGAGCCGAAGCGTTGGTCGCCGAAGTAGTTGGTGAAGAGGAGGGAGGTTGGATCGACATGGAGGCACGCGAGGTGGCGGTCGATCGTGTCGATGTGGCTGGGCGTGAGGTCCCGGATGGTGATGGTGAAGCGGTTGCGGTCGATCCAGGCGGCCGAGGCGGGGTCGCGTGCATAGCCGAGGAGTTGGGCGTGGCACGCACCTGGGGAGGGGAGGGTCGAGGCGGCTTGATCGATCGCAGATGGAGGGTGGGGAGCGGATGAAATCCACCCCAGACCGGCGTTGGGGGAGGCGGCTTCAAGAAGGCCCATCCTTCCGGACTTGGCGTGTCCATGGGAGAGCGAACAGGAGACGAGTTGGGAGGTGATGGCGTGCTTGTCCTTGAGGCCGGCGTGTTGGATCGCGTTGGGCTTGAGGTTGAGCGCTTTCGCGAGGCGCTGCTCGGCTTCGGGCGTCGAGAGGGAGTTTTTGGTGAGGTAAAGAACGGCGTGGGGCGTGGCGGGCGAGGGGGACGGCGCGAGCGAGGCGAGGAGCGATGGCGCGGGCCGCTCTTCCACGCGGAAATCTTGGGGGGTACGGCGAATGGTCATGGAACTGTGGAGAGCGTCGAGATAGGGGCGAGGAGGCGAACCTCGAGACGGAATCGGCGCGTGGGCGTGCGTGGGCCGATCGGGCGATTGGACTTTGCAGGAGGAGGTCGGGTCGCCGATGGTGAAGGCGGCGGGGAGCGCGGCGCTACTCGACGACGGGGGTCGGGGGGGGGCGGACAGGGACTTGGGTGCGGTCGAACTCGATGACACCGTCCTTGAGGCGGACGACGCGTTCGCAGCGGGCGGCGACGGTGTTGTCGTGGGTGACCATGATGATGGTCATGCCTTGGGCGTGGAGTTCTTCGAAGAGGGCGAGGATGGAGAGGCCGGTGGAGGAGTCGAGGTTGCCGGTGGGTTCGTCGGCCATGAGGACGACGGGCTTCCCGACGAGGGCGCGGGCGATGGCGACGCGTTGCTGCTGCCCGCCGGAGAGTTCGCGAGGGCGGTGGTCGAGGCGTCCGGAGAGCCCGACAAGGGCGGCGACTTCGGCGGCGCGTGCTTCGCGGATGGTCTTGGGGATGCCTTGGTAAAAGAGGGGCTGGGCGATGTTCTCGAGGACGGTGAGTTGGGCGATGAGGTTGAAGGCCTGGAAGACGAAGCCGATGGTCTTGCCGCGGAAGGTGGAGAGTTCCTCGTCGGACATCTCGGTGACGTTGCGGCCGTCGAGGATGTAATCACCTTCGGAGGGTCGATCGAGGCACCCGAGGATGTTCATGAGGGTGGACTTGCCGGAGCCGGAGGCGCCCATGATGGCGACGTAGTCGCCCTTGTGGATTTGGAGATCGACGCCGCGGAGGGCCTCGACCATGATGGAGCCGTCGGGCTTGAGGTACTTTTTTCGGAGGGCGCGGAGTTCGGCGACCGCAGGGGCGCCGGGGCGGTCCGGGTCGGCAGGAAGGACGGGGCTGGCAACGGCGGAGGGCATGGATGGAGGGAGAAGAGGCGCGGCGGCGCGAAATCCGTCGGGGCACGGGGCTTGGACGGGAGGCGTTAGCCTCCGGCTTCTTCGAGTTGGATACCGGCGAGGGCGGTCAAGGGGTCGGGGGCGACGCGGAAGACCTTATCGAGGCCGGTGACGGCGAGGACGGACCAGACGTCCTGGGAGACCGAGCAGAGGCGGACGAGGCGGGAGCATTCCTGGAGGCGTTTCTTGATGCGGAGGAGTTGGGCGAGGTTGGAACTGTTGACGTAGGAGACGCCGCCGAAGTTGAGCACGACGTGGGGGACGTCGTCGCTCTGGGTGACGCGTTGGATGACGCCGGCCAACTCGTCGGAGAGGGCGGGCTCATCGGCGAGATCGACGACGACGATGTTGTCAGACCAGTCGGTGGGCATAAGGGGGCGCGAGGTGCGTGCGAGGAGTATACCGGAGGACTGGGGAGGAAGTTCGCGGAAGCGGTGTGAAGAGGATGTGAACGAGGAAATGGGGAGGATTTTGCGGGTGGGAAGCGTGCTGGGAGATTCCAAAGTGAGGATTGGGCGCGTACGCTGTGCCGCGCCGATATTGGAATCCATATGCTCGCCACCGCCGCCGCTTTGTCGTCTTCCCAAACGGGTGTCTCGCCGCGTCCAACGGAGTCGAAGTTGGGCCCGTCGCTGGAGGCACGACCGCTGACGTTTCCGACGAACCAGTGGACGCTGGACCCGACGTTGACGTTCCTGAATCACGGGTCGTATGGGAGCGTGCCGCGGAGCGTGCAGGACGCGCAGGCGGAGGTGCGTGCGCGGATGGAGCGGGACCCGGTGCGGTTCTTCAAGGTGGACCTCGAGCGGATGATGGACGAGGTGCGGGAGCGGATCGGGGGCCTGGTGCATTGCCGGGCGGCGGACATCGCGCCGATGCCGAACGCGACGGTGGCGTTGTGCACGGTCTTGAACAACACGAAACTCGGTCCCGGGGATGAGGTGCTCATCACGGACCATGAGTACATGTCGATCGTGAACGAGTTGGAGCGGGTGTGCGCGGCGACGGGGGCGCGGGTGGTGAAGGCGAAGGTGCCGTTCCCGATCGAGGGCCCGGAGCAGGTGACGGAGGCGGTGCTCGGCGCGGCGACGTCGCGGACGAAGATCGCGTTCATCGCGCACATCACGAGCGCGACGTCGCTGATCTTCCCGGTGACGGCGATCGTCCGAGGGCTGATGGCGCGCGGGATCGAGGTGTGCGTGGACGGGGCGCACACGCCCGGGCAGATCGAGGTGGACGTGCAGGGCCTGGCGCCGACGTATTACGTGGGCTCGTTCCACAAGTGGCTGTCGTGCCCGAAGGGGAGCGGGTTTCTGTACGTGCGGAGCGACAAGCAGGCGGGATTCCGTCCGCACGCGTTGTCGAGCCGGGCGCACAAGGTGAGGCCCGAGCGGGCGTTGTTTCTTCGGGACTTTGATTACGTGGGGACGAACGACTATTCGGCGATGCTGTGCGTGCCGCAGGCGATCGACGCGCTCCGCGGGATGCTCCCGGGCGGGCTGGCGGCGTTGTATCGCTCGAACCATGAACTGGCGCTGAAGGCACGGGACATCGTGTGCCGGGCGCTGGGGGTGTCGGCACCGGCGCCGGACGCGATGATCGGGTCGATGGTGACGATCCCGCTGCCGGAGCCCGCGGCGGAGATGATGAGCCGGGTGACGGAGTATGACGATCCGCTGCAGGATGAGTTGATCCGTCGGCATCGGATCGTGGCGCCGATCTGGCGGCTGTCGGCGGACAACCGCCGCGTGATCCGGGTGTCGGCGCACCAGTACAACACGACGGCGCAGTTCGAGACGTTGGCGCAAGCGCTGCTGGAGGAGTTGGCGCGGGAGCATCCGAAGCGGGTGTCGGCGTAAAGAGGTTCGGCGCGGGCCGCGGGGTGGTTTGATCCCGGTGTTTGTGGGGCCGAGGCGTCCAAAGTGGGGTACGCCCGGGGTTGGGCGGGCCTTCCCAGAGTTGAGATTTTCAAGCGGCGGACCGGGGGTGTGCCCATCGGAGCGGTGACGTGCGCGGATTTCTTGGGCCCAGTCTCTTGATTTCCTGACTACGTTATCCGATAATCGAGTGCAGCCGACAGGGGGTTTGCGCGTGGCTCACTCACTGGACGGCCTACTTCGGGAGTTGGACCAAATGCGACTTCATCATGCGTGCCGAACGGCGGCGGCTCTCCTCCTCGTGGCGGGCGCGTTGACCTCGAGCGCGGCGGGACAGGAGGCGGCGAAGACGACGGACGCGGCGGCGAGCGCCTCGGGCGTGAATCCGAATGCGACGTTTGCGTTTTCGAAAGAGCGTTGGCACTCGGACTCGAAGATCGGGTGGGATGGGTTCCTGAGCGGGCTGCGCGGGTTCGAGCACTTCTATGAGCCCGTCGGGCAGCCGATCTACTTCGAGTCGCCTTTCAATAACACGGGCGTGCGGTTCCTGTACCTGCACCACGAGTTCAGCGACAAGAGCCAACTGCAGGGCGGCAACGTGGACGTGGCGGCGGTGCAGGCGCGGGTGGCGCTGACCGAGCGGCTGGGATTCATCGCGACCAAGGACGGGTATTCGTGGCTGGACGCGAACCTGCTCCCGGAAGAAGAAGGCTGGAACGGGATCGCGGCGGGGCTGAAGTATGCGGTGTACGTCGATCGGGACAATGATTTCGTGATCACGCCGGGCGTGCGGCTGATGCTGCAGAGCGGCGAATGGAAGGTGCTGCAGAGCAACCCGGCGGAGATCAGCCCGTTCGTGTCGATGGCGAAGGGGTGGGACAAGTTCCACCTGGTGGGGAACGCGACGGTGCGTGTGCCGTTCGATGACGACGACGGGAACACGATCTTCCAGTGGGACCTGCACGCGGACTACGACCTGATCGGCGGGTTCGCGCCGTGCATCGAAGTGCACGGGCTGCACTACCTGAGCGACGGGAACAAGTTGCCGCTGAAGGTGGGCGGGCTGGACTACGCGAACATCGGCTCGGCGGACGTGGACGGGAGCACGGTGGTGTGGATGGGTGTGGGTGGTCGGTGGAAGTTCAACCCACATCTTTCGATCGGCGGGACGTACGAGTTTGCGTTGACGAACAAGAACGCGGACATCATGGACAAGCGCGTCACGTTTGATTTGCAGTTCGTGTACTAGACCCACGCCACGGCCTCCGCAACAACCGGAGGCTGGCCGGACTCGTCACGCACGCGAGTGTCCGGAGTCCGGCCTTCCCCCTGTAGCCCACACATCGCCCTTGTCGGCATGTGTGGGCCTTTTTGTTTTTTGCGGGAAGGGGAGCGAACATGGAGCGCGACGCGAGTCCGAAAAAAAGCAACGGGGTGGGGTGGCGATGAGAGGGTTTTTGGTATTTCGGATCGGGGCGGTGGCGGGTGGATCGAAGTTGGGTTATATTGGCGGGGCAGGAGTACGAGGAGATACCAAAATGTTGAAGTGGCAACGAGTTGTGCTCGCCGCGGTGACGACGAGCCTTGGTGTGAGCAGCGTGCTCGGGGCGATCACGGTGAGCGGGAGCACGCCGATCCGGTGGGGATTGACGGGCGGGGCGATCGGATTTGCGGACGGGGTGGTGGAGGACTTTGAGGACGCGACACTCGCGCCGGGGTTGCAGGTGGAGTGGCTGAGCCCGGCGGGGAACTTTGGGCCGACGGCGACGCTGCCGAACCTGTTTGACGCGACAGTGCCGGACCCCTTCGGGAGCGCGTTCGTCGGGGGCCATTGGGACGGCACCCGGGCCTGCATCTCCGCGTGGCGGAACCGAACCTACACCTACACCGACGCTCAGAACTGGGGCCATCTGGTGCTGCACTTCAACCCCTCGGTGCGGGCGGTCGGGTTTAGCCTGACGCAGTTGGACCTGGATGCGCGCCTGGTGATCAACGGCGTGAACCTCGGGGGGATCGCCGCACTCACGGGACTCAACGTGAACGGCGGTCGCCTGGGATATGTGCTGATCCAGGCCGACGGCGGCGACACCATCTCTTCGGTCAAGATCGAGAACGTCGTCGGCGACGGATTCACGATCGATCACCTGACCTTCTCCACCAACCCCACGCCACGCTTCAACGTGGTGGGGTTTGGGCCGCAACTCTGGGGCAGCCCGGACTCGGTGCTGGGGCTGACGTCGTTCGCGGTGGAGGACTTCGAGGACACCGCGCTGATCCCCGGGCTGTCGATCTCCTGGGAATCGCCCGCGGGCAACACGGCGGCGACGACGACGCTGCCCAACGTCTTCAACCCGCTGACGGATGATCCCTTTGGGGATGCGTTCGACACGGGGGTGTGGGACGGGGAGCGGTGCGTGATCAACACGAGGACGAACCAGTCGTACCCGTACACCGCGGGGGACAACTGGGGGGACATCGTGTTCCACTTCAACCCGCCGCAGTCGTCGGTCGGGTTTACGTTGCAGCAGGTGGACCAGGACGGACGCCTGGTGGTGAACGGTCGGGACGTGGGGTCGATCCTGGGGCGGACGGGGCTTGGACTCAACGGCGGCGGGCGGCAGGGCTATGTGCGCATCGACGGGCTGTGCCCGGACACGCGCATCCACGAGGTCCGATTCAACAACGGGCGCACGGGGTCGTTTGGCGACGGTTTCGCGTTCGATCATCTCTCGTTCCTGCGCTGCATCGCGGACCTGGACGACGGGACGGGATCGGGCGCGTGCGACGGCGGGGTGACGATCGATGACCTTCTGTATTACCTCGGCGCGTTCGAGGCGGGTGACCTGGAGGCGGACGTGGACGACGGCACGTCGAGCGGGACGCCGGACGGCGGGGTGACGATCGACGATCTTTTGTATTACCTGCTTCGGTTTGAGAACGGGTGCTGAGGCGGTATTGAGGCAAGGCACACGCGGCTTGCTCGCAAATGGCCGATCCGGTAGGCTGTGCGTCCAGATCGAGGAGGTTCGGATGGCGCGCGCTTTGGCATTGGTCGTGCTGGTGGTCCTCGTCACGGCGCGGCATGCGGCCTCGCAGACGATCACGTGGGTGGGCGGGGGCACGGCGGGCTCGTGGGTGGACGTCAACAACTGGAACCCGGCGAGGTTGCCCAACGCGAGCGACGACGTGGCGATCCCGGGGGGCACACCCTCGGTGTTCGTGCCGAACGGCACGCATGCGGTGCGATCGATCACGGCGGGCCGGCAGATTCGGGTGACCGGGGGCTCGCTGACGGTGGCGGAGGCCTCTTCGCTGACGGGGTTTGTGGTGACGGCGGGGACGCTGGCGCTGAACGGCGCGACGACGTCGGCGGCCACCACACAGATCACGGGAGGACTGCTGACTGGGGCCGGGGACATCACGTGCAACTTCAACATGAGTTGGACGGGAGGCGAGATCGCGGGGACGGGGACGCTGACGCTGGCGGCGGGGACGGCGACGTTCACGGGGCCGATGGCGGCGTCGTACGAACTGGTGATCCGGCGGAACCTGGTGATCCAGACGACGTGCAACTTCACGATGGGGACGCTGACGCTGCGGGACGGGACGGACGTGACGCTGGGCGCCGGGGGCACGCTGAACTTCGGGACGGACCCGTTCGTCGGGAACATCATTCGGGCGATCGAAGCGGGGTCGATGTTCGCGTGCCACGGACGGATCAACCAGACGAGCACGGCGAACATGCTCACGTCGATCAGCGTGCCGATGCAGACCAGCGCGACGGCGCGGATCAGCGTGACGGGGATGAGCCTGGGGCTCGTGCTGGTGGGGGAGCAGTTCGGTGATTTTGAGGTGGCGACGGGAAAGTCGATCGGACTGTCCGGCGGACCGACCGCGATCTTTCAAGCAGGATCGAGCGTCTTTGGTGGCGGGCGGCCCTCGCTTTCGGATGTCGAGTTCACTTCGGGCACGTTTCTTTCCACGGGCGGGTTCGGCGTGAACGCGGGCACGGTCATCATCCGCGACCCCGTGGTCGGCCAGGGCGTGTTGGCCTCGGGTGGGACGCTGGAGATCCACGGCGCGCATCGGTACAGCACGTTCAGCAATGGGTTTGCGTCGTCGGCCGTGGTGCGGATCATGGATTCGCTGGCGTTGACGGGCACGAACACCCTGGGCGGCGGGCGATTTGAAGGCCCCGGCACACTCACCTTTGAGGCGGGCAGCACGACGGTGCATGACGGAAACTCGACCCCGAGTTACGGGTGTACGACGCAGAACTTCGGGACGATCGAGCCGCGGGCGTCGGGATTTGTGGTGCTCGGCGGCGCCACGTTCACGAATCGGGCGGGCGGGACGATTCGATTGCAGTCGGGTTCGATCTCGAGCGTGACGACGCCCGGCACGTTCGTGAACGAGGGGCTGGTGACGTCGAGTTTCCCCGGGGTGCGTTCGATCACGGGATTGGTCAACATGGCAAGCGGGGTCATCGAGACCGTCGGTCAAGGCAGCCTCGCGCTCGTGATCCCCGCGTTGCCCCCGACGCAAGGACGCCTCACCGCCTTCGCGGACGTGAGCATCAGCGGCCCGTCGCCCGCGGTGGACCTCACGATCAACGGCGGCCTGCACCTTGCGGCGGGCGGCCGCTTTTCGCTGAGCCGAGGCAACTTTTCCTTCGCGCCGGGGTTCGCCCCCGTGGCGAACGAACTGAGCGTCGGGGCGTGCACGCTCTTCCTCGATGGCGATCTTCCCTCGATCCCGACGATCGTCGTCGGGAGCAACGGGGTCTTGAACGTACGGGCGCCTTCGACGATCCGCGGCGTGCGCATGACCGGGACCAACCCCACGGGCACGATCACCGGGCCGGGCGACCTGACGGTGATGACCGTGGCGCAACTCGACGGCGAGATCGGCGGCGCGGGTCGGCTTATCCTCGCGCCGGCGTGCGATACCACGACGACGGCCACCGGAACACGGAACTGGACCCGTCTGATCGAGAACCACGGCCGCATGACGATCGGCGGCACGATCACGCTCGGGGACTCGGCGTTCAGCAACGCGGGGACCTTGACCTTTGACACCGCGAGCAACCGCAACATCCTTCTCAACGGCGGCAACGCGGCGCTTCTGCGCAACACGGGAACGCTGACCACGGTGACGACCACGGGGACTGGGGCGGCCAATATCAACTGCCGGGTGGATCAACTGGGCACCGCGCACGCCACCTCGACGTCGCTCAACTTCAACAGCGTCGTGAACCAGGCCTCGGGCGAACGGCTCTCGGGCGGACGGTGGGTGACGAGCGGCACGGGCATCCTGCGCCTGCCCGCGGGGGTGGTCGCGCGCGTGATTGGCCCCGGCGCGAGCGTGGTGCTGGGCGGGGCGGACAACTCACTTCCGTGGCTGAGCAATACGTTGCGGGGCGTGGACGGCGAACTCGAACTGCGGGGATGGCGCACGCTGACGCTGACGCCGCCCAGCCCGGCGGGCTTTGTGAACTCGGGGCGGGTGGCCCTCGGCGCGGATTCGACGCTGAATATCCTGGGGGCGTATACGCAGGCGGCGGCGGGCGTGCTCGCGGTGGACTATGACGAGCCGCCGCTGGACCCGCGGCTGCGCGCCTGGGCGTTCCAACTCGACGGACGGCTGACCGCCTCGTTCGTGAACGGGTTCATGATCGATGCCGGTGTCCCGCTGCACTTGCTGGGCACGGGACCGATCGCGGGGCGATTTTCGGCGTCGTCGGCGCCCCAATCTCGGCGCGTGGTGTATTCGGCGACGACGCCGGACCTGAGGTTCGTGTGCGTGGCGGACGTGGACAACGGAAGCGGGACGGGCACGCCCGACGGGGGGGTGACGATCGATGATCTGTTGTACTACCTCGCGATGTACAGCGAAGGTGTGCCCGACGCGGACGTGGACGATGGGAGTGGTGCGGGCATGCCGGATGGCGGGGTGACGATCGACGACCTGCTGTATTACCTGGTTCGGTACGACCTTGGCTGCTAGGGAAAGCACCTGTTTTTACTATCAGGGTCTAACGTCGTCTTTCGCAAAGAGTTGCGGAAGATAGCGGCTGTGGGAATGGTCTAAGAAACCCTTGAATGGGTTTTGGGACTTTGTACATTAGGTGGATAGAGACAGGACGGTCCTCAGCGTTTCCAACTCCGATTCCGCCGCGGGGTGTTGGGGGTCGCCAAGACAAGATGCGGGAAGTCCCGCTGAGAGGAGAGACCTCTATGAAGAATCTCGGACGGGGAAGCCGCGCCCTCCTGGTGGCCGGCATGGTGATGGTCGCCGGGGCGTCGGCGTCGGCAGGGATATTTACTCTGCAGGACGGGAACTCGGTGGCGAGGTTCGACACGAACTCGTTGTCGCCTGGCTCGCGGGTCGGGATGGACCGGTGGTTCGTGGACGGCGTGAACCACATGTACAGCCAGTGGTTCTGGTTCCGGACAAACGGGGACACGCAGGAGCGGCGGATCAACTCGCTGCCGCAGATCGCCGCGGGAACGAGCGACACGAACTTCAACGGGCTGGATGAGACGCTGTACCTGAACTACGGGAACATGAACGACTACACGATCGAAACGACCTTTGCTCTGCAGGGTGGGAGCGCGGGAAGCCGGCGCTCGGACATCACGGAGCAGATCCGGATCACGAATCGCGGATCGTCGTCGCGGACGTTCTCGTTCTTCCAGTACTGCGACTTTGATTTGGACAACGACATCAACGACGACTTCGTGGGCGTGGTGAATCCGAACGCGGTGCGGCAGGTCGATTTCCTCTCGGGCACGATCGTGTCGGAGACGGTCTTGACGCCCACGTTCACGCTGAGCGAGGTGAACATCTACCCGACGACGTTGCTCAAACTGGACAACGGCGTGGTGGACAATCTCGACGGCTCGATGGGCCCGTTGGTTGGACGGCGTGACTACACGTGGGCCTTCCAATGGGATTTCACCCTCGGGCCCGGGGATTCGTTCCTGATCAGCAAGGACAAGCAGATCACCCCGACGCCCGGGACGCTCGCGCTCCTGGGTTTGGGCGGGCTGGCATGCGCGCGCCGTCGTCGCTGATTGGATTGAAGTGTCAAAGACTTTTGGTAGGTTCTGGACCGGCCTACCGGAGCATCGAAACCGACCGACAAGGGCCGCCCACGGGCGGCCCTTGTTGCGATATGGGCACGAGGGGACGGCGGGAGAATTCGGGTGGGGCGGTCGATCTGGGGCGGTGAGGGGGGCGATAATCCTGCATGGCCCACGACCCCATTGCCGACTCGGTGCTTTCGCTCCTCCGCCAGCGTGACCCCGCGATTGGGGAGTTGATCGGCAAGGAATCGCGTCGGCAGGCGACGACGCTGGAGTTGATCGCGAGCGAGAACCATGTGTCGTCGGCGGTCATGCACACGATGGGGACGTGCCTGACGAACAAGTATGCGGAGGGGTATCCGGGCGCTCGGTACTACGGGGGGTGCGAGTTCCATGACGAGATCGAGCGGATCGCGATCGACCGGGCGAAGAAGATGTTCGGGTGCCAGTTCGCGAACGTGCAGCCGCACTCGGGGGCGCAGGCGAACGCGGCGGTGTTCATGGCGTTGATGGAGCCCGGGGCGACGTTCGCGTCGCTGGTGCTGAAGGACGGCGGGCATCTCTCGCACGGGATGAAACTGAACTTCTCGGGGCGGTATTACAACCCGGTGCACTATCCGCTGCATTACACGTCGACGCACGCGGAGCATGAGCGGATCAACTACGACGCGGTGCGGCAGGTGGCTTTGGAGCACAAGCCGAAGGTGATCTTGTGCGGGTATTCGGCGTATCCCAGGACGATCGATTTCAAGCGGTTTCGGGAGATCGCGGACGAGGTGGGCGCGTTGCTGGTGGCGGACGTGGCGCACATCGCGGGGCTGATCGTGGGCGGGGCGCACCCGAACGCGTTCCCGCACGCGCACGTGGTGACGACGACGACGCACAAGACGTTGCGCGGCCCGCGTGGCGGGCTGATCTTGACGAACGACGAGGACCTGGCGAAGAAGATCGACAAGGCGGTGTTCCCCGGGATGCAGGGCGGGCCCTTGATGCATGTGATCGCGGCGAAGGCGGTGGCGTTTGGGGAGTGCTTGCATCCGGGGTTCAAGGACTACGCCCGGCAGGTGGTGGCGAACGCGAAGGCGCTCAGCGCGGCGCTGGTGGAGCAGGGCTTCCGCATCACGACGGGGGGGACGGACAACCACTTGATGCTGGTGGACCTGAGGAAGAAGAGCGAGAAACTGACGGGGGCGGACGCGGAGAAATGGCTGGAGCGGGCGGGGATGGTGTGCAACAAGAATGGGATTCCGGACGATCCGAGGCCGCCGAAGGTGACGAGCGGGATCCGGCTGGGGACGCCGGCGACCACGACGCGGGGATTGAAGGAAGCGCAGATGGAGCAGATCGCGGGCTGGATCGAGCGGGTGCTGACGGCGGGCGTCGCGGGCGACTCGGAACTGGCGCGGGTGTGTGAACAGGTTCGAGGCGAGGTCGGGGGGATGTGCGAGAAGTGGCCGTTGCCGCACTGAGATCGGGGTCGCGTCGGAGCGGACGAGGAGACCACGCGGAGCGCCGCCTTCTGGGCGAAGATTGCCTACTTTGACGACGAGGCGAGGACGCGGCGAGAATGTGCCTTGGGATGGCGGGCCGATCGGCTATGATGCGTCAGGAACGCGTCGGGCGCTCGTGGTGGCTGTCGGCCGATGCAGGAACTAGCAGGAACAAGGAGGCTTGGTCATGAAGAATGCTCGCGTGTTCGGACGCGTGACGATCGCGTGCGTTGGTGTCGGCATGCTGTCGGCTGTGGGACAGGCGCAGACGGTGAACGTGACGGTGACTCGGCTGTATCAGGATCTGGACCTGGTGCTGGACCCGATGGACCAGCCGATCGGGGCGATCACGAGTTTCGGCGGCGTGGCGGTGAACAACGCGGGCACGCACCTGGTCGAGATCACGACGAACAACCCGGACGCGAACGCGAACGTAGTGGTGATGCGCGACGGGGTGTTGTTCGCGCAAGAGAACGACCCGATCAACGGCGGGCCCGTGGCGGTGTCGAGTTTCGATTCCAACAACCTGAACGGGAGCGGGAACGTGGCGTGGAACACGTTCTTCCGGAACGCGACGACCTCGACGGACAGCGGGATCCGATTCAACTCGACGCTGGTGCTACAGGAAGGGACGGTGTCGACGGCGCCAGGGTTCTCGGCGAACACGCCGTACATCGGGTTCTTCGAGGTTCGCGGGGACGACCACGACGACTTCATGGTGATGGCGAGCGTGGACGACCCGGCGATCCCGTCGACGGTGGATCGCGCGATCGTGATCTTCGATTACGACCCGATGTCGAACACGTACACGGAGAGCGTGCTGTGGAAGGAGGGCGACGTGCTGCCCGGGATGACGGCGGCGGTGTCGGACTTTGGAACGGGCCCGGAGAACATGGCTCGGTCGGCGAACGGGCAGCACACGATGTTCATCGTGGCGTCGGTGGGCGGGGCGACGGACTCGATCTACATCAACTCGACGCTGATCGCGCAGGAGACGCAACCCTCGCCCCTCCGCGGGAGGAACTTCCGCATCCTCACCTCGGTGCCGGTGTCGGTGAACAACGTCGGGGACTATGCCTATCGCGCGACGCTGGACGGGGACGCGGCGACGGACGTGGTGATCTTCCACGGGAACGAGGTGGTGGCGCAGGAGGGCGGCGACGTTCCGGGCATCCCGGGATTCCGATTCACGTCGTTCGGCACGGGCCCCATCTTTGTGGACAACTCGGGGAACGTGATCTGGTTCGGGGACTGGGATGACCCGGACACGACGCGGGATCGAGGTTTGTTCCGGAATCAGCAACTCATCCTGCGCGAGGGGGACCTCGTGGAGGGCAACGCGATCACGAACATCCTGGGCGTCTCGGAGGGGTACAACGCGAGCCCGGATGGGCGGTACGTGATCGTGAAGGTGCAGTTGGCGGTGGTGGGCGACGCGGTGCTCCTGCTCACGCTGGACGCGTCGTGCGTGGCGGACGTCGACGACGGGAGCGGGACGGGCACGCCCGACGGCGGGGTGACGATCGACGACCTGCTGTATTACCTTGCGATCTTTGAGGCGGGGTTGATCGACGCGGACGTGGACAACGGGACGGGGACGGGAACGCCGGACGGCGGCGTGACGATCGACGACCTGTTGTATTTCCTTCAGCGGTTCGAGGGCGGATGCTGAGGGCGGAAGGGCGTGGCGTGTCTGGTCACGCCGCGCGGCATGGTGTGCGTGTGTTCCTTTGAACTTGTACTTTGAAAGGGAGGATTGATCATGATTCGACCGTTGGCGTTGACCCTCTTGGCGACGCTGGCGCCTTCGCTGGCGTCGGCGCAGCAGTACCTGATGCTGGTGGATTCGGGGACGCCCGAGCGGATTTCGCTGCTGGACCCGACGACGGGAGTGGTGGTGAATCCGGCGTTTATCGTGGAGGACGGGAACCAACCGTTCACGTTGGACACGCCGAAGGACATTCTGCAGGTCGGGAATGAGATCTGGATCAGCGACCAGGTCCAAGACGCGATCTTCCGGTTCACGGCGTCGGAGACGCCGACGTACATCGGGCAGATCGGAGGGGGCCCGACGGGCGGGCTGGACAACCTTCGCGGGATGGGAATCGTGGGCGACCGGGTGTACCTGTGCAACTCGGGCTCGGGGAACGGAGCGCCGGGTGGGGCGTTGGTCGTGTTCGACTTCGCGGGCAATCGCCTGACGCATTTCCTGACGGCACCGAACAACAGCCCGTTTGACGTGATCGACTATCACGGGCAGTTGCTCGTGTCGGACAGCGGGACGCACGACCTGGTGCTGTTCAACACGGACGGGACGCTGGATCGGATCCTAGTGGACTCGGCGAACACCCCCATGCGATTCCCGCAGCAGATGGTGCTGTCGAACACCGGGCCCAACGGCGGGGAGGAGATCTGGGTGGCGGGGTTCAGCCCGACGACGGGCGCGTATCGGTTCGATGCGAACGGCGTGCAGACGGGCACGTATGCGGTGGGCGCGTTGCGCGGGATTTACAACCTGCCGAACGGGGATTTTCTCGTGACGTCGGGAACGACCTTGCGCCGGTTTACGCCGCCGAGTTCGACGTTCACGACGGTGGAGACGGTGGGGAGCGCGCAGTACATCGGGGTGTTGAATCTCTCGCCGAGGTGCATCGCGGACGTGGACGACGGGAGCGGGACGGGCACGCTGGACGGGGGCGTGACGATCGACGACCTTCTGTACTACCTCACGATCTTCGAGGCGGGCTCGATCGCCGCGGACGTGGACAACGGCTCGTTCACGGGGACGACCGACGGGGGCGTGACGATCGATGATCTGCTGTACTACCTGTTCCGCTTCGAGTCCGGATGCTGAGCGAAGGCGTGCACGAAATCCGAGCCCACGGGCCGATGCCCGTGGGCATTCTTTTGGGTTGGCGGTATAGTGGGCGTCGCATGAAACGTGCGACGAACATCGTGTGTCTGGTTCTAGCGGGTATGGCCCACGGGCAAGAGTGGCGGCATCTGGGTCCAGCGCCACTGAACGCGTTTGGGGGGGCTTCGGGGCGGGTGTCGGCGGTGGTGTGCTCGCCGACGGATGCGGACTTGTACTTTGCGGGCGGTGCGGACGGGGGCCTCTGGCGCTCGCGCGACGGCGGGGGAACATGGGCGGCGATGTCGAACGCGCTTCCGACGACGGCGATCGGGTGTGCCGTGCTGGACCCGGGCGACGAGCGGGTGCTGTATGTGGGGACGGGGGAACCGAACTTCGCGAACCACTCGAGGTCTGGGGTGGGTATCTTCAAATCCACGGATTTGGGTGAAACGTGGACGATCCTGGGCGAGGGCGCGTTCGCGGGGCGGTGCATCTCGCACGTGGTGATTGATACGGGCGACTCGAGCGTGATGTATGCGGCGGTGACGCGGGCGGGCGGATTCCCGACCCGGGCGGCGGCGAAGCGCCACCCCCGCGCCTTGGACCCGGTGGGGGTGTACAAGTCGGTCGATGGCGGGCGATCATGGACGCTGCTCACGGGGGGCCTTCCCGCGGAGGACGCGACGAGTTTGGTGATGGACCCTCGGGATCGGTCCACGTTGTACGCGGCGATCGGGACGATCTTCGGATCGGCGGCGAACGGGGTGTACCGGAGCGTGGACGCGGGCGCGACGTGGACGCGTGTGCAGGCGGGGTTGCCGACGGCGGACTCGTTCGGTCGGATTGATCTGGCGTTGGCGCCGTCGCGTGCGGATCGGGTCTACGCGTATGCGTCCCGTCCGTGCGACGCGCTGGGGGGCGGGGCGACGACGCTCGGGGCGTGGCGTTCGGACGACATGGGGGTGTCGTGGGTGTTCCTGCCCGTGAACTCGCAGCAGGCGACCTATGGGTGGTACTTCACGCACGCGGCGGTGCATCCGACGAATGCGGACGAGGCGTACTTCGCCGGGCTGGGGATGAGCCGGACGCTGAACGCGGGCGTGTCGTTCGCGGTGGTGAATCCGCCGCACCCGGACGTTCACGCGATGGCGTGGGACGCGGCGGGACGGATGGTGGTGGGAACGGACGGGGGCGTGTATCGGAGGACGGGAACGGGTGCATGGGAATCTCGGAACGCGGGGCTGGGGACGATCCAGATCTATGCCGGCTTGTCGACGCATCCGACGGACGACGTGATCATGTACGTGGGGTTGCAGGACAACGGAACGGTTCGTCGCGACTCGGAGTCGCTGGTATGGACGCAGGTGGCGGGCGGGGATGGCGGCTGGACGCAGATCGACCCGCGAGACCCGACGCGGGTGTTCTGGGAGTCGCAGGGGACGGGAGCGCTGGGCGGAGCGGGGGCGGGGGCGGGGCTGACGGGGCGGAACTGCTTTTTGCCGCCGTACGTGATCGATCCGGCGGATTCGCGTCGGATGCTGTACGCCACGGAGCGGGTGTTCCGATCGGTGGACGGAGGGCGGACGTGGACGGCGCTGAGCGCGGACCTGACGAGCGGGGTGCCGCACGCGATCCGGGCGTTGGCGATCGCGCCGAGCGACTCGCGGATGGTGTATGCGGCGACGAACGACTCGCGATTTCTGGCGTCGGAGGATGGCGGGGCGACGTTTGCGCTGCGTTTGACGGACAACCACGGCTGGCCGCGGGTGACGCGGGAGATCGCGGTGGACCCGCGGGACGCGCGGACGGTGTATCTGGCGGGGGCGACGTACGGGTCGCCGCACGTCCGGCGATCGCGTGACGCGGGGGCGACGTGGGAGGTGCTGGACGGGGACCTGCCCGACGTACCGGTGAACGTGATCGCGCTGGACACGCGGTTCGGCGACACGCACATTTATGTGGGAACGGATGCGGGGGTGTATGCCTCGCACGATGAGGGGCGGACGTGGCGGCGGTATGGTCGTGGGCTCCCGAACGCGTGCGTGGTGGACCTGCACGTGGAGCCGGCGCGGGCGACGGGCGGGCGGATCGTGGCGGGGACGCAGGGGCGTGGGGTCTGGCTCACGGCCTCCTACTGCCCGGCGGACGTGGACGACGGGAGCGGCACGGGCTCGTCGGACGGGGGCGTGACGGTGGACGACCTGTTGTACTACCTCTCGATCTATGAGAGGGGCACCGTGGGCGCGGACCTGGACGACGGGAGCGGCACGGGGCGACGCGATCGCGGCGTGACGATCGACGACCTGCTGTACTATGTGCGGCGCTACGAGGACGGGTGCTGAGCGCTTTTTGCTTGGCGCGGCGCGGGAGCGTGGTACACTGCGTTCGGGGGTCGGGAGTCTCGCATGCGATCAGGTTGTGTTCGTCGTACATGGGCGCGGTTGTTTTCGGGCGTGGCGGCGGCGGCGAGTGCCGCGGTCGCGGACGCGCAGCCGGATCTTGCGAACTTGCAGGAAATCGGGAGCGGATGGTCGGCGCCGTTGTTTGGCGTCAGCCCGCCCGGCGATCGCTCGCGATTTTTCGTGGTGCAGCAGGGAGGGCGGATTCGGTTGGTGCTCAACGGCGTGCTGCAAACGACGGATTTCCTGAACGTGAGCACGTTGCTGGCGCCGTCGCCGGGGACGGTCTCGCTGACGGGGTGCTTTGACACGGATTGCAACTCGTCGACGCCGTGCACGACGGCCACGCAGTCGTTTACGTTGGTGCGTGGGGGTGAGCAGGGGCTGCTGGGGCTGGCGTTCGCACCGGACTACGAGACGAGCGGGGTGTTCTACATCAACTATGTTGGTCCGCGGGGGAACTACTCACCGTCGAACACGTGCCCGGCGAGCGCGACGGCGGTGGACAATGGTCGGACGGTGATCGCGCGATACCAGCGCTCGGCGGCGAACCCGAATGTGGCCGACCCCACGGGCACCATCATCCTGACGGTGGACCAACCGTTCTCGAATCACAACGGCGGGGGGATGCACTTCGGCCCGGATGGGATGCTGTACATCGGGATGGGGGACGGCGGGAGTGGGAACGACCCGGGGAATCGCGCGCTCAATCCGAACGAACGGCTGGGAAAGATGCTGCGGATCGATCCGACGCGAGATGATTTTCCGGGGGATGCGACCCGGAACTACGGGATCCCGGCGGACAATCCGTACGCCGGCGGGGGCGGTGCGGCGGAGGTGTGGGCGCGGGGGCTTCGGAATCCATGGCGATGGTCGTTCGATCGGCTGACGGGGGACTTGTGGATCGCGGACGTCGGACAAGGAGAGATCGAAGAGGTGAACTCCGTGCCCGGGAATGGAGGACCGGGACGGAACTATGGCTGGCGTGTGCGGGAAGGGAATCGGGTGACGGGGCTTTCGGCGGGGGGCTTTGACGTGTCGAACCTCACCGGGCCTGTGTTCACGTACCCGCACTCGGGCGGGACGATCAATGGGATCTCGGTGACGGGCGGGTACGTCTATCGAGGGCGTGCGATCGCGTCGTGGCGCGGGAGGTACTTCTTTGCGGACTATGGCACGGCACGGCCTTGGTCGTTCCGGCTGGTGAATGGCGTGGCGGTGGATTTCATCGACCATGCGACGATGCTGGGGAACCTCTCGCCGGGCATTTCGCAGGTCACGTCGTTCGGCGAGGATGCTTCGGGAGAGTTGTACATCATCCAGGGCGGCGGGCGGGTGCGGAAGATCGTGCCGCAGGCGCCGATCCCGTGCGTGGCGGACGTGGATGACGGGACGTCGTTGGGGAGGCCGGATCGGGGCGTGACGATCGACGATCTGTTGTTTTACCTGTCGTTGTATGGGGATGGGGATATCCGTGCGGACGTGGACGACGGGACAGGAACGGGCACCTACGACGACGGCGTGACGACGGACGACCTGTTGTATTACCTGGATCGTTACGCGGCGGGTTGCTGATGGGACGAAAGCGGCGCGGGCAAGGCGTGAGACAGGTTGCGCTTGGGCTGGTGGGCGGCCTGCGCGGAGGCGGGCATTTTGGGGAAGGCGAGAAGTCGGAGTGAGTTGACGACGACGAGGAGGGTTCCGCCTTCGTGGGCGAGGACGCCGATCCACAGGGGGATGGGTCGCTTGAGGTAGGAGCCGACGAGGACGCCCAGTCCGACGAGGACGATGACGCCCAGGGCGAAGGCGAGATTCGCCTTGACGGTGAGGCGTGCGCGGCGTGCGAGGCGGACGGCCCAGGGGACGGCACCGAGGTTGTCGGAGAGGAGGACGATGTCGGCGGATTCGAGGGCGGCGGCGGTGCCGATGGCGCCGATGGCGAGACCGACGTCGGCGGCGGCGAGTGCGGGCGCGTCGTTGACCCCGTCGCCGATGACGGCGACGCCGCGGTAGGTGCGGCCCGGCTCGCTCTTGCAGGACTTTCGTTGCTCGGCGACGAGGTCGAGTTTGTCCTGGGGCATGAGTTCGGCGTCGAAGCGATCGAGTTCGAGGGCGGCGGCGACGCGGGAGGCGGTCGCCTTGTTGTCGCCCGTCAACATTCGAACGGGCTTGACCTTGAGCGCGTGCAACTCGCGAACGAGGGTGTGGGCGCCGGGACGAACGGCGTCGGCCATGATGAGGACGGCGGCTTGGCCGCCCGCACCGTTGGGGTCGTTCTGGTCGCTCGGGGCCTGGGCGATGACGACGCCGATGTGACCGCGTTCCTGGATTTTGGCGAGGACGTCCTGGACGCGGTTGCGGAAGCATGCGGGGATGATGTCGTGGGTGTGCTTGAGGCTGCCGAGGCGTACGACGCGACCCTGGTAGACCCCCTCGAGCCCACGCCCGGCGGTGTGGTTGACGCGATCGAGTCGAACGGGCTCGACGGCACGCTCCTTGGCGGCTTCGCGGACGGCGACGGCGATGGGGTGGGTGGAATCGGCTTCGAGTCCAGCGGCGAGGGCGAGGAGTTCCTTGCCGTCGGACCATGCGACGGGATGGACTTCGTAGAGGCGTGGGCGGCCGATGGTGAGCGTGCCCGTTTTGTCGAAGCAGACGGCGCCGACGCTGGAGAGGAGGTCGAGGGCGTGCCCGCCCTTGAAGAGGACGCCGCCGCGGGCGGCGCGGGCGATGGCGGCGAGGGTGGCGGTGGGCGTGGCGATGATGAGGGCGCAGGGGGAGGCGACGATGAGCAGCGTGATGGCCGTCATGAGGGACGACTCCCAGTCGCGCTGCAGGGCGAACTTCCAGACGAGGACGGTGGCGAGGCTGACGAGGAGGACGGCGGTGGCGTAGGGCTCGCTGAGTTTGTCGATGGTGCGCTGGACGGGTTCGCGGGCCTCGCTGGCCCTGGTGACGAGGTCGAGGATGCGCTGGAGGCTGGACTGGGCGACGGGTCGGGAGACGATGCACTCGAGGGCGTCGTCGGTATTGATGGTGCCGGCGTAGAGGTCGTCGCCGGGCTTGACCTCGCGGGGCATGGATTCGCCCGTGATGGCGGACTGGTCGATGGAGGAAGACCCGAGGTGGACGACGCAGTCGGCGGGGACGCGCTCGCCCGGACGGATCTTGACCCGTTCGCCTTCGACGAGGCTCTTGGCGTCGGCCTCGATCCAGGCGCTCTCGCGCCAGACGAGGGCGTCGGTGGGCATGAGTTTGTGGAGGGCCTTGACCTCTCGCTCGGTGCGTCGCATGGCGAGGTCTTCGAGCGCGCCGGACAGGTTGAAGAGGAAGAGAAGGAGCGCCCCCTCTTCGGGATGATGGAGCGCGGCGGAGAGGAGGGCCCCCACCACCATGAGGACGTCGATATCGAAGGTACGGCGCTTGAGGGAATCGAGGGCGGGGCGTCCGCCGTAGACCGTGCCGAGGGCGAGGCTCGCCCAAACCAGGCCGGAGCCCCAGGGGAGGTGGGCGAATCGCTCGAGGAGGAATCCGGCGAGCAGGAGGAGGCCGGAGGTGATCGCGGCGATGATTTCGCCGCGGAGGGAGAACATGGAATGGGTCGGCGAATCCGACATCGATAGAGCCTAGCAAGCCCGAGTGGGGAATCGAGTGAGAACGAGAATCATCTGGGTGAGGGTCATCGCACGAACGATCGACCAGAGGCCGGTGCGATCAAGCAAAGAGCCCACGGGAAGGCCCGTGGGCTCGGACGACGTGCTGGACGTGGACTCGGATCAGGGCTTAGGTGTCGGGGCTTGCTCGGTGCTGCGGCCCATGAAGAGCCAGGAGGGGAAGGCGGCGGAGCCACCGTTGAGGGTGTAGGAGGCGTCGAGGGCCTTGTCGATGCGGACCTTGACGTCGGAGAGGTGGGCGAGGGTGTAGGGGTCGAGGGAGTCGTTCTTGCCCTTGCCGTCCTTGTCGCCGACGAGCCCGGCGATCTTGGTGCTGAGGGAACGGAGTTTGGTACGGGCGAGGTTGCTGAGGGTGGCGTAGGCGGCGTTGTGGTCGTCGCTGGGGAAACTGACCTCGATGAGTCGATCGACGTGCTCGCGCTGGAGGTTTCGGCGGAGGCTGGAGATCATGGGCTTGCGAGCCGTGTACTTCTCCTTGGGACCGGCCTCGACCTCGGTCCAGATCGCGTTGCTGATGGTGTCGAGCAACTCGGGGAGGGTGAGGGCGTCCTTGTCGGCGGGGACGAGGTACTCGTAGTCGTAGACGCGTCGGAGGGTCGTTGGATTCATGAGCATGGTGAGGGTGGCGGTCTGCACGCTCGCGATGCGGTCATGGATCTGCCAGGTCTCGTCCTGAGCGCCCTCGGCGAAACCGCCGGCGTCCATCCACTTGTCGACGGTCATCTTGGACGCGATCTCGGGGGTGAGGCCGAAGGCCTCGTCGAAGAAGGCGTTGTCGATGATCCAGCGGAGAGCGTCGCGCTGCTGGGCGGCGGGGACGACTTCGATGGGGGGGCGGGCGTTGGGATCGCCTTTTCGATCGCGGTGAACGTAGGCGGCGCCGACCCAGGAGGACATCATGTTGATCATGCGGGTCTGGAAGCCGAGGGTGACTTGATAGCCCCGGCGCGCGCGGGCCCAGGATTGCCCGTCCTTGACGAACTTGTCGAGGAGGCGTTCGCGGTGGTACTTGGCGAGTTTCATCGTGGACTTGGCGAACTCGAGGGGGTCCTTGGCGAAGTCGTAGCGTTTGGCGCGGGGGTCGGGCCCGCCGACGTCCTCGTCGGTGCCATAGAGGAGTTCGGGCTCGGCGACGCGTTTGAGGACTTCCTTGGGATCACCGGAGGTGTAGCCGTATTCGATGACCCAGAAGTCGTAGGGCCCGATGCCGATGGGCGCGACGTCGCCCTGGAGTTTGCCGTTCTCGACCATGAGGTTGATGGGTGTGTAGTCCATGACGGAGCCGACGAAGGGTTTTTTGCCTTTGATCTCGTCGCTGGTGATCTGGGCGAGGGTGTAGATGCTGCTGGCCTTGAAGTTGTGACGGAGGCCGAGGGTGTGACCGACTTCATGGGCGGTGAGTTCGGCCAGGAGGGGCCCGATGAACCAATCGGGGATGCCGTCGAGGGTGTCGTACTTGGGCTCCTCTTTCTTTTTCTTGTCGTCTTTCTTGTCGTCCTTTTTGGGTTCGTCGCTCTTGTCGCCCTCGGGTTGAGAGGCCAGGTGGGCGTCGGTGCCGTACCCGGCGGCTTCGGCGATCTCTTCCTCGCCCATCATGTCGAGCATCATGCGAACCATGGTGACGTCCATGGCCTTGCCCGAAGAGGCGAGGCACATGCCGGAGGATTGGCGCTGGCGAGCGAGGCCGTCGAACTCGCCCGTGCCGATCATGGGCCCGCGCTGATCACGGGCGGCGGGGTCGAGGGCGCCGATGGCGTGCCCGCCGTAGGCGGTGACGCCGCGGCGCATGCGGTTGGCGATGATCTCGTTTCGCTTCTCCGGGGCGGCGAGGATGACGCGCGGGTCCCATTGGGGGCGCGTCTCGAGCCAGGCCAGGGTCTCCGGGGAGAAGCCTTCCATGGCGATCTCGGGGAGGAGTTCGTTGAAGTTCATCCAGTAGTGGCGGATCCACCCGTCGGTGAGGACGACATCGGCGTCGAGGATCTGCCCGGTGAGGGGGTGGGTTCGGCTCGGCCCGATGGCGGTCCCGATGTCGTTGCTGAGCCAGCGGATGAAGTTGTAACGAACGTCCTCGGGGTCTTTGTCCATATTGGCGCCGGTGGAGGCGTCTTGCTGGTAGACCTGGATCGCGTCGATGATGCCGATCTTTTCGAAGGCCTTGTTCCATTCGAGGATCCCCTCGCGGACCCAGCGGCGATAGCGCACGGGGACGGCGTCCTCGATGTAGTAGACGAGCGGTTCCTTGGGGGGGCTCATCTTGAGTTTGGGATCGCGCTTCTGGATGTTCCAGCGGTTGATGTAGCGGACCCACTTCTCGCTGTCGACGAACTTGCCAAGGTCGCGATAGACGGTGGTGAAGTAGCCCGCGCGTTCGTCGGCGACGCGGGGCTGGTAGTCGCTGCTCTCCTTGATGAGGCTGATGGAGTAGTGGAACTCCTTGAGACGTCCGCCTGCCACGGGCATCTCGAAGGAAATCTCGACGTTTTCGGGGAAGGCCTTGGCGCTCTTGACGGTGGCGAGGCGGGCGTTGGCGCCAGCGGCGCTCCCACCAAAGAAGGTGGAAATACGCCCGACGAGGAGGTCCTTCATGTCGATGACGGGCTGACCGCCGGGGCCGGTGGAGAGGATGGGCACATCGAGGACGACGCGATCGGTGAAGAGACGTTTGACACTGCTTTTGCTCTCGTTGTCGCCGGTGGAGCGAACGTCGACGTTGGGCTCGATGAGCATGAGTCGATTGTCGAACCGCTTCCAGTAGACGTACATGTCACCGGCCTGAAGGCCGGCGTAGGTCTCACCGCTGGCGACGGTCATGGCGAGGAAGTGCTTCTGACCCTCGTAGCCGCGGGGGAGTTCGGCGAGCATGGAGCCGTCTTTGTCTTTCTTCCAGATGGAGTAGAAACTGCGGCCGTCGGCGGTGGAGACGACTTTCTCGAAACCCTTGGAGACCTCGGCGAAGGGACGAAGGCCGTCGCCTTCTTCGCCACCGCCCTTGCGATCGGCCATGGCTTTGAGCATTTCGGGGGAGGGAGGATCACCCGGGGCGCCGGTGCCGGGCTTTTCGGAGGGCACGGTCTGCGCGATCATCGGGGCGGCGAGCCCACACAAGGCAAGCAGGATCAGGGCCGAGCCGACCCGCGCTTTGTTCCCATTCGACAGCGACATATCAAACTCCTCTGCAAGGGCATCCAAACGAGCCGACGAACACGGACCCGCCCACCCGCGGGACTGAAGAGACAGAGCATACCCCAAAGCGCGCAGCCCCACACTGGGCGAGATCG
Source organism: uncultured Phycisphaeraceae bacterium (assembly GCA_964543905.1). Classification (GTDB taxonomy): domain Bacteria; phylum Planctomycetota; class Phycisphaerae; order Phycisphaerales; family UBA1924. The sequence goes on from CAZIZO010000001.1 coordinate 133,823, forward strand.
GGACGTGAGGATATCTCGCCCCGAAGATGCTGACGGAATGAAAATCCGCCACCCGAACGCGAATTTGGGGTTGTCGAGGGACCCGGATGACGGTGTTTGGCGAGGGCAGGGGTGGCTCGGAAGGCGGGGCGTGGCGCGGCGCGGGCTAGACCTTGATTCCGATCCAAGCGACCCCGAGGGTGATGGCGGCAAAGGCGAGCCCGGCGAGTCGCGAGGGCCAGTCTTTGACGACGAGTTCGGTGGGATCGTCGTATCGCCCGCGTTCGAGGAGGACGATGCAGCGGAGCAGGCCGTAGGTCGCTGGGATCATGGTGAGCCAGAGGAGATTGAACCACCCTCCGTCGGAGAGGCCGGCGGCGGAGAGGGAGGCCATGACGCGAGCATCGCGGGATTGGACGTAGGCGGCGTAGATGACGAGGGTGGCGACGCCGGTGACGACGACGGCCATGCGGAGGAGGTCGTCGGTGTAGGCGGATTGGACGGAACGGGCCGCGGCGGCATCGACGCCGGCGGCGGCCATGGTCCGGCGCTCGCCCAGCCGCTTCCCGAACGCGAGGAACATCGCGAGGAAGAGGGTGCAGTTGAGGAGCCAGGTGCTGGGTACGACGGCGGCGGCGCCGCACCCCGCCAGGACGCGGAGGACGAAGCCCATGGACAAGGACATGACGTCGGCGATGACCAAGCGTTTCAGGAGCAGCGAATAGGCGTTGGTGTTGATCGCGTACAGCAGCACGAGCGTCCCGACCCACCACGACGACGACCCGCGGAGCGCGAAGACCGCGGCGGCGGCGAGGAGCATGAGGACCGCGGCGAGGATTCGGGCGTGGGACTCACGCACGGCGCCGGAGGCGAGCGGGCGGAGTTTCTTGCGGGGGTGGAGGCGATCGCGCTCGACGTCCATGATGTCGTTGACGATGTAGCACGCGCTGGACATGAGGGCGAAGGCGAGGGCGGCGATGCACGCGGGGAAGAGGGTGCTCCTCCAATCTCCGCCCTTGTCGGCGAGCCCGTAGAGAGGACCGATGAAGACAAAGACGTTCTTGGCCCACTGCTTGGGGCGTGCGAGGCGGACATAAGCCGCGAGGGCGTTGGAGGGAGGCGCGTCGTTCACGCGTGGGCCGCCTGTGGAGGGAGCGTCGGTCCTCCGCGCGGGTGGATCAGCGTCCGTTCGTCATGTCCTTCCACTCGCGCCAACGTACAGCCGCCTCCTGGTACACCCGATCGTGGGGATCGACCACGCCGTCTCCCGTCAGATCGGCTGGAGCGGCGTGCCAAGCGTAGAGATCCTCGACGTTCCGGACGCCGTCCCGGTTCGAATCCCAGGTGTTCGCGATGGGCGGCGCGGAATCGACGAGGATGGCGTCGAGTTCGGCGCAGGTCACGAACCGATGGACGCCGCCCGGCAATCCTCGGACACGGACGCCCCGAGCGAGGATCGGGGAGGCGAGCGAGAACTCGATCAGTTGGAATGGGGCACCGGCGTCGAGGGCGACGGACGGGGTCACCGCGACGGAGTTCCAGGTTCCTGCTTGCAGCACATCGACGGCAAGGCTCTCGAACCACCCGCCCTGGACAACGCCGTCGTCGTAGTGCTCGCCCTCGATGAATCGGACCGCGTCGAGGAGGATGTCTCGGTCGTAGACGACGCTGAGGAGCACCTCGGTGCCCGGAGGGATCGCCGCCCCGAGCGAGCAATAGAAGGAGGAATCGCCGTCGAGTTCTTCGCGGCCGGCGTAGTTGGATTCGACGGCGTTGGCCATGTAGGAGACCCAGGGCACACCCCGCCCGCCGGGGTTGCCAAGGGGGACGCTGCTGGAGGGCGTGATGGTTCCACCGGCGCGTCGGATGGTGTTGTTGGCGCTGCGGGCGTCGTCGCGCTGTCGGGGGTTCCAAGAGATGGACGGGGTATTGGCGGGCGGAAGGAGCCAGAGGGCGCGATCGGAGTCGATGAGGCCGCCGGCGGCGGTGATCTGCCGCTCGACGATGTCGATCATGCGTTCGCCCAAGAGGGAGAAGGTGTCTTCGGCGGCGCTGTCGAGGGGAAGATAATCGGGGAGGTTGTCGCGGGTGCGGAGGATCCAGAAGCGATCGGAGAGGTTGGCGGCGGGGAAGAGGGCGGAGAGTTGGGAGGAGCCGAGCATGATCCCGATCATGCCGCCGAGGGTCGCGGTGGCGTTGTCGGAGTCCCAGCCGGAGCAGGTGCCGATGCGGACGGTCTTGCGGTAGTCGCACTCGCCGTAGAGGAGGGCGATGATGCCGGAGGCGAAGTTGACGCTGGATTCGTACCAGGCGCGGTATCGAAAGCCGTTGGCGGCGGCGTTGAGTTGGTAGCGTTGGTAGACCAGATCGCGGGTGCGCTCCCAGTCGTTGGGGTCCGGATTCGCGAGAAAGTCGGCGTAGACGACGTCGCCGATATCGGCGGACTTGGAAGTGTTGGGGAGGTAGGCGCGGGCGTGCTGGAAGAGCCAGAGGGCCTTGTCTCGTCCGCTGAGGTCGGCGGGGACGAGTGGCGCGAGGGCGTAGAGGGCGGCGTAGAACTGCGAGGCGTGGGCGGCGTAACCGGCGGACGTCGTGCGGATGGGAAGATCGGCGAGATCGAGCGCGCGCTCGGGCATGCCCGGGCAGAGCGCGCCGAAAATCTCGGTGGTGAGTTGCGCGTCGATCATGAGCCGATTGACGTTGGCGGTGCCCATGCCGGTCATGGGCGACCGCACGCCACGGGAGATGAGCGAGCGAGCGCTGGCGTTGGAGACCCAGACAAAGCGGTTGATGTGCTGGGTCCATCCGCTCGCGATGACCTGAGGAGACAGCGAGGTGGCGGGGCTGGAGGCGAGGAGATGGACGTAGACATACTCGACGTCGGTGTCGTCGTCCGCCCACCATGGATTCTGGGTGAGCACGAAGTCGAGGGGCGCTCCGAGGAAGGGCTGACCCCAATCGGCGTCGGTGAGGAACGGGGGTGAGGTGCGGTGGCCTTCGGTGCGCAAGCCCGTCCAGTTGGCGATGCACTGCCCGAGCCAAAGGGCGCGGAGGCGATCGGCGTAGTCGGCGCGGGCGACAAGGCGGGGCGTCTGCGCGGGGCAGAGCGACGCGAGGCACACCAAGAGCGCAAGGCCGAAAAACTGGCGATGCATACCCACCTCGGCACATGATACGCCGAGAGCCGATGATAACCTCCCGCGTGATGGACCTTGCCCCCAACCCTCGCCTCGCCCGCGTGCTGCTTGCCCTGGTGGTCGTCGGGTTGTTTTTCGCGTTTGCCCTGCCGATGATCCTGTTCGCTGGACCGCTGGATCGGGCGGGGTTTGACCAGATCAACTTCCACGAACCGGCGATTCGGATCTTCGCGCACGATTGGGTTCATCGGCGCGGGGGGATGGATTTCACGAACTACCTTTCGGCGACGACGCCCGGGTATCACGTGGCGCTCGCCTGCGTGGCTCGGTTTGTGTCGGACTCGACGATCGCGCTCCAACTCGCGGGCTCGTTGTTCACGGCGGCGTTGCTGGGCGTGCTCACGTACTGGAACGCGGAGCGTGTCCCCCTCCGGCTGGCGTTGGCGACGTCGTTGTGCGTGCTGGCGTCGCGATACGTCTTCTTCCCGGGAGTGTGGCTTTTACCGGACAACGCGGGGTGGCTCGGGGTGTTGTGCGTGCTCGCGCTGGTGATGGATGGCCGAACGAGCGTGAGCACGCTGATGCTGGGCGCGGTCGCCCTGTCGCTCACGGTGCTTCTGCGGCAGACGCACATCTGGGCGGCGGGGCCTTTGCTCGCTGGATTTCTCTGGGCGAATCCCGTGGGCGCCCACGGGTTGGCGCCCCGGTCGGCCTCAGACGTGGAACCGCCGGGGCTTGCGCGGCGACTGCTGTGGGGCGTGGCGGCGTGCGTTCCGGCGGTGATGATCTTGTCGTCGTTCCATCACCTCTGGGGCGGGCTGACTCCCCCACTCTTCCAGTATCAGTATCCGAACGCCGGCAAGGGGCTGGCGACGTTGAACCTCGCGGCGCCCGCGTACCTCCTCGCGATCCTTGGGCTTTACGCGCCGTTCTTCGCGGCATCGTGGCTCACGAGCGCCATCCGCGTCGTGCGATCGCACACCCCGGTGGCCGTCGTGACGCTCGCGGTGACGCTGGCGCTGGTGATCGTGCCCAGCACGGCCTATTCGCCCGACCAAGCACTCGGGCGCTGGGAAGGGCTCTGGGCGCTGGCGGGGAAACTCCCGAACATCGCGGGGCACACGAGCGTGCTGATCCTTGGGCTGGCGCTGGTGGGGAGCGCGTCGCTGCTGGGGCTCTTGGCTCGCCTGCCGCGTCGGGACGGAGCGCTCGTGCTGACGGCGCTGGCGGGATTCGCTTCGACGCAGGCGGTGGCATTTCAACTGTGGCAGCGTTATCACGAGCCGCTGGTGCTGATGGTGCTGGGCGTGCTGGCGTGCCGAGCGCATGCGGCGGATTCAGGAGGCCTGGGCGAGGGATCGGCGTTTGAGCGCCGGGCGAGGCGATGGGCCCACGTCGGCCCGCTGCTGCTGGCGATGGGGCTCGCGGCGATGACGGCGTTCAAGGTCGCGAGGTCGAAGGTGGACCACAAACTCAGCCCGGAGCAACTGATGAGCGAACTCTTTCCGACGGCACCCAAGTCGCTGACGCCGAGGATGGAGCCGTAGGCGCCCCCCCCCTGAGGAAGGGAGTGTGCGCGGTTTGACCACACGGACCAACCTCGCCCGTGGCAGGATGAGGAAGGCGAGATCGAACGCGGATGCGTGCGGAGGACGTTCGTCGGGCGACCTCGCACATCCCCTCGACTTCCCCCGTGCTCCGAGCCGACAGAATCCGTACCATCTCGACTCGCCCCGATCGGCGACGGTCGCCGATTCGGGGGAGCGCCGCGAACGTCCGGACCCTCCACTTCGTACCCACGCCATGCCCCCCTCCATCACCACCACCAAGCGTGCCCTCATCACCGGGATCACCGGTCAGGACGGGTCGTATCTTGCCGAACTTCTGCTGGCCAAGGGCTACGAAGTCCATGGGCTGATCCGACGCTCGTCGTCGTTCAACACGGGGCGGATCGACGCGATCTACGAAGACCCGCACGCGCCCAAGGCGCGGCTGAAGTTGCACTACGGGGACCTCTGCGATTCAAACTCACTGTCGGACTTGATGCGCAAGATCCGCCCGCACGAGGTGTACAACCTGGGCGCGCAGTCGCACGTGCGCGTGTCGTTCGACATGCCGATCTACACGGCGGACACCGTCGCGATGGGCGCGCTCCGCCTGCTCGATGCCGTGCGCGAGTTCATGCAGGAATCGGGGCAGCAGGTGCGGTATTACCAGGCCTCATCCTCGGAAATGTACGGCAAGGTGCTCGAAACGCCGCAGAAGGAGACGACGCCCTTCTACCCACGCTCGCCCTATGCCTGCGCGAAGGTGATGGCCCACTGGGCGACGGTGAACTACCGCGAATCGTACAACATGCACGCGTCGTGCGGGATCCTCTTCAACCACGAGTCTCCGCGTCGCGGCGAGACCTTTGTCACCCGCAAGATCACCCGTGCCGTCGGACGGATCAAACTAGGCCTTCAGGACAAGGTCTTCCTCGGCAATCTCGACAGCAAGCGCGACTGGGGGTTCGCGGGCGACTACGTCGAAGCGATGTGGCTCATGCTCCAGCAGGACAAGCCGGACGATTACGTGGTCGCCACGGGGCGCACGATCTCCGTGCGTGAGTTCGCCGAGATGGCGTTCAAGCACGTCGGGCTGGACTTCAAGGACCACGTGGCGTTCGACCCGCGGTACTTGCGACCGGCGGAGGTGGACCTTTTGCTGGGCGACCCGACGAAGGCGATGAACAAACTGGGTTGGAAGCCCAAGACGACGGTCGAGCAACTCGCCGGGATGATGGTGGACACCGACCTCGAACTGGCGAAGCGAGAGAAGACCTTGCGCGACGCGGGGCACAAGATGCCCGCGTCGGCGGGGCACGACCAGTGACCGTGTTCGACGCGGGTCCGCGGCCCGCCTTCCCCCGTCCCGTGCTGGACTGTTGAACCCGCGACAAGGGTCGGAACGCACGCCGGGAGTCGGAGGCTCTCGGCGTGTTCGTGTCATCCCTTGGGCTTTTTGGCGCTGACCGTCAGCGTCGCACGCGTGCCCTTTCCCTTCTTTCGGCGGAACCTGGCCGGGAGGAGGGATCGCCCGATGTAGAGCACCGCGCCGAGCGCCACCGCGCTGACGACCCAGAACTGCCAATCGTGCGTGGGGAACTTCATCGTGCGGGAACCCTACGCGCCGCCGAACACCCGGTACACCAGCGCCGCCACGAGGTAGGCGAGGGAGGACATCCACGCGAGTTGGAGCAACGCCCACTTCCAACTCCCGGTTTCCTTGGCGGTGACGGCGAGGGTGGGGAGGCACTGCATGGCAAGGACGTAGTAGACGAGGAGCGCCCAGGACGTGGCGGTGGTGAAGACCGGGGTCAGGGCGTCCTCCCGCTTCGCGCTGGCGATGGCGTCGCGGACGCTGGTCTCCTCGAAGTCTTCGGTGCCCGAGACGATGACCGCCATGGTGGAACCAAAGACCTCGCGTGCGGCGAAACTCGTAAGCACCCCGATGGAGAGTTGCCAATCGCAGCCGATGGGCCGGAACACCGGCTCGACGACGCGCCCGAGTTGCCCGATGAACGAGTGCTTCTTGGCGTGGGCGGCCTCGATACGCTGCGCTTGGGCCTGCCACGCCTCGACCTCGCCCCGCACGTCTTGCGGGATCGCCAGGTCTCGACTCGTCCACTCGTGCACGCGATCGACGGCCCGCTGACGCAACGCCTGAGCCTCGGGGGGCGGCTCGACTTTCGGGTAGGCCCCAAGCCACCAGAGGACGACGCAGATGGCGAGGATGTTGGTCCCGGCTTTGCGAATGAAGACGACCGCACGGTCCCAGGTGGCGATGAGGGCGGTGCGGAGGCTGGGGCGCTTGTAGGTGGGGAGTTCCAGGGCCATGGGGCGGCTCTTGCCCCGCAGGATCGTCCGTCGCGCGACCAGGGCGCTGAGCACGCCCGCGCCGATGCCCAGGGCGTAGCACCCGATGAACGCGAGCGTGGCTTTCCAGGGTTTGCCCGCGAAGAGGATGCCCGTCAAGAGGGCGTAGACCGGGAGACGCGCGGAGCAGGTCATGAAGGGCGCGACGAGGATGGTCGCCAGGCGCTCGCGGCGATCCGGAATTCCGCGGCAGGCCATGATGCCCGGGAGCGCGCACGCGTGGCTGGAGAGCAGCGGCACGAAACTGTGACCGGGCAAGCCGAAGGGGCGGAGCCAGCGATCCACGACGAAGGCCGCCCGCGCGAGGTAGCCCGTGTCTTCGAGGAGCGAGATCAGGAAGAAGAGCAGGCCGATCTGCGGCAAGAAGACGACCGTCGCGCCGACGCCCTTGATCACCCCCTCGACGGCAAAGTCCTGCAAGATTCCCTCGGGCAGAAGGCCACGCACCGCACCGCCCGCGACGTCGAACATCCACTCGATCCCGTCCATCGGCCACTGCGCGAGGCTGAAGATGCTCCAGAAGAGCGCGGCCATGATCGCCACGAACGCCATCATGCCCCCGACCGGATGCGTGAGCACGCGATCGAGTCGGTCGGTGAGCGTGCTCTGCGAGGCCCAGGAGTGAGGTGGAGTTGGCGCGTGGGCGGCGGCGATCTCGGCATAGACCTCGTCCGCCCAACGCTCGAGCCCCTCGAGGCTCCCCGGAGGGGTTCGATTGGGTACCTGCGCCCTGGCGATCATGGCCGACACGCCGTCTTCACCTTCGACACCCTCCCCCGAACGCGCGGAAACCAGCACGACCTCGCACCCGAGTCGATCCGCAAGGATCCCCGCATCGACGTGCAACCCTCGCTTGCGCGCGAGGTCGATCATGTTGACCACGACGACCGTCGGCAATCGGCGGCGGAGCACCTCTCCCGCCAGCAACAGGTTCCGAGAGAGGTTCGTCGCGTCGAGCACCACGCACGCGACCTCCGGACCGCCCGCGTCCTCCCCGCGGGGCATGCGAATACCGGCGAGCACGTCGCGGCAGATGGCGGCCTCGCTCTGGTCCAACTCCAGCGAGTAGATCCCGGGCAGATCGATGATCTCGACCGCGCCGTCGCGCGTCACGCCGATCCGGGCCTCCTGCGTCGTGCCCGGGAAGTTGCTCGTCTTGTGGCGAACGCCGCAGAGACGATTGAAGAGCGTGGTTTTTCCGGTATTCGGATTGCCGAGCAGCGCGACGCGGCGAGGGTTTGCGTGCCCATCGCCGTGCGTGCCCGCCGCGCGCACGTTCTCCCGCGATCCATCCCTCGGGATCCCGGGCATCTCGGCGATCGGCGCGGGGGCGTCCATGGCGCTCATTGGGGTTGTGGAGACGCTCCGACCACGAGCACGCGCTGCGCGAGCAACTTCGCCAGCCCGATACGGCACGCGCACACCGCGGAACTCGCCTCGCTCGCCAGCACCTCGACGATGCACGGCTCACCCATGCGGCACAAGCGAACGATGGCATTGGGCCGCAGCCCCATCGCCCGAAGCATGGCGGCGTCTGCGGGATCGAGGCACGTCTCACAGATTCGGGCCGTCTCGCCGGGCTTGAGCGTGGTGAGCGCGACGCCCGTTCCACGGTTGGCAAACCGCGCCGGCACCCCCGGGGGGACCCCGCCGCCACAACACGCGCCCGGCGCGCCCTCGCTCGCCCCACCACAACATCCCGAACCATGTGCCATCGTGTATCCTTCCTACAGCCCTTCCCGGGAAAGTCTAGGCGTGACGAACCTTGTTGAGACTGAGTCGCAACGAGCCGGCTGGTCTCAGCAACCGAACATGATCCAAAATGATCGACCGGCCAGATCAACTCTCGCGCACCGTGATGGAGATGTGCCGAGGGCACGGATTCGCGGCCGCGGGTGTGTGTGGCGTGGCGCCGTCGGAGCGTGGCGAATCGCTCCGCGCATGGTTGGCATCCGGGCAACACGGGGAAATGGAGTACCTCGCGGACGAAGTGGAGACACGGATCAACTTCGCGTCGTGGCTCCCCGGGGCGCGATCGGTGATCGTGGTGGCGGATCAGTACGCGGTGCGCGGGGAGAAGCGCACGCCACGATCGGGAACGGGGCGTGTGGCACGCTATGCGCAAGGGCGGGATTATCACAAGGTGATGAAGGATCGCTTGCACGCGATCAGCGACGCCTTGCGGGACCACCACCGCGGCAGCGCCTTCCTCGCCTTCGTGGACACCGCGCCGATCCCGGAGCGTGAACTGGCCGCTCGGGCCGGGCTTGGCTGGATCGGGAAGCACACGCTGCTGATCCACCCCCGCCTGGGATCGTATTTGCTGCTGGGGGGCATCTTGACGACGCTCGAACTGTCACCCGTGGATGGGCAGACGCCCGAGCCGGATCACTGCGGGACGTGCACGAGGTGCATCGACGCGTGCCCGACGGGAGCGATCACGCCGTATGCCGTCGATGCTCGGCGGTGCATTTCGTACTTGACCATCGAGCGCCGATCGCCCGTCGAGCCCGCGTGGTGGGCAAAAATGGGTGACTGGGTCTATGGATGCGATGTGTGCCAGGAGGTGTGCCCCCACAACTCGGCGCGCCCCGCCTCGGCGGACGTGGGCGTGGTGCGGGACGCGTACCGACCCGAGCGGGAGGGATTCGACCTACGCGAGATGCTGCGTTGGGACGAAGCCGACCGAAGACGCGCCTTTGCTCGCACGGCGATGTGGCGTGCGACGCTGTCGATGATGAAGCGGAACGCGCTGGCGGCCGCGGCGAACGCCGTGCGTGGCGGACAAGGTGCCGGACTTCGTACACGCATCGAGGACGTGGCGTGGAACGCCCGAGAGCCCGTCGAGGTGCGCGAGATGGCGCGGGCCTTGCTCGCGGACCTGGCACGGGCGTGACGAGGCGCGATACGCTCCACCGATGATGCCCGCCCCGCGTGCGCAATCCCTCTCGTCCGCACGGTGGACCGTTCGTGCCGTGGGCGATCTTGCGCTCGTCCCGGAGCACGTTCGCGGATTGGTGATCGCGGCCAGCGTGCCGGGGTGCATCCACACCGACCTGATGGACGCCGGGCTGATCCCCGACCCGGCGATCGGCACGCACGAGAAGGACGTGCGATGGGTGGGTTGGACCGACTGGCGGTACGAGTGCGCGTTCGACGCCGACCCGGCGCTCTTTGGGCACAAGGAGATCGCCCTCAACTTTGAGTGCCTCGACACGATCGCGACGATCGAACTCAACGGCATCGAGATCGGCCAGGCCGCGAGCGAGTTCATCCCGTGGCGCTTCGGCGTGCAAGGCCTCTTGAAGCAAGGGCGGAACACGCTCGCCGTCACGTTCACGAGCCCGCTGCGGCATGTGCATGAGATGGCCACCACACTCGGGCACAGGCCGCACAACGGCGACGAGCAAGGTTGGGCACCGTTCAACATGATCCGCAAGTGCGCGAGCAACTTCGGGTGGGACTGGGGGCCTCGGGTGGCGACGTGCGGGATGACCGCTGGGGTCGCTCTGGTTGCGGTGAACGGCGATGGGTCGGACACCTCGACGGGCGCGAGCACGGAGCGCCCACGCGTGGAGTTCCATCCGGACCCGTTCCACTTCACGATCGGCGGTGAGCCCGTCTTCATCAAGGGCGCGAACTGGATCCCCGAAGGACTCTGGCCTCGGGATCGCACGCCGGAGCGTGTGCGTCGGAGGCTCCAGCAACTCCTCGACGCGAACATGAACATGATCCGCGTCTGGGGTGGTGGACGCTACGAGCCGGATTGGTTCTACGACCTCTGCGACGAGATGGGGATCTTGGTGTGGCAGGACTTCATGTTCGCGTGCGCATGCTACCCGGAGGAGGAGCCGCTGCGATCGCTCATCGAGCGCGAGGCACGCTACCAGGTCGCTCGCCTGAGGCGGCATCCGTGCGTGGTGCTGTGGTGCGGCGGCAACGAGTGCCATTGGGCCTATGAATCGTGGGGCTTCAAGGAGCGGCTGGCCGCGAGCCGATCACCACAGACCTGGGGCAAGCACTATTGGCGGGAGATGCTGCCCAAGATTGTCGCGGAGTTGAGCCCGCGGACGCCGTATTGGCCGGATAGTCCATGGTCGGGCGAGGAAAGCCCGCACCCGAACGCCGCCGACGTGGGCGATCGGCATACGTGGGACGTGTGGGGCGATGGTTTTCGCACGATCGTGCCGCGATTCTGCTCGGAGTTTGGGCAGCAGGCGCCTTCCACCTGGCGCACGCTCGCGAACGCGGGGCTGGTCCATGAGGAACCGAGCCCTCCACGAGAGAGCACGGGCACGACGCCCGGAGTTCGCGTGGTCCGGGCCAAGACCACATCGCCCGACGCGGCACCGCGCCGCGAGCGGAGCCCTGCACCAACCGACGGTGGGATGGTGATCCCGCCCGCCCTGAGCGCACGTCAACTGGGCCCCGGGGGGCACGCGCGATGGTACGACGAGCCCATGCGCGCCTGGTTTCGTGAGCCGCGCGATCTCGACGAGTGGCACGCGATGGCGCACCTCCTGCAAGCCCGCTCGTTGCAGATCGGGATCGAGTGGATGCGGGCCCATCGCCCGCGCTGCATGGGTGCGCTCGTGTGGCAACTCAACGACGCCTGGCCCGGGCTGAGTTGGTCGCTCATCGACAGCGCGGGGAGGCCCAAACTCGCGTACGAGGGCGTGAAGCAGTCCTTCGCGCCGGAGCGTCTCACGATCCAACCCATCGACGGTCGCCCACGGGCGATCTACCTCCACGACGGCGTCGATCCCGCGACGGAGCACGTGGACGTCATGCGGCTGCGTCTGGACGGCACGGTGCTGGCGTGCGTTGAGGGGTTGCCCATCCGCGCGTGCCGCGACGCCCTCGCGGACGGGATCGACCTCGAAGGCTTGGTCGGCTCGCCGCACGATGAGCGTGAGGAGATGCTGGTGGTGGATGCGAGCGTGAATCGGGCCACATGGTGGTATGCGCCCGATCGAGCCCTTCATCATCGCGTGCCCGTGCTCTCGTGGCGTGTGGATCGGCGATGGCGGAACGCGATCGACGTGCGGGTGCGTTCGAGCAGCATCGTGCGCGATCTCTGGATCGACGCGACTCGTCTGCCGGACGGCTGGACGGTGCAGAGCGTCCCCCCATTCGGCACGCTGCTGCCTGAGGAAACGATGTTCGTGTTCCTCCGCTACGGGTCGGACGAATCGATCGACGCGCCGGCGATCGACCTCGACGGCGTGTTTCGTCCGCCCGTGCTCTGGAGCGCGACGACGCTCCACGCGGACTCGACGTGAGGCACGTCACCCCACGACCTTCGCCCGATCGCGTGGGCGGTTTGGTCGAGGCCCGGGGTCGGGTTGCGGCATCCGTGGTGGGCGATTACTTCTTTCGCTTCCACTCGAACTTGGGCATGTGCTCGGTCTGCTCCTTGCCGCCCTTGATCGAGGCCCACTCTTCGATCAGGGTGTCCTTGTCGGGCATGACGAGCGTGAGGCGTCCCATGTAGTACTCGTCCGCGTTGGTGAAGTTGGTCACCGAGTCGGCCACCATCTCGATTCGACCGGGCGCACTCTTGACGGAGCGCAGCCTCGGCTGATTACCAGCCGCGCAGTAGTGTGTCATCACGAGCGTCCCGCCGTCCATGTGGTACATGTTGGTCATCTCGTGGGGCGTGCCGGGGAACATGATCTCACGCACCGAGGTGCCCGCGGAGCCCACGCTGAAGACGGCCATGACCTGCTCGACGCCCTTCTCGTCCTTCCCAACCCAGGTGCCTTCGAGCGCCTTGACCTGATCGAGCGTGGTCGCGCGTTGCTCGGGCGTCGCGGCGTTCACCACCTTGACCTTGCTCGCGTTCGAGCACCCCGCGAGCAAGGCGAACGACAACAGACCCACGAAGGAAACGAACCAGTGCGCGACAGACGACTTCATGCCAAGACTCCTCATGTGCTGGGCACCACCCCAGTTTCGGCACAGCATACCTCGCGCCCGCGAGGGACGCAAGTCGGTGCCGAACGGCAGGACGTGTTCAAGGCGACGATCGAATCACGACGGGAGCGAGGGCTAGGTGCCCTTCTTCTCGCTCTCGCCTTCCGACGCCGGCTCCTCGTCTTCCCGAACCGGCTTGTACGACCAGCGGGCCTTGAGCGCTTCGTACGAGAAGGGATTCTCGCCCTTGAGTTTGAGGTCCTCGTTCTCGTAGTAGCGGAGCGTGAGCAATCGGCCCTCGTCCAGCGTGCGCACTCGTTCGAGCGTCAACGGACGGACCTGCGTGATCTGCACGACCGCGAGGCTTTTGGCCTTCGGCACCGGGACGGCGATCGTGCGCTGCACGGCGTTCTCCGGCGTCGGGGGCAAGAGCGGGTCGAGCCCCGCCGCCACGCCGAAGATCGCCTCCACGAACGTCTTGTCGGTCGTCACGGGATTGCTGGGCGACGCGGACATGCGGGTGATCTTCACGTTCCGCTGCACGCCGAGCGTCGCAACGCCCGGTTGGTCAAACTGCTTCGCGACGGCCTCGAGCCCCTCGGAGATCGCGAGGGCCTGATAGGCCGGGGCGTCGGCGGTCAACTTCTCCATCGCCTTGAGCGTGCGGACATCCTGCTCGACCTTGGCACGAACCTCGTCGAGCGACTCCGCCGGTCCCTTGGCCTTTGCGGCCGTCACCACCCAGTAGTATCGATTCTCCGCCAAATCCGCGGTCGGAGCGGTGATGAACGGCACGCCCACCTGGAGTCCCGACGCACGCTCCGGGGCCAACTCGCGCACCGCGAAGATCATCTCAGCGACCGGGGTCGGGCGCGTGCCCATCCGGATCGACGCCGTGCCGATCCCCGGCAACTGGCGGACTTCCTCCTGCGTCAGCCACGACTCGCGCACCTGCACCGCGGGGACGGGAAGGTCGATGCCCGTGGCCGTCTTGACCGCGTGCACGATCGCTTCGGCGAGGCTCTGCGTGGTCGGGCGCTTCCATCCCGCGGGCAGCGCCTTGAAGACCCCCTCGTCGGGGACGCCCCGCAGCGCCGTCCGCACGGCACCCTTGACGGCACGCTCGGCCTCGTCGAAGACTTGCGCCACGCGCCGGTCGGTCATTTCCTTCTGGATCTTCTCCCGCTCGGCCGCGAACTCGCCCGGGTACTTCTTGCGATCCGCCAGGTATTCCTTATTGACGGCGATGGGGTCCAGCGTGACCGCGCCCGCGACGACGGCCTTGTCCAGCCCGATCCACTCGAGTTTCACGCGCGGGGGGAGGACATAGCCCATGCCGTCCTCGCTCTCCGACGCCTCGATCGCACGATACTTCTCGTACTGCGCCCGGAGTTCGTCGTCCGTCGGCTTGGGCATGGAATCGATCAGGCGACTCGCGGGGACATCGAGCAGGTCCGCGATCACGGCGTCCTCGAATCGCTTCATGCCGACGGTCGCGAGACGATCGGACATGCGGGCGCCCGCCAGGTTGTTCGCCTTGACGAGGCGCATGACACCGCGAAGTTTGGCGAGCGCGAGGTCGGCATCCTGCTCGCGCAGCCCGGCCTGGGCCGCGATCCCACTCTTGCCCTGCGTCATCGCCTGCGCGATCTGGGCCATCTGCTGTTCGATCATCTGCTGCAACTGCGGGATGTTGCGATACTGCTGAAAGCGCATCCCACCTTCATAGTCCGCCAGCGTGCCGACAAAGCCGGCCCCGTCGGGAGCACCGCCCACAAGCCCGGCCTCGCTCGCCTCGTGCGAGAGCAGGTACCAGTGTGCCGCGCTTTCCACGCCCAGCGCGCCCCGCACCACGTTGGGCGCAAAGTCGCGGAGGAAGCGATACTCGGCCTCGGCCAGGCCCAGATCGCGCGCGATGATCTTCTTGTTCCCCATCGTCGCCCGGACGATGGTGCCCGGATCGCCCCGGAACATCTGGGCCGTACCCTGCACCAGGAACGTCACCATCAGGACCACGCCCAGGACGGCGAGGATCCACTTGTTGTACTTCCGCATCACCTTATTCATGGGCGTGCTCGCAGGGGTCGAAGGAAGGGTCGCCGGATGCAACGACGCCGACGCCTTGGAGGGCGTCGGTTCTTGGCATCAAGACAAGGGTATTCGCCACATCGGGATCATCGTGGATCGTCCGCGAAGGTGGGTTGGTCCTCGGCAACGACCAACCCACCCAAGCCCCCTCCCTCCGGGAGAGGGAGTGCTTTAGCGGTAGAACTCGATGATGAGGTTCGGGTTCACGTCGAAGGGAATCTGATCCACGGCGGGCACGGCCAGGATCTTCAGCGACAGTTCGGACGGATTGAGTTCCATCCAACCCGGCACTTCGTGACCCGCCATCGACTCCATCGCTTCCTTCGCGAGTTTCTGGGCCTTGGGCTTGAGCGTGATCGTCATGCCGGGCGAGGTGACGAAACTCGGACGGTCGCACTTCTTGCCATTGACCAGCACGTGCCCGTGCACGACGAGTTGGCGCGCGGCCCAGATGGTGCGCGCAAGGCCCGAGCGTCGCACGGCGTTGTCGAGGCGACGCTCGATCAAGACCATGAGCATGTCGCCCGTGTTGCCCGGGCGACGCCCAGCCTCGGCCACGTAGCGGCGGAACTGTCGCTCCTGCAAGCAGTAGTGCAACTTCACCTTCTGCTTCTCGTTCATGCGCAAGCCGTAGTCGCGCAGGCGACGTCCCCGATACCCGTGCATGCCGGGGAACGTCAGATCACGCTTGGACGTGTGCTTGGGGGTGTCGGCGATCGGGACTCCGACGCGACGAGACAACTTGACCTTGGGACCAACGTAACGAGCCATGCGACATCCTCCGTCACTCCTGCCTCCCATGCTGGCCTCGATCAAGGCGAGCAGGGGCACGAGGTGCTGCAAAGTCCCGGTGAAGGGCGGCAGCGATCCGCCGGGTGGCCGCGGCTGCGGTCCGGCTTGGTGATCCGGGCAACGAACCGACGCGACCATCACGTCGGGCCCAAACTAAAGGCGATCAATCGACGTGAATCAAGTCGTGGAGCCGCGGCTATTATGCCCGATAACCAATGCTTGTCATGGGGTGCCCGGTTTCGGGCGCGGCTTGATGCCGAACGTCGCACATGGTGTCGCCGTTTTCTCGTGTCGCGATTCGGAACTCGACTTCGAAGCCAGAAGGCACTGTCAGGTGCATCTCAAGCCAGATTCGCACATCGAAAGGAGCATCGGATGGAACCTCGTGCACGCCACCGTCGGAGCATGATCGGCACGCTGTTCATCGGCGTGGTGCTCGCCACCGTCCCGCACGCAGACGCTCAGGTGATCCTCGATGGGCCCATACGCAACTCGGCGAATGGCAACGTCTACTTCCGTCTCGACCATACCACCTGGACCGATGCGGAGTCCTTCGCGATCAACAGCCTCGGCGCCCATCTGGTCACGATCAACGATGCGGCCGAGAACCAGTTCGTCCGGTCTGCCTTTCCTGCGACCGCCTTGTGGCTTGGGCTGAACGACGTGGCGAGCGAGGGCAACTTCGTGTGGGCCGACGGCTCCGCCTCGGCCTATCGCAACTGGAACGCCTTCGAGCCCAACAACGGCGGCGTGGGCGGAAACGAGGATTACGTCTACATGCTCCGAGGATCGGTCAGTTCCAACCTCCAGGTCTGGAACGACGCCTCCAACGCGGCGGTTCAGGCCAGCGATCCCGTTCATGGCGTCGTTGAAGTGCCGTGCAACATGTCGATCCTGCAGACGTCGATCGATTTCGACAGCGGCAAGTATTACTTCTATCTCAGTTCCAGCAGTTGGAGTTGCGCGCAGATGTACGCGAGCCAGGTGCTCGGCCTCAACCTCGCCACGATCAACGACGCCGGAGAGAACAACGCCGTTCGGAATGGCCTGCTGGCGTTCGGATTCGCGAGGGGCTGGATCGGATTCACCGATCGAAGCAGCGAAGGCAACTTCACGTGGGTCGATGGCTCAACGTCCACCTTCACCAGTTGGGCACCCGGAGAACCCAACAACCTGAACGACGAGGACTTTGCCGTGCTGTCGAACAACGCGCTGTGGGGAGACGCCCAGGACAAGCAGTTTCCGCCCAGCCCGGGCAGTTCCACCGCCGTCGTCGAGGGCGTCTGCCCTTCGATCTCCATTGCGACCCTGCCCGTGGTCTACCCCAGCACGGGGCACACGTATCTCCGGCTCACGCCGGCGCCCTGGAGTTGCGCGGAGGCATATGCCCGCTCGCTGGGATACCACCTGGCCAGCATCAACGACGACCCCGAGAACACGTTCTTCCGCACACGCCTCTTCCCGGCTTCGGGAGTCCTGGGCTTCGGCCTCAACGACTACACCACCGAAGGAACGTGGAGCAACATGTATGGCGACTTGGCGCTGTATAGCAACTGGGCTCCCGGTGAACCCAACAACTTCCAGAACGAGGACTTCGCCTCGATGTCCAGCAATGGCCAATGGAACGACATCAACAACGCCGTCCATGTCCACGGCGTCGTCGAAATCCCATTCACGATCAACGACCACTGCGCCGACGCGATCGCGATCCCGTCGAGCGGAGGCTCGGCCTTCGGCAGCCCTAACTTCGCCACCTCCGACGGCTCCTCGAACTGCAACATCGGGACCTTCCGCGACGTGTGGTACGCGTACACCCCGGCCGCCTACGGGCTTGTTCGTGTCACGGCGGCGACCAGCAGCGGCGGCTTCTCGGCCAACCTCTCGGTTCACTCTTCATGCCCCGGCACCAGCGCCAACCAACTCGCGTGCTCCAGCGGCTCGAACGCCACCGTCACCATCTTGATGTCGCCCGGCCAAACCTATTCCCTCCGAGTCGCGGGCATCAACAACGCCACCGGCGGGTTCACCCTCTCGGTCACGCCGCTCTCCAACGACAGTTGCGTCAACACGCCGTTCATCGGCTCGGGCGACCAGAACATCCCGTTCAACAACGGCATCGGGTCGATGGACGGGCCCGTCGAGTCGGTTTGCAACTTCGGTGGCAACGCCCAGATTTTCAACGACTACTGGTTCTCCTGGCGTGCGGCCGCTTCGCAGCGTGTGGTCGTCACGACCTGCACGACGACTTCGAACCAAGAGACCCGCGTCGCGGTCTATCAGGGCACCGTTTGCCCGACCACGCCCAACACGGCGATGTACTGCACACAAGCCTTTGGAGGCAGCGGGTGTCCGGTCGGCGGGCTCGTCCCGCAGAGGTCCTTTGTCGCCGCACCCAACGCGTTCTACACGATCCGCGCCGGCACCGCGCCGTTCTTCACAACCACCACCAACCTCGTCGTCCGCACGTACTGCCTCGCCGACGTGGACGACGGCTCGGGCAACGGCTTCTCCGACGGCGGCGTGACGATCGACGACCTGCTCTATTACCTCCAGGTCTTTGAGGCTGGTGATCTTGCCGCCGACGTGGACGACGGCGGCGAAACCGGCACGCCCGACCGGGGCGTCACGATCGACGACCTGCTCTACTTCCTGCAACGGTTCGAGGCCGGGTGCTGAAACAAGAACTGCTGGATCGAACAACGCTCACGCACAGAGAGGCGCCGGACGATCGCCGTTTGACGATCGTCCGGCGTCTCTTTGGACGCCCGCGAGGCGGGCATGGCGGTCGTTTCCCCGCCGTGGCGCAAGCCGACTCGAACCGCGCGACTCCCCCACCCGAGGCTTGGTTTGGCCACGACGCGAACCGCATTGGGAAGATCGCAAAATTATTCTTCGTTTTTCGGGCGCTCGCCAAGCGCCATTGTCGCAAAGTGCGGCATAGGCAACGACCGGAGCGCCGGGTTCGCGTGAATGCGGCACGATGGTGAGGGTTGGGGGGCAAGGGCCCGTGTGGCCAGCCTCAGGAACTCGAAGGAGACTTCCATGGAATCGTGCTTCAATGCTCGTTCGCTGACGATCGGCGCTCTGCTCGCCGCCGCGGCGTTGACGGCGGTGCCGCAGGCGCACGCCCAGTCCATCGTCCAGGGGCCGATCCGAAACCCCGCGAACGGCAACGTCTATTTCCGTCTGAGCAGCACCAACTGGACCGACGCGCAGAACTTCGCGACCTCGCAACTCGCGGCGAATCTGGTCACCATCAACGATGCCGCCGAGAACTCGTTTGTGCTCAACAACTTCGCGAATGCCCCGGGCTCCGGTCGCGTCTGGCTGGGGCTGAACGACGCCACGATCGAGGGCATCTTCCAGTGGAGTTCGGGCCAGCCGCCCACCTTCTTCAACTGGGACGCGGGCGAGCCCAACAACGGCGGAGGCATTGAAGACTGGGTCCTGATGTACTCCGGCAACGGGCGATGGAACGATGTGCCCAACGTTGCCAATCCGCCCGCCATTGGCCCCGTGTACGGCGTGGTCGAAGTTCCCTGCACCATGTCCGTCGTTTCGAGCGCCATTAACTTCCAGAACGGCAGCACCTACCAGCTCCTCTCCAGCGCCAGTTGGTCGTGCTCCGAGCTGTACGCCTCGAACGTCCTCGGCCTTCACCTGGCCACCATCAACGATGCCGCCGAGAACGAGTTCATCCGCGCCACCTTTGCCGCCGGTGCCGGTCGTGTCTGGATCGGCCTAAACGACTTCGCGGCCGACGGCACGTATGTCTGGTCCGACGGCGGCACCTCCGCCTATAGCAACTGGTCCGCGGGTGAGCCCAGCAACGGGAACGGCGGGCTCGAAGACTTCATCATGATGTACGGGAACAACGGCACCTGGAACGATGCCCGCGATCTCCAGAACCCGCCGGCCCTTGGCCCGATCTCCGGTGTCGTGGAGTCGGCGTGCGAGGCGATCTCCGTCGAGGCCGGGCCCGTCGTCAACCCTGCGAACGGGCACACCTACTACCGCCTGTCCTTCTCCAACTGGTCCTGCGCCGAAGCCAGGGCCCGAACCCTCGGCGGCCACCTCGCGAGCATCAACGATGCCGCGGAGAATGAGTTCATCCGCTCGACCTTCGTCACCGGATCGATCGCCGCCGCCTTCGGCCTCAACGACTACACCACCGAAGGCACCTTCACGAACATCAACGGGGATGCCGTCTCGTACACGAACTGGAACGCCGGCGAGCCCAACAACTCGGGAGACGAAGATTTCGCGGTGATGTACAACACCGGCGGCTGGAACGACGTTCCCAACATCGGCGGCGTGTACGGCATCGTCGAAGTCCCCTCCACCATCAACGACACCTGCGCCAACGCCCTGGACGTCGTCAGCGGCGGGACATACTTCGGTACACTCGCCGTGGCCACCAACGACGGCACCGCGACGTGCGGCAGTTCCGCGACGAATCCCGATGTCTGGTATCGCTACACCAACACCTCCACATGCCTGAGCGCGGCCCTTACGGTCACCACCTGCGGCACGCACGACGCCGCGGGCGTCGACACCGGCATGGACACCGTCCTCTCGCTCCGCAGCGGCTGCAGCGGCACGGAACTCGCTTGCAACGATGATACATCCACGTGCTCCAATGACACCTCCGCCCGCCGCGACTCGTCCGTCAGCACGACCGTCGCTCCGGGCGCATCCGTGCTCATCCGCGTCTCCAAGTTCTCTTCTAATCCTCGCCTCGGCCCCTTCCGACTCAACGTCGCGGCATCCCTGATCGGCGAAGAATGCTCCAACCCCGTCGCCGTTGGCGCCGGTGTCCACCCCTACTGCAACACGGGCACCGCGACCAACGGTCCCGCCGCGTGCGGTGGCCTCGGCTCCGATGTCTGGTTCCGTTTCGTCCAAGGCCCCGCCGGCGGAGTGGTCGAGTACAAGACCTGCGGCTCAGCCTATGACACCGTCATCGCCGTCTATCCCGACGCTTGCCCGGCGACGGCCTCCCTCGCCTGCAACGACGACAACTCCGGCCAGTGCGGCGGCTTCCTCGACTCCTACGTCCGCCTCTGGGCCAACGCCGGACAAGCCTACCTCGTCCGCGTGGGCGGATTCGTCGGCAGGCAGGGCAACGGCACCCTCACCATCAACCCCCTCTGTGCCGCCGACGTGGACGATGGACAAGGCGTCGGGATCCCCGACGGCGGTGTCACGATCGACGACCTTCTTTACTACCTCCAGATCTTCGAGGCCGGCTCGCTCTCCGCCGACGTGGACGACGGCAGCAGCACCGGCACGCAGGACGGCGGCGTGACGATCGACGACCTCCTCTACTTCCTCTTCCGCTTTGAGAACGGCTGCTGATCCCATCGACTCACCCCTTGCGACGACGGGCGCGGGAAACCGCGCCCGTTGTGCTTTCTGCGAACGGGCTCGTACAATGCCCGCATCCGCCGCTCCTCGGAGGCACGCCCGCGCATGACGACGCCGACCATCATCTCCCTGCCCCAACTCTCCGCGGGCACGCGCGCGACCGGCTCATCGCCTCTCGCGTACGACAAGAAAGAAAAGTGCGCCGTCTTCGGAGTCTGGGGGCGGCAAGACGGCGCCCGCCTCGCCTACCTCGCCCTCTACGCGATGCAGCATCGCGGGCAAGAGTCCTCCGGCATCGCCGTCTCCGATGGCGAACGCCTCGGCGGGTACACGGGCATGGGCCTCGTCCCCGAGGTCTACGACGCCGGACTCCTCGATCGCCTCGACGCCGAGGGCGGGCGCGGCGCCATCGGACACAACCGCTACTCCACCGCGGGCGGCTCGATCTCCTGCAACGCGCAGCCGCTGCTGGAAAACTACGTCGGGGGCCAGGTCGCGCTCGCCCACAATGGGAACCTGATCAACGCCGACGCGCTGCGCCAGCGCTTCGAAGAAGCCGGACACCTCTTCCACACGACCAGCGACACCGAAGTCATCATCCACCTGCTCGCGTCGCCCCGGCAGCAGCAGTCGGCGGACCCGATCGCCGCCACGCTCCGCCGATTGCAGGGCGCCTTCAGCCTCGTCTTTCTTTTCCCCGATCGGATCGAGGCCTGCCGCGACCCGTGGGGCTGGCGACCGCTCTCGATCGGGCGCCTGCCCGATGGGAAGTACGTCGTCGCGAGCGAGACGGTCGCGTTCGATGTCCTGGGCGCCGAGTTCATGCGCGAGGTCGAGCCGGGCGAGATCGTCACCATCGACGACCACGGCGTGCACAGTCGGCGCTTCGCCCGCATGGCCGACCGCCAGGCTTATTGCGTCTTCGAGCACGTCTATTTCGCCAACCCCGCGAGCCAAATCTTCGGGCAGAACGTGCAGGTGACCCGCGAGCGCCTGGGCGAGATCCTCGCGAACGAGGCGCCCGTCCGGGCCGACTACGTCGTGCCGATGCCCGATTCGGGCCGATCCGCGGCGCTGGGCTACGCCCGCGCCAGCGGCGTCCCGTATCGCGAAGCCATCGTGCCCAATCGCTACGTCGGGCGCACGTTCATCAAGCCCAGCCAGAAGGATCGTGTGGCGGCCGTGCGGTTGAAACTCAACATCATCGCCGATCTCGTGCGCGGCAAGAAACTCATTATCGTGGACGACTCCATCGTCCGCGGCACCACCACCAAGGCCAAGATGGACCAACTCCGCGCCGCCGGCGCCAAGGAAATCCACCTCCGCATCTCCTGCCCCGCGATTCGGCATCCGTGTTACTTCGGCGTGGACTTCGCCGAGCGAAGCCAACTCGTCGCCACCGGCAAGACCGAGCCGCAGATCCGCGACTATCTCGGCGTCGACTCCCTCCACTACCTCACGCTCGACGGCCTCCTGAGCGCCATGCACCGCCCCGGCAAGCACTACTGCACCGCCTGCTACAGCGGCGACTACCGCCTCGACCCCGAGCATCCGACCACCGAAGAAGTCGTCGAGGGCGGGCAGGTGAAGATGTTCACGTGATGCGCACCACGCGACGTTCGGCTGGTGGTAGCCGTGCTCTGACTCGCGGCCAGCGATTCTCCACGCCCGATTCGGCCTTCGTACATCCGAGAAACCACCAGAAGGCAAGGGTTGTTGCCCTCCAGCAGTTTTCTATGGCCATTCCCTGAATCTTGATACATCGTTTATACCGGGCCTTGACACTCCTCAAGCCTTGGGCACGCCCTGTGTTTCCTGACCTGGAGACATGAGCATGAAGATTCCACAGTTGCGATTCTGGAGTTGCGTCGTGCTCTCTCTTTCGGCGATTGCTCTTGGACGTCACGCGAACGGCCAGATCACGGCGACCTTCGAATGGCTCGTTTCGGGTGACCACGGGGCCACGTAGCAGAACCACCTCGTGGTGGAGCCATCGCAATCGAATGTTCTCATCCGTGCTCGGGTGTCGTGGGATCCTGTGTCCACGGTGTACTTTGCACAGGTCGCCTTTGACGCGACGGTTCGAGCCGCAACCGGGGGATTCGCGGATACGGTCTCGAATCTCGGAAGCCAGCCGAGTTCCTGGAACTACGTGCAAACCACGGGCTTCTCATCGACGCGATTCGGCGAGACGCTGAAGATCGACGAAGCGAGGGACACGCTGGCTTCCGGTCTCGGGCCGAACTGGATCAACCCCTATCAAGCGACGCCTTTAGGGCCGCCGTTGATGCACGCGGAGAACCCGGTCGAGTTCTTTCAGTTCCAGTTGAATCTCGATGGCTCGCTCGGGCAGCGAGAGATCTCGGCGGTCTTTGCCACGCGTCCAACGAGACCGGATCGGTACATCGGGCTGTATCAGCCTCCCTACACCCAATCAGACATGTATGCACCGAGTACGTTCATTCCCGCGACGGTCACCGTGGTACCTCCTCCGGGCGTAGGAGCATCTTTCGTCGCGGCATCGCTCGCCGTTCTCGCTCGACGCCGTCGCTCGGCATCGCTTGCCGACGAAGCGTGACCCCGGAAAGCAGGATTTGGCGCTCTCGTTTCGCTCTACCCCTTCTTCTCCCGCCACGCCTTGATCACCTCCGCCTCCTGATCCGCCGGCAAGCCCACCGCGGCCACGCCCTGCTTGATGTTGTCGGGCAGTGAGTCGTACCACTCGAGCGTGCTCTTAGTCGTGTCTTCGACGCTGCGGAAGGTGAGGCCTGCGGCGAGTGCTTTCTTGATGCTCCGCTGATGGAACCCCGCGCCCTCGCCCTCGGGCGGGATCCAGAGTGAGAATCGTTCGGTGGGCACGTTCTGCTCTTCGAGGAACTTGGGGTCGATCCACACGGGCTTCGCGTCGCTTGCCGCGCCCTTGGCGCAGCCCTCGACCATCGCCTTCATCGTCAGCGTCTCGGCCGGGCCGGTGACGTTGTACGCGCCGACGGCCTTGGTCTCGATGCAGCGGATCACGAAGTCCGCGAGGTCGCGCACGTCCACGATCTGGATGGCGTCGGTCTCCTTGCCCGGGACGATCATCTCGCCGCCGGTTCGCACGCGCAGCGGCCAGTAGATCCAGCGTTTGCTCGTGTCGCCCTTGCCGACGATAAAGCCGGGGCGGAGGTTGGTCACGCGCCCGGGCATGGCCTTCTCGGCCGCCAACTCGCACGCGGCCTTCCCACCGCCGTAGTTGCGGAAGTCGGGGCCGAAGTCTTCGGTCGTGGGATCGTCGAGCACGGCGAGTTCCGCCGACTCGTCCTGATTGGGTGTATCGTTCTTCGCGTAGACCGAGAGCGTGGAAATGAAGACATACTGCCCCACATTTGGGGCGAGCAACTCGGCCGACGCCTTGACCATACGCGGGAAATACCCGGACGTGTCGATCACCGCGTCCCATTTCTTGCCCTCGAGTTGCGTGAGGCCCTTGGGGCTATCGGGATCGGGCTTCGCGTCCGGCGTGCCCGCCGCCTTGCGATCCGCGGCCGTCTTGTTGGGGTCGCGGTTGCCGTAGAGGATCTCGACGCCCTCCGGCACGGCGGAGGGTCGGCCCGCCTGCTTGCGGCGGTCTTCCGTGCGCCCGGAGTTGAAGATCGTGACGTGATGCCCGCGTGCGAGCGCGGCGTCGATGCATCGCGGCCCCAGGAAGCCCGTGCCGCCCAGGATCAACACCCGCAACTTCCCATCGGGCGAGCGCGTCGGCTCCGACCGGGCGCGCGTGAGCCGGGCCGCGCCAACAAGAGTCGTGAGCCCAAGGGCGGCCGAGGTCTGAAGAAAGCGGCGACGTGATGTGGACATCGAGGATCGCTCCCAAAGGGCTTTAGTGCGTTTCGCACTATATCCGACGCCGGGGCCGCCGGCGAGTTCCCAACGAGAGCGCCCGGGCATCTGCATCCGTCGCAAATCCGTCGTGTCGAACGCCAAAAAGTCCAACACCAAAAGTGGACCAAGGCAGGACACCGGCGCCCGCCTTGAATCCCTTCCCCACTCGCTTGTCTGGCGGCCGCCCGCGCGTGAATCAGCATCGGCGCCGCAAGGCCCCTCCACCCTGCGTCGCTTCTGCCACAACTTCAACGTGAAAAGCGAAGATCACTCACGCATCGGCCACAAAAATGCGCAAGATGTCACCAAAAGATATCAAATACCAAACATTTTACGATTACTGTTTAGAATGAATCAAAGATTCAATCTGGATTCGATCCGCTTGATCGCCGGGCCGAGAAGGCCAATCGGTACCCCACGTCACCACGGGGGGGTCCGCTTCTCCGGTTCGCTCCCATGCTTGCCTGAGGCTCGCGATGGACGACGGGGGATGCTCCGTCATCGCGGGGATCGACTCGGCCGTCGGGGGGGACGGTCGAGCGATCGGCTTGGGCGCCGGGGGCGGAGCCCAGGCGTGAGCGGCCTGAAAGACGACGTACGCGCCGGCGGCCGTCAGCACGAAAGCCGCCGCGATCATCACGCGGCGCGTCAGGACCGATCGTCGCCGGCGAACCAGGGCCTCCGCGAGCGCCGGGGGCACGCCCTCGGGAGCCCGCCGCGCCAACGCCGCGCCCAAGCGAGAGAGATCGTGCTCGAGTTGGATGTCGCGTGGCTCGGTCATGGGCGCACCTCCGTCGGACGGGAGCACGATGGGATGGGAACACTCGCGGCGTGCTTTGGAGTGATCGGTTCGTCCAGAGCCTCTCGCAACCTCGACATCGCCGACCGCAGACGCGACGCGATCGTATTGCGGTTCTCGTTGAGCGAGAGCGCCATCTGGTCGAGCGTCAGCCCGGCGACGTGCTTGAGGAGCAGGAGTTCGCGGGCGTCGTCGGGGAGGCGATCGATGGCCCGGTGCAGCGCCTCGAGCGCGGACGGATCACACCGCGCGGGCTCGCGGCCGGCGTGCGAGAGACGGAGGCGAAGGGCGTCCTGTCGCGCGCCCGCTCGCGCCAGGTTGAGCACCGCGTGGCGCACCGATGTCGCGAGCCAGGCCTGCACATTCTCGACCTCCTCGAGCGTGCGCCGGTCCATATACAGCACGCGGGCAAAGACCGACTGCACCGCGTCGAGCGCCACCGGATGGGCGGCGTCGGACCCCGGCACGCGCAGGACGGCGGCGGCGTACGCCGACATCGCCCGCCCGTACCGAGACCACAACTCCTGCGCCGCCGCATGATGTCCCTGGGCCATGCGGAGCAGGAGTTGGTGGTCGGACGCGTCTGGGGGGGCGGGGTTCGTAGGTCTCTCCTCAATCTCGCGGGACTGGAACTTCCACCCGCGACGACCAGGGCTTGTTCGTCAACATCTCGTGCCTTCGTCCAACGGCACGATCACTTCTTCGCCTCACCCTTCTTTGCCGCCTCGCCGCCCAGCGGTGCAACGACGTTGGGGTCCTCTCCTCGCAGGAAGGCGTCGAGACGCTTGATCGCGAGGTCTCGTTCGGCCCGTATCCGCTGAGAACTGACGCGCGATTTCCCGAACGCCGCCCCCGCCACCTGCGCGGCGGCACCCCACTTGCCCTGCTGGAGTTCCTCTTCGAGTTCGGTGAGTCGCTTCGCGGCGTCGGGCGTGTCCCACACGCTCTGCACCTCGGCGTAGTACGCGGCGAGGCGGTCCAACTCCACGCCCAGTTGCGTCTCGTCCATCTTCGTCAATGGATTGGCCATCTCCTGGACGGACGTCGCGGTCGAGGCTGTGAGAACGCGGGCAAAGTCCGCCCCCGCCGTCGCGCCCTTGAACCGGCCGCGAGCCCAATCCACCGCCAGCGTCGATTCTCCGTGCACCGCGGCGCGGAATCCCATGTAGTCGTCCTCGCGTTGCTCCTTGAGGGCCGTGCTCGCGGCCCGCGCCACCTCGCTCGTCAGCGCGCCCTCGGCCAGCAGTTCCTCGCAGAAGTTGACCCCCGCCGACGTGATCGCGCCCCCAACCAGCGACGAGATCAGGATGCGATCCCGGCTCGCGTGTTCGGCCATGCGGATCGCCGCCGAGACGCGCTTGGCCGCGCCGTCGCTCTTGCCTTCCCGCACCAGACGGAAGGCATCCGCGAGCAGGACCCGCACCCCACGACGCATGTGCCCAAGGTGTGGGAGCAGCGCCTCGAAGCCCTGGTCGTACCGAACTCCAAAGTCGCATGCCGACGTGTTCGCGGCGAACATCAAGTCTTCGATGTACCGCTGGTTCGCCAGCAGCACCTTCGCGGTCTCTTCATCCGGGAACCTCCCCGCCTTGCGATCGGTGTACTTCTCGACGATCAACTTGGCGTCGTCTTGGCTCAGCCTCTCGAAGGCCTGGAAGTACAAGAGGGCCGCGTTGGTTTGTCCACCCAACGTGGGGGGGTGGAGCCCGGCCATCTTGTCTTGCGGGGTCGTGGGCGCGGATTGGGCCAGACCGCTCGAGGCCACCACGAGCGACGCGGCGAGCGGGATCACCAACCGAGAAACAGATCGACGGAGGTTCATGGGTTCATCCTTCGGAGTTGAGGTGGTCAACGACAGTGCGTTCGTCCACCAGAGAGACACCGCCGCCATCCGTTTGTGTTGATCCATCTTCTCCGATCATCGGATGTGCCATGAGGTCCGCCGAAGCCCCCCAAAAAAGAGCGCCGCCGACCGAGGGTGGACCAAGGTCGTGCGGCGCTCGAAGGGGTGAGGCGAGTTAGGGATCGCTCGCGAGGGCGAACTACAGTCTATATGCGTCAAACAGGACGCGATCAGAACGCGAATATTGAATTTTCTTCTTCTTGATACGGTGTCGCTCCGCCCAAGTTTCTGTCTTCACGTCCATCACATGCTTTTTTTGATCGAGGATTAGATGAGTTCTAAATCAGCCGGCCGATCGGATGTCTACAGCGACGCCTCCCTCTACGACATCCTCCACCGCCCAGGCACGGCACAGGAAGTCACGTTCCTCCAACGCGTCCACAATCGCTTCGGACTCGGTACGGGTTCGGGTCCATGGCTTGAACCCGCCTGCGGCACCGCCCGCCTCGCCCGCCTCGCCGCCGCCCGAGGCCAACCCGTCGCCGGCTTCGACCTCGAACCCGCCATGATCGCCTACGCACGCGATCACACCCCACCGCGCGATCGCCCACGCACCCGCTTCTTCCAGGCCCGCATGGAGGACTTCGACAGCGCCCTCCCCAAACGCGGCCCCTGGGCGCGCTTCTCCCTCGCTTTCAACCTCATCAACACCATCCGCCACCTCCACTCCGACCGCGCCATGCTCGACCACTTTGGGGCCGTCGCGCGTGTCCTCAAGCCCGGCGCCCTCTACGCCGTCGGCATCAGCCTCAGCCTCTACGGCATCGAGCAAGAAACCGAGGACGTCTGGCAAGGCACCCGCGGCACCTGCAAAGTCTCCCAAGTCGTCCAGTACATCCCGCCCGACTGCACGCCCCGCGCCCCTCGCGGCGGCAACCGCCTCGAACGCGTCATCTCCCACCTCACCATCACCCGTCCACGCGGCGAAGAGCACCGCGACAGCACCTACGCGCTGCGCACCTATGACCTCACCCAGTGGCAGTCCCTCCTCCGCCGATCGCCGTTCGAGGTCCGCGTCGTCCTGGGCGACGATGGCGTGGAGATTGCGCCGCCGAGAATCGGGTACGCGATCTGGGTTTTGTCGATGGGATGACCACCTTCACCGTGGTTGCGATGAACGAACCTTGCCCGTCGCGAGGCGGATACGAGCGTCCCGGTCGTCGCCTCTCCTCCCCGGCCTACGTGCGCCACCAGGTCTTCCCACCGTAGACCGCGTCGCTTCCCAACTGCTCCGCGATGCGGAGCAACTGGTTGTACTTCGCGTTGCGATCGCTCCGGCACGGCGCGCCCGTCTTGATCTGCCCGCAGTTGGTCGCGACCGCCAGGTCGGCGATCGTCGCGTCCTCGGTCTCCCCGCTGCGGTGGCTCATCACCGCGGCGTACTTGTTCCGCATCGCGAGGTCCACGGTCTCGAAGGTCTCGCTCAGGCTGCCGATCTGGTTCACCTTGACGAGGATCGCGTTCGCGCAGTTTTCCTTCAGCCCGCGTTCCAGGAACTTCTTGTTGGTGACGAAGAGGTCATCGCCCACGAGTTGGATCTTGTCCCCCAGTTTCGCCGTGATCTTCGACCAGCCTTCCCAGTCGTTCTCCGCGAGGCCGTCCTCGAGGGTGCGAATCGGATACTTCGTGCACCATCCGGCCCAGAGGTCCACCATCTGGTCGCTTGTGAGCACGTCCTTGGTGCTCTTGAACATCATGTAGCCCTTTTTGCCGGCCTTTTCCGCCTCGTTCCAACACTCGCTCGTCGCCGGATCGAGCGCGACAAAGATCTGCTCGCCCCACGTGTACCCGGCCCTCGCCGTGGCCTCTTCCAGCAACTTCAGCGCGTCCTCGTTGGTCTTGAGGTTGGGCGCAAAGCCGCCCTCATCCCCCACGGCGGTGGAGAGATGCTTGTCGTGCAGCACCGCTTTGAGCGCGTGATAGATCTCCACTCCCGCCCGCAACGCCTCATGGAAGTTGTCAAAGCCCCACGGCTGGATCATGAACTCCTGGAAGTCCACCGTGTTGTCCGCGTGCTTCCCGCCGTTCAAGACGTTCAGCATGGGCACGGGCAGCACCTTGGCCTTGCTCCCGCCGAGGTAGCGATAGAGCGGAAGGCTGCTCGCCTCCGCCGCCGCCTTGGCGACGGCGATCGACACGCCGAGGATGGCGTTCGCGCCGAGTTGCGACTTGTTGGGCGTGCCATCGATCCGCAGCATGTGCGCGTCGATCGCTTCCTGCTCTCGAGCATCGCGCCCCAGCAACTCCGGCGCGATCCGTCGATTCACATTCTCGACGGCCTTGAGCACGCCCTTGCCCAGGTACACGCCCTTCTGCCCATCCCGCAACTCCACCGCCTCATGCTCGCCCGTCGACGCTCCGCTCGGCACGGCGGCACGTCCCACCACGCCCGACTCGAGCGCCACATCGCACTCCAACGTCGGATTGCCGCGAGAATCAAGAACCTGACGAGCATGGATGGCGGTGATTTCGAACGACATGGGGGCTCCGGATAGCAAGGCGACGTGAATCGTGTTTTCGGGCGGCACGCCCGCACCAATCAGAGCGTAGAGAACCCAGACGCCGGAATCGAGGGCGCCGCACCGCCCGTTCGGTCGCTTATCGTCTTGTCCCTCGATCTATTCCGTCTCAGTCCACGTTTATGATGGTCGCCCCGGCCTGCGCCTCCGACACCCCGCGATAAGATGCGGCCCTTGTTCTTGTACTCGATTCGTTGGTGAACACACGACGGCCCCCGCCTGGGAGCATGCCATGACCAAGTTGCTGGTGATTCTTGGGCTGTTCGTTCTTCTCGCGCTGACGGTCTTCGCGATCGGGCGCCTTCGGCTCGCTCTTCGGGCCGACCCCGCACAGAATGTCGTCCGCGAGGTTGCCGCCCCAACTCCGTCCGATGACGAGAAGGCTCGGCCCCAACCAACCGACGACGCTCCACCCCTCGACCTTGGCGACGTCCTCGAGCCGATTCGGCAACAGAACAAGGTCCCCGCGCTCGGCGCGGTCGTGGTCCGCGCGGACCGGGTCGTCGCCTCGGGGGTCACGGGCGTACGCCAGGCGGGAGGCACGCAGCCCGTCACGATCCACGATCGCTTCCACCTCGGCTCCGACACCAAGGCCATGACCGCGACGCTCGTCGCGTTGCTCGTCGCCGACGGCACCCTAGGTTGGACCACGTCTGTCGCTGATGTGTTCAAGGACCATGTGCCCGACATCGACGAAACGTGGATGTCCGCCACGCTCGAACAACTCCTCCATAATCGCGGCGGGGCCCCCTCGGATCTCAATGCCGATGGTCTTTGGAAGCGGCTTTGGAAGCGAGAAGGCAGTCCGACTCAGCAGCGCATGCAACTGGTCCGGAGCGTCCTCTCTCGCCCGTCCGCTTACGCACCCGGAACCAAGTTCGTCTACTCCAACGCGGGCTTTGCCATCGCGGGGGCCATGGCCGAGCACATCACCGGCACATCATGGGAGCAACTGATCCAGGAGCGGGTCTTCACGCCCCTTGCGATCACCACCGGGGGCTTCGGCCCCCCGGGTCTCGATGAACCGCCAAGCCAACCGTGGGGACACAATCCCAAGGGTGTGGCCGTCAAGCCCGGGCCCGAAGCGGACAATCCTCCGGCAATCGCGCCCGCGGGCACCGTTCACATGTCGTTGCTTGATTGGGCCAAGTTTGTCCGCGCTCACCTTCGGGGACACGCCTCCAATCCGCTCCGCAGTCCCGTCCTTGTTTCTCCTGAACTGTTCGAGAAGATGCACACACCTATCGAAGACTATGCCATGGGCTGGGGTGTCACGAGTCGTGCATGGGCGAAGGGCGATCGACCTTCGGATCGCGGGATGGTGCTCACGCACGCGGGCTCGAACACCATGTGGTTCTGCATCGCCTGGCTCGCGCCCGAGCGAGACCTCGCGATCCTCGTCGCGTGCAATCAGGGAGGGCCCGCCGCCGAGCGTGCCGCGGATCAAGCCGTGGGTGCGGCGATGGAGCACACGAAGTAGATGAGGTGCGATCCTCCGTCGTGCCCGTCGGCCCGCCCGCATCGCCGTCCTTCGCCCGCAGGCACCTCCGCCTCCACCAACAGCGCCAGCAACCCCAGCGATTCCTGCCAACCCAGGTAGCACATTTCTGTTGGAATGACCGCGGGGATGCCCTCCTGCACGATCGTCAGGTCCGTCCCGCACATCACCGACTTGAACGCGATCGTGATGTCCATCTGCCCGGGAAGGTTTGGATCGTCAAACTTGTCCGAGTAGCGGATCAACTCGTTGGGTCTGATCTCGACGTACGTCCCGCCGAACCTGTGCGACTGCCCGGTGCTGAAGTTGATGAACGACATCCGATACCCGCCCCCCACACGAGCGTCCATCGTGTGCACCTCGCTCACAAAGCCGTGCGGGGCCATCCACTTCACCAGCGCCTTGGGATCGAGGAAGGCACGGAACACGCGCTCGGCCGGCGCCTTGAACACGCGGTGCGATCGAACCGTCCCGGTCTGGGCCATGACGTCCTTCCTTTCCGTGCGGCGACACGCACCATCGGGTTGCGTCGATCAGAATAGGCGCACCGTGCCGTTTCCTGCGCACACAGTTCTGGTACATTGTCACGCATGAGCGGCCTTCCATCCATCGCTCTCGCCCGACCTGCCCCTCACACGCGAGGCTTTACCCTCATCGAGTTGCTGGTCGTCCTTGCCATCATCGCCTTGCTCATCTCCATCCTCCTCCCCGCCATCTTCAAAGCCCGGGCCGCCGCACGCGAGACCCTCTGCCGAAACAACCTCAAGCAGCTCGGCATCGCCTCCGCCGGGTACACCAACGACTTCAAGGGTTTGATCTCTTCCTTCTCATGGACCGCGCGCCACGCTCCGACCGACTATCCCGACCTCGCCGTTCCGCCCGGACAGTCGTTCTTCGACACCGAGGCCAACGCCCGCCAGGCCACCGACATCATCCGTCGGCGATCCCCCAGCGAGCCCAACTTTCCCA
Source organism: uncultured Phycisphaeraceae bacterium (assembly GCA_964543905.1). Classification (GTDB taxonomy): domain Bacteria; phylum Planctomycetota; class Phycisphaerae; order Phycisphaerales; family UBA1924. The sequence goes on from CAZIZO010000001.1 coordinate 166,571, forward strand.
AACCCCAGCCCTGGATCCCCGCCGTCGATTACTCCCACCTCGTGCTGCTCGACCACCTCACGCTTCCACTTCCCGTGTCCATCGTCGCGTGCCCCGAAGATCGCCCGCTGCAACTCTGGCAGCGCGATATCGCGGCCTTCAACCGCGGCGACTTCGGCGCGATGCAGCCTTCGTTCGACGGCTTTGAAGGGCGCGTCATGCGCGCCAAGCCCTACAGCAGCAGTTACGAAACCACCCCCGCCTCCTACGACCGCAGCATCGCCGGCGGACGCGTCTCCCAAGGCGCCGGCGGGCACTACATCTACGGCGTCAACTCGAATACCAGGATCGGCGGCGTCCGCCTCGACCAGGTCGCCTTCCCCTCCGCCAAGTTCCACATGCACGACACCCACCAGCGCCATCGCCAGCGCCCGCTCTACTTCGCCCACCCCGATTGCGTCCAGCCCGTCCTCCAGTTCGACAGCGCCGTCCTCGACCGCAGAACCGCCGACGCCGGCCCAGGCTGGCAGCCCAACTTCCCCGATCGCGGGCCCACCACCATCACCTATCGCCCCTACCCATACGAGCCTCGCACGTCCACGGGCGCCGAGAGCGAGGAGTTCCTAGGCCGATACCGTTGGACACGCGGAGGGATCAAGGGCATCGACGTCGGGCCGGAAGTCACCGGCTCGCGGTAGGAATATGGACGGATTCAGCCCCGTGAAAATCAACGCAAACTCAAGGAATCGTGTTGCCCTTGGCCAAAATAAAGATATGCTGATATGTATATCGTCTTTAGGAGCCTCCCATGTTTGGTGCCTTTGCTCGCCACCCGTCCCGCGTTGTTTTTCTCGCCGGTCTCGCGTTCGTGGGGGTTGGGGTGGCGTTGTCCACGATCTTCGAGATGACACAGCGCGATTTCCATCTTCCGGGAACGCAGATGGGACAGGTGCCGCTCACCTCGTTCCAAAGCCCGGCGATGTGCTCATTCTGCCACGGGAACATCGATGAGCACACGGACCCATCGGGGACGTGGTCCGGATCGCTGATGGCGTTGGCGGGGCGCGACCCGCTCTTCTTCGCGCAGATGACCCTGGCGAATCAGGACGTGACCAACGCCGGGTACTTTTGCATGCGGTGCCACGTGCCGATGTCCTTCGTGACGGGGCACGCCATGCCGCCCGACGGGAGCGCGCTCGACGAGCGCGATCGGGAAGGGGTCTCCTGCCACTTCTGCCATTCGATGGTCGATCCGATCTATCGAGCCGGCGTGAGCCCGCCCGAAGACGAGGCCATCCTCGCCGCACTCACCGAGCGTCCCCAGCACTACGGCAACGCGATGTTCGTCCTTGATCCGCAGGGGCGCCGACGGGGCCCTCGCAGCGACGCCCAGCCTCTGCACGAGTTCATCCGCTCCCCCTTCTTCTCCTCCGGCCCGCTCTGCGGCACGTGCCACGACGTGGGGAACGTCGCCGTCACGAAGCAGACGGACGGGACATACAGGTACAACGCCCTCGACGAGGCCACGCCGACGACCGACCTGTCGCACCAGTTCCCGCTGGAGCGCACGTTCACCGAGTGGAGGCTCAGCGCCTTCGCCAACGGCGGGGTGGACATGGGCGGGCGATTCAACGGCACCGGCTCGTCGGTCGTCCAATCCTGCCAGGACTGCCATATGCCGAAGGCGGACGCGCGGGCGTGCATCGTCGGCCCGCGCCGACCGCAGATGGCGACGCACGAGTTCGCCGGTGCGGCCGCGCAGGTTCTCGACCTGATCGCGGAATATACACGCGATGATCCCACCGTCGATCAGGCCGCGATCGCCCGCGCTCGCGCCGCGTCCGTCTCGATGCTCGAACGTGCCGCGTCGCTCAGCACCTCCCAGGTCGGCGGCCGTCTCCTCGTCCGCGTCACCAACGAATCCGGGCACAAAATCCCCACCGGGCACATCGAGGGACGTCGCATCTGGATCAACGTCCAGTTCAAAGACGCCCAAGGCAACCTGATCCGCGAGCACGGCCCGTACGACGATGCCAGCGCCACGCTCGACGCGTCCAGAACGACGGTGTACGAGATGCGCGTCGGGCTCAGCCCGGCGGCCGCGGCGGCCACGGGGCTCCCCGCGGGTGAAACGACGCACATGGCGCTCGCCGACACGATCACCAAGGACAATCGAATCCCGCCGCGCGGGTTCACCAACCGGGCCTTTGCCGAGGGCGGCGCGCCGCCCGTGGGTGCGGTGTATGCCGACGGGCAGTACTGGTCGGAGGTCGAGTACCGGGTGCCGCTCGCGGCGACGCAGGCCGACGTGGCGCTGTATTACCAGAACACCCCGCGGGAGTACATCGAGCATCTCCGCGAGGCCAACCACACCGACCACTGGGGCGAGACGCTGCATCGCGTGTGGACGGCGACGGGGCGGGGGGCTCCGATTCGTATGGCTCAACGCCACGCCTCGCTCACCGCGTTCTGCCCTTCGGACATGGACGATGGCACAGGCTCAGGCTCGCCCGATGGTGGCGTCACCATCGACGATCTGCTCTACTTCCTCGATCGGTACGCCGAAGGGTCCGTTGCCGTTGACCTGGACGACGGCACCTGGTCCGGCACGCCCGACGGGGGCGTCACCATCGACGATCTACTCTTCTTCCTGACGCGGTACGCCGAAGGCTGCTGACCTGGCGTTCCATGCGTCGACCACGCGAGCCCACACCGGAGCACGGGCGAGGTGTGTGCTCGCCCGCTGGGGTGGTGATATCCTACCGGCGATGCCCGTCTCGCCGGAAGGCTTCCAGCAACGCTCCGATCGCCTCATGGCCGACCTTGTCGAACAAGGCCGCCGCGTGCAGGGGATCGTCGAATGCGCCTTCGACTGCCTCTTCACCCGTGACCAGGGCAAGGCCGCCGAGTGCGGCAAACTGGATGACGCGATCGACGCGGCGGACGTCGAGATCGAAAAGGCGGCCGTGCAACTGCTGACGGATGCCGCGGGCGCCGGCGCCGCGATGGAGGCGCAGCAGGTGCGCCTGGTGCTGACGATCGCGAAGGTGAACAACGAGTTGGAGCGCATCGCCGACGTCGCGGTGGACCTCGCCGCCCTCGTCCCTGTCGCCTGCAAGCAGGGCCGAGCCTACCCCGACACCTTCCGCGTCATCGCCAACAGCGTCGTCGGTATCCTCCGCGACACCGTGAACGCCCTCCGCCTCAACGACTGGAAACTCGCCAAGGTCGTCCTGCAATCGCAGCACACCGTGACGGCCTTCCACGACGCCATCCTCAAGGACGCCGAGCAGCAGATCGCCCAAGGCAAAATGAGCGTCGAGTTCGCCTTCCAACTCCACGAAGTCGCCAACCAGAGCGAAGTCCTCGCCGACCACTGCACCAACATCGCCGAGCAGGTGATCTACCTCACCACGGGGGCCATCGTCCGCCACACCGAGACCGGCTGGGCGGGCTTGACGCGGTTCGGCTGAGCGCGCCCGGACGGAGCGCGGGCGATCGTGCATCGGGCTCATCGCCCGGCGAATCGCCGCGCGACCACCCCCAAGATCACCTCCGGCTCACTCATCCGCCCCGTTCCCACCATCCGGCACGCCTGCCACCCATCGTCGGGCCCAACCATCTCAAACCCGTCCTCCACCAACGTCTTCACGTTCCGCTGCGTGCTGGGCTGCGACCACATCACCGCGTTCATCGACGGCGCGAGCAGCACGGGCGTCTTCGCCCGATCGATCGCCGAGAGGATCAGCGTGACCACATCATCCGTCCGCCCCGATGCCAGTTTCGCCAGGCCATCCATCGTGCACGGGGCCACGATCGCCAGGTCCGCCGCGCTCGCCAGCGAAATATGCTGCGGGTCCTTGCTCTCGATGTGCTCCCACGCGCTCGTGTACACCGCCCGCCCCGAGAGCGCCTGGAAGGTCAGCGGCGTGACAAAGTGCGTCGCCGCCTCCGTCATCGCCACGGTGATCTCCGCCCCCGCCTGCGCCAACTTGCTCACCACCATCGCCGTCTTGTACGCCGCGATCCCGCCCGTCACGCCCACGATGATCCGCTTCCCCCGCACCGCGCGCGTCAACTCCTCCGCACCCACCGGTGCGGCGGGACTGGAGGGCTCGTGCTTGGGCGGACCTTGGCCCATGGCTTCACGACGCGTGAGAGGACAACCCGTGCTCTCCCTCTCCCAGAGAGAGGGGGCTGGGGGAGGGGTTCGGACTGGCGCGGAGGACCAGACGCTCAGTTTCCGCTCGCGGGCGACGTCACCGCCGTCTCGTCCCACTCCAGCGTGATCTTGTCGTTGACGATCTCGTCGATGGCGATCTCGAGGTCCGAGCGGCCGTCGCGCTCCACCAGCGGGCGGGCACCTTCCATCAACTGCACCACGCGGCGCTGGATCAGCGCGCACAACTTGAACCGCCCGCCGAACTTGTTGACGATCTCGTCGCTCTTGAGTGCCTCGATCATGCCATGCTGCTCGCTTTGTGCTGGGGGCCACGCGTTCCGCCACCGAAGAACATCCAGGAATTCCTCCTGGACCGAGAACCGAAGGCCCACCTTCGTGGACAAAGAGTATATGCTTCTTACGGAAGGTTCTCCAGAGCCGCTGTTCGGAGGCGGGGGGCGAGGCTTTCCACAGGACAGGATCGGCCATCCGTCGGACTTCGAGCGTCACGCACGTGCGCGGACTCGTGGGATGGTTCGACACAAGCCGATCTCCATGGGCGGAAGCATGACCAGCACCAAGTGGAACAAGGGAGATCGCGTGATCCACGCGACCAAGCCCGAGTGGGGGACGGGTGAGGTGCTCCAGGCCGAAGGCTTTACCCACGAAGGGAAGGCCTGCCAGCGGTTGACGCTGCGATTCGACCGAGCGGGATTGAAGACACTCTCCACGGCATTCGCGGAACTCAAGCCGGCGACAACGGCGGCACCGGCCTTCGCGTTCGCAACCACCTCGGACACGTCGGGGTCGGAGGGGTCGAACGCGCTCGATCTCCCGATGGTCTCCCCAAGCGAGATCAAGGCGATGATGACCAAGTTGCCGGATTCGGCGACGGACCCGTTCACGTCGCTGCGCTCGCGGTTTCTCGCCACGCTGAGCCAGTACAAGTTCGCGGACACGCCCGGGGCGTTGCTGGATTGGGCCGCGATCCAGACCGGATTGAAGGACCCGCTGACGCGGTTCAACCGACACGAACTCGAACAGTACTTCGTGCAGTTCCGGATGGCGGTCGACGAGCACCTGAAGAAACTGCTCCGGGAGGTTCGTCGCGCCGAGCCGCAGTTGCTCGCGGAGGTACAGGCTTCGAATCTGCCATTGTCGTGCCGCAACGCGCTGCGTCGGGCCGACGGCGGGCGTTGAGTTTTCGCAACAGGCCGCACGCCCGTCGCCCCATCTTCTCGCCGGATCGAGCGAGGACGCCGCACGTCGCCGATTGGGGGTGTTCATCGCCACTTTTCTTGGACGTTGGGATTGGCACACGATCTCGTCGATCGGGGCCCGGCCTTCGCTCTAGGTCTTCCTGTCCGGCGGATGAGAGAACGCCGGTGTTGCAGGATGCACCACATGCTTCAAGATCAGGGAGAGCGAGCGATGAACGAACAGGACTTCCAGGCGAAACTCGGGGACCTCATCGAGCAGATCGGAAAACTCCCCGAAGGAGAACGGGGCCCGCTCGAAAAACTCGCGGCGGAAACGGCGCACCGCCACGACAAAATGAAGAAGACCATCGCCGACCTCCAGGACTCCCTCGACTACCTCCGGCTCAGCATCAAGTACCTCGTCTTTGACCTCGAAGCCACTCGGCGCGAGAACCAGTACCTCCGTAAACTGCTCGATTCCCAGACGAATCGCGGCGAAGAAGGCGGAGAGGAACACCGCGACTAACTCGACCACGCACCCCGCGGACACCCACCCTTGCACGGGACCGATCGCCGACTCATGGACCACCCCATCGGTCGATCGTGCCACCGCACCCGAGGGCATCCGAAGACACGACCCCACACCCACGCGCGTTTGGCATCGCGCGCGTTTCCGCCGGCCCGGGCTGAAAAGGCGAGTTCTTCGCCGCACGCCCGGGCCGCGTGCCTTTGGTCGGGCGCCCTGCCACCGATCATGCCGGGACATGGCACTGGGCGCCCTCGTCGCGAAAGCCCCGGTGCAGCACCATCCCGTAAAGGACAAAGCCCACGAGCATGAGGACCACCGACCCGACGGTGTGCGAGGGCGGAAGAGGCAGAGACCGCACGGCCAGGTCCCGCGAAGCAAAGGCGACGACATCCCACAGGGTGTGGAGCGTGACCGCACACGCGAGCGAGAAGGGAAGGATGTACCGCCAGGCCGGGCGTCGCATCGCGAACCACCCGAGCCCGGCGCCCGCGAGTCCTCCAAAGACGAGATGCCCCATCAAACGAACCGGCTCGGTCATGGGAAGGAACGTGTCATGCTCGCGGTCGAGGAGCAGGGCGACGGATTCCTGCAGGGCGGCCCCGAGCCCGACGAGCGAGCCGTAGATGAGCCCGTCGAGGAGTTCGTCGAAGTGGGTTCGGATGAGGACCGCGACGAGTGCGGTGGCGAGAAACTTGTAGAGTTCTTCGAAGACGCCCGCGATCAGGGCGTACCCGAGCCGGGTAGGCTCGCTCGCGTGTGCGATGGAATAGTCGCGGATGAACCCACGCTGGGTCAGGACGGCAAGGTACATGAAGGCGGCACCGATCGCCACCGCGAGGAGCATGCACCACAGGGGCTCGCGCCGGGCAAGGTCGTATCGACGAATGAGGATGATCGCGCCCGCGGAGCACAACACCAGCATGCCATAGAGCGCAACCGCGTGCATGCGCCCAGCATACCACGGTTCCGGCCCAGCCGCGAGACGCGTCGCCCGACCAGCGCACGCGCGGACGTCACTCGGCGGCACGCCCGACGAGCAGCCGCTCCAGGACGTTCTGCACGTGCTGACCATGGGCATCTTCGCCCTGGCCCGGGACGCCCATCGCGGCGAGCACGCCGTAGCCCAGCCCGATGTGGATCAGCATCCAGGCGATGATCTCCGGAGAGAAGGCGGGGCGAGCGGCCTTGCGTTCGTCCTGCAGACGAGCGATCTCGCGTGCCATGAAGGCATGCAGTTCGGTGATGTGCCTGGTGACGGCCTTCTGGATCGCGGGGTCTTCGACCTCGGTGATCGCCTGAAGGAACACGCGATACCCCGCTCGCCCGTCGGCGCTGACCATGGGGTTGTCCCCGATCAGGATTTTCAGTCGTTCCGCAGGGTCCTTCGCGCCGCCCAGATCACGCTCCCACGTCTCCAACGTTCGCTTCGCCTGACGCTCGATGAGGTCCACGAAGAGGTCGCGCTTGCTGGCGAAGTGACGGTAGATGATGGGCTCGGTCACCCCCGCGGCCTTCGCGAGTTCGGCGGTCGTGGCGCGGGCATATCCGTGCCGGCTGAACAAGTCGAGCGCGACGTCGAGGAGTTGTTCGCGGCGAACCGCGGCTGGAAGCCTGCTCATGGCGAATACCCGCTGCAGTCCCTCGGGAAGACGCGGACGACGATCTCTCCACACATACCTACGCACGCCCGACTCGGGCGGTCGCTAGGAAACACTTACTAACAACACTACCCCAAGTTCTCGTGCGTGGGAAGGGCCCGAGGGTGAAAAACTACCTGTGGGACCCGTCGCATTCATACTCGCGCGGCGGGACGGGGTCGTACCCTCGGCCTCCGAAGGGTCGGCACCGGAGAAATCGACGCGCGGTGAGCACCGTGCCACGCCATGGGCCGTGCTGGCGGTACGCATCGAGGCCGTAGTCGGAACAGGTGGGGTAAAAGCGACACTGCCCCCCGAGGAACGGGCGCAGGGTGGCTTGATACGCGCGAATGAGGAGGATGAAGGGAAGGATGGAAAGTCGAAACGGAAGTGAGGGCCTGGGGGGGGGGAGGTCAGGCGTCATGGCGAGCCTCCTTCGCGGCGCGCTTGTGCCACTCGCGGTCGAGGGCCGCCAAGGCCTCGTTGAGCCACGCTCGATACTCGGAGAGTTGGGCCGGATCGTGGGCCCGAGCGTTGATGACGAGGTCGTAACTCCCCTGCGGGCTGGGCGGGAACGCGTGCTGATCGTGTCGAAAGGCTTCGCGCAGCATGCGCTTGAGTCGCGTACGCACCACGGCCGTCCCGACCTTGCGGGAGATGGCCAGCCCCAGACGCGGGTAGCCCAATGCGTTGGGCATGGCGAAGATGGTGAGCGGGCCACGCGTCTTGCGTGCCTTGGCTTCGTAGACGGCGGCGTACTGCTTGGCGAGCGTCAGGCGGGCCTTGCGGGGGAATGAAAGGGATGGGGCGCTCATGGCGGAGCGATGCCGCGGGGTGGGCGGGCGAACGTCAATCGACAAACCGGCGGATGCAGACCGTGTCGTTCTGCCCACCAAAGCCGAAACTATTGGAAAGGCAAACATCCACTCCCCCTTGGGCACGAACATCTCGCGCGGCGTTGGGCACGTAGTCCAGATCGCAGTTCGGGTCTGGGTTTTCCAGGTTGATGGTGGGCGGGAGCCACCCGGTCTTGATCGCCTGCACGCAGGTGATCAGTTCGACCGCGCCCGCGGCTTGAATCAGATGCCCGAACATGCTCTTCACGCTGCTGAAGGGGACCTTGGGCGCGAGGGGACCGAAGAGGGACTTGACGGCGAGGGTTTCGATCTTGTCGTTCTCCTGGGTGCCGGTCCCGTGGGCCGAGATGTAGTGGACCGGAGGTCGCCCGTCGGAGCCGGTCTCACGCGGGTCGATCCCGGCTTGCCGGCAGGCCTCGCGCATGGCGATGACGGCGCCCTTCCCGTCGGGCTGAATATCGGTGATGCGGAAGGCGTCGGCGGACGAGCCGTACCCGACGACTTCGGCAAGGGGGACCGCGCCACGCGAGCGGGCATGGGCGAGTTCTTCGAGGATGAGCATTCCGGCCCCCTCGCCCATGACAAAGCCCTTTCGGGTGGCGTCGAAGGGTCGAGCCGCCTTGGTGGGATGGTCGCGGGCGTCGCTCATCGCCGTGAGACGGATGAACCCGGTCATGCCGAGCGGGTGGATCATGGAATGCGCTCCGCCGCTGAACATCAGGTCGGCGTCGCCGTGGCGGATGATCTCGAACGCTTCGCCGATCGCCTGCGTGCTGGCGGCGCACGCGGTCATGCAGTTGAAGGCGGGCCCGCGACACCCAAACTCGCGCGCGAGATGGGCGAGCGTCATGTTGGGCTCCTGCTCGACCTCCGCGATCAGGCTCATGCGTTCGTGCGCGGTCTTGGCCCAGGCAACGGCATCGACGCTGCGGGCCTCCGGATTCCAGCCGGCGACATTGGCGGCGACAAAGTTGTCAAAGTCCAGCGAGCCCTCGCCCGAACCCAGGTACATTCCCATCCGACGTGGATTGAGCGCGGCGAAGCGATCGAGTCCGGCCGACCTCCACGCACGCGTCGCGGCGCCGAGAGCGAACTGCGTGCCGACGCCGGCTTGCGCGTGCGGCGACGGGTCCCGGAGGAAATCGGCAAGCCGAAAGCCGCGGACTTCGGCGGCAAAGTTGGTGGAAAAGGTGGACGCTTCGAATCGAGTGACCGCGCCGATGCCGCTCTCGCCCCGCATGAGACGGGCCCAGACGGATTCGATCTCGTGCCCAAGAGGGGTAACCCAGCCCATGCCGGTGATGACGACGCGACGTTGAGGCATCCCTCATTCTATAAGGGGAATGGAAGAGGGATCTGGGCCGAACGGTGACGAGGACGGCCGGTCATCGCTCATGGCGGCGGCGTTGGCGGGCGATCAGCGGACGATGCCGGGCACGTTGGCCGAGAGACCCTCAATCGAAACGACCTTCCATTGCATGTCGATTGGGTCCTTCTGATAGTTGATTTTCCACCAGGACAGGATTGGGAATCCGCTGGCGGCAGGCGTGACACGGACTTTGACCTGGGCTACGGCGGTGTTGGGCCCGACCCGGGCGGCCTCGAGTTCGAGGATCGCGTGCTCCCGGATGGCGTACCTCCCGCCGGGGGCGAAGTCGTCTCGAACACGCGAGAGGAGAAGGGCGCGGTCCATCTCTCCCTCCGCGACCTTGAGCAATCGAACGGCGTCGAAGATCAACTCCCCCACGCGGGCGGAGTCTCCCGTCGCGGTCGCTCGCACGAGATCGGCGGTGTTGCCCAGGATGCGCTCACGGTCGGTCCGCACGGCGCGAGACGTGAGATAGATCGCGAGCGCAAGGACCAGAGCGCCCAGTGCGATCCAGAGACCTCGGCGAGGTTGCCCCCGCGCATGCAAGGCGAGGGAGGACACCAGAGCACCAACGACGAGGACCGCGATCACATACACCGGCTGCTCGAAGACGAGGTGCGAAAAGATGGGGGGCGAGGGGAGCGAAGGTGGATCGGGAATCGTGAGGATGTTGGTTCCCTGTGCGGCCCCCAGTCGGGGGAAGAGCCCAAGCCCGGCGAGCACGACCGACACCACGATTCGAGCATCACGCATGGAGAGTCCGATCAGTCGAGAGCCACCAGCATACGCGCACGCCACGCCCCCCCACTTCGGGATCAACCACGACCGCCCATGACGGCACACCCTGCCAACTTGCCTCCTGCCCCGCCCAATGACGCGCTGCTCGCCAAGAACCTGCACGCGTTGTCGATCCGCTCGCAGGCCGCCGCGTCGGCGATCGCCCGGTGTACCGCGCCCTGCGACGCGCGGTTGCACTTCGCCCCCAACGGACAACTGACGGGCTTCTTGCATGGGAGGCAACTGGCGAGCCTCCACGACCCGGGACGCGAGGGAAAGCGGTTTGCACGCGGGGTCGATCTCGAATCGACGGCCTGCGCCGTGGTCTTGGGCTTTGGCGTGGGGCATCACGTCGCCGACCTCTCGAGGCGTTTGCAGAACGCCGGGATCATCGTCGCGTTCGAGCCTGATGTCGCGCTGCTGCGCGAGGTGCTGTCGCGCGCGGACTTTGCCGAGGTCTTCCTGCGTGGAAACGTCGTGGTCCTCACGGACCCCCACGATACCGCGGCCCTCACGAGCGCCCTCTCGGGCTCGGAGGGGCTCTTGGCCATCGGAACGCGCCTGCTCACCCATCCTCCGAGCAAGGCCCGGCTGGGAACCTCGGCGAATGAGTTCGGCGGCACGTTCGCGCACGTCATGAAAGCGGTGCGCACGCACGTCCTCACGACGCTGGTGCAGGTCGAGGCCACGGTGCGCAACCAACTCCAGAACATCGATCATTACACAACGCGCGCGGGGCTGGATGATCTTCGCGACACGGCCCTCGGCAGGCCCGCGATCGTCATCTCCGCCGGACCCAGCCTCGCCCGCCACCTGCACCTGCTGGACGACCCGAGCCTGCGTGAGCGGTTCGTGCTCATCGCGGTGCAAACCGTCTTGAAGCCGCTGCTGGAACGCGGTATTCGCCCGCACTACGTGACGGCGCTCGATCACCACGAGATCAGCAAGCGCTTCTACGAGGGGCTGACCGCACGCGACGTGGAGGGCATCACGCTGGTCGCGGAGGCGAAATCGAACCCCGCGATCCTGGACGCGTATCCGGGGGACATTCGCATGCCCGCGGATGGGCTGCTGGATCGCCTGCTGGGTGCGGAGTTGTCGCCGCCGCGCGCGGACCTGAGGGCGGGGGCCACGGTCGCGCACCTCGCATACTACCTCGCGAGGTTCCTGGGGTGTGATCCGGTCATCCTGATCGGACAAGACCTGGCGTTCACCGACGGGCAGTACTACGCCGCGCACGCGGCGATCCACCAGGTCTGGGGCGGCGAGGTCGGCGAGTTCCGGACGCTGGAGATGTTCGAGTGGGAACGGATCGCGCGAATGAAGCACCTCCTCCGGGCGAAGGAGGACCTCTGGGGGCGAAAGGTGTACACCGACGAGCAGATGTCCACCTACCTCGTGCAGTTCGAGCGGGACTTTGCGGAGGACGCACAACGCCGACGACGCACGATCGACGCGACCGAGGGTGGGGTTCGCAAGAGCCACACGGAGGTGATGACCCTCGCGGACGCGCTCCAGCAACATCGCGACGGGCCGCCGATGAACGTGCCCCCCACCCCTCGCCCCGCGAACGATCGGGCGGAGCGGCTCGCGCGCGTGCGCGGGCATCTGGCGCGCGTGCAAGCCGACGCGGTGTTCATCGCCCGCGAGAGCAAGCACGCGGCAACGCTGTTGGGACGGGCCAGGTCGAGCCTGGCTCACCCGCGTGAGACCGACGCGCTCATCCAACGCGTGCACGAGATCCGCGACGAGGTGACCTCGCGTGGACCGGCCTACCACCTCACGCACTTCCTGAACCAGGCCGGAACGCTCAACCGCTTCAAGGCGGATCGCCTGCTGATGCTCGACAAGGACGCCGACGAGGAAACGAAACTCCGTCGCCAACTCGATCGGGACATCACCAACGTCACGTGGCTGGGCGACTCGGCGTCGAACGCGGCTCGCCTGCTCGACGCGGCGTGCGACGCCATCGACGGGAAACCCAAGATCACGCGAGACCTCTTGGAACCGAGCCCGGAGATCGCCCTCTCCCCCGTGCGCCGGCGCGTGGTGGCGCTGGTGCATGCCGACACGGATCGCGGCGGGCTTGGGACGGCCCGCGACCTCCTGCGCGACGTCGCCCCCGGGCTCTCGACGCTCGCGCTCACGCTCCGCCGGCTCGCACGCTCGAAGAACATCGACGGCATCGTGATCTTGACCGACGAACCCGCACGAATCCAGGGCGAGGCGGAGCGTGCACGCGCCTCCTTTGCTCGGCCCGACCTCTCGGTCACGATCGCTCCCATCGCACCCTCGGCCCTGCGGCGAAACGCCCGCGCCGTCGCGGTCGCTCGCCTCTTCTCTCGCGACGCATGGCGGGGCGGGCTGGCGTCCCTTTCGGTCTATGACGAGGTGCTCCGGCCCGCCGCGGCGCGCGTGGCCCTGGATCACGTCGGCGCCGATGCCGCCGCTCTCGTCGGGGCCGATTGGCCCTTGCTGGACCCGTCGCTTCTCGATTCGGCGGTGGCGCGATATCGCGAGCAATCGGAGCGCAACCCCATGACGTTCGTGCACGCGCCGCCGGGCCTTGGCGCGTGCGTGGTGGACCGCGAGGTCCTGGACGAGTGGTCCCGCGTGGGGGGGCTGTACGCGACGGTCGGGGCGATGCTTGGATATCTGCCCGCGGCACCGCAGGCCGACCCGATCGCCAAGCCGGCGTGCATCTCGGTCTCGGCGGACCTCCGTGATCTGGGCCTTCGGCTGATCGCCGATGGCAACGAGTTCTTTGAGCGTGTCCTGCCGCGCCTTGCACACAGCGCCGATGCGCTCGTCGGCATGCCGAGCGAGGAGGTCGCCCGCGCCCTGCACGACCGGGCCATGCCTCGCCATCTCCAGGACCTCACCATCAGCCTCGCCGGGCCGGGAGACCGCACGCTCTCGGTCGGGATGTTCGAACGCATGCTCAGGTGCATTCCCCGCGACGCCGCGACCACACTGACGCTCGTGAGCGACTCCGACCCGCTGCTGCACGACGAGTGGGATGCGCTGCTCGCTCGCGCCCGGGCGGCGTCGTTCAGCGCGATCCATGTTCGCACACCGTTGTGGGGCGATCCGGATCGCGTGGAGTCGTTGCTGAGCGACGGGCCCGACATCATCAGCGTCGACACGCACTCGGGACGGGACGAGGTCTACCGCCAACTCACCGGGCGCGACTTGGGCGACCTCGCCCGGGCCAATCTGGACCTGCTCCTCTCGCTTCGCGCGTCAACGACGGGGATCATGCCGATGCCCTTTGTGGTGCCACGCATCGTGCGGCGGGATGCGGTCTACGACGAGATCGAGGGCTTCTACGAGCGATCGCTGCTTCGGACGGGCGTGGGTGTGATCGATCCGCTCGCGAGGACGATCGAGGGTGAGCGCATCGCGCCGCTGCCCCTGCCGCCACTGGTCCGAGCGCGGTTGGATGCGACCCGCATCATCGTGAGCGTGGACGGCGTGGTAACCCGTCCCTCGGGAGCACTGGTCGGCACACTGGACGCATCGAACTTGGGCGACGCGCTTTCCCAACCGCCTTCCCCATTGGCGCACGTGGCATGAACGATTCCATCCCAACCCCGCACGCGGTCTACGCGATCATCCTTGCCCGAGGCGGGAGCAAGGGACTTCCTCGCAAGAACATGCTCCCCGTCGCTGGCCGTCCTTGCCTCGCGTGGACGATCGACGCGGCCCGGGAGGCCCGCCTGGTCACACGCGTCGCGCTCTCCACGGATGATCCCGAGATGCTCGCGCTGGGTGAGCGGATGGGGGTGCATGTGCTCTCGCGCCCGGCGCCTCTCGCGTGCGACACGGCGCGGGTCGACGACGCGGCCCGCGACGCGGTGCTCCAACTCGAGCGCGAGCATCCCCGCGCGGAGATCGTCGTCCTCTTGTACGGCAATGTGCCGCTGCGGCCTCGGGGCTGCATCGACGCGGCGGTCGAGTTGCTCCAGAGGTCCCACGCCGACTCGGTGCAGTCCTATCAGCCCGTGGGCAAGCACCACCCGTGGTGGACCGCGCGCCTCAACGACTCGGCCGAGGTCCGCCCCTGGGAGGGCGAGGTGCTGAATCACAACACGTTCCGACGACAAGACCTCCCACCCGCCTACGTCCCGGACGGAGCGGTGCTGGCCGTCACCAGGCGGGCGCTCTTCCTCGAAATGCCGGGGGTCCAGCCGGGCCCCCACGCGTTCTTCGGGCGCGATCGTCGGGGGCTCATCAATCCCGAGGGGTCGGTGGTGGACATCGATTCCAGGATGGACCTGTTGGTCGCCGACGCGCTGTTGCGCGATCGCGCCGCGTGAGTTCGGTCGGGAATCGTGCTCGCGACGCGCGTTTGCTACCCTTTGCTGATGCCGCACGAGCCTCGCACCTTCTCCTTGCCCTCCGTCTCCCCCTTGTCGGCCCCGAAGGACTTCATCGACGCCGCGGCCTCCCTTGGCATCGAGTTCGAGGAGGGCGACCTGCCGCGGCTTGGGCACTATTTGGCTCTGCTCCTGGTGGTGAACAACACCATGAACCTGACCGCGGTGACGGACCCGGCGCAGGCGTGGACTCGGCACATCCTCGATTCGCTGACGCTCATCCCCTTCCTTGCCGAACTTCCGGAGGGCGCGACCGTGCTGGACGTGGGCTCGGGGGGCGGACTGCCCGGGATCCCGCTGGCGATCACCATGCCGAATCTTCGGTTCACGCTGCTGGAAGCAACGTCCAAGAAGGCGGAGTTTCTGAGGCAGGTGTCCGAGGCGATGGGCCTCAAGAACGTGCTGGTGGTCTCGGCTCGCGCGGAGCACGCCGCCCACGATCGTGGTACAACGGTCATGAACGCCGGATCGCGTGCCCGCGAAGGGGGGCACCGCGAGAAATATGACGCGGTCGTGGCGCGCGCGGTCGGACGCTTGGCGACACTGGCCGAGTTGGTCGTGCCCTTTGCCACGGTGCATGGCAAGTGCCTGCTCATCAAGGGTCAGGCGGCCGGCGACGAACTCCGCGAAGCCCAAAGAGCGCTCCACCTCCTCAAGGCAACGCACTTGGTCACCCACGCCACGCCCACCGGGCAAATCGTCGTCCTCGACAAACTCTCCGCCACGCCCAAGGACTATCCCCGCGCAGACGGCGAGCCCAAGCGGGCGCCGCTCGGTGTGCCCAAGCCCTCGGCTTAGTTGAGCCTCGCCCCAACGATCCGCGACGCGGACTCGCCACGTACGATCACGCTCGTATGGAATCCCCCAGCGAACGATCCGCACTGGCCCGAGCGTGGCTGCACGCCATGGAGTCGCCCATAATCGTGCTGGGGCTCGAGTCGATCTACTCCAACCTCGCGGCCGAGATCGAATCGCGTGGGCCCGCGTGCTGGGCGAGCGGGCGTTGCTGCCACTTCGAGAAGACGGGACATCGGCTCTTTGTGACGGGTCTCGAAGCGGCCTACTCGGTCTGGAAAATCGGTCACGGGCATCCGGTTGCATCGGCGATGGGATGCCGCGCGCCCGTGCTCTCCGCTCCCGCGATCGCGCACGCCCGCGAGCGGGGGGATTGTCCGTTCCTTGAGAAGAACCTCTGCGGGATCCATGCCATCAAACCTCTGGGATGCCGGGTCTACTTCTGTGATCGCTCGGCCCAGGACTGGCAGCATGCACTCTCCGAACGGGCGCTCGAACGCGTGCGCGCGCTGCACGAGGCCCACCACATCGCCTATCGATATGGCGAATGGCGCACCATGCTCGAGATGTTCGTCCCGTGACTCGCACGCCTAGGCAAAGATCGAGCCCAAGCCCAGCACGCGGCGAAGGTCGGCGATCTGCCCGGTGTGCGTCCCATTGTGGAAGATGATCCTGGGAATCCCCTGCCAGGCCGGGAGCGTCACGCCTCCAAAGAACGGCGTCGGCTTCAGCAGCGCCTCGTCGCTCGCGCCGCGCACCGTCGAAGCCAGACGCCGGACAGCCGCGTCGAAGATCGCTAGGCATCGCGCCCAACTGGGATAACCCGATGGATCGTCCACAGGAATCGAACCAAAGCCCACGGATTCCGTCCCGAACCGTTCCCGATCGCCGCGCACCGAACCCACGATGAAGTCCGAATCGGGCAGCACCGCCTCGGCACCCAATCGCTCGCTCGCGCGGTGCATCGTCATCGCAAGATGGCCCATGCACCACGCGGCATGGTTGGGCAAACCGGGGGCCTGCGCCGTCCGGTTGCCCTCATGGAATCCTTCAAGATACCTCGAGAGCAACGAGGCGCTCGCCAAGATGGACTCGGCGAGGGCCTCTTGCATTCGGAGTGGTCCTGTGGGCATGACTCATCTCGTGGGGTGCGGCAGGGGCACGCGGGCATGCCGGGGGCGATGTGGAACTGGATGCTCGCTTCGTGGTCGGGCGAGTATATGGATCGACGAGAGGGACTCGACACGCACTCAACAGCCACCCTCAAAGCGAGCGAGATAGTACAGCAGATCATCGATCGTCACGCCGCCGTCGGGCGTGCCCGTGCTGGTGCCGTTGTCGATGTCGGCGGCGGGGACGCCGTCGGCAAAGATGGCGATGTAGTACAAAAGGTCGTCGATCGTGACGCCCCCGTCGGGCGTGCCGGTGCCCGTCCCATCGTCGACGTCGGCGACGCATCGCGTGTCGGGACGCAGGAGGACCCCCGCCACGCCGAGCGGCGTATTCACCACGCCCGCGATCAAGCCGCCGGGGCTGATCGCCGTGGCCTCGCTCACCATGGGCGTCGGATGGCCCGCGAGCGCGTTGAGATCGAACACGCCGTCGCGCGTCCACAGGAACGCGCGCGGATCGCCGTCGGGCCCCGTGCCGTACGACGTGCCCACGATCGCGCCGTCGTTGCCGATGGCGTATGCGGCGTTGTCGGTGTGCCCGTCAAGCGTCGGGACCAACTGCGGCGTCGCGTCCCCGGGCGACATGAAGAACGCGCGCGAAGGCCCACCCGTCAGGTCACGATCCGCCAGTTCCCCAACGATCACGTCGCTGTCGTTGATGCCGTTCGCTCGCATGCGCGGCCGAAAGCCCCGAGGCGTGAGATCGATCATCGTGGTGCCGTCGAAGTAAAACGCGTGATCCAACTCGGCCGAGAGGACGGGATAAGAAAACCCGACGACGTGCCCCATCGCGTTCAGGGACGTGCCCTCGCTGAAGACGATCGCGTTCGAGTCCGAAAACCGGAGCACGCCAAGATCGCTCATCGTGGTGTCCAGCAGGAACGCGTGCGACGACTGTCGCTGGGGCGGGGGAGGCGGCGCGATCTGCGAGGCGCCGGTCACCTGCCCGCGGTCGTTGATCGCCGAGGCGCGGGCAAACGTGCCCCCGAGGGTCCCGAGGTCTTCGATGTTCCAAGAGCCATCGGGATTGCGGGTCCAACGGACGGCACGATCCTGCCCCGAGGCGTCGTTGCTCCGTCCGACGATCACCCCGCTCGCGTTGACGCCCGTGGCCTCGCCCGTCGTCCCGCCCGGGAGCAGCGGCAGTGGACGGATCGCGCCCGATTCCCACACGAATGGCAGGTTCGTCTCGTCCGTGTTGCTCGAAACGCCCACCACCATCCCCGCGTCGTTCACGCCCAGCGCTCGCGTGTACGTTCCTCCCAGCGAGCCAAGCGGCACAACCTGATACGGCACCGCGAACGCGGGCGAAACGACCGCGAGGCTTGCAAGGACCAACGATCGCACCAAATAACGAACCTTCATAGTCATTCTGATCTCCGAATGGGCAGGTCGCACGCCCGCGAGAGCGTCACGACCGATGTGGGGTGCGTGTCCCCGGTGTGGACGGGCTTGGGCCGTCCCCAACGCGACACGGGCGGGGGTATTGTCCCGACCCTTCTCTGTGCGTGGATTGGATGCACACACGCACCCCGTCCGTACCGAATTCATCGACTTCGGGTGAAATCCCTGTGTTCCTCTGGTCCACGATGAAACCCGGGTTCATCCCGCACGCCGCCTCACCCCACCCGCCCGCCCGAGAACTCTTGTGCCGACCGCACCTCGCGTGCAAGCAACGCCTTCTCCGCGGCACGTCGCGATCGTGCGCGCGGCGGCACCGCCCCCACACTCCCCCGGCGCGCCGCCGCACACAGCGCGATCGCGATCGCGTCGGCCACGTCCGGCGGCTTGGGAACCTCGGATAAACCAAACCGCGCCGCGATCGCCCGCTGCATCTGCCCCTTCTCCGCGTGCCCGTGCCCCGTCAGCGATTTCTTCACCTCATTCGGCTTGAACTCCCGCAGGTCGATCCCCGCCTTGCGGATCGCGAGCAAGATCACCCCCCGCGCGTGCCCCATGATGATCGCTGTCGCCGGATGCTTGTAATGAGCGAACAGCGACTCCACCGCGACGACCTCCGGCTTCAAGCGCTCGATCGCCTCCGTCAGATCCCGCTCGAGTTCGACGAGCCGCGCCGACACGCTCGCCGCCGAGCGGTCGGCCGACGCTCCTTCTTCCAGGCTCATCCCTCGACGCCCGCCGAGCCGGAACACCCCGCCCTCCACCAATCGACACGCTCCGCCCCACACACCATCGGGCTCGCCCACGTCGGCAATCTCAATACACCCATAGCCCGTCAACCGCAGGCCGGGATCCAGGCCGAGGATTCGCATCCCAGAGGATAGCGACCCGAGCCACGCCACCCGTCCCCGCGCCACCCCGGCTCAGCAAGGTTCGACGTGCCGCATCGTCCGCATGTAGCGGACGATCGTCTTCCCCATCACGTCGCACTCGACGTTCACACGCGAGCCAACCCGAAGGTCTCCCAGCGTCGTCTTCGCGAGCGTCGTCGGGATCAACGCGACCTCGAGCCATCGCGAGATCGCGGCCCGCCCCGTCCGCTGCTCGTCCGTCAGGGGGGCGTCGCCCGGGTGCAACTCCGCCACCGTCAGCGAGACGCCGTCGAGCGCGATCGAACCCTTGGGCACCACGTAGACCCAGAGGTTCATCGGAAGCGTGAGACGGACACGCCAATCGCCCCCGACGCCCTCGACGCCCGATCCATGGTCCTGCGCGATCTGGAGCACCTCACCGACACCATCCACGTGCCCTTGCACGACGTGCCCGCCCAGGAGCGTGGTCGGGGTCGCGGCATGTTCCAGATTGACCTTGGTGCCGATCGTCCACGCCCCGATGGTCGTCTTCCCAAGCGTCTCCGGAATCACGTCGAAGACGAGCAGCCCGCCCTCTCCCCCGGGCTCGGCGGCCACCGTGAGGCAGCACCCGTTCACCGCGACCGAATCGCCCACCTTCGCGCGATACGTCCACCCTTGTGGATCAATCGCGAGACGTAACCCCGTCGGGGTCGGGGTCGACGCCTGCACACGCCCCAGTTGCTCGATGATCCCCGTGAACATTGGGGAACTGTTCGCTCGTCGAACGCGAATGTCGCGTCACGGGCGGGTGCCCTACCACTTTTCGGGCGGGAGCCACATATGCTCCCCACCCCCGCCCATCCCAGGCGGGCCGTCTGTTCTCGATCCTCGGAGCCTTTCATGACCCAGAGCCGCCGCCTTGTCGCGCTTCTTGTTCCCGCCCTCCTCGTGGCCGCCGGGCTGCCCGCCGCGTGCGCGCGTCAGGGTGCCGCCAAACCGGCGGCCTCCACGAGCGACAAGGCGCCCGCCAAGCCCGCACGCACGCCCGGCGAGTATGCCCCGAATGTCGATCACGACGCCTGGGCCAAGTTGGGCTATCGCCTCGACTGGCAGGGCTTCCCATTCTTTGCCGGCGGCAACACCGCCCGCGTCACCCGCCTCGTTCCCTTCGTGGACATGATCCTGGTCCAAGAATCCTCCAGCGCCGTCGCGCTCCTCGAAGCCAACACGGGCGCCAAGCGTTGGGCCGTCGACCTCGCCAACCCCATCACCAAGTTCACCGGCATCAGCCGCGACCCGCAGGATTCGACTCGAATCCTCGTCTCCAGCGAATCCGAACTCTTCGGCCTCGCCGCCCAGTCCGGCAACCTCCTCATCCGTGAAAAGTACGACAAGGTGGTCAACACCGCCCCCGTCATGATCGGGCATCTCGCCATCTACGGGTGCTCCACGGGCGAAGTGCAGGCGCACGTCGTCGGGCGCGGCGTCAAGGCCTGGGGCTTCGATCTCCAAGGCTCGATCGATGCCGACCCCGTTCGGATGGGCGAGTCCGTCGGCGCCGTCAGCCAGGCGGGCGAGGTGGTCTTCCTGACCGACAAGGGCGCCGTCCTCGGCCGCAACAAAATCTTCCAGGGCCTCGCGACCGACCCCGTCGCGAACGACACCACCATGTACGTCGCCGGACTCGACCAATCCGTTTGGGCCTTCGATTTCACCGGCGCGCTCGCCTGGCGATATCGCACCTCCGTGCCCCTCAAGGACCAGCCCACGCTGCACGGGGACGTGCTCTACGTGAACGTCCCGGGACAGGGCCTCACCGCCCTCAACGCCGCGGACGGGCGCGTCCGCTGGATCAGCAAGTCCGCCGCGGGCACCGTCATCGCCATCCGCAGCAAGCAGCTCATCGCGTGGGACGGCACGTCCGCCTACACCATCGACCCCGATCGCGGTGATGTCTACGACAAGGTCGATCTCCCGAACATCCAGTCCATCAATCTCGATGCGTTCGAGAACGGCAACGCGTACGCCGTCGATGATCGGGGGGTGGTGTCCAAGTTCGTCCCGAGGTAACTGGCGTCGATCCATCATCGGTACACACGGCAAGGGCGCGAAGATCGCGCCCTTGTTCATGGATCACGCGCACTCGGCGCCGACCATCGGGCGCTCTGCCGTTCGGGCATTTCCTACCCTTCCCCATGCCCGACCTCGTCCCCATCCGCCGCGCCCTCGTCTCCGTCAGCGACAAGACGGGCCTGATCCCCTTCGTCCGGGCACTCGCCGCCACCGGCGTCGAGATCATCTCGACGGGCGGAACCGCCACGGCGCTCAAGGCCGCCGGCATCCAGGTCACCCCCATCGACGCCGTCACCGGCTTTCCCGAGATCATGGGCGGACGCGTCAAGACGCTGCACCCCAAAGTCCACGGTGGTCTGCTCGCCCTCCGCGATGACCCGCAGCACCAATCCCAAGCACGGGAACACGCGATCCAGCCCATCGACCTCGTCTGCGTCAATCTCTACCCCTTCGAGCAGACCGTGCTCAAGCCCGACTGCACCGAGCACGACGCCATCGAGAACATCGACATCGGCGGGCCCAGCATGATCCGATCCGCGGCCAAGAACTTCGAGTGGGTCGTCGTCGCCACGTCCCCCTCGCTCTACGAGCGGATCGTCGAGCAACTCCGAACCCACCACGGCCAGACCACCCGCTCCCTCCGCGCCGAACTCGCCGCCGAGGCCTTCGCCCTCACCTCCCGCTACGACGCGGCAATCACCACCTTCCTCCGAAAGGCCCCCGCCCAGGAGTTCCCTCCCCTTCTGTCGCTGAACTACGTCAAGATCGATGACCTGCGCTACGGCGAAAACCCCCACCAGCCCGCCGCCCTCTATCGCGTCCTCGCCAGATCCGCGCATCCGCACGGCACCGTCGCCTCGGCCGAACAACTCCACGGCAAAGACCTCAGTTACAACAACATCCTCGACGCCAACGCCGCCCAGGAACTGGCCCTCGCCCTCCGACGCGTCGCCCCCGATCGCGTCGGCGCCTGCGTCGTCAAGCACACCAACCCCTGCGGTTCCGCGCTCGCCACCTCCGCCAGCAATGCCGTGGACGAGGCGATCGCGGGCGATCCCCTCGCCGCGTACGGCGGGATCCTCGCGATCAACGCGCCCCTCGACGCCCCCGCCGCCGAACGCCTCGCCGACAAGAACGTCTTCCTCGAAGTCGTCCTCGCACCCACCTTCACACCCGACGCCCTCGCCATCCTCCGCGCCAAATCCGCCAACGTGCGACTCCTCGCCGCGGGCGAGCCCGACATCGTCCACCCCAACGAGCGCGAGATCGAACACCGGTCGATCCCCGGCGGGCTGCTCGTGCAGGAACGCGACCTGCGCGTGACCCCGATCGACAAGTTCGACCATAAAGCCGGTCCCAAGCCCTCCCACGAACAACTGGTCACCGCCACATTCCTCGAAGCGACGGCACGCTCGCTCCTGAGCAACGCGATCGTGGTGGGAGGTCGTTCACCCGCTCGCCCCGGCTCCATCCGCATGTTCGGGGCCGGCGCGGGGCAGATGGATCGGATGACCGCCTGCCGCATCGCGATCGAAAAATCGGGCACGCACGCCGCCAACGCCGTCGCCTTCTCCGACGCCTTCTTCCCCTTCGCCGACGGACCCGAAATCCTGATCAACGCGGGCGTCACGTGCCTCGTCCACCCGGGCGGGAGCAAGCGAGACCCCGACACCTTTGACCTCTGCAACGCCCGCGGCGTCACGTGCCTGGTGACGGGCACCCGCCACTTCCGACACTGACCACGGAGCCCAACGCGCACGCGCGGTCCTCTCCGATCGTCATCCGGGCCCAAGTACCTTCTCCGGATTCGCATACACGGTCGGCCTGCCGTTGAGGTTCTCGTCACGCACCTGCGCGGGGTCGTTGCTCCCGCCCAGCGCCCGCGGAAACTCCTTTCCGCCGATGGGCCTCACGTGCCCGTCCGCGAACACCGCGTTCGCCATGCCATTTTTCCCGGCATGCCGATACCCGATGCGGCTGTTGGGCATCCCGATCTGGTTGTCGCGCTGCCGACCCGCGTACACCCCGTCCGCCGCCGCGATGAGTTGATCGGGGCGAGCAAAAGCCGACACCTTGGTCGGCCTGACAAACTCGCCGTTGCTCCCCGGCCCATACCCGACGCTGCCGGTATAGTGCAGGTCCTGCTCGACCACCACCGTCCCGCCGATGGGATTGATCGCGTTGATCCAGTACGCCACTCGGATGATCTTCTCGAATCCGCGTTCGGGGATCAAAACGGCAACGTTCGCGCTCCCGGTGCGCTCGAAGGGCCAATCGTGCCACCCCTTCGGATTGTTCGGATCGGTCCCCGTCTGCCCGCTCGCCACGCCCGCCACGTCGAACGTCTCGGGGCAATAAAACGGATTGCCCTTCTTCCCGTCGTGGCTCGCCATGTACCCATCGCGATCCAAGATCGGCCCCCAGCCGTCGAGCGGCACGCCCGAACCGCTGTCCACCCCCGACATGTTGAACGATGGGATCACAAGTTCACGATGGTCGTTGTTGTAGAGAACCAAGCCCTGCCCGATGCCGCGAAGGTTCGCCAGGCACGCCGTCGCACGCCCGGCCTTGCGCGCCGAGCCCAACGCCGGCAGCACGATCGCGACCAAGAGCGCGATGACCGCGATCACCACCAGCAACTCGATCAATGTGAACCCGCGCTTGCCCAAGATTCCCTCCCGCGTCTCCCATCATTTCCCGGCCGGCCGACTCGGGCGACCTCCCGACCCCGTTCTTCCGCGCAACTTCCTTTCGTTTCTATGCTTCAGACGGTTGACCCGAACGCCGATATCCCATACGAATTCTGTCCGGTAGCACCCATGCCCCGGCGTCACGGGAACGACAACCCCGACCCCCACAATCAACCCGCGACCAAGCGTGAGCGGAGCGACATCGACCTCTTCGATCAAGACGCCGCCCCGACCCTCGCCGCCGCGCTCTCGAGTTCGCCGACCGAGCAACTCAACTCGAAGGTCCTCGTCCTCAATCGCCTCTACGTCGCCGTGCGCGTGGTCTCCGCTCGCCGCGCCTTCGGGCTCCTCATGCGTGACATTGCCGAGGTGATCGACGTGCAGGGCGCCGCGCCCGACGCGAACGCCGACGTCGCCGACGTGGGCGATCAATACCTCAACTACGACTTCGCCACCTGGGCCAGCCTCGCCGCACTCCAGCCCCGCTTCGAGAAGAACCGGTACGACTGGGTCCGCACGCCCCGCCTTGAGATCCCCGTCCCACGCATCATCCGCCTCCTTGGGTACGACCGCCTCCCCGAGCAGACCGTCAAACTCAACCGCCGCAACCTCTTCGCCCGCGATCGAAACACCTGCCAGTACTGCGGCAAGCACTTCCCCACCGCCGACCTCTCCATCGACCACGTCCACCCACGCACCCAGGGTGGGAAAGACACCTGGGAAAACCTCGTCTGCGCCTGCATCCGCTGCAACGCCCGCAAGGGCGGACGAACGCCCACCCAGGCCCACATGAAACTCATCCGCTCCCCCGAACGTCCCAAGCGCAACCCCATCATCACCCTGCGACTCGGGCACGAGAAATACCGCTCGTGGAAGGCCTTCCTCGATCACGCCTACTGGGATGTCGAGTTGAAGTAGGCGCTCCCCGCTCACGCGCCGCCCTCCTGGCTACCCTCGCCCCATGCTCCTCTACCTCGACAGCGCGTCCCTCGACGAAGTCAAGCAAGCCCACGACCTGGGCGTCCTCGACGGCGTCACCACCAACCCCACCCTCATCGCCAAAGAAGGCGTCGACTACTCCAGACGCCTCGCCGAAATCTGCAAGGTCTGCAAGGGCCCCGTCTCCGCCGAGGTCATCGCCCTCGACTACGACGGCATGATCCGCGAAGGCGACGCCCACAGCAAGATCGCCCCCAACATCGTCATCAAACTCCCCTGCACCCCCGCCGGCCTCAAGGCCTGCAAAGCCTTCAGCGACCGCGGCCTCAAGACCAACCTCACCCTCTGCTTCCAGCCCCTCCAAGCCATGCTGGTCGCCAAGGCCGGCGCCTTCCTCGTCAGCCCCTTCATCGGCCGCCTCGACGACATCAGCCAGGACGGCATGCAACTCATCAAGGACATCCGCACGATCTACAACAACTACAACTTCAAGACCATGATCCTCGCCGCCAGCATCCGCCACACCAACCACCTCCTCCACTGCGCCCTCGCCGGCGCCGACGTCGCCACCTGCCCTCTCAAAGTCATCCTCGACTGCATGAAGCACCCCCTCACCGACATGGGCCTCGAACGCTTCCTGGCAGATTACAAAAAAGCGTTCGGATAAGGCCCTCGCCTGCAACGGCCTCACCCCACCTCGACAAGCACCTCCACCTCCACGCACGCCCCCAGCGGCAGCGCGATGCTCCCCACCGCCGCCCGCGCGTGCTTCCCTCCTTCTCCAAACACCTCCACCAGAAACTCACTCGCCCCATTCGCGATCTTGGGCTGATCCACAAACCCCGCCTCGCAGCACACCCACACCCCCACCCGGACCACCTGCCTGATCGCGTCCAGCGTGCCCAACTCCGCCTTCAACTGCGCCAGCGCGTTGATCGCGCACTGTCGCGCGCACGCCTTCGCTTCTTCGCTGCTCACCTGCGTCGGCACGCTCCCCTTCCCCATCAACACCCCGTCCCGCATCGGGATTTGCCCCGACACCCACACCAGATTCCCCACACGCTTGCACGGCACATACGCCGCCACCGGCTTCGGGGCCGCCGGCAACTCCACGCCCAGGCTCTTCAACTTCGCTTCAATGTTCGGCATGCCCGCAGCGTAGAGGCTCTCCGCGTCCAACGCGGCCCCCCCACTCACCCATTCCCCTCCCACGCCCGACCGTCCACCCCATACCCTTAGCGTTCGGATTCCATTCGCCATTCTCTGCCGCCAACCCCTCCACAATCCCACTTTCTCGCAACTTCGTCCATTGACATCCGAATAGAACTTCCAGTACTCTTCTCTTGAACGCGTTCGTGGCAGTCGATCCGTAAGTCTCCGTGCACCATACTCGCGAAACGTCCTGATGGCGGCCTCACGCCGCCCACTCATTCCCGCACGGGTCTCTCTGATTCGCCTGCCGACATCCTGGATGGTTCACGCTCCGCGCCCCGAACCCCTCGCAAGATCGGTTCAGGCCCACCGGCGACGACGATCGGCCCAGTAGGCCAGCGACGCGTGAACCCGGAATCGATCGGTCCGCCAGAGCACGAAGCGCAAGCGAGTGCGTCTTCAACGTTCCGATCGAGTGTCGGGTGGCTCGAGCCTCCGCGTCTCCTCTCTTTCCGCTCGGCAGGCATGCCGGGTGCGAATGAGACTGAGCCTCGGTCGTCCTCAGCCAAGACTGATCGTCGCAGGCCGGTTCCTGCCTCGCCTTGGGCGTGTGCCCAGGGCGACCCTCGGCAGCGAACCACAGTTCGGAGAGTTTCTCACATGCGTCATCGTAAGGGTTTCACCCTCATCGAGTTGCTGGTCGTGATCGCGATCATCGCGCTCCTCATCGGCATCCTCCTCCCGGCGCTCGGCAAGGCTCGCGCCTCCGCCCGCCAACTCAAGGACTCCACCCAGATCCGTGGCGTCCACCAGGGCATGGTCCTCTGGGCCCAGAACAACAGCGACACCTACCCGCTCCCCAGCACCGTCTCCAAGGCCAACAACACGACGAACCTCGGCGCCAACACGCCCAAGGACCTCACCCGTCACATCGTCTCCATCATGATCTACAACGGCTTCTTCTCCCCCGAAATCTGCGTGAGCCCCGCCGAAGCCAACGGCCTCATCCGCATCTACGACAAGTATCAGTACTCCGAGCCCCAGGGCGCCACCGTGCCCAAGGAAGCCCTCTGGGATCCGGCCTTCCGCGCCTACCCCGGTGAAGCCGCCATCGGCACCGGCCAGGCCCAGACCGATCCGGGTGGGTTCTCCTACGCCCACATGCCCCCCGTCGGCAACCGCCGCGTGAAGTGGGGTAACACCTTCTCCGCCACCGAAGCCGCCATCGGCAACCGCGGTCCCCAGTACACCGCCAGCGGCACCGGCGCCACCCTCGTCTGGCAACTCCTCACCCCCGCCCCCACCACCGTCGACCCCAACTACCGCACGCCCGTCGGCCTCGGCTCCAACACCCTCCTCATCCACGGCGGCCGCACCACCTGGGAAGGCAACATCGCCTACAACGACAACCACGTCAACTTCGAGACTCGCGCCGACCCCGAGTCCACCCCCTTCACCTTCAACACCCTCCCCGCCGCCAGCCGCACTCAGTTTGACAACCTCTTCGTCAACGAGAACGACAACACCCGCGCCGCTGAAGACCACAACTTGGCCAACGCTCAGTCCCAGGCCAACACCAACAACTACATCCGCGGCTACAACGGCGCGACCTGCACCCTCTCGGGTACGGGCACCGCTCAGACGCAGGGCCCGCTCACGGCCATCAACGGTTTCTTCGACTGATTCTCTCTCCACGACTCTCGCTTGAGTAATGGGGCTCCCCGAAGGGGGAGCCCCTTCTTTTTCCGTACGGGATGGACGTGCCGCACGAAGTCAGTCGTGTGGCACTGACCACGCACTCGGCTTTGAGAGGGCAAGGGTCGGTGCGCCTCTCGCCGACGACCCGCACTCCGCACGCGTCTCCTTCCGAAGACTCCGGGAGGTCTGTGGCACGCGGACCCGTACGCCGCCACGCGCCGTGCGACCATCCCGCTACTTCACCACCGCCCTCGCCTTGCCTTTCACGCCGCGCACGCCCGAATACCCCGCGTGCCCGCCCTGCGTGCGCGTGCGCTGCCGCGAGGACGCCTTCACCTTGTGGTTCGGTGATGTGTGCTCGATCGAGGTTCCGGCCTTGAGGCCCGCGTGCAGCGCCCTCACCGCCGCGAGCACCGCCGCCGCGTGCCCCGGGGTCTTGACCCGATCCCACCGGCGCACCACACGCCCCGTCGCGTCGATCAGGTACGTCGTCCGCATCATCCCGCGGACCACCTTCCCATACATGTTCTTCTCGCCCCAGGCGCCGTACTGCACGCTCACCTTCGGGCCTTTGGGTCCGAGTTGATCGTCCGCCAAGAGGACGAAGGGCAGCGCGTGCTTCTCGGCAAAGACCCGCTTGCTCGCCACCCCCTGCGGGCTGATCCCGATCACCACCGCCTTGATCTTCGAAAAGTCCGGGTGGTGATCCCGGAACTGGCACGCCTGCCCCGTGCACAGCGGCGTGTCGTCCTCGGGATAGAAATACAGCACGACGATGCGCCCGCGATAGTCCTTGAGCGCACGGTTCTTCCCAAACTGATCCTTCAGCGAGAAATCCGGAGCAAGGGTGCCGGCCTCGAAGAGTGGCATGTGAAGACCTCCATCAGACATCCCCCACGAAGAAATCGTAGGGGTTGATCGAGGCGCCGCGATCAAGGATGGTTCCCCGATCGCCCCGTCTCGCGTCGAGATCGCACGCCGAACCTACTTCACACAGACGCCCGAATGCAGCACCTCGGGAGTCGTCAAGCCCAGCGCGAGCAGCACCTTGGTCATCCCCGCCGCGTCGCGCTCATCGAACGCGCCCACGTCGTAACTGTCGGCATCCAGCACGCCCGTGCACTCCCCACGCTCATCGATCACGGGCACCACCAACTCCGATTGGTCCTTGGGATCACACGCGATGTAGTTCTCGCCCAGCGTCTTGACGTTCGGGATCACGATCGCTCGCCGTTGCTTCCACCCTTCGCCGCACATCCCGTGGAGTCCGATCGGGCTGCACGCGGGCTTGGGCTCTCGGCACACCAGCACCATCTCGTCGGCGTCTCGCACCTTGTCGTAAAACCCAATCCAAGAGACGGCGTGCGTCGAGCGCGAATGGAGCCCGAAGGCCCGCCAAAGAAGTTCCACCGCGAGCCGCTGCACCGCCGCACGATCGTCGTACGCCAGTTGCCCCCGTGCGGCACGGGCTTCGAGTTCGCAGAGGATGGCGTCGTAATCGCGGGGTGTGGGCGGCATCGCGAAGTGTAGTTGAAAAAACAAAAGAACCCCTCGACCGGCGAGAGGTTCGTCAACAAACACGGGTCCAAAGAGCCCGCGATTACAGCGTCGCGGACGTGTAGGGCAGCAGCGCCATGAACCGAGCCCGCTTGATCGCCTGCGAGAGGAGTCGCTGCTCCTGCGCGCTCGCGCCGAGACGCTTACGCCCGAGGATCTTGCCGTTGGGGCTCATCATGCGGCGAAGGTTCTCGATGTCCTTCCAATCCACATACGCCGAGCCCGACGGGCTCACGTGGGCGATGCGGATCTTCTGGACGTTGGTAAAGCGCTGAAACTTGCTCATGGTCGATCCGCTCGGGGCGGCTCCGTCCTGGTCTTTGGCCCAAGACGCGACGCCAACACGGCGGACGTCTCGGACGACGGGAAAAACAGGGCCAAGAGTCTAGGAGGGACTCCGTCCGGGGTCCAATCAAGCGGCCTTCGGCGTCACGCACCCCCGCTTGAGACCCTCCAACGACCATCGACCGGCGCCACCAAACAAGATTACCAACCCAAACGTGAGTAGAACAGAGTTCCGCACCACGTGACACCACCCAATCGCCCCCCGGCACGGGATCTCGAACTTCCCAAAGCACCCGCAGGTCACGTCCATCTGGCGCGCCAACACGGTATAGATTCCGAACAGGAAGAACACGAGCAACGCCGAGAGAACCAACGCCGCTCCGCGCGCCGCGTACCCCGCGATCAACGCCAGCCCCGCCACCAGTTCCAACCACGGCACGACGAACGTCGCCAGCCGCTCCAGATGCGTTACGTCACCCATGTTGAGCCCCAGGTTCTGGGTCAAATAGGCCGGAAGTCGAAACGCGTGCACGGAATCAAAGAAGCCCTGCGGGTCCGACAACTTCACGCTCGCAGCGAAGACAAAGAGCCCACCCAGCACGACGCGGAGAATCAGCAGCACGTTCGGCATGATCACTTGCCCCCCTTCTCGATCGGATGCCCAGCCTTCTCCCACCCCGGGTAGCCCTCGGTCATCACGTGCAACACCGTGAACTGCGCCTGCTGCATCAGTTTCGCCAGGTTGTGCGACGCATCGCACTGCCCGCCGCCGCAGTAAATAACGACCGGTCCGGGAAAGAACTTCGTGAACTCGCCCGCTCGCGCGGGATACTCCTCGGCCGTGACGTGGGTCGCGCCGGCGACGTGCCCCTTCTCAAAGTCCTCCGCCGAACGTGCATCCAGGAACGGCACGCCCAGTTCAAAGAGCGAGAAGCCCTGGGCGATCGTGATCTCAAACCCGAGCGTGCCGTCGGCGGGAGCGCTGGCATTGGGCGACCGTGCTTCGGTGGGTTTCATGCCGTCCGAGGGATTCGCGCCTTCGGCGGGCTTGGCCCCTTCGCCTCTTTTCTGCGCTTCCGCCGCACGCTTCGCGCGAAGGTCCTCGAGGTTCGTGCCTTGCAGAGCCTTGGTGTCCACCTTCTCCACAATGGGTCGGAAGGCGGAATGTGCGGCCCCAAGCACCATCGCGATGCTCGAGATCGCGAGCGCCTTCTGGATCGTGTCCGTCCCTACACAGCAACATGCCATCGTGCACCTCGGTGTATCGTGGATCCTGAAATGAAGGCCCGAGCGCTGGCCCGGGCCTTCAGAGTCTTCGCATGCCATCCCGGAACGATCACTTCGGCGCGGGAACCTGCTTGATCTCGGGCTTGATCTCGATCGGCTTCGCCGGAACGCCCGCCCCGGGCTGCGCCGGCTGCGCGGGCATGTCCGCCCGGGCATATCCGAAATACGAGATCTTGATCGGGCCCTCACTCGCGATGTCCGTCGTGACGAGAACTTCGCCTCGGATGCTGCCCGGCGCGCTGGGCGTCTTCCCGCCGATGTTCAGCGTGTACGAGTTGCCTTTCGCGGGGTCGTCCTGCACCGGCGTGATCGTCAGCACCTTGTCGCCCTGCGCGGGAACTTCCTCCACCTTCACAATCTTGAAGTCCTTCCCCTCGCGGTGCGTCAACTTCACCGTCGTGCTGATGTCCTGCCCGAGCGTCAGCGCGCCCAGCGCGATCCTCGGCGGCTGCACGTTGATCTCGCCCATCACCTCCCCCAGGACCGTCACGTTCATCACTCGGTCTTCCTTCGTCGTCCGGATCGTCAGCGTCTGCTGCACCTGCCCCACCGGCGCGCCGGGCAGCAACTCGATCTCCACCACCGACGTGAACGCGTCCTCGCCATCGGCCGTCTTGTTCGCCTTCGTCTCGAGAACCTTCGCCGAGAGAGCCTTGGGGTCGCTCACCGTGATCGACGTCGCGGCAAAGTTGGGGTAGCGCCCCGTCACCGTCACCGTCTGCTTCTTCCCCTGCCCCTTCGGCACCTGCCCCAACTGCAGCACCTGCGGGTCCACCGAGACCATCGGCGAGACGTTCGCCGTGATCGTCACCTGACGCGTCGGACGCTGCGGGTCATTGCTCGTAATCGTCACCGTCTGGTTCTGCGGGCCCTTCTTCCCGTGCGGGTTGAACGTCACGGTGAACTCCCCACTCTCGCCCGGGGCATAGACCGTCTTGGCCAACTTCGGGACCGTGCACCCACACGAGCCGTGCACGTCGCTGATCGTCAACGGTCCCGTGCCCGTGTTCTTGAACTTGAACGTCGTCGTCTTCGCTTGGCTGTCATCGATCCTGCCAAAGTCGTACTTCTCGGTCTCGACCGTCAGCGACGGCGAGACCTGGAACGATGCGCCGACGCCATCATCCGCCGGCTGGTACGCGGCGAACGCCGTACCACCCGCCAACAGCGTCAACGCCAGCCCGATCCGAACAACGCCCACACTCATCTTCTCAAATCGCATCGAAAAACTCCCTGATTTCCGGTGGCTAATTCGTTTGGGTTCTGGTACCCATTTCCCATCGAGGACACCACTGTCATCCGCTCCTCCCCGCCCCGCGCTCGGCGGGCCGAACCACTTTCTTCGATACGATCCACCCACTCGTGTTGGTCCATCCCCTCCACATCGGCCCTGTTCGCCTCGCGAACAACCTCCTGCTCGCCCCGATCGCCGGCTACTGCGATCTCGCCTTCCGCACCGTCTGCCGTGAATGGGGCGGCGTCGGGCTCGCCTGCACCGACCTCCTCTCGCCCCAAGGTCTCCTCCGCGGCACCGCCACCAGCCTCGACCTCGCCGCCACCAACGACTACGACAAACCCATCGGGATGCAGTTGTACGGCAGCGACGCGGAGATTATGGCCCAGGGCGCGCGATGGGCCGTCGAGCATGGCGCCACGGTCGTCGACATCAACATGGGCTGCCCCGTCGACAAGATCACCAAAAAAGATGGCGGGAGCAAACTCCTCACCGATCTGTCGCGGGCGGTCGGAATTGCCGCCCGGGTCGTGAAGGAGTTGGACAAGTGTCCGCTGAGCGCGGCGGAGTGGGCCTCAAGGCTGGGCAACGCCACCTCACGCGCCACAGAATCCCTCACGCCGGCATGGACGCCGCTCGCACCGCCGACGACCCACGCCCCGGTCCCGGTGCCGCTGACCTGCAAGATCCGCCTCTGCTGGTCCAACGCCGACTACGACGCGGGGCTCGCCTGCTCGCCCCACCTGGCGCGCATGCTCGCCGACGCGGGCGTCGTCGCCGTCACCGTGCATGGACGAACCACCGAAATGAAGTTCAGCGGCGAGTGCAAGCGCGAGGGCATCGCACGCGTCGTCGAATCCGTCAACGGCAGGATCCCCATCATCGGCAACGGCGACGTCAAGACACCCCAGGACGCCGAACGCATGCTCCGCGAGACCGGATGCCAAGGCGTGATGATCGGGCGGGCGGCGCTGGGCGAGCCGTGGCTGTTTCGGGCGGTGGAGACCTACCTGCGAACAGGCGAATCTCCCGCGCCACCCACCCTCCAAGAGAAGATCGCGACCATCCGCCGCTACTTCGACCTCATGCGCCAACACCGCGACGACCGCTACGCCCTCTGGCAGATCTCACGCCGCATGAGTTGGTTCGCGAAGAAGATGGCGGCCAAGTTGCCCGACGGACGAATGGAGAGCGTCCGCCCCTTCAAGGAAGCAGTCCGTACGGCCAGAGCGCCCGACGACGTCTACGACGCCCTCGAGCGCTTCGCCCGTGGAGAGTTGCGAGGCGGCATCGAACGCGAGACCGAAGAGGCCGAGGCCTGAGGCGTCAGCATCCAGCCTCAAACCGCTGCAAGTAGTACAGCAAGTCGTCGATCGTCACGCCGCCATCCGGCGTCCCGGTGCCGCTGCCGTCGTCGAGGTCCGCACGCTCGTCGCCGCTCTCGAAGACGAACAGGTAATAGATCAGGTCGTCGATCGTAACTCCCCCATCGGGGACGCCCCACCCCGAGCCGTCGTCCACGTCGGCGACGCACGGATCGGTCGGGTTGTTGATCTCGTGCTGCCCCGCGCCGCCGCCGTCCATGGTGATCACGATCTCCATGTCGTTGTGCGTGAAGCCGTTGAGATCGAGCGTCATGTCGAACTCGGCGGGCATGAGCGCGGTGAAGGGCGTCGTTTGCCCCTCCGGCACCGCGAACGGGGACAAAAAGCCCCCCGCCGTCGATTCCACCACCACCCCATCGACCACGCGCACGCGGAGCGACCCCTGCGGCACGACGCGTGGATCATCGAGCACGATCTCGAACGTGGCGTTCTGCGAGTCCACCGTCAGCGTGCCCTCTTCGTACACCACGCGGCCATCGGAGAGGTCCGCATGGATCCGCAGCATCTCGCCCGACGTCACCTCGCCCGTGTTGACGTCCATCGCTCGATACGTCACCGGGTCATACGCCCGCAAGGTCTGCGGCAAGACGCTCGGCGCCGTGGGCCGCGTCCACGGAAGGGGCGTCACGGGTCCGATCTGGATGGCAGGCCCCCAGATCAATCGCGTGATCGCCTGCAGCGGGCTCGCCGTGGGGTTCGCCACGCGCGTCGCCTTCACCTCCGAGTAGGCGAACGAGCGCGAATACGCCCCGCCCGAACTCCCGATCGGCACGTTCTGCCACATGCCGAACGACCGAATCGTCCCCGCGATGGGTGTCGAGTTGCTGTACGGATTCACGATGATGTCCGAGTACGCGCTCGCCCGCGCCAGCGTCGGCAGGTCCACATAAAGGCGTTGGAACGCCAACCCGCTGTTCGGCACCGCCGTCGTCTTCACACTCGGCACGACCGAACGGGGCGGATTGCACATGCCCCACGGGCACACGTTCTCCGGCTGCCCGTTCCAGATTCGGTCATACCCCAGCGGCGCAAAGCCCGCGGGTTGCATCGGAAGGTCCGTCGCATACTGCCCCGGGCGATACCCCACCGTGCTGTTCCCACCATGATTCGGGGTGAATCTCGACCACGCATGCACGAACGCCCTCGCCTCCACCGTGCCCCAACGCGTGTTGGGCGCGGCGGAGGAAAGCGAGAAGGTGTGCCGCACGTCGTAGTTCTGCGTGTACACCTGCGCGACCGAGGGCGTCGCGGAGAGCACGCCAGTCATCACCAGCATCGCGGCCTGGCTCTTCCGATCCGACATCAACCCAACGAGTCCATCGATTGCGCTGCACATGGCAAGCCTCCAGTTTCAAGAGCCGCGTGCCGGGCCCGTCTTGGGCAGGGCTGGTCGCGTGCTCCCCACTTGGGTTGCGTGCACTCGCGCGGGTTCTTGCAGTCCTCTCGCCGATCCCCAAGGCTTGTCGGCCACGAATCCGTAGCCAACCACCATCTGATCGCCCAGGTCAGGTCCGAGAGCGCGATGCTTTTCCATCGCGGTCGCCCCATGGTTCGGCGTGCACACGAAGTCGTTGCCGGATCGTTTCGGCTCTCACGTTCCGCCTGCACCGTACTTCTCGTTCACGATCTCACCCTCGTCCATGACCCACAACCCCACCAGCCACTTCCCCGTGAGATACGGCTTGACGCGGAAAATGCCCACCACGCCCCCCGCGGTCATAAATCGCTTCTGCCCCGTCACCTTGTCTTTCAGCCTCACCTCCACCGCGTCGTACGGCGTCGGCGGCACCCCGATGCAGCACCCGTCCCACTGGTTCAGCATCGACAGCAACTCCCGCGGCTGCTGCACCATCATCGGGAACGCGATATACCCGTTCAGCCTCACGTGCTTCCCGTCCAGCATCGCCACCGCTTCACTGATCTTCTTCTTCCCCTCCGCCGGGTTGTACGTGTGCTCCACGCTCGTCAGCAACTCCCACGGCACGACGTACGGGCTCTCCACGCTCCCCTCGCCCTTGATCGTGTACTTCCCGTCCACCAGCGACGTCCCGTCGTCCTGCACCTGGATCGTCGTCGGAATCACCTCATACTCCGGCTCGTCGCTCGACTTCGTCGCCGGCTTGGTGGGCGCGGGCGTCGTCGAGGCCGGCGCCGCCGTGGGCGATCCCTTCGCCTCCGGCGAGGCCGTCGGCAACGCCGCGAGCACGTCATCCACCATCCTGTCGTTCTTCACCTCCGCGGGAGGCGACGGCACAACGACCTGCTCGCCCTCCGGCGCGGGCACGACCACCGGCTCGATCACGTTCGACTCGGGCGCGGGCGTCGCCGCCGTCGTGCGCGCAAGTTCCTCTCGCGCGGCGCGATCGCCCTCCTGCCCGCGGACCCGGACCTCCTCGGAGGCCTCTCGCGCAGGCATCACGCCCTTCTCCGCGGCCCGATTCGGCATCCCCGACAGCACCAAAAAACCGGCCCCAACCGCCATCAGCACCGCGATGAGTCCAAGGAATACCTTCATCCAAT
Organism: uncultured Phycisphaeraceae bacterium; assembly: GCA_964543905.1. Lineage (GTDB taxonomy): Bacteria > Planctomycetota > Phycisphaerae > Phycisphaerales > UBA1924. The sequence goes on from CAZIZO010000001.1 coordinate 202,501, forward strand.
CCTCCGAACGCTCTTACCCCATCGGCCTGAGATTCTTCGCGACCGCCGTGCGATACGCCACAACCGCCGGCACGATCCCCGCCACCGCCGACAACGCCACCGCCGCCATCGCCACACCCACCAACGCGTTCGTCGGGAGCCCCGGCTCGATCACCAGCCCCAACCGCTGACGCATCACCTCCGACACCACCATCGCCCCGCCCACCGCCAGGATCACGCCCACCACCGTCCCCACCACGCCGATCACCACCGATTCCGTCAGCACCAGGTTGAAGATGCGCCCTCGGCTCGCCCCGAGCACGCGAAGGACCGCGATCTGTCGCCGGCGCTGCTCCATCGAGTTGTACAGCGCCAGCATGATCGCGATCCCGCTGCTGAGCATCACCACCATCGCCATCGCCACCAGGATCTGGTCCACGTTCGAGACGATCGTCAGCAACTTGCGGACTTCCGTCGCCGGCGCCGCCACCGTCAACGTCGGGTCTCGCCGCAACGCATCGAACACCGGGCCCATCGACGCCGACGCGTCCGACCCAGGCCGCGTCGCCACCCGAAGATAAATCGTCGTGATGAGTTTGTCCGCCGGCGTCAGGTCCGCCACGTCCACGTGCACGTGGGCGTGGTCATGGTCATGGTCGTGCTCGTGATCGTGGTCGTCGTGGGCCGCATCTCCCTTGCCCTTCTCGCCCGACTCACGCTCCTTTCGCTCCTCGGCATGGATGATCCAACTGCTTTCCAGGTTCGTGAAGAGCGCCCGATCGTGCGCCGTCCCCGTCGGCGCCAGGATGCCGACCACCTCATATTTGTGCTCGTCGTGGCTGTGCCCGCCCCCCTGCCCCGCCGCCCCGTGCGTCAGCACGATCTTGTCGTGCAGCGCGTGCCCCGTCGCCTTCGCGACCGCCGACCCCAGCACGACCTCAAACTCCTTCTCGAAGGGGCGACCCTGCGCGAAGGACCACGCCGAATCCTCCGCGGGCTTGAACTTCCTGAAGAAGTCGGTGTTCGTCGCCAGCACCGGCCACTGGGCTCGGTAACTATCCCCCAACTGCGCGGGGATCGCAAACTCCAGCGGATACGACTCCGCGATCTTGCGAAACTCGGCCTCCGTGATCGGCGCCCGCGGCGCCCCGGCATAGAACACGCCGTTCAGCACCGACACCAGCGCGCTCTGGTCGCGGCTGACCAGGATGTGCATGTTCCCCGTCCCGCGCTCAAACGCCTTGCCCCCCGCGTCGCGCATCATCAGCAGCACCAGCAGCAACGACACCGCAACCGCCACCGTGACCACCGTCGTCACGCTCGAAAAGAGACGAACACGCAAACTCCGGGTCACGATCGTCCAATCGGTCACGTTCGACACTCCTTCCCGTCACCATCTCGAAAGCACGCGCCACGCCCCGCCATTCTTAGGGATAGTCCTGCCTCGTCGGACGGATCAGCACGTCGCTCAGATGCACCGCCGGCGGCTGCTGCACGACCCACGCGATCGTCCGCGCGACATCCGCGGGCTTGAGCACGGGCCCGATCCGCTCCTTCACCTCTTCGAACCACGTCGCCGCATACCCCGCCACGCCCTGGAACTCACTCTCGACAAACGCCGGCTCAATCAACGTCACCCGGATCCCCTTGGGGCCCAGTTCCCGCCGCGCCGCCTCCGCGAGCGAGTTCACCGCAAACTTCGTGCTGCCGTACATCGACGAGAACGGTGAGATGTGCCGCCCCACCGTCGAACCCAAGACCACGATGTCGCGCGGTGCGTCGAGCGCCGCCGAACCGGACTTCCCCCCCACCGCCCGCAGCATGTGCTGCGCCGCCACGCGGATCAGGTGCGCCGCCCCCAGCACGTTCGTCCGGACCAACTCCTCCCACGCCTTCACGTCGGAGGTCACCACCGACCCGCTCAGCCCTCGCCCCGCGTTCACGACGACGAGGTCCGCATCCCGCTTCCCGCCGCCAAAGGTCGTCCTCGCCACCTCGAACATCGAGTGGATCACGCCCGGATCGGCACAGTCTCCCGCGACCGCGGCCACGTCCTCCTCCCCCAACTCGCGCACCAGGCTGTCCAGGCGTTCCCGACGCCGCGCGTTCATCACCACCGTCGCGCCGCTCGCCACGAGTTCGCGCACCGTGGCTTCACCGATCCCCGCCGACGCGCCCGTCACGATCGCGATGCGCTGCTCCAACTGTCGCGTGCTCATGGTGCTTCTCCTGTCGAGCAAAGAGTACGCGTTCGTCCCACCCCCAGCGCCGCCACGCCGCCGCTAAACTCGACCCATGTTCGGCTCCCACCTCTCCATCGCCAACTCCATGGTCAACGCCCTCCACGAAGGCGAACGCCTCGCCCTCGACACCGTCCAGGTCTTCACCAAAAACCAGCAGCAATGGAAGGCCAAGCCGCTCGACCCCGCCATGGTCCGCGATTGGCACGCCGAGGTGCATCGCCTCGGCTGGCAAGGTCGCCTCGTCTCCCACGCCTCCTACCTCATCAACCTCGCCGCCTACGACGACGACCTCTTCCAGAAGTCCATCGACCTCATGACCGACGAGATCGAGCGCTGCGAACACCTCGCCATCCCCTTCCTCGTCCATCACCCGGGCTCCTTCGTCCACTGGCCGGGTGACGACGGGCTCGCCCGCGGCCTCGCCCGCATCGCCGAGGCCTACCGCGAAGTCTTCCGCCGCACCCGAGGCTACACCACCATCTCCTGCTTCGAAGGCACCGCCGGCGCCGGCTCGCAGATCGGCGGCCGCTTCGAGCACCTTCGCGATCTGCGCCACGCCGCCGCCCACTCCACCGGCGAGCCCGCCCGCCTCGCCTTCTGCCTCGACACCTGCCACCTCCACGCCGCCGGCTACGACCTCGCTTCACGCGACAGCACCCAACGCGTCCTCGAGGAGTTCGACCGCACCTGCGGCCTCGCCCACCTCCGCGTCCTCCACCTCAACGATTCCAAGGGCAAACTCGCCAGCAAACTCGATCGACACGAGCACATCGGGGAGGGCTGGATCGGCGGCGGCGCCTCCATGCACTCGGGACAAGGCGCCTTCACCGAGTCCGCCCTCGCCGCTTCCGGGTTCGCCACCCTCCTCGCCCACCCCGCGCTGCACGCCATCCCCAAGATCCTCGAAACCCCCAAGGGAACCGATCCTCAGGGCGCGAACTACGACACGATCAACCTCACCCGCCTCAAGGCACTGATCGGCGTCAAGCACACCACCCCGGCCGTGGTCCCCACCCCCTCCACCAAACAACCACCCCCGAAGCGATCTCAGCCCAAGCCTCGCACGAGCGCCCCGGCTCCCAAGCCCAGCACGCCCCTCGCCTCCAAGAACGGGAAGACCGCCCCCAAACGCGAAAATCGAGACCCCGTGGCTCGAAAGGTGCGATAATACAGACTCACGCGCGAACCTTCGCGCGTGATCGCCGATACATCCGACTTCTTGCCCGCTTTGAGGGGACCGATGAACCAACCCGCCCAATCGACCCGCCCGATCGCTCGACGCCCGCGCCTCCACGCCGCGCTCCTCCTCGCCTGCACCGTCGCCATCGCCGGTTGCTCAACCGTCGATTACTACGAGGACTACTACAAGCAAAAGCGCCGTCGAAAGAACGACGGGCGTGAGCCGGCCGTTCTGCCCACATCCGGCACCTACGAAAAACCCGCCGTCCAATCCACCCCACCCCAGACCAGCGCCCAGGCCGAACTCGCCATCGCCAAGGCCGAAGATTTCCTACGCCAAGGCCAGCCCGAGAAGGCCCTCCTGGAGTTCGAACGCGTCATCGAGTCCAACCCGCGCATGACCGTCGCCTACATGGGCGCCGGTGACATCTACCGCGAGCAGGGCAACTACTCCATGGCCGAGCAGCGCTACGGCAAGGCCGCCGAGATCGAGCCCGCCAACTTCCAGGCCCAGTACAAGCACGGCCTGGTCCTCCAACTCCTCGAACGCATCTCCGAAGCCATCCAGGCCTACGTCCGCGCCCTGCGCCTCCAACCCGACGACTTCAACGCCAACCTCAACCTCGCCACCGCCTACCTCCAGATCGGCGAGCCCGCCCAGGCCGTGCGCTTCGGCGAACGCGCCGTGCAGATCGACGGTCGCAGCGCCCCGGGCCGCATCAACCTCGGCGCCATCTACGCCGCGCTGGATCGCCACGCCGACGCCGTCGTCGAGTATCAGCAGGCCTCCGAACTCACCGAACTCTCCGGCCCCCTCCTCCTCAACTGGGCCGATAGCCTCGGCAAAATCAAACGCCACCAGGAGATGCTCAACATCCTCCAGCAACTCGTGAGGAACGAGCCCTCCGCCATGGCCTACGAACGCCTCGGCGCCGCCTACTTCCACCTCCGACAGTACGTCGACGCGCAGAACGCCTTCAAAAAGGCCGTCGAGCTCGACCCCAACCACTACCCCGCCCACAACGGCATCGGCGTCTGCCTCCTCAACCAGTACGAGTTCAGCAGCAAGACCGACGAGCAGGCCCGCCAGCAGGGCGTCTCCTCCCTCCGCAAGTCGCTCCAGATCGAGCGCAATCAGCCGCGGATCGTCGAGATCCTCAGCGTGTACCAGTAATCGCGCTCTCGCTCAGCGCAGCCCATACTCCTTCAACTTTCGGTAGAGCGTCCGCTCGCCGATCCCGAGCAACTTCGCCGCGTGCTCACGGTTCCCCGCCGTCAGCCGCAGCGTTTCGCGAATCGCACGCTTTTCGAGTTGTTCAAGGCTCGTACCCGCGAGGCTTCCGCCCCCGCCCGCCTCCGCCTCATCGCCCAAGTCGCCGATCCGCACATCATCCGGAATGTGCCGCACGTCGAGCACCGGCGCCATCCCCGCCGGACGCTCCTCACCCATCGCCACCACCACCATGTTCTGCACCACGTTCAGCAACTGCCGCACGTTGCCCGGCCAGTTGTAACTCGTCAGCCGCATCATCGCCGCGTCCGACACCTCCGGCACGTGCCCGCCCGGCTTCAACTGCTCCGCGAAACGCGCGGCCGCGTGCTGCACGATCCGCGGGATGTCCTCGCGCCGATCCCGCAGCGGCGGCAGGTGGATGTGCGAGCCATTGATCCGAAAGTACAAATCCTCCCGGAACTTCCCCTCGCTCGCCATCTGCTTCAAATCACGATTCGTCGCGCTCACGAACCGCACGTCCACCGTCCGCGCCTCATTACTCCCCAGCCTCACAACCTCCTTCGCCTCCAGCACGCGGAGCACCTTCGCCTGCATCGACAGCGGCATGTCCCCCAACTCATCCAGGAACACCGTCCCGCCGTCGGCATACTCAAACACGCCCGGACGCTCCTTCTCCGCGCCCGTGAACGCCCCGCGCACGTGCCCGAACAAGTTATCTTCGAGCAAACTCTCGCTCTGCCCCGCGCAGTTGAACGCCACGAATCGCTTGCTCGCCCGCGCGCTGTTCTTGTGGATCGCCTGCGCGATCAGTTCCTTCCCCGTGCCGCTCTCGCCCGTCACGAGCACCGCGATGTTGCTCGGCGCCACCGTCTTCACCGTCCGCAGGATCCGCCGCATCGGCTCGCTGCCCGCGATGATGCCGTCGAACCCGTCGTGCTGCACCAACTCGCCCCCGCCCGCCAGTTGCGAGCCCTCGTGCCTCAGCAGCACCGCCTCCGCCGCACGATTCACGAGCGCCCGGAACACCTCCAAGTCCAGCGGCTTCTCGATGAAGTCGTACACGCCCAACTTGAACGCCGCGCGGGCCGTCCCCACGTCCCCGTGCGCCGTCACCATGATCGTCTCGGCCTGCGCCTGCAACTTCCGCGCCGCGTCCAGCACGCGCAACCCCGCGTCCGCACCATCCGCCGCCACCCCGTTCGCCCCGCCCGAGTTGGGCATCCGCAGGTCCGTCACGATCACGTCGAACGTCCCGCCCTTCAACTCCTCCAGCGCGCTCGCCACCGAGTTCACGATCGTGCACACGTGCCCCGGCTTGCGCAGAGCATCCGCCATCACCTCGGCGTGCTCCACCTCGTCGTCCACGATCAAAACCTGCGCGGCCAGTTTCTCAGAAGCAGACATGCCGGGGAGTGTAGAGGCAGCGCCGCGACCCGACGCGCCCGCTTACCACTCCGGCCCACCCGTATACCGCCCATACGCATCCGCCAACGCCTGCACCATCTCGCCCAGCGTGCAGTTCGCCAGCGCGCCGTTCACCAGCGCCGGCATCACGTTGTGCGTGTTCATCCCGAGATCGGTGGCCGACCTGGGATAGCCCGCCGCCGGATCGACCGCGCCGCCGCCCGGATCACCGTTCCGGCACGTCGCGCGTATCCGATCCAGCGCCGCCGCGACGCCCTTGGGGTCGCGACGCTGCTTGAAGCCCTTGAGGCGATCGCACTGATCGATCTCGACCTGGTGCGAAATCTGAAGGATGTCGATCGGACGCTTCTCGTCCGGGTCGGTGTAGGCGTTGAGCCCGACGATGATGCGATCCCCCGCCTCGCACTCCTCGCTGAAGCGATACGAGGCCTCCGCGATCGCCCGCCGGAAGTAGCCGCGGTTGATGCCGTGGATGACGGATCGCCCAAAGGTGCGGCGCGACTGGTAGGCGGGGTGAGTAACGTTGGGAGAAGAGGGAGTCGAAGGCGACGAAGCGGATGGGACACCCGCCCCACGAGCGTGAGTCGCCTTCCAATCCGCATACTCGCCCATGCGATCGATCTCGTCGATGTAGTTCAACGCCTCCCGCTCGATCGCGTCGGTCATCTGCTCGATGAACCACGAGCCACCCAACGGGTCCGTCACGCGCGTCACGCCCGTCTCGTGCGCCAGGATCTGCTGCGTCCGCAGCGCCACCGTCACCGCCTGCTCCGTCGGCAAGCCCAGCGTCTCGTCCATCGAATCCGTGTGCAAACTCTGGCACCCGCCCAGCACCGCCGCCATCGCCTGGTACGCCACACGCACGATGTTGTTCAGCGGCTGCTGCTCCGTCAGGCTGCACCCGGCCGTCTGCACGTGCGTCTTCATGAACCACGAGCGCTCGTTCTTCGCGCCGTAGCGCTCCCGCATCACCCGCGCCCAGATGCGCCGCGCCGCACGCAACTTGCAGACCTCCTCAAAGAACTCGTTGTGCGAGTTGAAGAAGAACGAGAGCCGGGGCGCGAACGAATCGATCTCCATCCCGCGTTCCAGGCACGCCTCGACGTACTCCATCCCGTCCCGCAGCGTGAACGCCAGTTCCTGCGCCGCCGTGCTCCCGGCCTCCCGAATGTGGTACCCCGAGATCGACACGCTGTTCCACTTGGGCACCATCTTGCTCTGGAACTCGATCGTGTCCACCACCAACTTCACGCTCGGCTCGGGCGGATAGATGAACTCGTTCTGGCTGTGAAACTCCTTGAGGATGTCGTTCTGCAGCGTGCCGCCCAGGTTCTCCCACGACATCCCGCGCTGCAGCGCGTGCGCCAGATACATCGCCCAGATGATCGCCGCCGGCCCGTTGATCGTCTGCGACACCGTCACCCGGTCCACGGGAATATCCGCGTACAGCCGGTGCATGTCCTCGATCGTGCAGATCGCCACGCCGCAACGCCCCACCTCGCCCACCGAGAGTTCATCATCGCTGTCCCGGCCCATCAGCGTCGGCAGATCAAACGCCGTTGAGAGCCCCGTGTTCGCCTTCGTCCCCTTCGCCTGCTCCAAGAGATACTTGAACCGCTTGTTCGTGTCGTCCGCGCTCCCAAAGCCCGCAAACTGCCGCATCGTCCACAACCGCGTGCGATACCCCTCCCGAAACAGCCCGCGCGTGAACGGATACTGCCCCGGCTGCGCATCCTTCCCCAGGTCCCGATCCACATTCGCCAGCGACTCCACCCGCGGCATGTTCGGCGCGTACACCGGGTCCAACACCACACCCGAAATCGTCACGGCATGCGGGTCCACCTTCGGCTTCGAAACACTCGTCGGCGTCGTCACGCGGGTTGGCGCTGTCGTCATGTGCAAAGACCCCTTTGGCGCGGGCGAATCCCACGCCCCACAAGTGTAATCCTCCGAACCTCCCCGTGCATTGGCTAGACTCTCCCATGGAGTCCCCAACGGTGTTCTTGGACCTCGCGGTCTCCCTCGGGCTCGGCTTGCTGGTGGGACTCCAACGCCAACGCGCGGGATCCGCCGTCGCCGGCATCCGAACCTTCCCCCTCATCTCCCTCGCCGGCTCCGCCTCCGCCCTCCTCCCGATCGACCTCCGCCCCTGGGGGTTCGCCGCGGGTCTCCTCGCCGTCGCCACCCTCGCCCTCATCGGCAACCTCACCCGCGCCAAGACCGACGAATCCCCCGGCGTCACCACCGAAGCCGCCATGGTCCTCATGTACCTCGTCGGCGCCCTCGTGGTCCACGGCCCGCGATCCGCCGCCGTCGCCGTCGGCGCCGCCTGCGCCGTCCTCCTCCACATCAAGCCCGTCCTCCATCGCTTCACCCAGCGCCTGGGCGAGAGCGACGTCCGCGCCATCATGCAGTTCGCCGTCATCACCCTCATCATCCTCCCCGTCCTCCCCGATCGCACCTTCGGCCCCTTCGACGTCCTCAACCCCCACCGCATCTGGCTCATGGTCGTCCTCGTCGTCGCCATCAGCCTCGCCGCCTACGTCGCCCAGCGCTTGCTGGGAGATCGTCATGCCACAATTTTGGGTGGGCTCCTCGGCGGGCTCATCTCCAGCACCGCCACCACCGCCAGTTACTCCCGCCGCGCCAGGGCCGAGCCCCACGCCGCCAACCTCGCCCTCCTCGCCATCATCCTCGCCTCCACCGTCCTCTACGCCCGAGTCCTCGTCATCCTCTGGGTCGTCGCCCGAACGCACTGGTGGGTCTTCGCACCGCCCCTCCTCGTCATGCTCGCCGTCGGCATCGCCTGCACCCTCGCCGCCCGAACCGCCGCACGCGAGGCCAACGGCAACATCCCCGCGCAGTCCAACCCCACCCAGTTCTCCTCGGCCCTCCTCTTCGCGCTCCTCTTCGCCGCCGTCCTCTTCGCCGCCGCCGCCGCTCGCCATCACTTCGGCGATCGCGGCACCCTCGTCGTCGCCGCCCTCTCCGGCCTCACCGACCTCGACGCCATCTCCCTCTCCCTGGCCCGCCTCGCCGCCGACGCCAAACTCGATCCCCACGTCGCCTCCCAGGGCGTGATCGTCGCCCTCCTCGCCAACCTCGTCTTCAAGGCCATCCTCGCCGCCGTCCTGGGCGGGCATGCCCTCCGCCGCCGCGTCGCCCTCGCCATGGGCGTGCAGTTCGCCGCCGGTCTCGTCGTCCTCTTCTCGCTCGCCTGACGCCTATCGCTCCGGACGGTTGATGATAAAGTCCGTCCCGCCCGACGCCCGCTCCGCGTAGGTGCAGTGGTCGTCGCACGGCGTGCCCCCATCGTCCTGCCGATCACCACCCACGCTGTAGAGCACATAACCCCGCCGGTGCCGATCCACGCCCGCATCCACTCGCCTGTACCCCAACGCTCGCCCCGTCCAAGGGTCCGTCGGCACCGCGCTCAGATACTCCGGCGCCAACGCCCCCAACTCGTCCGGATACTCGCCCCGCGACATCCGGTACTTCTCCAACGCCGCCATCACCCGCACGCCTCGCTTCATGAGCCTCGCTTGGTCCTCGGCCTCGATCGTCCGGTTGATCGCCGGCGTCAGCATCTCCAGCAGCATCAGCCCGGACACCCCAAACGCCAACGAGCCCGCCGCCCGCGCGTAGGGCTCCTGCGGCGCCACCTCCTCGAAGTGCGCATACATCGCCCCAAGTTCATCCCGATTCTGCCAGTACACCCCCAGCGGCGTGCGAACGCTCCCCCTCAGGCCCGCCGCCTTCAACCTCGGTGAATACCGCCCGAATCGCACGTTGCTCGGATCGCCGAACACCCAGCACACCGTATCCAGCGCGTACAGATGCTCGCCCCGCAGCGTGTGCGCGATCCCCTCCCGCGGCGGCGCCCGCTCCATCGCCCCCACGATCGCGTCCACCATCTCCGCGCTGGGCGAACGCATCAACGCCTCCTTCGCTCGCCCCATCGCCAGCGCCTCGATCGCCAGTCCCACCAGGCCATCGATCATCGTCGCCTGCAGCGAGCACATCCGCGCCAACGCCAAATTGCCTTCCAGCGCCCGTCCCATCTCCGCCGCGTCCCCCCGTTCCCGGGCCACCTCGAACCTCGCCGCGTTGATCCGCGCCAACTTCCGCGCCTGCCCCAACTCCGGAACGACGGCCGCCATCGCCGGTTGCGCCGCTGCAAACGCCATCCCACGCACCGCGCGCCGGCGCTGCGCCATCTCGTCCATCAACGCGAAGACCCCCTCCGCCTCCGCCGTCTCCAGAAATCGCCTCGCCCAGTCCCGCTCCAGACGATGCCGCTCCCGGGCCTCGTCGTCGTCTTCCCTCGGTTCGTAGATCAGCACGCCCACGTCCTGCTGCAGCGCCTTGCCCGACGTCGTCGTCGGCGGGTGCGGCTCCACCTTCGCCTCGACTTCCAGCACCCGGATCGACACCTCATGGAACAGCGCCCACGCGTCGGGCGTGCCCGCCGGCGCGTCCGCCGCCTGCGCTCGCTCGACATGCGCCAGCAGCCCGCCGGGCCCGGGCCGCTCGCGCCTCGCCACACTCGCTTGCCATTGCAGCAGCATCTCATACCCCCCCCACCCCACCAGCAGCACGATCGGGCCCGCGATCACCCCTCGCGTGATCCACCGCTTGATCGTCCGACGCGCCGCCTCGCTCGGCCACATCCGCGCCTCGGGCAACGCGTCCGCGCTCGGCTCAAACCTCGCCCGCCCCGCCCCATCCACCACCAACTCCCCCAGCGACTCGTCCACCCGCGTCGCCACCCCGCACTCCGGGCACGTCACCATGCACCGCTCGTCCACGCCCAGCCCGACCAACGAATAGTGACACCCCATGCACGTCCCACGCGCACGCAAAACATGGTGCAGCCGACGACGCAGGTTCAAATCTCGTGTCACCAGCATCACGAAGAACGGAATCGCCAACGCGATCAACATCAGCCCCGCCAACGCCAGCACATGCCACGCGTCGGACCGGATCGCCCTCGGGTTCTGATCCAGGCGACTCACAACATAGAGAAAGCCCGCCATCGTCACCGCGCCCACCAGCAGCAGCACCACCAACAGCCCGGCCTTGCTCCCCCAGTTCCACCACAGCGACGACTTCGCCGCTTGGACAAACCGCTCGCATCGCTCGTCCTCGAACCGATCCAGTTCAGGAAACGCGCGATAGACCTTGGAACTGGTGAGTATCCGCATCCGCCGGGAAATGTACCGCGCCAGCCGCCCCCGGTTGCACCGCCCGCCGGCTCCGCCCCGTCACGATCCTCGTAGCGCCTGGAACGCCTCGATCGCCCTCTGCCGCGACGCACTCAAATCCACGATCGGCCCCGGATAGTCCAGCCCCGCCCGCAACAGCACCGGCAGCGTCCACGGCTCATGGATCGCCTCCCCGCGCACCCCCGCCAACTCCGGCACCCACCGCCGGATGTACGTCCCCTCCGGATCAAACTTCACGCTCTGGCTCACCGGGTTGAAGATCCGAAAGTACGGCGCCGCGTCCGTCCCCGTCGAGGCCGACCACTGCCACCCCCCGTTGTTGCTCGCGAGAAACCCATCCACCAGGTTCCTCATGAAGTGACGCTCGCCCAGCCGCCAGTCGATGAACAGGTTCTTCGTCAGGAACATCGCCGTGATCATCCGCACGCGATTGTGCATCCACCCCGTCGCGAGGAGTTCTCGCATCCCCGCGTCCACGATCGGGATCCCCGTGCGCCCGCCCTTCCATGCCTCCAGATGCTCCTCGTTCTCGCTCCACCGCAACCGTTCGGTCCCCAGTTGAAACGCCCGGTGCATGCACACCCGCGGAAACCCGACCATGATGTGCATGTAAAACTCGCGCCAGAGGACCTCCGAGATCCACGTCGTCGCGCCGAGGTTCCCCGCGTCCAGCGGGCTCGCGCTCCCCGCGTTCGCCTCCATCGCCGCGTGGAGACATTGCCGGGGCGAGATCGCCCCCACCGCCAGATACGCCGACAAGCGGCTCGTCCCGTCCACATCCCCCGGGTAGTCCCTCCGGGCCTTGTACTCCCCGAGCGCCCGCCCCGCGAATCGCTCCAGCATCTTCGCCGCGTGCGCTTCCCCCCCGGGCCACAGCGATGCGTCGGCCTTCGCCTCAAACCCCGCCACGCTCGCCGGCACCTCGCTCGATTCAATCCTCAACTTCGCCTGCTTCTTCGGCACGGGCACCATCCCCGGCACGCCCCGCTCCTTCATCCTCGCGATGCACGCCCTCTTGAACGGCGTGAACACCGTGTACCACGTCCCCTCCCCCGTCCTCACCTCCCCTGGCTCCAGCAGCGATTGATCCGTGTGCCCCTCCGCCACGATCCCCGCCCTCGCGCACGCCGCCACCACCGCCTCATCCCGCCGTCGCTCGTCGATCTCATACTCCTTGTTGTAGTGCACGCGATCGCACCCATGCTCCTTCGCCACACGCGTCACCGTCCTCGCAACGTCCGCCGACCTCGGCACACGCACCACCAGCAGCGGGATGTTCAACCTCGCCAGCGACGCCGACAACTCCCGCACGCACCGCAGCCGAAGGTCCACCTGATTCGCCGACACGTCATGCGCACGCCATTCCTCCGGCGTGACCAGGTACAACCCCACCACCCCGTCGCTCGTCGCCGTACACGCCGCGTGCAACGCGGTGTTGTCGCCCACCCGAAGGTCCGACCGAAACCAGACAAGTCGTGGCATACACCCCATTCGTAGGCACGCCCCGCAGGGATTCACGCCACCAACCAGCCGCCCCAACGCCCGGCAACCCACCCACCTCGCCCAAGCCGTGCGGCACGCCCTAACGACGCACGCGCACCCGCGACAAATCCTGCTCCTGCCTCGGGTGCATGCTCAGTCCTTCCACGCGATGCGCATCAAACATCTGGATCGTCCCCCACGTGAAGATCGGCGCCAGGGGCACCTCCTCCTCCACCAACATCCGCTCCGCTTCCTCCAGAATCCGCATCCGCGCCTCCGCGTCGCGCTCCATCGCCGCTCGATCCAGAAGCGCGTCGTACGCCGCATTCGAATACCGCCGATCGTTGTTCCCGTTCCCCGTCCTGTTGATGTCCAGGAACGTCGTCGGATCGCCATAATCCCCAAACCACGACGCCCGGCTCACCATGAAATCTCCCGACTTCACCTTCTCCCGAAACACCTTCAACTCCCGCTGATCCAGCATCACCCGCACTCCAAGATGCCGCTCCCAATCCCGCGCCACCGCCTGCGCGATCACGTCGTTCCCGCCCTCCTTGTTGAACACGATCTCGATCATCGGCAGCCCCGCCCCGCCCGGATACCCCGCCCGCGCCAGCAACGCCCGCGCCGCCTCCGGCTCAAACCCCACACCCCGCGGCGAGCGATACCCACCGATCGAGCCCGGCGGGATCAGCGTCGTCGCGGGAGGCTCGCCCGTGCGACGAACACGCTCGCACAAGGCCCGCCGATCGATCGCCATCGAGAACGCACGCCGCACCCGCGCGTCCGCGAACGGGTTTGGACGACCATCCCTCAGCGTCGCCCCGCACGCAAAGTTGTAGAAATACGTCCCGAACGCCGGCATCGCGTGGATCGTCGCCCTCTCATCCGCCGGCAGCCTCCGCAGCACGCTCAGACCGTCCAATCCTTCAGCCTCGAGCGCCGCCTTCGCCGCCGCATGCTCGCGATCAAACGCCGCCCGACGTTCCAGCATCTGCGCCGTGTACCCCGTCGTCGCGTCCACCACCCAATCCACCGCCCCCGTCTGGAACGCCATGATCTGCGCCGTCGGGTCCTCGATCGACGGAATCCCGATGGTCTCGATCTCCACCCGCCCACGATCCCAGTACGTCGCGCTCTTCCGCAGCCGGATCTCGCGCTTGAACGCCCACGACTCCAGCACGAACGCCCCGTTCCCCACGAATCGCCCGGGCTTGGTCCACGCCGGGTCCGTCCGCATCTGCCCCGTCATCGGGTCCAAACTCTCGTGCGCCCGCACCAGATTCGGGTTCACCGCGACGAACGAGCCGAAACTCGTCAGGTCCAGGAAATAGGGCGTCGCCCGCTCCAACTCCACCCGCAGCGTGCGATCATCCACCGCCCGCACGCCCACCCCAGCCTCAAACTCGCGCTCCGCCCGCGCCCAGAGCGCCTTCGCCGCCGCCTCGCGATCCCTCCCGCCCACCTCACGCGTCAACGCCCGGAGGGACTCCAGCCGTCCATCATGGAACGCCCGCGCCCCCCGGATGACAAAGAACAGTTGCACATAGTCCGCCCCATTCTCCGGCAGCAGCATCCGCCGCCACGAATACACAAAGTCGTGGGCCGTCACCAACTCGCCGTTCGACCATCGCGCGTCCGCCCTCAGGAAGAACGTGTACACCCGTCCGTCCTCGCTCACCTCCCACCGCTCCGCCACGCCCGGGCGAGCGTCGTATCCCGCCGAAAAGACGTCCCGCGTCGTCAACCCCTCGTACAGCGCCCGCCCCACCCGAAAATCCTGCTGCCACGACATCGTCGCCGGATCGATCGACGACACCTCGCCTCGATTCACAAAGACAAAGTCCGCGCGAGGCTTTGGCCGCTGCGCCAACGCCAACGCCAGCAGCCCCGCCACCACCACCACCATGCACAGCACCATCCGCCACATGCGTGGTGATTGTTATCGTCGCCCCGCCCTCGACGACGTGACCCGCGCCCGAATCGCGCATCACATCAACCGGACGCGCCGTCCCGCACACGCCCGTTCGCCCTCACCCAACCACCCTTCACATTCATGGGCTCTTGAACTGCCCGCGAAGGTCCCAGGGCGACCTCGACAGCAACCCGTCATTCCCCACGATCTCCCGGCAGTTCGTCACCACCGCCGCATCATCCCGGGCCGTCGCCGACTTCAGCGCATCGCCGATCTTCCGCTGCGAAACCGTCCGCGTCGGGTCCACGACGCTCGACGCCGCGACCACCACCATCTCCGCCGAGTTGAGCAACTGCGCATACGCCTCGCGGGCCCCCGCCTCGTTGGCCGTCTTGGCAAACCCGCCCTTGGCCGTCACGCGCCCCGCGTGCGCGATCACATGCCCCGCCAGCGCCGCCGCATCCCTCGCCCCCGCCGAGTTGAGTGCCGGGGCACTGTTCACTCCCGCCACCTGGTTCCGCAGTTCCACGCACGCGCGAAGCGCCGCCTGGAGCACCAGAGGCTCCAGCACCGCGTCGCCGCCCAGGTCCGCTCGCGACGAGAGCCCCGTCCTGATCGCCGAGATCGATTGGTTCCGGAGCATGGGCGTCTCGCTCCGCGTCACCGACGCCCCCGCAAAGCCCGCCTTCACCCACGCGTCCACCGCGTACCCGGAGGTCTCTTTCGCCAGGCGATCACCCACCAGTTTCGCCAAGTCCCCCGCCGCCTGCGCCGAGATCGCCACGGGCGACGACTGCATCGCCTCGAACGTCCGCCGCACCGCCACCGCCGCCTGCGTCCGCACCGGCTCGCTGGGATGCCCCGACGCGGCCCGGATCAGCCCCGCCGCCTTGTCCGTCGCCAACTCGCCCGCGATCACCACCGCGTTCAGCACGATCGCCTCGTCGTCGCTCCTGAGCAGATCCCCCAAGATCGCCGACACCTTCGCCTCATACGCGATCCGAAACGCCGTCGAGACCCCCGCCTGTCCCAATGGCGCCACCAACGCGCTGCGGTCCTTCTCCCGCGCCTTCGCGTCCGCGTCCGCCAGTTTCGCGCTGTTCGCCTTCACATACTCCGCGATCTGCTGGTCCTCGCTCGCCCCGATCTGCAACGCCCTGGGCAAGCCCTCCGGCAACGCGTTCAGTTGCCCACACGCAGGCCATGCCAAGACCGCCACCCCGAGCGCCATCGCCACGCCCATCCGCCGACTCGCGGCACCGTTTCGCTCACCCGTTCCTCGGGCGGTGTTTTCGCGCTGGGTCTTCAATCGCATTCCTTCCAAATTCCAAACACAACTCCGGACCATCGAAGGATCAAAGGTAGGCAAACTGCCCCCCCCAAGGCCACGAGGCCGGGCAAGGTACCCGTACCGCTCCGGAGCGTCAACTGATGCACGATTCTCCTCGTTCGCCCCGCCTTCCGGGCCTTTTCCCCCTCAATACACCTCAAGGAACACCCGCCGCGTGATCTGCACTTGCTTGTGGATCATCTTCCGCGTCCAAGCCCCGATATCCCCCGCCACCTCGGGCGATATCTGCAAGTACTGCCGCACCACGCTCGCCCCAAGTCCTCGCGCCATCCCTTGAAATATCCCCAGTTCCATCCCCGCGATCCCGCAGATGTACACCAGCGCCCGTTCGCTCGACAAGATCGCTCCCAGTTCGTCGCCGTTCGTCTTCAACCGATCCTGCACGTACATCTTCCCCAGCCCATCCGCCTGGACCTCCCGGCTCAGCGTCGGCAGATACTTGAAGTTCGCGTGCCGCTCCTGCATCTCCTCAAACTCGCGGTGATACAGCAGGTCCGTCGCATACGGCGAACCCATCACCAGGACAATCCGCGACCTCTCCTCCGCCGCCAACCCCGCCTGCTCGCGCAGCAACTCCATCACCATCCCGCGAAACGGCGCGATCCCCGTCCCCGTGGCAAAGAACACATAATCGTGGCGAGCCGTTTCCGCCGGGAGCAAAAACCTCTTCCCGCTCGGCCCCGTGATCGCCACCTCGTCCCCGGGCTTGAGCCCGCACAGCCAGTTCGACGCCACACCCAAAAACAGCGAGTGATCCTCCGTGTGCTCGTCGATCAGCCGCTTCACCGTCGTCGCCAGAACGTTCCCCTCGCCGTCCTCCCCCCACGACGGCGACGAGATCGAATACAGCCTCAACTTGTGCGCCTGCCCCTTCCCGTCCACGCCCGGCGGGATCACCCCGAACGCCTGTCCCACGCGGAAGTTCTTCGCCATCTTCGTCTTCGACACATCGATCGCGATGTGCCGCACAAACCCCGCCGCCTTCGCCGACGCCGTGCACTTCTCCGTCGACACCACCACCCCCACCCCCGGCTGCGCCACCGAATGCAGGTTCATCGCCACCTCGGGCAAGACCGGAATCCCCGCCACGCCCGCACTCGCTTTGAGATCGTTCGACATCGCGCGATTGTTCGCGCCCCGCGTCGCGCGTGCAACCCATCCCCCTCACCCGCGCGCCGCCACCTGCTTCACCGCCTCCCACACGGTCCGCGCCATCGACGCCCCGCCCCCGACCTTGCCTCCGCCCCCTCTCGGGATCGCCCTCCTCACCTCATCCCACGACGCCCCCCCCTCCAGCAGGCGTGACCACGACTCCCACGCCTCGTCGCCAAGCCCCCCCATCTCCCGCGCCGCCGCCGCGAGCGAGGCCCGCTGCGCACGCTCACATCCCCCCGCATCCTCCGCCGTGCTCGTCCACAGCGGTCCAAACCCGAACAACTCAATCGCCACACGCCCGCCCCGATCGACCACGCAGCCGTCCAGATCAAACGCCCCATGCACCCTCCCCCCCCTCGCCCCCGCGTCGAGCGCGTCAATCAGATGTTCCACCGCCCGCGCCAACTCGCTCGCACCCAGCCTTCCACCCTTCCCCTTCACATGCTGGCGCAGCGTCGTCACTCCACCAAGATCGCCCGGATACCGCGACACCAGACACGCCCGCCCCGACGCGTGCAGCGCATACGCCGAGAGGCCCAGCGCATGAGCCCCGCATTCCCTCGCCGCCCCCGCCCCCGCCGCCGCCCTCAAAAACCTCCGAATCACGAACCTGTCCCGCGCCGCACCCTGCATCTGATACACCAGATGGCTCGTCCCCGTCACCTCGTGCACGCTCGCCCAGCGCGTGAACACGCACGCCGGTGCCACTCGGAGCACGCCCAACTCCGCCATATACACATACGGCCCGAACTTGCCGCCTCGCTCACCCACGCCCATCGCCTCCCAAACGTCGATCCCGTCGACTTGTTGTTCCTCGTGGAGCGGGTGACCCACCCGCCTCGACTCGACTTCGCCTCCACATTCTTCCCATGACCGACCTCACCTCAACGATGATCGATCTCGCGCCGCACACCCCCTTCTTCCGTCTCGCCTCCTTGAACGTCCACGCTCCAGCCTCCGTTCTCGTGCCGCAGTTCAATCACTCCCAAACCCTTCACACCAATCCGCACGCGCTCGTCCGACTCCTCCGCCAACTCCCCCTCGCCCAACCACTCCCTCCGAACGCGCCCCCGCCCCCCCGAAACCTCGCCCTCATACTCCAGGTAGGCCGCACGGTGCTCACCCAGCAACTCCCCCCGCGCCACCCCGGGCACTCCCATCTCAATCCGCCGATCCAGTCGAAACGTCAGCAGCCGCTCATCCCCCGCGCGCCGCTCCAGCATCAGATCAAAGTGGTGCCCGCCATCGGGAGTCTCATGCCTGAGCAACACCATCCGCCCCATGGTCTACCCTCCGCTCCGGGGCGAACCAGTCGCCCCGAACAAGATACGGAAAACCCACGCCCGCAACCGATACCATCATCCCGCATGTCGCGCCGCGGAGCCTGCCAGACCCGCGCCGATTGGAGCCTGCCGATGACCATGAACCGTAGCCTGATCGCCCCCCTCCTCCTCGCCGCCGCCCTGTTCGGCTGTTCCAGCCAGCGCCCGCTCGATCGCGTCCGCCTCGAAGGCAAGCGCCACCTCGACGCCCAGCAGTTCGACGCCGCCGCCGCCGATTTCAACGAACTCGTCACCCGGAAGCCTGAAGACCATCAAGGGCGCTACGACCTCGGCATGGCCCTCATCGGCGCAGGCCAGCCCGCCGAGGCCGTCAAGCAGATGCTCATCGCCCTCGACGTCCAGCCCCTCAACGAGAAGTACGCCAACGGCGTCGCCGAGGCCATGCTCGCCGCCAACCAGCGCGATGATCTCACCGCCTTCCTCAACAAAATGGCCCTCGAACGTGGCCGCGTCAGCGACTTCACCCGCCTCGGCAAGTTCTCCCTCCGCCTCGGCAACGTCGACGAAGCCAAGACCGCCCTCATCACCGCCGCCCGCCTCGACAAAGGCCTCTCCCTCCAACCCCAACTCGACCTCGCCGAGTTCTACGAGACCGTCGGCGATAAAGCCAACTGGGTCAAGCGCTTGCGCATGGCGTACTTCCTCAGCCCCACCGACCAACGCGTCCTCGAGGCCATCAATCGTGCCAAGGAAATCGCGGGCCCCTCCTTCGCCATCCAACCCACCGAGTTCGAGATGACCGGCGGCGGCAAGTAGCCCCTTCCTCAACTCTCCATCCCTCCCGCCTTGTGACCCACTGGACGACTTGACGCCGTCCATTTGTGTTCTACCATTCATCCGCATAAACGGATGAAACGCTCCCCATCGTCCATCCCCGTCACCGACCGCCTCGCCGCTCTCGGCGAAATGATCCGCCTGCGCATCCTCCGCCTCCTCGAAGCCGAGGAACTCTCCGTCGGCGAAGTCGCCCAAGTGGTCCAACTCCCGCAGTCCACCGTCAGCCGCCACCTGAAGGTCCTCGCCGACGGCGGTTGGGTCGCCCGACGCAGCGAGGGCACCGCCACCCTCTACCGCCTCGTCTTGGACGACCTCGCTCCCGAATCCCGCGCGCTCTGGTGCGCGGTGCGCGAGCAGATGGGCGCCTCCCCCGAACTCGACGAAGATGCTCGCCGCCTCCGGGCCGTCCTCGACGAGCGCAAGACCGACAGCCAGACCTTCTTCGGCCGCGTCAGCGGCGAGTGGGACGCCCTCCGCAACGATCTCTTCGGCACCCGCTTCACCGCGACGGCCCTCCTCTCCCTCCTCCCCCGCGACATGGTCCTCGCCGACGTCGGCTGCGGCACGGGCAACGTCGCCGAACTCCTCGCCCCCATCGCCCAGCGCGTCTACGCCATCGACGGCTCGGGCGCCATGCTCGCCGCCGCCAAGCGCCGCCTCGCCAACCACAAAAATGTGGATTTCATCGAGTCCCCCCTCGACCGCATCCCCCTCCACAGCAAGACCATCGACGTCGCCGCCGCCGTCCTCGTCCTCCACCACCTCCCCAGCCCGCTCGCCGCCCTCCGCGAGATGCGCCGCCTCCTCCGCGCCGACCCGAACGGGGGAGTCGCCCTCCTCGTCGACATGGTCCAGCACGATCGTGAGATCTACAAGCGGAGCATGGGGCACGTCCACCTTGGATTCTCCAAGGACACCATCCTCGCCTTGCTGAAGGAGGCCGGCTTTGCCGATGGTACCTACCGCGAGTTGCCCGGCGAAGCCGACGCCAAAGGCCCCGGGCTCTTTGTCGCCGTTGCTCGAACATAGTTGAATCCATCTCCCCCGCGGAGATGAACTCGGAGATCGACCATCCCCTCTTTGGAGTTTGCTATGCCCCCCGCCACGTCCAAGCCCGCTCGCACCAAGAACACCGCCCTCGCCTCCGCACCCGACTACCGCGTCAAGGACCTCAAACTCGCCGCCCTCGGCCGCGACGAGATCCGCCTCGCCGAGCAGGAAATGCCCGGCCTCATGGCCCTCCGCGAACGCTACGCCGGAAAGTCCCCCCTCAAGGGCGCCAAAATCGCCGGCTCCCTCCACATGACCGTCCAGACCGCCGTCCTCATCGAGACCCTGGTCGCCCTCGGCGCCGACGTCCGCTGGTGCTCCTGCAACATCTTCTCCACCCAGGACACCGCCGCCGCCGCCGTCGTCGTCGGTCGCCCCGAGACCCGCGGCACCCCCGACAACCCCAAGGGCACCCCCGTCTTCGCCTGGAAGGGCGAGACCCTCCAGGAATACTGGTGGTGCACCGAGCAGACCATCACCTGGCCCGACGGCTCCGGCCCCAACATGATCCTCGACGACGGCGGCGACCTCACCCTCCTCGTCCACAAGGGCGTCGAGTTCGAAAAGGCCGGGAAAGTCCCCGCCTTCAACCCCAAGAACGACCCCGAGGAATGGGGCGTCATCCTCGACACCATCCGCAACTCCATCGCCGACAACCCCAAACGCTTCACCGAAATGGCCAAGGCCATCAAGGGCGTCAGCGAAGAAACCACCACCGGCGTCCACCGCCTCTACGACATGGAAAAGGCCGGCAAACTCCTCTTCCCCGCCATCAACGTCAACGACTCCGCCACCAAGAGCAAGTTCGACAACCTCTACGGCTGCCGCCACTCCCTCGTCGACGGGCTCAACCGCGCCACCGACGTCATGCTCGGCGGAAAGGTCGCCGTCGTCTGCGGCTACGGCGACGTCGGCAAAGGCTCCGCCCAGTCCCTCCGCGGCCAAGGTTGCCGCGTCGTCGTCACCGAGATCGACCCCATCTGCGCCCTCCAGGCCGCCATGGAAGGCTACGAAGTCAACACCCTCGACAACATGCTCGAGACCGCCGACATCTTCATCACCGCCACCGGAAACAAGGACATCATCACCGTCGATCACATGCGCAAAATGAAGGACAAGGCCATCGTCGCCAACATCGGTCACTTCGACAACGAGATCGACATGGCCGGCCTCGCCAAGGACAAGTCCATCAAGCACCACAACATCAAGCCCCAGTACGACGAGTTCATCTTCGCTTCCACCTCCTTCAAGGGCAAAAAACGCGACTCCCACAGCGTCCTCGTCCTCGCCGAAGGTCGCCTCATGAACCTCGGCTGCGCCACCGGGCACCCCTCCTTCGTCATGTCCGCCTCCTTCACCAACCAGGTCATGGCCCAACTCGACCTCTACTTCAACGCCACCGGCAAACCCACCCTCTCCGGCCACAAGTACTCCGAAAACAAGGTCTACATCCTCCCCAAGAAACTCGACGAGGAAGTCGCCCGCCTCCACCTCGACAAACTCGGCGTCAAACTCACCCGCCTCTCCAAAGACCAGGCCGACTACCTCGGCATCTCCCCAGACGGCCCCTACAAGCCCAACCACTATCGCTATTGACCTCTCTCCCTCTTCCCCCGTCCCAACCAAACCCCTCGCTCCGCGAGGGGTTTTTCTCGCGCCCTTCACGCCCAATCCTTCACCCTTGCCACGGACTTCCCCGGGCTTTGCCCATCGGACACCTGCAAACACCCTGCGAACGAGCCCCTCCCAGCCTCTCTTTTCCACATTCCCCTTGCACAGCCTCACGGTTGTGGTACGCTGCACATCGGCCACTCGGCCATGCGGATGCCCGGGCGCATGATGCACACGCATCGCGGTTCACCCCGGTCTCTCGGTTCGGTCCCCACATCTTGCAGGAGGCGTTCGCCATGGATCGTCGCGATCGTTTAGCGCGCAGAGGCTCGAAGGCGTTCACCCTCATCGAACTCCTGGTCGTCATTGCCGTCATCGCCCTGCTCATCGGCATCCTCCTCCCGGCCCTGGGCAAGGCGCGAAAGTCCGGCAAACTCACCATCTGCTACGCCAACATGCAGCAACTCGGCGTCGCCACCCACTCCTATTCCGCCGACTACCAGGACAAACTCTTCTCCTTCACCATCACCCCACAGTTCGCCAATCTCCTCGCCGATGATCCCAGCATCGGCCTCCAGGCCGCCGACCTCCGCGCCCAGTGCGCCGGCGGCGACCTCCCCGCCGCCTCCGCCCAGGCCGTCTACATCATCCGCAAACGCAGCGGCCGCTCCACCCCCAGCACCTTCCCACAGATCGACGGCTGGATCCCCAACGTCCTCTACACCCACCTCGTCCTCCAAGACTACATGGCCCGCCGTCTCCCCGAAAAAACCGTCGTCTGCCCCGAAGACTCCGCCCGCCTCGGCTGGCATGACATCGATCGCTTCAACGCCGGCGGCACGCCCCCCCAACCCACCCCGGGCCCTCCCAACCATCGCTGGCCCTTCAGTTCCAGTTACGAAGTCGTCCCTTCCATGTACTCCGAAGACTTCTCCTCCGGCGGGTACAGCACCGTCACCCAGGCCGGCTACCACTACCTCTACTACGCCCCCAACCAGCCCAACCGCATGGGCAAACGCAAAATGGGCGAGGTCGCCTTCCCCTCCCAAAAAGTCCAGATGCACGACAGCGCCGATCGTCACCACCGCAAAAACAAGCAACTCTTCTACGCCTTCCAGGACGCCAAGGTCCCCCTCCTCTTCTTCGATCAGTCCGTTCGCACCAAGCGCACCGGCGTGCCCGCCTTCGATTCCAGCGCCGGCGCGTGGAAGGGATCACCCTCCAACCCGGGCTTCAACCCCGACGCACCCACGTCCAACTTCCCCATGTCCTTCACCTACGACGGCGCCGCACGCCCCTGGGACCCCCAGGAGATCGTCACCGGCACCGTCATGGGCTTCTACCGCTGGTGCCGCCGAGGTCTCCGCGGCGTCGACTTCGAAGGCTACGAAATCGTCCGCTGATCTCCCGCCCGTTCCTGCACGAAAAAACGCCGCGATCCTCGCGGCGTTTTCCAGTTGACGCTCACCCCGCGGGGCTCCAACCCCTCAAACCTCCTGCACTTCCTTGATCTTCGCCTCCGCCACCTTGTCCACCTCCGCCTCATACTTCTTCAGCAACTCCTGGATCTCGTTCTTCAGTTGCTCCAACTCATCCTCCGGAAAGTGCTTCCCGCCCGGCTGCTTGCCCAACGCGTCCGCGTGCTTGTTCGCGTCTCGACGGGTGTTGCGGATCGCCACCTTCTGCTCCTCCGCGTGCTTCTTCACCTGCGCGATCAGTTTCAGTCGCCGATCCCCCGACAGCGCCGGGACGTTGATCCGCAACTGCTTCCCCTCCGAGATCGGGTTGAACCCCAGCCCGCTCGCCTCGATCGCCTTCTTGATCGCCGGGATCGCCCCCTGGTCGAACGGCTTGATGAGCAACTGCGTCGCCTCGGGCGTCGAGACCGCCGCCAGCGCCTTCAGGTCCGTCATCGACCCGTAGTACTCCACCTTCACAAACTCCACCAGCGACGGATGCGCCCGCCCCGTCCGAATCCCACGCAACTCGTTCTTCAAGTAGGTCAGCGCCTTTTCCATCGCCTCTTCGGTTTCCAGCAAGATCGTGTCTGGGTCGGTCATCGCTTGTTCGCTCCAATGTCCACTCTCGTGGACGCATGATACGCCCCCCACGCCTCACCCTGGGTACACGATCGTCCCGATGTTCTCCCGACGGATCACCCGCGCGATGTTCCCCTTCTTCTTGAAGTCGAACACCAGCACCGGCACGTTCTGCTCCTGGCACATCGCCAGCGCCGTCTGGTCCATGATCCGCAGCCGCTTCGACAGCGCCTCCCCGAACGACAGCGTCTCATACCGCGTCGCCTTCGGGTCCTTCTTCGGGTCCGCCGAGTACACCCCGTCCACCTTCGTCGCCTTCAACAAAATCTCGCAATCCAACTCCGTCGCCCGAAGCGCCGCGCACGTGTCCGTCGTGAAAAACGGGTTCCCCGTCCCCGCCGCCAGGATCACCACCCGTCGCTTCTCCAAGTGCCGGATCGCCCGCCCTCGGATAAACGGCTCCGCCACCGCCCGGATCTCCACCGCCGACATCACCCGGCAATCCACGTCGATCGAAAGCAACTTCTCCTTGAGCGCCAGCCCGTTGATCACCGTGCCCAACATCCCCATGTGGTCCGCCGTCGCCTGCGGCAGGTGCCCCGCCGCCGCCAACTCCGCCCCGCGGATGATGTTCCCCCCGCCCACCACGATCGCCAGTTGCGCCCCAATCAGCGACGCCTCCTTGATCTCCTGCGCGATCCCGTCCAACTCCTCCGGATCGATCCCGAAGTGCCCCGTCTTGCAGAACGATTCTCCGCTCAACTTCAGCAGCACCCGCTTGAACGCCTTGGGCTTCCCTTCCTTGTTCAACTGAAACACCGGATGCGACATCGCGCCCCCATTCCTTTCGCCCTCGCCCTTGCCGGCCCGCTTCTCGCTCTTCATCACAGTCGCCATAGGTCCTTTCGTTCGTTTCACGCCGGGTCGTCCCCTCCCACGCATCCTTCCTCCATCTCCCAGCGTATCGCACCTCGGCCCTACGGGCGATCCTTCGCGGCCAAACCAAGGGCGAACCTTGGGCACCAACTCGGGCGTCGTGCGTCCAACCCGCATCCGCTCGCCCGCCCGCCCGTAGACTGACGCTCACCACCAGCGTCGTCCGATAGTCCCCGCACGTCGGGAGATCACGTGAACCCACCCCTCGAATCCCCCTCGCCTCGCGCGCTCCAGCGCCCTCACCCCCGCCCGGGTTGGCGCCGCGCCAACCTCGCCCTTGCCCCCGAGTCCGACGACCCCCAGTCCTGGCGACGTTGGCTCCGCCCCCTCGCCCTTGCCGCCATCGCCCTCTCCCTCCTCGTCCACCTCGGGTTCTGGTTCCTCTCCACCTTCATCCTCGTCGGTCGCGCGGGCTCCGGCGGTTCCAGCCAGGGCGGCTCCGGACCCGTCGAGTTCGCCGTCCTCTCCCAAGCCGAGTTCGACCAACTCACCGGCTCCGGGTCCGTCGAACTCGACACCCCCGCCGTCCCCGAAGCCATCTCCTCCGACCCCATTCCTCACGAACTCATGTCCGCCGCCTCCTCCGAGACCGCCGACCTCGCCACAGGCCTCGGCGGCATCGGCCCCGTCGGCGGCGGCGGCGACATCGGTGGCTCCGGTTCCGACCTCGGCACCGGCGGCTCCGGGCTCGGTGGCTCCGGCGGTGGCTCCGGCGCCTCCTTCTTCGGCGTCGAGGCCCGCGGCAATCGCTTCGCCTACATCGTCGACGTCTCCGCCTCCATGCAAGACGGTGGACGCATCGAAGCCCTCCGAACCCGCCTCCGCGAGTCCATCGACGCCCTCGCCGAATCCACCGAGTTCATCGTCCTCCCCTTCAGCACCGACTCCAGAGTCCTCGGCAACAAAAAAGCCTGGACCAAGGCCGACCTCTCCGGCAAACGCTGGGCCCGCGAGCACGTCCCCCTCCTCGCCCCCGAAGCCGGCACACGCCCCCTCCCCGCCTTCACCCTCCTCTACAACGAGGTCCGACCCCGCGCCGACGCCATCTACTTCATGACCGACGGCGCCTTCGAAGGCGATCCCGAAATGGTCGCCGCCGAAATCGCCCGCATGAATAACACCCTCAAAATCCCCATCCATTGCATCTGCTTCGAGACCAAAGACTCCATCGAGATCATGAAGAAAATCTCCGCCACCTCCAAGGGCACCTTCCGCTTCGTCTCCACCTCGGGAGGCTCGCCTTGAGCGAACGCCTCGATCGTCCCCGTCTTCCCCTCCCCCTCGCGTGCGGCGCCGCCTTCACGATGCTCACCCTCGCCCACGCCCAACTCGCGCCCGCTCCAAGCCTTCCACCCTCCTCCATCACGCTCCGCTCGGGCGAACCCTCGCCCGCTTATGAAGTCCGAGGCCTCAGCGACCAGGGCGTCAAGGTCCGCACCGCCACCATCCCCGAACGCATCATCGCCTGGGATCGCGTCGAGTCGATCGAAGGCCCCCTCGCCGCCGAAGCCAAGGCCTACTTGCCCCTCGCCGAGACCGCCTGGCGCGCCCGCGTGCGCCTCGAGCGCGGCGACGCCGCCGCCGCCGAAGTCCTCTACGAAGACCTCTTCAAAGCCTCCGCAGGCCAGAGCGGCCCGACGGCCGCCGCCATCGCCGAGGGCCTCCTCCGGTGCCGCCTTCGCCGCGGCGCCCAGGCCGCCGCCGTCGGCGCCTACCTCGCCTGGTTCGAGGCCGCCGCCCCCTTGCAGGATTACGTCCACGCCCTCAACGCCCGCGACATCCCCGAGTGCCCCATCTTTGTGGACCCCGCCACCGGCCTCCTCCCCGCCCTCCCCCCCATCTGGATCAACACCCCTTCCACCCAGGCTTTCGCGCGGGGCGACCTCCTCCCCAAAGACCCCAAGACCTCGCAGATCGTCCTCTCCACCGATTCGCCCGCCGGGCAACTCGCCACCCTCTATCGCCGCGCCGCCCTCTTTGAAGCCGGACAATCGCTCCCCGAACTCCCCGACGCGCTGCGTCATCCGCAGCACCCCGCCGTCCTCCTCGTCGCCCACATCGTCCTGGCCCGCACCGGCGACGCCCAGGAACGACCGATCGCCCGCGCCGCCCTCCTCGCCATGCTCTCCCCGTCCACGCCCGCTTGGCAGGAAGCCTGGATCCGCGTCGCCCTCGGCCGATCCCTCCTCCGCGAGAGCAACACCGACGACCAACTCCTCGCCCTCGCCCAGATGCTCCACCTCCCCGCACGCCTCAGCCGCATCAACCCCTACCTCACCGGCCTTGCCCTCGCCGAATCCGCCGTCGCCGCCCTGCGCCACAACGACACCGCCGGAGCCGTCAAACTCCGCCAACTCCTCGTCGATCGCTTCCCCGCCCACCCCGCGCTCGATTGGGAACCCATCCGCGGATGGACCGTTCAAGCCCTCCCGGACCCCCGCCCCGACGAAGGCCCTCGCCTCGAAAGCCTCCCCACCCCCTCGGGCGAAAACCCAAGCACCTCCACGAACAAGTAACCCCTCGCACCATTCCTACGTCCAACGTCGATCCACGATCATCCCCGCAGGAGCCCCCCGTTGAGCCTCTCCCACCAACTCCCCACCTCTCTCTGGACCCTCGCGCAAGATGCCGCGACCGCCCCCGCCGCCACCGCCGAACTCGGACGCAAAACCCTCTGGGAATACATCCTCGCCGGCGGGCCGGTCGGCTACACCCTCATCACCATGTCCATCGTCGCCGTCGCCCTCTGGATCATCCTCTTCATCGAACTCCAACTCTCGCGCCTCGCGCCCCCGGACGTCCGCGATCAACTCGCCCGCCTCTTCCGCGAGGGCAACACCGCCGAGGCCCTCCGCTACTGCCAACGCCCCGACAACAACAACTTCCTCGCGCGACTCTTCTCCGGCGCCCTCCTCCGATGCTCCCGCTCCCAGTTCGGCTTCCTCGAAATCCGCACCGCCCTCGAAGAAAGCGGCGCCCGACAGATCGAACGCCTCTACCGAACCTGCGACTGGGTCGCCCTCATCGCCGCCCTGGGCCCCATGCTCGGACTCCTCGGCACCGTCTTCGGCATGATCGGCGCTTTCGGCTCCATCAGCAAACTCCAGGGCGCCGCCCGCTCCGAAGAACTCGCCGGCTTCATGTCCCTCGCCCTCGTCAACACCGCCATGGGCCTCGCCGTCGCCATCCCCTGCACCATGATGTACGCCATCTTCCGCCGACGCATCGACGCCCTCACCGAACGCGTCGCCGAGATCGCCGAAGCCATGGTCGTCGATCTCGAATCTCGCCCCCCCACCCCCGAACGCGCCCCCGCCAAGCCCACCGCCACACGCCCACAGCCCCCGCGTGCCGCCCCCTCCATCCCCCTTGCCCCGGAGGCACGCACCCCATGAAGTTCAACAAGCCTCGACACACCCCCGACGCCGACTTCGATCTCACCGCCATGATCGACGTCATCCTCCTCCTCATCATCTTCTTCATGCTCACCGCCCAGTTCACCACCTCCCACCGACTCCCCATCGACCTCCCCAGAGAAAAGGGGCAACCCCCCGACGACGCCGCCAAAGCCTCCGTTGCCATCGACATGGATCGCGCCGGCATCCTCAAACTCCACGGCCAAGCCGTCGAACTCGATCGCCTCGTCCAACTCGTCACCGCCGACCTCAAACGCCACCCCCAAGGTGACATGGACGTGGTCATCCGCGCCGACCGCTCCTGCCCCGCCGCTCACCTCAATCGCCTCGCCAACGCCCTCGCCGCCGTCGGCGTCAAACGCTGGAAACTCGCCACCGCCCGCGAGGAGGGCGCATGAAGTTCCGCGCCCGCGCCTTCAAAAAAACCCCCATCATGCGACTCCCACTCGTCGCCCTCATCGACGTCGTCCTCTTCCTCCTCTTCTACTTCATGATCGCCGCCTCCTTCACCGGCGAAGAAAACACCCTCGCCTCCACCCTCGGCGCCGAGGGCAAGGGCGGCCGCTCCGCCGACCTCCAACCCCAGATCGTCTCCGTCGTCGTCGAGGGCGGTCAGGTCGGCTTCCGCCTCGGTGAACGCTGGCTCAACGATCGCGCCGCGCTCACCAGCCTCCTCAGCCAACTTCCCAAACAGGCCGGCGTCATCGTCAAATCCGCCGGCGAAGCCCCCGTCTGGGCCGCCGCCGCCGCCCTCCAAGCCTCCAAGGACGCCGGATTCACCAAGGTCAGTTATGTCCCGACCACGAAGTGAAACCCTCCCTCGATCACGCTCGCTCTTTGCCCGGGGCGGATCTCCCACCCGTCGCTTCCTCGCCTCCTTCTTCTCGTGGGGCGGGTGTCCCACCCGCCTCTCCCGCTCCACCACCATCGTCACATGCGCCTCCCTCCTCCTCGCCGCCCACGCACTCGCCCTCCAACCCTCCCCGCCCGACAAAGAGCCCTCTTCCCTCCAACTCGAGCGCTTCCTCGCCGAGAACGACCTCCCCTCCGTCCTCGCCGCCCATCTCCGCGAACGCCTCGCCCACGGCACGCCCGAGGAGCGCTCCCGCGCCGCCGAATCCCTGGGCGACCTCTACGTGAAGCAACTCCGCACCGCCCCCACCCCCGAACTCCGCCAGCAACTCGAGGCCCAGGCCCGTGACCTGCTCCGCGCCGTCCCCGAGTCGCGCTCGTACGCGCTGCGCCTCGAACTCGCCAAGGCCACCTACCTCCAGGCCGAAGAACTCGCCGAACGCGACCGCCTCCGCATGGGCACGCCCGCCGATCGCGCCGAGGCCGAACGCATCCTCCGCTCCATCGCCCCCGTCTTTTCCGACATCGCCGCCCGCGTCGGGCGCCGCCTCGACGAACTCGAGCGCCAGGAGCGCAGCGCCCGCGACGAAGACGTCGCCGAGATCCGCCAACTCGCCTCCGACGCCCGCTCCCTCCGCTCCCTCGCCCGCTACTACTCGGGCTGGACGTCCTACTACCTCGCCCTCGTCACCGCCTCACCCCAAGCCGCCGCCGACGCCGCCGTCGAGTTCGGCTCCCTCCTCGGCGCCCCCCCCGCCAAACCCGCCACCATCGAACAGGCCTCCAAGGCCTTCCTCCGCCTCGAGCACGTCGCTCGCGCCGCGATGGGCGTCGCCCTCGCCGCCTCGCTCCGCGCCAACCACACCGACGCCATCCGCTGGCTCGACCTGATCGAAACCACCGAAGACCTCCCCGCCGCCCTCCACGCCGATCTTTTCTTCCGTCGCATCATCGTCTACGCCGCCGCCGGACGATGGTCCCAACTCGACGCCATGGTCCGCCTCCACAAGCGCACCGACGACGGGAAGCCCTCGCCCCTCTCCCTCCGCGACGCCCGCCTCATCGCCGTCCTCACCCTCGACGCCCTCCAGCGACGCGCCGTCCCCGAATCCGAAAAGCCCCTCGCCGAGCGTCTCTCCCAGAACGCCATGGCCGACCTCGTCGCTCGCGGCGAAGTCGGGCACGTCCTCAACCTCATGAACCAGTTCGGTTCCGTCCCCCTGGGCGACGAGGGCTTCGTCGCCCAACTCGTCCGCGGGCTCTACCAATACGACCTCGCCCGCCAAGCCCACCGCGCTCAAGACCCCAAGCCCGACCTCCCCACCAAGGACCCCGCCCTCATCAACCAATACCGCGCCTCGGCCAAAATGCTCCAGCAGGCCGTCTCCAGCCCCGACGCCTCCGAGCGCCCCAACGAACTCGCCAACGCCCGCCTCCGCCTCGGCTTCGCGCGCTTCTACGCCGGAGACCTCGAAGACGCCGCCGCCACCTTCCAGGCCGCCTTCGAGAGTTTTCCCCTCGGCGAGCCCAAACGCGACGCCCTCTGGTTCGCCATCACCTCGCTCGACCTCGCCATCGAGGCGGGCAAGCCGTCCCTCACCCCCGCCCGCGATCGCCTCGCGATGCTCATGGTCCAGTCCTTCCCGGGCTCGGAGTACGCCGCCCGCCTCCTGTTGCGTCAGACCAACGCCGACGCCGTCGATCCCGAGCAGGGCGTGAAGATCCTCCTCGCCGTCAAGAAGGACTCGCCCGCCTACAACGCCACGCGACGCCAGGCCTCGCAACTCCTCTACCGCCTCTACACCCGCGCCGCCCCCGACGATCGGGCCTTCGCCGCCGTGCGCTTCGCCGAGATCGCCGAAGAGGCCATGGAACTCGCCAAGGCCGAGGCCCTCGCCTCCTCGGACAAACTGGCGCAGGAGAGCGCCGCCTGGGTGGTCCGCGCCGCGCGCCAGATCGCCGACGCCATGCTCTCCCTCCCCGCTCCCGAAACACGCCGCGCCCAGGCCGCGCTCGAAGCCCTCGAGGCCGTCACCGCGCACCATCGCATTGGGCTCGACGACGCCACCCAGTCCGAACTCCTCTTCCGACGGTTCCAGATCGCCGTCGCCAAGAACGACGCCCCCGCCCGCGATCGCACCCTCGCCGAACTCCGACAGCGCCCGGGCCCCTTCGCCGCCGCCGCCGACAAAATGCTCTACCGAAAGGCCCTCGTGACCTGGCGCGCCGTCCCGTCCGACCTCACCTCCGCACGCCAACTCGTCACCCACGGCCTCGTCCTCATCTCCCGCGCGTCCGACACCGACTCCTCCCTTCCCCCCATGCGCCTCGCCGTCGCCGAAGCCGCCGCCGCCCTCTGGACCGCCGACAAGGACGAGTTCATGCGCGATCGTGCTATCGAACTCGACCGCACGTCCGCGCAATCCGGCGGGCGCACCGAGGCCGTCCTTCGACGCCTCGCCCAACTCACCGAATCCAAAGGAGACCTGCACGCCGCCCTCGACGCCTGGAAAGACCTCTCCGCCGCCCTCGTCCCTTCGTCGCCCGCGTGGTACGAGGCACGCTACAACTCCATCCGCCTCCAATGGGACGTGAACGCCCCCGCCGCCATCGAAGCCATGCGTCAGCACATCCTCCTCCATCCCTCCTACGCCCCCGAACCCTGGGGCTCCAAACTCCGCGAACTCGACGAGAAAATGGGCGCCTCCCGCGCCGCTCCCACGCCCGCGCCGCCCAAGAAGCCCGGAGGTGGCGGTTGAGCACCCAGGGCCCTCCCAGCCTCGCCAACGCCATCGCCCTCCTCCTCGGCCGCCAAGCCGCCGCCGGCGGTCCCTTCGCGCTCCTGGGCCTCACCCCCGACGATTGCACCCAAGACCTCGTCATCGTCCAACTCCAGCGCCAACTCGCACGCCTCGCCGCCCATCCCATGGGCAACTCACCCGCCGCCGACGCCGTCCGCGCCGCCCTGCACGCCGCCGTCGCCGAACTCTTGGAAGCCCTCGACGCCCAATCTCCGGCACAGCCCTCCGCCAACGTCCCCTCCCTCTCGCCCGCACGATCGGTCCTGCCCATCCCCGCACCCGCCCCTCGCCCTTCCCAACCCCCGCACGCCCTCCCCACCACCATCACCATCGAACTCGCCTCGGCCGCACGCGACCTCCTCGCCGAGTCCGGCGGTTGGAACCCCCGCGCCCGTCAACGCCTCGCTTTCCTCGCGTACTCCGCGGGCGTGCGCGTCGACGAACTCCTCCGCGCCGCTCAACACGCCGCGCCCTCCACACCACCTCCACCCTCACCCCCGGACCATCAGACCCAACCCTCACCACCTCCCCCCCCCGCTCGCCCCGTCGGCGTCACCCCCGACGCAGCCCTCGACCTCCAACCCAAGGACCTGCCCTTCCACGACCAGATCGACCCCGCCAACCGCCTCGCCAAATGGCTCGTCCTCTCCATCCTCGGCGGCCTCGCCTTCCTCCTCGTCCTCGCCGTCGTCGCCTACGTCCTCCTCAAACCTCCCGCCACGCCATCGCCCGCCATCGCCCAGTCCGAACCACCGTCCACTCCCGCCACCTCGCCTCCCGCTCCAACCGCCGAACTCTTCCCCGCCCCCACGCCGCCTCCCGCGTCCCAAACTCCTCAACCCAAAAAGCCCCCAACGCTCTCCCTCCCGCGCGACTTCGCCGACGACCTCCGCGACATCGCCCGCGCGGTGACCACCGCCAACACCGATCCCCAGGCCTCACTCCAGTCGTTCGACGCCGCCACCAGGTCCATCGCGCTCTCCTGGCCCAATGCCCAGCCCGACCAACTCGCCGCGATGCAGGATGCCATCATCGAGTTCGTCTATCGCGTCGCCCCAAGCCCCGAACACGCCGCCCTCACCATCGACCTCCTCTCGCGCGGCCTGCGCCAGGCCACGCCCTCCACCCCGCTCTCCAGCGACACCATCCGCGCCGCCTCTTGGTCCGCCGGGGTCCTCGCCCGCATCGCCCGTGAGCGCGAACTCCCCCCCTCGATCACCCTTCGCCTCCAATCGATCCTCGCCGACTCCGCCCTCGCCGCTTGGCACGCAAGCGACACCTCCTTCCATGCCGCCGCTGCCGCCGCGCTCACCGTCCTCGCCCGCTCCCTCGTCTCGCCGACCCAGCCCTCCGACGCCTGGCCCGCCTGGGTCGCGTGTGTCGAGGCGCTCCGCCTCCCCCAGCGCGACCGCGACCGGATGATCCTCGTCGCGATCGAAGACCTCCTCACCACCGCGCCCGAGCCCACCCAGTCGAAACCCACCTTCGACGCGCTCTCCCTCCTCGTCACGTCCCTCACCTGGCGAGAGTCCGACGAATCCCGCCGATACCTCCTCCGCTGGTTCGAGCGCCCCAACGTCTCCGTCGCCGACCTCCACACCCTCACCAGCGCCCTCGCCTCCAAGTCTTCCGCCGCCGGCTTCGACGTCTCCATGGTCCTCCCCGCCGGCGCTTCCGACAGCGACCGTGCCACCCTCCGCGACCGCCTCCGCCAGGCCTGGGGCCTGAACGACGGCCCCGAGCGCGCCAAACTCGTCTCCGCCTGGCGCGACGCCGCCGCCCAGGAACTCGACCAAGGCCCCACCCGCACCACCCCGGGCACCGCCCCGATCGTCGAACTCTACCGCGCCGTCGCGCTCTCCCGCCTGAATGAGTCCGCCGCCATGCTCCTCGCGGGTGAGCCGGGCTCCGCCTCCATCGACCGCATCCTCGACGCTTCCGTCCAGGCCGCCATCAACTCCCTCCACCAATCCTCCTCGCCCCTCACCATGTTCAACGACGAGCCCACCTGGCTCGTCCGCTACCTCAGCGCCGGCTCTAATCTCGCCGCTAAAAAGTCCATCCTCGCCGATCTCAACACCTCCCTCCAACTCCCCCGCGCCGTGGGCGAAGTGCTCGTCTCCGAGGTCGTCCGTGGCACCCACGCCGACCTCCGCAAGCACGCCGCCGACCTCGCCCGCCAACACGCCGCCGATCCCGCCGTCGTCCACGGCTGGCTCGTCCAACTCCCCACCATGCCCGCCTCCCAGGACCTCGCCGACCTCCTCGCGGGCGCCGCCCTCGCCAAACTCCCCCCCGTCCGACACCCCTCCTGGCGCGTCGCCGCCCGACGCGCCCTCGTCGAACGCCTCCTGCAACTCCTCGCCGACTCGGGCGACCTCTCCGGGATCGACAACGCCTCCACCCTCCTCGCCCAGTCCTACGCCCACCGCCTCGCCACACTTTCGTGGAACTCGCGTCCCGATCCGCCCCGCGGCCAACCCCTCGCCGACCCCCCGCCCTCCGACGCGCTCTCCAATGTCCCTCCCCTCGAATCCTC
This sequence comes from uncultured Phycisphaeraceae bacterium, assembly GCA_964543905.1. Classification (GTDB taxonomy): domain Bacteria; phylum Planctomycetota; class Phycisphaerae; order Phycisphaerales; family UBA1924. The sequence continues at coordinate 237,053 of CAZIZO010000001.1, forward strand.
CGCACGCCTCTACCGCCTCCGCCTCGAACGCGAAGCCCAGGACAAAGCCCCCACCGCCCGCGAGCCCCTCTCCCTCGCCCAGATCTCCGCACGCCACGCGGGCCGCAGCAAGATCGCCGCCGGTCGCATCCAACTCTTCGCCGCCGAGCAAGCCACGGCACTCGAACTCCTCGCCTACATCGTCGCCGCCGAACGCCCCGACACCTCCGCCCAGATCGCCGCCATCCTCGACGAGGCCGCCCTCGCACGACGCAAAGCCCCCCACATCGCCACGCAGATCGAGGCCGTCGAACGCGCCGCCCTCCGCCTCTGGCTCATCCGCCTCGACGGAGGCAAGCCATGACCCACACCCCGACCCCGCGGGCCCTCCTTGCACGCCTCGCCGCCGCGTGCCTCATCTTCGTGGATCCCTGCTCCGCCCGCGCCGCCGACCCGCCCGACCAGGAGTCCGTCGCCTCCAGGCCCTTCGCCGACCGCCTCCTGGCTCTCAAGCCCAGCGAGCCGGAAGCCTACTTCCAACTCGCCGAGGAAGTCGCCGACAAGGCCGACGATCCGGGCTCTCGCCGACTCGCGACTCGACTCTACGTCCTCGCCTACGAACTCGATCGCGCCCGCGGCGGCATCCCCGCCCTCGCCGCCTCCTCCTGCCTGGGGCTCATCCCCGTCACCTCCGCCCAGCGTGATCGCCTCTGGCTCTCCGCCGTCGCCCGCCTCCTCGATCCGCGACACGCCCCCCTCCGCTGGACCGAGGACGATCGCCCCTCCGAGCCCGAATCCGCCTCCTACAAGGCCGCCACACTCCTGGGTCACGTTCGCGCCGGGCAAGGCCTCGCCGCGCGACAACTCCTCCAAGACCCGCAGGTCGCCGCCGTCCTCGATCGCTTCGACCGCACCATGGTTCGCCTGGGCGTCCAGGGCGGCGCCCGCGGGATCGAACGCGAAGCCTCCCTCTGGCCCTGCCCCGAGTGCTCCAACGAACGCATCCTCCGCCGTGGAAACCGCGCCCAGGATCCCCGTCTCTGCTCCAACTGCAAGGGCACCCCGGGCCCCGCCCTCGACCAGACCGCCTTCGCGAATCACCTCCGGATGGAGTCCCTCCTCCTCCAGGGCAGCCAGCGCAGTTGGGCCGCCCAACTCTCCGTCGATCACGGCGCCCCGCTCCTCGACCCCGATCCCAACGCCGTCGCCGAGACCTTCAACATCGACCCCACCCTCGTCCTCTACCGCGACGGCGTGTGGACCACCGACCCCAACGCCCCCGCCACATCGCCCAAGAACACCACACCCAAACCCGACCCCAAAGACAAAAAGCCCGCCCCTTCCTCCGAGGCGGGCCCAAACACGCCCTCAACCGCTGGAAACTAAGCCACGCCCACGAGCCTCACGCCGGCTGCGTCGCCCCACCTCCCACACTCCCGCCCGCCGCTCGCACGGGCCCCGTGCTGAGGGGTGCCGGCTGCAGGCTCTTCCACTTCTTCGCCGGCACGAGCCCCACCGCCATCACCACCAGTTGCAGCACGCCGAACGCCAGCAGCCAGAACACCGCCGAATCCATGAATCCGTACGAGTGCAGGCCCACGCCCAGCATGTTCGTCCCGAACCACGACCACGCCGTCACGACGTTCCCGAAGACCGCCATCACCGCCACCCCGCGATCCTTCACCATCCCGCCCCAGCGCGCGTGCAGGATGAGCAGGAGCCACGCGACGATCAACGCCGCGCCGTTCTCCTTCGGGTCCCAGCCCCAGAACCGACCCCACGACTGGTCCGCCCAGATCCCGCCCAGCACCGTGCCCACGAAACTCGTCAGGCACGCGAAGCAGATCACGCCGTAGGTCATCTTCGGCAGCGCCTTGCTCGCCTCGCCCCGCAGCCAGGGCGTCAGCACCCCCAGCACGATGTACGCCGCCGCCAGGAACCCCGCGAGGAACGTCGCCGAATACCCGATCGTGATCACCACCACGTGCGTCGCCAGCCAGAAGTTCGAATCCAGCACCGCCTGCATCATCTCCATCGTGTCGCCGCCACCGGCAAGGTTGTGCGCCACGACCAGCGTCCCGAACCCGATCAGCGATGCCACCGCGTTCCCAATCCCCAACTTGTAGAACCACTCCCCCACGATCGCCAGCGGGATGCACGCCCACCCGATGAACACCGCCGACGAATACAGGTTCGTCACCGGCGGCCTTCCCTGCAGATAAATCCGCGCCGCGATCCCGAACGTGTGCACCACGAACGCGATCGCCAGGATCGTCAGCGTCGCCCGCGTGAACGACCTCGCCCATGCCGGCTTCGACAACGCCCCGAACAGAAACCCCAGCGACGCCAGCAGGAACGCCCCGACATACAACCCCGACGCCTGGTAGAACGGCTCCATCCCGTTGAAGATCACCTCCAACCCCGTTCGACGCATGTCCTTCAGACCCGTCGAGCCCACCGCCGCGTGATACGCCTTCGCCAGTTCGATGAACTTCCCCGTATCCCCGTGCATCTTGGCGCCCAGCATGTCCATCCACGCCTTCGACGACGGATGCCCCATCGCCGACTGATCCTCGATCATCGGCGCCAACGCCCGCCACTCCTCTCCCGCCTTGAACGGCGCCACCAGCAGCGGCGTGTGCAAGTTCGCCACCTCCACCGCCAGCATCAGCCGGTTCGCCAGGTCCAGCACCTGCCGCTGGAACGGGTCCCGCTGCTTGCTCGACACCCGCGCCGCCAGGTCCGCCTGCTTCTGGATCTCCCCAAACTTCGGCGCCAGTTCCTTCAAACTGAACCGCACCCGCTTCGTGTCCCCAAAGCCCAGCAGACTCACCACGTCCCGGTGGTCGATCCGGACCACCTCCCGCGTCGACGCCAGGTCCGGGTTCGACATCAACTCCATCATCCATTCCACCGCCGACCCGCGACGCCCCCCCGCATCGAACGTCTGCCGCCCGCTCAGCACGATCAGCGTGTTCCGCGCGAACGAATCCAACGGCTTGACCCGCCCGTCCGCGCACACCGGGATGTTCGCCACCACGTCGTACTGGTCCGGCACGTGCCTCGCCGCTCGCCACCCCACCGACCCCAGGTACGCCACCGCGATCACGCCCACGATCCACGGCCACAGTTTCTGCATGCTGTTCATGAGAGCCTCCGACGCGACGAGGTCACCATCCGTATCCCAAAGTGCGCCAGCAACCCCAGCGTCACCAGTGTGCACGACAGGTACGGCAACAGCCACCCCGGATTCCGTACCACCTGCAGCACCGTCCCCGTATCCCCTTGCTTGAACGACGCCTGATAGAACGTCTCCCCAGCATGCCGCAGCGGGTTGTTCATCGAGATCAACACCTCCCGGTCCACGTTCCGCGTCGGGTCCACCAGCCGAACCTGGCTCGAAAAGTTCCGCGGCTTGTCCGTCCCCACGAACTTGTCGTGCCGAAAATCCACCAGCGACAACGTGTACGGCTTGTACGTCCGCGTGAACCGCAGCGTCACCTCATACTTCTTCCCCTCCACCTCCACCTCGTCCGGCGTCTCCAGATACACCGACACCAGGTGGTTCGCGATCTTCTTCCCGCCCCTCGAAAACGTCACGTACGCCGACGGCACGTCCACCCCCGCCCCGTCCACCCCCGTCGCCTTCGGCGCCGGCACCGCCGCCACCTGCAGCCCCGCGCCCGCGTCCGCCTTCGCCCGCTGCGCCGCCGTCGCCTGCATCGGGCCCAACAGGTGCGAGTTCGGCATCCACTCGTTCACCGTCACGTCGAACGGCATGAACCCGCGCGTGATCGTCCCGCGCGAGGACTCAAGAATGTGGTGCGGAATCACCACCACATAGTCCTCCTTCGGGTCCGACGGATCGATGATCGCCAACTCCACCGTCCGATTGTCCTCCACATAACTCGACGACCCGCCCTCCCAGATCGTCATGTTCCCCTCCGTCGCCATCGCCCCCGTCACGAACTCGCCCACCAGCAGCAACAGCACCCCGACGTGCGCCGTGATGATCCCCGCTCGCTTCCACGTCATCTTGAACCGCACAAAGTGCGCCGCCAACAGGTTGAAAAACAGCAACAGCCCCAGCGTCAACCCGCCCGGGAACGGGATCGCCCCAGGAATCGTCGCCAGTTTCTTCGGCACGAAGAGTTGGAACTCGATCCACGTGAACGGCGAGCGAAAGTACTTCGCCACCGCCGTCCACACGCCCTCGTTCACCTGCGCCAGCGTCCCCGCCAGGATCAAGACCATCGACATCGCCAGCAGCACCACCGTCAGCCGCAGCGACGACATCATCTTCAAAAGGCCCGGCATGTTGATCGCCGCCGCCGCATCCGCCCCGCCCTCAGCCGCCGCACGAGGAGTTGTCGCCTTCGCGGTCGCTTGCATTTATGGTTCTCCCAATCCTGTCGTGCGCACGAACTTCTCGAACGCCGATCGCTCGTCGTCCACCCCGCTCGGCGTGCCCGTCAACTTGTAATACCACGTCTTCTCGCCCGCGGTGAGCACCGCCACGATCATCCGCGTCTTGCCTTCCGCGTCCGCAAGGTCCACCACCGTCGCCGCGCCAATCTTGCTCGTCGCCTGCTGGTCCAGGCTCGTCACGGGCGCCAGGCCCACCTGCCCGCGCCAGCGGTTGATGTTGTTCAGCAACCCACCGCCCTCGCCGCTCAGGTTGCTCGCCGTGATCCTGGCCCCGCCGTTCCCGTTCGTCGCGCTATACGCCACCGTCAAAAAGCCCGACGCGTTCGCTTCCTTCGACCACGTGGACGGCGGCGTCCATTGCGCCAGCCGCCCTTCGATCCCGCTCGCCGGCGCCGCGCCTGCGGTCGGTGTGGTGCCCGCGGATGTTACCGGTACCGGCGCAGGCTTCGACGCCGCGCTCGCCGTCGAGGCCGCGGCGCTCGATCCTTGTCCCTTGCTCGCCCGGAACGTCCTCGCGAACGCCACAAACTCCGCACCGATCCCGTCCAGTGCCGCCGCCTCCGCCGTCGCCTTCACAAACCACGTCTGCCCATCTCCCGGCGTGATCATCGCCGCCAGCATGTCCTGCTGCTCGCCCTTGATCCGCAGCGTCGAGACCTTGACCCCCTCGACCTCCACGCTCTCCAACATCCCCGCAAGGTCCGATTCCGCGACCGGGGCCGCCCCCACTTGCCCGCGCCATCGGTTCACGTTCGCCAGCGTGCCTCCCACATCCCCGGGAAACGCCGACACCACGACCTCCACCCCGGGCTCCCCGCCCGTGCGATACGTCGCGATCCGCATCGCCTGTTCGCTCGCCACGCTCGTCCACGTCCCCGGCGCCGTCCAGGTCACCTTGACCTCGGTCGCCGCCGCCCCAGCCGCGCTCGCCGTCGGGGGCATCCCCGCATTCGTCCCCCTTCCACTCGTCGCCAAATGCGGCGGCAGTTCATCCTTCGGCGCCTTATACGCCTTCACGTCCGCCTTCTCACACCCAGACGCCGCGATCGCCATCGCCCCGCCAAGGGCCCACACCAGCGACTTTGGTTTCCAGTTCATTCCGCTTCGACCCCTGTTCATACGCATGCCTTCTTCCAAAGCCTGGTCGGACCCCTTCCCGGACACGATTCAGTACAGATTGATGCAAAGTCCGTACCAAAGCATACGCGCCGCCCATTTTCCGGCCCCCTCCCTGCGCCCGGATTCCCACCCCTTCCACAGGTATTCCCCCCATGCGACTCCCGCTTCTCGTCGTATCCTCCCATCCGTGAGAATCCCTCTCATTCTTGATTCCCATCTTTGAGATTTGCACCCTCTCGGAGCCCCGCATGCACCTCGCCCGCTCCCTCGCGCTCACCTCAGTCCTCCTCCTCGCCGCAGGCTGTGCCTCCTCGCGCCTTGACGCCCCGCATGCCACGTCCGCCCCCATCGCCGCCGCCGACCGCGACCAGTTCCTCCAGACCTTCGCCGCCACCTACCGCTTCACCCACGGCCAGCCCAAGAGCCTCCGCCTCACTCCCGACGGCTCCGCCCTCCTCTTCCTCCGCTCCGGCCCGCGCTCCTTTGTCCAAGACCTCTACGAACTCGACGTCGCCACTGGTCAAGAACGCGTCCTCTTGACCGCACAGCACATCCTCTCCGGCGGCGAAGAAAAACTCTCCGCCGAAGAACTCGCCCGTCGCGAACGCATGCGCCTCGCCGCCCGCGGCATCACCGCCTACGAACTCTCGAACGACGGCACGCAGATCCTCGTCCCCCTCTCCGGCAAACTCTTCGTCGTCGAGCGCGCCTCCGCCAAGAGCCGCGAACTCCCCGCCAACCCCGCCTTCCCCATCGATCCCCGTTTCAGCCCCGACGCCTCCATGGTCGCCTGCGTCCGCGACGGCGACCTCTACATCACCGACCTCGCCTCCAACGCCGAGCGTCGCCTCACCACCAAGCCCTCCCCCACCATCTCATTCGCCACCGCCGAGTTCATCGCCCAAGAAGAAATGAGCCGCTTCCGCGGGTACTGGTTCAGCCCCGACAGCACGCTCATCGCCTACCAGCAGACCGACACCGCCGGCATGGAGACCTTCCACATCGCCGATCCCGTCAACCCCGCCAAAGAGCCCGACACCTGGCCCTACCCTCGACCCGGCAAAAAGAACGCCGACGTCAAACTCTTCATCCAACCCGTCTCCGGCGGCACTCCCCTCCACGTCGCCTGGGACGCCCACAAGTACCCCTACCTCGCCAACGTCTCCTGGCAAGACGGCGCGCCCCTCACCATCCTCGTCCAATCCCGCGACCAAAGGGAACACGTCCTCTACCGCGTGGACCACGCCTCCGGCGCTCTCACCAAACTCCTCCAGGAAAACGACCCCGCCTGGCTCAACCTCCGCCAGGACTGCCCCAAGTGGCTCAAGGACGGCAGCGCCTTCCTCTGGATCTCCGAATCCTCCGGCGAATGGCAACTCGAACTCCGAAACGCCGACGGCTCACTCGCCCGAACCCTCACCCCCAAGGGCTTTGGCCTCCGCGCCCTCTCCCACCTCGACCAAGACTCCCGAACCCTCTTCCTCTCCGCCTCCACCGAACCCACCGAAACCCACCTCTTCCGCCTCGCGCTCGACGCCAACACCCCGCCCCAACAACTCTCCTCCGGACAAGGATCCCACGGCGCCGTCTTCGCCGAAAAGTCCAGCGCCATGGTCAAGACCGCCACCCTCGCCGACGGCCACCCCACCTGGACCATCCTCCGCGCCGACGGCTCCACCGCCGCCGAAGTCAAGTCCGTCGCCGAGTTGCCCCCCTTCATCCCCAACGCCCAACTCCTCCACCTCGGTGGGCCCCGCGATCTCCGCGCCGTCGTCATCCGCCCGCGCCACTTCACCCCGGGCGCCAAACTCCCCGTCCTCGTCAGCGTCTATGGGGGGCCCCACTCCCAGACCGTCCACGCCACCAAACGCTCCTACCTCCTCCAGCAGTGGATGGCCGACCAAGGCTTCATCGTCCTCTCCATCGACGGCCGCGGCACGCCCTCCCGCGGGCGCGACTGGGAACGCGAAATCAAGAACGACGTCATCTCCGGCCCACTCGACGACCAGGTCCAAGGCCTCCGCCAGGCCGCCGCCCGCGTCCCCGAGATGGACCTCTCCCGCGTCGGAATCTACGGCTGGTCCTTCGGCGGCTACTTCTCCGCCATGGCCGTCATGCGTCGCCCCGACGTCTTCCACGCCGCCTGCGCCGGCGCGCCCGTCGCCGACTGGCTCGATTACGACACCCACTACACCGAACGCTACCTCGGCGTCCCCGACCTCGCCGCCGGTGAAAACGCCCCAGGCTTGGACATCTACACCAAGAACTCCGTCCTCACCTACTGCAAAGACCTGCAAAAGCCCCTCCTCGTCATCCACGGCACCGCCGACGACAACGTCTACTTCATGCACGCCCTCAAAATGACCGGCGCCCTCTTCCGCGCCGGCAAAGACTTCGACTTCCTCCCCCTCTCCGGCTTCACCCACATGGTCCCCGACCCCGTCGTCACCACCCGCCTCAACGACCGCATCGCCGACTTCTTCATCCGGCATCTGCAGAAGTAGACCCCTCGACGCGCAGCCTCACCCCCAGTTGTGTGCCACGGACCTGGCAAAGTCATCGGCGCGAGGTCCGTGCGATCCACCCAGCGACCTCGTTGTTCACGCGCACCTTCACCTCCGCACCGCCCCGCTCCGCACCGTTCCATCGCTCCAGATCTCCGCCCACACCGCCCCGTCCTCGCACGTCGTGTACCACGCGATCTCCGCCCGCAACTGCGCCCACCGATCATCCCCCGCTCGCGATGCTCCGGTCGATTGCACCGCGACCCTCGGCCTCAGCCCGTGAACCCACCGCACCGAGTCTGCCAACGCCGACCCATGGTGCGGCACCTCCAGCACGTCCGCCCGCAATCCGGGCCGTGCTTCCGCCACCCACCGCAGACCGTCACCTTGCACATCCCCCGTGAGCACGAGCGACCGCTCCCTCCGCCCCTCGCCATCCGCGCGCGAACTCGCCACCGTCAGTTGCGCCACCAGCGAATGCTCGTTGTCCCGCGTCCACGCCGCGCCCAGCGGAGGCGACACAAACTCCAAACGCCCACGCCCAAACTCAAAGGCCTCCCCCGCGCTCACCTCCCGCACCCGCACCCCCAGCCGCTCCATCTCCCGCACGAACACCGCCGCCGGCCCCTCCTCGTCCTCCCTTGCCTGCTCCACAAACCGCTCGCCCACCAGCACCGTCCGGATCCCCAGCAACGCCACAAGTTCCGGCATGGACCCGAAGTGGTCGAGGTCCGGGTGGGTCACCACCGCCGTCCCCGCCCGCCAGACGCCCACCGCCCGCAGCGATCGCCCCAGCCGCGCACCGTCCATCCGCGACGACAGCGTCCCGCAATCCCACACCAGTGTGTCATTTCCGCTCCGCACGATGTGGCACGATCCATCCCCCACCGCCAGCGAATCCAGCCTCACCGCCACGCCTCGCGAGAGCCCCGCCGATCCCGCCCACTCCACCCCCAACCACAGCACGATCACCCCGAACGCCCCCCACGACCTCGCCTGAACCCTCCGCCCCATGCGAAACAGCACCACGATCACCACCGTCGCCACCAGCGTCCACACCCACGAGACCGTCGGCACACGCACCGAACTCAGCGCCACGCCGTCCAGCATCCGCGTCACCCCGATCGCCGCATCCGCAAACCCTCGCAGCACGCCCCCCGCCATCTCCGTCGCCCCCGGCACCACCACCCCCACGATCAACACCACATACCCCACCCACAGCACCACCACGACGATCGGCGTGACCACCAGCGTCGCCACCACCCCCAGCACGCTCACCACCCCCGTCCGGTACATCACCAGCGGCACCGACGCCCCGAAGCACAACACCGCCGACGACCACGCCCCCTTCACCTCCCTCCACACCCATTGCCCAATCCCCTCGCTCACCGGCATGTCCGTCCGCACCGGCGGCACGAACATCCGCCAGTGCCACGCCTCCCCCGTCCACATCAGCAACGCCGTCAGACCCACGCTCAACTGATACCCAAGGCTCCACAAGTCCGCCGGCCGCCACACCAGCAGCACGATCGCGATCCACATCAGCACCGTCAGCCGGTCGTACCGCCGACCGCACGCCTCCGCGATCAGCACCATCGTCACCATCGCCGCCGATCGCAAGATCGGCGACTGCGCCGGCAACATGAACGCGTACCCGACCACGATCAACCCAACCACCGTCGGCTCCACCCAACCCCGATCCCCCGTCAGCCGCACCAGAAACAACGTCACCGACGCCAACACCGCCAGATGAAATCCCGAGATCGACAGCACATGCGCCAAGCCCAGCCGCGTGAACACCTCCGTCACGCTCTTCCCCTCCGCATCGTCCCTCTCACCCAGCAGCAGCCCCGCCACCAGCGCCCTCGCCTCTTCGTCCCCGCTCCCCGCGAACGCCGCGTCCAAGACCCCCCGCGCCCGCGCCAGCATCACCGCCTTCGCCCGCAACATCGCGGCGTACAGATGGTCCCACCCCGCGACCACCCCCGGCTTCGACACGATCAGCGCATTCGACGACAACGCCAGCGACCCCACGAATCCCGCCTGCGCCGCGTTCGCCCTCGGATCACCCTGACCCGGATTGGTGGCTCGATCGATCGCCCTCGCCACGCCCGTCAGCCGCACGCCCTCCCCACCACCCAACCCCGGCCGCTCCTCCCCCGCCACACGCACCCACAGCCGACCCGACGCCTCCCGCGCCTCGCCGTCCATCACCACACGTCGCACCGCGACCGCGAATCGCCACGCTCCCCGCTCGTGTCGAAACCTGGAAAAGACGCTCCCCGCCGCCTCCACCCGCTCCGCCTCCTCCAGCGCAATCCCCTCCACCGTCAGGATCATCCCGCGATTCGCGTCCACGCCCTCCAGCAGCCGCGCCACGCTCTCCCGCGGCCACTCGTCCACCCGAAAGGCGTACCACCCGCCCGCGCCCAGCGCCATCGCCAACGCCAACGCCCCTCGGCATACCCATCCGCGCCCGACCGCCGCCACCCCCACCGCCACCAGGCACGCCGCAAACCACCACACCGACGCCACGTGCACGACCTCTCGCGCCGCCATCAGCCCCAACGCGAACGCCCCGAACGCCGCCGACACCCGCCCCCGCGCCGGCACCACCCGCTCCCCACCGCCCAACCTCAGCGCCGACCCTTCCCCCACGGCCACTCCTCGCTCCCCTCCCGCTCCCGCCCTCCTTCGGTTCCCTTTCCTCCATCTCCTCGTCGGGCGGGCGTCCTACCCGCCTCGACCCCTTCTACTTCTTCTCCACCCCCCTCTCCGGCATCAGCATCGCCAGCATCGCGAACGACGTCCCAAAGTTCGCCGTCCGCTTGAACACCCGATCGTTCCAACTTCCATCCTCTTCCCGCACCGAGAACATCAACTCCGTCACCCGCCGCCGATACTCCGCCCGCTCCTGCTCGGGCAGCAACTCGATCGCCCGCGCCGCCGCGTGGTGCGCGTACATGAAGTAATACGGCGCCACCGCGTACGGCCCTTCGTGCGTGCCGTTCTTCGCTCGCCGCGTATTCAACCACTCCCAGTGCACGATGAACGCATCCACCGCCGCACGCACGTTCGCCACCGATCCACGCCCCGCGAGCACGAGCGTCGCCTCCACCGCGCACATCCGCCCCACCGCGCCCGGCACGCCATCCGCCCGCCCCTTCGCGTCCTCCACGCTCCCCGCATACTGCACCCCGCCCGCCTCCCCACGCCCACGCTCGAGCGCGTCCAGCGCCCGCCCGATCACCCCCTCGTCCACCGCATACCCAGCCTTCTTCGCTTCCAACATCGCCTGCACCGCCGGCGCCGTCATGAACGGCGACGGCCGCGCCACCTTCTCCCGACCCGCCGGTCTCGCATAGTTCCAACCCCCCGCCCTCGGAATCTCCGTCTTCTGCAGCGCCTCCAGGTAGAACGCCATCGCGCTCTCGCACGCTTCCGCATGCTCCGCCGGCACCCGCTTCGCGTTCTTCAACCTTGCGATCAACTCCACGCCGTAGATATACCCCCACCCGCGCACGTCGTACCCCGCGTCATAGTCCTTCTCGCTCATCAACGGGTGCTCGATCGATTCGCACACGAACTTGAGCCCTCGCGCCACCGCCGCCTGCCGCTTCTCGTCCGCGTCATACCCGGGGGCTCGCGCGAGCGCCAGGCACGCGATCGCCGTCCCCCCCACGCGATACCCGATCGGAATCTGCCCCTTCACGCGATACACGCCCTCGTAAGGCCACTCCGCCTTCGTGTCCCCTTCCTGCATCGCCAGCAGGAGTTCGACGCCCCTGTCGATCGCCCGCGCCACCTCCTCCTTCGAAACCGGGCGCACCTCACCCGCGCCCGCCATCGCGCCGACCACCGCGCACACGCACGCCATCGCCATCACTCGTCGCATGGTTCACCTCGACCACCAGCATACCACAATCGTGAAGTCGAGGCGCGTGCCCATGCTCCGCTGCGGATCAGCGGGCGTGCGAGGCTCCATTCGCCCACGCCGGCAAGCACCATCCCGGTCGCCCGTCCTAGCCCCCGCGCGGGTCCCGATTCGCCAGCACCCCGCGCGTTTGCCGATCCGTCCACGCCCGCACGCGCTCGCGCAGCGCCGCGTCCTTCATCCCCAGAATTCGCGCCGCCAGCAGCCCCGCGTTCACCGCCCCCGCCTTCCCGATCGCCAGCGTCCCCACCGGGACGCCCCCCGGCATCTGCGCGATCGACAGCAGCGAATCCAGACCCTTCAGCGCCTTGCTCTCCACCGGGACGCCCAGGACCGGCAGCACCGTCTTGCTCGCGCACATCCCCGGGAGGTGCGCCGCCCCCCCCGCCCCGGCGATGATCACCTCGATCCCGCGACCCTCCGCCCCCGCCGAATACTCAAACAGCCAGTCCGGCGTGCGATGCGCCGACACCACCCGGCACTCGTGCTTCACCCCCAACGCATCCAGCACCTCGCTCGCGTGCCGCATCGTCTCCCAATCCGACTTCGAGCCCATGATGATCCCGACGGCAAAACTCCCCCTTCCCGTCGAGAGCGAGGGATGGACCAAAGACTCCGAACGCCCCCGGCCCGAGACGGGTCGCCGGGAACCGGGTTCGCTCCGCGTCCGATCTTTCGAAGGTCGCCCGCTCGCACGCTGCGTCTTGATCTTCGCCATGTTCCTCACTCGTAAATATGCCTCATGCCGGCGCCGCCTCCGCCGGGTCCGCCCGCATGAACAGCGCCTCGCCCTTGCTGATCCGCTGCCCGGGACGCAGCGAGTGCCTTCCGGTCGCGAAGACGCACCACGCGTCCAGCGTCGTGCCCACCCCGACCTCGAGGCCCCAGGCCGACCAGAGCGTCCGCATCCGCTCCGGGCAGGCGGGCGCGAAGAGCAGGCTCGCGACGCGGATCGCCTCGGCGCAGTTGTACAGGATCGCCGCCAACTTCTCCTTCGCGCGCGGGTCGGCCCCCACGGCTTTGGCGAGTTTGAAGGGCGCGGTGAAACTGATAAACGCGTCCACGTCCATGATGAGTTGGCGTGCCGTGAGCAGCGCGTCGCCCAGGTCTATCGCCGCGTGCGCCTTCTTGACGCGCTCCAACGCCGCCGCGCTCCTCCCCACCCAGTCATACGCCGGCGCCATCGGATCGGGCGACGCGCCCACCGACCGCCCCGGCACGGGCGAATCCATCGTCAACTCCGCGCTGACGTAGGTGTGCTTGCCCAGCGGATCGGGCACGATCCCATCAAAGTACTTCTCGATCATGTTCGCCACGCGGCTCGCGCAGTTCCCGATCCCGTTCGCGAGTTCGGAGTTGTACACCTCGACAAACTTCTCATGGCTGAAGTCCGCGTCCGTGTTCCCCATCGGCCCCTGCGTCAGCAGGTACCACCGCAACGCGTCCAGCCCGTACTTGCTCGCGTAGGCCTGCAACACCTCCAGCGTCACGAAGTTCCCCAGGCTCTTGCTCATCTTCTTGCCCTCGCGCACCCAGTAGGAGTGGCAGTAGAGCATCCTCGGGAGCGTCACGAAACCGAAACGCCCCCCGCAGTCCTTCAACGCCATCAGCATCGCCGGCCAGATCACCGCGTGGAACCAAAGGATGTCCTTCGCGATCAGGTGCACCGCGGGCGGCCAGAACGCCCTTCGCTCCTCCGTATCCACAACACTGAGGTAGTTGAAGAGCGCGTCAATCCACACGTAAATCCGGTTGGCGTCGTCCCCCGGCACCCGGATGCCGAACTGCGTCGCCGGGTCCTCCGTCACGGGGCGGCTGATCGGCACGTCGTTCAGCCCGTCACGAAGTCGCCCCAGCACCTCGTTCCGTCGCTCCGCGGGCTCGACGCACGTCGGGTGCGCCTGGAAGTGCTCCTCCAGGCGCGCCTGGTACGCGGACAACCTGAAGAAGTAGCACGCCTCGCTCCGCCGCACCAGGGGCTTGCCCGTCACCGGGCTCTTGTAGTCGCCCTCCTTCGCGACCGTCTCGGTGACATACTCCTCCTGGTTCTCGTCGTACCAGCCTTCGTACGTGCCCTTGTAGATCGCGCCGCTCTTCATGAGCGCGCCGACGTACTCGGTCACCTTCTCCTTGTGCCGAGCCTGCGTCGTCCGGATGAAATCGTCGTGGCTCGTCCGCATGAACGCGAACGCACGCTCGAACTCGGCGGCGTTGCGATCGGCCCACTGGATCGCCGTCATCCCATGCGCCGCCGCCGACGTCACCACCTTGTCCGCATGCTCGTCGGTGCCGGTCAGGAAAAACACACCACCGCGGGTCTCGCGCCCGGACGCCTTCCCCGCCGGGTCACGCTCCATCGCCTCCCCGCGCATCACGCGCGCGAACCGAGCGGCGGCATCCGCGACCAGCGTCGTGTAGCAGTGCCCGATGTGCGGGCGATCGTTCACATAGTAAATCGGCGTCGTGACGTAGTACGGACCCATGCGCCCAGTTTAGGGGCGCTCCCCACGCCACCGTGCCACGCCCCTCAGATTCCCAGCGTCTCGGCTCGGTCCCGCGCGCGAGCACGATTTCACCGCGTCCGTCCTTCCGCGCGCTACCCTGCGCCATGCCAACATCGTCGGAGCCTCCCGCCCGCCCTTTCGTTCTCATCATCCGCGACGGCTGGGGCCTCAACCCCAACCCGGAGCACGCGGCCTTTGATGCCGTCCAGATCGCCCGTACCCCCGTCGCCGACGCGCTGATGCGCGAGTATCCGTGGACGCTCATCAAGACGAGCGGCGAGGACGTGGGGCTGCCCGAGGGGACGATGGGCAACAGCGAGGTCGGACACCAGAACATCGGCGCGGGGAGGGTGGTGCCGCAGGAGTCGCTGGTGATGACCCGCGCCTGCCAGGCCGGGCTGCACACGAACAAGGCGATCGCGGGCGCGATCGAGCACGCGATCGAGCACGACGCGGCGGTGCACCTCATGGGCATCAACTCCGACGCGGGGGTGCACGGGCTGCTCGAGCACCTCTTCGCGATCCTGGAGGCGTGCGAGAAGTTGGACATGCCGGGGGAGCGCGTGTTCGTGCACCTCTTCACCGACGGGCGCGACACCGGGCCGTACACGGGGCTGGAGTTTGCTCAGCGGGTCGAGGCGAAGTGCGAAGAACTGGGCGTCGGTCGCGTGGCGAGCGTCATCGGGCGCTACTACGCGATGGACCGCGACAACCGCTGGGAGCGCGTGAAACTCGCGTACGACTGCCTGACCGCCCGGGGCGACGTGCCGCGAACCGCCGAGACGGTCGAGGCCGCGATCCGGGGCTACTACGACACGCCCTCCGCCGACAATCTCAAGGGGGACGAGTTCATCACGCCCACCGCGATCGGCCTCGACAACGAGATCGGGGAATCCCGCATCGAGGACGGCGACAGCGTCATCTTCTACAACTACCGGGGCGATCGCCCGCGCGAACTCTCCGCCGCGTTCGTCTTTCCCGACGGCGCGTGGGCGAAGGTCAAGCCCAGCCCGGACAGCGGCAGGTCCGGCTTCGATCGCGGCGAACGCCTCGACCTGCACTACGTCACGATGACCGACTACTGGGAGCAACTGACGCCCTACGTGCACGTCGCCTTCCCGCGCCCGCCCAAGATGAAGAACATCGCGGGGGAGTACATCAGCGACCTGGGCCTGAGGCAGTTCCGTTGTGCCGAGACGGAGAAGTATCCGCACGTCACGTTCTTCTTCAACGACTATCGGGACGAGCCCTTCGCGGGCGAGACGCGCGAGAACCCGCAGTCGCCCAAGGTCGCGACGTATGACCAGAAGCCCGAGATGTCGGCCGCCGAGGTGTGCCGCGCGGTCCTGCGTCGCCTCGACGCGCCGCAGGGCGAGGACGTCCTGATCGTCAACTTTGCCAACGCGGACATGGTGGGACACACGGGCGTGCTCGCGGCGGCCGTGAAGGCGTGCGAGACGGTGGACGCGTGTGTCGGCGCGATCGTCGGACGCGTGATCGAGAAGGGCGGCGCGGCGATCGTGACGGCCGATCACGGCAACGCCGAGCAGATGTGGGACCCTGCGACCAACGCGCCGCACACGGCCCACACGGTCTACGACGTGCCGCTCATCGTCGTCAGCCCCAGGCACAAGGGGCGCGTGCTGCGTGGCGATCAGGACGCGAGCGGATGGTTCAAGGCGGAGGTCCGCGCCCAGCGCGGGCGGTTGGGCGACATCATCCCCACGGCGCTGGACATCATGGGGATCGCGAAGCCGAAGGAGATGGAAGGGCGCTCACTGCTCGCCTGAGTCGCGGCCCATGGGGTCTTCTTCGGGCACCTCGGGCTTGGGCGGCGGAACTTGGTTGAGGCGGTGCTCGAAGGCGTCCAACCGCCGCGTGAGTTCGCGCACGCTGCGGTCGAGCGCTCGCAGGTGATCGAGCATCTGATCGGCGGCATGCTCGGCGAAGCCGTGCGCCTCTTCGAGTCGCTGGATGCGGGTCACAAGATCGGCGTCTTGGGGCATGGGGGAGGATACGGAGAGTCTTCCTTGCGACTTCGAGGACGAACCGTCCGGGACGATGGCTGGCGCATCGCGCCCACCCCCCTCCCTCCGGGAGGGGGTTTCAGAACCTGTCGTCAGACGAACTTGACGTTGCGGGCGGTGTACGCTCTGCGTCATGATGCGAACGTGCTCTACGGTTGGTGTCGTGCTCGCGGGCGTGCTCCCGGGCTTGGCCTTGGGGGAGGAGATTTCGACGGGCGTTTCGCCCGCCGCGCTGACCGTGGCGCACGCGGTGTTTTCGGAGGTCAAGGCGCCGGATGCCGCGCCGGTCCTGGAGTTTGGCAAAGAGGGCTCGAAGTGGTGGTCGGCGGGAGCGACGCTTGGGCATGACTTTGCGGACGCGACGGACGTGGGAGGGTTCGCGGCCTTCACGTATTTCCTGATCGACGACGTGGAAGTGACGGGGCAGTTGGGGGTGAAGTACTACTCGCAGCCGGGAGACGATGCGGTGGGATTCAATCCGCACTTTCTGTTTCGATGGCACTTTGTGAACACGGGAGGGTGGACGGTGTTTGCGGATGCGGGGATCGGGGTGATGGGGAGCAGCGACAATGTGCCGTTTGATGGGACGAGTTTCAACCTGACGCCGCGGGTGGGTGTGGGGTTCACGCGACGGCTGACGGACGACGGGACGCGGCTGATCGCGGGGCTGACGTGGGCGCACGTGTCGAACGCACGGATCCAGGGGGATGACAAGAATCCATCGCGAGATGAGCCGATGGTGTACGTGGGAGTGCTCTGGCGGTATTAGGAGTTGTGAGGGCGTGTTGCGAAGCCTGCGCACGCGTGACGAATCGTGGGCGTCCGGTGGACGCCCGCGTGGGGTATATTCGATTGTCAAAGAGGGGAGCCGAGGGCGCTCGCTCTCTATAGGGGGGCGTGGGGACGCGTTTGTGCGCGCGCGGACGGTCGGTATGCGATTGCTCACCGCGGAAAAGACTGGATCTCCCGTGGCCGATGTGGCGCGCGGAATTTTGAAATAACGGGGGAGGGACGTGCGGGAGTGTGCGCACAAAGGAGGTGACTGCGCGATCGCCGGGCGACGACGGAACGATGGGCGCTGGGCGAGGGGGGTCGCTGACCGGAGGGCGTGGGTGCGTCGGACGCACCGGACGGTGAAGACGCCGCGGGTCGGAGGGGGAGAAGCGATGGCGTGTGCGAACGGGGAAGCGGAGGACGGGGCTTAGCCGGCGAGTTTCATGGGTGCGGGGGCCGGGGCGGGGAGGGTGCCGGTGTTGACGTCGCAACCGACGACGCGGTTTCGGCCTGAGCGTTTGGCGGTGTAGAGGTTTTGGTCGGCGATCTCGATCCACTTTTCGGCGGAGACGGTGGGCACGGCGTCGCACCCGGCGACGCCGAAGGAGGCGGTGACGTTTCGCTCGGGGTGTCGAGACCAGGCGAGTTCGCTGAGGGCGAGGCGGATGCGATCGCAGAGGGCGACGGCGGCGACGGCATCGGTGTCGGCGAGGATGAGGACGAACTCTTCGCCGCCGAATCGGCAGGCGATATCGGACTGGCGGAGTTCACGTTGGAGGAGTCTGGCGACGCCCTGGAGGACGGCGTCGCCGGCGGGGTGGCCGAAGCCGTCGTTGATGGACTTGAAGTGATCGACGTCGATCATGGCGACGGAGAGAGGGCGTCCGTGGCGGACGGCGCGGGCGAACTCCTCGGCCCAGCGGGCGTCGAAGTAGGCGCGATTCCAGAGGCCGGTGAGGCCGTCGATCTGGGCGCGCTGGGCGAGCATGCGGAGGAGTTGGTTCATTCGGAGAGCGGAGCGAAGGCGGACGCGGAGTTCGGCGAGGTCGAAGGGCTTGGTGACGTAGTCGACGGCACCGAGGTCGAAGGCGGTGACCTTGTCCTGGGCGCTTTGGAGGCCGGAGAGGATGATGACGGGGATCTGGACGGTGGCGGGGTCATCTTTGAGCGCGCGGAGGACTTCGAAGCCGTCCATGCCGGGCATGTCGAGGTCGAGGAGGGTGAGGAGGGGCTGGCGTTCCTTGGCGAGGGCGATGCCTTGTTCGCCGGAGGAGGCGCTGACGAAGTCGATGTCTTCGGCGCGGAGGCGAGCCTTGAGGAGTCGATGGACGTCGAGCGAGTCGTCGATGAGGAGGACGACGGGCTTGTTGTCGTCGAGTTGAAGGGACGTGGCGGTCATGCGTGCCGGGGACGGCGGAACGGACGAAAGGTCAAGAGCGACGCTGGGGCGGGAGTGTGCGAAGCGGTCAGTCGGAGGAGGACGCGCGGGTGCAGAGGTCGATGAGTTCGTCAAGGTCGGCCTTGATGCGGGCGAGGGAGGCGGAGGAGGGGGAGGGATTGGCCTTGAGAGCGTTTTCAATGTCGGCGGCTTTGGCGCCGATGGAGGGGAAGCCGTAGCCGCCGGAGGCCCCCTTGAGTTGATGGGCGAGGCGCGTGAGATCGGCGATGGAGGCGGAGTCGAAGGCCTTGCGGAGGGAGGCGATACGGCCGGGCATCTCTTGGACGAAGAACTCGACGAGTTCCTTCATCTCGGGATCGGCGGCGAAGGTGCTACGGATGGCGGGCTTCCCAGTGGTCATGCGGACCTCCGGGTACGGACATCGGCGAAGGAGGGGAGGGAGTTCAGGGCAAAATGGTGAGATCGCCCCGGGCGGGGAGAAGATGTAAAACGGGTGGGAGGCGTGGTGGAGGATGGAGGGGAGGGAGCGTCCCCCGGAAGGGGGGTCGGGGCAAGGCTGGGAGCGGCGGGCCGGAGAAGGGCGATATGCTCTTGGCCGCTGTGGACGCACGGGGACTATGAAGATCGAGATCAAACTCGACATCGAGGCGCAACCGGACGACGAGACGTGCGGGCCGACGTGCCTGCACTCGCTGTACCGTCATTACGGGCTGGAGGAGGTGACGTTTCGGCAAGTGCTGGCGTCGATCCAGCGCTTGGAGAACGGGGGGACGCTGGCGGAGATCCTGGGGTGCGATGCGTTGCGTCGGGGGTTTGACGCGACGATTTATACGTATCACCTGCAGATGTTCGATCCCTCGTGGTTTGCGAGCGACGGGTTGGCGCATGATCCGGCGGACTTGACGGCACGGCTGGCGAAGCAGGCGCGGGCGAAGAAGGGGGATCGGCGATTTCGGGTCTCGACGCGGGCGTTCATCGAGTTTGTGCGGCTGGGCGGGAAGGTGAAGATGCAGGACCTGACGCCGGGGCTGATCCGCGGGTACTTGGGGGATGGGGTGCCGATCATTGCGGGATTGAGTTCGACGTTTCTGTACCGCACGCCGAGGGAGTCGGGAGCGGAGGACGATGACATCATGGGCGAGCCGCAGGGGCACTTTGTGATGTTGGTGGGATATGACGGGGAGGCGCGGGAGGTGCTGGTGGCGGACCCGCTCGACCCGAATCCGCCGTTTCACACGGCGAAGTACCGATTGGACATCGATCGACTGGTGAACGCGATCCTGCTGGGGATCCTGACGTACGACGCGAACCTGCTGGTGATCCGGCCGAGGGCGAAGGGATCACGCGGGAAGGGCGAGGGGAAGAGGATGGCACGCGGTCGCGGGACGGGAGGGGGTGGCGGATGACGGAAGAACCTCCATCGATGAGCGGGCGGGGTGGGTGGGCGGGGCCGGGGAGGGCGACATGTCGATCGTGATCGTCTTGGACAATCCGAAGGATTGGCCGCTCAATATTGAGGGGGTGGAGGTCGCGTCGGCGAAGAGGTATCTGATCGACCCGTCGTACGCGAACCGGAAGACGGCGAAGGTGTTTAACCTGTGCAAGAGTTACCGGTATCAGAGTTTGGGGTACTACGTGTCGTTGCTGGCGGCGGCGCGGGGGCACAAGCCGCTGCCGGACATTGCGACGATCCAGGACTTGAAGTTGTCGGAGTTGGTGCGGTATGCCGGGGAGGAGTTGGACGGGATCATTCAATCGAGCCTGAACGGTCGAACGGCGGACTCGTTCGAGATGCCGATCTACTTTGGGCAGCACGAGGACAAGAAACTCGGGCGATTGGCGCTGGCGTTGTTCAACCAGTTTCCGGCACCGTTCCTTCGGGCGCGATTCAAGCGGGAAGCGGAACGGGAAGGCGAGGCGGCGAAGTGGGTGCTGCAATCGGTGCAGCCGATCGCGGCGAGCGAGATCCCGTCGGACGACTTCCTGCACGTCTTGAACTTCGCGACGCACTATTTCAATCGCCCGCATCGACGGCAGCGGCAGCAGGAGTCGCGGTACGACCTGGCGATCCTGTACAACAAGGATGAGAAGAACCCACCCTCGGACGAGAGGGCGCTGAGGCGGTTTGTGAAGGCAGGGGAGTCGATGGGGATCGAAGTCGAGATGATCGACAAGGACGACTATGGACGGCTGGGCGAGTTTGACGCGTTGTTCATACGCGACACGACGAGCGTGAATCACTTTACGTTCCGGTTTTCGCGTCGAGCGGCGGCGGAGGGTTTGGTGGTCATTGATGACCCGGACTCGATCGTGAAGTGCAGCAACAAGGTCTATCTGGCGGAGTTGCTGCAGCACCACCGGATCGCGACGCCCCCGACCTTGATTTGTCACAAGCAGAACTGGGAGAGCGCGCCGGATATTCTGGGGTTGCCGCTGGTGTTGAAGCAGCCGGACAGTTCGTTCTCGCTGGGGGTGGTGAAGGTGACGACGCGGGAGGAGTATGGTCGGGAGGTGGAGCGGCTGTTCAAGATTTCGGACCTGTTGATCGCGCAGGCGTACATGCCGACGGAGTTTGACTGGCGGGTGGGGATCGTGGACCGCGAGCCGCTGTATTGCTGCAAGTACTTCATGGCGCGAGGGCACTGGCAGATCCGGGATCAAACAAAGAGCGGCGAGGAGATGTATGGTGGGTTCGAGACGTGGCCGCTGGCGGCGTGTCCGGCGGATGTGCTGAAGACGGCGATTCGGGTGGGGAACTTGATCGGGGACGGGTTGTATGGCGTGGACCTGAAAGAGGTGGGCGGCAAGGCGCACGTCGTGGAGATCAATGACAACCCGAGCATCGACAGCGGGGTGGAGGATGAGATCCTGGGGGACGAGTTGTATCTGCGGATCATGCGGGTGTTTCTCAAGAGGTTGGAATCGCGGGGGCGATAGGGCGTAGTTCGGGAGCGGACGCAGGATGTACCACCTTTTCCAGGCGTATGGCGTCGAACTCGAGTACATGGTGGTGGACCGCGCGACGTTGGCGGTTCGCCCGATCGTGGACACGCTTTTGAGGAAGGCGGCGGCGTTGCCCGGGGCGGTGGTGGAGTCGGAGGCGGTGGCGGGGCAGGCGGACGAGGTGACGCTCGCGGGGGTAGGGGGCGGGGCGGCGATCACGGTGGGGAATGAGTTGACGGCGCACGTGCTGGAGTTCAAGGTGGCGTCGCCCGCGGCGTCGCTGGTGGGGTTGGATGACGCGTTCCATCGCGCGACTGGCGCATTGAACGACTTGCTCGCGGCGGAGGGGGCGATGCTCTTGCCGACGGGGATGCATCCGACGATGGAGCCGGACCGGGAGATGGTGCTTTGGCCGCATGGGAACTCGGAGGTGTACGCGACGTTCAACCGGATCTTTGATTGCCGGGGGCACGGGTGGGCGAACTTGCAGGCGTCGCACATCAACCTGCCGTTTGGCGAGGGGGCGGAGGCGGGGGGCGAGTTCGGGCGGCTGCACGCGGCGATCCGGCTGCTGCTGCCGATCATGCCGGCGTTGACGGCGTCGTCGCCGATGATGGAGGGGCGGGTGACGGGGGTGAAGGACACACGCCTGGAGGTGTATCGGACGAACTCGAAGAAGATACCGGAGGCGGCGGGGAAGGTAATACCGGAGCGTGCGTTCACGCGTGAGGCGTATGAGCGGGTGATCTTGCAGAAGATCTACAGGGCGTTCGAGGCGCACGACCCGGAGGGGGTGCTCCGGCATGAGTGGTGCAACTCGCGTGGGGCGATCGCGCGATTCACGCGGAACGCGATCGAGATACGGGTGCTGGACGTGCAGGAGTGCCCGAGGGCGGACCTGGCGATCGCGGCGTTGATCACGGCGGTGCTGCGCGGGATGTGCGAGGGCGAGGGAGGTGAGGTCGCGGCGAAGCAGGCGTGGGAGGTTGAGCCGCTGCATGCGATCCTGCTGGAGGTGATTCGCGATGCGGAGGACGCGGTGATCAGGGACTCGGCGTATTTGCGGATGCTCGGGATCAGCGGCTCGCGCGGGCGTGCGGGCGACGTGTGGAGGGTGCTCGCGGATCGATGTGTGGCGCGAGACCCGCAGGCGCATGCGTATGGCGCGACGATCGAGGCGCTGCTGCGGCGTGGGAGTCTGAGCGGGGCCATCGTACGGGCGTTGGGCGAGGCGCCGACGCGCGACGCGGTGCGAGGGGTGTATGAGGAGTTGGGGCGATGCCTGAGGGAGAACGTGCTGTTTGAGAACTCGTGACACGACGAAGACGAGCGGGGTGGAGGGCACGGCACGGAGGATCGCGACCGATCCGGCGTCGAACGAGGGAGCCAACGATGGCGGCGTGAGGGCGAGACGCGCATCCCGGTTGAGGCAGGACCTGCGAGCGAGCGTGATCGACGGCACGGCGTACATGGTGATGCTGGGGCTGGCCGAGACGTATTTCGCGGTGTTCGTTCTGGAGTTGAAGTTGGGCGAGGTGGCGGCGGGGTTGATCCTGACGATCCCGTTGTTTCTGGCGTCGGTGATGCAGTTGGGGACGCCGTGGCTGGTGCGGAAGGTTGGGTCGCATCGGAAGGTGTCGGCGTGGACGGCGGGGTTTCAGGTGGTGGCGTTGCTGCCGATGATCGGGATTGCGCTGGTGGGGCGATCGCCGGCGTGGGTGGTGTTTTTGTGCGCGACGATGTATTGGGCCGGGGCGGTGGTGGGCGGGCCGGCGTGGTCGGCGTGGATGGGTCGGCTGGTGCCGGGTCGAGTGCGTGGGTCGTTCTTCGCGTTGCGGAACCGGTGGCTGCAGGTGGGGGTCCTGAGCGGGCTGCTGGTGGGAGGGGGCATCCTGAGGCTGAGCAACGTGCTGGACGGGTGGCTGGCGATGCCGGAGCGCGCGGGACACGCGATGGGCGGGCGGGATTGGACGCTCCCCGCGTTTGCGGTGTTGTTCGCGTTGGCGGCGGTGGCGCGAGGGGTCTCGACGTGGTATCTGTGGAAGCAGAGCGAGGGGGCGCTGGCGGAGAGGCCGGAACGGCACGTGACGGGGATGGCGCTGCTCTCGCGGATGGGGCATGGGAACGACGCGCGGTTGATCGCGTGCTTGCTGGGGGTGTTTTTCGCGCGGCAACTGGCGGAGCCGTACTGGCACCCGTATGTGAAGGAGCAGTTGGGGAACACGTACGACCGGTATGTGTTGCTGCTGGCGGCGGGCTTTTTGGGAAAGATGCTGGCGTTGCCGGTGTTGCAGCGGGTGGTCCGGCGGATCGGGCCCTTGCGTCTGTTGCGTGCGGGGGCGGTGGCGCTGGTGCCGGTGTCGGGGTTGTGGGTGGTGAGCGAATCGCTGGCGTGGCTGGTGGTGGCGCAGGTGATGGCGGGCGCGGCGCTGGCGTGCTGGGAACTGGCGAGTTTCCTGATGCTGTATGAGGCGATCGCGCCCGAGGAGCGGACGAGCGTGATCAGCAAGCACACGTTCGTGCAGTACCTCGCGGGAACGGGAGGCTCGCTGGTGGGCGGCGCGGCGTTGACGGCGTTGGGGAAGGATGCGCAGGCCTATGTGTGGCTGTTCCTGGGGACGATGGTGGTGCGACTGGGGATGCTGTGGCTGGTGTCGCGGGTGCGGATGGGAGCGAGCGTGGCGCCGATCCTGGAGGGACCGGTGGCGGTGCTGAACGACGGGGGCGCCGGAGCGGGGGTGCCGGCGACGCCGGAGCAGGCGGTGACGGTGGAGGCGCACGGGGGCGGCACTAGGATGGAGGCGAGATGAAGCGGGAGAGGAACACGAAGCAGCGAGACGCGGTGCACGCGGCGCTCGAGAGCGCCGGGGTACCGCTGAATCCGCGCGAGATTTTGACGCTGGCGCAGAAATCGGTGGCCGGGCTGGGAATAGCGACGGTGTACCGAACGCTGAAGTTGCTCGCTGGTGAAGGGCTGGTGGAAGTGGTGGAGATTCCGGGCGAGGCGCCGCGATATGAGTTGTCGGGGAAGGGGCATCACCACCACTTCTATTGTCGCGGGTGCGGGAAGGTCATGGAGGTGCATGGGTGCCCGGGGGATTTTTCGGGGCTGACGCCACGCGGGTGCACGTTGGACGGGCACGAGTTGGTGCTGTTTGGGAGGTGCGGGGCGTGCGGGACGGGGGGAAGTTGAGCGTTCGGAGTGACGCCATGGGCAAGTCGGGGGCGCGGGCCCGAGGGCGTGGCTCGGCACGATCGAGGCGGATCGAAGCATCGACCACAAAGCGCCGCGATCGTCCAGAACGACGATCACGGGCACGGCAAGGGATTGATCGGGGCCGCCCGCCGGATGGGAAGTGAGTCTGAACTCGAAGCGCGTGCGGAGTTGATCCCAACGCCAGTTCATTTCGCCAAGGCTTGCAAAGCCTCCCGCTCGATCAGGCGAGCGCCTTCCAACTCCCCATCGTTGCGTGCCAACTCGATCAAGCGCCTCGCGACGCGGAGGGCGACGTCGGCGCGGCCCCAAGCCGCGGCCCCCGAAAGACGCGACAGCATCGATCGTTCGCGATCCTCCAGGTCATTCTGAAGAGTTTGGAGTTCGGCGGGGTCCTTGGCGTGCGAAGCCCAAGCCGCTCGCCGTGCCGCGATGAGGGCGAGATACTCCTCCCCAAGTCGGACCACGCCTTCAAGGTCGCC
Organism: uncultured Phycisphaeraceae bacterium; assembly: GCA_964543905.1. Taxonomy (GTDB): domain Bacteria; phylum Planctomycetota; class Phycisphaerae; order Phycisphaerales; family UBA1924. The sequence goes on from CAZIZO010000001.1 coordinate 262,360, forward strand.
GGCCGCGCGGAGCGAGCGTCCCAGGCGTTCTCCAGCGTCGAGCACGGCGGGGTGCCCGCGCACTGCTTCATTCGACCAGAGTTCGTTGAGCCGAGCGATCGCTCCCGTGCTGGTCATCGCCGGGTCGCGAAGTTCCTCGCGACGAATCGTGGCGCGAACGATCGCGCCGTCGGCCAGGCCGTAGTCGGGGTAGCGTTCGAGGAGGCGGTCGTACGTGCGGGCCTCTTCTTCCGCGCGGCCGAGCCTCGAGAGGAGCATCGCCTGATGTGTATACGCCGCTTCGATGCACGAACGATCGATCCCCGGCGCCGTTGCGTCGACCAGCCGGCGATTGATCTCCAAGGCTTCTTCGTACCGATGTTGCGGCATGAGAATCAGCACGACCAGTTGGTTCACGACGCTGGCGAAGGAGGCTCCGGCGTCGGCCTGACGGTCGGGATGGGCGTCGTACAAGTCGATTTGCTTGCGAAGCCAACGCTCCGCGTTCTCCGGGTCGCCCGCGTCCAACGAACCCTGCGCCAAGAGTCGGCACGCATCGCCCGCGTCGAGCGGATCGGTTGAGAATCGCACCACAGCCTCAAGCACCGCCCGCCCGCCCGCGACATCCCCGGACTTGACCATTTGCAACGCCGCCCGCTTCATGACGTCGGTGGAGCCCGGTTCGCCCGCGATCCGCATCCGCTCGGCCTTGGCGAGAAGTTCCGCGGGTGTTGCGGCGGGAGCCACAGGCGCTGCGCGCATGGCCGTCGGGGGTGCCACGGTGGGTTCGGGGCTTGGCGACTTGGTTGGACGGAGACCGACGCCAGAAATGAACATCGCCAAGGCGAGCACACCCAAGGCGAGAAGGCCGATGGTCCAGACTCGATGTTGCATGTCGCAGTACCTCCATAAAGAGCACGGAAGTCCTCCTTATCCCACGCACCCACAACATGAATCTTGCAGTGGTCCGAGTTCATCGCACGGCGGGAGCGGAGAACAGCACTTCGTGGATCGCCGCTCATCGTCTGGATCGTCCGGACGAATAGGGACTTGCGGGCACCGCTTCTGCGTGTATCGTATGAAGATGTCCGAAATCCGATCCGCACTACCCCGCGCTTCTTGTACGCCGCAGTTTGTACTCGACAGTGAGTAACCTCCTAATCCGGGATTCTCCCACCTCCACTGCACGCGAACCTCGATTTCTCGCACCCTACCCGTCGCCCGAGTCTGTACCCACTCCGTACGCGCCCAGTTGCTCCAGCATTGATCGACGGGAACGGCAAACTCCACGGCCTCAAGCTCGGTCACACAACGTTGTCTCTCGCCCGTGAACGTGATGGACGCACCGATCTCGCTGAATAATCGGGTCACCAGCGAGGTTTTGCCCGAAATAGATACTTCGCCCCCGATCGTCCAGCATGTCTCCTCTTTTTTTCTCCGTGCGCCGACGTACGGGTTCGCATCGTCGCCCCTGTCCACAAGGAATGACGAGCGTGCAATCGCATGCGCTCTGTCCGATCCACGCGCCCTTGTACTCATCTCGTTGCACCGGGCAGTCGATGAACACCTCTCGAATATCACGATCGATCTGAACGACCTGGGCTTGGCTCCGAATCTCGGGACGCAATCGGCGTCGATGCCAATCGAGGTCGTCACAAGATTCTGGGAGGCCCTCTTCAGACACATTTCAGCCGTTGGTTTGTCCGAGGCTTTGACCAGTGGGTTGCCAAGTCATCATCATGGCCAACGCGCAAGACGTGACAAGAACACCACTCGTACGAACGCCGTTCCATTCCATTTTCCAGTTCATCGACTCATCCTTTGGGTTTGGGACGATCGGCGGTCTGTAACTAAATGATAATCTCTGACTTGCACTAGTCAATGGACGTGTGGCCCGACTCGACCCGTGGCACGACTCGCGGCTTTGGGCCGGGTGCCGGGTGCCGTGGGTCGGGGCTTCCGGGGCGGGCCGACCTAGCGGTGTTCATCCACGAAGAAGAACGTTGTTCGGCACCCCCACCCCCACCTCCACCCCCCCGCTCGCCGGTCGACCGGGGCCCGGACGGACGCGGACTATTTGCGTCGCTCGGCGGCGAGTTCATCGCGGATACGTTCGAGGAGGGCTTTGGTTTTGCGGATGCCCTCGGGCTCGGGGTGCTTGTCGCCCTCGTACTCGATGCCGATGTGGCCGAGGTAGCCCGCGGCGGTGACCACGCGGAGCATTCGGGCGTAGTCGATGGTGGTTTCGCGGCCTTGGTCGTCGAAGGCGTAGGACTTGGCGCTGACGCCTTTGGCGAAGGGCATGAGTTCGAGGACGCCCTGGTAGCGGTCGTAGGTTTCGTTGTCGTTGATGCGGAAGTTGCCGAAGTCGGGGAGGGTGCCGGCGCGTGGGTGACCGACGCGTTTGATGACGGCGGCAAGCCACTGGGCGTGGCTGGAGAGGCCGCCGTGGTTCTCGACGAGGACGTTGATGTTGTGGGTGTCGGCGAACTCGCAGAGGCGGCGCAGGCCGTCGGCGGCGAGTTTCTGTTGCTCCTCGAACGAGCCGCGGCTGTGGGCGTTGACGCGGATGGAATGGCATCCGAGGGCCTTGGCGGCCTCGACCCATTTTTTGTGGTTGTCGACGGCCTGGGCGCGCTTGGCGTCGTCGGGATCGCCCAGGGCGCCTTCGCCGTCGCACATGATGAGGAGGCTGGTGACGCCCTCGTCGTCGCAGCGTTTTTTGAGTTGGGCGACGTAGGCGGGAGCGGCCTTTTCTTTGAAGAAGGCGTTGACGTATTCGACGGCGTCGATGGCGTAGTCACGCCTGGCGGCCTTGGGGAAGTCGAGGTGGTCGAGGGTGGCGGCGAAGAGGGCACGATGGAGGGACCACTGGGCGAGGGAGATGGAGAAGAGGGGCGAGACGGCGGGTCGGGGCGTCGTGGTCACGGCGGGGCGGGGCGAGGAAGCGGACTGGGCGAGGGCGCGGCGCGAGAACGCGGCGAGGCCTGCGGCGAGCGCGGCGGACCGGACGAAATCGCGACGGGTGAGCGGGGTGCACGTCGGCATGGGGCGATCTCGAAGTGTGAACGTGCGAACGCCACGCCTGGTGGGCGTGGCGTTGGCGGAGAGTTGAGGCACGAAACGGAGTGCCGATCGGTTACATCGGGGCGGGCTCGCTGGGGGGCGAGGCGTTGGCGGCTTCGGCGGCGGAGTTACGTCGGATGTCGGCGGCGTGGGCGCGGCTGTACTGCTGGATGTCCTTGAACTGCCCGGAGGCGGAGCGGACGGCGTAGAGTTTTTTGCCCTTGCTGCTGTACATGACAGTCCGGCGGGCCTTCTTTTTCGCCGATTTCTTGGTGGTCTTCTTCGTGGCTTTCTTGCTGACCTTTTTGGAAGCCTTCTTCTTGGCCTTTTTCTTTGCCTTCTTTGCCATGACGGAACTCCAAGCGCGGCGTCGAGGCATGGACCTCATGCCCATCCGCCGGCGCTTGAATCTATCCCAAGTCGTCGGGGAGTGCAAGCGAGGGACGCGCGAAGATCAGGCGAGGCGAGCGCGGGGTTGAGGAGGCGCATCGACGGGAATGTCGAGGAGTTGAAGGTTGCGGAGGTTGGCTTGAAAGGCGGCGTCGAAGAGATCGCCGGCGGCGGGGACGAGGCCGACGGCGGTGTCGATCGCGACGTTGGCGAGCATCTTGGCGAGGGTGTGGCGATCGGCGCCGAGTCGCCAGCCCTCATAGACGATGTAGAGGGCGAGGGAGGCGGAGAGGAGGTCTCCGGCGACGGGGAGGAGCCCGAGGATGGGGTCGAGGCCGACGCGGAGGGAGGTGCCTGGGATCTGGAAGGCGCCATCGAGGAGGTGGGCGAGGGCGCGGATGCGTTGGGAAGCGCGCAGGGCGTCATGGGGGTTGGAGTACTTTGGGGGCATGTCGGACGAGTTGTTGGTGAGGAGGTTGGGGAGATTTCAGGGCCCCAGAAAAGACAACGGCCGGGGGATACCCGGCCGTTGAGCGCTGGAAGAGGGGGAGATTACTCGGTATCGCCACCCCAGAGGACGCAGTTGCGCTGGCCATCGCAGCGGGCGTAGCAATCGTTGGGATAGATGAGGCCGTTGGGGCAGATGACGGGGCGATAGATGTCGAGGCAGATGCACTCGCGGGGGGGGCGAGCGGCGAAGGTGGTCTGAACGGCCATGACGGCGACGCCACAGACGGCGACAACGAGGGAGACCATGCCGAACTTCTTGAGATTCTTCATACGAAACTCCTTTTGAGGTTCTGCTCCGCACCCGCGGACGAGGGGAGTGTTGTATCAGAAGAGGCGACGGCGTGCAAGTACGCGCATGCCGACCGAGGGACGAAAATGGCGTGAAGAACTCTTCAGGCTGGTGGGGCGAGCCCGCGAAGTCGGCGGAGGGCCTTGCGCCAGGTGAGGCGCAGGAGGGTCTTGCCGCCGAGTTGATCGGCGACGGCGAGTTTGTGATCGAGGGAGGGGTCGCGGGAATCGGGGGGCGCACCGGCACGGGCCGCGAGGAGATGGTCGAAGAGGTGAGCGGAGTAGGCGGCGAGGCGATCGGCGAGCGTGGCGGAGAATCGGGCGATGAGGAACTTGAGCAGGTTGGGGTCGGGGGGATCGCGCGGGTCGTCGGCGAGTTGGATCTTGGGATGAGGGAGGAGGAGGCCGAGGCCGCCGGATTCGAGGGAGAGGTAGACGCGGGCGATGTCGGCGAGATGTCCGAAGGCGGGGTCGAGGGCGTCGAGGACGAGACGTCCCGGGGTGGTGCGGGTGAGGGCGCGGGTGAGGGCGTGCCCATGCTCAAAGGGCCACGATTCTGGGGCGATGTCGAGGAGGCTGGGGACGACGCGGGCGTTTCGATGCCCCCAGGTGCCGGCGAAGGCGAGGGCGGGATTGGCGTTGAGGGCGTGGAGGCAAAGGGCGAGCCAGTCGGGGTCGGGCTGGTCACCCGCCTGGAGGAGGACGAGGGTGTCGGTGGTGCGGAGATCGGCGAAGGCGAGGGGGCGGGCGTGTTGGTCGCGGGCGTGCCATGGGCGGGCGAGGAGCCACACCGTTTCTTCGGCGTCGGGCGTGGCGTCGTCGAGAACGACGACCTGGGACGGGGGGTGAGTCTGACCCCGGAGTGCAGCGAGGGTGGCGTCGGAGCGGCCGAGGATGAGGACGGTGGCGGCGGACACGTGGGGCTCGGCGGAGGGAGCGCGGAGGATGCGCGGCGCGTGGTAGAAGGGACCGAGCGGCTCGGGAAGGGAGGGGGACGAGTAGGCCAGTCGGAGACGGAGGGAGGGATCGGCGAGGAGTCGCTCCATGGCGACGAGGAGGGAATCGGTGCGTCCGTCGTAGAAAAGGGCGTCGCGCTCGTGGGTGAGGAAATCGCGAGCGGCGGGGATGTCGTTGACGACGAGGGGGAGCCCGAAGGCACGGGCCTCGTGCATGGCGTAGCCGAAACTCTCGAGACGGCTGGGGAAGACGGCGAAGAGGGCGTTTTTGAGTCGATCGGCGAGGCGATCATGCGAGAGATGCCCGGGGAAGAGGAAGTGGGAGCGCAAGTGCTCGGGGATGAGAGAGCGGAGGTAGGCGATATAACTGTCGCCGAGGGGGCTCTCGCTGCTGTCGCTGCCGATGAGGTCGAAGGCGAGGTGAAGGTTGGGATGTCGGCGGAGGAGTTCGACGGCGGCGTGGACGAACTGGTCGGCACCCTTGATCTGGAACATGCGGCCGACGAAGGCGATGGTGGAGAGAACGTTTGGAGCGGGCGGGGACGCGCGGGTGTGGGCGTCGGCGTCACGAAGGGGCGCCCCCATGGCGGGCACGGAGACGACGGCACGTCGAGGTTCGATCTGGTAGCGATCGCGGAGGCACTCGTTGTAGAAGGTGTCAGAGGGCACAAGGACGGCGTCGGCGAGGCGGAAGGCGGCGCGTTCGAGGGCGTGCATGGACCAGCGATCGCGGTCGAGGTAGCGGGTGCCGCCGACGGCATCGATGAGGTCGAGTGGCGTGTGGACGCGGACGGCGATGGTTCCGGGGGCGGCGAGCAGGCCGAAGGCGCGGAGGGCGAGTGCGGCGTGGGCTGGGCCTGAGAAGTCGTAGAACTCAACGAGGTCGATGGGGTGGAGACGGGAAAGCGACTGGAGGGCGGCAGCCCAGCGGAGGGAGTTGAAAGAGGCGGGCGTGGGCGCTTCGTGGGGACGGATGGGGAGGTTGGCGCCGAGGTCTTCGACGAGGAACGCGGCGCAGCGATGGGAACCATCCCACGAAGGACGGACGTGCTTGTCGAATCGCTCAAAGTCGTGGCGAGGGAGATCGAGGAGGAGGAGGACGGCGTGGCCCTGGGCAAGGAGTCGGCGGGCGGCGTGGTGGACAAAGACGCCCGCTCCGCCGCGGGTGGTCGGGTGGATCTCGCAAGAGCAGAAGCAGGTGGTGGTCATGAGGCGAGGGCGGGAGAGGGCGAAGGCCCGGGCTGGTCGTCGTGTCGACGGAAGGAGGCCACGAGGGCGGCGGGGGCGAGGTAGAGGGGCATCCAGTAGGGCACGCCATAGCGGGCGAAGATGGCGAGGAGGAGGGCGTAGACGAGGATGGAGGCAAGGAGGGCGGCGAAGACGAAGAGGAGGCTCCATCGACCGCGGATGAACGCGACGAGGCAGACGAGGGTGGCGAGGGCGAAGAGGCCGAGGTATGGGAAACCTTTGGGGTGGTGGGCGGCGTACCAGCGGAGGGCGCGTCCGGGGAGGCCACCGTCGGTCTCCATGCGATAGGGCTTGAGGCTATCGCGGTCCTTATAGATGAGGAAGTTTTTGGGGAGGGCACGGCGATCGGGAGGTGCGTCGGCGCTCCACCCGCGGCCGAGGGCGCCGACGAAACCGGGGAGTTCCTCCCAGAGGACGTTGGAGGCGTCGGTGTGGAAGTTGAGTTGGGTGAGGAGGGCGGTCTGGAAGCGTTGGGCGTACTTCTCGGGATGACGAGCGGCGGAGGCCTTGGCCCAGGTGCTGAGTTTCTTGGCGACCGAGACGTCTTCCCAGGCCTTGATGTCGTTGATGAAGGGGAGGAACTCGTAGGCGCGTTTATCCTGGGAGAGGATTTTGTCGAGGCCGGCCTTGAGGAAAGCGTCGCGGAACTCGGGGGGCATGTCCTGGTCATCGACGATGCCTTCTTTCCAGAAGTAGATCCACAGTTGTGTGTCGAATCCCTGGGCCATGCCCTTGACGCCACGGTTGAAGTTGTGGACGAGCCAAGGCCCGAGGATGGCGGCGAGGGCGAGAACGGCGCCTCCGCCGGAGAGCAAGGCCTGGGGGAGGGCCTCGCGCCAGCGGGCGAGGCGACGCCAACCGTCGAAGCCCGAGAGCATGGCCCCGGCTACGAAGAAGGGAACGAGGATCTGGCAGGCGGGGCGGATATGGATGGCGCAGGCGACGCAGGCGCCGACGAAGAGACCGCGGAGGAAGGACGGGCGTCGCCAGACGAGGAGGCCGGCGGTGGGGATGGTGACGAAGAAGGCGGTGGCGGATTCGGTGAGGAGGAAGGACTCGCAGGCGAGGAGCCAGGGGTCGAGTGCGACGAGGGAGCCGACGAGGGTGGCGAGGAGGGGGCCGAGTTTGGGCCCGGCGAGGCGTGCGGTGGCCCAGGCGACGACGGTGGCGATGACGATGCCCATGAGATGCTGGACGAGCATGATGGCGACGGGCCCCTTGCCGAAGAAGGCCACGATGAGCCCGAGGAGCACGGGGTAGCCCGGAGTGCGGACGGCGGGGATGGAGGGCCACGCGGCGCCGTCGGCCCGGGAGAAGAAGGCGGCGATGGATTCACCGAGGCGGAGGTAATCGACGCCGTCTTCGGTGATCAGGAGGGGCAGCGCGCCCATCGCGATGAGTCGGACAAAGGCCGCGAGAAGAAAGACGAAGAGGACGGCGCGGCAGGTAGTCCAGGCCCGGCGGCCGTTGGTCGGGGCATGGATGGAGGGCGAAGCCTGAGGGGCGTCGGGCATTGGGAACGATAGCGGTGAAACGGGCGATTGCAGGATGGGGCGAGAGGGTGTGGAGGACGAAGGCTCTGTTGAGCAGGGGAGGGCGTGCTCACGCGTGGCCGAGGGCTACTCGAAACGGACGCGATTTTTGAGCGTGCCGAGGGATTCGATTTCGATCTCGATGACATCGGCGTGCTTGAGGAAGGAGGGAGGGGTGCGGGCCATCCCGACGCCGCTGGGGGTGCCGGTGAGGATGACCGAACCTGGAAGGAGGGTGGTGCCCTTGGAGAGTTCGGAGATGAGGGTGGGGATGTCGAAGATCATGTCGGAGGTGGACGCGTCCTGCATGGTGACGCCGTTGAGGCGGGTTTGGAGGCGAAGGGCGTGGGGGTTGGGGACCAAATCGGCGGGGGTGACGGTTGGTCCGAGGGGGCAGAAGGTGTCGAAGGACTTGCCGCGGCAGAACTGGCCGCCGCTGCCTTCTTTCTGCCACCAACGAGCGGAGACGTCGTTGGCGACGCAGTAGCCCAGGACGCAGGACAAGGCGTCGCTCCTGGGGATGTCGCGGATGGGCTTCATGTCGGGGCGAGCGAGGATGACGGCGAGTTCGCCCTCGAAATCGACCTGCTCGCGATCCTGGCAGACTTTGGGGACGACGATGTCATCGCCATCGAGGATGGCGGCGGCGGGGTTTTTGGTGAAGAGGACGGGGCGATCGGGGATGCCCTTGCCCTGTTCGCGGGCGTGGGCGGCGTAGTTCATGCCGATGCCCATGATGTGGCGGACGTGGAGGGGCTCGCCGGAGGGGAGGAGGATGGCGACGCCGAAGGAGGTTCGGAAGAGTTTCATGGGAGGAACGGTAGACGAAGAAACGAAAAAAGGCCGGAGCAAGGCTCCGGCCGGAAGTGCGTGCGGGAGGGGCGGCTAGTTTTGAGGCTCGCTCACGCTGGCGGTCTGGGATTGGGACTGGGCCTGTGGGACCACGCGGGCGAAGAGGTTGGCACTGCTGAGCAGGCTGGCGGCGGAGACCTGCTCACCCTGGGCGGCACGGCTCATGTCGAGTTGCATGATGCGCGAACGGGAGCCGTCGGCGGCGATCGAGTAGAAGGCGACGGTGAGCGCGTTGTTCTGGAGTTTGATGACCTGCTCGGCGGGCTGCTTGGCGCCGCTGGCGGTGCTGAGGTGGCCGCTGAAGACGAGGGAGTTGGCGTCGCTGCTGTCCTTCTGGATGCCTCGGAAGGTGGAGTTGGTGACGGTGTTGAAGGCGACGGACTCGACCTTGCTGGTCTTGGAGTTGAGGAAGAAGAAGGAGGCGCCCTCGACGGGTTTGCCGTCGGCCTTGCCGTCGAAGCAGGCGAGCAGCCCACTGGAGTTGGCGCGGCAGGCGAAGGAGCCTGTGGCGGCCTGGTTGGCGTTGTTGAGACGGACCTGCATGCTGCCGTCCCACTGGCCGGCGAGGTTCTGGAGGATGGAGGGAAGGACGGCGGGGGCGCCCTGCTCGGAGTGCGGAGCCGACGAGGACGACTCGGGGCCTGCGTAGGCGAACATGGTGAACGAGGCGGCGGCGACGACGAAGGCGGCGCGACGAACTTGCATGCGAGAAACTCCTGAGAGGACCAAACCAAGCGTGCCGAGGCCCCACATGGGCGAACCCGCGGGCACACCCACCAGCATCGGCGGGGACACGGGGCAAGTTGGGGCAAAGGGGGAGGGCGCCCGATCTGCGGACCCTCACGGGCACGCGTGGGCGGTCGCGAGCGGCACAAGTTGACGGGAGATATGAAGGTTTTCAGGTTGGGAGAGGGGAGGACGGGTGATAACGAAGGGAGGCGCATGAACAACGCCCGCGTTTGCGGGCGTTGGACGTGGTCGTGGAGATGAGCGCGTGCGGGGGTCGAGCGTTAGGCCGAGCAATAGGTGCTCATGGGCGGGCAGGTGCAGACGAGGTGGCGATCGCCGTAGGGATTGTCGATGCGGCCGACGTAGGGCCAGAACTTGTTGTCGCGGACCCAGGGAAGCGGGAAGGCGGCTTTCTCTCGGGGGTATTTGTGCTTCCAATCGTCGCTGGCGATGACGAAGGCGCTGTGGGGGGCGTTCTTGAGGACGTTGTCGTCGCGGTCGGCCTTGCCCTCCTCGATCTCGCGGATTTCATCGCGGATGGCGATCATGGCCTCGCAGAAGCGGTCGAGTTCGGCCTTGCTCTCGCTCTCGGTGGGCTCGATCATGAGCGTGCCGGGGACGGGGAAGGACATGGTGGGCGCGTGGAAGCCGTAGTCCATGAGGCGTTTGGCGATGTCCTCGCTCTTGATGCCGGTGGATTTCTCGAACTGACGGCAGTCGAGGATGAACTCGTGGGCGCAGTTGCCGTTGGTGCCGCGATAGAGGACGGGGTAGTGCTTTTCGAGGCGTTTGGCCATGTAGTTGGCGTTGAGGATGGCAACTTGCGTGGCCTTTTTGAGCCCGCTGGCGCCCATGAGGGCGATGTAGACCCAGGAGATGGGGAGGATGCTGGGGGAGCCCCAGGGGGCGGCGCTGACGGCGCCGGAGGCGTGCGTGCCAAGCCCATCGGGGAAGGGGGAGACGACGGGGTGTCCGGGGAGGAAGGGGGCGAGGTGCTTGGCCACACAAATGGGGCCCATGCCGGGGCCGCCGCCGCCGTGGGGGATGCAGAAGGTTTTGTGGAGGTTGAGGTGGCAGACGTCGGCGCCGATGTAGCCCGGGCTGGTGAGGCCGACCTGGGCGTTCATGTTGGCGCCGTCCATGTAGACCTGCCCGCCCGCATCGTGGACGAGTTTGCAGACCTCGCGGACTTGGTCTTCGAAGACGCCGTAGGTTGAGGGGTAGGTGATCATCAGCGCGGCAAGGTTGGGCTTGTGCTGCTCGATCTTGGCCTTGAGGTCGGCGAGGTCGACGTCGCCGTTGGGCGTGTTTTTGACGACGACGACCTTCATGCCGGCGATGACGGCGGAGGCGGGGTTGGTGCCGTGGGCGGATTCGGGGATGAGGCAGATATCGCGGTGGGTGTCGCCACGGGAACGGTGGTAGGCGCGGATGGTGAGGAGTCCGGCGTATTCACCCTGGGAACCGGCGTTGGGCTGGAGGCTGACGGCGGCGAAGCCCGTGATCTCGGCGAGCCAGCGTTCGAGGTCGGCGAACAACTTGCGATAGCCCGCGGTCTGGTGGCTGGGCGCGAAGGGGTGGAGTTGGCCGAACTCGGGCCAGGTGATGGGGATCATCTCGCTCGTGGCGTTGAGTTTCATCGTGCAGGAGCCGAGGGAGATCATGGAGTGTGCGAGGGAAAGGTCGCGGTTCTGGAGTTTGAAGATGTAACGGAGCATCTCCGTCTCGGAGTGGTAGCGGTTGAAGACGTCGTGGGTGAGGAAGCCCGAGTGGCGCTGGTGCTTGGGATCGAGGGCCATCTCGGCGGGGCCGAGGACGGCGGCGTCGAGGAAACTTGGTCGCTGGCCCTTGTTGAAGGCTTCGAGGAGCAGGGCGACGGCGTCGCGGTCGGTGGTTTCATCGCAGGAGAGGGAGATGGTGCCGTCGGCGCAGGCGCGGAGGTTGATGCCGCGATCGCGTGCGGCGGCGAGGATGGCGGGAGCGTCCTGACCCGAGCCGGGACGGATGTGGATGGTGTCGAAGAAGGTGCCGGCGGGGGAGAGGAGGGTGTGCCCGAGTTGGGGGATCGCCTTGGCGATGAGGGCGGTGTAGGCATGGGTTCGCCGGGCGATGCGGCGGAGGCCCTCGGGACCGTGGTAGACGGCGTACATGCCCGCGCAGATGGCCAGGAGGGCCTGGGCGGTGCAGATGTTGCTGGTGGCTTTCTCGCGTTTGATGTGCTGCTCGCGGGTCTGGATGGCCATGCGGAACGCGGGTCGGCCCTGGGCGTCGCGGGAGACGCCGATGATGCGACCGGGCATCTTGCGTGCGAACTCGGTCTTGGTGGCGATGAACGCGGCGTGCGGCCCCCCGAAGCCCATGGGCACGCCGAAGCGCTGCGAGTTGCCGATGGCGATGTCGGCGCCGAGTTCGCCGGGCGGGGTGATGAGCGTGAGGGCGAGGAGGTCGGTGGCCATGACGACGAGGGCGCCGGCGTCGTGGGCGTTCTGGATGAGGGGGCGGTGGTCGGAGATGACGCCCACGGTGTTGGGGTATTGGAGCAGGATGCCGCAGACGTCGGCGGAAAGCGAAGCGGGGATCGCGGCGGCATCCACGACGATGGCGTGCAGTCCCATGGATTCGGCGCGGGTCTGAACGACCGCGATGGTCTGTGGGTGGCAATCGCTTGCGACGAGGAACTTGTTCTTTCCCTGATCGCTGACGGAGAAGCACATCGCCATGGCCTCGGCGGCGGCGGTGCCCTCGTCGAGGAGGCTGGCGCCGGCGAGGGGGAGTGCGGTCAGGTCACTGACCATGGTCTGGAAGTTGAGGAGGGCCTCGAGGCGGCCTTGCGAAATCTCGGCTTGGTACGGCGTGTACTGGGTGTACCAGCCGGGATTTTCGAGGATGTTGCGGAGGATGACGGGGGGCGTGATCGTGCCGGAGTAGCCCATGCCGATGAACGAGCGGAAGACGTGGTTCTGGGTGGCGATGTGCTTCAGGGATTGGAGGAGTTCGTGCTCGCCGCGGCCTTCGCCCGCGTCGATGTGGAGGGGCTTGGGGAGGCGGATGGAGGCGGGCACGGTCGCGTCCGAGAGGGCGTCGAGGGAGTTGTAGCCGAGGGTGGCGAGCATCGCCTGGATGTCGCCTTCATCGGGCCCGATGTGGCGGTGGACAAAGGTGTCGGAGGGGCGGAGGGAAGCGTGGGCGATGGCGTGCGCGGCGTGGGGTGTGCCGCGGGCGGGGGCGCTGGGGGCAGAATGCATGGGGGATCGTGCTCCTACGAAGATGGGTCAAGATTCTAGGTGGTTCGGTGGAGAGTGGATTGGCGGATTCGAGCGTCGCGGGGCCAGAGATTCCGCTAGACTTTGGGTTATGCACCGCACCCTGAAGATGATGTTGACTGCGTTTGCCGTTGTTGCCCTTGCCCCGTTTGGCGCGATTGCCGGAGAAGCCCAGCGGACGACACCGGCGACGCTCGAGGAACTGTCGAGCGATCTGACGACGTACCGCCAGCACGTGACGACGCTGGCGAACCCGTACTTTGAGGGGCGAGCGCCGGACACGGAAGGAAACCGGAAGGCGGCGGAGTACATCGAGGCGCACTTTCGGAAGTACAAGTTGCTTCCGGCGTTTCCGGACAACGACGCGACGAAGGCGGACCTGACGCCGGACTGGACGGCGATGCCGAGGGTGACGTATCGGCAGCAGTTCATCCATCCGGCGTCGCAGCGACCCGGGCGGTCGATCAAGGTGATCGAGCAGAGCGTGGGGTTTGCACGGGCCGGCGAGCCGATGCTGTCGTTGGGGGCGGGGACGGACTTCAACGTGCTGGGGTATTCGGGGAGCGCGAAGGTGACGGGCCCGATCGCCTTCGTCGGATACTCGGTGCAGAACGACGCCAAGGACTACGACACGTACGCGAAGGTGAATGGAAAAGACGTGGACCTGACGGGGAAGGTCGCGGTGATGTTCCGGTTTGAGCCGATGACGGCGGAGGGGAAGAGCAAGTGGAGCGAGGAGGGGTGGTCGTTCAGCGCCGGGCTGGAGCCGAAGTTGAGGCTGGCGGCGCGGAAGGGGGCGGCGGCGATCATCCTGGTGAACCCGCCTGGGGCGGCGGATGAGCGGGTCAACACGTTGGAAGACGTGGGGCTGATGCCGCAGGGCGGGCGGAGCATGGAGATCCCGGTCGTGATGCTGTCGATCGCGGCGGCGGACAACCTGCTGCGGGCGGCGGACCCGCAGGGGCGAGGAGTCGAAGAGTTCCGCGACCTGGCGAACGCGAAGGGGGAGGTGATCGACCTTGGCGCGGCGCCGGTGACGATCAACACGAAGTTGGAGCGTGTGCCGATCATCACGGACAACGTTGGAGGAATCCTGCCCGGGAAGGGCGCCCTGGCCAAGGAGTTTGTGGTGTTCGGGGCGCACTATGACCACGTGGGCTACGGCTATTTCGGCTCGCGGGACATGGGCGGGCGCGGCAAGATCCACCCCGGCGCGGACGACAACGCGAGCGGGACGAGCGGGCTCCTGCTGATGGCGCAGAAGTTCAGCGCGGAGTACGCCCGTTTGGGGGATGACGCGAGCGCGAGGTCGATCCTGTTCCTGGCGTTCAGCGGCGAAGAATCGGGGCTGATCGGGTCGCGGTATTACACGAAGCACATGATCGCGCCGGTGGAGCAGCATTATGCGATGATCAACTTCGACATGATCGGTCGGCTGCGCGAGGACAAGTTGGAGATCGGGGGCGTGGACACGGGCGTGGGCTTGCAGGCCTGGACCCAACCGTACTGGGATGCGTCGGGGCTGCAGATCAAGGCGACGCGGATCGGGGCGAGCAACTCGGACCATTTCTCGTTCCATCAGTCGAAGATCCCGAACCTGTTCTTCTTCACGGGATTGCACAAGGAGTATCACGCTCCGACGGACACGTACGACCTGATCAACGTCGAGGGCGCGGTGAAGATCGTGGACCTGGGCTTCCGCGTGGGGCTGGACCTGGCGCAGCGTGCCGAGCCCTTGCCCTTCAAGGGGCGTGAATCGGCGAGCGAGAGCAAGAGCGACGACGAGAAGAAGGACGAGAATCCGGGTCCGGTGATGGGACAGGTGCGCTTCGGGATCATGCCGGGGGATTACTCGGGGGATGTGCCGGGCGTCTTGATCGGAGGCGTGACGGACGACCTTCCCGCGGCGAAGGCTGGGCTGAAGGCGGGCGACCTGATGATCAAGTGGAACGACAAGGAGATCAAGAGCGTGGAGGAGTGGATGCCGCTGCTCAGCGCTCACAAGCCCGGCGACGTGGTGAAGATCACGTACATCCGGGACAAGCAGGAGATGACGACCGAAGCGACGCTGGTGGCGAGGCCTGCGCGGAATCGGCCGTGAGGCGTCGGGCGTTCGCACGAGAGAGGTCAGCAGGTGCATCGCACGCCGGCGGCCTCGAGCGCGAGGCGAACGCGGCGTGCGAGCGTCACCGCGCCGGGGGTGTCGCCGTGCACGCAGATCGTGTCCGCGGCGATCGGGACCACGGTGCCATCGCTGGCCACGACGCCCCGACCGGTGGCAATCCGCACCGCCTGGCGTTCGACCTCGTGCGGATCGGCCAGGACGGCGCCCGAGCGTGATCTCTGACGGAGCCTGCCGTCGGGTTCGTAGCGGCGATCGGCGAATGCCTCGCTCATGACCTTCGCGCCCATGTCGCGCCAGACGTCGAGTCCGGGCCTGCCCGCCTGTCCGACCAGGATGAGGTCCGTGCTCCACGCCCATGCCCCTCGCGCGACGAGTCGGGCGATTTCGGGGCGTTCCATCGCGGCGTGGTACAGCGCCCCGTGGGGCTTGACATGGCGCACGTGTGTGTCTTCGAAGTGCGCAATCCAGCCCAAGGCTTCGACCTGACGGCGCACGTGGATCTCGATCTCGGTCGGGCTGAGGTCGACCTCGGCGCGGCCGAAGTTCGGTCGATCCGGGTAACTCGGGTGGGCCCCGATCGCGACGCCCGCGGCGAGCGCGTCGCGCACGCTTTGTCGCATGGTGCGTTCGTCGCCGGCGTGCCCGCCGCAGGCGATGTTGGCGGAGGTGACGATGGAGAGGAGTTGACGATCAACGCCGGCGGCGATGAGGTCGGGGAGTTCGCCGAGGTCGCCGTTGAGGTCGATGGTCCGGGCGATCATACGGGGCTCCTGGCGCGGTCGGGCTCGTGCGGGGTCCACGCGTCACGGGCCTGATCGAGCGAGATGATCGCGAAGCGCAGGCGGTCGTTGGGGCGGAGTTGGCCGAGGCGCGGGAGATCGTCGGCGATGACGCAGGCGATGATGGGGTAGCCGCCGGTGGTGGGGTGGTCGGGCATGAGGATGATGGGTTGGCCGTTTTCGGTGATCTGGAGAGCGCCCCACATCATGCCCTCGCTGAGGAGGCGGCCTCCGCCGGGGGGCGTAATGGGAGGGCCTTGGAGACGAAGGCCCATGCGATCGGAGTTGCTGGCGACGATGAACTCGGCATGGGCAAACGCGGCGAGTGCGTCGGGGGAGAATCGATGGGTGTGCGACGCATGGACGACGCGCAGGATGCGATCGCGCGAGGAGGCAGGGGCGACGTCTGGGCTTGCGAAGGAGCGAGATCGAGGTGGATTGGCGTTGGGATCAACGGGGGATACGGACCCGAATCGCAGCGTATCGCCGGGCTGGAGCGGTCGGCCGTCGATCCCCCCCAGCGCGGCGTTCACGAGCGTGGAACGGCTGGAGAGGACGCGGGGAACGTCGATGCCGCCGGGGACGGCAAGATAGGCGCGAGCGCCGGAGGTTGCGAAGCCGATGCGGAGGCGTTCGCCGGCACGGACATGGATGGGCGACGCGACGGGGGCGGGACGTGGTTGGGCACCGGGCACGTGGATGGAGAGCGGAAGAACGGCACCAACGACACACAGTTGTGTGTTGATTGTGAACTCGTACTCACCGCCGCGGAGGGTCATTTCGAGCGCGGCGGAGTCGGGGGGGTTCCCGAGGAGGAGGTTGGCCAGGCGGAGGGAGGAGGGATCGGCCGCGCCGGACTCGGGGACGCCCGAGGCGGCGTGTCCCGGTCGTCCGAGGTCTTGGATGGTGGTGAAGAGGCCCGGGTCGAGGACTCGGATCTGAGGCCCACGGGCGTCGGACGCGCGCGAGGGGGCGTGCGACGGGGCAGCGACGGTTGAGGACCGGTCGAGGGCGTGCGGGTGGCTGGGCTGGGGCCGCTGGTCGCGCTCGATCTGCAGGAACTCATGCTCGCTGATCTCGACGAATCGCACACGATCGCCCATCGCGAGGAGCGAAGGGGGCTCTCGGCGAGGGTCAAACATGCTCAGGGGTGTGCGGCCGAGGATGCGCCAACCGCCGGGTGTGGCGTGGGGGTAGACGCCGGCCTGTGAGCCGGCGATGGCGACGCTGCCGGCGGGCACGCGGGTTCGGGGCTTGTCGAGGCGGGGCGATTCGAGTTGCTTGGGCAGGCCGCCGAGGTAGGCAAAGCCGGGTGAGAAGCCGACGAAGTGGACAACGTAGCGGGCGCCGGTGTGGAGGCGGATGACGTCGCGGGGCGTAAGGGCGAGGGCGGTGGCGACGTCGTGGAGATCGAGTGCGAAGGCGGGGGCGTAGCAGACGGGGACATCGACGAGGCGGCTCGGGTGGTCCGGGGGATTCGGACCGGGTCCCGCACGGTGCAATGCCCTGTCGATCGCTTGGCGGATGGCCGCTTCGATGCGTGGGGCACCGTGCTCGGCGATGACGTTCAGGTCGAGCGCCAGGAGCACGGTGGCGTAGGCGGGGATGATGTCGAGGATGGCGAACGAAGCGGGGTTCGCGTGCGCGATCGCGTGGACCACGGCCTGAACGCGGGCGTGCGTGGAGGGCGAGAGGTCATCGCCGACTTCGATGCGGAGGTGGCGTTCGCTGGCCCAGGAGATGTGCGGGCACGGGCTCGGCACGGGGCGAGTTTAGAGGAGGAATGGCCGGAAGATCCGTGGGCCGTGCCGGGTCACTTCCACTACCATCCACGGATGCACCCCACCGACGCACCACATGGCGCCAAGCCCCTCCAGGACGGGACGGGCCTTATCACGCTGGACCCGTGGCTTGCGCCGTATGCCGGGGCGTTGCGTCGGCGATACACGCTGTATCGGGACATGCTGTTCACGCTGACGCAGGGGCAGACGTCGCTGGCGAACTTCGCGGTGGGGCACATGCACTTCGGATTCACGCGGGGGGCACATCGCGGGCAGCATGGGCTTTGGTACCGGGAGTGGGCGCCCGGGGCGGCGCAGTTGTCGTTGGTCGGTGAGTTCAACGGATGGAACCGGCTGGCGCACCCGATGCAGCGGGACCAGCATGGGGTGTGGTCGGTGTTCCTGCCGGATTCAGAATACTCGGGCAAGGTGGGACACGGGTCGCGGGTGAAGGTGAACGTGCAGTCGGCGGCGGGGAATGCGGATCGGATTCCCGCGTACATCCGGCGTGTCGAGTTTGACGCACGCGGGCACAACGCGACGGGCGTGGTGTGGATGCCTCCCGAGTTCAAGTGGAAGCACGAGCGGCCTGTGGTCCGGCACGCGCCGCGGATTTATGAGGCGCACGCGGGGATGGCGTTAGAGGCCGAGCGGGTGGGGACGTTCGCGGAGTTCGCGGCGGAGGTCTTGCCGCGGATCGCGAGGGGCGGGTATAACACGCTGCAACTGATGGCGGTGCAGGAGCACCCGTACTACGGCTCCTTCGGGTACCACGTCTCGAACTTCTTTGCGGTGTCGTCGCGGTTTGGGACGCCGGAGGACTTCAAGGCGTTGGTGGACGCGGCGCACGGCCTGGGGATTCGCGTGCTGCTCGATCTGGTGCATTCGCACAGCGTGAAGAACACGGTCGAGGGGCTCAATCGATTGGATGGCACGGACCACCAGTACTTCCACGGCGGCGCACGGGGGGAGCACCCGGCGTGGGACTCGCTCCTCTTCGACTACTCCAAGTACGAAGTGCTGCGGTTCCTGCTCTCGAACGTGCGGTATTGGCTCGAAGAGTACAACCTCGACGGGTTCCGGTTCGATGGCGTGACGAGCATGATGTACACGCATCACGGGCTCGGGCACGGGTTCCACTCGTACGACGATTACCTTGTGCATCACGTCGATGAGGCGGCGGTCGCGTACCTCACGCTCGCGAATCAGGTGGCGCACGAGGTGTGCCCGAGTTGCACGACCATCGCGGAGGACGTGAGCGGGATGGTGGGACTATGCCGGCCGATTGAGGAGGGCGGCCTCGGGTTTGACTATCGCCTGGCGATGGGGATTCCGGATTACTGGATCAAGGTGCTGAAGGAGAAGCGGGACGAGGAATGGTCCATGGGAGAGATGGTGCGGGTGCTGACGAATCGGCGCGAGCACGAGAAGCACGTGGCGTATGCCGAGAGCCATGACCAGGCGCTCGTGGGCGACAAGACCCTCGCGTTCTGGCTGATGGACCAGGAGATGTACTGGCACATGAACGTGGGAAGCCCGTCGCTCATCATCGACCGGGGCATCGCGCTGCACAAGATGATCCGCCTGGTGACGTTCGCGCTGGGTGGTGAGGGGTATCTCAACTTCATCGGGAACGAGTTCGGGCACCCGGAGTGGATCGACTTTCCTCGCGAGGGGAACGGGTACTCGTACAAGTATGCCCGACGGCAATGGTCGCTGGTGGATCACCCGGATTTGAGGTATCGGCATCTGGCCGAGTTTGATCGGGCGATGATGGAGTTGGATGAGCGGTATGGCGTGCTCGATCGGGAGAGGGCGCACATCGGGGATGCGGACGAGGGGAAGAAGGTGATCTTGTGCTCGCGTGGGGCGCTGGTGTTCGCGTTCAACTTCCATCCGACGCGATCGCACACGGACCTGAGGGTGGGTGTGCCGGGGACGAGCGACTATCGGATCGTGCTGAACTCGGATGAAGGGCGGTTTGGCGGGCACGACCTCGTGGAGCACGAGAGGCCCTATCCGAACACGACGGTGCACGCGGGGCACCGCCTCAACAGCGTGCTGATCTACCTGCCGGCGCGGAGCGTGCAGGTCTTGGCACCGGCCTGATCGGCGATGGTCGGGCGGCGGAGTGGAGTCGGGAGGGTGGGATGGGGGGAGTGGAACAGTGGGTGCGGGCGCCGCGCCCCCGTGTTTCCGCTACACTCCGACCCTATGGCCATTCCACAACTCACCGACGAACAGGTCCAGACGTGGTCGCGCGAGCAGAAGGACCGCTGGTGGTTGGAGAACGTCTTTCGAGGCGACATGGCGCAACTGACGCTGCGCTCCGCGATCACCGGGTTTGTGCTCGGCGGGGTGCTGTCGGCGACGAACCTGTACGTGGGTGCGAAGACGGGCTGGACGCTCGGCGTCGGGCTGACGAGTGTGATCCTGGCGTTCGCGGCGTTCCGGCTCTTGAGCACGCTGGGCGCCAAGGACATGACGATCCTGGAGAACAACTGCTCGCAGTCGATCGCGACGTCGGCGGGGTACATGACGGGGCCCCTGATCTCGGGGATCGCGGCGTACATGTGGATCGAGAATCGTCCGCTCCCCGGGTGGCAGATCTTCTGGTTCATGGTGGTGCTGTCGATCCTGGGCGTGCTGGTGGCGTTCCCGATGAAGCGACGGTTCATCAACGATGAGCAGCAGCCCTTCCCGGAAGGGCGTGCGTGCGGCGTGGTGTTGGACGCGCTCTACACGAGCGCGGCGGCGGCGGGGATCTTCAAGGCGAAGATGCTGGTGCTGTTTGCCTCGCTGGCGGGGTTCATCAACTTCATCTCGGGCGAGAGTTACATGAAGTTGATCCAGATGAAGTGGCTCGGGCTGAAGTCGGCATGGCACCTCCCGCACGCGCTGGACGGGTGGTATTACACGTTGGCGGCGAAGGGGATCGTGCCCGCGCCGAAACTGGCGGGGGTGGAGTTGCGGCAGATGGGGGTCTCGCCGGCGCTCGACCTGGCGATGTTCGGCGCGGGCGGGCTGATGGGGATCAAGCCGGCGGTGAGCATGATGGTCGGGATGCTGGTCAACTTCATGATCATCGTGCCGTGGATGATCTCGACGGGGGAGATCCAGCCGAAGGCGGACGGGAGTTGGTCGCGGGCGCACATCCTCAACAGTTGGGCGCTGTGGTGGGGTATCTCGATTATGGTGGTGGCGTCGATGGTGTCGCTGTTCGCGAAGCCGCAGGTCTTCATCGAGGCGTTCAAGGGCGTCTTTTCGAAGAGCGACAAGGCGAAGACGGACGTGGTGGGTCACATCGAGTTGCCGCTGTGGATCTCGTGGGTCGGCGTTCCGATCGTGGGCGCGGTGGGCGTGTGGATGGCGCATGATTGGTTCGGCGTGTCGTGGGTCTTTGGCGCGGTCGCGATCCCGCTCATCATCGTGCTGACGCTGATCGCGGCGAGCAGCACGGCGTTGACGGGGATCACGCCGACGGGCTCGCTGTCGAAGATCCCGCAGTTCCTCTTCGGCGGGCTCGATCCCAAGCACCCCCCCACCAACCTGATGACGGGCGTCATGTGCGTTGAAGTGGCCTCGAACGCCTCGAACCTGCTGATGGACATCAAGCCGGGCTACATGCTGGGCGCGAAGCCCAGGCAGCAGGCGATCGGGCACATCATCGGGATCTTGTCGGGCGCCCTGGCCTCGACGCCGCTGTTCTTCGTGCTCTTTACGAGCGACTATGACCCGGCGAAGGCGGCGGTGGACCCCAAGCACCTGCAGAACGTGATGGCGCCCGACGGAGGGCAGTTCGGGTTTCCGTCGGCGATCCAATGGAAGGGCGTCTCGGACCTGGTGACGTCGATCTTTGGCGACGCGGGCACGGGCACCTTGCTGACGAAGTCGATCATCGTGTCGATGATCGTGGCGGGCGTCGCGGGGCTGGTGCTGGAACTTGTCCGGGTGTTCACGAAGAACAAGTTCCCGCTGAGCCCGCTGGCGATCGGGCTGGGCGTGGTGGTGCCGCCGGACTCGACGATCGCGATGTTCGCGGGGGCGGCGTTCTTCGCGTTGGCGCACAAGGTGTGGGGGAACCGGAAGGAGAGCCTTGGGCATCGGCTCTGGGTGGAGACGCACGAGCCGATCTGCGCCGGGATCATCGCGGGAGCGGCGATCATCGGGATCGGCGACGTGCTGGTCAAGGTCTTCCTCTTGTAGCGGAGCGGCGACTTGGGCTCCCTATCCTCGGGGATGTCATCGCCTTCGACACCCGGCCTGCGTTGCGGGAGCGGGCTTTCGTCCAACCCCGATTCACTGGCGGCCGCGGCGCAGGCGTGTGAGGGCGTGCGCCAGGGGCTGGGAGAGGGCGGGTGTGATGTGGCGTTGGTGTTCTTCTCGCCTCACCATGTGGACGAGGCGGAAGTGGTGGTGCGGACGATCCGCGAGCGGCTCGAGCCCGAAACGCTCGTGGGCATGTCGTCGCAGGCGGTGATCGGTGGGGAGATCGAACTCGAGCGGGCGCCGGGGATCTCGATCTTGGCGTTGAGGATGCCGGGCGTGGCGGTGCATCCGTTCACGCTGGAGCATTTGGACCCCGCGGACACGTCGCCCGGTTCGGAGGAGCGGTTTCGCACGACGCTCGCGTGCGGAGGGGAGTGCCGGGGGACGTTCCTGTTCGCGGACCCGTTCAGCGTGCCGCTGGTGAAGTTGCTCCCGGCGATGAACCGGGCGCGGCGTGACTGTCCCGGGCCGTTGATGGGCGCGATCGCGTCGGGAGGGCGCTCGGCGGGGGACAACGTGATCGTGCTGAACGGACAACTGCACCGCGCGGGCGCGGTGGGGCTGACGCTGAGCGGGGCGGTGCAGGTGGATGCGATCGTCTCGCAGGGGTGCAGGCCGATCGGGCCGACGGCGGTGGTCACGAAAGCGAAGGGGAACGTGATCTTCGAACTGGGGGGCAAGCCGACGGCGGAGGTGATGCGAGAGGCGATTTTGTCGCTGGGCGAACGGGCGAAGGACGTGCTGAACGATGGGCTGCACGTTGGGCGCGTGGTGAATGAATACAAGGAGCGTTTCGGGCGCGATGACTTCCTGATCCGCAACGTCGTGGGCCTGGACCCCAAGAGCGGTGGCATGGCGGTGAACGACATCGTGAGGGTGGGGATGACGATCCGGTTTCACGTGCGCGATCGGGCCACGGCGAGCGAGGACTTGGCGATGCTGCTGGACGGGGAGAAACTGCACGGCAGGCCGGCGGGCTGTTTGCTGCTGACGTGCAACGGGCGCGGGCAGAAGTTGTTTGCGGCACCGAACCATGACGCGAGCGCGATCGTGCGCGCGTTTGAGCCGCCACGAGCGGGCGAGGAACTGGCGCGAGGCGGGACTCCCATCGAGCCTGGAGCGCACGGAGCGCCCCTGCCGCTGGCGGGGTGCTTTGCCGCGGGCGAGATTGGTCCTGTTGGAGACGCGAGGGAGAGTTTTTTGCACGGGCACACGGCGTGCGCGGCGTTGTTTCGCATGCCTCAGGCGTGAGCGCGGACCACTCGACCGACCTCGAATCGGGCCCTATGGCGGTGCGGGGGCGAGGAGGAAGCCGGGCGTTGGACGACACCCGAAGGCTCGCCGGATGGGCGTGGGCGCTCTACGCTGTCGGCGTGGGGGGGTGGTGACGCGGCATGTCGCGTCGGTAGATCGGACCCAAAGCGAGCGGCCCATGCTGAACATTGATCTCTTGAAGCGTCTTTCCGAGACTCCAGGCGTTCCCGGACGAGAGGAGCGCGTGCGCGACCTGATCGAGAAGGAGGTCGCGGGGCTGTTTGACTCGATCACGACGGACCCGATGGGCTCGCTGATCTGCCGACGGAGTCCACGGGGCAAGGGTGGCAAGGGCAAGTCGGGCGGGACGCCCACGAAGGTGATGCTGCTGTGCCACATGGACGAGATCGGTTTTTACGTCTCGTCGATCGACAAGAACGGGTTTCTTTATGTGAACGCGGCCGGGGGCTTTGATCCACGGAACTTGTTCTCGCGACGCGTCTTGGTGTGCACGGAGGACGGGGACCTCGTGGGCGTGATGAACCCGGGGGGGAGGCCGATCCACATCTCGAGCGCGAAGGACCGCGAGAAGGTCCCGGAGGTGAAGGAGTTCTTCATCGACATCGGACTTCCCGCGGAGAAGGTGAAAAAGAAGGTCAAGATCGGCGATTATGTGGTGATGCACGAGCCGGCGATGGAGGTGGGCGACAAGGTGGTGGGCAAGGCGATGGACAATCGCGTGGCGTGCTGGTTGGGGATCGAGGCGATCCGGGCTCTTGAAGAGAAGCACGGCGGGAATCACGCGTGCGAAGTGATCGTGGCGTTCACGACGCAGGAAGAAGTCGGGTTGCGCGGGGCCAAGACGGCGAGCCACGCGGTGCTGCCCGATATCGGGATCGGGATCGACGTGACGCTCGCGTGCGACACGCCGGGTGTTCCGGACGAGGAGAGCGTGAGCAAGCACGGGCAGGGCTACGCGCTGCACATCAAGGACTCGTCGTTCATCAGCGATTACAAGTTGGTGCAGGAGTTTGAGGCCCTGTCCAAGAAGAAGCGCATCCCGTATCAGCGGAGCATCCTGGCGGCGGGCGGACAGGACGGCGCGGCAGCGCAGCAGGCGGCGGCGGGGGCACGGGCGATCGGGATCACGGTCGGCACGCGCTACATCCACACCGTGACCGAGATGATCGACAAGAAGGACCTTGCCGCGGCGCGAGACATCCTCGCGGCCTACCTGGCCGAGGTCAGGTAGACCTCCGTCCGCGGGGGGCGCGCGACGAGAAAACGCCCGGACCGGAACGTCCAGTCCGGGCGTGGTGAGCGTGCGAACTAGCAGCCGAGTTCGAAGCGGTGGAGGTAGTAGAGCAGGTCGTCGATGGTCACGCCGCCGTCGCGGGTGCCGGTGAAGGAGCCGTCGTCGACGTCGGCCTGGATGACGCCGAGTTCGAAGATCCAGAGGTACCAGAGGAGGTCGTCGATCGTCACGCCGGCGTCGGGCGTTCCGGTGAAGGAGCCGTCGTCCACATCGGCGAGGCAGTGGTAGACGACCCAGATGGAACTGCGACCGTCGAGGATGTAGAGCGAGGGATTGCCCCGGAAGGCGTATGGCCCGGTATCCACAAACATGAGGTAGGCGGCTCCGGGCAGCCCATTGATGAATGGACGCACCACGCCGTTTGGATCGACGATGTCGACGGTGCCGTTGACGAGGTTGGCGACGTACAACTCGTTGGTGAAGAGGTCCTGACCGGTGCCGAAGGCGAGGCCCTCGATGCCGGGTGCGAGCACGAAGCGTGGGACCACGGCACCAACGGGCGTGATCGAGAAGACCTGACCCGAGTTGTACGAGGTGGCCCACAGGTTGCCGGGGAGGTAGCCCGTGGCGCCGGCGGTGAGATCGAACGTGAAGTAGCGGACATCGAGGTTGGGCATGGGGGCGAAGGGCATGGTGGCGCCGTTCGGCAGAGAGCGGTAGATGCCGTCGGTCGCGTCGGGGCCCCAATCGCTGAGGTAGAGGAATCCGCCGTAGCGGAAGCCGGGGGTTCGATCAAACTGGGCCTGGGCTGCCCCGGGCACGTTGCCCGTGGGCAAGCCGAAAGGCCCCCATGCGCCGTTCGGACGGACGAGTTGCAGGGGGGCGCCGCCGGCGGGCACGCCGTACATGGCTGCCGGACCGCCGTAGAGGCCCAACGTGGGCGACTTGAGATTCTCGATGAGGCCATCGAGGTCCAACCCGAAGGTTGGGCTGGGCATGGGGAAGGGATTGGTGAAGGGAATGGGATTCCCGATCGGATCGATGCGGATGATCTCGGGCGAGCCGAGTTGATCGATGTACATCTCGGGAATGAAGGGGGAGGCCCCCGGGGTGGCGATCAAGCCGAACTTCGGGGAGGCCAGCGGCGGGAGACCCGCGGCGGAGCCCGCGAAGGGCGACACGATCAGGCCCGGGACCGTGGTTTGGATCGGGGGCCGAATCACCCGCAGGCTGTCCCATGCGTTCCACTGGAAGAATGGCGGGAATGGGACGCCGGGTGGCGGCGCCGGAAAGACACCTTGCCGTCCCGATTCATTGAGACGGATCGACACGACCTGAGTCAAGTCGAACCCGGGTTGATCGGCATACACCCACCCGGGTGGCGGCGTGCCTCCTTCGGGGTTGATTTCGTAGATATTCCACCCGAGCGGGGGCATGGGGAGGAACCAGCCGCGTGAGAACCCGTTCGCATCGATCAGTTCGAGAGAGACATCCCAGATTCCCGGCGGCGCATTGACGGTGAAGCGGATGCGCCGCCCGAAGAGGCTAGGGTCCTGCGCGTAATCAAACTGCCAGGCGGCGACGGCCAGCCCGGGAATCGTCGGCGGCTCCCACCCCATCATCAGCGCTTCTTGCCCCTCGTACGGGTAATCCGGGAACAGCACCGAGGATTGCATGACGAACGGCCCGCCCTGCGAGAGATAGAACTCCTGCGCGACGAAGGTCATGGTGTCCTGCCCCGCGATGACGGGGCGAACGCGCCCTTGTGGGATCCCCTGCAGCGCCTGGGTCCACGGCATGGACGTTCCGGAGCCAAACTCAAACTCGGGCGATCCCAATACTTGAGCGCCCGCGAACAGCATGGTGGCCGCGAGCCCGAATCGACATGTCGAACGTAGGGTGTGCATCGCTGTACTCCTGGACCTCGCCGCGAATCAAGACGGCGACCCGCGTGGATGAGGCACCAACAGGCTTGCGACGAACGCCGTCTTCGACCACGAGAAATCTTCCCCGATCGTGTGTCGGCGTGGCATCTCGCGGCCCGCACCATGGGGAATCGAGCGAGAACGCGCGTCGAACCACCCGAACATCGCCTACATCGCGTCGGCACCCGTCGGTCGAGCGCGATGCACGCCGATGCCGGAAATTTGCTTATGGATTCCACTCCCCCCACGTCCTTTGCTCCCTTCGAACTCACCGCCCGCACGACGATTGCGTGGAACGGCCTGCGGGTCGAGTGGAGTCATTCGCGAAAGGAAGGACCATGAATCGCCTCCTCAACAACTCGGTGATCGTTGCGTTGCTTGCGCTTTCCGGGACGGCGTTGGGCGTGGACCGAGTCGTGGAGCAGAACTTTGACCGTCCGCAACTGGACCGCTGGGTGTGCGTGACGGAGCAGCACGGCTTCCAGATGCACATCGTGGACGGGCTCGCCATGTTCTCGAAGATCCCCGGCTTGGAGGACGGCCTTGTGCGCCTCAACGGCACGTATGAGATCGAGGGCGACTTTGTCGCCCGTGTGCTCGCCCATCGCTCGGACCTGAACAGCACGGGCGAGATGGGCCTCGTGGGCTACTTCCGCAGCGGGGAGTTTGTGGACATCTTCTTCAACGGGAACACCTTCATCAACGCCAACATGTTCCAGACCTGCGACGGCGGCTCCGAGTTTGTCGCGAACAGCGACCCCACCGTGGAGTTCACGATTCGGCGTGTGGGCCAGACGGTTTCGCTCTCTTACAGCACGGGCGACGGCGACACGCTGCTGCACGAGCACTCCGGGCCGTGCCTCGCAACGCCCATCAAACTGGGCCTGTTCCTCGTCAGCGAGTATCGGACTCCGGAGCCGCTCTCGGGCTGGTTCGACAACTGGGTCGTGAGCGCGGGCACCATCAACCAGCAGGGCTGCATCGCCGACCTGGATAACGGCACGTTCCAAGGCCGCCGCGATTGCGGCGTGACGATCGATGATCTGATCTACTTCCTGAACTGCTACGGTCAAGGCCTGCCGGATGCGGACATGGACGACGGCTCCTTGACCGGGACGCTCGATGGGGGGGTGACGATCGAAGACCTGCTGTACTACCTCGATCACTACTACGCCGGCTGCTGAAGACCCGGCGTGCAGGCACGCCGATCCATGAGAGCCCAACCCCCATCGGGTCCCGCGGAGTGGACCACGACTCCGCGGGGCCTTTTTCTCAGAGGCACTCTCCGTTGTGGGATGTGCGGGCCCGGGGCTCGCGCGAAGGGTGCCGTCTTTCGTCAAGCCTCCACGAGCCCTTCGCGGATGGCGAATCGCACGAGGTCGGCGCGGGCGGTGATGCCGAGTTTTTTCATGATGCGATCCTGATGACCATCGACGGTCTTGGGGCTTCGGGAGAGTTCGGTGGCGATCTCGTGGCGAGAGAGGCCCTTGCCGATGAGACGGAGGACCTCGACCTCGCGCTCGGTGAGGGAACTGATCGCGGTCGCGGGTGGGCCATCCGTGCCCGACGCGTCCGTGATGTGCCCGATGGTGAGGCACCGTTCGCGCACCTTCGGTCCCATGACAAACTGCCCATCGCCCGTGCGGGCGTGCGCGACGGCGTGGATTCCCTCGACCAAGTCGTGAAGATCGTCGCTCTTGGCGAAGTAGCCATCGGCGTGGCACTTGTACGCCGCGGTGATGTATCCGTCTCGCACGTGGGCACTGAGAAAGATCACGCGCACGCTCGGCACGGCTCGCTTGAGGCGGTCGGCCATCTCGAAGGCGTCGGCGCCGGGCATCTCGATGTCGAGCAGGACGATGTCGGGCTTGAGCCTGGAGACTTCATCCAGGAGACGATTCGCCTTGGGGAGCGCACCGACGACCTCGATGGTGCCTTCCACCGCGAAGTGGGCCTTGAGTCCTTCGACGAGGAGTTGATGATCATCCACGCACAGCACGCGGAGTCCAGCGTCTTTCGGGCGTGCGGATGCGGGTGGGCGGTCGATTGAGTTTCGGCTGACGTTGATGCGTGACACGAGAACTCCTTTCTTGGATCAGTCGCACGACACCACGCGACTGACCGCTTGTCGAAGCACGTTGAACTCGTCGGGCTTGGGCACCAGGATTGGATCGAGCGGAATCCATCGACGGAGCACGGGCTTGGACACCGCCCCGACCAGCACGAGGCGTCGGGCTCTTGGATCAGGCGTTCCAGCACTCGATCGCCACGCGCGGGCGGATTCGAGCGCGTCGAGACGTGGCTCGAGCACCCAGACGTTCGCACCGTCGGGCGACGATGTCACGCGCGCCTCAACCCCCGCGGCCTCGAAGAGTTGACGGAAGACGCCCGCGACACGCTGGTCGTTGAGCGAGATCGCGGCCGTGGTCGGACGCTTCGCCCCGTCGCCCGGGGCCGGAGACGTGGGCAAGAGGAGCGAGACGGTGGTGCCCTCACCGACCTTGGAATCCATGTGCACCGAACCGCCGACGTTGTGCACCACGCGGGCGACGAGGGGCAGTCCTAGCCCCGTGCCGAGGCCACGGGGCTTGGTGGTGAAGAACATCTCGAAGGCTCGACGGCGGACTTCATCGGACATGCCGATGCCATTATCCTGAATCGAGAGCCGCACCATCGGCGTCCGGGCTCGGGCCGTGCCGGTCGTCGGAACAACGTCGGCCCGGATTCGGATGACGCCCTGGCGGCGAGCGCCCTTGGGGGGGCGAGGGATCGCCTGGCCCGCGTTGACCATGAGATTGAGCACCGCCTGGGTGAGGCGGTGCGGCGCGATCGCGACATCGGGGAGCGTCTCCGCACGACGGCCTCCGAACTCGGCGATGACACGAACGTGCATGGGGACCGCCTTACACAAGAGGACCCCCGTCTGCTCCCACCACCGTGCCAGGTTGGTGCGTCCGCCGTCGGGATACTCCGGGTCCATGGTGAGGAAGTGCAAGCCGTCGGCGAGATGCTGGAGGTAATCCACGCCGCGCTGGATGTGGTGGACCGCGGTTCGAACGGCGTCGCGGGCGTGAGGTCCACGCGCGGCGCCGGCAACGTGGAGTTGGGCCCGCATGGGGAGGAGCACGTTGTTCATGTCGTGCCCGAGCCCCGCGGCGAGCGTGCCGATCGACGCCATGCGCTCCTGCACGCGAGCGTGCTCCTCCGAGCGACGAAGGTCCGCGGTGCGTTCGGCCACGAGATGTTCGAGATTTTCGCGATGGTGGATCAGTTCGGATTCGACGCGCTTGCGGTCCGTGATGTCGATCGTGAAGCCCAGGAGGCGGACGGGCATGCCGGACGCGTCGTGATCGATGCGTCCGTGCGAGTCCATCCACCTCACGCCGCGGACAGGGTGGCGGATGCGAAACTCACACTGGTAGTCGGAGTGGCTCGCCATCGCGCGATCGATGACCGTCGCAAACCGTTCGCGATCCTGCTCGACGATGCACGCGAGGCAGCATCGCCGGCACATGCGTTTCCCGCGCCGCACGCCCCAGAGTTCGTACATCTCGTCGGACCACCACGCGTTGTTGGTGCGCAGGTTCCAATCCCAGACGCCCGCCCTCGCGACGCGCATCGCCAGCCGCATGCGACGCTCGCTGGTTCGCAGCGACTCTTCGAGGTGGTGATGCTCGCTCAGGTCACGGATCACGCCGACAAAGAGCGGGGATTGCTCGCCGGGGAGGTGGGTGCGCGAGATCGAGATTTCGACGGGAACCAGCGTGCCATCGCGACGCAGAGCCTCAAAGCGGCGCGGACGGCCGAGGACCCCGCTTCGTCCGGTGCGGAGGTGCCGGGCGACGTAGCCCGCGTGGGCCGAAGCGTGCGGCTCGGGCATGAGCAGGCTGACGGAACGCCCGACCAGGTCCGCGGGCTTCCAGCCGAAGACGCGGCGGACGGCGTGGCTGGCGCTGAGCACGAGGCCGCTCGCGTCCATGGTGATGACCGGATCGAGCAGCGCCGCGAGTGTGGCGCGGTGGCGGGCCAACTCTTGAACAACCCCCATCGGCAACCCGTCGGGATGGGGTGGCCGCACGGTGCCCTTCGCGTCTGGGGCGCCGCGGCCTCGTCGCGCAGGCGAAGATCGCGCGCGGATTCGTGCCATAAACAAGCATACACCGTGGCCACGCTGTTCTCACCATGAAGGCGATTTTCATACGTTTGTACTTGGTTCGCAGGATGCATCGCCGGAACGAGTCCACAGGGATGGCGTTGCGTTTGGACGACCGCCGAGGGCCCATTCGATCGGGGAAGTTTCCGTGTTGTGTGGCCGGTGCGGTAGGGCGAAGATGATGACGTCGGGCGCACGGCATCCACGCCGGGCGACCACCGGCAAAGAGGGAGAGGCGCCGAACCCGACGCCACCGGATGCACGTACGTATACCCGAAGGGGCGATGCAGGCATTGGTTGATCGAGTTCGGCACAAGGTGCGCTGTGCAAAGGCAACTGCAAACGACCGTGGTGCGACTGTACGGCGTACTGGGAGAAGAGGCTCGACGCAGGGTGGTGGCCACCCTGCGCCGCGTGCGAGGAGTGCGAGAGGTTCGGGTGAACCTCTTCCGCTCCGAGGCGGGGGTGCTCCATCAAGCGTTGTGCACGCCGGGGTCGCTCGTGCGTGCCATCCTGAGGTGCGGGTACGGCGGGGAGGTGACGCGTTGGAAGCGGGAGAACGAACGGCGAGCGAACACACACACACAAGACTGGAGGCAAACCATGGCGGCGACGAAAGCCAATGTGAGTGTCGCGTCGATCATGACGCGGGAACCGGTGTGCGCGGAACCCTCCATGTCCATCCGCCAGTTTGCGTTGCTGCTCGAGGAGAACGAGGTTTCCGGGGCGCCCGTCGTGGACGCGCAGGGACGAGTCATCGGCGTGGCTTCGAAGTCGGACCTCATCCGACGTTGCTCGGAAGGAACTCGCGACCTGCCTCCGGGCTATCTCTTCGAGGTCATCAGCGAACAAGGCGGGGACGAGGAGGATGTCATCCCTGAACCACTCCTCTGCGTGCAGGATTTCATGTCCGAGGATGTCGAGACGGCGAAGCCCGAGACGCCCATCAGCCGCGTGGCCCGACAGATGTATGACCGGCGCATCCATCGCGTCATCATCGTTGACGACGAGAACATGCCCGTGGGCATCGTGACGAGCCTGGACATTTTGGGCGCCTTCCCCGTTGGATGAAGTCGTGGAACACCCGGAGGTACACCGGGAAAGTGAACGCGTGATTCGAAAGGAGCACACCATGAGCCGAGGATCTGACATCGACCGTCAGCCGCTTGCGACCACGCCAGCCCTGCCGAGCGCCGCGACGCCGCCCGGGCGTGAGGATCTCCAAGCCCGCATCCGCGTGCGAGCACACGAGTTGTACCAGGATCGGCTCAGGAACGGAGGCTCGGGGGATGCACTGTCGGACTGGCTGAGGGCCGAGCGAGAGGTCCGGGCGGCGTGTCCTCCGTCCACTCCATCCCCACGAGAACGAGACGAGAACTCGCTTGTGGTGGTCGAGACGCGTCACCGCGCGCGAGGGGAGACGTTGCTGCGGCAGAGCGCGGACTAGGGCACGGCACCCGACGCCAGGACGGAACGACGGAAAGGAAAGGCCATGAACACCATGAAAGCCTTCGTGATGCACGGGATCGGAGAAGTCGGGGTCATCGACAAGCCCATCCCGCGTCCCGGTCCCCATGACGCGATCGTGCGCACCACCGCCGCGCTCATCTGCACCTCGGACACGCACACGGTCGCGGGCGCGATCGGCCCGCGGACGGACCTGACGCTGGGACACGAGGCCGTGGGCGTGGTCCACGAGTTGGGCGAGGTCGCGAAGGCCTCGGGGCTGTTCCGCGTCGGGCAGCGGGTCGCCGTGAATGCCATCACCCCCTGCTATTCCTGCGAGAACTGCCAACGCGGGTATCCGTCGCAGTGCGGCGGGATGCTGGGCGGGTGGAAGTTCGCCAACCAAAAGGATGGCAGCATGGCCGAGTACTTCCACGTGAACAACGCCATCGCCAACCTCGCACCCATCCCCGACGACCTTAGCGACGAGCAGGCGGCATACTGCTGCGACATGCTCTCGACCGGGTTCGTCGCCGCCGAGTTTGGCAACATCCCGATGGGCGGCAGCGTCGCCGTCTTTGGCGAAGGGCCCATCGGGATGATGGCGACCGTGGGGTCCCGCCTGCTCGGCGCGGGGCTCGTGATCGGGATCGAGAGCAAACCGGATCGTGCGGCGTTGGCGCGGAAGTTTGGGGCCGATCTCGTGATCGACTTTACAAGGGAAGACCCCGTCGAGGCGATCCGGAAGGCGACCGGGGGCAAGGGCGTCGACACCGCGATCGAGGCGCTGGGCTCGCCCAAGACCTTTGCCGCATGCATCTCCGCCACGCGTCCCGGCGGCACGATCTCCAACGTCGGCTACCACGGCGACGGCGACACCGTCCCCATCCCTCGCCTGGATTGGGGCGTGGGGATGAGCGACAAGACGATCCGGACTGCCCTGTGCCCGGGCGGGAGCGAGCGCATGGGCCGACTCATGCGCCTCATCCAGCACCATCGCGTCGACCCGCTGCCCATGACGACGCACCGCTTCAAGTTTGCCGACATCAACAAGGCGTTCAGAATGATGCAAACGAAGGACGACGGCATGATCAAGCCGCTCATCACCTTCGGATGATCCACGCATGGGAGGCCGCCATGTTCAATGCTGCAAATCTGCCTTGGTTCGCGTCGTCGCATTCCGTCAGGCTCGTGGGCGTCATGTCCGTGGCGTTGGTGATCGCTTCGATCGGCATCCTCCCGGGATGTGGTTCGCCGTTCCTGCACACCGCTTCGACGTCCGAGCAGGCGATCTCGGACCCTCGCTTGATCGGCGAGTGGACCACCGATGACGAGCACCCAACCCTCGCACGCATCACGGAGCCGCAGCCGAGGCGGTACGTGCTGGAACTGACGGTGCATCACGAGAAAGACCCGCCGACCCGCCTCACCCTCGACCTCACGCTGACGCGGATCGGGAACGACCAGTACGCGGACCTCTTCCTCTCACGAGAGGAGCGTGACCGGTTGGTCAAGAACTACGGCTTCCTGGTCGTGCCTGTGCACCAGGTCATGAAGATCGCTCCGGGCCTCGACGACATGCGGGTCTGGTCGTTCGACGGCTCGTGGCTGGAAGAAACGGCGAAGCGCGGCGGGTGGACGCACGATCGCGTCGCCCTGGGCGGGGGCGAGTCGGTCATGATCGCCGGCTCGACATCCCAAGTCCGCGAGTTGATCCGAAGGCACGGCGAAGACCCCCGAGCGTTCGGCGAACCGATCATCTTCCGCCGCGTACTCAACTGAGATGGGGTCCACACCCCGGACGCATGCATACACCCCCTTCCAACTCCACCCCACGCCCACGCCCTTGGCTGATCGGCGCCTGGCCCGGCATGGGGAGTGTCGCCGTCATAGCCGCGGGCTATCTCGTGCAACAACTCGGGATGAGCGAGGCCGCGGAACTGGAGGCTCGGGGGCACTTTGATGTGAACGAGGTCGAGGTCAAGGATGGGATCGTCCAGCCGCCGACGTTTCCTCGCGGGGTGTTCTATCACTGGAAGAATCCGGGCGTCGGGCGCGACCTCATCGTCTTCCTCGCCGAGGCACAGCCGGCCTCGGGGAGTTACGACTACGCCAACGAACTGCTGGATGCCGTCCAAGCCTTCGACATCGAGCGCGTCGTGACCTTCGCGTCGCTCGCGTCGGGGCTGCATCCCTCCGAGAACCCAAAGGTCTCGGGCGTGGCAACGGATGCGGCGACGATGGGCGAACTCGAGCGAGCCGAGGTGACGAAGATCGCCGATGGGCACATCGGCGGATTGAACGGTTTGTTGCTCGGGGTCGCGGCCCAGCGTGGTCTGTCGGGGCTTTGCCTCCTTGCCGAGATTCCTTACTTCGCCGCGCGCGTTCCCAACCCGAAGGCGGCGCGGGCGGCGCTGAGCGTCTTCAGCATCCTCGCAGGGATCGACATCAGCCTCGAGGCGCTCAACCGCCAAGCCGCGGTCGTCGATCGCGCCATCCTGGACGCCATGGAAAAGGCGAAGCGGCAAACGGAGACCGGCGACGCCGGCGACGGCGAAGAAGACGAAGGTCTCGACGCCCCCGGCTCCGAGACAGGCGAAGCCGCGACGCCGCCCCCCCCACCGCTCCCTCGGATACCCCACCCACTCCCTCGCCCACGACGCCCGGCGTCGCCCCGACGGCACGACCCAAACTCGATCCGGACGAGCGCGAGCGCCTCGAGGCGCTCTTCGATCTCGTCAAGCGTGACCCGACGCAGGGCATGCGTCTCAAGAACGAACTCGATCGCCTCGGGGTTTTTCCGCAGTTCGAGGGTCGCTTCCTCGACCTCTTCAAGAAGCGTGCGGGATAGTCACCCCGCCTCCGATCGGCGGCTCAAGGCATCGGACCGCCCGCTCATGCTCCCCGGCGCGAGCACCTACACTCCCGCGATATGCCCTTCACCCTCAAGCCCGATTCGCCCCTCTCGGTCGATGCCGACCGCCTCGACTATGTCAAGCAGCACGTCGACACCGGCGACCGCTGGGTCCTCAACTTCGGCCCCCAGCACCCCGCGACGCACACCACGCTCCGCCTCGTGCTGGAGTTGGACGGCGAGCGCATCGCGAGGTGTACGCCGCACATCGGATACCTGCACTCGGGGTTTGAAAAACTCGGCGAGGCGCTGGATTACAACCAGTACGTCACCATCGTCTCGCGGATGGATTATCTCTCGCCGATCGGGAACGACATCGCGTGGCACGGGGCGGTCGAAAACCTCTTCGGCATCGATCTCACCCCGCGGTGCAAGGTGCTGCGCACGATCATGGCGGAGATGGCCCGCATCCAGAACCACCTCCTGTGTGTCGGCGCGGCCGGTCTCGACCTCAACGCCTTCACGGGCTTCATCTACGCGTTCAACGTCCGCGAACTGATCTATGACCTGGTGGACTATATCTCCGGACAGCGCTTCCACCCCGACTGGACTCGCGTCGGCGGCTTGATGCAGGACCTGCCCTGCGCCGCCAACGGCGACGAAACCTTCAAGGCGATGGTCAAGAACCTGATCAACAAGGAAGTGCCGACGGCGGTGGGCGAACTCGAGGGGCTGCTCAATCGCAACCGCATCTTCATGGATCGCGTTCGCGGCGTGGGCGAGATCACCAAGGACGAGGCGATCAGTTGGTCATGGACCGGGCCCTGCGCCCGCGCGAGCGGCGTGCTGCGGGACGTGCGAAAGGACGCGCCGTACCTGTGCTACGCCCCCAACTGGGACGGGCAGGGCGCCGAGCCCGTTCAGTTCAAGGTTCCCGTGGCGTACGAGGGCGATTGCTACGCCCGGTACTTGGTGCGCGTGGAAGAGATCAAGCAGAGTTGCCACATCATCCGCCAACTCATCGACAGGATCCCGCAGGGACCGGTCGATGCCTTCGCCGACAGCAAGGTCGTCAAGCCCAACAAAAAGGACGTGTACGGGAGCATCGAAGGGCTCATCCAGCACTTCGAACTCATCATGACGAATCGCGGTTGGAAGCCGCCGATCGCCGAGTGCTATTTTGCTCAAGAATCGGCCAACGGCGAACTCGGGTACTTCATCGTGAGCGACGGCGGACCGAGGCCCTGGCGCGTCAAGGTGAGGCCGCCCTGCTTCGTCAACTACTCGTTGATGCAGAGGATGGCCGAGGGACACCTGCTGTCCGATATCGTCGCCTGCGTCGGCTCGATCAACGTGGTGGCGGCCGAGTTGGATCGCTAGAGGAGTCGCGGTGCCCTACGTCAACGTTCGCCTCACCAAGGACGGCGTCACCAGGGAGCAGAAGGCCCGCCTCGTGGCCGAGATCACCCGGACGCTGAGCGACGTGCTCGGGAAGAAGCCCGAGCACACCCATGTCGTGATCGACGAGGTCGAGTTGGACAACTGGGGCTTCGCGGGGCAACTCACGAGCGAGTTGCGCCGTGGAAAAGTATCGTGACGATCAGCCCGCAATGACCCGCGCGGCCTCGTCGAGGATCGCGTCCGCCTCGGCCTTCGTCGGCGCTTCGGCGATGAGCCGCATGATCGGCTCCGTATTGCTGGCGCGCACGTGGATCCAAGCCTTCCCGCCGTTGGGACCCGAGGTGAAGTCCACACGCACGCCGTCGCTGAGATCGACCTTCTGGGCCTTGTTCGCCGCGGCGACCTTTTCAATGGCGGGGAGCGAGTCTTCGCGGCGCTTGAGGTCGACCTTGCGCTTCTGGATCGCGTACCGCGGCATCGACGCGACGATCTCGCTCAGTTTTCGCTTGGTCCCTCGGCCCGCGCCGCTCGGCGAAAGGAGCCAGAGCACCAGCCCCATCGCGGAGAGCGAGTCGCGGACGTAGGTGACGCGGGGCCAGATGACCCCTCCATTGCCCTCCCCGCCCGCGAGGGCGTGCTCACGCTTCATGACCTCGACCACGTTCGCCTCGCCGACGGGCGTTCGGATCACGCGACCACCATACCTTGCCGCGACGTCGTCGAGCATGCGGCTGGTCGAGAGATTGGTGACAAGC
This sequence comes from uncultured Phycisphaeraceae bacterium, assembly GCA_964543905.1. Classification (GTDB taxonomy): domain Bacteria; phylum Planctomycetota; class Phycisphaerae; order Phycisphaerales; family UBA1924. Next base: position 299,170 of record CAZIZO010000001.1, read on the forward strand.
ACGGGGCTCGCCTTGCGGCTTGTGCCCGCCTGAGCATGGGCTTCGAGAAGGGCCATCGCACCGAGCGCGAGGGTATATTCCTCGCCGATGTAGGTGCCCCGCTCGTCGATGATCGCCAGTCGGTCGGCATCGGGGTCTTGGGCAAAGCCAACGTCCGCGCCCGAGGTTCGCACCGCGTCGCACAGGCCGTTCGGCCGCGTGAGGTTTTCTTCGGTGGGCTCGGGCGGATGAGGAAACAGGCCCGATGGATCGGTGAAGAGTTCGTGAACGTGCTCGACGCCGATCGCACGCAGGAAGTTGGGCGAGACCAGCGAGGCGGAAGCGTTCACGCAATCGACGGCGACCTTCAGCCCGCGCCCGATCGAGGATGCGTCACGCGTCAGCCCGCTGCTCGTCATGGCGCCTTGGACGCGGCGAATGTGCTCGGCGGCTTGCGAGTGGTCGTGCGAAAGCGAACCAAGCCCGTCCCACGACACATTCAGAATTGGGCCATTCCGAAAGCGATCGATGATCTGGTGGGCGAGTTCGGCGGGCGGAGCGCACGCGGCGGAACCGTGGTCGCCCCCTTCGGCGAGCAGGCACTTCAGGCCATTCCACGGCTGTGGATTGTGGCTGGCGGTCAAGACCATGCCGGCGGTCATCGTGTCCCCCGATCGTCGGGCGTAGGCATCGGTGGCCGCGGCGACGGTCGGCGTCATGGCGGTGCCGAGGAAGACGAGGTGGCAACCGCAACCGATGAGCCCGCCCTGTGCGGCGGCGGCGACCATGTGGTTGCCCACGCGACCGTCGACGCCCATCACCACCGTGACTCGTTTCCCCTTCGCGCGTTCGCGAAGAAACGATCCATATGCGCCGGCGAAGCGCGCGATGACTTCGGGGGTGAGGGTTTCGCCGACGATTCCGCGGCAGCCGGAGACACTGAGCATCAAGGTCATGGGAAGGAAACGTAGGAGAAATCGAGGCGACTTTCCCTTGAAGCACCCCCCACCGAGGATCAACTCTTCCGCAGCAACTCCGCGTCCATCTTCTTCTGCTCCATCACGACGTACCGAGCACGCATCGCGAAGAACAGCGGCATGCCGACCGACGCCGCGATGAAGCCCATCAGCGTCGGCGTGTACCACACGTGAGAAGGCTGCCCACGGACAAGCGCGACCACCCCGGTGGTCAGCAAGCCCACGCCGACGAGCACCATGGCACCAAGGATCCCCAGGACGATCCCGCGCCCCTTATTGCGCGGGACCAGGTAGCCGCAGAGGGGCCCCACGATGGCACCGACGAGGCCAAGCCCCGCGCCGCCGAAGGCTCCGAGATAGGTGCCCGTTTCAGGTGTCCACCAGTGCGTCATACCGAACCTCCATTCTGAGTCGTGATCGAACGGGCGACATCGCGGATATCGCGCGCCGCCGAGACGGAAAGTTCGCCGCGCTCGACCAGCGTGGCGAGAAAGTCCGAAAGCGGATCGACGGGCTTGCCTTCGACGGCGGCACGAAGTCGCGCGATGACACGATCCAGTCGAGCACGTATCGTCGGATAACTCACGTCGTAGTCCGCGGCCAAATCCTTCAGCGAGCCAGAACGCAGCACGAGTTGCACGATGAGGTCGAGGTCTTCACGAGGAAGACGGGAGAGAACGTGGTTTGAAAGATCAGTGGCCATACTTGATAAATCAAAACCTTACTTCACTATTGTGAAGGATTTGATGCATTTTGTCAATACGAACTTTGATTTTTTTGAACTTTTACAGTCCTATAACCTAAATACACTCAAACGATCCCCGCCCCTAGCGCGACCGCGAAGACCAAGAGGGCGATGCCCACGACCACCTGGATGTGGCGCATGGTGACTTTCTGAACCAGTTTGCTCCCGACAAAGGCGCCCAGGAACGCGGCAAGGCTGGCCGCGACGACAAGCGGCAACATGCTCTCGCCGCGCACGGAAGCCAAGTGAGATTTCGACATGCTCGCGCCATAGGCGCCCAACCTCACGACGTCGATGATGACGGCACAGACGACGCCGGTGGCGATGAACGCCTGCTTGCTGAGCCCGAGGCGGCGGAGAAATGCCGATCGCAGTGCGCCCTGGTGGCCCGAGAGTCCCCCGAAGAACCCGGAAATGAACCCGCCCAAAGGCACCCACTTGGGATCGAAGGCCCAGGAATCAAAGCCGGGCCACAGTTCCACGACGGCAAACGCAAGGACGACGCACGCGATCGCGAGTTTGATGATCGTGACGTGGCAGGCGTGGGTGCCCAGAGCGTACGTTGCCAAGGGCGTCAAGCCTTCGAGGCGGGTCAGCAGCCACGCGCCGGCGATGGCGGCGATCGCCGCGGGAACGCCCAGACGAATCACGACGCTCCACGAGGCGTAGCGACCGAGCAGGAACACCTTGAAGAGGTTGTTGGCCAGGTGCACCAGCGCGGTGGCCGCGATGGCCACTTCGAGCGGAAAAAAGACGGCAAAGGCGGGCATCAGGAGCGTGCCCAGCCCGAAGCCCGAATACAGCGTGAGGCCCGAGGCGAGGAGCGCGACGATGCAGACGAGCAGATAGTCCATGGCCTACTCGAGTATCCTCGGGAGCACCGCACGATTCCTGTGACGTTAGGTCAGGCGTCGAAGGTGCTCGCCCATCCGGCGCGCGGCCTCACCCCGGTGGCTTCGTCGGTTCTTCTCGGCGGGGGACAGTTCGGCACTGCATCGCGGGTCCGGCGCGGGGAGGAGAAAGAGGGGGTCGTAGCCGAAGCCATGCTCCCCGCGCGGGACATCGCCCGGGAGCCCGATGCGGCCTTCGAACGTCCCTCGGGTCATCGCGAGAACCCGACCGCTCGGATCGGCGAGGCACATCACGCAAACGAAGCGCGCGGTCCGACTTCCTTCGGGCACGCCGTCGAGTTCGCGAAGGACGCGCCGGTTGTTCGCTTCGTCGCGCTGGATTCGAGTCATGCCCATTTCTCGTCCATCGGAGCAGTAGTGGCTGCTGATCACCCCGGGCTTCCCGCCCAAGGCGTCGATCTCCAATCCCGAGTCGTCGGCAAGGCAGGTGCGCCCGAGTTGCTTGGCGTAGGCGACGGCCTTGATGGTGGCGTTCTCTTCAAACGTCGTCCCGGTCTCCTCGGGCTCGCGGAGGGATTCGCGGGCGGCGTCGGCGAGCCCGAGCAGTTCGACGTCATGGAGTCCCATCTCCGCGAAGATCGCGCGGAGTTCGTCGACCTTGTGCGGGTTGGAGGTGGCGAGAACGATCTGCATGATGGGCAATGGTTGGCGCTGGGCGCCGTGAAGGCTGCCCTCTCACGGATCGGCGGGCCGGGCCGCCGCACTACGCGAGACGACTCGCCTCGCGGACGCTTGGAGTTCGGATGGAGGGGCGGTGCGGCGGACGTATCCTTCGCACGATGGGACGACTTCCCTTTGATCCTTCCAAGATGGCGCAGGCGGCCAGGAGCGAGCCGGCAAGCACGCGTGAGGGCGTGCTGAGCGTGACGCAACTCGCGGGGAAGATCGAGGAGGCGCTCGCCCGTATCGCGTCGCCGCTCCGGGTCATCGGGGAAGTCAGCGGATTTCGTGATCGGACCCACTGGTACTTCGACCTGAAGGATGCGCAGTCGGTCGTCAACGGCGTGATGTTCGCCTCGGCGGCGCGGAAGGCCGGATTTACACCGGCGAACGGGCAGGAGGTGGTGGCGACCGGGCGCGTGGAGTTTTACGCCAAGGGCGGGAAGGTGACGCTCCTGATCGAGAAGTTGGAGCCGGTCGGGGCCGGGGCGTTGGAGTTGGCCTATCGGGCGCTGTGCGAGGAACTCCGCAATCTGGGCTGGTTTGCCCCGGAGCGCAAGCGCCGGCTGCCCGCCTTTCCGCGACGGATCGCGATCGTGACGAGCAAGACGGGGGCGGCGCTGCAGGATGTGCTCGTGACGATGAACAAAAGGTGCCCGGCGGTGGGCGTGCTGGTGGTGGATGTCCGGGTGCAGGGCGAGCATGCCGCTCCGGAGATTGCCGAGGCGATCCAATACCTCAGCGCGAACGCGCACGTGCTGGGCGTGGATGCGATCCTGGTGACGCGGGGTGGCGGGTCGATGGAAGACCTGTGGGCGTTCAACGAGCGCGTGGTGGCGCAGGCGATCTATGCGTGCGCGATCCCGGTGGTCGCGGCGATCGGTCACGAGACGGACACGACGATCGCCGAACTGGTGGCCGATGAGCGCGGCGCGACGCCCACGCAGGCCGCGATGCGACTCACGCCCGATCGGGGCGCGCTCCTGCACCAGATCACGGCGTTGCAGCGGCGGCTCTCCGCGGATGTGACCAAGCGCGTGCGGTTCGAGCAGGAGCGGGTGCGGGGGCTTTCGCGGCATGCGCTGTTCGACGATCCCATCTCGCTCGTTCGCCGGGCGAGGAACGACCTGGATGTTCTCGAGGCGCAGTTCTCCCACGCCGCACGCACGCGGATGGCCCGGGCACGTGAGCGTGTGCTGCGTCTGGAGGCGAGGCTGGAGCGTCGCCGACCGGCGGCGGTGCATGCGGCGACGATGGCCCGGGTCGAGTCGCTCGCGGCGCGGCTGGGTCTCGCGATGCGGGCGAGGCTCGATCGTCGCACGGTCCGGGCGCTTCAAGATCGGCTCGTTCGGGCGGGAGGGCTCGCGATCCGCGAGACTCGATCACGCCTTGAAAGTGCGCATCGACAACTCCTCGCCGTTGGGCCGCAGGGCGTGCTCGAGCGTGGGTATTCATGCACCATGACGGAGGATGGGCGGGCGCTTCGATCGGCGAGTGAGGCGCGCGCGGGCGAACGGCTTCGCACGCGGCTGGCCAAGGGTGAAGTACGTTCGATCGTGGAGGGCGGAGCCTCGAACGCCCCACCACCACCGTCGAGTGGGACTGCGGGAGCGTTTCGGCCTCGAAAGTTGGCTCGGCCCAAGCACGATCCGCAACAACACGGGCTGTTTGGCGAGTAGCGGGTCGATCCGATTGGACCCGCGCGAACTGCCCCGCTAACTTCCTGTCGTGAGCGCCCAACCTCGCAAACCAACCTCCGAGTCACCCGCCGACGCCCCGGGCTTCGAGGAATCGCTCGCGCAACTGGAATCACTTATCGAGCGGATCGAATCCGGCGAGATCGGGCTGGAGCAATCGATCGCGGAATATGAACGGGGAATGACGTTGATCGGTCGATGCCGGGAAATCTTGGAAAAGGCGGAGCAGAGGGTCGAAGAACTCAACCGCAAGCAGGCGGGAAGCCGAGAACAGGCGTAGAGAGTTCAAGGCGACCGGAACGCTCCACGGCGTAACGGTTGGATGCCGCCGCCAAACAGTCACCCGTTTATCGCCCGTCGCAATCCTTTGCATGACCAACGACGAACTCGAACGCCTGCTCTTTCTCTTCGAGATCGTTCAGGTCTTGTTCGTATTCGCGTTCGGAGCGTGCATCGGGTCCTTGACGAACGTGCTCGTCTACCGCTTGCCGCTGGGGCTGGACGTGGTCACGCCGACCTCTCGGTGCCCCTCCTGCGGGACGAAACTGACGTGGCGAGAGAACGTGCCGATCTTCGGATGGCTCATGCTGCGAGGGCGATGCCGATTTTGTCGCTCGTCGATTTCGGCGGAATATCCGCTGGTCGAGGCCTTTGTCGGACTGCTGTTCGTGCTGCTGTACGTCGTGCTCTATGCCGATCAAGGGCGGTTCTTGGGTCTGCATGTCGGCGTGATGCGACCGGAGTGGGGTTTGAACGGATTTCGCACCACCTGGCCGACGTACGTGATTTGGGTCGTGCTCTTTTCGTGCCTGACGGCGGCAACGATCATCGACGCTCGAACCTATCACATCCCGATGGTGCTGACGTGGGTACCGGCCTTGGTCGGCGTCTTGTTCCATCTCGGTCATGCCCTCTGGGTGCAGTACGGCGGGTTGCATCTCATGTTCGCACGAGGGTGGACATGGACGATTCCGACGCCCTCGGTGAACGACTGGCCCTGGATCGGGGCGTCCCTGGGCGGGATGCTGGGGCTGCTGCTGAGCAACATCCTGCTCTCCCGAGGGGTCATGCGTCGGAGTTTCGCCGATTACGACGAATGGGAGTCGCAGGCGCTGGGGCAGCGTCAGGAGGCCGGGGGTGGACCAGGGGGGCCAGGCGAGCCTGCCGCGACCACGGACTTGTGGATTCGCTACCCTCACGCAAGGCGGGAGATGCTGCGCGAACTGATCTTCCTCGCGCCGTGCGTCGGCCTGGGACTGGCCGGGGCGGGACTGGCGGTAAAGTTGGGCGGACCTTGGAGTGTGCACCCGGCGACGGGGGCGGCCCTGGCGGGGATGCCCGCGCCATTGTGGCTGACGGTGCTGGGCGGATCGCTCATGGGTTTTCTCATCGGGGGCGGATTCCTCTGGCTGATGCGGATTGTCTTCTCGCTGGCGCTTGGGAAGGAAGCCCTGGGTCTGGGGGACATCCATCTGATGGCGGCGGTGGGCGCGTGCCTGGGGTGGATCGACGCCACCCTGGCGTTCTTTGGAGCCGCGCTGGTGGGTCTGGTGTGGACGATCCTGGGAGCGATCTTGGGCGGGAAGATCAAGCGGGCGATGCCCTTTGGTCCCTACCTAGCGATCGCGACGCTCCTCATCGTGCTGTGCAAGCCCTGGATCGAGATGGGGCTGGGCCGGTTGATGCCGCACCTCGCGCCGATCAACCTGCCTTGAGATCCACGCCGCGGAGGGCGTGCGCCTCAACGGCTCGTGACACGAAACGGCGGAGAAATACCAGCGAAAACGCGGCCATGGGAGTGGATTCTTTTGTGCGTGTGGTGCCAATTCTGGTGGTTCGCCGATACCATTAGGACTCGGGCGGTCGGTGCCGCCGGGTGTTTCCTTTGCGAATGAGAGGCCTTCGATGGGTACTGGCATGAACTGGATGAAGCGCGTGGGTGTGGTCCTGGTGGGCCTTGGAATGGCGGCTTCCTTGACCGGGTGCAGCGGCACCAGCAAGAAGGACTACGAGGCGTGCATGAATGAGAACGCCCAACTCCGCGAGCGGACCGCCGAGTTGGAGCAGCAGGTCCGTGACAAGGACGTGCAACTCGCCCAGGCTCGTTCGGCCCCGGTCGTCCAGCAGCCCGCCGCCAACCCGTATCCCATCGCCCCCATGGGTGGGAACGCCGGGGGCGACCTCTCGGGCGACTCGATGTTCTCCCAGGGTGCGGATGGAAACCTCACCGCGACGCTCGCGGGCGAGGTCCTCTTTGATTCCGGGCAAGCCACGATCAAGTCCTCCGCCCGCCCGAGCCTGGATCGCATCGCCTCCTCGCTCAAGGGCAAGTACAGCGGTTACAACGTCCGGATCGGTGGGCACACCGACTCGGACCCGATCAAGAAGAGCGCCAGCAAGTGGTCGAGCAATGACCAACTGAGCCAGGCCCGCGCCGATGCCGTTCGCTCCTACCTCGTGAACAAGGGCGTCAGCGCCGGTCGAATCTCCGCGGTGGGCTACGGCTCGTCGCAGCCCAAGGCGTCGAACAGCACGAAGTCCGGCAAGGCGCAGAACCGCCGCGTCGAGATCACCGTGCTCACCCGCTGAGCCAGTCCGATCCGCAGAGCGATACGACGCCGGTCCCGTTCGGGCCGGCGTTTTCTTTGGTCGCTCCAACCGACCCCTCGTGCGAGTGCGTGCGCTCGCGGCGCGAAGAACAATCCACCCCCTCGCATACACGATCCAGACGGCAAGACCCGACCACCCTGAATGAGCGGGAGGCCGTTCGCACCGAAGCGTCGCCTCGGGAGCGACGATGTCGATCGTGCGGTGGACCTGAACGCACGAACATCTCCTGTCCAGACACCCGAGGGGGCCGCCTGCCCGGCCCCGCGCCGGCACGGTCGTGTGCTCTGCCAGGACGTGACGTGCAGCCTGGGAAAGGTGCTCGACCTGTCCGCGTCGGGGATGCGGGTGCTGACGAAGGAAAGGTTGCCCACGAACGAGGCCATCACGTTTTCCATCGGCGCCTTGGAAGAGACGCTCCCGATTTGCGGGCGTGTGGTCTGGACCAGGAGGGCGGGGTTCTTCAAGCGCGAGGCGGGCATCCGGTTCGAGCGCCTGCCGGAGGCGACCATTGCCGCGCTGAGGCGTTTGGCGCGGGCCGCGAGTTACAACGAGACGATCCGGCAGGACATCGACGCCGCTCGCCGCGCGGGATAACCACCCCCGCGACCTGCGCCCCGAATCCTGCTCCGCTCCCGCAGGTACACTACTGACACGCCTCGACCCGGAGAGCCTCATGCACACCTCGGCACGTCTCATCCTCGCCGCCACCGCGACGCTTTCGCTCGTTGGGGTCCCGTTCACGTCCGGCAGCGCGTGGGGAACACCCAGCGCCCTCGCGCAGCAGGGCAAGACCGTCGACCTTCGGCCGAAGTTCACGAAAGGACAAGAGATCCGCCTCAAACTCGAACTCGTCAATCGGTCCAAGACCACCGCCGGGTCCGCCACCACAAAGAACCAGGACGAGGAGGCCCCCTCCCGCGACTACGACGGCACGCAGGAGTATGTCCTGCTGCTCAAGGTCAAGGACACCAATCCCGAGACCGGAACCACCGCCGAACTTGTCTACGAGCAGGTCAAGGTTCGCATGAAATCCGCCATTGGCGACATGGACTTTGACAGCACCAAACCCAAGAAGGACGACCCCCTCGACGAGATGCTCCGGAGCATGGTCGGGGCCTCATTCCAGGTCGAGTTTGATCGATCGGGCAACATCAAGAACATCACGGGCAACGACCCCCTGCAGGGTGTGGCGGGGGGCCTGGGCGGCTCGCCTTCGAGCCCCGCCGGGCTTCAAGACTTCTTCGGGCGCATCTTCCCCACCGGGTCCGACGCCTCGCTCCAGCGGCGCGTGGGTGAATCCTGGACCACCACCGACACGATGGACGCCCCGGGCGGCACCTGGAACATCACCAGCACCAACACCGTCAAGAGCGCCTCGGGCGGCAAGGCCGAGGTGGACATCAAGGGAAAACTCAACTTTGAGCCAGCCACCAGCGGCAAGGGCGTCCAGATCAAGGTCCAGAACGCGCGGTACGACGGCAAGTACACCTGGGACACCGAGCGCGGCATGCTCTCGTCCCTGGAAACCCGCCAGCATCTCGAGACCGTCGACGCGAAGTCCAATCGCCGCACCACCGAGGACGCGACGATGAAGGTCACACGCCTGAAGTAAGGCGGGGACCCCGTGCCGCCGATCACGCTCGCGACCCGCAGAACCCCATAGAAAAAGCCCCGATCCGAGATCGGGGCCTTGGGTCCACGCGGGAGACGATGCACGATCAGATGCGGCCCAGGATCTTGTCCAGGAGCGAGCGAGAATCCTGCTGCCCGAGGAAGAAGTCGGTATCCTCGATCGAATCGACGCCCGAGAGTGCCCGCGGCGTCTGCGAGAGCGAGTACGCACGATTCTGCCCGGGGGTGGCCTGCACGGAGTCGGCCGCGAAGGGATCGAAGCCCGCGCCGAGCGTGGCCGTCGTGATGTTGTTATCCGAGGTGATGCGAAGGCCCATGAGTTCGCCCGCACGACGGGCGATGCTCGCCGTCAGCGACTGCACAAACCGATCCACGCCCGCGCGTCCGGGGTTGGCGCCGAGGTTGCCGAAGGACGGTACGAAGATGATGGCCTCGTCCTCGAGGTCCGCGTTCAACGGGTCGGAGTGCTCGCTGAAGCCATAGGGCTGCGTCGAGAAGAAGTTGTTGCCCAAGCCCGAGCCGGCGACCGGGTTGAGGTTGAAGAAACTCTCGAAGATGATCGAGATGGGGTCCGAATCCGAGGTGAGGAAGATGGTCGAGAAGGGCTGGAACTCAAAGTCGGCGGGGTTGGTCGAGAAGTGCACGTCGAACCCGCCGCCCAGGATGGTCGAACTCTGGAACAGGGCGTTCAGGCTGGCCACAAGGTTGGAGAGGATGTAGGTCTGGGCGTCGAGCCCGTTGGCGACGATGCCGTTGAACCCGAGGGTGGCGGCGCGGAAGCCGCCGACGCTGGTGGTCAGGCCGCCGGCCTCAAGCCAGTTGACCGATCCGCCGCTGGTTTCGATGAAGAAGTTCTGGCGCGTGGGGGTGGGGAGCGTGTCCGTGCCGTTGGTCACGACCTCGATCTGGTAGTCGGTGTTGAGCACGCCCTGGAGGTAGACCGCGAACGTTCCGGCCTGACCCGCGGCGCCCATGCGATCCGGCGCGAGGAACTCGATGTAGAAATCCCCGTTCGCGTCGTAGCCATACTTCGTCTTGCCGTTGTCGGCAATCACGGTGTTGGGCGTGCCGCCGTTGGGGCTGAAGTTCGTCGGCGAGAAGACCAGGTTGGCGTCGGACGGGCCGGTCGAGTTCGAGGTGTCGAAGAGGCCAAACTGCACCGAGCCACGCCGATCGGTGGGCGCGAGGGCCTGGGTGATGTCCAGCCCGAGCGGGGCAATGCTGCCCAGGTCGGCGCCCGCCTCGGCCAGTTTCACCGTGATCTTGATCTTCGTGCCCGGCGTGATCGGGGCGCGGTTGTTCAGGTGGAAGATGTCCACGTCCGACGTGACACGATCCGGGACGCCGATGTGCCCCGGATTGCCGATCGCCGCATCGATCAACTGCACCTGGCGTCCGTCGGCGAAGGTTGTGGAGGTCACACCCTCGGCACTGACCCCGCTGACCACGTCGTCCGACGTGCCCGCCAGCCCGTCCACGCCCTTGCTGAGCGAGAACGTGTACGTCCCGCTGATGATCTCGGCGAGGTCGTCCGCCGTGTTGAGCAATCCGTCCACGCCCGCGAAGGCGATCGGTGCGGGCGCCGGCGTGACCAAGGTCCCGTTGCCCGAATCTTCGGCGCCCGTGAAGCCGCTGTCGCCGTCGTCGAAGACCTCGAGCGTGAAGCGATACTCGCCCGTGCCCGCAGCCACCGGATCGAGATTGGGCACCGCGCCCGGCGTGTTGTAGGTATTCGCGTTCCCCACGACGATGCGGTAGTTGCCCGTCGCCTTGATGAGGTATGCCTGCGGATTGACGAACGTCCCCAAGGGCGAGGCGGCAACCGGGAGCGCGAGCGCCGACGACGGGATCGCCTGACCCAGGATGTTGAACGTGCTGCCAACGGCGTTGCCGTTCGAGTCCACAACGAGGATGCGTGCGTTCGCCGCCGGGCCTTCCATGGGCCCGATGCGGAGGATCTGCCCGGCCTGAAGGGTCAGGCTGTACACGTCCATGTCGCCGGCGAAACGGAACTGGTTGTTGTCGTTGTCGGGGTGATCACCGATCACGCCACGGACGGTGTACACGCGATTCGTGTCGGGCAAGCCATCGGGATTGGAGTTGTTGTCGAGCACCCAATCGAGGTTCGCCGGGGCGTAGTGGTCCACGCGGATCTGGCGGCCCACCGCGCCGGTGATGATGGTCTCGGCCACGAACTTGTCGCCCGCGTCACCGACCACGACGTCCTGCGAGATGTTGTCGCCCAGAGAGGAGTAGCCGTCGCCGTTGCCGTCGGTCCGGTTGCCGAGCGACTTGCCGCGGATGGTGCTCTGGAGCAAGTCGAAGCGGAAGACGCCCGGTCCTGGGATTCCGGGGACCTGCGGGAGGTTGCGTGCCGTGAGCGCGACGCTGAAGAGCACGCGTGCGGTGTTGGTCGTGCCGTCGTAGGTGATGGTGTAGTCCACGCCCTCTACGAGACGGATGAGGGTGTTCTGGTCGCCGCGGACCTCGGAGATCTGCATGCCCTTGCTGAGCGTGCTGGCGTCGATGGGCTGGTTGAAGGTGAGGTTGGCGACGAACTGGCGGCTGGCGTAGGTGACGACGATGTCGTTGAGCGTGATCTCGTTCGGTGCGAGGACCCGGTTCGACTGCTCGCTGCGGAAGTTGCCGATGCTGCCGAAGAAGGGCACGCCGCCGATGGAGAGGCTCCCGATGACACCGCTGGCGCCGATGAGATACGACTCGCTGAGGCGAGAAGAGCCCGACGCGGAACCGGAGATCGCGATGCTCCCGATGTTGCCCAGGCCCGGCGCCACGGTGTCGTCCGACGTGCCGTAGAACGCATCGGCGCCGCGGTAATAGCCCGCCACGATGTCGGACTCGCGGAAGTTGCCGGAGATGGTGACGCTGCCGATGAACCCGGTGGTGGTTTGGTCGGCGGCGGTCCCGGAGCCGCCGAAGGCGCTGTCGGTGCCAAGATCAACACCCGCGAGGATCGCGGAGTCGAACATCTCGCCACCGAGCACGACGCTGCCCAGCGTGTTGCCGACCGAGAGCACCGAACGGCTCAAGCCCGGCGCGTTGAACGAGCCGAGGGACCCGCCAAAGCGGAAGGCGGAGCGATCGGCCTGGCCGGTAATGGCGACGGAGGTCGCGTCGCGATCGACGCTGACGGCGGCCCGAGCGCCGCCGCGGAAGTTCATCGCCCCGGCGGTGAGCACGGAGACGCGAGCCTCGTTGAAGATGGCGGAGTTGGCGTTGCCGAAGTCGCCGTTGACGTTGAGGGTGCCGACGCCGCGGGCCGAGAAGAACCCGCCCGAGAGGGAGGCGAAGGTCGCGGTGGTGATGTCGCCGCCGATGGTGAGGTCGCCCGTGCCATCGACGAGGCCGAGGGTCAACGTTCCGACGCCGCCATCGACGAAGATGTCGGAATCGCCCGCGAGCCGCGGCGCGACGTTGAGCGAGCCCAGCGACGCATCGTCGTTGGTCACGATGTCGAAGTTGGTCAGCGAGGTCAGGTTGGAGGTGACGGCGAAGTTCGAGGCGCTCGTCGTGCCACGGAGCGTGGCGCGACCCGTGCCCGCATCGAAGAACGCCGTCCCCGGCCCGCCCAGATTGAGCGTGACCGTCCCGCCGCCGAAGTTGAAGGTGCGCGAGCCCGTGAACTGCACGCCCGGCGTGCCGAGGCCCGAATCGGCGTTGAGGTTGTCGGCGAGGAAATCGCTGCGACGAACGGTGAACCGCCCGTCATTCGCGACGCCACTCGAGAGCACGTCGCCCAGCACGGTCACGTTCGCCACGCTGCCGGCGAAGACAAGTTGATTGACCAGCGAAACGCCGACGGCCGCACGATCGTCCGTGGTGTTGAAGAGCCCGTCCCCGCCGGGGGTGACGCCCGCGGTGATGAGCGCGTTGTTCACCCCACCGCCCACCGAGACGCGCTCGACGTTGCCCGACTTGGAGCGATCGGCGTTGACGCCGACCCCGCCGGGCAGGTTGTCCGCGCCAAGGTCCACCACGCCGCCCAGGAACGCCACGTCGCCGGCGAACCCGCTGATCGACACGTCGTCGATGGAGTCGCCCGCAGCAAAGACGCTGGTCACGCCCGTGGTCGCCACGTCGCTGCGAACGTCGCCGCTGACGCTGATCGACTTGATCGCCCGCCCGGCCTGGAAGGTTGATTCGAAGACCGATCCGTTGGTCACCACGAAACTGAGGATGTCCTGCCCGGCGCTGATGCGCGGCCCCTGCTTCGTCGAGTTGATCTCCACCCCGACCGGGGCCTGGTTGCGGAACGCGTCGTACGTGACATACTGCGAGAAGGCGGAGTTGATCCCCACGTCGCCGAAGACCCCATCGCCGCTCGCGACGACGCGCACGGAACGGATGTCGTAGTCGGCATGGATGTTGCCGTAGAGGTTGCCGTTGGTCACCACGACGCTCACGACGTCGCCGTCGTAGGCGGCGATGGTCCGCCCGGGGAGGAAGGAGCCATCGGTGATCGTGACGGAGGAGACGTTGCCGCTGTGGCTGATGATGTCGCCGTTGAAGTCGCCCGTGACGGAGACCGAAGCGATGCTTCCGAAGGCGATGATCGAGCCGCTGCCCAGCGCGTTGCGATCGGGCTTGCTCACGACGCGACCGATGGTGATGGGTCCGGTGATGGACCCACCCACGCGGAGGTCGGCGTGCAACTGCCCGGGGATCGTCGCCTGGGCGAGGTCGCCCTTGATGGTGATGACGCCGCGCTTGGTCGGATCGCCGATGTTTCGCCCGGCGATGAGGTTGCTGATGGTGCCGCTCACGTTCGTCGTGATGGCCAGGTCGCGTGCCGCCGAGAGCGTCCCGACGTTGCCGTTGGAGGTCGTCGTCGTGATCGAGGCGGTGATGTCGCCGGCGGTGGAACTGACCGTCGTGATCGGCCCGCTCGCCGAGATTTCACCGTCGATGACGCCCCGGGCCGTGACGCTCTGCAGCGCCCCGTCCGGACCGGTGATCGCGATCTTGCTGTTGACGATCCGGTCGGCCTGGATCGAGCGAAGGATGCCCGAAATCTCGAACGCCGAGTTCTGGATGTCGCCCGCCGCGGTAATGGTCGGCACCTCGCCCGCCAGCACCTGGCTGGCGCGGATGCTGCCCGTCGCGGTGATCGATTGGAGCAGGTTGTCCACGTCGATGTTCGTTCGCACGATGTGGCGACCGCTGATGCCCGAGAGGATCGAGCCGTTCACGTCCACGATGAGGTCCTGGATGTCCTCGGTGGCGGTGATCGAGCGGAGTTGCCCGGCGACGCCGATGAAGTTGGCGTAGTACTCCGAGACCTCGCCCAGCAACGTCGAGTTGCGGAACGCGGTCGCGCGGATGTTCTCGACGTTGCCCGTCGAGGTGATTTCCGACGCATCAAAGACCGTCGCGGTGAGCGTGACGGCGCCGATGTTGTTCCCATTGATCTGCGTGCGATAGAAGCGGCTCGAGGCGACGGTGATCGTGCCGACGTTGCCGAGGTTGACGTTGTCGTCGCCGTAGTTGATGCCCTTCCAGAAGCCGTCGGTGTTCTCCACCGAGAAGAGCGCGCCATCGATGGTGGCGTTCGTCAGCGTGATCGCCTCGAGCCCTTGCACGGGCTGGTCCGGCGCTCCGCCATCCGGATCGACGTTGCTGGCGAGGATCACGCCCCGCACGACGACGCCGCTCGCCTTGGAACTCAGGATGGTGCCGATGTCGTCGGCGGCGACGATCCCGACCGAAAGGAAGGGCGATTGATCGGGCTTGGCCAAGCCGTCGCCCAGGTCGATCGTGGCGATATCGAAGGCGTAGATGTTGCCGATGATCCCGTCGAAGCCACCGACGGGGGTGATGCGATCGCTGTTCGCGGTCACCAGCCCCAGACGGGCGGTGCCCCCCTGCAAGATGACGTCGCCTACGGAGCCGGCGACCGTGACGGACTGCACGTCGCCATTGCGAACGACCAGGCCGTTGAGGTACGGATCGAGGGGAGCGCCAACATCGTCAAAGAACGCGTTCCCGGCGGTGTAATCGTCGCTGGTGACGGGGCGATAGACGTTCCCGTTGAAATCATCGTCCACGATCCCGCCGGTCAGGATGCCCAGCACCCCGCCGGGCTCTTGCGCAAGACCAGCCCCGACGCCCATGAACGGTCCGATGCGCTGGGGCCCCCACGCGGGCACCTGGGTCGTTCCAAGGTTGCCGCGGGTGATGGTGAGGGTGTTCAGGCTCGCCACGTCCGCCGCGACGATGTCGCCGCCCGTGGTCTCGTTGGTGATCAACCCGAACGCGTCCCCGCCCGTCTGGATGATGCGATACACGTCGATCTCGACGTTGCCCGTCAACAGGATCGCGGAGAAAGCGTCGGCGTTGGTGACCTCGATGCGTCCGATGCCCACCGTGCCGCCGCGTGCGGGCTCGCCCGGCGTGCCGGGGCCGGTGCCCGTGGGCGACTGTGAATCGACGGTGAGCGTGGCGCCACCCGCCAGGTTCGCGGAGATGCGCCCGATCGCCACACCCTGCGAACGATCGACCTGGGTGACAACCACGAAGCCGGTGACCGCGGCGTTGGTCCCTGCCGTGAGCGTCACGCGGACGCGGGCCCCGCCGTCGTCGATCAGTTCGACCGGCACGCCCGGAACGAGCACATACTGGAGGTTGTCGGCGTTGACGACGTCGATGCGCGGGGTGTCAAAGAATCGCACGTCAGAGCCCGCGCCGGTCGTGATCGGGATCCCGTTGCCGTCGTAGATGCCGCTGCGCGGGTTCGCATCACCGTAGACATCCTGGCTGACCAGGAAGGCGCCGATGGTGGAACCGGGCCTGACATTGATCCCGATGGAGTTTCCGGCGATGTGGAACCCGGTGCGGATGAAGCCGATGTCGCCGCGCCCGCCGCTGAGTCCTGTGTTGATCTGCGTGCCCTGGAACCCCGAGACGGGCGCGCGAGGATCCGTCGCGTCCTGGTCCATGCCGATGCCGCCCTGGACCTCGATGGAGCCGATCGAACCGCCGACGTTGAGGCGAATGAAGTTGAGATCGCCCTCGTTGGGCCCGATCCCGATGACGGGTGACTTGCCCGTGATGAGCGTGCCGAGATTGCCGCCGATATCCAAGCGGATGGTCTGCGTGATCTGGTTGACGCCGCTGGCGCCGATGTCGCCGCCGGTGGTAATGTTGTAGAGCGTGCCGGCGATGGAGAAGGTGCCGCCCTGGAAGGTCATCGCATCGTCGGTGCCGTCCACGGTGTTGAAGATGGACGTGGGCGCTTGCTCCTGCCCGGAGCCGTCGGTGAAGGCGGTGCCGACGCGGATCGAGCCCACGTCGCCCGTGAGGACGGTGATGGTGTTCGCGATCGTCGTGCCGTCCTGCGCCGTCGCCCCGTTGCCCGAGCCCGCGCCGGTGCGGATCGAGCCCACGGTCACGGGCACGAGCCCGGTGACGCTCACCGAGTAGGGCACATTGCCCACCCCCGTCTCGGCCGCCCCCGACGAATCGGTCACGACGAGGTAATACACGCCCGCCTGCTGCGGGCGGAAGCGGAACTGCTGCGTGAAACTGCGGGCCGGGGTCTGGTTGTACTTGAGCGAGGGAGCCGCCAGCGTTCGCCCCTCAACGTCCACGATGCGGAGGGACCCCGCGCCCAGGCCGATGTTCTCGAAGACCACGTCTTGCGAACCGTCGGCCACGAACGCGAAGACGTCCGAACTGTCATCGCCCTGGTTGAAGGGATCGCGCCCGCTCAACTCGCCCTGGATGCGCACCGAGCCCGTCGCCCCACCGATGAACTCCGCGGACATCACGTTGTCGTTGCGATAGAAGACCCCGCCGAAGACCTGCGCCTGATCGCCCGGGCGCGAGTTGGCGCCCGCCGTGCGAGCGCTGACGTTCGTCGTGCGCAGGTTCTGGCGGATGGTTCCGAGATTCGTCGTGGTCAGGTCGATCCCGAGGACGTATTCCTTCTCAAAGTACGTGAACACATCGCGGGCGGGACGCGTCGTGGGGCTGTTCACGTCGCCCACGACGGTGATGTCCATGAGGTTGCGCCCGGCGGCCATGAACTCCCCGAGCGTGCGTCCGACGACGAGTTGGCCCGCGGTCTTGAAGACGCGATCCGTCACGCCGCCGACGTTCACGCTGGGCTCGAGGGCCCACATGCCCGCGTCCGTGCCGACGATCAGTTGCCCGAGATCGCCCTCCACGGTCACCGAGCCCACGAGATAGCCGATCGACAGGCGATCCACGAAGCCCGTGAACCGCGAGGATCCATGCACCACGCCGTGGATCGAGATCGAGCCGATCGAACTGCCGTCGTCGATGAAGATGCCCTGGTCGGCGCGCACGAACCCATCACGCACCACCGTGCCGATCGTCGGGTCCGCGACCAGACGCGGATCGCGACCGATCGCGCGCACGAAGGGCGAACCGATGATGACCGAGCCCGGCCCGGGCGGGAGGCCGCGGACCTGCGGCGGGCCGCCCTGCTGCGGGACGACGATGTACCCGAACCCCGCCGACTCGAAGTCGCCGTAGAGGCCGAGGAGGTCATCCTTGTTCGTGTAGGCGAAGTTCCCATCCCACGTGTCCGCGTTGCCGGGCTGCGTGGTGGCCGTTTCGATGGTGCCGCCCCACATCGAGAAACTGGTGCGTGAGTCCACCCCGCTGAAGCGGATCGAGCCGATGCCGCGGTTCCAGTTCTCGACGCCGTTGCCGTCCGGGTCGATGTTGGGAAGGCGCTGATTGGGATACTCGAGCGCGTCGATGCGCTGCTGGATGTCGTTGCCGTACAGGTCGCGGAACTCGGCCCGCGCGCCGACCGGGCCTGTCAGGTTCACTTCCGCGCCGAAGACGCGCCGACGCACCGAATCCGCGAAGTTGGTGGGAGGCAGCGTCCAGTTGATGTCGTCGATGCGGAACGCCGGGTTCACGCCGAAGCCGGGCGCCGAGAGGGTCCGGATGCGGAAGGAATCAAACGCCGGGTTCAGGGCGGTGCCGTTGAACTGGAGCGTCCCGATGCCCGCGGCGGGATTGCTCCCCGCCTGGAACTGCGCGCGGAGGTTCGCGCCCGTGAAACTCGCGATCACGTTCGCGTTGCCCGCACCGTCCGTTTGGAGCAACTCCACGATCAGGCGATCCGTCTCCAAGCCCGTGGAATCGAGCGGGCCGTCGGGCGAAACCGCGAACGTCACCGCCGACGCCGAGAAGGGCGTCGCCACGTTGTTCTGCACGTCGAAGAACTGGAACGTGACAAACTCGCCCGTCTGATTCAGCACCGTCCGCAGGTACCGCGCGCTCTGCTGGTTGTCCGGTGGATCGATCCGAATGTCGTTCGCCGGAGCGATGTTGTGCCGAATCTGCAAGCCGGACGGCATGAACGCGCCGTTCCCCACCGCACCCGGAGGCGCCTGGTCAAAGTTCTCGGCGCCCGTCTGCGGCTGCCCGTTGTCCGGCTGGATCTGCGTCGTCGGAATCAGGTACGGAATCGCGTACGCAAAGAAGGCCCGAACCGAGCCGAGACCCGTCGTCGGGTCCACGTCGTTCGGCGTCACCGTCAACGCGAACAGCATCTGCCGACGCTCCAACGCGTCCACCGATGCGCGGTCCACGCTCCCCGCCATCCCCGCGAGGCGAGCCGCCCCGCTCCCCTTCCCGGGCTCGCTGGTGCGACGCTTGCGGACGTACGGGCGGTTGACGCGATTCGACCCTGCCATACACCACTCCTTGCACTTCACTCGTCCGACACGGGGCCCTCGCCCTCGCCGACGCCTGATCCTCGTTCTTGTGGCCCCGCTTCCGCCGCGGCCCGCCACGCCCGACCGACTCCGCCCGCGCCGTCCTTCACCGGAACACCAACCTTGGCGAACCCTTCGCCAAGCCCGATCGTCCACGGATGAACGGCGGCCAGGTCTCCGGCCCCGTGAGTCCTCGCGACGCCTCTCGACGCCCGCACTCACCACGCGATCCGACGGTCGCCCGCCCGATCACCTTGGCCCGACCTCTCGAACAAGGGCAGACGCTCCCGCCCGCCACCCGTTCGTGCGACGCACAGCGTACCAACTTCCCGACCAATGCTCAACTCGCCTCGCACGATTCGTGGTCCAACTTTTTCCCAAACACGGGCCCGGACCCACCTCGCGCGTACACCAGCCTGCGTCACATGCTCTCATGCTCGTCTCACTTCACCCGTCGGTGCGTTTCGGTGCGTGGGCGCCCGGCTCGCGACTCACGCGCCAGCCACCGCCCCGGACCCAGAACGTCACCGCCCCCGGTCACTCGTCGCCGACAAGCGGGGATCGGCGACACCCCCTCCCGCTCGCGCGGATTCGAGGCCTACGCCCGTACGTACCCCGCGGCCCGGAGTTGCAACGAAGTCCGAGATACCCCACATCACGCTCGACAAACCGATCAAAATACTTACAAAATCCGCTTCGAGCGCGGATAACTCCCCAGCACCACCAACTCCCGGCAATGGCGCTTCGCCTCGCGCAGCGCCGAGCCCATCGCCGGATCACTCTGGTGCCCCTGGGCGTCCACGAAGAACGTGTACGTCCAGTTCTTCCGCCCGCTCGGCCTCTTTTCGATGTGCGTCAGGTTGACCTTGTGCTTGTCGAAGGCCTGCAGTACTCGCACGAGCGCGCCGGGCTTGTCCGCCGTCTGAAACATCACGCTCGTCTTGTCATCCCCCGTACGCTGCGCGCCCTGGCGTGAAATCACGTAGAACCGCGTGATGTTGTCCGGCTGGTCCTCGATGTCCTCGAACAGCACGTTCAGCCCATAGATCTGCCCCGCAAGTTGCGACCCGATCGCCGCGACCTGCGGCACTCGTCCGCGCTGGAACAACCTCGCCGACTCCTTCGCCACCATCTCCACCGCCTTGCTGCTGCTCGGCGCCGGCACCAGTTCCGCCCTCGGATACTGCGTCGAAAGCCACTTCTTGCACTGCGCAAAGACTTCCGGTTTCGAGTAGATCCGACGCACCTCGCGCGGCGGGCAGTTTCCCAGCAGCGTGTGATGCACCTCAATCTGCACCTCGGCACAGATTCCCACGCTCGCCTCGCCGTGATGCGCCTTCCCGTCTCGGAACGCGTCCATCGTCTCCGCGATCCCGCCCCCCGTCGAGTTCTCGATCGGGACCAGCCCACAATGCACATGTCCTCGTCGAACCTCATGGAAGACCCCCGCGATCTCGTGCAGGTCTTCGTAGTCCATCGAACTCCCGAAATGCTTCACGGCGGCCATGTGCGAGTACGACCCCGGGGGCCCCAAAAAGCCCACCCGCATCGGCTGCTGGAGCATCACCGACCCGGACATCAGTTCGCGGAAGATCGCCTCGACCGTCCGCGCCGACAACAGCCCATTGCTTGCCTTGATCGCCCGTTCCACCACCTCCGCCTCACGGTGCGGCGTGTAGACGGGCATCCCCGCTCGCCGCTTCAGCCTGCCCACCTCCACCACCAACTGCGCACGCTCGTTCAGAAGGCCGACCAGCCGCTGATCCAACGCGGAAATGCGATCCCGGCACGCCGCCAATCCTGCCTTCGTTTGGCTCGCTTTCGCACTCCTCCGACTCGCGTGCTTCGTGCTCTCACCCATGAGGTCTCCCATCCAACATTATCGGTCCATGAGGCGACGCTTTCCACAGCCCTTCCTCATGCGAACAAAACCGTCTCGTCGAAAGTCCAAAGGACGTATGGTGGGCAAGGTGTCGGCTCGCCGACGCCGCCAACCCCAATCATGAGCGACGAGGTGCTCCAACTTCCGTTTTCCTCACTCGACCAGTGGATCGCCTCGATCCGCACGCTCCCGCTGGGCGTGCACGCCCCGGCGATCGTGGCGCTGGTCGGTGGGCTCGTCCTGTGGAGCGCGGGCGGAAAGGTGCTCAAGCCCATGTCGGTGCTCCTCGGCGCTTGCGTCGGGGCGCTCATGGGAGGCCTGCTGCTTCCCATCGTCCTACCGGAAAAGGTTGGGAGCGTGCCGTCGCCCTATGTCGGCCTGGTCGCGGGCGTGTTCGTCGGCGCTCTGATCGCCGTCTCGCTCTTTCGCTTCGCGATGATGTGGGCCGGGGGGATCGCGTTGGGCCTCGCCGGGGTGCTCGGCGCGAGCGTCTACCTCTCGCACACGACCGGCCTCGACCTCCGCGGGCTCACCGCGCGTCAGGAGGACAAGAACCCCGCATTTCGGGAGCAGTTGGATTCGCTCCGAGCGGAACTCAACGACGCGGGCAAGGCCGTCATCTCCAACTTCAAAACTCGGCGTGATCAAGGCGAGGGCCTCGATCTCGGACGGGAGTTTTCCGAGGCCGGCCGCACCCTCGCCGCGACGCGCACACGCGAGTTTGTCGCCAACACGAGCGAGGACGCGAAAGCGCTCTGGAACGACCTGCCCGGGCAAAGCAAACTCATCGTGGCCGCGGCCGGGCTTGCCTCCGCGATCAGCGGCGTGCTCCTTGGGCTCTTCGCCCCGAGGAGCGCCGCGTCGGCGGTCACCGCCATGCTGGGAGCGGCGGTCGTCCTCTCCAGCAGCGTGTGGCTCCTGCGAGCGCTCGACGTCCAAGGATCCTGGCTGGATCAAAGCCCGACGGGATGGCTCATCATCGGGGGCGTGTTCGCGGCGATGGGCGTGGGGGTCCAAACCAGGCGCAGCGCCAAGAAGCCCGCCCCCGCTCCGAACGGCGAGGCGAAGCCCGCGTAAACCTCAATCCGGGCGGTCGCGTTAGTTGGACTGAGCCTCGGCGACCGGAGGCACGTCCTTCGCCGCGTGCTGCGTGCCCGAGGGCTTCTGAATGGCCGCCATCGCCCCCGTGTACTTCGCGCCGTACTTCGCGGTGTTGACAGCCAGGTCTCCGAGCACGGCAAAGACGAGCACGCCCGCCGCCGAGAGCCCCGCCGCCCATCCACGTCCGGGCTTGGGAACCAAACGAACGTCCTCGCCGCTGGAAGCCCGAGATTCGAGCATGGCGGCGCCCGCCAGGCGCAGGTAGTAGTACGCCGCGACTGCGGAGTTGAGCCCCAGCACCACGACGAGGGGGATCTCGCCGGCGGTGATGGCGCACGTAAAAAGCGGCAACTTGCCGAAGAACCCGAGCAGCGGCGGGAGGCCCAGGAGGCTGAGGCTGCAGATGACCATGCACCAGCCGAGGAGCGGGTGGTGCTTGCACAGCCCACGCAGGTCCTCGACCGACTCGATCTCGCGGGGCTCGCCGTCGGGACCGGGCGAGCGCTCGAGCGCGGCGACAACGGCGAACGCGCCGACATTCATGACGCCGTAGCAGAAGAGGTAGAAGAGCACGGCCGCGACGCCGTTCTTCGTGAACTCCGCGGCGCTTGGGCCCGAGATCACGCCGACGAGCATGTAGCCCGAGTGCGCGATCGACGAGTACGCGAGGATGCGTTTGACGTTGGTCTGCAAGATCGCGAGCACGTTCCCCACGGTCATGGTGAGGGCGGCGATCACCCAGAGGGTGACGCGCACGGGCTCGGGAAGTGAGCCCCCGACCTCCCCCACGCGAGGGGTGGTCCATCCGACGGCCGCGCACAGCAGGAGGATGGCGATGAAGCCGGCGGTCTTGGGAACAAAGGCGAGCATGCCCGAGACGGGCGCGGCCGCCCCTTCATACACGTCGGCCGTGTAGAAGTGCATGGGCACCGCCGCGATCTTGAAACAGATGCCGATGATCGCGAGGAGCAGGCCCGCGAGCGAGAGCGTGCTGAGCCCGGAGTTGGCGATGTGGCTTGCGATCGCGTTCAGGTTGGTCGAGCCCGTGCCGCCGTAGAGCAGCGCGAAACCATAGAGGAAGACGGCGGCGCCGAGCGCGCCGAGGAAGAAGTACTTGACGCCCGCCTCACGGGCCTTGTTCCCCGCGGACGAGATCGCCACCATGATGTACGTCGGGAGGCTCGTCAGTTCGAGCGCGAGGAAGAGCCAGATCAGGTCGTCGGCGCTCGCGCAGAGCATCAGCCCGGTGATCGAGAAGAGGAAGAACGCGTAGAACTCGGCGCGGTTGCTCTTGAGCGGGTCAAACTTCGCCTGCCCCGAGGCGATCTGCGACTCGTGCTTGCGATCCACCGTGCCCGCGAGCATGGGAAGGATGAGCAGCGCGACAAACGGGATCATGCACTTCGCAAAGACCGGGAGGTTGGGCAGCAGCATCTGCCCGGACGCCGGCGTCACGTTCTCGCCGCCCGGGGTCCAGACCGGCTCGGGCGCCTCAAGCACCCGACCCGTCACATCGGCGAAGACCGTCTCGTGCAGGAAGGGCGTCGTCTTCCACGCGAACAGCATCGCCAGCGCCAGCCCGAGCCCCGTCACCATGGCGGTCAACTTCCGCACTTGCAACGTGCGGGAAAGGCCCATCACCATCACCACGCAGGTCGTGGCGAACAGGATGATCTCGGGCCACAAGAAGGAGAGTCGCTCCATCATCGCGTCGTCCTCACGCTCGTCTCGTCCGGGTTCGTCATAGTGTTGGCCTCGGCGTGGGCACGATCGGGCGTAAGCACCGGCGCCGAGCGAGCCTTCTCCACGATGTCCACCGTGCGGGCGATCGGGGCGTTCAGGGCGTCCATCACGGGCTTGGGATACACGCCCAGCGCCAGGCACGCGACGGCGAGAGGGATCAACGTCCCTATCTCACGGCGAGTCAGATCGGAGGGAAGGTGATCGTCCGTCGCGTGGGACGCGCCCGCCTCGTGCGCGGGCCCATGTCCGTGCCCATGTCCGTGCCCATGCCCGTGCGGCTCAACCAACGGACCCCACACCACCTTGCCCAGCATGTACAGCAGGTACATCGCGGCGATGATCATGCCCACGCCCGCGACGGCGGCATACCAGGGCCCGAGCGAGCCGGCGGTGGCCCCGGGAACCTGTCCGCCCGTGAATCCGCCGCTGCTGCCCCACAACTGCGTGCCCCACGCGCTGCTCGCCTGGAAGGCCCCGGCGAGGCACAGGAACTCGCTCACAAAGCCGTTCAATCCCGGCAGCCCGACCGACGCCATCACAAAGAAGACCATGAACGTCGCCCACACGGGCATCTTGGCGGCGAGCCCGCCCAGTTCCTTCATGTTGCGGGTGTGGTAGCGCTCGTAGATCATGCCGATCAGGAGGAACAGGGCGCCGGTCGAGAGCCCGTGGTTGATCATGTAGAGGATCGAGCCCTGCAATCCCGTGCGATTGAGCGCGAACATCCCCAGCATGCAGAAGCCCAGGTGGGCGACCGACGAGTACGCCACCAGTTTCTTCACGTCCGTCTGCACCCAGCAGATCAGCCCGCCGTACAGGATCCCGATGATGCAGAAGACGCCCAGCACGGGGGCATACTCGGCCACGGCCAGCGGCGTGAACGGCAGCACGAACCGGAAGATCGCGTACGTGCCCAACTTCAGCAGCACGCCGGCCAGGATTACCGAGCCCGCCGTCGGGGCCTCGGTGTGCGCCAGGGGCAACCACGTGTGCACCGGGAACAACGGAACCTTCACCGCGAAGCCGCACAGCAGCGCCAGCAGCACCCAGGCTTGCGCCGAGGCCGGCAGCGAGCGTGCCGTCGCCTCCAGCGTCGCGATATCAAACGTCCAGAGCCCCTGCTTCGCGGCATGGGCGAACGCGACGTAGACCAACCCCGCGAGCGCGATGACCGAACCCGTGAAGGTGTAGAGGAAGAACTTGATCGCCGCCTTCTTGCGGTTCGTCGAGCCGTAGAGGCTGATGAGCACGTACATCGGGACCAGCGTGAACTCGAAGCAGATGTAAAACAGGATGAGGTCGCGCGAGGCGAAGACGCCCGTCATCGCCGCCTGGAGCACCAGCAGCCAGGCGTAGTACGTCCTTGTGTTTTCCTTGATTGCGGTCTTGGACGCGACGATGCAGATGGGCCCCAGCAGCAGCGTCAGGGCGATCAGCAGCATGGCGACCGAATCCGCCCCGACCGAGAGCGTCAGCCCCAACGTCGGCAGCCACGAGATCTCGGTGCCCAGTTGGAACTCGCCTCCAATATCCCAGTTGAACGCCCGAAGCGTTTGAACGCCCCAGAGCAGCGTCACCAGCGTGCCGACCAGGGCCACGCGGTACGCCCGCTCGGGCTTGGCCATCACGACGATGACCGCGAACGCCAGGGGCAGGACCATGAGCGACAGCAGCATCATCGCAGCACCACCAGGAGAACGATCAGAAGGAGAACCGCCAACCCGCCCGCCATGCCGACCGCGTACCCGTGCAACTCGCCCGATTGGCTCGGGCGGATCGACTTCCCGACCGCCTTGGGCAGGTAGCCAAAGAGATTCACCAGCCCATCGACCAGGAACTGGTCGATCGCGTGGAAGATGTGGCTCAGCACGTGCAACGGACGCACGATCAGGAAGTCGTAAAACTCATCCACGTACCACTTGCCCTGCGCCCACTTCGCCAGCGGGCCAAAGGCCGGAAGGAGGGCGTCGGCCTTGCTCGTCGCCGCGTTCGTCCTCCCCATAAAGTGCAAGACGAACGCGATCGCGATGCCCACCGTGCCGACCACGCCCGAGACAACGTACATCGCCTTGTGCGGATCGAACCCGAAGAACGACCCGGCGTGGACCTGCCCCTCGTGGGCCGCGGCCTCCGCATGCACGAACATCGGCGTAAAGGACGGGGCATGGTGCCCCGTCTGGGTCTGAGCCCCGGCCGCGGGCTCGTGGTGCGTGAAGGGGGTCTCGAAGGCGGCCGAACTCTTCTGAACAAGCCCCGCCACGGCGCCGTGCGACCCGCCCACGAAGGAGAGCCCCGTCGCGGCGAGCGACAGGACCGTGAGCGCCGCGAGGACGACGTTGATCGCCCAGCCCGGGGCGTGGGGGTGATGACCATGCCCGTGGTCGTCGTGCTTCGCGCGTGCGTCGTGCGCGTGCCCGTGATCGTGCGCTCCCCCGTGCCCGTGGTCGTGCCCGTGGTCGTCCGCGCCGTGCGACTCTTCGCCCATCTCGTACTGCATGGGCCCGACGAAGACGCGGAAGAAGACGCGGAAGGTGTAGTATGCCGTGAGGCCCGCGGTCAGGAGCAGGATCACGCCGATCGGCGCCATCCCCGGCGTCACGAACGACTCCGCGAGGATCATGTCCTTGCTGAAGTAGCCGGCGGTGAACGGGAACCCGGCCAGGTTCAGGCACCCAACGAACATCCCGACCCCCACGACCTTCCACCCGGGCATCTTCATGACGCCGCTGAGTTTGCGCAGGTCGAGTTGTCCGCCGAAGCCGTGCATGACCGCACCGCAGCAGAGGAAGAGCAGCGCCTTGAAGAATGCGTGCGTGACGACGTGGAAGACGCCGCCCATGCTCGTGAGCACACCCAGGCCGGCGAACATGTAGCCCAACTGGCTGACGGTCGAGTAGGCCATGATGCGCTTGATGTCGAACTGCGCCATCCCGATGGTCGCCGCCAGCAAGGCGGTCAGCGAACCAACCCACGCGACGGCGGGCAGGGCCCACGTGCTGCACAGGAACAAGGGGTAGGTACGGGCGACGAGGAAGACGCCCGCGGTCACCATCGTCGCCGCGTGGATCAGGGCCGAGACGGGCGTGGGGCCTTCCATCGCGTCGGGCAACCAGACGTAGAGGGGCAACTGGGCCGACTTGCCGAACGCCCCGCCCATGAGCAGCACCGGGATCAGTTGGGCGATCATCGGCACCTGATCGAACTTGCCCGCCTTCATCGCGTCGATGTAGACCTGGGCCTTCTCGAACACCACGGCATACTCGACGCTGCCGAAGTGAACGAACGTGAGGAAGACGCCCAAGGCGAGGAACAGGTCGCCGATGCGGTTCACGATGAAGGCCTTCTTCGCCGCCGCCACCGCGCTGGGCTTCTTGTAGAAGTATCCGATCAGCAGGTACGAGCACAGGCCGACGCCCTCCCAGCCCAGGTAGAGCAGGACCATGTTGTCGGCCATCACGAGACAGGACATCGAGAAGACGAACAGGTTGAACGCGGCAAAGAAGCGGCAGTAGCCCACGCCGAGGTCGTGGCTCATGTACTCGCTCGCGTAGAGCGCGATGAGGGTCGCCAGACCGGTCACAAAGAGCATCCAGACGAGCGTGAGCGGATCGACGTAGAGCGAGAAGTTGGCGACGAACGACGAACCGTCTCGCCAGGAGAAGGTGATCCAATCGAACGCGTGGGCGATCTGCACGCCGCCCATGCTCTCCCCGCGGGACAGGAACGTCGTCGCCACAAGGGCGAAGCACGACGCCAGCCCGGCCACGCTGATCCACGCCGGCAACTTCGTCTTGACCTTGAAGGCCGCGCACACCCCGCAGAGCACGCTCGCCAGGAGCGTGATCGCGGGGATGAAGAGCAGGGGCGAAGACCCGTGCGTCACGCCGTGCGTGCCGGCCGTCGCCGGGGCGTCGGCCGCGAGGGTCAGAAGGTTCGGGATGTCCAAGAGTGTCGTGAAGCCCACGTGGTTGTTCTCAGTGTGAATCGATGCCCGACCGGATGTCCAACGTCATGCCGTCCTGCCCGCGACCTTGGCGCCATCGTCCTCCCGCGCGCCGTGCCGTGGGGCTTATCCCTGCATCTCGCGCCACTCCTCGGCGCTGAGGCTCTCCTTGCGGCGGAAGAGGAGCACGACCAGCGCGAGCGCCATCGCCGCTTCCGCCGCCGCCACCGTCAGCACAAAGATCAGGAACGTCTGCCCAGTGAAGTTCAGGTGGTAGCGACCGAAGGCCACGAACGCGAGCCCCGCCGCCTGGAACATGAGTTCCGTGGTCAGGAACATGATGATCAGGTTGCGCCGCGTGAGGAACCCGATCAGCCCGAGCACGAACATTGCCGCCGAGAGGAAGAGGTAGTGCGCCAGCGTGATCTCCGGCAGAAGAGCCGGGAATCCGCCCTGCGCAAGGGTCGAGATGGTCCATCCCGCGTCGCTCATGCCATCTCCTCCGGCTGGATCGCGTGCCCCTCGAGCCGCTTCGCCTGCCTCATCTTGGCTTCCTCATCCATCTGCACCTGCTTGCGGCTCAGGACCGTCGCCCCCAGCATCGCCATCAGCAAGATCACGCCCGCGATCTCGATCGTGCCCGGATGGTCCCGCAACAGGTTGAACCCCAACGCCTCGACGTTGCGCACCGTCAGATTCTCCGGCCACTCGTTTCTGGGGATCAGCCGCTTCTCGCCCCGCAGACCCACGACCTCGATCGTCCCCTCGTTCCAGTCGATCTTCGCGTTCCCCTTCTCGTCCACCGCGACCTTCTCGCCCCGCTCCAGTTTTCCCGAGTTGTCCAGCACGCTCTGCACCTTGCGGGGCATCTCCGCGAGCAGCAGCGCGGTGCCGCTCTTGGGCGGCGGGGGCATCTCCCCCAACCCGCGGAAGATCAGCGTCGTCAGGACCGCGAGGAGCACAAACCCGGCCACCGTCGCCGCCACCGGCTCCCGGGCCGTCGTGTCGTACTCCGTCAAAACCTCGATCTCGTCCTCCTCCGGGGCTTGCGTCGCCAGCATGATGACGAACAGATAGGTAATCAGGATGGCCCCGGCGTAGACGATCACCAGCGCCATCGTCATGAACTCCGCCGACAAGAGCAGCAGCAGCCCCGACGACGCCAACACCACCATGATGAACCACAACGCCGCGTAGACCGGCCTGGGGTGCGTGATCACCCGCAGCGCCGCCCCCAGCGCCACCACCCCAAAGATGTAGAAGAAAATAACCGGGTGGTCCTTCCCGGCCTTCATGGTCAGCAGCAGGATCACCAATCCGGCGGCCACCGCGGCCAACAGCCCTCCCACCACCTGCGGCCTGGTCCCGCGACTGGGCAATGCCAAACACACGCCGACCCCGCCCAAGGCGAGCAGGCCGTACAGAAAAATGGGGTTGATGATGCTGTCCAAGGTCGTGCACTCGCCCCAGAGTTGCCCCAGGCCCGGGCCCGCGACGGCGGCACCCAAGGAGGCAAGGGTGTCAGGATAGTGGCGACCAACCAGATGTTCAACTCGCGTCCCCACCCGTCCACAACCGACAGCCGCCTTCGCGACGACGCTGGTGATGCCCCGAGCCTGGATCCGACAAACAGTTCACGCGGCACGTGGAACGAAAAAAAGACCCCGGGACACATGCCCGGGGCCGACTGTTTTTCACGAAACGCACGTCCCTGTTCTCAGCACCCCGCCTCGAAGCGGAAGAGGTAGTAGAGCAGGTCATCGATCGTCACCCCGCCGTCCGGGACGCCCGTGAACGTGCCGTTGTCCACGTCCGCGGCGATGTCGCCCAACTCGAAGATGTTGAGGTAATACAGGAGGTCGTCGATCGTGACGCCCCCGTCGGGCGTGCCCGTGCCGCTCCCGTCGTCCACGTCCGCGATGCAGGCCGGCGCGGGAAGCGGGATGCGGACGAGCGCCTGCCCGCGGTCGGTGTCGGTCCCGCCGCAGAAGGCCGCGTTCACGTCCCGCAGGCGGACCATGATGTAGAGCGCGTCGTCGTTCATGAAGGCGCGGTCGTCGATGAAGGTGCGGATGAAGAAGCCGTCGTCGAAGACCCCGTTCCCATCCAGGTCCACCGGGTCGTTCTCGCGGGCGATCACCGTCTGCCCGTTGAGAACGACGACCGCATTCGCCAGCGCGTCGCTCGCGTTGGTCGTGCCCGCCACGGCGTAATCCCCGCGCGGGTTGCCCACGCTCAGAAAGAAGCAGTCGGCAAAGGACGCGTCGTCGAAGAGTTCCGTCGAGCCCGCGTGGATGGGCGTGTCCGTCTCGGCCACCACCACGCCATTCCGCGCCACCCAGTCGATCCCGTCCGCGTTGTGCCCGCGCACGAACCACGTCCCGTCCGACTCCATGCTCACGGCGTCAAAGGGCGTCGTCGCCGCCGTGGGGCTCGTGAACGTGCTCCCCGCGAGCACCTGCCCTTCCTGCACCTTCACGTCGTTGTCCACGCAGGCCACCCGGTCCTGCGTCGTGGCATCGTTGGTCGCGCACGAGGAGATGAACCTCGCGTGCGTCGCGCTGAAGAAGTTGCCCGTCGGCTGGCTCCCCGCGTCGAAGGACTTGTACGTGAACGTCCCGCCCCCGGCCTGGCCGGTGGGGATCGTCACACCCTCCTGCGCGACAACGGTCTGTCCGTCGTTCTTGAGGAGGAAGGTGTCGGTCGTCGTCGTCAGCCCGTTGATCGCGTGGTACATCGCGACCGTGCCGTCCTGCGCGATCTGTACCGACCCGCGCGTGGAGCCGAAGGTCGTCCCGCCCGAGGCTGGGGGGGCGGGCGTCGTCGCCTCCTGCGCCACAAGGACCAGCGAGGTGCCATCCCACTTCACGACGTACCCGTCGTCGGTCGTGGGCGTGCGGCTGTCCACCCCGGAGAACGCGTACTGCCCGGCATCGTTGATCCCGTAGACCGCGTCGAAACTCCCGAAGGGCGCAAAGCCCGTGGGCAGCACCGTCACGCCCTCCTGCGCCACCACACTGATCGTCCCATCGATCGAGGTGATCAGCACCTGGTCCTGCGTCGTCGTCGGAATGTCCGTGTCCCAGGCCTGGATCCAGTTCCGCCCGTTCGGGCTCCGGAACGGACGCCCCGGGATGATCCCGCTCGCGAACTTCGCCGGGGCGAGGCCCGGCACGTCCGACGTGGGGCTCGCGGCGACGTTCGAGATCACGCCCGTGATCGCCGCCGTCGTGGGGAGCACGGGCGCCAGCGTTGCCGAGGCGCTCGCCGTGTTGTTCCCCGGCGCCGCGTCGGGCTCGTTGGCCGCGACGGAGGCGTCGAGCATCAGCGTGGGCCCGGCGGTAGGACGCATGGCGAGCGCCACCACCGAGTTGCCCATCGCCGCGATGCTCCCGAGGTTGATCGTGAGGGTGGTGCCGACGAGCGTGCCCGAGGGCGTGGACGTCACCATGTCGGCGTTGGGGGGGATCGTCAGCGTGAGCGTCGTGCCCGTCGCCGGGTCGGGGCCCGCGTTGCTCACCGTGATCGTGTAGTTCGCCGTCCCCCCGACGGGCACCGAGCAGTCCGCGGGGTCGGCGAGGACGACGCCCACGTTCGCCCCCGGTGGGAGCACGCCCAGCCCCGGCGCGTACGTCGCACCGCTGAAGACGCGGCTGGTCGTCGTCCCGCCGGATCGCGTGATCGGGCCTGTGTACGACGCGCCCGCGAAGTTGTACACGTACAGGGTGTTGTCGTTGAGGTCGCGGCAGAGGTACACGTTTCCGCCGCCCACCGCCAGCCCGTCGATGTCCGACTGCGCGGCGGGCACCGTTGGGTAGTCCGCAATCTCCACCAGCGTGCCCGTCGCGTACGGAGCATCCAACGTATAGATCCCACGCCCCGTCAGCCCGCCCGTCGTCGCGGTCGAGTCGTTGCTCATATACAACTTGCCGTCGTCGGCGTTGTAATCAAGCCCCCCGAAGTCGCCCGCGCCGAAGGCGCGCACCAGCGTCGTCACGCCCGTCGTCGGGTCGATCGTGTAGAGGCTGCTCGTCGTCGTCGCGTACAGGATGTTCTCCCCCGGCACCCACGCCAGCCCGCCCGAGGCGCTCGTGATCGCCCCCGACAGCGACGCCACCAGCGTCGGCGTGCGCGGCGCGTCGTAGGAGACGCGCCACAACTGCGTGCCCGTAATGAAATAGAGCGTCCGCGCCGCGTCGTTCGCCGCCAGCCCGCGGATGCCCACCGAGCCGTTCGGGGCGAAATCCTCGAACGCCATCGTGCTCGGGTTGTACGTGCGGAGGCTCTCCGCCGCGCTGTCCAGCCCGATCACCACCTGGGCCCCCGCCCGCACGCACGCCATCGCGCACCCGGCCGCCAGCGCGAGGGACAGCGCACGATCACCAATCATCCTCTTCATAGCGAACCTCCAAGCAACTACTCCGACCAACCGGCCGCGCGAAACCTCCCGCGCCGTCGCCGTGACCAGCATACACGATTCTCCGCCCCCACAACACCCCGCGTACGTGAAGAACGCAAACGCTCACGCCCACACCCCGCCACGCCCCAACCATCCGCCCTCCACGGGCCCCGCTTTCCTATACTCCGCCCCTTCCCGGGTTTTCATCCCTCTGTCCACCTTACGCTCTGGAATCTCCACCATGCCCGATCGTCATTTCGATATCGTCATCATCGGCGGCGGCCCCGCCGGGTACGTCGCCGCCATCCGCGCCGGCCAACTCGGCTTCTCCGTCGCCATCATCGAGCGCGCCAAACTCGGCGGCGTCTGCCTCAACTGGGGCTGCATCCCCAGCAAGGCCCTCCTCGCCAACGCCGAACTCGTCGAGAAGATGAGCAAGCCCGAGGACCAGAAGTTCTGGGGGCTCAAGATCACCGGCGAGGTCGGGCTCGATTGGGACCGGATCATCGGCCGCTCCCGCGACGTCGCCGCCAAACTCAACAAGGGCGTCGAGTTCCTCATGAAGAAGAACAAGGTCACGCACCTCGTGGGCAACGGCAAGATCAAGGGCAAGGCTGGTGGCACAGGCGTCTCGCCCGTGGGCTCATGGGCCATCGAAGTGCAAGAGTGCAAGGTCCAGGAAGAACTTACCAGCGCCCCCGCCACGCCCGGCAAGACCA
This sequence comes from uncultured Phycisphaeraceae bacterium, assembly GCA_964543905.1. GTDB lineage: Bacteria > Planctomycetota > Phycisphaerae > Phycisphaerales > UBA1924. The sequence continues at coordinate 331,884 of CAZIZO010000001.1, forward strand.
TCGAGACCATCACCGCCACCAACGTCATCGTCGCGACCGGCAGCGTTGCCCGCGACCTCCCCTTCGCCAAGTTCGACGGCGACAAGATCTGGGGCGCCCGCGAGGCGATGTTCAACAAGCAGAAGCCCAAGAGCCTCATCGTCATCGGCGCGGGCGCCATCGGCATGGAGTTCGCCTATTTCTACCACTCCATGGGCACGCAGGTCACCATCGTCGAGATGATGGACCGCGTGCTCCCGGTCGAGGACAAGGACGTCTCCGCCGCGATGGAGAAGTTGTATCGCAAGCACGGCTTCACCATCATGACCTCGACGAGCACCACCGCGGTCGAAAAGACCGCGACCGGCGTCCAGGTCACCGTCGCCCCCTGGGCCAACGGCAAGGCCGACGAGAGCAAAAAGCAGGTTCTGGAAGCCGAGAAGGTCCTCCTCGCCGTCGGGGTCGTCGGCCGCACCGACGGCCTCTGCGACGCCAGCCTCGGGCTCAAAATCGAGAAGGGGCACATCGTCACGGACTACACGCCGGGCGTCACCAAGAACGAAGCGATCGACTACAAGACGAACCTGCCCGGCATCTACGCCGTGGGCGACGTCATCGGGCCCCCCTGGCTCGCGCACGTCGCGAGCGAAGAGGCCTACCTCTGCGTCGAGCGCATCGCGTGGCGGGCGAAGAAACTCCCCGGCGGGCACGAGCCCATCGCCATCGACTACTCCGTCATCCCCGGCTGCACCTACTGCATCCCGCAGGTCGCGAGCGTGGGCCTCACCGAGCAGAAGTGCATCGAGATGGGCATGGTCAAGGGCAAGGACTACGCGACGGGCACCTACCCCTTTAGCGCCCTGGGCAAGGCCATCGCCGCCGCCCACACCGACGGCTTCTGCAAGATCATCCGGGGCCTCCCGCGGGGCGAGATCCTGGGCGCGCACATCATGGGCGACCAGGCGACCGAACTCATCGCCGAACTCTCCCTCGCCCGCCGCTTGGAGGCGACGACCGAAGAGATCATCTGCACCGTCCATGCGCACCCCACGATGCACGAAAGTGTGCGTGAAGCGGCGCTCGCGAGCGAGGGTCGCGTCGTCAACTCGTAAGACCTCCGCTCCGCGGGGGAGGGCGGAATACAACTCCAAGGGCTCAAAGCACTCCAAGGGGAAGCGCACGCGCCTTCCCCTTGTTGTCTTTCTACGCGACCTTCGTTTCCTTCGCGCTCAGACTCTTCTTCTCCCGCCTCGAACTCCGCGTTCGTGGGCGTCACTCCGCCCACTCCGGGTTCTCTTCCCGCGTCGCTGAAGAACAAGCCGAACGCGGAGGAACACGGCGTGCGCTCGGCCGTGGACGACGACTTCGCCTCGGTCTCGCTCGCGGACACGTCCGGGCTGCACCCATGGACTGGCGTTCTATCGGACCCGGCCAGCCAGCAAACCCCTTCTTGGCACGCCGAAAGCCAACATCCGCCGCGTGGACGGGGCCCTGGCGAACACAATCCTGTTTATGATACTCGAACTCAGGAGCAGACCATGCGAGCAACGGCGGCGATTGGTGTGTGTGGCACGGCGTGGGTGTGTGGATTGGCCCAGGCGCAACCGAGCATGGCCGATCTTCGGGCTTGGTTCGATGCCGACGACGCCTCGACGATCACGCTCGACACGGGCACGAGCGGCCCGACCGTGCGACGTTGGGCGAACAAAGGCCTCGAGGGCGGCGCCGTCGAGAACGCGGACCCCACCGGGCAGCCCGCCTTTCTCGCCGCGGGCGCGAACGGGCATCCGACGCTCCGCTTCGACGGGATCAACGATGCGCTCCGCGACCTGGATTTTTCCACGACGGCCTTCGGCGACGTCACCGCTCTCATCGTCTTTTCGCCCCGCGCGAACGCCGGTACCTGGTCGGGCATGCTTTCGTTCGCGACCGCGACCGAGAGCGACTACATCGCCGGCCTGAACATCGACCAGGGGCAGCCCGCCACCACGGCGTTCAGCTACCTCAACGTCGAGGGGGCGAGGCAGCGGTATCCCGGCGGCACCAACTTCCGCACGGCCTCCGATGCCTTCGGCGGGTTCCACATCCTGCGGGTCAACTACACGCGGTGGGGAGTCTCCATCTCGGTGGACGGACGGCAAGAACGAGGTCTGTGCGGCAACGACCCACGCCCCGTGCAGGCCCACGAGCTCCGCCTGGGTGCTCGATCATGGACCTCGCCGGGCTCGATCCCGTTCGAGCGCTCGTTCGGAGCGATCGATCTTTCGGAGGCCCTGGTCTACGACCGCGTCTTTCGGTGCGGAGAGCTGGGGGCGACGCTCGCGTACCTCTCGTCCAAGTGGGGCGTTCCCCTCGTCGATTCCGTCGACTGCTGCCCCGCCGATGTCGACGACGGGACGGGCTCGGGCAACCCGGACTGCGGCGTGACCGTGGATGATCTGCTGTACTACCTCGAGATCTTTGCCGCCGGCGACGTTCGGGCCGACCTCGACGACGGGAGCGGCTTGGGATCCCAAGACGGCGGGGTCACGATCGAGGACCTCTTGTACTTCCTCGTCCGGTATGCGCAGGGTTGCTGAGCCGCGCCGCGGGGATGCTCCGGACGGAGCGGTGACCGCCGAGACTCCATGCGGGCCGAACGTGCGCGACCGGTGGCGTTCCTTCACTCCAGTTTGGATCCCGAGTGTGAGCGCGAGGCACCCGGAGTCACGTGGGTTCGCGTGGGCGAGCGTGCCATGGGCGGGATCGTACCCGCGCTCGCCGCGCGGACGGCGGGCATGTCCCACCTCGGGCCTCTCTTCCTCGCCGCCGCGCGGGCGTTGGGCTCCTCGCGCCGGGCCGACGGGCGCACGCGCCGGCGGCGCGGGCGCGGGCGACGCCGCGTTCGGCGCGTCCGCCGATTCGAGGGGCGCGAGCGCCGGGTTGGGCGGCGCGGGCGACGGCTTTGGGGGCGCGGGTGCCCGTTCCGGCGGCGCGCCCGCCCGCGCGGGGCCGAGCGCGCCGAGGTCTTCGTGGCGCTGACGCCCACCGGCACGCCCACCCCGACCGACCCCGACCTCTACCGCTACATCGGGAGCGTGAGCGACGGCGCGACCACGCTCACCTTCGCGAGCGAGAAGGGCGGGATGCAGGCCCACTACCTCGCACGCTCGATGACCCGCCGCGGGGCCGCCGGGCCGTGGAGCGAGGTGGCCTCCGCGACCGTCGCGGCGTGAGCCCATCTGCTCGGAGCGATAGAATGGAACCCATGCTCCGCCTGCACGGCATCACCTTCGACCTTGCCCGCATCGGCGCCGCGTGCCGCCGCGTCGGCGTCGTGCGCGTCTTCCTGTTCGGTTCCATCCTCACCGATCGATTCCGCGAGGACAGCGACATCGACCTGCTCATCGAGACGGACCCGCTCCATCCGCCGGGTTTGCTCGCCCTGGGCGGCTTGCAGATGGACCTGTCGGAACTTCTCGGGCGCACGGTCCACCTGACCCTCCTCGGAGGCGTCCCGGCCAGCGAGCGGCCCGCGGTGCTGGCCCGCGCGAGGATGCTCGATGCCGCCTGACCCCCGCGCGTCCCAGGTCCAGCCTGTTCCGCCCACGCCGGAAGACCGCAAGCGCGTCGAGCACATGCTCACGTGCTCACGCGATGCGCGAACCATCGTCGCGGACGACGACGCCGCGGCGATCGCGCCCGACATGGTGCGGACGCGGGCCCTGGTCAACTGCTTCACCGAGATTGGCGAGGCGGCGGCGCGTCTCACCCCGCCCGGCCGCACGATGGTGGGCCAGGTCCCCTGGCGGCAGATCGTGGGGATGCGCAACATCGTGGTCCACGTCTACTGGGGCATCGACCGCGGCGAACTGGTCAAGACGGCACGCGACGACCTGCCGGTCCTGATCGCCGCACTCGAAGCCGCGCTGGCATCATGGCCACCCCAGCCGCCCCCCACGTTCTAACCCCGCCACGCCCCCGCCACCAACTCAACGGTCTCTCCGAACACCTGTCAACCACGTGTCCGGGCGGCACAGACCCCGCTCCTTGACCTCGCGAGGAAGGGGAATGTTCGAGCCGAGCCGCGTGCGCGATCCGCACCGAAACGGCGCCTCTACTCGGGGGCGCGGTCCGCGCCCGCCGAAGGAGGCTGAGGTATGGGTGCTGCGTCGTGCGTGCGGAGGGCGTTGGTCGCCCTGGGCTTGATCGTCGTCCTCATGCCCTCGCGCGAGCGGGCGAGCGCCCAGTGCGGCCCGGACGACCGGGGGTGGTTCGGAGGGGGAATCACCCGCGTGTACGGCAACGCCTCCAACTACTGCATCGCCAACATCGGCACCCGCATCGCCCGCCTCAACACCACCGACCCCGCCAGCGTCACTCTCGACTGGCAGACCAACCCGCTCGCGTCCAACTACGGCACCGAAGGCCTCGCCGGCCGCCTCCACGACGTCGCTGTCGGCAACGGCTTCGTCTACGTCACCGTCGCCGACGACCTCTACGTCTTCAACCTCGCCACGGGCGCGCAGGTCGCCGTGCACCCTAACTTCGGGAGCACCGTCGCGATCCTCGGCACGACGCTCTACATCGCCGACTTCTTCAACCTGCGCATCCTCGACATGACCAATCCCGCGCAGCCCATCGAACTCGGGCGGGCCGCCCGCCACCCGACGTTCAGCGACACGCCGACGTCCATCGCCGTCGCCAACGGCCTCGCGTACGTCGCCGGTGGAGATTTCTTGAACGAGAGCGGGGTCGTCGCGTTCGACGTCTCCAACCCGAGCGCCCCGCGGCGCTTGGGCATGTACTGCGTCACCGACAGCACGGGGATGTCCCCCACCGTCAGCGTCGCGCTCAACTACGTCCTCTTCGCCCCGGGCAACAACCACCTCGCCGTGCTCGACTTCAGCATCGCGTCCGCCCCTGCGGTTCGCGCCGTGATCTCGAGCACGAGCCGGATCACCCACACGCGCTCCTCGGGCAGCCTCTTCTGGGTCGCCGCCGGCGCCGAGGGCGTCAAGACCTATTCGATCAGCGCCTCCGCCCAGATCACGCTCCGCGGGACGTACAACACGCCCGGGTTTGCCGAACGGCTCGCGGGCAGCCAGCCCTTCTACGTCGCGGACCGGGAGGGCGGGCTGCAAATGCTGAACATCAACTCCGGATCCGCCCCGACCTTTGTGGGTGCGTACGCCGTCAACCCGGGCGTCATCCGCGACATGGACACGCAGGGAGTCTTCACCTATTTCCTCGACCACAACGCCCTCCGCATCCACTCGCACCTCTTCGACTCGGCCGTCCTGCCTCTTGTTCGTGGCTCGGTGGCGGGACTCTCCAACCCCCATCGCTTTCGCGTGACGGGCGAGCGCGGCGCCCTCTTCGCCACCATCGCCGACGGCACCGCCGGGCTCAAGATCGTCGAGGTTTCCAACCCCGACGCGCCCGTCCTGCGTGGCTCACTCCCTCTGACGGGCACCTCCACCCACGTCGCCCTCAACTCCCTCGGCACCACCGCCTACGTCTCCACCGGCGGCAACGGCCTGCGCATCGTCGACGTCTCCAACCGCGCCCTTCCGACACTCCGCTCCACCGTCAACCCCGTCCCGTTGACGATCTTCCACGGCAGCGTATGGTCCGCCAACCGCCTCTTCGCCTGCACCAGCCGCGGCCTCACGGTCATCAACGTCGCCACGCCGACCGCGCCCGTCGTCGAACGCACCATCGAGGTGGAGGATGGCCTCGCCGAGTGCGTCCTCGCCGGGAACCTCCTCTACGCCGCCCAGGGGACCTACCCCGGAGGCTTCACCGTCTTCGACCTCTCCGTCCCCGCCAACCCCACCATCGTCCGCACCTTTGACTACTCCATCAACGGCTGCGTCGACCTTGAAATCGCCAACAACCTGCTCTATCTCTCCGCGTACTCCGGCGTCTACATCTTCGATGTGTCCAAGCCCCCCCCCCCCCCCCCCCCCCCCCCCCCGGGGGGCCCCCGGGCCCCCCCCCCGAGAGCCCGGCCCCCACA
>CAZIZO010000001.1:337873-475552 GCA_964543905.1 uncultured Phycisphaeraceae bacterium
ATGTGTCCAACCCCGCCCAACCCGCCCACGTCACCGGCCTGGATTCCCCTTGGCCCGAAGACTACGACGACGAGCGAATCATGCTCATGCTCGACCTCGTCGGGAACACCCTCTGCTTCGCCCAGTCCGAGCGGGGCATGAACTTCACCTCCATGCCCACCGGCTGGGCGCCGACCTCACGCGATCCGTTCATCAACGCCCGCCGATGCCTCCACGAAAGTTACGTCTTCACCACCGACCTCTCCGCCAACCCGAGCACCGGCCTCACCTACCAGTGGACCAAGAACGACGTTCCCATCCCCGGCGCCACTGGCCCCACCTACGTCCTCAACGACCTCCGCGGCGTCGATCGCGCCACCTACGCCTGCATCGCCACCAACGCCTGCGGCCCGCGCGAGGGCTCCTGGGTCTTCCTCAACATCTGCCCCGCCGACCTCGACGACGGATCGGGCTCCGGGCAGTGCGACGGCGGGGTGACGGTGGAAGACCTGCTCTTTTACCTCTTCATCTTCGAGGAGGGCAACGCCATCGCCGACCTCGACGACGGCTCCGGCACCGGAACCCCCGACGGCGGCGTCACCATCGACGACCTGCTCTACTTCCTGGTGCGCTACAACGTGGGGTGCTGAGCCTCGCGCTCGACCAGGCTCTTCAACTCCCGCCGCTGCACCTTTCCGGTCGCGCCCTTGGGCAACGCGTCCAACCGGCGGACCTCGGTGGGCACCTTGTAGCCCGCGAGGCTCTTGCGGCACCAGGCGAGGAGGTCGCGTTCGTCGAACGCCGCGCCCTCCTTCATCTCGACGAAGGCCATGGGCAGTTCCCCGCGCAGCGGATCCCGCACGCCGATGACGCCCGACATCGCCACGCCCGGATGCGCGTTGAGCACCTCCTCGATCTCGCGCGGGAAGACGTTCTCCCCGCCGATGATCATCATTTCCTTCAGCCGACCCGTGATGAAGAGGTGCCCGTCCTCGTCGATCTTCCCGATGTCTCCCGTGCGCAGGAAGCCGTCGCTCGTGAACGCCGCCGCCGTCTCCTGGGGCAACTTGAAATACCCCCGCATCACGTTCGGGCCCTTGATCTGCACCTCCCCCTCACGCCCGGCGCCCAGCGTCGCCCCCGTGTTGATGTCCACGATCCGCTCGACCACCTCAGGAAGGGGCGGGCCCACCGACGCCGCCTTGTACTGCCACGGCATGCAGACGTTCGTCACGGGCGACGTCTCCGTCAGACCGTACCCTTCGTTCAGCGTGATGCCGAACCGCTCCTTCCACTCCGCCGCCACCGCCTGCGACAAGGGCTCGCCCCCCGAGATGACGTACCGCAGCGTCGCAAAGTCCTCCGCGTGCGCCTCCTTCAGGCTCAGCATCGCCCCGTACATCGACGCCACCGCGATGAAGACCGTCCCCCTGTGCTCCTTGATCAGTCGCACCAACTTCCCCGGCACAAACCTCGCCGTGTACACCACCTTGATCCCCCCCGCCAGCGGCAACAGCGTGAGCACCGTCAACCCAAAACTATGAAACTGCGGCAACACCCCGATCATCACGTCCTCGCGCGTGAAATGGATCGACCGCTGCACCTGCTGCATGTTCGACACCAGGTTCCCATGCGTCAGCATGACCCCCTTGGGCTTCCCGCTCGTCCCCGACGTGTAGAGCAGCACCGCCAGGTCCTCGTCCTCCGCCGCCGCCGGCCACCGCACGTTCGGCATCCCCGCGTAGTCCAACTCGTCCATCCGGATCAGGTTCGCCACGCGCGGCGTGAACTTCATGTAGTCGAGCATCGCCCCCGCCGTCACGATCGTGTCCGTCTCGCAGTCGTCGATCACATACTGCAACTCCTCGTGCTTCAGGAGATAGTTGAGCGGCACCACCGTCTTCCCCAGCATCCACCCCGCCAGCGCCGCCATCGGCATCGTCGCGCCCGTCGGCAGCAGCACCCCCACCGTCTTCGTCGCGCACTTCCCCTCGATCGCGCTCGCCACGTGCAACGCCCCCACCAGGATGTCGATCCCGCGCCACACGCGCCGATCATCCACCGCCACGTCCTGCAGCGCTCGCCTCAACAACGACTTCACGATCGGCCAATGGACGCTCACGCACGCTCCTCACGCTTGGGGGGATGGGGGCACATGCTAACCGATCTCGCGTCGCGCCGCCGTGCCCGCCCACGGGTTTCGTCCTAATCTTCCGCCATGACTCGCACACGGACGTTCGAGCGTGCCGCCCTCGCGGCCTGGGCTTTCCTCTTCTCCGGCTTCGCGGTTGTGTCGTTGACCGGCTGCGCCTCCGGCGGCAAGACGCCGGCCGACCAGGGCCCCCCCTACGACCAACTCTACAGCACCGGGCGATACGCCGAGGCCTATGAAGAAGCCTCCAAGGTCGCCGGCTCCCTCTCCGGGAAGGACAAGCAGCATGCCGCCCTCGTCGCCGGGCTCTCCGCGCACGCCCTCAACAAAAACCCCGAAGCCGAAAAGTGGCTCCGCCCTCTCACCACCAGCAACGACCCCCAGGTCGCGGGCGAGTCCATGGCCACGCTCGGCCTCATCCTCCAAGAGCAATCCCGAAACGCCCAGGCCGCCGAGATGCTTGCCGGCGCCGCCTCCAAACTCACCGGAGACCAAGGCGCCCGCGCCGCCCTCTACGCGGGAGATTCCTATCGCGCCCTGGGCAAGCGCGACGACGCAACCAGAATGTACGAACTCGCCAAGTCCAAGGCCGAACGCGACAACGCCCTCAAGGTCATGATCTCCGACCGAATCGCCGGCGTCCCTCCTCCACCCAAGGGCTCCAAACTTTCCACCGCCGCCAACCGCGCCCCCGCCCCCAACGCCATGCCCCAAATGCGTGGCGGGGCCTTCACGGTCCAGGTCGGCGCGTTCTCCACTCCCGCCCTCGCCCAGCGTGAAGCCGCCAAGTTCAGCCGGTGGGGCGCTCCCCAGATCACCCCGATCACCTCCCGCGACGGCAAGACCCTCTACGCCGTCCGCTTGGGTTCCTTCGCCACCAAGGCCGACGCCGAGAACTTCCGCCGACAGATCGGGTCCGCCGCCCGCGTGGTGCCCATCGGCTCGTAACTCCGACACGCGCCCATGCTCCTCTTCTTCGACATCGACGCCACCCTCATCAACACCTCCCGCTCCGGCATGCACTCCATGCAGGACGCCGGGCGCGAACTCTTCGGACCATCCTTCCGCGTCGACGGCGTCGACTTCGCCGGCCGCCTCGATCCCCTCATCCTCACCGATCTCCTCCTTCACAACAACCAACACCCGACGCCCGAGGCCCTCGCTCGGATGCGCGATCGCTACCGCGCCAACCTCACCCGCCGCCTCGCCCAACCCGGCATCGGACGCACGCTCCCGGGTGTCCTCCCGCTCCTCCGGGCCCTGCGCGACAACCCCGGCGTCACCCTCGCCCTCCTCACCGGCAACTTCGCCGACACCGGACAAATGAAACTCCGCGCCTGCGGCATCGACCCCGACTGGTTCCCCATCCACGTCTGGGGTGACGAGTCTCCCCACTCGCCCCCCGCGCGTCACCACCTCCCGCCCCTCGGCCTCCAACGATTCCACGCACGCCACAACCGCACCCTCCCGCCCCACCACGCCGTCATCATCGGCGACACGCCCCACGACGTCGCTTGCGCCAAGGCCCACGGCCTGCGCAGCCTCGCCGTCGCCACCGGCTCCTACTCCATCTCGCAACTCCTCACCGCCCAACCCGATCGCGTCGTCCAAGACCTGTCCGAGACCGCCTCCATCGTGGAGTGGCTCACGACGCCCGCAAACTCCCACATGCCCGCGTAACCGACAACCTTTCCGCGCTTACGGGACGTGTGCCGCACGAATTCCACCTCATCTCGCTCGCTCGAGCCCACATCCACGCTCGCCCTCGATAGAATCGGGGCCAAACTCTGGGGTGGCCCTCGCATCGTCGCGAGTCCCACCCCACACCCGCCCGGGAGGGCTGCGTCCATGACCGAGAGTTACCGCGCACTCTGCAGCGACCTCTACGTGAACCAGAAGGTCTCCGTCAAAATGGAACTCCCGCGCACCCGCGAGAGCATCCTCGAACTCTTCGAGCGCATGCGCAAGCAGTTCCCCGCCATGAACCAGTTCCGTCGCGCACGCGACGAGTACGCCCTCGAATCCCCTCAGAGCGACGCCCCCCACCGCTGGCTCGCCCTCAAGCCCACCAACATCCGCACCGGTACCGTCAACCCCTCCGGATTCACCGAGGCGTATCAACTCCACAAGTCCGTCCTCGACGTCGCCCCCACCTACCTCTCCATCACGCCACTCGACCTTGATTACATCGAACTCCTCTACGGCTTCGATCTCCAGGCCGGCGGCAACCACGACGCCATCGTCCTCGATGCCCTCGTCCCCGGCTCCCCCCTCGCCGCGCTCCTGAACGTCCCGGGCGCCACGCCCATCGACTGCCAGCCCGTCATCGGCCTCACCATCCCGCAGTCCCAGATCGAGGTCCACTTCGAGGTCAAGACCCGCCCCCCCGCCATGGTTGCCCGCGATCCCGAAAATCGCAGCAACGACCCCATCAGCGTCTACCTCACCCTCCGCAAGTTCGGCTCCGTCGCCGATCTCAAGGACTTGACCAAGGTCTTTAACCAGATGGCGTCCATCGGCGAAGAACTCGTCGAGACCCGCCTCGTCCCCGGGCTCCTCATGCCCATCCGGGAAGCCATCGGGTCGGGCAATCTCTGACCATCCATCACCCTCGTACCTCAACTCCCTCGTTTCCCGACATCCGTGTTTCGCGCAGTGACCTCGTTCGTGCGCACAAACGACGTCACTCCCCCAACAATTGCCGTGCGAACTCGCTTGACCCCACAACCGCGGACACGCCGAGAGCGTACCGTTTTGCGGAGGGTCACTCCCCGGCTCGGGGTGGTTCGTGACGGAGATCGCTCCCCCGCGGCTCGGTTTGATCTTCCCAGGGCATGATCCCCCGCCGATGGGTCGATAGTCCATGGCGGCCCACGCTCCTGCGCGGTACCCGGTTCAGGTGGCTCTCGAGGAGCATCGATGCACACCGAAGGCGATCCCCAAGCCGAGCCCCAGCCCACCCCGCCGCCGGACGCCACGCCGGTCGTGCGGACGCTGGTTCGCCTGCGTGCCGCCGCTCGACGCCGCCTGATCTTCCAAAGTTCGGGCGTGCTCCTGGCGTTCGCGATCGTCGCGATCATCCTCGTCGCGTTCCTCGATTTCGTGGTCCGGATGCCGACGGGTGTGCGCGTGATCCTGTGGTTGATCGGTGCGTGCACGCTCGCGATCGCGGCGTATCGCCGCGTGACTCCCGCGCTCAAGTTCCGACCCCCGCTGGCGGAGATCGCGATCCGCCTCGAGAACACGCCCGAGGGGCGCCGGGCGGGGCTTCGCGGCGTCATCGCGGCGGGGCTCGAACTCGCCGAGCAGGGCTCGAACATCCCCACCACCGCGCACCTGAGCCAGCACGCCGTCGCCCGAGCCGTCGAGCAACTCGCCATCGTTCGTCCGCGGGCGCTCCTGCTTCGTCCCGCGAACACGCGCCGCGTCGCGGGCCTGCTGCTGGCCTCGCTCACCGTCGCCGCGGGCCTGTGGGTCTGGAAGCACGACCTCGCCCACATCGGCGCGCGCCGCGTCCTGACGCCCTGGGCCGATGTCTCTTGGCCCAAGCGCACCGGGCTCATCGACGCTCATCCGCTCGAAGCCCACCCCACCACCGCCGCCCTTCCGCTCCGTGCGCTCCTCACTAAGACGCCCTATGCCCAGGGAAAGACCGACGTCGCCGTGTCGTACCACGTCGAGATCAACGGCAAGAAGGGCCCCTCGCAGCGCGTGCTCCTCACTTCGCAGGGCCCTCGAACCCTCGAAGGCCCGACGCCCCTCTCGGGCGAACTCTTCGAGCGTCTGCTCGAGCCCGCGGCCCTGCTCGGCGCGGGCGAGGGTCCGCGCGAGCATGCGACCGCCGTGCTCGAATACTCCTTCGAGACCGACGACGACGCCACCGCCTCGCACCGTGTCGCGCTCGTCGAGCCCCCCGCCATCCGCGCCGCGACACTCGTCATCACGCCACCCGCCTATGCCCTGAACGTGCTGGGCAACGAATCGCCCTTTGCCGTGGGCGCCCGTGACGTCGGCCCGGGCACCGATCCGCGGGCGACCATCTCGCCCGTGCTGCGTGGCTCGCGGGTTCGGCTCGAACTCGAACTCAACAAGCCCCTCGCGATCCAGGGCGGCGAGCCGCGGGCGATCCTTGGCGCGATGGCGCCGGGCGCCAACCTGCCCGCCGACGCCAAGGTCGATGTTTCGAGCGCCACGTGGAAGATCGAGTGGCGAGCGGATGCGTCCGTTCGCGTTCCGATCGTTCTTCGAGATCAGTACGGTCTGGGGAGTGTGGACGAGCCCGTGTACCGGGTGGAGGTGGCCGACGATCGCGTGCCGACGGCGCTTGTGATCGAGCCGGCGCAGGACGAATCGGTGCTGCCGACGGCGCTCGTCCCTTCATCGGTCGAGGGGCGTGACGACGTGGCGTTGCGGTCGATCTCGCTCCAGACGCAGAAGGCGGTCCAGGAACCGACCTCCGCCGGCGCGCCTCCCGAATCGAAGGGTGAACCCGTCCCGCTCGCGTTGAAGGACACGTGGGCGACGGGCGAAGATCGGACCAAGGCGCGAGTGGCTGCATCCATTGACCTGGCTTCGATGGCCCTCAGGTCGGGCGACGAGGTGTGGATCACGGGCGTGGCGACGGACGCGTACGACCTCGACGGGCTGACGCACGAGCCCACGCGATCGGCGATCCGTCGCCTGCGCATCATCTCCGAGAGCGAGTTCGTGGAGCAAGTGCGGGCCGAGTTGGCCGCCGTGCGCGAGGCGTCGATGCGGCTGGAGCAGGAGCAGGCCCGCCTGAGCGAATCCCGCCCGCAGGCTTTGGACCATCGCGAAGCCGCGGCGCAGCAGCGGGACCGCCAGCGCTCGATCGGCGATCGCCTGGGTCCGCTCGACGACGTGCTCAAGCGGCTCGCGCAACGCATGGAGCGGAATCAGTTCGCGGATCGAGAGATGCGCGGACTGCTCGACGACGCGACGGGCCTGCTCCAATCGGCGGCGGAATCCTCTCGGGAGGCGCAACAGTCGCTCGACGAACTGACCAAGCCCGACCGGGGTCGGCAGGAGCGCGAGCGTGCGGCGGCGAGGGCGGGCGAGCAGCAGAAAGCCACCGACGACTCGCTCACGCAACTGGCGAACATGCTCGATCGCGGGCAGGATTCCTGGGCGGTACGCCGACAACTGGAGAAGTTGCTGAGCGATCAGCGGCAGGTGCAGGCGCAAACCAAGGCGACCGGGCAGAGCCTGCGTGGGCAGGACGCCTCGGCGCTCCATCCGCAGGAGCGGCTGGAACTCGAGCAACTCGCGCAGCGTCAGCAGGAACTCGCCCAGCGGGGCTCGCAGGCGATCGATCAGTTGCAGCAACGCGCGCAGCAGATGGAAAAGGCCGACCAGGGTCAGTCGCAAGCCATGAAACAGGCGGCGAAAGAGGCACGAGAGACGCAACTGGAAGCGACGCAGCGCGACGCGGCGGAGCAGATCCGCAAGAACCAGACCAGCCAGGCGGAACAGCAGCAGGAGCAGGCGATCTCGTCGATCCGCAAGATGCTGCAGCAACTCGACGACGTGCAGCAGCAGCGGGACCAGGCGCTGCGTCGGCAGATCGCGGAGTTGGCCGACCAACTCCGCAAACTCGTGCAGCGGCAGGACCAGGAGATCGCCCTGCTGGGCAAGGGCATGGCGGGCGCGGGGCTGGACGGCCTGGATCGGGGCATGATCGCGATCAACACCGACACGCTCGCCGCCGAGGAGCGCGTGCGCAAGGAACTCCGCGGCGCGGGCAAGATCGTCGGGTTGCTGGGTTCCGCGGCGGATGCGCAGTCGTCGGCGATCTCGGCGCTTCGCCTCAAGCCCGCGGACGGTCCACAGGCCGACGAGAGCGAACGCACGAGCCTCTCCCGCCTGCGTGAGGCGCTGGTCGAGTTGGAGAAGTTGGAGGACGACGCGCAGGAGGCCGAGCGGCAGCAGAAGCGGGGTGAACTGCTCCGGGCCTACCAGGAAGCCCTGGAGAAGCAAGTCGCGATCGCGGGCGAAGCCCGAGCGTTCGTGGGGAAGGAGATCGGGCGGCGCGAGCGCGTGACGCTGCGGACGATCGGGGACAAGCAACAGACGCTGCACGCGGAGGTCGCGAAGGTCCGCTCCGAAAACCAGGACATCGGCGATTCGGAACTCTTCGATTTCGCGCACCGTCGGCTCGATCGAGTTCAGAGCGCCGCGGCCAAAGCGCTCCTCGAGGGCGAGGCGACGACGCAGGTCAAGCAGGATCAAGACTCGGCGGTGGCGGTGCTGCGCTCGCTCGTCGAGGCGCTGAAGGATGCACAGAAAAAGAAGGACGACTTCCGCGAGAACGAGGGCGGCGGCGGGGGCGGTGGTCAAGGGGGGCAGGGCGGACAGAAGCCCAAACTGCTGCCGCCCTACTCGGAACTGAAGTTGCTGCGCATGATGCAGCAGGAAGCGGCGGAACGCACGCGATCGGCGAGCGACGCGGGCGAGGTCGTCGAGCCCGTGGGCGACCTGCAACGTGAACTCGCCGACTTGGCGCAGAAACTATTGGAGAAGGTGAAGAGTGCGGGTCGGGGCGGCATGCCCGTGTCGCCGACGCGGGAGCCGGAGGTTCATCCCGAGGGTGGAGCAACGCCCTCGCCCGCGGATGAAGCGGTGAAAGGCGAGGGCGCCGCACCCCCACCCGCGGAGAAGGCCGAAGAGCAGGCGAAGCAGGGAGGAAGGCGATGAAGCATGTCCGGTGGTACGTGCGGATGCTGACGATCGGCGGCCTGGGCGCCGGAGTGATGGCGCAGGGACCATTGCCGGAGCAGCCGAGCGAGGGAGCGACGAAGACGGAGCGGACGAAGGAGCCCACGCTCGATGAGTTGCTGGGTTTGCCTACGACGAACGATCGCGATCTTCCAAGGATTGGCGAGGGTGATGCGGCCACGTCCAAGCCGGAGCACGCCGGCAAGACGAGCGACGCGAACACGGCGGCGCTCGATCGGTTGCTGACGACGGAGGAGGTTGAGGAAGAGTTCGCGCAGGCGGTGCAGTTGATGGGCGAGGCCTCGACGCGCTTGAACGCCGGGAAGGACTACGGAATCGAGACCCAGCGCATGCAGGAGTCGATCCTTCGAAAACTGGACAAACTGCTGGACGACGCGCAGAAGCGCCAGCAGCAGAAGCAACAGAAGAGCAGTTCGTCCAAGTCGCAGCAGCAACCGCAGCCGCAGAAGCAGAATCAGCAGCCCAAGCAGCAGCAGAGCGCCGCGCAGAAGAACCAGTCGGCACAGGGGCCGCAGGCGAATCAGGGTGGGCCGCCGGGGAGGCGCGACGGCGCGGGCAGCGCGGTCAACGCGGGGGGCGGCGCGGAATGGGGAAACCTCCCCGAGCGACTGCGCGATTCGCTCATGCAAGGTCAGGGGGACAGTTACAGTTCGACCTATCGGAGCAAGACGGAGGAGTACTACAGGCGACTGGCGGAAGAGCCCAAGCCGACAACGCCGAAGTAGGAGATGAAGGTGTTCGTGCAGGGTGGCCACGATCGCTCCACAGGGTGCAGCGGGCGACGGAGAGCGTGGCGGGAACAAGAAGAACCTCTGGTGGGCCTCACCCATGGTGGATCCGAAAGCAATCGCGGTGCGGATGGCGGGCGGGCTGGCATTGGGCGCGAGCACCCTCGCGAGCCACGGACAAGGCTGGCCGATCGGTTTTTATGCGTCGATCGCGCCACCACCGGCGAAGTCGCCGGACCAGGTTGCATCGGAACCGATCGTGCCGAGCGTCCCCGGCGAGGCGGGGATGGCGAGTAAGCAGGGTCCGTCCGTGGACGCTCGGGGAGGGCGAGAAGGCACGTCGGCGAACGACCCGCTTGGGCACGCGATGGAGGTGAGCGACGACGTGTTGCCCGGCGAGATCACCCCGGAACTGGAATCCGCCGTGGCGCATGGGCTGGCGGCGCTGGCGCGCTTCCAGCGTCCGGACGGTTCGTTCGGAGAGGGGCAGTTCGGGGGCAACGTCGCGATCACGGCGCTCGCGGGGATCGCGTTCATGGCCGACGGGCACATCCCAGGGCGCGGGGCGTATGGCGACAATGTGAGCAAGGCGCTGGAGTACATCCTGGCGAACTGCGCGGAGAACGGCGTGATCGCGGGTGAGACGGCGAGCGGGCCGATGTATGGACACGGCTTCGCGACGCTCTTTCTGGGCGAGGTGTACGGGATGTTGCCCGGAGGGGCGGAGAGCACGCTCACGGCACGGACGCATCAGGCGCTGGTGCGCGCGGTGCGGCTGATCGAGACGACGCAGAACGAGGAGGGTGGCTGGCGCTACAACCCCTTACCCTACGACGCGGACGTGAGCGTGACGATCTGCCAAGTGATGGCGCTGCGGTCGGCGCGGAACGCGGGGTTGGACGTGTCGAAGCAGGTCATCGAACGAGCCGTGAAGTATGTGCAGGCGTGCCAGAATCCGGACGGCGGATTCCGCTACCAGATGCAGGGTGGGCCGAGCCTCTGGCCGCGATCGGCGGCGGGGGTGGCGACCCTGTATTATGCGGGGAAGTACGACGACGCGGGAATTCCGCGCGGGCTCAAGTACCTGGAAGACAACGCGATGCCCGGGAAGAACGGGCCCAACTCGCTGCACTATTTCTATGGGCACTATTACGCGGTCCAGGCGATGTTCTTGAAAGGGAAGGAGTCGTGGGCGACCTGGTGGCCTGCCATCCGGTCCGAGTTGCTCTCGACCCAGAATACGGACACGGGGGTTTGGAGTGATTCGAGCGTTGGTGATGCCTATGGGACGGCGATGGCGCTGATCATCCTGCAAATGCCCAAGCGATATCTTCCGATCTATCAGAAATGAACCGAGCAGCGTGGCAGGTCGGGGCGTGCGTGGCGGCGCTGGTGATGAGCGCTGGCGTGGCGGGTGCGCGCGGAGTGAGTGCGTCTCGCGTGATCGTGGATGACGGGCTCAAGATGACGGCGGCTCGCGACCTCGTGATCGAGGAATCGACGGTTCGATTCGTGGACGGCGACGAGCGGCCTCGCACGCTCGAGCGGGCGCGGGTGCTCGCGATCCTGCCCGGGGAGGGCGGGGGGATCGCGAAGGACGACGGGCAGATCGTCTGGCGCGAGATCACGGACGTTCGGCGGGACGCCACGGGGCGGGTTGAGATGGTCGATGGTCAGGTCTTTCCGGGACGGCTGTCCCCGACCTCGGCGGACACCAAGCCCGGAAGGCTGCGGTGGTCCAACGCGCTGCTGGGTGAACTCGAGTTTGCAATGGATGACGTGAGCGTGGCCGTCTTGCTGGGGGAGAAGGCGGTGCTGCCCAAGACGGACCGCTCGGCGGGGGACATGGTGGGGCTGGTCAATCAGGATCGGGTGGAGGGTTTTGTCTCGAAGATCGGGAGCGAGGTGGAGGTGGAAGTCTCGAACAAGCCCGTGAGGTTGCCGCTGGAGCGCGTCGCGTTTGTGCGATTCGCGAACGCGGAAAAGTCTGCGAAGGGCGCTCGGGCGTGGCTGAGCGATGCGACGGTGGTGAACGTCTCGGATGTGCGCATGACGTCGGATGGCATGGTGCAGATGCGTGTCCCGGCGCGGGGTGAGGCGAATGCGGCCCTGACGATCCGTGGAGATGAGGTGGTGGCGATCAACCTGGACGCGGCACGGCTGCGCCCGCTGGCGACGATGGCGATGCGTGTGGCGGCGACGCCCAAGGATCGATTATGGGCGAAGCCGGCGTCGGTGCGCGACCCGATCTCTGCGCCGCTGGGCGCGAGTGAGGTGGAGATGCCGGGCCCGATGACGGTCGAGTGGACGCTGCCCGCGGGCGCGGAGCGCATGGCGGGGGTGGCGGAGTTGCCGGCGGGGGCGCGGGCGTGGGGGGATTTCACGCTGGTGCTGGAGGTGGTGGCGGGCACGACGAAGAAGGAAGTCCTGCGCGAGCGGATGTATGAGGGGAAGACGAGCGTGGAGTTCAACTTCGCGATCGCGGCGGATGCCACGGCGGCGAAGGAGGGCGTAAAGGTGCGGGCGACGATCGATCCTGGGGAGAGCGGGCCGATCCAAGATCGGGTGGTCTTGCGACGGGTTTTGGTGCTGGTGAAGTAGACGCGGCACGAGCCGCCACGAGGATCACATGGCGAGGTAGTCCTCGATCGACTTCTTGCAGCGGGCTTCGTAGATGGGGTGGTATTGGGCGTAGAGGCGGAGGATCTCATCGCGATCCGTCAACGCGGCCTCGACGTAGTCGGCGATCACCTCGGCGCGGTCGGGGTAGGGGACGACGAGGCGCCTGTGGAGTTCCGGGCAATCTTCGAAGAGGTGGCTGTTGGGGCCGGTGAGGGCGGGGACGCCGAGGTGGAGGCTTTCGAGGGGGAGCATGGGGCAGCACTCGATGAACGTGACGTACATCGTGAGGTGGGTGCGGCGCATCTCCTGCTGAAGGATGGCGTGGGGGAGTTGGCGTTCCTGGACGTTTTCGACGGGGACTTTGAAGTAGTCGATGAGTTCGAGGGCGCGTTTATCGAGGCCGCTGCCTCGGAGGCGGATGTTGGGGACCATGGCGAGGGCGCTGAGCATGGCGTGCGGGATTTTGCGGTAGGTGGTGCCGCTGAGCCACATGCCGATGCGGCGTTCGGTGCCTGGGATGTGCGGCGGGGGTTGGAGGTCACCCTCGATGCGGTTGAGGAGGACGGCGCCGCGCACGCCGAGGGATCGGACGAAGCGGTCGTAGCCCCACTTGTCGGAGGCGATGGTGTGGACGCGGCCGGCGCGGGCGGATTCGAGCCAGAGTTTGAAGATGTGCCAGGTGTAGTCTTCGAGGAACTGGGGGTAGGAAGCGTGGAAGAAGAGGTCGACGCGGAGGGAAGGCTTGCGGGCCTTCAAGATGAGCATGAGGCGATGCTGGAACTCGTCGCCTCCCGAAAGCACGATGTGGTTGCACCCGGTTTCGAGGAGGACGTCGGCGTGGTGCTGGAGGGTGTGCTCGGGGACGTTGTAGGGGTCTTCGTCGCGCGTGGAGGGGACGTGGTAGAGGTGTGGGAAGATGTTGCGAGTGGAACTGGTGACGCCGAGCCAGCGGGGGCAGGTGCTGGCGATGGCTTGCGGCTTCTCGCGCTGGACGCGTTCGATGAAGTCCTGCTCGGCCTTGGAGAAGGGCTGGCGAGAGCCGGGAGACTGCGGTTCGGCGGGCGCGGGGGCGAGGGTGGGCGCGGAGTCGCGCAGGACCATGGGCTCGCGTGCGGGGCGGACCTTGATGATGCGGGCGTCGGGGGAGTAGAGGTCGATCGTCTCGGATCGGCCCTTGAAGGTGACGCGAACTTTGCCGGACCAGGCGTGAGCGATGAAGCAGAGTTCGGGATCGTCGTCGAGGGCGACGCGGAGGCGGCCACGCTCACTGTGGAGGCACTCGCCGTAGGGCCGGCTGGGCTCGGGTCGGCGTCGCCAGCCGTCCACGAGTTCGAAGTAGTCCCAGGGAATGGGGCGTTGGCCGACGCGGTTGGCGGCACCGATGAGCCAGACCTCGTTGCCGGCGGACAAGTCGGCACGTTCGCCGAGGGCTTCGACGTCAACGACGCGGGTGTTGCGATTTTTGGCCCAGCGAAGGGCGTTGAAGGGGGCGGACGACTGGAGGCGCAGGCCGGCCTTGTGCCAGGACTTGCTCTTGATGAAGTCGAGTTCGAAGGACTTTTCGGCGACCTTCTCGAGGAGGGCGTCGAGTTGCGTGGTTTGGTCGGCAAGGGTGGTGGTGAAGGCGTCGTCGCTGGCGCCGCGGCCGAGGGCGGCCTTCATGGCGAGCGGGTCTTTTCGGGAGAGGAGGAAGGCGCCGATCCACTCGCCGTCGACATCGGCTTCGAGGGCGGAGGCGACCAGGGTGGAGAGGAGGAGTTCGGTGGGACGCCGATCGGACATGGGGAGGTTGACGAGGACGTAGTCGGCACGCTCAAGGCATGCCGCCAAGACGGCGTCGGCGGCGGACTGGTCGAGCGGGGCGAGGGCCTGTCCACAGATGCACAGGTCCCAATAGCCACGAGTTTGTGCGAGGGCCCGCGCGGGGTCGTGCGCGGCGATGGTGTCGAGGCGGACGCGGTCGGCGCGTTCGCGGCCGAGGGCGTCGTAGAGGAGCGTGGACCAGAGGCTCTCGCCGGAGATCTCGACGACGCGCGTCGGACGGAGCGTGGTCAGGACGCGGGCGGCGAAGGGGGTTGTGGGCCAGGTGGAGAGGGGCATGGGGTCGGGTGGCAGGTGGGCGAGGTCGAAGCGAACGAACGGGACGAGTGGCGGAGCCTGTTGAACGGAGACCACGACGAGCCCTCCGCCCAGCGCCCCTGGTGGGGTAGGGGAAGTTAGGGCAAGGATTCGCCGCGGAGCGCGGCGTGGAGGCGCGCGACGAGACGATCGTTGGCTTGGAGGAGGGCGTTGACCCGCTGCTGGGCGCGATCGCGCTGGGCGGCGAGTTTGGCGGCCTCCTCGCGCCACGCCGCGAGCCGCTGGGCACGCTCGTCGGCGTCTCGTGCGGCGGCGGCGCGGGTCTCGGCGAGTTGGGATTCGAGTTGGGCCGTGGTGGAACTGGCGCGGAGGGCGTCGAGTTCGGCGGTGGCGGCGGCGCGTTGGCGGAGGGCGTCGTCGAGGGCGAGTTGGAGGGCGGCCAGTTGGTCGTGGGTGGGTCGGGTGACGAGGTCGGCGAGGCGGGCCTCGGCCTCTCGGAGGGCGACGGAGCGTCGCTCGAGTTCGAGTTCGATCTGGGCCACGCGAACGCGCACGGCCTCGGCGGCCTGATCGCGCTCGGCGAGGGCGGCCTCGCGGGCTCTCGTCAGGGCGGCGGCGTGGGCGTCCTTGTCGTTGATGCCGGCGACGAGGTCTCGCTCCATGCGGCGGTACATGGAGAGGATGACGGGCGACCAGGCGGGCTCGGGTCCCTTCTCCGCGAGGGCGACGCGGAAGGGGGTGTGGCAGATATAGCCTGAGGGGAGGACCTCGCAGACGTGCCCGAGTTTCGCATACGCACCCACAAGATCGTGGTGCCAGCAGCCCTCGTGGTCGCTGTCCACGAGCGGATAGGTTGGCGAAGTTTCGAGGTGGACGATGTGTCCGCGGGCGATGCGGAGGAGTTCTTCGAGTCGGCCCAGCAGGTCTTCGGGACGGACGTGGAGCAGCACCTCGGCGGTGTAGACGACGTCGAACTCCTTGTCGCCATAGGGGAGGCGCTCGGTCGGCAGTCCCACGGATATGTGTCTGCTCACCCACTCGGCACTGGCCCAGCGACGGCAGCCGGAGACCATGGCGGCGGACTGGTCGAAGCCGTATGCGTCGATGCCGGGGAGTTTGGAGAGGTTGCGGAGGTGGCGGCCTGGTCCACAGCCGAACTCGAGGACTTTCCCGGGCGCGCACCGGCTGATGTAGTCGGTGAGCATCAACTCTTGGATGTGGTAGTAGGGCTGGCCGCGCTTGCGGGTGTCGTATTCGTCGGCCCACGAGCCGCCGTGCTCACGCCAATATTGGTAGTTGGACGCGACGGCGTCGGCCCTGGACTTGGCGGGTGCCGATGCGGGAGCGGATGCGGGGTTGTCGGGCTTGGTTTCAAGCATGCTTACAAGACTTCGCAGTCGATGCTGATCGGCTGGAAGAACTTGTAGTGTACGGGGCGATCGGCGCGGGCGAGGACCATGAAGGCGGCGCACCCGTCGACCTGATCGAACAGAACATTGTCCGAATAATCGCGGCTGGAGACGCGGTTGACGGCGAGGGAGACGCCGAAGTTGCCGGGTCGGAAGCGATTCTCAAACGAAAACCGGACCTTGGCGACCTGACCCGGGATCAGGCGCGGGAGCGTCTTTCGCTCGTCGAAGGTTGTGGTGCCCATGAGGTCGATGCCGGTCATGTCGCGGATGAGGAAACTGAGCGACAAGTTGTCGGCGGCGATGTGGGCGCGGATGGTTGCCTCGACGGTGATCTGGTCGCCGAGTTGGAAGGCCTTGCAGGGCTCACCGGATTTGTCGAGGGTGTGGACGTGCTCGATCTGGACGTGCCCTGTGCCATAGCGGGTCTTGCCCGGCACATCGCGCTGGAAGGGGATTGGGCGCGTGAGGTCGGTCTGCACTGCCAGCGCTTCCTTGTTCGATTCGCCGCGGATGAAGGAGAGGTATTGATCGACGCCGGGCTCGGCGGGGCCGAAGTATCGCGGCTGCCCACGATCCAGGAAGAGGGCTTTGTCGCAGATCGAGCGCACGGAATCGGGCGAGTGGGAGACGAACAAGAGTGTCAGGCCATTGTCGCGGAGTTGGCGGAGTCGCGCGAGGCAGCGCTGCTGGAAGCCGATGTCGCCCACAGCCAGGATCTCGTCGACGATCATGATCTCGGGCTCGACGGAGAAGCCGACGGCAAACGCGAGCCGCGCCGACATGCCGCTGGAATACGTCTTGATGGGCTGGTCGAGGAACTCGCCGATGTCGGCGAAGGCGGCGATGTCGTCGAACCTGGCCTCCATCTCGCGGCGGGGGATGCCGAGGATCGCGCCCTTGAGGAAGACGTTCTCGCGCCCGGTGAACTCGGTGTTGAAGCCGCTGCCGAGTTCGAGCATGGCGGCGATGCGGCCCTTGACCTGCACCTCGCCCTCGGTGGGCGTGAGCGTGCCGGCGATGAGTTGGAGGAGGGTGGACTTGCCGCCGCCGTTGCGGCCGAGGATGCCGACCGAGTCGCCCGGGAAGATCTCAAAGGAGACGCCGCGGAGCGCCCAGAACTCGCGGTAGAACTGCTTCTTCCAGCGGAAGAAGGCCTGCTTGAGGCGGTCCTGCGGCTTGTCGTAGATGTGGTAGCACTTGCCGAGGTTGCGCACGGCGATGACGGGGGAGGGGCTCTCCGCTGGCGCGGGGGAGGGGGGTTGGCCTATGGCGTGGAAGGGGACTTCTGATGGCACGCCGCCGCCGGGTGAAGACGAAGAAGAGGAGAGGAAGGCCGAGCCACGCTCGCGCGAGGGGGGCAGGGTGGCGGGCGTAGGGTGCTCGGCGTCGAGTTGGGGGGTGGTGGGGTTGGGCACGTGGGTTTGGGATTGTAGATTGGGCACCGGGCCAGTTGCCGACCAGGAAAAAGGCGCGACCCGGGCCGTTCGCACCAATCGACACGGTACGGGATTGCAAACAGGTTGCAAGCTCGTCGGCAAAGTGAGACATTCGCGAAACCGCCCTTGCTTTTTGAGAAAGTTGAGGTAGATTGATATTGAACTTGCAGGTACGCTCGAACGCCGCAGGAGGAACCACGTGCCTCGCCAGATGGCCTTGTATTTTGCGGTGCTCTTCGTCTCGACAACTTGCCGAAATGATTGTCTTGGCCAGCGTGCCGGACAGGAATACTCGGATCGCACATTGCTCGTGGAATGGTGCGACGCGGAATCTGCCCGTGTCGCCCAAGATGAGCCGCACCCACTTCTACGAGCACTGGGAGGTGCGGTTACTTGGGTCTCGCGCTACCAACCACGCTTCTCAGTCGTACATGTGGACCCTCGACTCATAGCAACCGCCACAGTCGTTCTTCGAGAGGTTCCAGGAGTTCGACGAGTCACACGAGATTCGATCATGCGTGGCTCGATCGCTCCGAACGACGACTACTGGAATCTACAAACCGGTATGCGGCGCATATGTATTGAGCAAGCGTGGGACGTGCGAACAGACGGGGTTGGCCACATCATCGCCATCGTCGATCGAGGGGTTCAGTTCAACCTCAACGATCTCAAAGCGAATACGTGGTCCAACACGACGGAAGTAAACGGAGTGCTTGGACAGGATGATGATAGCAACGGTGTCGTAGATGATTACAATGGGGCGTCCTTCGTCGAACTCTGGGATGATGCATATACGTCACCAAACGATCCACTGGAACGCACGAACGGCATCACCTTCGACCATGGAACGCCCATCGCGTCGATCGCTGGAGCGATCGGCAACAACGAAACGGGCCAAGGCGACAGTGGCATCGCCGGAGCTGCGTGGACATGCACGATCATGCCCGTGAAGGTTGCCGGAAACTATTGGCTGTTTTCAGGAACCTACCAGGGGCTCGAATACGCCTACGCGAACGGCGCAAGGATCATCAACTGTAGTTGGCACATGGATGACGATTCTGCTGCTGAGTATCTCAAAGAGTTCATGCTGTACTCAAGCGATGCGCTTTATGTTGTTGCGGCGAACAATGCGAACCAGAACTTGGACCCTCCGAGCACGTTGCGACAGTATCCCGCCTCACTCTCTCCGACGGTGCCGAACATGATCGTGGTAGGAGCGTCAACGGACACGGATACACGCTGGCATGCTTCGCAGCATGAAGGATCTAACTGGGGAGCTACAATTGTGCATGTATTTGCACCCGGAGAGTTCATCACGTCGTTGAGTTCTCTGCCGAGTACGCCGTACGCACGGTATTCGGGTACGTCCTTGGCCACCCCCATCGTGAGCGGCGTGGCATCGTTGGTCTGGGGCAAGTTCCCCTCGGATACTGCACTGCAGGTCAAAGCGAGAATCCTCAACGCTGCCAACCCTGTGGCACCGGGTCACCCGCTCTATGGACTATCCCAACGAGGCTTGGTAAACGCAGCGGCAGCCCTAGGCGGTTCGTGCCCATAGCCCCGGTGGACTGATTGTGGAACCAAGCGATGACATGGCAGACTCAAATAGTTCTGATTGCCTCAGCACATTTGGTTTTATGCGCTGGCGTGCAGGCTCAACCCGTATTCACAACTGAGGGCACAGCGAGATGGTGGTGGCGTGGTTCCATCGACGACGGTACAACGTGGCAGACCGAACGCCTATCTCTCGATCATGGCAATAGAGATGTAGTGTTGGAGGCGTGGTGCGAGTACCCTCGCCTGACGCCACAGACCTATTTCGGTCAGGTCAGCGTGGAGTATGTCGTCACTTTACAAGGTACCAGCACCATATCCGACCGCTTCGATACGTCTTCTGCACGGCAGGGCAGAGACTTTGTTGGTATACCACCCTTACAAAACTACCTATTTGGAAATCGTCTGAAACTAGACGCTATGGATGATGCCACGCCACCGGGCGGGCGTCCTGGTGGGATATTACTAGCTCAATCTGCGCCTCCTGGAATTGAGTTTGTGAACTATGACAACCCAGTACGAGCTTTCCAATGCACTCTACGGGTTGGGGAGAACACTGGTTCGCGGTTGTTGGAGACAGTGTTTCGACCGTGGCTCCCGCAGTTTACAGATGGGAGGAGGCACCTACAGACTTGGAACTACCCGGACCCGAACTCACTTAATCTTCCTTTGCTGATTCAAGATTCTTTTGTTATTGATGTGGTGCCATCTCCTGGTACTATGCTTCTGCCGAGTCTGTCATTACTCATCGCACACCCTGCTCGACGTCGGTACTGAGGAAGGTGGACCCAATCGCGCGTGACGGCAAGTGGGCGGGACTTGCCCGTGGCCCGGACCCTGCTCGGAGGGTCCGGGCTTTGGGGCGGACGTGGGCGAAGGGCGGGTGGCGTGGTTCGGGGCTTTGGCCGAACCACGTTCGTAGGTCGCGGATTCGCGGTTCGCTCCGCCCCCCCCGAAGCAGCAACCCGCTGCACCCGCATCCCCCCGCTGCTTGCGGCATCCCCCACGTCCGTTACGTTGCATGCCGATTCTCGTTGGAGATCGGGCGGAGAAGAGGCGGGAGAAGGTCGAGGCGGGTGGGACACCCGCCCCGCGAGGGTGTATAGGAGTATGGCGGGCCGTCGACTTTACAGCACATCCCCAAACCCGCGCTTGCTCTTCATGAAGAAGGCGTAGGCGAGTTGCATGAACGCGAGCGAACACACAAAGGTGAGGGCGAGGGCTTGCCAATCGGGTTGTTCGCCGAAGAGGAGGACGCTGCGGCCGCCGTCGATGATGGCGGTGAGCGGGTTGATGTTCGACATCCACTCGTAGTCCTTGAGGAGTTTGGGGTGGTAGAGGATGGGGGTGAGGAAGAAGAGGATTTGGCCGACGAGGATGGAGACGATGTTGCCGATGTCCCGGAGGAAGACGCCGAGGGCCGCGAGGAACCAGGCGAGGCCGAGCGCGAGCGTGAGGAGGGGCAGGAGGACGACGGGGAGGAGGATGGCCGTCCACGGAAGTGTGTGGGTGGAGAGGAGCGTGCCGAGGATGACGAGCGCGATGGAGATGAGGCCGGTCAGGAGCGCCGAGCCGAGGGACGCGATGGGCAGGATCTCGACGGGGAAGACGACCTTCTTGACGAAGTTGGGGTTTTCGAGGATGAGGGTGGGCGAGCGGATGACCGACTCGGCGAAGATGGAGTAGAGCGCCATGCCGCAGAAGAGGATGGAGGCGAAGTGGAGGGTGTTCTGGGCGGTGTGCTCGCCGAAGGTGGTGGTCTTGAAGATGGTGCCGAAGACGAAGGTGTAGACGGAGAGGAGCGTCAGCGGCAGGAGGATGGACCAGAGGACGCCGAGTTGAGTGCCGCGGTGACGCTGGAGGAAGGTGCGGAGGGTGAACTGGCGGATGAGGTCGCGGTGGCGCCAGAGGTTGGAGAGCAGATGCGCGGGGCTGAGGAGCGTCGCGAGTGGCTGCGGGGCCGAGGTGTTGTGGAGGGTGAGGAGGGTGGACATCTTGGGTGGGAAGGGTAAGGGCGCGGTGCGCGGGGTGGTGAGTTGTGTGTGCACCCGCTCGGCACGCATCGGCACGCGGGCGATCGCGGCCACATGCCTAAAGTAGCCGCGTTGGGCCGACGCACTGTGGGACAGGCCTGGAGCCGCAAGGATGCGATGCTGGCAGGAGAGCCGTCATGAAGAAACGAACGTCGATTGTCCGGTTTTTGTGCTTCGCTTCCGTGATTTTCCTCGGCGACTACGGGTTCTGCCGCTTCGCGAGCGCCCAAGAATATCCGCAAACGGACTGGAACTACGTCAGCAACACACAGCCGCCTTCACCACAGAACCCTCGGTACCGCCTCATCCGAAATAGGAGCGCGCTCTTTTACAATGTGGCGAAGGACGGCGACACCTTTCCGGTCAAGCTGGCCGACCCAAGCATCGCCGTCGTGCGTCGTCCGAACACGAGCGAGGATTGGTTCGTCATGGCCGGGACGGGGCTGGATTGCCTTGGAAACGTGAACATTGAGGTCTACAAATCAAACAATCTAGTGGATTGGTCCTACATTGGCACGGTCTTTGATCGCTCTGGTGAGTCGCTTCAGGCCGCACGATGCTTCAACGGAAGCGTTCCGTGCACGTGTGGCCAGGCGAACTGCACGCAAGTTCAGCCGGCGACCTACGTCAACACTCTGACGGGAGTCGCGGGGCAGACTCCGTACACTTCATTCTGGGCTCCTCACGTCTTCGTGCGTCCGACGGACCCAAGCGTGCTCTACGTCGCATTTACGGCGACGGAGTACCGGGCGCTCGGACCAACCGATCAACCGCTCGTCGCTTCGTGCTACTGGACCTCCGTCTCAATGGATCGCGTGTTTGCACCTTTGACGACCTCAAGCCCGATCTGCGCGGCCTGCCCGCCTTGCCCAAGTCCGCAGACAACCCTTGGCGCGACCGCCGTCAATCAGTTTGTCTACTCTGTGAACGATGCATTTCCACCGACGACCGTTCGGTACGACGGTGGGGCTTCGCAGGGTGGAAACAGCGTCATCGCAACCAGCGGCAGATATGCCGATCAATCGACCTTTGACTTCTCACGTGGTGTTTGGACGCATGTCAATACCACATCTGGCCTAAGACGACACCCGAAGTCGTGGATGGGGATCGATCCGTACATTTTTTTTGACTCCAGCGCCGCATCGGGTGCCGAGCCTGCGTGGATTTTGTACAACGGGTGCGATGCTGCTACGCCCGGGATCAATCAAAAGACCGTATGGGCGTATCCGATCCTCAACCAATCCCCTGTCGGCGGCAGCTTTAGCTATGTCAAAGCAACATGGTCTCAGGGCCCGCTCTTGATGGCCGAATCTACGGACTACAGCCCCGTGACCGTCGAGGTATCACCGGGTGGAACTGGGAACAACGCGAACGTGCTGCTTTACAATGGTCAGGTGGATGGCGCCGGGCTTGGGAATACGGCAGCGCAGAACAGGACGGGAAAGTCGGTGGCGGAAGGCGTCTCCGTGTTCGAGTACGACGTGTCGAATGGCGCCCGCACGGATCAGAAGTTCATTTATGTTCTGATCAGCCGGAACAGCTGGGATTCGCCGTCCTATGGGATTTTCTACAGGAAGTTGCGTCGGCCATCCGGAACCGGGAACCTCGCGGACTTGGCTCTCGACAAGAGCACGTTCCTACCAGCCAATGGAAGCACAGAAGAGCGTGCGTTGATCACAGCCGATCGTCGATTGCGAAAGAATGGCATGAGCTTCGGCCACGGCGAGGTGTTCTTCGTTCCCGATCCAAATGCGGGCTTTCCAAGACGGCCATATCTGGTGTTTCACATGAAGCAAGACGCCGACACGCTCTACAACGACGGGAACACGGGTTCCAATCGTCGCGTCTACGTCAAAGAACTCCGCATTTCATACAACAGTACGAATCCAAACGACCCAACGAACGGTGACATTCTCCAACTTGGAGTCGCGGAAACGGATCCCAGAAGGGAGCCGGAGGTATTCCTGATTCCAACGACCCTTCCCGCTCCAACCACGACGCTCTCACACCAAGCCCCGCTCACACTTTTGTTTGGGCCACCGATGCCAAACAGCGGCGGCACGACGACCGCGGACGTCGACGACGGCACGGGGACCGGAACGCCAGACGGAGACATCACCGTGGACGACCTCTTGTACTATTTGATGCTCTACTCACGCGGCCAATAGGAACCCGTAGGACTCACGATGCCCACCTCTGCTTGGCATTACATCTCACCGATTCTCCAACGCGTGTACGAACTGCACCAACACCAGCCGATTCGGCGCGTTCTCGACGTCGGCGTCGGGAGCGGCAAATGGGGTTTCCTCGCAAGGGAAGTGGTGGATTTCTACGCCAACTCCGTTTATTTCAAGCCAGACTGGCGCTTGCGACTCGTGGGCATCGAGGCCTTTGAACGATACCGCACGCCGATCCACGATCACGTCTACGACCGAGTCTATTGGGGCGATGCGATTGAGATCCTTCGAGGCGGCGATCTGGCCTCGGAAACGTTCGACATCATCTTCGCCATGGAAGTCATCGAGCACATCGAAAAGAGTGCTGGGGAATGGCTCCTTGAACGGCTCGTATCGCAGGCCGAGCGGGCGGTTGTGCTGAGTTTCCCTCCGGAGGTCGATGCGGAAGGGCATCACATCTTCGAGCAGGGAGCCACGCACGGGAACCCCTACGAAGCCCACAAGTCCATCTGGACGGTCAAAGACCTTGCGTCCTTTGAATACCAGGAGATTGCACCTCTTTGCTATCTCGTGCATGGCAAGGCCGTCGGTGTATCCGTGATTGGGGAAAAGAGTTCATCCGTCCGCGAGCGCGGCGTACGACTGTTGCAAGGCGATGGAGCTTTCGTCGATTTTCAGTTACCGAGGGCGACGACGGAAGTCGAGGTCCAGGTATTGCACCACCCTTGGAGCGCCTGCCTCGCGATTACGCCGGCTTCGGGTTCAGGAACGCAAATGATCGACCTCTTCGCCGAGGAGCCCGTCGTGACCACGACTCGCGTTCGATTCGCCGTCCCAACGACCGGGTTTCGTGCGGAACTGAAAGGAAATGTGAGATCACGAGGGCAAGAGGCGTGGATTCACTCGGTGCGCGCCGTGTGAAGACGACGCGCCGCGAGGTCCGGGCGTGTGGCCCCGATCGAGCCTCAGGCCGTGCCCCCGATCGTTGCTTTGAACGATCGGGGTTCTTCGTCGTCGTACACCCGCTCGGCCTCGATTGTGCCGAGCCACGATCGAGGGCACGGAAAACCAGCGCCCACCGTCGCGCCTTTCCAGGGGATGGAGGTGCCGCCCCGGAGAGGAAGGGGCTGTCTTGATGTGCCGTCCGCAGGACCCTTCCTCTGGCATCAGCGGCTCATGATGTCGCCACGGATGCAGGGGGCTGCCGCCCCCCGCACCCCCCGCACTCTCCCGGCCTCCCCTGTTCACGGCTCGCGCGTCCTTCTCCTCCCAGCGCGTCACGGTTCGACAGCGCTCGCGCACGGTTGAACGCACACCGTTGAGCCTTGCACGGCGAGCGTTCGGCCCTTGACGACGACCGTGCCGCCCTTCACGCCCCTTGTGCAACCTTGCACGACGGCCGTGCAGCCCTGCACGCTCCTCGTGCACCCTTGCACGACGGCCGTGCAGCCCTTTGCGACGACCTTTCAGCCCTTTCTAACGCCCCTTCAACCCGCATCGCGAGCGATCAACCTCGGCGACGACACTTTTTCTTCGTGGAAGTCGGCGTTCGCGCTCAAGCGGCCTTGCTCCCTCGCCGACCTCTTCGCGGCTGGTCCGCCGGGGCCGCGCCGCTCGACTCGTCCTCACCGCGAGGCGGGGGGCGTGCGCGGGGCTTGGTGGATATGAAGAGGACTTCACCACAGAGAGCACAGAGCACACAGAGGAAGGCCGGAGGTCAGGAACGATTCCGCTCGCCGGGATCGAACTCGCCCTTCAACCAGCGGACAAAGTTCTCGGAGTGGACCAGATACGTCTTGCGCGTGCTCTCCTTGAGTACGCCGGTCTGCTCCCGCTCCGAGAGGAGTTCACGATACAGCTCCAGGGCACGCTCGACTTCGTCGGCGGCAGAACGGCTGATTCGAAGAATGGCCATGCTGGGACTTTATCAGGTTTCTTCTCTGTGCCCTCTGTGCTCTCGGTGGTGAACCTGCCTTTGGAGATATGTCATGGGGATCGTTCCGAATACACGCTTGGGCAAGATCGAGTTTTATGAGGCGCACGTGGGGAGCGGCGGGCCGTGGCCCACCAACGCGGCGGCGATCGGCCTCACCTCAACGAGTGTCAGCGCGCTGGCCACGCTCACGAGCGAGGCTCGCAAGGCGTACGACGCGGCCGAGGCCGCGCGCCAGGCCGCCCGGTCGGCGACGCAGGCCTTCTACGACGCCGTCCGCGCGATGCACAACGGCCCCGGCGCGGGCGCGGACATGATCGAGACGATCCGCAACAAAGCGCAGACGACCAACGACCCCAACGTGTACGTGCTCGCGCAGATCCCGCCGCCCGCGACGCCCGGGACGACGCCGCCGCCGGGGACGCCGTTCGACTTTACGGTTGGATTGCTGCAGAACGGCTCGCTCGAACTGAAGTGGAAATGCAACAACCCGAGCGGCACGAGCGGGACGATTTATGAAGTGTCGCGGCGCGTGGGTGGAGCCACCACCGGCCCCTTCCAGTACGTCGGCCCCACCGGCGTCAAGAGCATCATCGACGACACCGTCCCCAGCAACTCCGGGCCGATCACGTACCAGATCACGGCGATCCGCTCGACTCGTGGGGGGGTGGAGCGCGGGAACCCGGGGCAGTTCACCGTGACGTTCGGGATGGGCGGCGGCGGGCTCGCGATCACGAATGTGAGCGGCGAGAATGTGAACGCGAAGATCGCGGCGTGAAGTTGGAAGACGCGGCGTGCGAATCGGGCGATCCTGATTCGCGGATGCAAGAGGAGGGGTGTACAACCCCTCCTCCTGCACCTCCACCCCAGGAAGACAATGACGGCCCCGGTTCAGCCCCACGAAGGATGAGCCGGGGCCTTTCTCGCTTCGATGTGAATCCATACTGTGGATAGCGATGGACGCTTGGGAACGGTGTCGCTTGCCCGACGATCTCCCTTTCGAAGACTGGGTGCGCTTTGTATTCGATCATCCGATCTTGGATCCGCAGTGGTGGTGGCAAGATCCGGAATCGGGATACGTGCAGGAATGGAACGATGGGGCCGACCGGGCTCGAACGCTCTCGTACCTCACACGCTTGTTTGCACATCCGGAGGGATTGGTCGCGCGATTCTCGCGTCGCCAGATCGACCAAGGGCTGAACTTTCTCGTGAGCAACTCTTGCTCGAACCACATGTTCGTCCTGTCCGACGCCAAACTGCCATGGGCCGATCGACGGGCCTGCTTCGACGCCATGATACCGCTCTACGCCAAGTTGATGGCCCCGATCTACCAGGATGACCTTGGACATAACGAGCGCGGGCCGAGCGATCCCGAGCGTCCCACCTTCGCGTGCTACATGTGGTGGGACATCATCCCGGTGTACGGAGGCATGGAGCACGCGGATTGCGAACGCATCCATGATGCCGTGCTTCATGTCTTTGAGGAAGTGCTGAAACTCAAGGCGGAGTCCTGTCTGGAGAGCGTGCTGCACGGCCTCGGACACTGGCACCTGTACATTCCCCGTCGCACCGAACCGATCGTCCGGCGATTCCTCGCGAGAACGGACATCAGCGACGAACTTCGACGCTACGCGGAGCGTGCTGCAATCGGAGGCGTTCAGTAACGCGGGCGGGAGGGAGTTGCAGAGGGAACCGAAGAGGTTCCCTCTGCATTCGCGGAACAACGGGCGTGCCCGCAAAGCGAATGGGGTGCCGTCAGGGGGACCGTAGGTTCCCCGGCATGAGCGCCCAAGACGCCACGCTCGCTCACGCTTCGCGGCTTGCGAGTGCTTGGGTTGTTGACTTGCGTTGTCGTCGCCCTGTCACTGGTACTTCGGCAGCGAATCAAACCCACCCCAAACCCCTCCCTCAGGGAGTGGCTTTCAAGGCATCGCCGCCTTGCGGCTTTGATCGTCGGCGCTCGCGCGGGTGAGGACGGGGCTGTAGCGCATGCGGACGTCGAAGGCGTGGGCGTGAGAGTGGCCGCCGTGGGCGTTGGGGAGGATTTCGAGCGTGGTGACGGAGACGGTGCGGGCCTCGGCTCGGTGCATCATCACGCTAAGTTCGGGGCGGTCGGGCCAGGTGTGATGGTGGAAGAGGTCTTGCGCCTCCGGCGTCGCGCCGGCGGCGAGGACCATCCCATCAAAGAGCGGCAGGCGCGACTGCACGAGGTGGTCGCCGAGCCCAGAACTCGCGAGGCAGAGCGGGGCGGCATGGTGTCTCGTGATGAGGAGGTCGGTGCGGTCCCAGGACGCCTCAAGAATTTGATGAGAGCACGAGTGGCTCAGGCGTCCCGCCTGAGCACCCGAGCGTGTCGAAGAATCACAGGCGGGACGCCTGTGCCACCGCTCCTCGTCCAAGGAAGTCGCGGGGATCTTGGGCGCGGGGCTGGCCGCGAGGAGGCGGAAGGGGGCGAAGCGGTTGAGATCGAGCGCGCTCAGCGCGGCGAGGGCGTCGTCGGGCGTGCGGCTCGCGATGAGGTGGGGGATGATCTTGCCGCGGGACACGAGTTGATTCGGCGGCGGCATCTTGGGCGGCAAGGGCGGGTTGAGGTTGAGGAGGCAGAGGGCCAGACCCTCTTCGTTGGCGGCGATCCAGGTGCCCCCGGCCTCGCCGTCGGCGGGCCAGAGGGCGCGGGTTGAAGGTAGGTCACGCCATCGGGGCGGCGTGGCGTCGGGGCGGGTGCGCTGCTCGTCGCGGTTGCAGACGAGGCGAAGGCCGCAGGTGGGCGAGGATTCGTCGAGGGGCGGGAGGAGGATGAGCGAGACGGTGCACATGCGGAACGAGCGCGCGGGCAGAGGAAGATAGAAGGGGTCGAGGCGGGTGGGAAGAAGGAACAGGGCTGAAAGCCCGTGCCACTGGGATCCATGGAGATCGTCAGGAAGAACGCGTCGAGGCACAGGGCATGGAGGGGGGAAGCACCGACGCATGGGCACTCGACACAGATTCGTGGTGGAGGGTGCTCGGAGCCTTGCCGAAGGACTCGGGGCAGCGGATGCCGAACTCGGCCGCGATGGCCTTCATCATGGCGAGGTGGTGGATGGCGTGGTGGGTGGCGAAGGCGAGTTCGCGGGCGAGGGTGGAGTCGAGTTCGGCCTCGGTGCCGTCGGCGGCGAGCATGACGCGGACGCGGACGCTGGCCTTGAGGCTCGCGGCGGATTGTGCGGCGAGGCGGGCCCGGACGTGCTCGATGATGCGGAGGGCCTCGTGGCGGAGCGACTCCATGGGGAGGTCGCGCTCGCGATGGTCGTAGTCGATGGGCGCGCCGTCGTCATGGGCGGTGACGATGGCGGCGAAGTGGTCGAGGGTGTGGCGAACGTGCTTGCCGGCGGTGCCGCCGGGGAGGACCCTCGAGTCGGCGCTGTACGCGTCGTCGTTCATGGAGCGCACGAAGTCGGCGCACTGGGCGAGGAGGGCGTCGGCGGCAAGGGCGACCGGATGAGGGAGGGAGTGCATGGAGTCGGGAGTTCGTTGAGGATGGAGTTGAGTGTGGCCGGATGAGGCTCAAACGGTGGAGTTCGGACGGCATCCTTCAGCCCGCCCGCTCCCTTTGGGGGGTGGGAGTTCGATGCTCTTCTTGGGAAAAGGTCACCGGCGATTGCTCGGCGGGTTCGAGGTTGGCGAAGGAGCGGACCTGCTCGATGATCTCTCGGGAGTTGGCGCATCGGGGGCATTTGTGCTGTCCACCGAGTTTGCCGCGGGAGTGCATCCATCGGTGGAAGGTGCCGAGGGGTAGGGGCGTCACGGTGGGTGGGCCCATGCCGATGCCGTCGGTTCGCTTGGTGGTGTAGTCGACGTTCTGGGACTTGAGGGCGCTGTCGAAGGCGTCGCGGAAGGCGTCGATCTGGGGGGCGTACGGGTTGGGAGGATCGAGTTCGACGGCGAGTTCGAGGCCGGCGCGGGTGGTGGGTGTTGGGTAGACGGGTGCGGCGGTGAACTCGCCGACGATGAGGCTGGCGCTCCTGGCGGCGGCGGCGACGGCGTTCTCGATGTGCTCGACGATGAGGTTTTCACCAAAGGCGTTGATGAAGTGGCGATGGCGTCCGACGATGCGGAGGCGGGGCGGTGCGAAGGAGTCGAGGTTGCCCTCGTGGCCGAAGGGGGCGGGGATGGAGTCGAACTCAACGACGTCGCCGATGATGTAGCGCCAAAGGCCGGCGCAGGTGGACATGACGACGACGTAGCGGACGCCCTTCTGCACCTGGTCGCAGGTGAAGGCGGGCGGGTTAGGCTGGTCGATCTGGTCGAGGGGGACAAACTCGTAGAAGTTGGCGATGTCGGTGAGGAGTCGCAGGCCCGGATCGCCCCGCGTGTCCTGCATGGCAATAAATCCCTCGGAGGCGGGGTACAACTCGAGGCGTCGCGGGAGGTCTTCGCCCGTGGGAGAGCCGGACCAGGCTTGGCGGATGCGCGGATCGAAGGGGGCGTACTTGACGCCGCCGTGGACAAAGACGGTGAGGTTGGGCCAGAGGTCGCGGAGGGTTTCGATCTTTCGTCCTTGCTCGCGGGCGAGTTGCATCATGCGGTCGAAGAGGACAAGGGCCCAGGAGCACATGCCGCTGACCATGCGGACATCCTGGTTCATGCAGAGTTTGGCCATGGCCTCAATTTTGGTGGGCCAATGGCTGAGGAGGGCCACCTCGGGTCCGGGGAGGTAGAGGTGAGAGATGGGCCACTTGATGAGCGGCGTGACGATGCCGGAGAGATCGCCGGTGCGGATGCCCTTGGGGCTGGTGTCGAGTTTGGTGGTGCCGCCGAGGAAGAGGCTCTTTCCCGCGCAGAGCGAGGGGAGGGAGATGCCGATGCGGTGGAGGTTGGAGAAGATGTCAAGGGAGGCGAGGAAGTTGGACTTGAGCATCGCCTGAGAGACGGGGATGAACTTATCACCGGCGGTGGTGCCGCTGGTCTGGGCAAAGTCCTGGACGAGCCCGGGCCAGAGCACATCCGGCTCGGCCCCCTCGCGCATGCGGGCGATGGAGTCCTTGAAGGCGTACCAGTCGGCGATCGGGACGGCCTGGCGGTAGGCCGCGAGCATGTCGAGGTGGGGAAGATCGACGAACGTGGCGAAGCCGTGCCTCTTGCCAAAGTCGGTGTGCTGGGCGGCGCGGAGGAGGTTTCGGAGTTGGGCGAGTTGGATGCCGGCGGCGTTGCGGGTCCAGTGGTCGAGGTTGGAGAGGAGGCGGATGCGGGAGTTGAGGTAGGCGCGGATGCCGACGCCGATCAGAGAGGAAGGGCGGAAGTTGGGACCCGGTGGTCGGTAGGTGTGGCGCATGGTGGCTCCTGCCCGGTCGGGGCCGCGTCAGCACGCGTCGCGGCGGTCGAGTTGGTCGGCGAACTCGATCATGGCCTCGGCGAACTCGTCGGGCTTCTCGATCATGGGCGCGTGGCCGCACTGATCGAGCCAGACGATGCGGCTGCCCTTGATCTGGGCGTGGAACTGCTCGGCGGCTTCGACGGGGGTGACGATGTCCTGCTTGCCCCAGA
The DNA here is from genome assembly GCA_964543905.1 of uncultured Phycisphaeraceae bacterium. GTDB lineage: Bacteria > Planctomycetota > Phycisphaerae > Phycisphaerales > UBA1924. The sequence goes on from CAZIZO010000001.1 coordinate 368,258, forward strand.
TGATGAGGGTGGGCGAGGTGATGCGGTGGATGTGCTCGCCGAGGTGGTTTCGACGTGCGGAGCGGCTGAGTTTGACCATGGCACGCGCGCCGCCGCGGTCGGAAAGGGCGGCGTGGGCGCGATCGACATCGGCCTGGTTCATCTTGGCGTGATCGAAGAAGAGTTCACCGATCTTGCGATCAAGCCAGGCGCGCGAGGGTTTGATCTGGATGTCGGAGACCATGGTCTTTTCGATGAGGCCGCTGGCCCCGGCGAGGACGAGGCCAGTAACAAGGTCCGGGCGTTCGAGGGCGATGCGCAGGGCGACGTGCCCGCCGAAGGAGTTGCCGACAAGGACCGTGCCCTTGCCCTGCGTGGACTCTTCGAGGAAACGGATGGTGAGGGCGGTGGCACCGTCGATGGAGCAGTCGTCGTCGCGGAGATCGAGCAGGGGGAGCTCGAGCATGGTGGAGCGGAATCGAGGAGCGATGCGGCGCACGACCTCGTCCCAGTGGTCATTCAGCCCGACCAGGCCGTGCAGGAAACAGACGGGGCGCCCCTGTCCGGACTCGTGGACGCGGGCGAGGACCTGATTGCCCGAGAGGCCGACCAACGGCACGGATCGCGCAGGGGCGAGTGCGGGAGTTGGGGGCATGGGAGCGGGCATGCGGGAAGATAGTAAGGGCTTACCGACGAGAGGGAAAACCGGGGTACTGTACTCGAACCGGACCTTGTCGAAACCCTAACGCTTGCGGATGGGGGCCCAATCCACGCCGCTCAGGTCGCTGAGGCGTGCTTCGACGGCGCGGAGGAGTTTGGTTTCGTTCGATCGGTCGCCGAAGAGGCCGAGGGAGGCATGGAGTTCGATGGCGATGGGGCCTTCGGCGGCCGCAGGATCGTCGGGAGGAGTGGTGCGTCGGCGGGCGATGAGCGTGCCGTGCTCGTCGGTGGGCGTGATCAGTTTGAAGACGAAGAGGCTTTGGTTGGGAGATTCGACGCTGGTGATGGCGATCTGGCACGCCTCGGCACCCACGCGGGCGGCGGCTTCGAGATCGTTCCAATCGCCGGTTGTGAGCAAGGTTTCGCCGGTGGAGAAGGAAGGTGTGCTGGAGTACTTGTCGGCAGCGGAGCAGGCGGGGAGGAGCGTCGCGATGCCGAGGAGGCACGATGATGTGAAACCACCAAGCCACGAGCGGGAAGCACGGGTGCGGCGAGGCGCGGGAGAAGCGTGATGATGGTCGCGGACGAACGGGTGTACGGGCCGGGGAGGAGCCATTCGGGGGTGCGGATGGAAGCGAACGACGGACTCGTGGGGGGGAAGTTGGGGCTGGATCGGCATGGGGACTGACGAACGACTAAAATCGGTGTAGAGCGCGGCTCTCTGGCCGCGTGAGCGGAGGATCATGTCACGGAGTAACTCTCGGGTGGAAGCCACGGTTCGATTTCCTCCTGGTGCTGATCGCGTGTCGGTGCTGGGCTCATCGGAGCGGAATCTCAAGATCTTACGTGAGGCGCTGGGGGTGCGCGTGGCGTCACGCGGGGCGGCGGTGCACGTGAGCGGGGAGCGGCATGCCGTCTTCGCGGCGCGGAAGGTGCTGGAGCGTCTTGGACAGGCGGCGCAGGAGAGCCAGACGCTGAATCGTCAGCAGGTGATCGATCTCATCGCGGATCAGGCGGCGGAAGTCGGCATCGACCGGTCGGACGCGCCGGATGAGGCGGACATGCCGGACGAGGGCGAAGAGGTCGGGAGACGCGCGGCATGGGACGGGCGACTTCTGGTGTACGCCGGGGGGCGGGCGGTGCGTCCTCGGACGGCGAATCAAGAGCGTTACCTCACGTCGATCAAGGACCACGATTGTGTGTTTGCGATCGGACCGGCGGGAACGGGGAAGACGTATCTGGCGGTGGCGGCGGCGGTGCACCTGCTGAAGACGGAGCGGGTGAAGCGGGTGGTGTTGGTGAGGCCGGCGGTGGAGGCGGGGGAGAAACTGGGCTTTCTGCCGGGCGACATCGAGGCGAAGGTCAACCCGTACTTGAGACCGTTGTTTGACGCGTTGCATGACATGATGGACTTCCACACGGTTCGTCGGTTCATGGAGAGCGACGTGGTGGAGATCGTGCCGTTGGCGTTCATGCGAGGACGGACGCTGAACAACGCGGTCATTATCCTGGACGAGGCGCAGAACACCACGCGGGCGCAGATGAAGATGTTCCTGACCCGCATGGGAAACGGGAGCAAGATGATCGTCACGGGGGATGTCACGCAGATCGATCTGCCCGATCCACGGGAGAGCGGGCTGATCGACGCGGCGAGGAAACTGCGTCGGGCGAAGGGCATCGACTTCATCCAACTGGACCGCGAGGACGTGGTTCGTCATCCGCTGGTGCAACGCATCATCGATGCCTATGGAGAAGATGAGAAGCGACCTGGCGAGGCGAAGCCCACGGACCACGAAGGGCGCGAGGACTAGCCCGAAGCGGGTTGCGGGTTGGCCCCCCTGTGCGGGGGCGCATAGGCTGGGGGCTCTCCTCGATTGGACGGACCGGGCTTGGCGAAAAGACCAAGTTGCGGTTGGATGGCGTGCGAAGGACGACGATTCTGATACCATCTTCCATCAAGGACTCTCCGTGTTTGAGGTCCCGGATGTCTTGAATCACCCCGTACGATGCCTCAGGACCTTTCCAACTCACCTCGGAGCGCCACGCTGGGACGGGTGCTGCGTGGGCGATCGCGAGATGATGCGAACTGGCGCGAGCGCGTGGACGACGTGATCGTGGCCAAATCATGGGTGGGACTGGCAATCGCGCTGGTGTTTGCGGCGGTGGCAAGCGCGCTGGCGCTGTGGACGCAGAACAAGCCGCTGGTCGCGATTGGCCGCGTGATGGACGAGACGCGGATCGTGCGCGTTCGACTGGAACTGGAAGACCGAGAGCAGACGGAGCAGAATCGGCAGGCGGCGAGGCAGGCGACCCCGCGGGTGTACGTGGCCATTGAGCCGGCGTTGGAAGCGATTCGTGCGTCGCTCGAGAACTTGCCGCGGGCGCTGGCGAACGTGGACGACGTGCGAGGCATTGACCCGGAGATCCAGAAGCAGTTCCAGTTGACTCCCGAGTCGCTGGCGGCGGTTCGCGGCGAGGCGACGAACGGGGAGCCGTCGCCGTCGTGGCTCAACCGCGTACGGACGCTGATGCGCGTGCTGCAGACCCGCCCGCTGCTGGACGCCGCGACATGGCAGCAATCGGTGCAGCAGGGCACCCACACCACCATCCGATTGATCGTGGGCAAGGAAGAGTTGCCCCCGGTGTTGCGTCGCGAGGTCATCAGCGTGGATGATCCACGCCTCGCCGATGCGATGGAGGCTGCGGCACGCGACGCGGGGTTCACGGGCGCGTTGCGAGAGTTGGTGGTTCGGCGGCTGACGGCGAATCCGACCGCGACGTATCGGTTCGACGCGGCGGCGACGGCGGAGGCGCAGAACGTGGCGGCGGAGTCCGTGCTCCCGGCGTACCAGGTGAGCCCGCCCGGACAGACGATCTTTCAGCGGGGCGAACGGCTGACGCCGGATCAGTACGAGTTGTACAAGGCCGAGTTGGCGCGAGTGAACGAGACGACGGAATCATGGCGCCTCGCGCTGCGTCGCCTGGCGGTGATCGGGACGGTGGTGGCGATCACCTTCGGATTGGCGGGGTACACGGTGCTGTTCGTGCCGCGCATCCGGGCGAGCGCGTCGCGGATGCTGAGCCTGGCGGGCATCTTGCTCGCCGCGCTCGGGGTGTCGTGCGTGGCGACGGCCGAGGCGCCGGACTTCAAGGCCGTCACCACGGTGATCCCGACCGTGGTGGTCGCGCTCGTCGTGGCGGTGGGGTACGACCGGCGCTCGGCGTTGGCGTACGCGCTGCTCGAGGGGCTGCTCGCGTGCGTCGCCTTGCGGGAAGACCTGGGGACGATCGTCACGATGATCATCGGGATCGCCTGCGTGGTGACGATGCTCCGCGAAATCCGGGATCGAAACTCGCTGCTCCGCATCAGCGTGGTGACGGCGCTCGGGCTCGCGACGGCGACGATTGCCACGAGCCTGATCGAGCGCCCGATCCTGAACACGGTCGCGGGCTCGGACCCGCGGATCGACACGGGATTCATCGTGCTGCGTGAGACGATTCGTGATGCCGGGCTCGTCGCGGGAGCGACGCTGGCGGTGGGCGGGCTGCTCTTCTTCGTGCTGGCCCGGGTCGAGCGCGCGTTTGGGGTGACGACGGGCCTCACACTCATCGAACTTCGCGACCCGAAGCAACCCTTGCTCCGCGAGTTGCAACTGCGAGCGCCGGGGACGTACAACCACGCGCTCAACGTGGCGAGCATCGTCGAGCCCGCGGCGGAGGCGATCGGAGGGAATGGGTTGCTCGCCTACGTCGGCGCGCTCTACCACGACGTGGGCAAGATGATCAAGCCCGAGTACTTCGTCGAGAACCAATCGGGCGGGCCCAATCGCCACGACAAACTGAGCCCCGCGATGTCGCTGCTGGTCGTTGTCGGGCATGTGAAGGACGGCATGGAACTCGCCCGAGAGTACGGCATCCCCCGCAACATCCAGCACTTCATCGAGAGCCACCACGGAACGACGCTGGTCGAGTTCTTCTACCACCGTGCCAAGAAGCAGGCCGAAGGCAAGGACGAGGATGACGGCCAGGTGCCCGACGAGATCGAGTATCGCTACCCCGGGCCTAAGCCGGCGACGAAGGAGGCGGCCGTGCTCATGATCGCCGATGCCGTCGAGAGCGCGACGCGCGCGATGAGCGACCCGACGCCCGCCCGCATCGACGCGCTGGTGCGGCAGATCGCCAACAAGCGGCTCCTGGACGGGCAGTTCGACGATTGCGAACTCACGCTCCGCGAACTCACCAAAATTGTCGAGAGCATCAGCCGAACGGTGGCGAGCATGTACCACGGGCGCATCAGTTACCCCGCGGGTGAGCGCGATGACGACGCGAAACTCAAGACGAGCGAGTTTACCAAGACCCAAGCGGGGATTGAAACGAAGCGGGCGTGACGATCTCGCGTGGCTCGAACCGGCGTCAGTTCAAATCTCGCACCACCCAGGTGGTCGTCTCCCCCACCGTCGCTGGCAGCACGGCGTGCACGAGCACTCCCGAATCGAGCAGTCGGCGGACGCTCTTGGGCTCGCTGGTGAGCAGGTGGAGCGTGGTGTCGCTCGCGTCGCTGGCGATGGTGTAGCCGGGCGAGGCCAGGCGGAGGAGGTCGAGGTGGTCAAAGGCCCAACCCGAGGCGGCGACGAGTTGCGCCAGCGTCTGCGCGGGCGCGAGGCCCTCGCTCCGAGGCGTGGATTCCGGGATCGGTGCGGGCTTGACCTCGCGGATGGTGGCGTCGGCCTCGGGCATGGCGAAGAGGTGGAGGCGCCCCTTGGCATCGAGCCCAAACTGCACGCCGGGCGCGTAGGGGCATCGCGTGGGGAGTGGTCGCATGCCTTCGAAGAGGGAGGGGAGATCGCGGGGCGTTTTCGGAACCAAGGGCGCCGACGGCGATTTGGTCTCGACGAGGGCGGGGCTCGGGTCGAATCGGTCCGGGCCGAGGCGTGAGCAGGACTCCGCGGCTCGTGAAGACAAAGGTTCGCCATTCGAGGCGGACGACGCGGGCGACGCTCGGCTGATGCACTCCAAGATGTGCGTCGTCGGTACGGCGGCGTTCGCACGGTGCAGCGTCGCCGAGGGCAAGGAGCCAATCCGCTGTCCGGCATTGAGGATCGTGACGGGCCGACCCAGGTACGCGCTCGCCGTGCGGGCGAGCTTTGCCTCGGCGACCGCGGCCTTCTCGGGGGTAGCGCCGAGGATCGCGATCCGGAGGTTGGGACCGCCCTCGACCTCACTGGGATCGCTCGGGCCCGGGACGCTGATCGCGAGGGCCTTGAGTGTTCGGTAGGTGGCCACCAGCGCCATGTCGTCGGCCCCGGTGAGGAGCGTGATGTCGGTCACACCCGCATGCTCGGCGAGCGCGATCTCCTCGGGCTCGTCGGTGCGAAGGAGCCACGCGGCGGCGTGGGCGCTGGCGATCTCGATCGCCCGCTCGATGGGCGGATTGGACGCCGCGTGCGTGACGAGTTCGGCCTGGGCCCGAGGGGAGAGATCGCCCGTGACCTCGAGCGAGCACTGCCCGGCGTGGAGCCGCAGCAGTGCGACGGGCAGGCCCAGCGTTTCGGCGAGCCGGCGGGCATACTGCCCGACCCAGACGGCGGCGAGCACGGGAAGATGCCCGACGATGATCGCTTCGACTCGGCGCTGCGGAGGCGACGCCGGGCGTGGCACGGAGCGCGTGGTGGGCGGCGATTGCACGACGGAGGGCGAGGGGATGTTGGTCGATCGCGGCAATTCGCGGGTGGTCGGTGTGTTCGTCCCGCCCCGAGCGCGCTCGGTCGGCGTGGACATGCTCCCCGCGCCGGCGAGGAAGAGGTCCGCGAGGGCGTCGTAGTCCGAGAGCGTGACCGCGCGAGCCCCGGATTCGGGGAGGGGAAACTCACCCGAATCATCGGGCGCGGTCAGGCGGATGGCATGGCCAGGCTGTTCGGACACGGGATGGTCTCTCGTCGAGCGGGAGGCGGCCTCAGGCGGTGCCACGGGCGGCGGGCACGTCGATTACGTTATTCGGCTCGTTGAAGTTGCCGGGTTCAGAATGCTCGTTGTAGGCATCGTTGGCCCATCGACCGTCGATCACGAGTCGGTAGCGTGCTTTGCCCGGGGAGAGTGGGATGCAGACCTCGAAGATCCCGAGCGTGGGATTGCGGCGCATCGGGTTGGCGGTGGTAGACCAGTTGTTGAAATCGCCGGCGATGCAGATCGAGTGTCCGAGGGAGAGGGGCTGGACAAAGAGCACGCCTTGGGTGGTCAGTCGTACACCCAAAAGACTGCGCGACGCCGGGGAGAGGCCCGAGGCGTGATCGGCCGGTGCGGCTTCGAGTCGCAGCGGCGCGGGAGCCGCGGCAGGCCTGGACGCGGGGGGTGCCGCGACGGGACGGGCCTCGATGGTGGGCACCTCCGCGGTGGGCGCGGGGGTGCGACGGAGGAACTGCTGGGCCCGGCGGGCGACATCCTCGGCGCGACTGACTCCTCGGTCCGTGCTGGGGGCGATCGCGACGGGAGCGGCGGCGGCGAAGGCGGCGGGGATGACGATCTCGCCCGGACCTTGGGCGGTCGGATGACCCGGGAAGGGAAGCGACCCGTGCCCCCCCACCAGGTCGTGGGGGGAGGCGTAGTCCATCTCGCCGTTGGGCGTGATTTCGACGAGGGCCGGGTCCACGAAGTCGGCGCCGGCCTCCGGGTGCACGGGCATCTTGGTGACCAGTTCACCGACCCATTGGGCGAGCGCGGCATAATCGGCGGCACCATTGGAACCCGGGGCGTAGTCGTGGATGGTCTGTCCGAAGGAAGCCGCCTCGCGGAGTTTGGGATCACGCCGGATGACCACCGGCGCCAGTTTGTCCTTGAACCGTCGGCGGAGTTCCTGGAGGAGGTCGTTGGCGACGGCGTTGGACTCGTCGTGGATCGTGGGCAGGATCGAGACCTGGATGTGCGACCCGAGGCGGCGGGCCATCGTGCGCACGGTGTTGACCTGCTTGGTCGCGCCCTGGAGCGAGAAGAAACTTGTTTCAACGGGGATCAGGACCATCTCGGCGGTCGCGAGGGCGTTGTACGCGAGCAGCCCGATCGAGGGAGAGCAGTCGATGATGACGACGTCGTAGCCCGAAGCGATCTCCGCGAGGACGCGTTTGAGCCGGAACTCCTTGTCGCTGGCGTCGGCGATCGCGCCGCGGGGCGCTTCCAGCCCGGCAAGGCGCATGCGGCTTGGAGCGAGGTCGAGGTTTCGTCCCGCACGCCAGATCAGGCGAGCGGCATCGATGGGGCGAATCCCCACGCCGACCATCGCGTCGCCGATGTCCATGTCGAGGCGGTGCTCGGGCACGCCCAAGCCCGCGGCACAATGCGACTGCGGGTCCATGTCGACGAGGAGCGTCCGGTGCCCAGCCTTGGCGAGGAGCCCGGCGAGGTTGATGGCCGACGTCGTCTTCCCGCAGCCGCCCTTCTGATTGATGATCGCGATCGTCCGCAAGGGAGATACCCCTATGCCGGTGCGACGGAACGCGCAAGATCGGCCTCACCCGGTGCCCATCTCGCGGCCGAACGCCCGCGTGAAAACTATCGGGCCACGTGTGAAACTTGCTTCAAAGAGGGAAAGATGGGCAAGATGTGGCGGACGTAAGCGCAAGAGAATCGGACACTTGCGACCACGAATTTCATGCCTCGATATTGCGAATCGCATCGATGGCGCGCGCGACCGTGCGCTCGGGCACATCGCGCACGACCCGCGCACTCCCGATTCCGGTGGGCAGGACCAGACGCATCGAACCGCCGATCGCCTTCTTGTCCGCCCGCATGCGCTCGATGATCTCCGCAGATGGGGGCAATCCACCCACATTTGTGGGAAGACCAAACGCGGCAACGGCGGCACGAACCTGGGGCAGAATCCCTAGGGGGGCAAGCCCGGCAAGTTCGGCGCACGAGGCCGCGGCGATGAGACCCAGGGCGACGGCTTCGCCGTGCTTGAGTGCCGGTTCGTCGGGGTTGTATTCGGGCGTGTCGGCGTCGAGGGTTTCGAGCGCGTGCCCGAAGGTGTGCCCGAGGTTGAGCAGGGCGCGACCGCCCACGTCGTCGGGAGCCGTCTCGAACTCGTCGGCGGTGACGACGCGAGCCTTGAGCGCAACGTTGCGCGCGATGAGTTCGATGAGCGTCGCGGGATCGCGTGAGAGAATCACCTCGCGATGGGCGACGGTCCAGTCCAAGAGGTTCGGATCGTCGAGGTCGGCGGCAAGAAGGGCATGCTTCAGGCACTCGGCGAGTCCGGAGCGGAACTCTCGGTCGGGAAGTGAGTGGAGCGTGTCCACGTCGGCGAGGACGAGGCGGGGCTGGTGGAACGCGCCGACGTAGTTTTTGAGGAGCGTCTTCCGCTTGCCGTCCGGACTGGTGACGAGGAGGTTCACGCCGGTCTTGCCGCCGACACTGGCGTCGACCATCGACAGGAGCGTGGTCGGGCATTGGATGAAGGGGACACCGCGTTTGTAGGTGGCCGCGGCGAAACCGGCAAGGTCGCCCACGATGCCGCCGCCGACAGCGTAGACGGGGTCGTGGCGACCAAGCGCCCCAGCGGCGAGATTCTGGAGCACGAACTCGAGCGGCCCAAGCGCCTTTCGGGTCTCGCTCGCACCGATGGAAAGGAGCGTGCAGCGAACACCAGCGCGCTCGAGCGGCTCGATGAATCGATCCGTGTGGATCTTCGCGACGTTCTCATCCATGACCACCGCCGCTCGCCCCGTGTGCGAACCAAGCGCCGCCGACGCTCTCGGTGCGAGGCGTGTCGCGACGCCGCTCCCAATCACCACGTCATACGACCGTGGACCCAAGTCGATGTGGATGGTGCGCTCGAGTGTGGACATGCATGTACTCTCGGCGAGGCTCGCGTGCGGAGGAGAAACGACTCACGACAAGACGCTTGCGGTCGTCTCCCCGTGCCTATGGAGGTCGGTGGCGAAAAACGCACTCCTCACCCAAAGGCCTCTCTCCGGGAGGGGGACTAGGCGTGCAAGCCCGCGCGGTCTCGCGGCCTCTGGTCCGGGCGCTCCCATTCGACGCGCGGCGCGTCGCCCCAGAGGGTCTCCAGGTCGTAGTGAGCACGGGTATTCGGCTCGAAGAGGTGGACGACGACATCCACGAAGTCGAGGAGGAGCCAGGTCGAACGGTCGTCGGAGTGGCTGCGGTACGACGAGTAGCCGTGCTTGCTGCCGAGTTCATCGACGTGCTGCAAGACCGATCGCATCTGGCGTTCGGAGGTGCCGGAGGCCACGATGAGGTAATCCGTGACCTGGCTCAGGCCGCGAACATCGAGCAGTTGCACATCCTCGCACTTGTCATCGCGCACGAGACGGGCGCACTCGATCGCGAGCGTCCGAGCGGCGTCGCGGGGCGACGGGGGAACCGCCTTCGAGGTCGAGGCCGGCTCGGGCTTGGAGTTGGACACCGCCTCAGCACCCCGCTGCCCAGAAGGAGGAGGCTGGTGGGAGGGTTGGTTCGTTCGGATCGGGACCGCACTCTGGGCCTTGGGCTTGCCCTTCGCCTTGGGCTTGGCCTTGGACGCGGGGCGCTTCTTCGTGGTGGACTTCGACTTTGCCATGTGGGGCGATCGTAGGTTGGGAGGTGTGCGCGGGCCGGGTGATGCTTCGCCCGCGTGGGAACACGGCGGCACACCTACCAGAGCATGCCCTGCGCCGGCGAGTACTTCGAGACGCGCGTGCGAACGATGGGCGCTCCGCCCGGCTTGAGGTCGATCCACTCCGTCGGCCCATCGTGTCGAGCGACCGTGAGCCCATAGTCCGCGTCGGCGTGGAACGACCTCGCGAGTTCCGGGCGATTGCACTCGCGAGAGAGGTGCAGCAGCACCACATGCTCCCTCGGCCCGATCGCCCGCACCGCTTGGGCACACTGCTCGTTGCTCAGGTGCCCGTGTCCGCCCATCACGCGACGTTTGAGATGCCATGGGCGAGGGGACGACCTCTCCAGTTCGGGGCAGTAGTTGGACTCGATCGCGAGCACGTCGACGCCTCGGGCGTGGTCAACGACGGCCTCGCTCGCCCGTCCGCAGTCGGTGATGTAGGCGAGCGAGCGCCCAAGGTCCTCGAACTCAAACCGCAGCGAGACGGCGCCGAGATCGTCATGGTTGTGCAACGAGGCGCGGACGACGAGCGTCGGGCCAAGGGTGACCTCCGCGTCGAAGAGTTCGACGTGGTGCTCGAAGACGCCGCATGCGCGGGCGCGACGCTGGTGACGCTTGTGCACATAGACCGGCACCCCCTCGGGCACCCGCTTCACCCAGCCCAGGTGCCAGTGATCGCTGTCAAGGTGCGTCAGCAGGATCCCGGCGATGGGCACGTCCGCGCAGGCGAGGTCGGCGAGCGTTCGGCGCGTGCGCCGGGGGGAGAGCCCCGCGTCCACAAGAATGAGTTTTCGTTCCCCACGTGCGTGAAGCATGATCACCGAGCAGTTGCCCCCGGAACTGCTGGCCAAAACACAGAAGCGGGCATGGAGCGGCGCAACCTGCAACGGGAACACTCCATCGGCAACCATCGAGCGTGGGGTTAGCCCGGATCGGCCTCCGCACCTTCGTCGTGGGAACGTCGCGCCGTCAGCACGCCCCGCTTGCTCGACGCCACAAACTCCGCGATTTCACGGACAGGGTCCGATACCTGCGCGATCTCGTGCAGGATGGAGATCATCTCCTCGCGCGGCAGGTTCACCCGAAAGGCCCGCCGAAAGGCCTCTCGCACGTGCCCAATGTCGGCACGCGCAAACCCGTTCCGGCGCATCCCGACGGCGTTGATCCCCACCAGCCTGTTGCGAGCGCCGACAAGGAAGAACGGCGGTACGTCACGCGACACGCCGATGGCGCCGGTCACAAAGGCCATGCGTCCGATGCGGCAGAACTGATGGATGGCCGCGTTGCCGCTCACCGTCGCCTTTTCACCCATGTGCACGTGCCCGGCCAGCAGCACGCCATTGATGAGGATCGCATCGTTGCACACGACCGTGTCATGCCCCACGTGGCTGTTGACCATCATAAAGACACGATCGCCCAGCGTCGTCGGGTGTTCCATCTTGGACGCGGCGTGCACCGTCGTGCCCTCGCGCAGCAGACAGCCGTCGCCGATCTTCACGCCGGCGGTCGGCATGCCGGGCTTGAACTTGTAATCCTGGGGCGGGAAGCCGATCGAGGCACCGGGGTACATCGTCGTGCCCTTCCCCACGGTGACGGGCCCGAGCATGGTAACGTGACTGAGGAGTCGCGTGCCCTCGCCCAACGAGACCTTGCCCTCCAACACACAGAACGGGCCGATCTCGACGCCGTCGGCCAGTTCGCACTCTTTCCCCACGATCGCGGACGGATGGATCTTCGCAGTCATCGAGCGAGTGTACGCTCGCCCAGTGGCGTTTGGGCGATTAGCATCGCCCGTGCCCGCGAGTCGCCTTCCCATCGTGAGCAAGCCCCCCCACCACGATCCCGAGGTCATCGACCTGGGCGTGATGCCCTACGCCGAGGCGCATGTGAAGCAGGTGGAATACCTCGATCGCGTGCTGGCGGCGCGCGAGGGTGGCACCCCGCGCTGCGGCTTCATCCTCCTCGTCGAGCACCCTCCCGTCATCACCATCAGCCATCGCCCCAGCGCTCGCCAGCACCTCCTCGCCACCCCCGAGCAACTCGCCCGCGCGGGCGTGGAGGTCGCGACGACGGATCGGGGAGGCGACATCACTTATCACGGGCCCGGGCAGTTGGTGGTGTATCCGATCCTCGACCTCAATCGGTTGAATCTCGGGTTGCACGAGTACATGAGGTTGCTGGAGAGCGCGATCATCGACGTCTGCCGAACGCTGGGGCTCAAGGCCGCTCGCGACCCGAGCGCGACCGGGGTGTGGATCCATCACGCTCCCCCAGCGGGAGGGGACCGGGGGGAGGGTTTGCCTTCCCCTTCTTCGGTCTGTCCCGATCACTCGGCACCCCAATCCTCATCGAAGATATGCGCCATGGGTGTTCGAGTTCGCAAGTGGGTCTCGATGCACGGCCTGGCATTCAACGTCGATCCCAACATGAGCCACTTTGATCTGATCGTGCCCTGCGGCTTGGCGGGACGCGGGGTCACGAGCCTGCGCCGGGAACTGGGCGAGCGCACGCCCAGCATGCCCGAAGGCAAACGGCTTGTGTCGGAAAGGCTCTCCCATGCCATCGCGATGGCCGCGAACCAAGCCGACCAGGCCCGGATCGCGGCACGCGCGTCTGGGACGGTGGGCTGATTCTGCTCGGGAACGGATCCGGAGCGATCTCACGCCAGCGGATCGGGCCTGTACAACTTGGTGTCCAACGCCCACTGCTTCTCCGTGAAGTTCCCGTTGAGCGCCACGTCCCTTTCGCGATCGGGCCTCGTCGCCGCCAGCGACATCGCCATCTTCGCATCGAGGTTATCGAGCATCGAGACCATGAGCGCCTCGGGCGTGGCGGGGATCTTCGCCGCGCCAAACTCCGGCACGCCGTGGTGCGAGAGGATGATGTGCTGCAGCACCATCACCGCGCCGCTCGGCAAGCGAATCCCTTGTTCTCGCATCACCTGCTGCGCCTTGTCGTGCAGCATGATCGCGCCATCGACGATGTGCCCGATGAGTTCGCCGCGATCGGTGTAGCCAAAGGTGCGATCGAAGACCAGTTCCCGTGTCTTGCCCAGATCGTGCAAGAAGAGGCCCATGAGCACGATATCGCGGCTGATCTTGGGATAGAACGGGCAGACAACATTCGCCACGTTCAGGAGGCTCAGCGTGTGCTCGAGCAACCCGCCGAGGTAAGCGTGGTGCATGCTCTTCGCCGCGGGGCACTGCTTGAACGCGTCCATCAAGAACGTGTCGTCGAGGTAGGCCTTCGCGAGCGCCTTCATCGCCGGATGCTTGATCGTCTCGAGCAACGCCGAGAGTTCGGCGAACATCTCGTCCACCGGGCGCTTGGAGACGGGCATCAGGTCCCGGAGTTGTTCTGCCGTTGGCTCGGCCACGTCGATTCCCTGGATGATCAACTGCAACTCGCCCTGGTAGGGCTGTGTCTCGCCCTCGACATACACGAACCCGTCCGCGGGCAGGCGTTTGAAGGTCTCTTCATCGATCGTCCACATCCGCCCCGGCATCTCGCCGCTCTTGTCACTGATGATGCACCGCAAGTACGGTTTGTCCGCCCTTGTCTTCCCGATCTGCGCGTTGCTGATGGCAAAGACACCCGCCACACGCTCGGGCGCGCCCATCTCGGAAATGAATCGACGGGGCATGCTGTTTTTAGCGGACGCGGCTGGGGGCATGGTGGATTCCTGAGTGACTAGAGCGAGCAACGCGGCGGCATGCCGCAGGCGTCGATCATAGGAAGAGGCGATCGTCGGCAGGGATCGCAGATCATGGGACGAGCAGCGGATAGTGTTCCCTGTGACCGCCCCGCCTCACGACCACGCCCGCACTCCTCCGCACGTGCTCTCCTGGCACGACGCCCCCGACGTGCTCCTCGCGAAGGCGAGGCGTGCGTCCTCGTCCGCCTGCACAATCCTCGGCATTACCGGCCCCGTCGGCGCGGGCAAGAGCACGCTCGCCCGCCTCCTCTCGCCCTGCGTCCTCGCGACCGACGACTACCTGCCCGACTACGACGCCCTCCCCTACCACGATCGCGACAAGCCTGAGCACGCGGATTTCCCGCTCCTGCGGGCCCATCTGTCGGCGTTGCGCCGGGGCGAGGCCGCGCGGGTTCCCGTGTGGTCCTTCCAAACACACCGCCGCGAGGGCTCGCGCGAGGTATGCCCATCACCCATCATCGTCGTCGAAGGCATCCACGCGCTCCACGATCACCTCCTCGAGTCGCTCGACCTCCGCATCTACGTCGACGCCCCACCCGCCACACGCTGGGCCCGCTGGGAAGCGATCGAAAGAAGCGGCGAGCGCGGCTGGGGCGTGGAGGCCGCGCGGACGTACTTCCATGAAGTGGCCGAACCGACGTTCCACGCGGCGGGGTATCGAGCGCGAGCGGACTTCATCGTCCTGAGCGACGGGTGAGCGCTGTTCAGCACCCGGCCTCGAATCGCGCGAGGTAGTACAACAGATCATCGATCGTGACGCCGCCGTCGCGAGCGCCCGTCCCCGATCCGTCATCCACGTCGGCCCGGATGTCGCCCGCCTCGAAGATCGCGAGGTAATACAGGAGGTCGTCGATCGTGGTCCCCCCGTCGGGCGTGCCGCTGCCGCTGCCGTCGTCCAAATCGGAGACACAGAGTTGGGCGAAGACGTCATAGACCTGCATGCAAGTACGTCCGGAGTCTTCCTGCGTGATGACGCCCACGCGATTGATCCCATGCACAAAGCCCGAGAGCGTGCGGGACCAGTCGTAGCGGTCCGAGCGCTGAGCCGCGTTGCCCAGCGTGGCGAGCGTGACGGGGTCCGCTCCCGGCGCGGGGTTGCGCACCATGTACATCCTCGGCACGGTGCGATCAAGAGCCTTGATCGCGATGCTCGCGGTGGTGGTCGTGATGGGTTGCGTCGTCGCGAGCGAGAGTTGCGGGCACTGGCGATCCACGTACACCACCGTGCGGAACTCCCGGAACACGGGCGGCTCGCCCGCGTTGCGCTTGCGGAAGGAGATCACCGAGATGTAGTGATAGCCCTCGCTGAGGCGCGTCGCATCGATCGTCTGGCTGTAGTTGCCCGTCGCCTGCCCGGAGCCAAAGAGCGGCTGACGCAGCGTCACGAACTGCTCATACCCCGGCACGATGCTGTTGGTCCCGTCGATGTCCACCACACCATTGCCGTTCCAATCCTGGAAGCCCTGGTCGATGCGAAAGACGGAGTTGTCGTCGCTGTTCTGGTCGATCCCGCCCGGGTCGCCGTTGGTGGTCGTCAGGTTGATCGTGAAGGAGTTGCCCGTGACGACGGGCACGCTGGTGAGGCGCCGGCGTGAGAGTGGCACGGCGGTCGAATCCGCGGCGATTGTCCCCGACGTCCCGCCGATCGTCAGCGTCCCGTTCGCGATCGGCAGCCCGTAGACCACGAACCCCTTGTGATGATCGGTCGTCATCATGCGGTTGCGCGGCACGCGAATCGTGACGGTCTGTCCCGCGTTGATGGTGAGCACCTCGGGAATCTCGCCCAGCGGGTCCACGATCGGGTTCGCCGCGTTCCCCGTCATCTCGACCAGGCGCGTCCCCGCGGGGAAGTTGGTCGTCACGAAGCGCTGGTCCCACCCGGCGTCGTAGCGATCATTGACACCCACAAGAACGTGGCTGACGCCCCCGGGCGCACGCCGCTCGAAGATGATGAGGTCGGCGAAGTCCGGGCCGTTGATCACGTTCCACGCGCCCCGCGCGTAGAAGTTATGCAGTTGCACCAGGTTGGTGATCGTCGGGTCCGCCGTGTTGGTGTTGGGGTTGAAGCCCAGCGCGTTCATCATCCCCTGGCGAGGCCAGAACCCGCCCGAGCGTACGATGCCTCGTCCGTTGTGATAGACCTCGGCGAGGCCCGTGCGCATCAGAACATACGCGTACGTGTACATGCCCATCTGCCGATCCGTGGGGTTGGGCGGGGCGCTGCCGCCGTTGCCCGCGCTCCCGTTGTCGTGGCTGAAGACGTGGTTGATGCCGAAGGAGCCGTTGTTGTCCCCGTCGTCGGCGTTGTCAAAGTGCGCATTGAGCACGTTGAGCCAGTTGCCCAGCCCGTTCGCGTTGACGAGGTTGCGCAGTTCGCCCGAGCCAGAGATGTCGAGCGCGTCGCGATTGCCAAAGCCGTCCTTGCGCGCGAAGTTGTTCCATGCCGTGCTCGCGCTGTCGACGATCTCGCCAAAGGAAAACGGCGTGACCATCCGCCCGTCGGGCAAGCGCCGCCGATTGAACACCGCCGTGTCGAACGCCTGATCCCACCACAAGGGCGGCACGTGCTTCATCGCGTCGAGGCGGAAGCCGTCCACCTTGAGATCGTCGAGCGTCCACTGCACCCAGCGTTGGAGATATCCGCTGGCGTTCTCGAGCGTGGGGTCGCCCGCGAGGGGCGTCGTGGTGTTGAAGGGATAGACCTGCACGTGCTCGGCGGGCTTGCCGCGGATCGCCGGATTTGTGAAACTCACGGGCGACAGGTCGCGATCGGGGTAGAACCGCGCGTTGTTCGCGTCCGGGTTATTGAAGTACCGTCCGCCCGGAATGTTCCCCATCGCGCCCGCGGCGACGGGATTGCGGATAAACAGGTTGTTGCTGAACTGGTTGATGTCGATGAGCGCGACCAGGTCGCCGTCGTACAGGTTGTACCGCGGGCCGTTGGGATCCTCCGACTGGAGATACCCCGCCGCCGTTCCGGCGTGGAAATCGCCCCACGGATCGGTGGCGGTCTTGTTGCGCATGGGCGTCGGCGGCTGCATCCAGAACCCCGGATACCCGCCATCCTCCATGAACCCCACGCCCGTCTGCCGCGCCGAGTTGTGGTTGAGGATCGCGTCGATATACACCTGCGCGTTGGCGGCGTGCAACTCGTCGACCATTGCGCGAAAGTACTGCTCCGTGCCGTACGCGGTCTGCGCGTTGGGCTTGCCCAGGTCGAAGCGATCGAAGACGTCATACCCCGCGCTGTCGCCGTTCTGGTTGCTGCTGCCCGGCCACACGTACGCGCGGCTGATCGGCGGGAGCCACAAGGAGCCGTACCCGCTCACAAAGTAATCCGGCGCGCGGTGCTCGATGTCCGTCCACTTCGTCTCGAACCACTGCAGCATGACGGGGTTGTCATTGGCCTGTGCCGTCGGCGCGTACGTCGCCAGCCCCGCGAGCCCGGCCAGCATCCCGGCAACCAACGTTCGGGTTCCACGATTCATCAGTCCGTGCGGCATGTCTTCTCCCGCCAAAGCCCCTGGTGTCCCCCCTCCAACGCGATCGGGCATTATCTCACGATTCTGCACGGATCGGAAGTAAAAACGCCGCGGAAGCACGCAGATTGTCGGAGAAACGGACGTGAAACCGTTTCATCGAGCGATGCCGGCGCGCGAACGCGCCCCACCACCCTTCCCCCGGAGTGCCGTGCCTTGCCAGGGCTGATAGCCATCCGCGCCAATCGTGGCCCAGTCGATGCTGTCCGGGTCAGGCTGGGCGCGAACGACCGCCGGGAGACCGAGGATCGTCCACGTAAGGGCCACTGCGTACCACGGGCAAGTCCGCATACTCGCGCTCCAAGAACGGACCCCAACCGTGCACGTCGCCCCTCCAAGTATGTGCCATCTTTCGAGTTTGCCAGCAAAAATGCGGGAAGAACTTCACCATATTCCCTCGGATGGGAACCAACGCGCCAGATCGCTCCCGGTTCTGAGATTCTCGTGAGATCCACGCCTGGTTTGAGGCGAGGCGGCACGTCGGAACCTCGCCGCTCCCGGCGTGGAGATGCCCCCTCTCCCTCTTCCTCTTCTTCGCGTCCTTCATCCTCTTCAGGTTGCACACTCCGCGACACTCCGCCCCCTCCGCGTTCGTCTTTCGCATCGCCCCCACCCACACGGGCGGCCACACTTTCGTGGTATTCAAGACAACACCCCCACCCGCCGCACCGCCGCGGGCGACCTCCATGACAGCGCACGCGATGCGCCAGCGTGCGGCCCCAACGTCCGAGTCCACCGGCGACACATCCTCCTAGGCGTCGGCCACGCCGGGCACCGCGCCAAGCAGAACGAGCACCGTGACGGCCGCGCTCGATCCCGCAAGGCCGGCACCCGGCTTTGCAGCGACCCCGCTCAAGGCGGCGGGTGCGACTGAAACGGTTTCAGGCGCACCTCCCTCGCACGCATGGCCTATGAACGCACCTCTCGCTACGCTGCGCCGGCCCGTTTTCAAAGGATCCGCGATGCTCAACCCCCACCCCCACCCCCACCCCCACCCCCACGCCCATGCCCTGCCCCACGCCCGTTCTCCCCTAACCCTCCTTGCCCCCCTCGCCCTCGCGCTCGTCGCGCTCGCGGGCACCACCACCCGCGCCCACGCGCAGGTCGTCGTTGATGGTCTGGGCGACCGCATCGCCGTCTACCACAAAGATGTGGCGGCGAAGAGCACGGCCCATCCCTCCTACGCCCTCGCCGCCCCGCCGAAACTGGGCCCTGCGCCCGCCAACATGAAGGTCACGCCGCTCTTTGGCGAAACCGCCGGCAAGCCCTCCGTCCGCATCACCATCGACCCCGCCACCAGCCTCTACGGCACGGGCGAAGTGACCGGCCCCCTCCTCCGCAACGGGCGCCGCGTCGTCTGCTGGAACACCGACGCCTACGGCTACGGCGACGAAACGTACAGCCTCTATCAATCGCACCCATGGGTCCTCGCGGTGCGGCCCGACGGCACGGCCTTCGGCGTCCTCGCCGACACCACGTACCGCTGCACCATCGACACCGCCGCCGCACGCAGCGACGAGATCGCCTTCATCGCGGGCGGGCCCACCGTCCCCGCCACGGGCTTTGACCAGTACGACCCGGCGAAGGACACGACGGCGTACCCCGCGTTCCCGGTGATCATCATCGAACGCGATTCACCGCAGGACGTCGTCAAGGCCCTCGCGGATCTCACCGGCAAGATGCCCATGCCGCCCAAGTGGGCCGTGGGGTATCACCAGTGCCGCTATTCGTACTACCCCGAGTCGCGGGCGCGCGTGATCGCGAGCGAGTTCCGCAAGCGCTCGATCCCTTGCGACGTCATCTGGTACGACATCGACTACATGGAAGCCTTCCGCGTCTTCACCTTCGATCGCGGCTACTTCCCCGACCCCAAGAGACTGAACGACGATCTCCTCAAGGACGGCTTCCACAACGTCTGGATGATCGACCCGGGCATGAAATCGCGCGAGACGCCCGGCCCGGCGGATCGCAAGGCCGAGGATTTGGCGAAAGAGCCCAAGGATGTGCAGGACGCGCGCGCGAAGGAACTGGCGAAGTACAAGGCGATCCACGAATCTGGGGCAACCGCCGATGCGTGGGTCAAGATGGCCGACGGCAGCGTCTTCGAGGGCGAGGTCTGGCCCGGCATGTGCACCTTCCCCGACTACACCCGCCCCGACGTGCGCGTCTGGTGGGGCGCCCTCTACAGAGACTTTGTGGCGAACGGCATCACCGGCATCTGGAACGATATGAACGAGCCCGCCGTCTTCGGCGTGCCCGGCAAGACCATGCCGGAGAACAACGTCCATCTCGGCGACCCCGCCATGATCGACTGGACCGGCAAACCCCAGGGCGCCGAACGCGCCAAGGGCCCGCACGCCCGCTACCACAACGTCTACGGCATGATGATGATCAAGGGCACGCGCGAGGGCATCCAGGCCGCCAACCCCGACAAACGACCCTTCGTCCTCTCCCGCGCCAGTTTCATCGGCGGACAGCGCTACGGCCCCACCTGGACCGGCGACAACACCGCCGACTGGGCCCACCTCGAAGACTCCATCCCCATGGTCCTCAACCTCGGGCTCTCCGGGCAGGCCTTCACCGGCCCCGACCTCGGCGGGTTTGTCGGCAACGGCGACGCCAAGCAGTTCGCCCGCTGGATGGGCTTCGGCGCCATGCTCCCCTTCGCCCGTGGGCACACCGGCAAGGGCAACGTGGACAAGGAGCCCTGGGCCTTCGGCCCCGAAGTCGAAGAGACCTGCCGCCTCGCGCTCGCGCGGCGCTACCGCTTCATGCCGTACCTCTACACCCTCTTCCATGAATCGAGCACCACGGGCCTGCCCATCGCGCGCCCCCTCTTCTTCGCCGACCCTAAGGACATGGCGTTGCGCACTGAGGACGACGCGTTCCTCCTCGGAGGCGACGTGATCGTCGCGGCCCAGGTCACCCCCGATCGCGCACGCGTCATCACCATGCCTAAGGGCGATTGGCGTGCCTTCGACTTTGAGATTCCCAGCGACATCAAGAGCACCATGACGGGACGCGACAGCGTGAACCCTGATCTGCCCAGGCTCTATCTGCGTCCTGGCGCGATCGTGGCGACGGGCCCGGTCATGATGCACGTGGATCAGCGCCCCTTGGACCCCATCACGCTCCTCGTCAACCTCGACGAAAACGGCCAAGCCTCCGGAACGCTCTACGAAGACTCAGGCGACGGGTACGGGCATGAAAAGGACCAGTACCTGCGGACTACCTATCGTGCCCGCCGAGAGGGTGGAAAGGTGATGATCGAGGTGACGTCGGCGGAAGGCAGCATGCCGCGACCCACGCGCGCCCTGAGCGTGCGACTCCTCGTGGCGAGCGGCGAGATCGCCAAGCAGGGGTCTGATGGCGAGCCCGTCGTGCTGCCTCTCGAGTAATGTCTTGTTATAGGACTTATTTTGCGAGGCCCCGCGCTCCTCGGCCCGGAATTTGGGGAATTCTCGCCGAAGTTTGAACTTCGGGTGGCATCCTCAAAAACAGGGTGCATGTTGTGGGGTGGAGGGACGCGGTCGCCGAGCGCCCGTTGTACGCGCTCGGCGGAACGCCCCACCCGTGCGGAGATTGGAAGGGACGAGATCATGAAGTCGAGTACGCTGTTCGCGCTGTTGACCCTGGGTGGGCTTTCGGGCGGGGCGTCCGCGGAGATCGTGACGCTGACCTTTGAAGGCTTGGGCGATAATACGGACGTCCTGAACTATTACAACGGCGGATTCACCGGGGACGGAACGGGACCCGGCCCGAACTTTGGTGTGCAGTTCAACGCGGGAGCCCGTTCGGTGGTGGACTTTGACGCCGGTGGGTCGGGCAACATCGCGAACGAGCCTTCTGGCCAGACCGCGTTGTTCTTCTTCAGCGTGAACTCGGCCGTGATGAACGTGCCCGGCGGATTTTCGGACGGCTTTGGCACGTGGTTCTCCACGATCGGAGAGACGGGGCTTATTGAAATTTATAGCGAAATCGACGCGGGCGGGGCGTTGCTGGGCACCATCGAACTCGCGGCCTTGGGCAGCACGCCCAACGGGGGAGACCCGACGGGCGACTTCAATCGCTGGCGAGAAGTCGGGATGACGTTCGCGGGGACGGCACGATCCGTTCGCATCTCAGGAACGTCGAACACCATCGCGATCGACAACATCACGTTCGGGGCCGTGCCAGCCCCCGGCTTGGCGACGGTGGTGATGGGAATCGGCATGAGTTTGGCGCGCCGGCGTCGTTGATCTTTGTACACGGCCGCCGCTCGACACCCATGGGCTCCAAAAGTTCAAACGTAATAGGCCCTTGATCGCTTTGTTCATATTCCATTCGTACTCCAAAATGAGTTGGAATTCACCCTACCCAAACCCTAGTTTCCGATATACTCGATGTCTCAAGGGATGTGCAATCCGTGGCCGACGAAGCGGTTGACCTTTCGGCGACGGGCGTGGTTGGTGCATGCATGACGAAGCGGGCTGGTGGATTCACGCTGATCGAGTTGCTCGTGGTGATTGCGATCACCGCGATCTTGATCAGTCTGCTCCTCCCGGTCGTTGGGAAGGCCCGGGATTCGGCACGCCAGTTGAAGGACTCATCGCAGCAGCGTTCGGTGGTCCAAGCGTTCGGCGCGTGGGCGTTGAACGACAAGGATCGGTACCCGTTGCCGAGCCGGCTCGACGGGGACAACTCCACGCTGACCTTTGGAACCACGCCGACTGAAAAGGACAACACGGGCAACATCATGTCGGTGCTCGTGTTCAACGGGTTCTTGACCCCCAAGACGCTGGTGAGCCCGGCGGAAAACAACCCCGCCATCAAACCGGACCTCGGGTATGAGTACGCGTCACCAACGCTCGCCGCGATGCCCGACCGGGCGTTGTGGGATCCCGGATTCGCGGGCATGCCGGGCGAAAACACGTTCAATGGGATCAGCAGCGGTCTTCCAAAGATCGGGGCGAGGCGGGAAGGTTCCGGGAATGTTTCGTTCGCACACTTGACGCCCTTTGGAGATCGCCTGGCCAAGCGATGGCGTGGGTCGGGCACTTCGAATGAGCCCATACTCGCGACGCGTGGACCCGTCTATGAGGGCTCGACGGGGAGTTGGTATCTCGTCCCCAACTCCAGCGGCGCCCAGTCGAACCGGATGAAGATCTTCGGCTCACGAACCCGATGGGCCGGAAACGTGGTCTACAACGACGGGCATCTGCGATTTGAGACGCGACCGGACCCCTCGACGGTCCCGATTTCCCTCGGACAAACGGTCGTTCGCTTGCCGGCGTACTACGACAACATCTTCGTGAACGAAGATGAGAGCAACGGGACGGTGGGATTCCACCAGATCCCTTCGATCGGCGGGAACACGTTCCTGCAAGTCTATGGCAACGTGCTCGGCGGTGGCGGGCCCGACATCGTCGTGACGCACTTCGAAGACTAGATCATGCCGACTCGTCCGCGATGGACGACGCAGGAACGGCACAAGGCCAACGTTCGCCGAAGGCGGTCCAGTCTCCCTCGACAATCGTGGCGCGGAGGTCGTGCATGAACCGCTGAAAGTGGCGGATGTTGTGCAGGCTCGTGAGGATGGGCCCGAGCATTTCGTCGGCCATAAACAAGTGGCGGAGGTACGCGCGGGTGAACTTTCCGCCCGCGCACGCGAGGCAATCGCACGAGGGATCGATCGGGCTTGGATCCTCGGCGTACTTCGCGTTTCGCAGTCGAATCTGCCCAGACGACGTGAAGGCGTTGGCGTTGCGCCCGTTGCGCGTCGGGAGAACACAATCGAACATATCGACGCCCGCGCGGACGGCGGCGAGGAGATCGCGTTCGTACCCCACACCCATGAGGTATCGCGGCTTGTCGCTGGGAAGCAGTGGAGCGGTGTGACGGACGACTCGCGCAATGTCGTCGGAAGATTCGCCCACGGCGACGCCGCCGATCGCGTAGCCGGGAAGGTCGATGTTGCAGATCCGCTCCGCGGACCAGGTTCGACGATCGAGATCGGTGCCGCCCTGGACGATGCCGAAAAGGGCTTGATCGTCCGGGCGGGCGTGCGACGATTTGCATCGTTCGAGCCAGCGCACGGTTCGCTCGTTGGCTTGATCGAGGCGAGCGGCGTGGTCCAAGACCTTGTCTCGTTTGAGAACGCGTGCGAGGCGCGGATCGCCCGGCGAGTCCGCGGGGTGTGCGCCGAGCGTGGCGTGTCCCGCGGGGGCGGAGGGCGGGCAATCGTCGAACGCCATGATGATGTCGCTGCCCAGCGCGTTCTGGACGTCCATGGCGCGCTCGGGAGTAAACCGGATCTTGGACCCGTCGATGATGGATCGAAAGGTGACGCCCTCGTCATCGACGGCGTTGAGGTCGGCCATCGAGTAGGCCTGGTAGCCACCGGAATCGGTCAGGATGGGGGCGTCCCAGTTCATGAACTTGTGCACGCCGCCGAGGCGGCGAATGAGTTCGTGCCCGGGACGGAGGAACAAGTGGTAGGTGTTGTTGAGGATGATCTGGCTGCCGGTCTGGACGACGAGATGCGGGAGAAGGCCCTTGACGGACGCTCGCGTGCCGACGGGCATGAAGGCGGGCGTGTCGAACGTGCCGTGGGGCGTGGTGACGCGGCCGAGGCGAGCGGCGGACCCGGGATCGCGATGGAGGATGTCGAACCGAATGGGCGGCAAGGAGACAAGGGTAGGGAGTGGCACGCCGCATCGAGCGCGGGCGGGTGCTCGGCGGACGAACGCTGTCGCCCAGCCGTGATGCGAACGCGGCGTGGCAGAACCGAAGATTCGCAGAGGATCAGTAGGACTGGAGCGGGTCCTGATCGGCGGCGGCGACGAGGACGTGGCACTTGGGCAGTCTGGATTCGATCTGTTTCTTCAGGCGGGGCAGGTAGCCGCGCTCGGTGTTGGTGTGACCGCCCACGAGC
The DNA here is from genome assembly GCA_964543905.1 of uncultured Phycisphaeraceae bacterium. Taxonomy (GTDB): domain Bacteria; phylum Planctomycetota; class Phycisphaerae; order Phycisphaerales; family UBA1924. The sequence goes on from CAZIZO010000001.1 coordinate 392,674, forward strand.
ACGGACATGCCGGCGTTGAGCGCCCCCAGAATCTCGTGGTGGTTCATTTCGCCCGTGACGAAGAGTTCACAACCCTCGCGGCGGGCAAGTTTGGAGAGTTTGGCTCCCGCGCCGGGGACCACGCCGATGTGGGAAATGGGCTGGTCGGTGGTGCCCGCGATGGCATAGCGAACGCGATCCCGCTTGACGAAGTCCTTGAGGCGGCCCGCGAGTTCGTGGACGGTGGCGGGACGGTCGAGCACGAGGCGACGTCCCGGCCCCGCGCTGCGCTTGGGCTGGGGCTGGAGCGAGAAGACGTCGATGGCGGGCTCTTCGTACGGGTGGAATCGGCGGAGAGTCTCGATGGCGAGCGCGAGCGCGCTCTTGGAGCAGACCATCTCGAGTCGGAGTTCTCGAACATGCTCGAGATGGCCCGGATGTCCAACGGTGGGATGCGTGGACTTGTCGCCCAAGAAGGTGGCGGAGCCCTCGACGGCGAATGAACACACGTTGTAGTGCCCGATGATGCCGGCACCGGCGGTGGCCAGGGCGCTGCGAACCTGATCGAGCGACTCGGCGGGCACGAATGTGACGATCTTCATCTCTTGGGTGATGGGGAGAACGCCATGGGCTTCGAGGGCGCGACAATCGCCGGCGATCTTTCCTTCGTTCCTAGAGGCCGACAGCCCTTCGCAGAGCCAGTCGGTCACCCCTCCCGGGACGGCGTCAAGGGCGGTGTGGGGCGAGTAGATCGCGATCTGCGCCTCGATCGCGCGGAGGATGACGCGTTGCCGTGGTGTGGCGTCGGTGATGCGGGTAAGGGGCTCAAAGATGGGAGGGTGGTAGGCGATGACGGCGGAGGCCTTGGCGGCGATGGCTTCCTGGAGCACGGCTTCGGTGAGGTCGATGGTGAGGACCACGGGACCGTGGAGCGTGCGAGTCGAGTCGCCCACGAGGAGGCCGACTTTATCCCACGACTCCGCGAAGGAGAGGGGCGCAATGTCCTGCATGACGGCGACGAGATCGTGGAGCACCATGATTCAGCATATCGCGTCGAGGGAGTGGACGAGACGAAAACGTGACGCGGACAATTTGTCGAAGAGGTTGCCCGCGAGCGATCCGGTCGCGTACTCTATTGGCTCGCACCCCTGCGACGTTACACAAGCCCCTTGCACGGAGGACTCGCCATTCCTGCCGCATTCAACAAAGCACGCAAATCCGCCGCCCCGAAGAGCAAGCGCTCACCCAAGTTGGACACGGACATCGATGGTTTCCTGAACCGCGTCATCTCGCTCGCGAAGGATTCGAGCATCAACGAGTTTGCGGAACTGACGAACACGAACGCGGAAACGGTGCGTCGCTATCTGCGCAAGATCAGCGTGCCGGACGTTGGCTTTGCGATTCGGCTCTCGCGGCGCCTGAAGGTCAGCCCGGATTGGTTGTTGACCGGGAAGGGCCATGCGAAGGGCACCAAGTAGAGGTGTGGAACGGACGGACATGCTCGCTCAATTGCGTCCGCCGAGATGGACGCGCACATGGGGGATGGCGCCCGGGGGAGTTCGAGATCGCATGCCTAACGGGGCATGTTGATCCAGCCGTAGGGCTGCACGAAGCCGAATCGCCAGTCGTTGTCGGAGATGCTAATCCAACTCGTGGACATCTGGCGCCCGTTCGCGTACATGTCGTTGCACTCGAAGTGGGTGTCGCGTGACTGGAGCGTCTCGTTGCCGTCGGTGGGCGCCTTAAAGAGCATGGCGGACCCGTCGAGGAAACTGACGTGCCCCCCGCGGGAGTGGCGGGTGGTGAGTTGGTCCTCGTTGCCGAACATGCCGTCGCGATACTGCTGATTCCACCATCGGACACTCTCTTCAAAGAAGATGGGCACGCTGTGGAAGAGGGTGAGTTGGTTGGCGGCCGCCGCGGAGAGGACGCGCGTGCCGTTGGCCGCGTTGGGGGGCAGATATCCGACGCGGGTCTGGCAATCGAGTTTGGCGCCTTCGGTTTCGTCGAGCATGGTGTAGTCGAAGTTGACGCCGGTGCGACTCGACCACATGTTCTCGTACTCGGTGTTGTTGAGCGTGCGTCGCTTGTTGGTCGGGCACTCGCCAATGAAGTGGGCGTTGGAAACGTATTGGTACATGAGGCCCGGGCCTCGGGTGCCGTTCTCCACGGTTTGGGCCCAGAGCGCGACGTTGGTGGCGGGTGGCGCAGGAGGCGGGGGCGGGTTGACTTCGGGGTCGAAATAGCGGGCACCCGCGGGGAAGGGGTTGCGCTTTGCGACGGGCCAAACCTGATCTTTGTTGTCGGTGGCGTACTGGATCGTTGCGAGCGCGAACTGCTTGACATTCGAGAGACACTTGACCGTCTGACCCGTTGCGCGAGCCTTGCCGAGCGCCGGGAGCAGGATCGCAATGAGCAGCGCGATGACGGCGATCACGACCAGCAACTCGATGAGCGTGAACGCAGGACGACGAAGCCTCATGGATGGCATCTCCGAGAGTGTCTTTGGGATGTGTGGAAGATACCCGAGACCTGAACTCCTTGCAATCTTCATGTTCGTCACCCATGGATTTGTACGGTTTTCGGTCGCAGAATCGGACTCCATCCCGTTCTACGATCGCCCGTATGCACCCCCGTGAAGGTCCTACATCACGATGGCGAAGCCCGCTCGGGAGCACGAGTTCGGCCTTTGTCGCCGAGTGGGGGGGGAGGATCAAGTGCCGCGGTCTCGGGGGGCGAGCGGGGGCGCTCGAGTGGTATCGTCGGCTGTTCCGAGAGGGAGCACGCGAGGGCGGACCGGAGGTGTCCATTCCATCGGTCGTCTCGATCGTGAGGGAAGAATCGGTCGAGGGTGAGGTTGTGAAGTTCCTGACCCGGGTTGAGACCAGGCGAGCCGAGGAAGACGAAGAGTCTCGTGCGCGCGCGGTGGCGGCGGGGAGGGGCACGGGGTTGGGACGCGACGTGTCCCATCGGTTCGAGCACCTCGAAGTGGAGTCGGTGCTCATCCCCATGATTGGCTCGACGGGCGCTCGGACCTACACGCTGTGCGTATCAAGCCAGGTGGGGTGCGCCATGGGGTGCACCTTTTGCGAGACGGCACAGATGGGCTTGATCCGCTCGCTGACGACCGAAGAAATCGTGGCGCAGTGGTGGAACGCGGCCCATGTGATCGGCATCCGACCCAAGAACATCGTGTTCATGGGGATGGGCGAGCCGCTGGACAACTACGAGAACGTGGTGGCGGCGGTGGCGGTGCTGAAGGACCACAACGGACCCCACGTTCCCGTGAGCAACATCACGATCTCGACGGTGGGCCGCGTCGAGGGCCTCCGCCGGCTCTCGGAGCAGGTCAAGGAGCATGGTTGGCATCGGCTGGGGATCGCCTTTTCGCTCAACGCGCCGAACGACGCGGTGCGGGGCGAGATCATGCCCATCAATCGCAAGTGGAACCTCGCGCAGGTGCAGAGCGCCCTGCTCAGTTGGCCCCGCTACTCGGGCACCAAGTTGTGCATCGAGTACGTGCTGATCCCCGGCGTGAACGACTCGCGCGAGTCGGCGCGAGAGGTCGCGGCGTTCTTGAAGCCGTTCGGGAACTTCGAGAGCAGCAACTCGGGCGAACAGAAGATGCTGGCGTTGCTCAACCTCATCCCATACAACCCGCGACGAAACTCCCCGTGGCCGGCGCCGAGCGAGGAAAAGGTGGATGAGTTCCTGAAATGGCTGCACGAGGACGGCGTCTTCGCGAAGCGACGGCGGACGAAGGGACGCGAGACGATGGCGGCGTGCGGGCAACTCGGCGCGGCGCACATCCGCCAACGCAAGTTGGTCCCCGTGACGGTGGCGAACACATGACGCGAGTCGCGTCGAAGATCGCGTCGCAGTCCTCCGAAGTCTCGTCAAGGGCGAGGCCTTGGCGCCGCCTGCCGCAGGCGTTTGCGGCTCGCGCGGGTCGTCTTGTCCATCACGAGTATTGGCCGACGTGGGTGTTGTACGTCCCCGTGGTGCTCCAGAACATCGGGCTCGGGCTGAGGCATGGCGGGTTCATGACGCCGAGTTGCTGCAACCCGGAGTTCGGCAAGAGCGGCGGGATGGCCGGGGAAAGCAAAGCCCACATCTTTGAGTTGCTCGGCGCGGAACGCGACCCGCGTGTCCTGCCGCTCCGGTTGATCGCGGCGGGTGAGGCGCCCTCGGCGCGGGCGGAGCGTGTCCTTGCGCTCGTGCGAGCCGAGTCGGCGCTGGGGGGCTATCCCGTGATCCTCAAGCCCAACAGCGGTGAGCGTGGGCACGCGGTCAAGATCGCGAGGGATGACGCCGACGTGCACGCGTACTTCGCGACGATGACCGCGGACGCGATCGTGCAACGCTACCACCCCGGGCCGATGGAGTGCGGGGTGATGTGGGTCCGGACCCTCGGGCCTGACGGCGATGCCCGACCGCGCGATGCGGCCGCGCCGAAAGATGGGCTCCGGGGAGAAGTGTTCGCGATCACCGACAAGGTTTTTCCTTTCGTCGAAGGCGACGGCCGGCGAACGCTCGAAGACCTCATCTGGGATCATCCACGATACCGGCGACAGGCCGGGGTGTTTCTGGCTCGTTTCGCGGGGCAGATCACGCGCGTGCCCGCCAGGGGCGAACGGGTGCCGCTCGCGCGTTCGGGGAATCACTGCCAGGGCGTTCTGTTTCGCGACGGCGAGCACCTCCGATCACCGGCGCTGGAATCCGCGATCGATGCCCTCGCGTCGGCGTTTCCCCGGCTCGACGTGGGACGATTCGATATCCGGTACGAGAGCGTTGAGAAGTTGCAGCGCGGAGAGTTCGGGATCGTCGAACTCAACGGAACGGCCTCCGAGCCGACGAACATCTACGACCCCGATCGATCGGTCTGGTGGGCCTGGAGCGTCCTGCTGCGACTCTGGCGACGCCTCTATGTGCTGGGCGAGGCACGACGACGCGAGGGTGTGCCCATGAGCAACCTGCGGACGCTGCTGCACGAGACGCGGGAGCACTTCCGGTCGAGACGCGGGCCGGCGATCTCGGATTGAGGACCGCAAACAAAGAGGGCGCCACGGCGGCGCCCTGATGGTGTTGCTCGTCCATATCAGAAGACCACGCCGAGGCGGAGATTCCGCCGATTCACGCCTTGGCGTCGTCCCCGTCGTCGTGATCGTCGTCGTGGCCCTCGGCTTCGAGTTCGGCCTCGAGTTGCTCGAGGCTCTTTTCCTCTTCCACCTTCTCGCCCTTCGCGAGTTTCTCGGCCTTTTCCTTCTCGAGTTTGCGCTTGGCGGCTTCCACCTTGACCTTATCGGGAGCGAGGATGATGCTGGCGGCCTTCATCATCCAACGCGGGGGCTGCTCCACGCGGCTGATGTCCGCGAGTTTGTCCCGGCACGTCGCCAGATTCTGCAGGCCCAGTTCCTTGTGCGCGATCTCGCGCCCCTTGAACCGCTGCGTGAACATGACCTTGTGCCCCGCCATCAGGAATCGACGCGCCTGGTCGACGCGGACCTGGATGTCGTGCGGATCGATCTTGACGCTGCGCCCGAGGCGCAGTTCCTTCATCTCGCTCGCCTTGCTCGCCGCTCGGGTCTTGCGGGCCTTCTGCGACAACTCGTACTTGTACTTCCCGTAGTCCATGATCTTGCAGACCGGGGGGCGAGCCTCGGGAGAGATCTCGACGAGGTCAAGACCCCTCTCCTGCGCCATGCGCATGGCCTCCGAAGTCTCGATGACCCCGATCTGCTCGTTGTCGGGTCCCACCACGCGGATGGGCGAGATGCGGATCATGAGGTTGACCCGCGTGCGTTGCACGGGGCCAGAGTCGCGGCTAAAGCGTCCGAAAGCGATGGTTCAACTCCTCTACAAGAAACACATGGTCTCAACGAACGATCAGGCTTCAACCGCAGGAGACGAACGAACGCACTCGTTTCGACTCGGGCGGCTCATCCAACGCGAGATGGGAAAGCACGAGGCCGGACGCGATCATGATGGACTGCAGAAGCCGGAAAGGCTCCATCCCCCTCGGAGTGTTCGCGTTGCGTCGCAGCGTCGTGACGTCATGAGCCCGATGATATGGCCCGACAAATGACGGATTCGATCCTCTTGATTGAGAATTCAAACAAAATGCGAACACCGCCCGAGGAGGTTGAGTTCCTTCATGCGCGGGGGTGGTGGGCACGGTGCGTCGCGCGAATCCGAGAAGCGTCTACGTGGGTGTAGATTTGCGTGGTTGCGATGTCGGCGTGCCCCAGCATCTCCTGCACCGCCCGCAAATCCGCCCCACCGGACAGGAGATGTGTGGCGAAACTGTGGCGGAACGTATGCGGATGAACATCGGGCACACCTGCGTCCTTTGCCGCGCGCTTGACGATCTGCCAGATCGCCACGCGTTCCAGCGGGCGACCGGTCTTGGAGAGGAACAACCGCCCTCGATCGTTCGCGTCGCCGCGCAGGAGGCTGGGACGGCAGCGATCGAGATACTCGCGGAGCGCGACTTGTGCGGGCTTGCCGACCGGGACGAGGCGTGTCTTCGTCCCCTTGCCGGTGATGCGAATGCAGGCGAGGGATTCAAAGTAGTCGCTCACCGACGCGTTGGCCGCCTCCGACGCGCGGAGCCCGCTGGAATAGAGCAACTCCAGAAGCGCCCGATCCCGCACGCGAAGATCGGCGAGCGCCCGATCGGCGTCGGTCGCGCGAACTCGCGGCGACTTCGGGGCCGCACGCTTTCCCGGCGCGTGCAGGATGTCGCGCACCTTCGCGGGAGTCATCACGTCAGGCAAGTTGCGCCAGCGTGCCGGACGGTCGAGGATGTCCGCCGGGTTGGAGACGTGCAGCCCCGTCGCGAGTGCCCAACGGCAATACACCTTCAACGACGAGATGTGCCGCGTCGCCGACGACGCCTCCATTCCCCGATGCGCCCGCAGCGAGCCGATGTGGTCCGTCAGGTGTCGCGGCTCGATCTTCCCGGGCGAGGACACGCCCTGCGCGTGCACGAACTGGAAGAAGTCGGCCAGGTCACGGGCGTAGGCCTCCAGGGTGTTGGGGGAGAGATTGCACTCGACGGAGAGGAACGTCAGAAAGCGATCATGCACATCTGAATAGCCTCGCGGCAGCGCCGCCACGCGCGTGGCGGTCCGAGTTGGCCGAGCCTTTGCCTTCCAACGGAGCATGGGAAGTTGTATCGGCCAACCGCTGGCAAATCGAACACGGTGCAGGACGGTGGCATTCCCACCAACCATACGAAAATGCCCCGGCGGAAGGCCGGGGCATAAGGATCATGTCACGTTGTCGCGGTCGGCTTAGCCGAGCAACTGCAAGGCCGACTGCGGCTGCTGGTTGGCCAGCGACAAGATGTTCGTCGAGGCCGAGACCAGGATCTGACCGCGGGTGAGGTTCGCCGTCTCCTCGGCGAAGTTGGCGTCGCGGATGACGCTCTGGGCGGCGGCGGTGTTCTCAACCGCGATGCCGAGGCTTCGGATCGTGGCGCCGACGGTGTTCTTCTGGAAGGCACCGAGGCGGCCGCGGAGGCCCGAGACCTGCTTGATGGACTCGGAGACGATCTTCTGGGCGTCGTCGATGTTGCCGGTGACCAGGTTGTTGGTCTTGCCGGAGGCGAGGGAGTTGAGGTAGCCGACGGTGGAGTTGCCGAGTTTGCGGGCGGAGACGTCCTGGATGCCCATGGAGACCTTGCCGGCGATATCGACCTTGGAGGCGAGTTGGAAGTCCGCGCCACCGCCGGTGATGCTGAAGGCGGCGTTGGTGCCGTTGACGGCGCCAAGGGTCTGAGCCTTGTTGGACCCGGAGGCGTCGGAGAGGGTGACTTCGACGTCGAGGAAGTCGGTGTTGATGCGGATGGTCCGTCCCTGGGCGGTGGCCTGGATTCCGTTGATGGTGGCGCCGACGTTCTGTCCGAAGTCGGTGACGCCGTTGGACGCGGAGGAGAAGGCGGTGCGATCGGTGGTCGCCGTGGAGGCGGCGCCAAAGTTCGCGCTGGCGAGGCTGTAGACACCGCGGTTGCCGGCGCCGGAGCCGTTGGTCGTGCTGTTGATGCCGGCGGAGTTGGTGGCCTTGACGCTGACGTACTCGGTCGAGCCGTACTCGGTGGAGAAGAGTTTGATGCCGGTGCCGGAGGTCTTGGCCTCGACGCCGGTCACGTTCTTGAAGGTGTTGATGGCGGCGGCGATGTTGGCGAGGGTGGTGCCCGAGGCGAAGGAGAGTTCGCGAGAGCCCTTGCTCCCGCCGATCTCCAGCACGAGCGACGATCCGGTGTTGAGATTGACGGACGTGCCGCCGAGCGACAGGAAGAAGCCGCCCTGCTGGGCCGAGGTGGTGACCTGGATGTCGACGGCGAGGCTGCTGCCGGAGGTCTTGGCGGCGTTCACGCGGTAGTCGGAGACGCCGGTGGCCACGTTGCTGACCTTGAAGTCAAAGTTCCCGTTGAGGAGTTTGATGCCCTGGAAGTTGGTGGCGGAGGAGACGCGATCGATGGTCTGGAGGATCGAGTCGATCTGGAGTTGGTTCGCCTGCTTTTCCTCGGTCGAAAGACCGGCCTTGGAGGCCGAGGTGGTGAGGAGGCCTTGGAGTTCGGTCAGGAGGCTCGAGACTTCCTGCAAACCGCCTTCGGCGATGTTGGCGACCTGATCGGCGCGATCGGCGTTGTTGATGGCGGCATTGAGCGCCTTCTGCTCGGAGCGCAGGTTCTCGCTCACGATGAGGCCCGCGGGGTCATCCTTGCCGCGGTTGATCTTGAGACCGGTGCTCAATCGCTCCAGCGAGGTGGAGAGCGAGAGATTGTTCTGCCCCAAGACGCGCTGGGCAATCAAGGACTGAACGTTCGTGTTGATACGACCCATGAGAACCTCCGTGCATTGCCGCGCAACTGAAAAAAGTGCGAGCGGCTCGCCATGACGTTGTCACGCCGAGCCGACGCGGCCCGTCGTCGGGAGGGCGATCCGTCGCGCCACCCGGCCGGGCGCGATCCGTCGCGTCCGGCACTCGCCCCACCGCGACACACGCGGACGAGACGAGCGCGGTGAGGATCGGGAAGCGGTGAGGGCGGGTTCAGCCGGAAGGGCGTGGGAGGCACGAAGGCGAGCGGAAGGGGCGGGCGCAGACGATGGAGACGGCGTGACGCGCATAAACAAACCCCCGAATGGGCGGGGGTTTGGCGGAGGAACGGCGCGGGCTCACGCGGCGGGTCTTAGCCCAGGAGTTGCAGGACCTGCTGGGATTGCTGGTTGGCAATGCCGAGGGTGGAGGTTCCGGCGGAGGAGAGGATCTGAGCGCGGCTGAGTTTGGCGGTTTCCTGCGCAAAGTCGGCGTCGCGGATGACGGACTCGCTGGCGGTCAGGTTCTCAAAGGCGGCCTGCAGGGCACGAGAGTTGGTGTCGAGGACGTTTCGGCTGAAGGCTCCAAGGCGTCCGCGAAGGACGGAGACCTGGTCGATGGCGGCATCCAGGATCCGCGACGCCGCGCTGAAATCCCCCCGTTTGTGGGACATCTCGATGTCGTTGAGTTGGCCCGACTTGAGGCTGGAGAGGTAGGTGAGGGAACCGTTGATGAGGGTTCCGCCGAGGGAGGAGGCGGCCATGGAGGGGATGCCGATGGAGACCTGCTGCTGGGCGTTGACCTCGGGCCCGATCTGGAAGGCGGCGCCGCCGCCGGTGACGTAGAAGGTGGAGGGGTTGGCGGTGGGGCGTGTGGCGAAGTCGGAGGTGAGGATGATCTCGCCTCCGAGGGGCCCGGAGTTGACGGTGATCTTGAGCCCCTGTCCACGGGCGAGGTTGCCGTTGACGAGGGCCTGGACGTCGCGACCGATGTCGTTCTCGGCGGCGACGAGGGTTCCGGCGGAGAGCAAGGCGGACCAGGCGAAGGGGGAGGAGGTGGGCGGGGGCGCGTTGTTGGCGAGGGCATAGGCGCGCCAGGAGTTGTCGGCGGGGTTGGTGGGCCCGCCCTGGCGGCGGACGCTGACGAAGGCGTCGGAGCCATAATCGACGGTCTCGAAGACCATGCCCGAGTTCTGGTCGCTGGGGTTGATCAGGCGGGCGCGGACGCCGGTGATTCCGGTGATGTTGTTGACGCTGGCGACGACGTTGGTGAGCGAGGTGCCGGAGGTGATCGACAGCACCTCGACGCCCCGCGGCCCGCGGACTTCGAGGTTCATGGACGAGACGATCTCGCCCGGCTGCCCGACGACGCCGCGGTAGTACAGCGCCCCGATCTGGGCCGAGTTCAGCACGTCGATATCGACCTGCAGGTTCGCCTGGTTGAGGAAACTGGCGTTGTTGATGCGGGCCTGCGCGACGGCCGAGGTCGCGATCCCGGACAACTTATAGTCGAGCGAGCCGTTGAGCAGTTTGAGGCTGCCGAAGGAGGCCGTGTTCGAGATGCGGGTGATCGAGTCGATCGCGGAATCGATCTGCAACTGGTTCGCGTCCCGCTCGTCCCGCGAGGTGAGGTTCGCCGATTCGACGATCAGGCTGCGGATCGAGTTGAGCAACTGGTTGACCTCGTTGAGCGAGGCCTCGGTCGTGGCGATGACGGTGTTCGCACGATCCGAGTTTTTGATGCCCTGGTCCACACCCTGGATCGTGGAGCGCAGGCGTTCCGAGATGATGAGCCCCGCCGGATCGTCCGACCCGCGGTTGATGCGCAACCCCGTCGAGAGCCGCTCGAGACGGATTCCCAGTTCCTTCTGGGTGCGACCAAAGTTGGCCTGGGCGATGACACTGGGAACGTTGGTATTGATACGAGCCATGGCGATCCTCCGTGATCGTCGACGTTGGGTTCTTCCGTGCCTCAGTCAGGGGGAATGCCCCGGATCAGATCAAGAACAGGAGTGGACGGGTGAAACGAGGGACAACGAGGTTTCGACAAACGAAATGGATTCTGGTCAAGAACGGGCCGCCTTCGGACGCCCGGTCCCCATCGGGGGGATGGAGGTTGCGGGGACGAGGGCCCTGGGCGAGAGGCGTGCCGCAACGGGCGTGCCAGGCGGGGTCGCGAGCACACGGGCGCCGGTGATCCTGGAACGGGCGGGCCCGGGCGCGATCCCCGCGCTGGGTGGGAGCGCAAGATCGCCGCCTTGGATTTGTGCCGCCTGCTCGTTCTCGGCACGGATGGCCTGATAGACCTCCTTGCGATGAACGGCGATCTTGGACGGCGCGGTGATTCCGAGACGGACCTTGTCGCCCCGGATGTCGACGATCGAGATCTCGATCTCGTCGCCGATCATGATTGTTTCGTCGCGCTGACGTGACAGCACCAGCATGTGCGTGCTCCTGTGTCTGGCGGCCGGGGCGAGCCTCGGTTGGGCGCGCACGCTCGGCGGTGAGCGTTCGTGTGTGCAAACGATGATGGCTCGTCGCCAGGGGCATGTTCGTGGGTAAGGATGAGGAACCGAGAGCGGGGCTTAGGCGGGGATAGCATGGCGCGCCGCGGTGGCCACCTGGACGAGGGGGTGGCGCGTGGTCCACTTCTTCTCGGCGAGGACCATCTGCTCACCGGTGCGGTTGAGGGTGTTGATGACGAGCGGTCCCTGCAGATTGCCGGTCAGGGTCTCGTTCACTTTGTTCACGATGACGAAGATCTGCGCGTCCTCCAGGCGGTGGAGGCCCAACTCCGCCATCTGATCGGGTCGAATCGCGACGCTGTAGTCCTTCACAAAGAACGCCGGATCGGTGATGACGAACGCGAGGCTGGGCTCGTCGACGGACTGGAGCCAGAAGAACGCACTGTCCACGCCCGGCTCGAGCAGGCAGTAGCGGGTGTGCTGAGAGAAGCCCAAGAGGCCCTTGGGGAAGGTGATCACGCGGTCCTCCGCGATGTCGATCACACCAAATCGAGTCGTCTGAACTTCCATGATCGCGCTCCAACGCGTCGGCCCTGAACACTCCGTGAACCCCCGGAAAGGTCCCGACGCTCCGAGCGCCGGGAGACATCCTGTCAACCCCCGCGAGCGGCCGACGCGTGCGGGGGCAAATCTCGCTCGCCGGGCGCTAGCCCAGGAAGTCGAGCAGACTCTGCTGCTGATTCGCACCGGCCACGCGGAGCGCCGCCTGGAGTTGCGTCTGCAGCAGCGTGAAACGCGTGGACGCCTCGGCAAAGTCAACGTCCGCCAGTTCGCTGCGGACCCGTTGATCGAGCACGCTGCGGTCCTCTTCGCGGACCGTCGCGGCATCCACGCGTTGAGCGAACCCCCCAACCAGGCCGCGGGTCTCGGCGAGTGAGGAGAGCGTTCGCTCCAGCCCTTCTCCCGCAAGAGTGATGCCAGAGATGTCGTTCGCCCGGAGCGCCTCGCGGAGGTCGATGAGGTGGGTGAAGACGCTGTCCACGCGGACCGTCGCACGGTCCACACCCACGAAAGTGTGGTTTGCCGCGTCGTAGGTGCCCGAGAGCAGCCCGAGTTGCTCCGCCGCGGGCGAGTTGTTGCGCGGCGCGACGCGAAGGATGCCCGCAAAGGTCGAATCCTGCGCGAGGTGGATCCCGTTCCCCGCGTCCGACAGCCGGGCCTGGAATGACGTCAAGGGCAACCCGGCGGCGGCGAGTTGGGTTTGGGCTTCTCCGTTGATGCGATCCAGCAGCGTCTGGACGTTGGTCATGTCCTGAGGACGCAGGTCGATGCTGAGCGTGGTCTGTGCCGAATCGCCCAGCGTGATGATGAAGTCCGCGTCGAGCGAGGGATCGGGCAGGCCCGTCACCGGATTGACGGCACCGTGGATGATGGACACACCACGCCCGTCGTTGAAATCCTGGAGAGACGTGGCCGCGGTGAATGAACGGATCCCCAATCGGGTCGCGGTGGTGTTGTTCCCGGCCACTTCCTCGATGGACATGCCCTGCCCGCGCGCCCCAGAGATGTCGTTGAGCACATCGATGCCCGTGGCGTCGGCATTGATGACCACTCGCACGCCCAAGTTTGCGCTCTCGATCGCGTTCTTGACGTCTTCGAGCGTCTGAGCGGACGACAGATCAATCGTCGCGGTGCGACCGAGGTTGTTGATGCGGATCGAGCCCAGCGTGCCGGTCACGCCCGCGAGGGCCGAGATGGGGGACCGCCAGGTGAGTTTGGGGTCGAGCGCGACGCCGCTGGGCTGCGAGTTCGAATACTGGAAGGGAGGAGTGGCCGCAAGGCCCAGGTCGAGCGCGGTCACGCCATTCTGCGCATCGAAGAACTGGACCGTGGTCGACGGCGCGAGGTCGAGCGCGATAGCCTCATCCGAGATGGACACGCCACCGCTCCCCAGGACCGAGGTCGTGTGGTCCGTCTCATACTGGCGAATCGCGTTGGCGATCTTCGTCACCACATCGCCCGCGGTGTCCGCCCCTGTCAGATCGAGCGTCTGGCGCGATCCGCCGTTGACGGAGAACTCGATGGAGCCGAGGGTAATGCCAAGCCCGCGGGCGCCACGCAAGTCGGCGAGTCGCGTGTCCGCGGTGAGGCGTGGGTTGAGATCGACACTGCCCCGAACGCGAGCGGAACGAGAGGCGATCGGGTTCCCGTTGCCGAGGGTGATGGGGATGGAAAGGTTGGGATCGAGATCGGTGAGGAGCCCGGTGGACTCCCCGACAAATCGGAACCCCGAGCCGAAGGGTTGGACGGGTTGCTGGGAGGTGATGGTCCCGCCAAAGACATACCCCGCCGCTCCCTTGCGGGAGGCGGTGTTGAGCATGGACTGAATGATCTGATCGATGATGACGGCCTGCTGCTGGCGTTCGACGGGGCTGGAGGTGATGGCCCCCTGCGTGAGGGCGATGGAACGTGCCTCGGTGACGAGGTTGGTGGCCTCTTCGAGAGCGGAATCGACGGTCGCCAGCGACGACGCGGCATGGGCGAGGTTGCGTTTCACCTGGAGGGAACGATCGATTCGATCGTCCACGACGCCGATGGCGGCGGCCTTGACGGGATCGTCGCTGGGAGTCGCGATCGCGAGCCCGGTGCTGAGTTGCTGCTGGACGCGGAAGAGGGCGAGGTTGGTGCGGTTGATGTTCGCGAGGGCCGACTGCATCATCAGCAGGTTCGGTGCGCGAGAGAGATTGATCGGGGTCGTAGCCATGGTTCGTTCCGTCTCACGCAATCCTGGTGCCAACACCGCCGCTCGTTCGGCCACCTAGATGAGGCTCATGAGCGTCTGGGTGAGTTCGTCCGTGACCTGCACCAACCGTGCCGCGCCCTGGTAGGCCCGCTGGTAGTTCGAGAGGTTGATCGCCTCCTCGTCCACGCTGACTCCGCTCATCGCGGCGCGCTGCGCGTCGAGGCTGTCGCGGATCACGCCCGCGGCCCGCGCGTCGACCTGCGCGGCGGACGTCACGACGCCGATCGCTTGCACCGCGTCCCGCCACGACGCGGGGATGGACTGATTGGAGAGCGAAGCGAGTGGCCGGTCCTGCAGTTGGGCGATCGCGAGCACCGTGCCGTTCTCGACAAACTGTCCATTACTCATTCTTCCGGTGACCACCTTCGTCGGATCGGCGACCAGTTCGGCACGCACCTGGAGGCTGGCCGCGTCCGTGCCGGTAAAGTACGAGTTCACGCCCAGGACCGCGAGAACGTTGGACGAATCGTCGGCAAAGGAAAAGTCGTACCCCGTCTCGGCCTCGACCTTGAGTCGTCCTTCGGGAGTGAAGGTCGCACGGATGCCGTCGACCGCATCGAGGGCGGCACGGATCTGCTCGGGCGTAGTGTCGTCATCGGTCCCCGGAAGTCCTGCGGAGGTCACGCCGTCGAGATCAACATTCACCCGAACCGACTGCGTCGCGCCGGACGAGGTCTGGCGAACCTGCACGAGGAAGCCGCCGCTCTGCGCCCGAAAGGGCAGATCGGCAAAGGTCCGATTGGCAGGGTCGTTGATCGCGAGGTTCTGATCGGTGGGCGTGATCGCGAGGTGGGCGGTGGTGGTCGTCAGCCCATTGAGATTGCGCCCGGTGCTGTGAAGTTTGTTGATCTCAAAGGCGGTCTGGGCAGCCAGTTGGTCGAGTTTGGTGATGACGCTCGTGAGGTGCGCCCCGCGACCATTGAGGATGGCGCCGATCTTGCCCGAGATCACGCCCACGCGCTCGCTGTTGTCGACGAGACTGACGAAGACGTCGCTCGATCCATCCACCGTGCGGCGCTCGACCTGCAGGCCTCGCGATTGTCCGCCGAGGACGAGCGGCTGCGAGCCGATGAGCACGTCGGTGCCCTGGATGCCGCGGTCGATGACGGTGACGTTCATCAGTTGCGAGAGTTCGGTAACCGCCTCGTCGCGCTGGTCACGCAAGGTGTTCGCGGTCGCGCCACCCAGTTCGGCCTCGCTGATGCTTCGGTTGATGTCCGCGATGCTGGACGCGAGTTGGTTGGCACGGGAAATGACCGATCCCAACTCCGCATCGAGTTGGGAGCGCTGGTCCAGCAGATCGCCGCGCAGCCGGCCCATGAAACTGGCGAGCCGCTGGCCCTGCTGCACCACGACGGAGGCCGACTGCGACTGGTTCGCCCGCTCGGACCAGGCTCCAAAGAACGCGCTCAACTCCGACGACAGATCGTGATCACCAAGTTCGCCCAGCACCGTTTCGAGTTGCGAAAGGACGGACGCGTGCTGGTTGGCCGCGGCGAGGTCGGCGGTGGAGTTCCAGAGGCGCGCCTGCAGCGCGTCGTCCACCTGACGCCGAACATCACGCATCTGCACCCCGCGTCCGATCGACTGACCCGCGACCGACGAGTTGCTCCCGAGCGGCACCAGACGACCAACCTGGCGCGAATAGCCCGGCGTCGCGACGTTCGCCAGGTTGTTGCCCGTCACCTGGATTCCCAGGGAACTGGCGCTGAGGGCGGTGCGGGCGATGTTGAAGGCAGCGGTGAGCGACATGGTGTGGTCCTCGGCAGGTGAACAGAACGGGCGCGGAACGCTGGGAACGACGCGAGGACGATCTAGGTCTTCACGTCGAGCGCCACCGCCAGCGAGCCCCCCGACGAGACCTGCCCGCGTGGTGAATAGACGCCCGCGCTCGTAAACTGACGACCGACATGCCGCAACAGCCCCTCCATGTGCGCCGCGAGCGTGCGTGCCGCGGCCCGGAGCGACGCGGACTCGCGGTGCACCTGCTCCAGACATTCGCGCGTTCGCTCCGCCAACTGCAACGCGCGCGAGCGCTCGGGCTCGAGAAGACGTTGGGCAAGGTCCGAGAGCGACGGCGTCCTCGCCCCGGGCGGCCAGGCGAGCGACTTTGAGAGGGTGACCACCACCTCACGACGTTTCTGATCCAGCGCCGCGAGGCGACCCACGAGGTGCGTGTGGGACTCGATGAGTCGTTGCGCATGTCCCGAGTCCGCTCGGCGAATCGCCTCGCGCTGCTCCACGAGGTTTGCATGGAGCGCCGAGTTCACCTCCAGCAGTTCCGCAAGAACGTCCACGAGCGCGCCCCCTTGGCGTGCGAGTTGGGGCGTAGGCGTGTGCGCGGTCATCGATCTCCTCCCTGCTGCGGGGGCACCCTCGTGGCCACCCCTTCGGTGCGATTCGTCATCGACCCGCGCATCGCCGCGATGGCCCGGTCGGGTGACGCCTTGTCAAGATTCTCTTCGATGCGCTGGACGAGCGGCCAGTTCGTCGATCGAACGATCTTCTGTGCCAGCGAGGAGTCCAACATCCCGCGAAAGGTTTTCTCGGCCTGGTTGGGCTGGAAGGGGGGCGCCGCCTGCGTGCTCTCACGCATCTTCGCCAGCACGGGCTGAACGAACGCCACCGCGACCAGTTTCTCCGCGGCATCTCGGGCCGGATGGCTCGATGCCGTCTCATTCGCCCGTGACAGAATGCCGGCAAAGCCAGCCTGGTCATCCAGCAGACGTCGCTGGGTCGCGTTCGGCTCGCGAGGGTATGAGGTCGGTGTGGGAGAGATCGGCTTGGGCATGGTCAATCCACCACGAGTTCGGCGTGCAGTTTGCCCGTCTTGTGCAGCATCTGCAGGATGTTGATCCGTTCCGCAACGGGGATATCGAGTTGCTTGAACGCGTTGAGGAGGTCCGCGAGTTTCGCCTTCTCGCTCGGCCTCGACCGCGTCTCCATCGACGCGATCCGATCCGTCCGCACCGCCGGATTCTGGACCGTGGGCACGGGCGTGGGGGTCGTCGTCGTGATGTTGAGGTCCTTGTGCTGGATGGCGACGGGGCTGATCTCCACGTCGGCGGTCATCACGATCGCGCCGGTCCGCGTGTTCACGATCACCTGCGCGGGCAGGCCCAGCAGCGCATCGTTGACCTGCGCCGATTGAACCGCGGCAATGAACGCGGCGCGATCCTTGCGCTCCCACTCGGGGATCAGCACGCGGATCGTGCGCGGATCCAGCACGACGGCCACGCCCGGTCCCTGCGGCTGGGCGGCGGCGTTGATCGCCGCGGCGATCTCGGTCGCCGCCGAGTATCCGCTCACGCGTCGCGCGATGATGAGGTCGAAGGACTCGCCGATCGAGGGGCCCGCAATCTCTCGGAGCATCCGGGCGCCGCCGCGGATGCGTCCCTTCGTGGGCGTGGTCGCGTCTTCAACCTCGATGAGCCCGGCCGCAAGGGCGTACGGTCGCCCACCCGTCGGCAGCGGGCCATTGAGCGCCGCGATGAACAGTTCGCCGCCCTTGAGGCTTGAAGCGCCAAGAATCGTGCTCACCTGGACGTCGAGGTTGTCATCGAACTTCGCGCCCCCGGGGGGCACCACACAACTGATCGCGACCAGCGCCACACTCTTGGACGCCGCTAGTTCTTTCAGATTCTCAGGCACGTTCCCGTTGTTGGCAAGGACGGCCGCGAGGGGCCGCGCGACCACGAGGTCCTTGCCGGAATCGCCCGTGCCGGGGAGACCGATCACCAGTCCGTAGCCCTGAAGCAGAAACTCGCCCTCTCCCTTCATGCGGGTGAGGGCCTTCACGGTGCTCGCGTGAGCGACCGTCGAAAGCACGACGAGCAAGACCGTGGCGAGAGCAGTTCGGGAACGCATGCCCAGCCGATCGCAAGCCGCGTGCCAGCCCTCCGACCTCGACCGACGCTCTGGAACGAAAAAAGGGGCGGGCCACCAGCCCGCCCCATCACGCCCTTCGTTTCGCCCGTCGTATCGTTGCCCCTCCCGCAGGCACGGCGCGAGAGCCCCCCGACCCGAGTTACCAGTTGAAGATCGCCTCGAGCAATCGGGGGATGACGCCCTTGTTGGCGCTCTCCTTCACGCGCCCTTCGTTCTTGGTCGCAAGGGTCATGTTGGCGAGTTGGTTGGAGAGGATGGTGTTCTGCCGGGTGACGTCCTCGCGTCGGCACTCGCCGCTGAGCACCAGGGTTTGGATCTCCTCGTCCTTTTGGATCGTGCGCTTGGCCTCGACGACGAGGACGCCGTTGGGCTTGATGTCGATGATCGTGGCGGTGATGCGATCGGTGAAGCGGTCGTCGCGATCGTACTTGCCCTCGCCCTTGAACTTGGCATTGCCGTTCGCGTCCAACTCCACGATGGGATTCGCCGCACCGTTCGCCAGGTTGAAGTCGAGGAACTTGGCCAGATCGGGGAATCGCTTCAGCGCGGCCTTGTACGTCGCGTCCTGCTTGGTATCCAGGGACTGCGACGCGCTCTGCTTGCTCGATTCGGAAACGATGATGGTGACCTTGTCATGCACCAGGAAGTCCCGAGGCTTGGGCGGCTCGACGAGCAGGAGGCTGAACCCGCGCAGGCCGGCGAGGGGGTCCGGCTGGCCCGCCGCGTCCACGGCGGGACGCTCCGCGTCTTGCAGCATCACCTGGGCATGGGAGGGTGTCGCGAGCATGCCGAGCATAACGACGGACCATGCTCCGGCGTGAACGCGTCGGGTCGCGGGATAGAACGTCGAAATGCGCGTCATGGAAGGTCTCCATTGCGTTGGATGAATGCGGGTGTCTCGGTGCGTTCCGGGCCTTTCGCGACAACGCCCGCCTCCCCCTCTTCGGGTTGCCCACCGACCACAATGACCGCCCGACCGGGCCCATTCGCTCGTGCGTTGAACGACCGCTTGGACTCAATATATTGAAACGCGACGATCTCGCCGTCCCTCGCCGCGGCCATCGCGCGAGCCATGGCGCGAACCACGATGCCGCCCGACACACAGTCGATCGTCACGATCTCACCCTTCTTGATGACGATGGGCTGATCGACGTGCTCCGGGCGGATGATGGTTCCCGCGTCGATGCGGCCTCGGGCGATGACGCCTTGGAGTGAACGAGCATCGATCGGAACCACGCTCGGCGGCACCCATTGCTCATCCGTGCGGAGCACGTCCGAGGTGAGCGGCTCGCCGCGGGCGATGCGGCGAGAGGCGACCGCGACCTCGCGTCGGATCAGCGGAGCAACTCGAACGGTGAGCGAGTTCGTAATCACGTCCCCGCGATAGGTGGTGATCGCGAGCGAGAGTCTGTCGGAACTTCCCAGGGATCGGATGCTCGTCGCCACGCCGGCGACCGACGCGTCGAGCGCGTCGCCCTGCGCATCGTCGAACGTGACCCTGAGATCCTCGGGTGAGCACGCGTACGCGTGCGCCAACCAGGTCACCACTTGATCACGCAGCGTCGGCGCCGCTTCGCCAGGCTGCGAACTGATCTCACGCGCGGGCATCACCCCCCGCGACTCCGTCTTCGCGGCCTTGACGCGGCACGGCACCCCCGACAACGCCAACCTTCCCCAGTTCACCGTGGGCACCTTCTCCAACGCGGCCCGCACCCGCGGCAGATCGATCGTCGCGGCCTCGCCGCCTCGACCCAGTTCCGCTCGTAGGTCTTGGACGATCACCACCTCCGCCAGCATCGCGGGTCCCTGCACATCGGCCACATCCCCGAGCCGAACAACGTTCCCCGAGATGGACGCGGCGGGTCGAAGGCTGATTCGATCTTGCGCACCCACGCTGGCGCCGAGCGCACAAACGAGCGTGACGGCCATCTTGAGGCGAAGTTGGAGTTCGTGGAGTCTCATCGTCGAGTCGAGCCTCCGGCTCGTTGCGGCACGGGTGTTCCGCGCGTTGGATCAAGGGAAGGTCACGAGTTCATCAGCGACGGATCTGGGCCACGCTGCGGAGCGTGTCGTCCGCCGCGCGGATCGACTGGCTGTTCATCTCGAAGGCCCGCTGCGTGCGAATCAGGTCGATGAGTTCGCGTGTGGGGTCCACGTTCGAGGCTTCGAGAAAGTTCTGCACGAGTTTGCCCCGCCCGTCGGTGCCCGGGTCGCCCACCACCGGCGCCCCGGTCGCGTCGGTTTCGACGTAGAGATTCTCGCCCACCTGCTTGAGGCCCGCCGGGTTGGCGAAGTTGACGATCTGGATCGTCCCGGCCTCCTGGCGCGTGGAATCACCCGGCAGCACATACGTCACCTTGCCATCGGGCCCGATCTGGATGTCTCGAGCGTCCACGTTCAGCGTGATCGCAGGTTCGAGGCGACGCCCAACGTCATTCGCGAGCACGAGTTGCCCCTCAGAGTTGAGCGCAAAGTTTCCTGCGCGGGTATAGGCGAGCCCCCCCTTCCCCAGCGCATCCTCCACCTTGACCTGGAAGAAGCCGTTGCCGTCGATCATCGTGTCGAGCGGGCGATTGGTGATGCGCGGAGCCCCGGAACTGAAGTCGAGTTGTGTGCCCGAGACACGAACGCCCAGGCCGACGTAGAGCCCGGTCGGGCGTTGGTCGCCGATGGCATTGGTGGCCCCGGGCTGCGCACGCTCGATGTACAGCAGGTCCTGGAAGTTCGTTCGGCTGGCCTTGAAGCCGTCGGTGTTGACGTTCGCCAGGTTGTTCGCGGTCACGTCGAGCGCCGTGTTGAGCGCGCTCAGCGCGGACGAGGCCGATTGCAGTGCGTTGATCGCCACAGTTCGTACTCCGAGTCAGGTCTGGGTGCGGGAGGACCATGTTCCCTCCGCGAATCGCGTGCCGATCACTTCAGCGACATTCAAGCCTGCGCCACAACTCTTCGCATCCTCTCCCCGGCTTGGGTGTTCGTCATATCGCGCCTCAGGACACTCGACCGAAGGTGTTGATGAGACGGTCGTTGAGCCGGTCGGCCTGCGCCATCATCGAGAAGTTGGATTCCGCGTCGCGCGAGGCGCTCGTGATGCGCATGATCGTGCTCACCTCGTCCACCGCCGATTCTTCGACGTGCGCCGGACGAATGATGCCCCCGGCGGACCGCGCCCCCTCGATCACGCCGGCCGGAGCGCGAAACAGACCTTCGCCCTCCTTCGACAGTTGCCCGGTGTCGGGGACCGAAACGAATCGGATGGCGGCGATGGCTGCCCCATCGGAACGGACCACGCCCTTCGCATCAACACTGATGGAGCCGCTCGCGGGAATGGAGATCTCGCCGCCGCGCTCATCGAGCACGGAAAGCCCGCTGCTGTTCACGAGTTTGCCCGCGCGACTTCGGAAGAACCGCCCGTCACGCGTGAGTCGCAGCCCGCCGTCGCCGTTCGCGGCGTTGCCGCCGGGATGACGCACCACAAAGAACCCCTCGCCCTGGATGCCCAGATCAAGCGGGGCGCCGGTGCTGCGCAGAGCGCCCTGCGCAAAGGTGGTTCGGTTCGGCGCAAGATGCACCCCCGCCCCAAGCCGCTCGAGAAGTGCGTTCGAGGGAATGAGTCGCCCCTCGGAATCCTGCGGATCGGCGGGTCGCTGCCTTGCGAGCGGAAGGTCGGGCTTGAAGCCCGCGGTGTCCAGATTGGCCAGGTTGTTGGAAAACACATCCTGGCGATACATGGCGCTCAGCGCGCCCGTGGCGGAAATGTACAGACCGTAGTCCACGTCGGGCACCACGCGAATCGCGTGCCAGCACGCCGCGGAGGTCTTAGTTACCCCGACCGCAACTCCCGTGAGTCTTCCCGCACGGGCAACACGAACCGGTGTTGCGAGCAAGCAAACTCGAGCCCTTCTCCGCGGCCTCGCCACCCGCCGCGAACGTGGACACGCGACGCCGGAACAGTCGCCCCTTGCCTAGGGGATCCGTCACCGGTGCGTCGGCCTGGTTCATGGGCCGGATGAGTTCGAGCACCGTCCCATCGCTCTCGCATATGTACTCGTACAGCGGCATACTGTCCTCACAACGATCTCGGGCCAGCCTTCGGCAGGCCGTGCGCCAGATCGTATGGAGCACACCGCGATGGCACAATGCCCGGGATGTTCCAAAGCGGTCGCCGATGGGCAAACGCGTTACCCGTCATGCGGCAGCGCCATTCCTGCGCCCACGTTGTCCACCTTCGACACCAGTTGGGACAACCCCCGGTCCTCTTCGCTCGGATCGGCCCAAGCCGACCGCCCACCCCAAGACGTCGACCCGGCCGCTCCGACCCTCCTGCCCATGCCCCCCGATTCGGGCATCCGTTCCGGCTCCGGCTCCTTCGCTCGTCGGATCGCACAGCCCGAAGGGCAGTTTGAACCGGGCACGATGATCGCAAACCGCTATCGAATCTTGAAACTGCTGGGCAAAGGCGGGATGGGCGAGGTGTACCAAGCCGAAGACCTCACACTCGAACTCGTCGTCGCGCTCAAGTTCCTCCCCGAAAAGCACGTCCGCGATCAGGCCGTCGCCCGTGCATTCCTCAACGAAGTTCGTACCGCTCGGCGCGTCACACACCCCAACGTCTGTCGCGTCTACGACATCGATGAGTTCGAGGGACGGCAGTTCATCAGCATGGAGTATGTGGACGGCGAGAACGTCAGTTCCATCATCAAACGCATCGGGCGCCTCCCCGAAGATCGGGCCCTCCTCATCTCACGCCAGGTCTGCGCCGGCCTCGCCGCCGCCCATGCCGAGGGAATCCTGCACCGCGACCTCAAGCCCGGCAACATCATGATCAACGCCGAGGGACGGGCGAAGATCACCGACTTCGGGCTCGCCGGATTTATCCACGAACTGAGATCGGACCGCGGCGGCGCGGGAACCCCCGCCTACATGGCGCCCGAACTGCTCCTCGGCGGCACCCCCTCCGTCGCGAGCGATGTCTACTCCCTCGGGCTCCTCATCCATGAGATGCTCACCGGCAAGCCCGTGTTCCGTCCTAAGAACATGGCGGAACTGCTCGAGGCGCACGACAAGCCCATTCCCCCGCCGTCGTCCGTCGTCGCCTCGGTCAGCGCCGACACCGACAACGTCGTGCTGCGCTGCCTCTCGCGCGATCCGTCCGAACGACCGGCGACGCCCGTCCTCGTCTCCGCCGCGCTCCCCGGGGGGGACGTGCTCATGGCCACGACCGAAGCCGGGCTGACCCCCACCCCGGCCTTGCTCGCCCTCGCCGGCTCCAAGGGGCTGCTCCGCCCGCTGGCCAGCATCTCCCTCTTCGCGTCGTGCGTCATCCTCCTCGCCCTCTTCCTGTCGTGGATCGCGCCCCACACCACCGTCATTGGGCGCTCTCAACTGCCAAAGCCCGCCGCCGTCCTCGCCGATCGGGCACGAGAGATCCTCAACGACATCGGCTACCAAGTTCCGCATGGGTCGCGCGTCTATCGGTCCTACGCCCTCGACTACTACCAGGAGTTCGTCGGTGAGATCATGCGCCAAGACCAGTCTTCGTCCCGATGGGATCGCCTCTCCCGCCTCCGGCCGACCGCCATCGACTTCTACTACCGCGAAAGCCCGGACCCGCTCCAGACCCTGAGCGATTCGCTCCAGGTCACGATGCGAGACCCTCCTCCCATCGACCCCGGCATGATCGCGGTCCGACTCGACGTGGGCGGCAAACTCCGAGAACTCACGGTCGTCCCCGAGAACTTCGAGAACGAAGACCCCGACGAACGCGATCGACGCCACGAACGCAACGCCCGCTACGACTGGTCTCGCGTCTTCGCCGCCGCCGGCCTCTCGCTGGACCAGTTCACCCCCACCGATTCCCAGCGCCATCCGCCCGTCTACGCGGAACAGCGCTTCGCGTGGAGGGGCGTCTACCCCGAGAGCCCGGACGAGACGCTGCGCATCGAGGCCGCGCTCACCGATGGACGCCCCGTCTTTTTCCGGATCGTCGAGGAGCGATGGAAGAACGCCTCCGTTTTCGGAAAGTACGCCTACGGCGGGGTCAATCTCTCCCGCTTCAAAATCGCGGGCGTGCTGCTCTGGTCGATCGTCCAGATGGCGTGCGTGATCGGCGCCGTGGTCCTCGCCCTCCGCAACATCAAACTCAAGCGCGGAGATCGCGACGGCGCCATCCGCGTCGGGCTCGCCACGGTCGTCGTGACCCTCATCGGGCATCTGCTCCGCGCGGACCACTCGCTCAGCGGCTCCGCCGAACTCATTATCCTCCTCCGCGCGTCGAGGTCCGCCGTCCTGTGGGGTGCGTGGATGTGGCTCCTCTACCTGGCGATGGAGCCCTACGCCCGCCGAATGTGGCCCGAAACCATGATCTCATGGTCGAGGCTCCTGGCTGGAAAATGGAACGACCCGCTCGTCGGTCGGCACGCGCTCATCGGCACCGTCGGGGGCGTGGCGGCGGCCTGCATCTTCCTCCTCAACCGTCTCGTCCCCTCCATTGCCGGCAAGCCCCCCATGCCCCTCTGGATCAGCGAGGAGTTCGGCGACGTCATCTTGGGAGGGGGCGTGATCCCGCTCGGAGTGACCGCCGAACTCTTCGTCCGCGCCCTCCAGTTCTCACTCGCGTTCCTCATGGCCCTCGTCCTCCTCACCCTCCTGTTCCGCAATCGCTGGGCCGGCGCCGCCGCCTACGCCATCATCCAAACCGCCATCTTCTGCATGGGGCAGTTCGGCACCGAATACTTCGATCCCCTCTCACCCATCGCCTACGGCGTGCTCACGCTCGTCTGCCTCACGCTCGTCGTCCGCTGCGGACTCTTCGCACTGCTCGTCGGCATGCTGACCTTCTACATCCTCGTCACCTTCCCCTTCGGTGGCTCGATCTCGGCGTCATTTTTCCCCATCGCCCTCCTCGGCCTCTTCTTCATCCTGACCAATGCCCTGCTCGCGATGCTCGTCGCCACACGATGGAAGTCCTCGCAGCCCGCGTGAGCCTCGCCACGCCTAGATCACTTCAACCTGCTCCAATCGGACCCACGCCTCCTTGTTCTCCGGGAGCGCCACACGCGCCCACGCCCCACGCCGCTCACGAATCCGCACCTCGAGTCCCGCTCGCAGAGGTTCCTTGAAGGCGGCCTCATACACGCCCTCGCTCGGCCCCGTTCTCGCCACCACGTCGCGTGACACCACCACCGCCAACGTGCTCGTGCGCTGCTCCAGAGCCTCCGACACCGGCGCACCGATCACCAGCCCCGCCAGCGCCCAACTCCCCAGTGCCAGTCGCCCCAAGCCACGCGTCCGCCACGCCACCCTCGCTCCAAGCGCCGTCCATCCGACCACCCAGAGCACGCCCGCCGTTCCAATCCACACGCCCGGCGGTGCCACACCCTGCGCCCGCCTCGCCAAGTCCACTCCACGATGTGCGATCGTCCTCACGCCCTCCGCCGGCGCCACCACCCCCGCGCGCCGTCGTGCCGCCTCCAAGCCCTCGCGCACGACCGCATTGCCCGGCTCCAGCGCCACCGCGCGCCGATACGACGCGATCGCTCGCCCATAATCGCCCGTCAGCATCCACGCGTTCGCGATGTTGTACTCCAACTTGGCGTTCTGGATGCCGCCCTCACGCAGCGACGCCCACAACGTCGCCGCCGCCCGGAAGTGCGCGTGGCTCGCCTCGCGATCTTTCTCGGCGACCGAAAGCCCTTGCTCGAACCTCTGCTCACCTTCCGCGAGCACCCGCCGCATCTCCTCCATCGACTCCGCGCGCCCGTGCGCCGCCCCCCCCACCGCGATCATCACGATCGCCACCACCGTTCGCGTGGCACGCCTCATTGCCCGCCTCCCTTCGCCCCACGCTCGATGGTGCCCAGCACCGCCTCGGCCTCTCCGCGAATGTCGTGGACTTCCGCCTCCTCCCCGCTGTACGCCGCCGCCTCGCACCGCTCCAAACACCTCGCGACCTTCGTCGCCGATTCCAGGTCCAACCCCGCGAGACCCCGCGCATCACGCGACGTCACGGCCTCCGCCGTGATGCATCCGACCTCGCCCACAAACTCGCGCACGCATCTCGACACATCGTCCGCGCTCTCCGCTCGACGAAGACCCGCTCGCGCCCGCCCCGCCGCCAGCCGCACACGCTCGCTCGTCCCTCTCGCCCGCGATCGCATATGACGCACCACCACCAGACCCGCCAGCGCCACCGGCGGCATCAGCACCACGCCCATCCCCACCGGGCTCGTCAGCACCGCCAACGCATCGATACGCTGGTTCTCCAGCAACGCGTCGCCCGCGTAGTTTCCCCGCATCGCGAGCCCGCCCGGCGTCAACGTGTACGCCCCAGGCGCCGCGATCGATCGCTCGCCCACCACCGCGTCCGCCACCGTCACCTCGCGCGTCGGCCGCACCTTCAGCGGGATCGGCGCCGTCGCCGCCGTCCGATACGCTCCCGTCTCGGTGTCGAAGAAACTCAGCGGGATCGAAGGGATCGCCGTGACCGCGTCCGATTTCGGACGAATCGTCGTCGTGAAGACGCGTTCGCTCGCGGCGCCATCCCTCTTCACTTCCCACCCCTCGGGCGAACCCTTGAACCCCTCCGTAAAGCCCGGGATCAACTCCAACTCCGGCGCCTTCACCCGATCCATCGGTGGCGTGCCCTTGATCGACACCCTCAACGTCACCGGGTCGCCCACGTTCGCCTCGCTCACGCCCGCCGACGCCTCGATCGTGTACCGCCCGATCAATCCGTTGAACCCGACCGGCTTCCCCGCCTCCGGCAACGCCGACACCCGCAGACCCACCTTCTCGCACGCGATCACCACCCGCTCCGATCGGAACGCGCCCATCGCGGCATCAAAGGCCGCTGCGTACGGGCCGACTTCGATCTCCCCCGCTCGCTTCGGGATCACCGAAAACTCGATCGTCAACGTCGTATAACTCCGCCCCTCGTACACCCCTTGTCCCAAGACCCCAACCGCCGACCCGCCCACAAACTGCACGTTTCGATACGGCGACCTCGGATTGCTCCTCTGGTCCGCCAGCGCTCTCGCGTCCGCGCTCGGCACGATGTCGTACACATCGCCACCGTCCGACCCCGAAAAGACCGCCGGCTCCACCTCGCGCCCGATGTACCACACCAGCCGCATCGGGATCGGTTCGCCCACGTACGCCGTCGTCCGGTCGCACACAAGTTTGAGTTTGAAATCCGCGTGGTCCACCGGCTCTCGCACCGTGATCAGAAGTTCGTTCGTCGCGTGCATCGCCCCGTTGACCTCCACCCGCACCGAAGGCACCTTGACCTTTCCCGCCTTGAGGGGCCTCACCCGCCACTGCATCACATAGCCCTGGAACACCTGCTCACTCCGCCGTCCGTTGATGATCGTCACGCTCCGGCTCGATCGATCCTGTCCGCCCACGAACGTGCATTCCAAGTCGGGCAGGTTCGACAAGTCCGGCTCCTTCGCCGCCGAGGCCCCCTCCACCGTGATCTGCAGCACGAACGTGTCGCCCAAGTACAACCGCATCGGGTCCGCCGTCGCCGTCACCGTCACGTCCGCACGCGCCGCCCCTCCCAGCACCAGCGCCAGCAGCATCACCGCATGCCCAACCTGTCGAATCAGCGTGCTCATCATGTTCACCAATCCTTCGCGACGGGCTGAGGCCGGCCCCGCAACGCTCGCAAGGCCCGCTCCCGACGCTCCCGCTGCTCCCGTTCCCGGTCCAGCAACTGCGCCGCCGCCTCGTCGTACTTCGCCCTCTCGTCCTGCCCTTGCTGTCGATCCCGCTCCTCCTGCGCCGCCAACTGCGCGGCCTCGTTCAGCAACTCCGCCGCCTTCTGCTGATGCTCTGCCGCCTTCTTTGCCTCCCGCTTCCGCAGGCTCTCCTCCGCCGCCTTCTGTTCCTCCTGCGCCTGCTTCAACTTATCCTGAACCTTTCCGCCCTGCTCCCCCTTCGTCGAGTTCGGGTCGCTCGCCTGCTTCTCTCTCGATTCCATCGCCTTCTTCGTCTCTTCGCTCAACTTCCTCTGCTGTTCCTTACGTTGCTCGTTCTGCGATTCGCTCTGGTCTTTGCCCTGCTGGTTCTTCTTGGCTTCCTCCGCTTGCTTCTTCGCCAGATCGTTCAGGTTCTGCGACTCGCCCCCCTGCGATCCATCCTGCTGCTGATCCTGGCGGCCTTGCCGAGAGTCCTTGCTCTTGTCCTGGTTCTGCGTCCCATCCTGCGGCTTGGTCTGGTCCTGGTTCTTCTCCCCCTGCTGCTCCTGGTGCTGCCTTTGCTGATCCTGGATGCTCTTGATCATCCGTCGAACGACTTCCGTCGCCCGCGCCGCCTCCGTGTCCTTCGGCGCAACCTCCAGGCACGACGCGAACGCATCGGCGCTCGCGCCCAAAGCCTGCATGGCCTCTTCGGGCCTTGACATCGACGCCTTCGCCTGCTTCAAGAGCGCCTGCCCAAGGTTGTACCGCGCCCGCGCCGACACCTCGCGCGACGCACTCACCCGATCCGCCTCACGAAACCGCTCCGCCGCCTCGACAAACTTCTCTTCCGCCAGCAAAGCGCACCCGTCGTTGAAGATCGCCGACGCCAACCCCGGGCTCGCCGTCGCCGCCTGCCGATACAACGCGCTGGCCGCCGCATACTCCTTCGCCGCATACTTCGCGTTCCCTTGCGACATCAACTCCCGAGCCGTCGATCCTTCCGCGCGAGCCGCCATCGCCGCGCCCGCCATCACGAGCGCCATCCACAGCCCGTGAATACTTCTACTTCCGTCGATCATCGATGAAACTCTCCACGATCAAGAGCAACACCGCCAACGCCAGCACGATCTGGAACTTTTCCTCATACCGCTTGATCGAGGTGCTCCCAACTTCGTTCTTCTCCGCCCCGGCGATCAGGTCCCGGTACACCCGCTCCAGATCGATCGTCCCCGTTCCCACATTCAGGAACACGCCCCCCGCCGACGCCGCCGCGATCTGCGCCAAACTCCCCGCATCCATCTTGCTTCGCACACGCTCGCCCTCAAACTCCACATACTCCTTCCCAGCCTCCTCCCCCTGCGGCACCAGCGCGCCCTCCCCCTCGCTCCCGATCCCCAACGCGATGATGCGCACGCCTTGCTCCCCCGCCTGCGCGGCCGCCTGCGTCGGAAAACTCTCGTGGTCCTCGCCGTCGGTGATCAGGATCACGTCCCGGTATCGCCCCGGCGTGCCGTCAAACACCTGCGTCAACGCCTTGCGGATCGCGTCCCCGATGAGCGTCCCACCCCGGGGCACACTCCGAGGCGACAACTCATCCAGCGCCAGCCGAAAATACGCATAGTCCAGCGTCAACGGACACTTGACCGACGACGCCCCCGCGAACGCCACCAGCGCCACACGATCCCCCTTCAGGTTCTTCGCCAGGTCTTTGATCCACAACTTCGCCCGCTCCAGCCGCGTCGGCACCACGTCCGTCGCCAACATGCTCCGCGAGACATCCACCAGGAAGACCAGGTCCCGCCCCTTCAGCGTGACCGTCTCCTCCTGTTCATCGCCCTGCGGTCTCGCCACCGCGATCGCCGCGCACGCCAGCGCCGCCGCAAACAGCGCCGCCCTCACCGCCGTCCGCACCCCCACAGGACCGCGCTTCGCGCTCCCCGCAAACAGCGCCACCGCGCGCCGACGTTGCCGATACGCATACCACGCCAGCCCGAGCGCCACCGGCACACCCCACAGCGCGTGCAACCACACGCCCTCCGCGAAGTGCCATTGCCAGGGCCCGCTCATGGCGACCTCCTCAACACGGTGCCCGCCAAGAACGCCTCCAGCATCAGGCACGCCAGCCCCGCCATCGCGAAGGGCATGTATCGCTCCTCCCGCTGCGCGTGCTCCGTCGTGTCGATCCGACTCTTCTCCAACTCGTCGATCGCCTTGTACGCCTCGCGCAATGACGCCGAGTCTTCCGCCGCCCACCACGCCCCACCCGTGCTCTCGGCAATGCCGCGCAGCATCTCCTCATCAATCCCCGAGCCCACCGGCACGCGATCGCCGAAGATCCCCGTCGCATACCGCTGCCTCGGCCCCACCCCGATCGTGTACACCTTGATCCCCCATTTCTTCGCCATCTCCGCCGCTTCATACGGCGTCGTCTCCCCCGCGTTGTTCTGCCCGTCCGTCAGCAGGATGATCACCTTGCTCTTGATCGTGAAGTCCGGCTTGCTCCCATCCTTCGGCAACGCCCTCGCCACCTCCTCCTCCGCGCGCTTGAGCCGCGCCGCGGCCAACGCAAGTCCATCCCCGATCGCCGTTCCGTCCTCCGACGTGCGCTCCACCGCCGTCTGCAGGTTCATCACACTTTCCACCAGCGGCTCATGCACACGCGTCAGCGGCGACACCGTATCCGCATACCGCGCAAACGCGATGACCCCCACCATGTCGCTCGGCCGACCCTTCAGTTCCTTCCCATCGCCCACCACAAAGTCGCGGATCACCCGCTTCACCGTCTCGAACTTCGTCCGATCCGTCCCCCGCGCCGCCCGCGGATCTTCCTCCGGATCAATCGACTCCTGCATGCTCCCGGATCGGTCCAGAACGATCTGGATCGCCACACCCTGCGTGGACGTCTTCACCTCACCCTTCGTCGATTGTGGCCTCGCCACCGCGATCAGCATCGCCCCCAACGCCACGCATCGCAACGCATCCGGCATCCACCGCACCCGTGCCCGCGGCGATGGCGCAAGCCGTGCCGCCAGCGCCACGCTCGAAATCTCCACCGCCGTACCACGCGTCCGCCGAAGCCGCCACCACAAAAGCAACGGCAACCCGCTCAGCAGAATCAACACCCAAGGCATCGCGAAATGCTCAATCACACGACACCCCCGTCGCGCGATTCCGAACCGCGGCGAATGCTCGCGGGATGGACCTCCCCACCCGCCTCAACCTCGTCGAGCACGTCCGTCCTCTGCATCACGCTGTACCGCAGCCGCTCCATCACCGCTTCGATCGCTCCCGCTGCATCACTCGTGCCCCTGGCACCATCGACGCCCGCAAAGCGCGCCGCATCACACGCCGCCAACGCATCCACCAGCCGCCCCGCCTCCCCCGGCGCCAGCATCGACCATCCCACCGACGCCCGCCTCAACTCCTCCGTCGTCATGCTCGCCGCCCGCGCATCGCATCGCTCCACCAGACACAGCCGCGTCAACATGACCAACTCATCCACCTCCGCCCGCGACGCCCGCCCGGCCTCCGCCGCCGCACGGATGCCACGAATCCGTGGCAATGCCGCCTCCAGCACGCTCAGCCCCCCGCCCCGCCGGCGCCGGGCCATCCACACCCCGAGCGCCACACCCACCACCCCGACCACCACTCCCGCGGCACCGACCCAGATCCACCCCCGACCCGCTTCCTCCGGGACGGGCAAGATCGTCCTCGCCTCCCCCAACTCCACCTTCCCGGGCTCCCCGCGCTCCGCCTCCGTCAGGTTCGAGACCACCCGCACCATCAGCGCCTCGGTCGACACCGCCATCGTCTTCCTGGTCGCATCCAGCGTGGTGCACGCCACCCCCATCGCCGGGATCGTGTACTCACCATCCAGGAAAGGCTCCAGCGTGAGCCGCCGCACGAGCACCAGCGTGCCGTCGCCCATCCGCCGCGGCGCCTCGTCCCGCACGCTCACCACCCGCAACTCGCCCATCTGGGCCGGCACCGCCATCATCTCCAGATCATGATCTCGATCCGTCCTCGCCTCCACCTCCACCTCGAACCGTTCTCCAACTCGCACCTCACCCCGCGCGACCCGCACCACCAGCGTCACCGCGCCCGATCGAACGTCGCGTTCGATCGAGCCCGCCGTGGTCGCCGCATGCTCCTTCGCCGCACGATCCCGCTGGACCGACGCCGCGTCCCCCTGGGCGCGCGTCCACATCACGCCCGGGCCCACCGCGCCCACCACACCCGCGATCACCGCAAGTTGGACGCCCACGCGCTTCATCGCCGACGTTCCCGCATCCGGAAGTACCTCTCCACATCCGCCACGAATGAACGATCCGTCGACACGGGCACCCGATCCACTTTCGCCCTCGCGAACAGCCGCCGCCGCTCCTGCTCGCGCTCGTGCGCCAACTTCGCATACTCCCGCCGCGCTCGCGACGAGGATGTGTCCACCACCATCCGCACCCCGCTCTCCGCGTCGCACACCTCCATCAACCCCACGCTCGGCAACTCCCGCTCCCGCGGATCGCTCACCTCCACCGCCACCATCTCGTGCTGCCGCGACACCACCTTCATCACCTTCTCGAAGGGCCTCGACTCAAAGTCCGAAATCACAAAGGCCAACGAGCGCCGATTCAGCAGACGCCCCATGTGCTCTAACGCCGCGCCCACATCCGTCCCATGCCCCTTCGGCTCAAAGTTGAGCAACTCCCGCAGGAGCCTCAGCACGTGCGTCCGCCCCTTCCTCGGCGGCAGGAAGACCTCCACCTCCTCCGCAAAGATCAATAGTCCCACGCGGTCGTTGTTCATCGACGCCGTCAGCGCCAACACCGCCGCCACCTCCACCGCCACACGCGATTTCTCCCGGCCGCTCGACCCAAACGCCCCCGATCGGCTCAGATCCACCACCAGCATCACCGTGAGTTCGCGCTCCTCATGGAACCGCTTGATGAACGTTTTCCCGCTCCGCGCCGTCACGTTCCAATCGATCGCCCGCACGTCGTCGCCCGGCTCATACTCCCGAACCTCCGCGAACTCGATCCCTCGCCCCTTGAACGCGCTCTGATACTCGCCGGCGAAGAGCCCCTGCACCCGCCGCTTCGTCCGCAGTTGCAGCCGCCGAACCTCACGCATCAGATCGTCGGTCAGCATGCGCCCGCCTCCGGGCTCGCATCCTGCCCAGCCCAAACCGACGACGCGATCACAACGAACCGTCGCGCCCCTCCGCGATGGCTCGCGACCTCTTCACCGCACGTGTTCGCTCTTCGCGTCGCCATTCCCGTCCACGCCTCCCTCACGGCACCGGCACATGATCGAAGATCCGCTTCACCACGTCCTCGCTCGTCACCTCTTCCGCCTGCGCTTCATAACTCGCGATCACGCGATGCCGAAGCACATCCATCCCGATCGCCTTCACGTCCGCGGGCGTCACAAACGTCCGCCCCTGCATCACCGCGTGCGCCCTGCTCGCCAGCGCCAGATTGATGCTCGCCCGCGGCGACGCCCCGAACTCGATGAACCGCGCCAGGTCCAGCCCGTGCTCCTTCGGGAACCGCGTCGCGTGCACCACCTCCACGATGTAGTCCTTGATCCGGTCATCAATCCGCACATAGTCCACCACCCGCCGCGCCGTCATGATCTGCTCGATGTCCACGACCGCCTCCACCTTCGCGTCGGCCCGCGCCTCGCTGCGGCTCTTCGCCATCCGATCCATGATCTCGCGCTCGTCCTTCTTCGTCGGATACTCCACCCGCAACTTCAGCATGAACCGATCCACCTGCGCCTCGGGCAGCGAGTACGTCCCCTCCTGCTCGATCGGATTCATCGTCGCGAGCACCAGGAACGGCTCGTCCAACCCATACGTCGTGTCCCCGATCGTCACCTTCTTCTCTTGCATCGCCTCCAGCAGCGCGCTCTGCACCTTCGCCGGCGCCCGGTTGATCTCGTCGGCCAGGACGATGTTCGCGAACACCGGCCCCTTCCTCGGGGTGAACGTGTGGTCCCGCGGGTTGTAGATCAGCGTCCCCACCAGGTCCGCCGGCAACAGGTCCGGCGTGAACTGGATCCGGCTGAACTTCGCCTTGATCGCGCGCGCCAGCGTGCTCACCGTCAGCGTCTTCGCCAACCCCGGCACACCCTCCAGCAGTACGTGCCCGCCGCTCAGCAGGCCCACCAGCAGCCGCTCCACCATGTAGCGCTGCCCCACCACGACCTTCTCGACCGTGCTCACCAACGCCTGGATCGCCTCCGCCGACCGAGCGATATCGCGCTCAACCTCCGGCGGAATCGGACTCGAACCCGGAATAACCTGGGGCATCTTCACCTCACAGACAACATGCGAACGGTCCGGATAGTACTACGTGGATGCGCCGCAACCAGAGTTCCTTCGCGACTCTCCCCCCATCCGTAAACTCCCCCATGCCCGACACCATCTTTTCCAAGATCATCCGCGGCGAAGTCCCCTGCCACAAAGTCTACGAGGACGACCGCGTCCTCTCCTTCCTCGACATCTTCCCCCTCTCCCGCGGCCACACCCTCGTCATCCCCAAAGAGCCCGCCGTCACCATGGACCAACTCAGCGACGACTCCGCCGCCGCCCTCGGTCGAGCCCTCCCCCGCATCTGCCGCGCGGTCCTCAGCGCCACCGGCGCCACCGCCTACAACCTCCTCCAGAACAACGGCTCCCTCGCCCACCAGGCCGTCATGCACCTCCATATCCACATCATCCCCCGCTACGACGACGGGACAGGCCTGGGCATCAAATGGGGCGCGGGCAAACTCGATCCCACCGCCGCGACATCGCTCGCGCAACGCATCGCCGAGGCCTTGCGCTAACCCCACACGCCACCGTACTCGGACGTCTTCCGTTCACGCGGCCTTGATGTCTTTCGCCCCGCCCGCGCGGACGCCTCCTGTTCGAAGCGTGTACCACATCATCAGCCCCACACCAATGATCAACGCCAGGTCCGCGATGTTCGAGACCCAAGGCCACATCGCCCGATCGCCGCTCGGCCACTTCAGACCAAACGGCAACGCCACGCCCGGCAGCGGGTGGATGAAGTCCCGCACGCACGCGAACACCAATCGGTCGTACAGATTCCCCAGCCCACCCGACAAAATCAGCCCCAACCCCACGTGCGCGACCGAATCGCGCGGACGCGTCCACGCGTGGAAGAGGTACATCCCAAACGCTAATGCGCCTAGCGTGAACGCCACAAAGACCCACCGCTTCCCCGCGCCCATCCCGAACACCGCGCCCGGATTCAGCACCAGCGTGAACTCCAGCAGGTCTCGCACAACCACCACCGGCCTGTGCGGCGGGATCAGATCACCCAGATGCCCCGAACCCGCCGCCAAGACCTCCTCACGATCCACACGCACCGGCGCACCCGCCACGCGCTCGAACGCAAGCCACTTGGACCCCAGGTCCACCACCACACCCAGCACCAGCGTCGCGA
Organism: uncultured Phycisphaeraceae bacterium; assembly: GCA_964543905.1. Classification (GTDB taxonomy): domain Bacteria; phylum Planctomycetota; class Phycisphaerae; order Phycisphaerales; family UBA1924. The sequence continues at coordinate 427,762 of CAZIZO010000001.1, forward strand.
GCAAGACCACCCACGCCTTGGCGCGAGTTTCTGTGTGTGGTGATGTATGTGGGATGGACACGCGGGACAAGAATACTCACGCCAGGGCGCGCCCAGGTCGCTCGAGAGGCTAAGACGCCCGCATCGACCGCCGCTCCAACTCACGAGCCGCCTCGATGGAATAGCGCGCCCACGGCAACTCCTCCAGCCGGTCCACCTTGATGGGCTTGCCCGTCAGTTCGCACACGCCGTACGTGCCCTTGTCGATCCGCGCGATCGCGTCGTCGATCTCCTTGATCAACTTCCGATCCGCCGCCGCCAGGTCCAGCGAGAGCGTCGTGTCATACGTATCCGAGCCCTGCTCGGCCATGTGCTGTGGCATGCTCGAAAGCGAGCCCCCGCCTTGCAGCGCTTCTCGCTCCATCTGCGCGATGTCCCCAACCAGTTCGGCGCGCTTGCGGAGCAACAACTGTCGGAATGCCGCGAGTTCCTTCTTCCCGAACGGAGTCTTCAGAGCCACCGGCGGCGCCTCCGCCTCCTCATGTCCGTGCGCACCCAACGGCCTCTGCACCACCGCCTTCGGCCCAGACGGAATCAGCGGCTTCCGAAAAAGGGGTTTGGTCGGATCCAAAAGCCGGCCAATCGTCGGCGGAGTCACCGACGCCATCTTCGGCTTCGGCGCCGGACGCTTTGGCCCAACCTTCGGGGAGACGACATCAATCCCCTTCTTCCCAGGCTTCGCTACAGATGGCGCCGCCGCCGGCGCAGGAGCCGAAACGGGCTTGGCCGACGGTTTCGTCGGTTTCACGGACGCGGGCGGAGCGGCCTTCTTCGCGGGAGCCGCCGCCTTCTTCGCCTTCGCGACAGGCTTCTTCGCCGCAGGCTTCGCCTTGGCTTTCACGGGCTTGCGGGATGTGCCAGTCTTCTTGGCCAAATCGATCCGCCCCCAACTCTGCGATTTAGGATTCCGTTTGGTTTCCGACGGTCCCTCGTTCGCGGGGCCAACCGTAGCCCCGGCTCGGGCGCGTGTCAAAGCCGGGCTGAGGTTTGTTCCCGCTACGCCCCACCCCCGACCCAGAGCACCCTTAGTTCGCGCCCGCCAGCGCCGCGGTTTCCGTTTCCAAATACCGCCCCATCGCTCGATACCGCTCATATCGCTGTTCGAGGACCGTATCAATGGGCAAGCGGCTCAGATTCTGGATGTTCTGCACGATCCACCGCTGCAGCGCGTCCGCCGTGGCCCGCTGGTCGCGATGGGCCCCGCCGACGGGCTCCGGGATGATCTCGTCGATAATGCCCAGTTCCAGATTGTCCCGCGCCGTGAGTTTCAGCGCCTTCGCCGCCGCCGTGTTCGTCTGCTCGTTCGCTTCCTTCCACAGGATCGCGGCACATCCCTCAGGGCTGATCACCGAATACCACGAGTTTTGCAGCATCGCGACCTTGTCCGCCACCGCGATCCCCAGCGCCCCGCCCGACCCTCCTTCCCCGATGATGATGCTCACGATCGGCGTGCGAAGCCGGCTCATCTCTCGCATGTTCACCGCGATCGCCTCCGCCTGTCCGCGTTGCTCGGCCCCCAGCCCCGGATATGCCCCGGGCGTGTCCACCAGCGTCACGATCGGCACGCCGTACTTCTCGGCCAACTGCATCTTCGCCAGCGCCTTGCGATACCCCTCCGGGTGCGCACACCCGAAGTGGCACGACAACTTCTCGCTCGTCTCCTTGCCCTTCTGATGACCCACCAGCATCACCTTCACCGGCCCGATGCGCGCAAACCCCGTCACGATCGCGGGATCGTCCCCATACCGCCGATCCCCATGCAACTCGGCGAAATCGCGCGTGATCATGTTGATGTAATCGCGTGTCTGCGGACGAAGTGGATGGCGGGCCACCCGCACCGTCTGCCACGCCGTCAACTTGCCGTACAACTCACGCAGCAAGTCCCCGTGCCGCTGACGAAGCGACTCCAACTCCCGCATCATCGTCGCGCCCACCTCGTCCGTCGCGGCGGCTTCCGACCCCACCGCCGCCAGATGGTCCTTCAACTTCAACTCCGTTTGGTCGATCTGCGTCTGGAGTTCCTGCAGCGGCTTCTCAAAGTCGAGTTGATAAAAGGTCGCCATGACGCGAAGTGTAGTGCCGATCGCCCCGCGATACGCTTGTCCATGACCTCCCCCTCCACCGCTCTCGGTTGCCTCGCGGTTATCGGCGGCGGAAACATGGGCGAAGCCATCGTCCGCGGCGCCCTCGCCTGCGGCGTGCTCCAGCCCTCCGGCGTCGTCGTGGCCGATCCATCCGCCGATCGCCGACGCGTCTTCGATGGCATGCAGGTCCACACGACCGATTCCATCGCCACATGCATCCGCCACTTCGCCGAGATGTGGCCCAACAGCATGACGCGAGGCGCGATCCTTCTCGCGGTCAAACCCCAGATGATGGAGGGCGTAGCCCAGGACCTCTCGCCCGCCATCCGCGGGCACTTCCAGAACGGCATCCCCGTGCTCAGCATCCTCGCCGGAACGCCCCTCGCGCGACTGCACGACATGCTCGGCACGCACGCCCGCCTCGTCCGCGCCATGCCCAATCTCCCCGCTCGCATCCGCCAGGGTGCAACCGCCCTCTGCTTCGGCCCCACCGCGACCGACGAGGACCGATCTCTCGCCCGCAAACTCTTCGAATCCGTCGGCCCCACGGTCGTCAGCATCGACGAGTCGCTCATGGACGCCTTTACCGCCCTCGCCGGTTCCGGGCCCGCCTACCTCTTCTACCTCGCCGAGGCGATGATGCGAGCGGCCCGGGAACTGGGCTTCGACGATGCCACCGCCGCACGCCTCGTCCGTCAAACACTGCTCGGCTCCGCCATGCTGCTCGCGGAATCGTGCGATGATCCGAGCGTCCTCCGCGCCGCCGTCACCAGCAAGGGCGGCACGACCGCCGCCGCCGTCGATCGGCTCGATCACGCCGGCGCCTTGCAGACCTGGATCGACGCGATGCGTGCGGCCCGCGATCGCGGGGCCCAACTCGCGCGCGGCGCCTAGCCCTTAGAAATCTCGACGAGCAAAGACCCAACTCGCGATCCCCAGCACGACCAACTCAAACCCGATCGACGTCCCGATCACCCACGCCACGCTCCGCGACTTGATGACCCTCTCGATCCGCTGCGTGAGTTGACGCTGGTCGGCCCGCGACATGTTGCCCATGCTGATGACGTTCGCCGGGTCCCGCGCCGTCTCTTCGTCGTCGCTCTTGAGGTTGAGGTCCTTGAGCAGTCGCCGCTCCAGCAACGAGACGGTCTCGCTCGTCTTGGGAAACACGGTCTTGGCGGCCACCACCACGCGCGTCCAGAACTGCCACTGCGGCGCTCGCTCCTTCGCCTTCGCCAGGTCCGTGCGCATCTTCGCGATTCGGGAATCTCGCTTCTCGATCTCCTCACGCGTCGGCTCGCCCGTGCCGATCGGCTGTGCCTCGGCATCCCGAATCCCCTCCGCCGCCTCGCGCCGCGCCCGCTCGCGATCTTCCGTGATGCCCTTGATCGCCGCGGCCTCCAACCGCTCGATCCGGGCCGTCAGTTGCTCCACTCGCATCGCGTTCACTTCACGCAACTGCAGCATGATCCCGTCCGTCGCGTTCAGCCCAAACAGAAAGAGCCAGAAGAGCAGGGTGAGCAGCAGCGAAGCGATCGTCGATCTCGTGATCAGCCCCAGCAGCACGCACACCGAGTACAGATAACTGTAAAACAGCACGACCAGCGGGATCGCCAGGAACACCCCCGGCTCCCAACTCTTCCCCCGAAACCCGATCACGAGGAAGCACGCCGTCGTGAAGATCGCGACCTGCAACGTCGTGAACAGCAGCCCAACCGCGAACTTGGTCAGGAACAGCCTCACCCGTCCGATGGGCTTGCTCAGGGTGAGTTCGATGGCGCCACCCGCGATGAACTGCGGGATCATGCCCGCCGTCGAGACGAGCGCGAGGATCGTCGCGAGCCACGCGAGCCAGAACCCGATGCCGAAGTTGGCGAAGATGCGCTTGTAGAGTTGGTCGGGGGGGATCAGATCGCTGTTGATCCCCGCGCCAAAGTCGCCCAACTCAAACCACAACAGAGAGATGCCGCTCTTGTCGATCCCGATCGACGCAAACCCCGCCACGACCAGCCCGGACAGGAACAGCGTGAGCCAGAACAGTTTCTGGCTGTTCAGTTGGCGATAGGAATCTTGGAGGAGTGCGAGTGTTTGCGTCATGCTGCGTCGCGGGCCGCCGGGCCCAGCCCCACCTACTTGGATCGATCCGCCCCGGGCGTCAAGGTCTTTCCCGTGCTCGGGTCCACCACCGCGGCCATGAACAGGTCTTCGAGCGAAGGACGAACGCCCCGCAACGTGCGGAGGACCCCGCCGTGATGCCGCACCGCGTCCACGATCGGCTGCACCGATCGCGCGTCCGTCGTCGCGACGCGAAGCACGCTCCCCAGGACTTCGCACCTCGGACCACCCGACACCCTCGACATCACCGCGGCCCACACGGGCGCCGCCTCGACCGCCGTCGCCTGGAGTTCGAGTTCGTAGTACTGCTTGTCCCGCGTCAGTTCGTCGATCGTCCCCTGCGACGACACACGCCCCTGCACGAGGATCGCCACGCGATCACACACCAGTTCCAACTCGCTCAACAGGTGTGAGTTGAGAAAGACCGTCATCCCTTCCTCACGCAATCGCGAGCAGATCGCCCGGATGTCTCGCCGACCGACCGGGTCCACGCCATCCGTCGGCTCATCGAGCACGACCAGGTCCGGATCGTTCACGAGCGCCTGCGCGATCCCCACGCGCTGGCGCATCCCCTTGGAGTATCCCCGCACCTTGGTCTTCGCCCAGTCCTTCATCCCCACGAGTTCGAGGAGTTCCCCCGTGCGTTTGCGACGGTGCGCGCGGGGCACGCCGCTGAGCGCGCCGTAGAAATCCACCACCTGCTCGCCCGTGAGGTAATCCGGAAACCGATGGTGCTCGGGCAAGTACCCGACCCGTCGCAGCGTCGCCTTGTGCCCGAGGCGCTCGCCCAACATCGTGCCCTCCGCCCGCGTGGGCGAGATGACCGTCATCAGGATCTTGACGAGCGTGCTCTTCCCCGCGCCGTTCGGCCCGAGCAACCCAAAGACCTCGCCCTTGTGCACACGCATCTCGATCCCGCGGAGCGCCTGCACCCCGCCGCGATAGGTCTTAGCGACGTGCGACAGGTCGATGGCAAAGGGCGACTCGGACGTCATGCGGCGAAGTTGTACGCCACCGAAAACCCCCCGTTCCATCCTCCCATCAAGATTGTCGTTTCACCCCTCCCCCCCGGGCGACCGTGCGGGCAACTCCACCTCCATGGTCGTCCCCTGCTTCCAGACGCTCTGCACGCCGATCGTCCCGCCCAGCCGCTTGACGGCATGCTTGACGATCGCCAGCCCCAGCCCCGTGCCGCGGCGCTTCACGCCCCCCGTGCGGGCCCCGTCGACCTGGTAGAACCTCTCAAAGATGCGCTGCTGCTGGTTGATCGGGATGCCGATGCCCCGATCGCTCACGCGCAGCCGCACGCCCCCGCCCTCGATCGCGTCACACTCCACCACCACCGTCGTGCCCTCGTACGCAAACTTCGTCGCATTGTCGACCAGGTTCTGCAGCACCAGGTGCAGCAGTTGGCGGTCGCTCGTGATCTCGCGCACGCCCTCCTTCACGCGCACGTCAATCGAAAGCCGCCGCTCCCGGCACGTGGTCTCGAACATCGACGCCACCCCGCCGCAGATCGCGGCCAAGTCCACCCGCTCAAACTGCACCGGCGCCTCCGGGCTCTCCAGCCGCGAGAGGTCCATCAGGTCGCGTACCAACTCCTCCAGACGCCCCACGTTCGTCGCGATCATCTCCGTCAGACGCGACGCCATCGAAGGATCGTCCACCGCCCCGTCCCGCAGCGTCTCCACCGCGCCCTTGATCGACGAGAGCGGGGTGCGCAACTCGTGCGACGCGTTCGCCACGAACTCGGTCTTGAGTTGCACCGCCATCGCCAGGTCCGTCACGTCCCGCAGCGTCACGACCACGCCGCGTGCTTCCCATGCCGCGCCCGATTCGTCCGCCAGCGCCACCGGCGCCGCGATCATCTCATGGATGCGCGTCCCCGCCGGCGTCACGAACCGCACCTGCGTCACGCCCAGACGCCCCCCCAACGCGCTCGCGTGCAAGCGCAACGCGTCCGCTTGCGTAAACAAATCCTCCACCCCCCGACCGAGTACACCACCGAGCCGTGCACCGAAAAACTCGTCGGCCTCCCGATTCCCGATCACCACCCGCCCGCCCCCGTCGGTCACCAGCACCGGCTCATGCAGCGCATCCAAGATGGCCGAAAGGTTCGCCGCCCGCGCCCGCGTCGCCGGAACCCAGACCCGCACGCGCTCCGCGACCGCCGCCGCGAGCGCGGGCAACTCTCCCCCCATCCGCCCTTGTCCCGTGTCGCGCGCTCCCGTTCCGGGGGCGTCTTCGACCCCAAGGACGGCTTCCATCGAACGCAGTTGGCGCTCGATCACCTCGCTCCCCGCCTCACCCGTCGATCTCGCGCCCCCGAGCAACATCAGCGTCCCCGCCGCCGCACACGCGCACGCCGCACCCACCGCCATGGGCATCGACCATCCCAACGCCCATGCCACCCCACCGACCCCGGCCGTCGCCCACACCAGGGCCACCCCGAGCCAAGCCGACCGCGAGTTCAACGTGCCGCGCGCCATCGCCGCATCCTAGTTCCAGGCCCGCACGCGCGCCCATCCCCACGCGTCAAGATCGCGTCAAGCCCGCGGCACCAGCCTCCCGCCCCCCGCCTGGCCCACGAACGTCCCATCCTCGGCCACCACCTCGCCCCGAAGCGTCACCACACTGGCCCGCCCCTTCACTTCCCACCCCTCGAACGCCGAGTAGTCCGTCGCCATCTGGTGGGTCTTCGCCGAGATCGTGCCACGGTAGTTGGGATCAAACAGCACCAGGTCCGCGTCCGCCCCCACGGCGATCCTCCCCTTGCCCGTGAGCCCGAAGATCCGCGCCGCGCGAGTGCTCGCCGCGTCCACAAAGGTGTGGAGGTCGATCCTCCCCGTCGCCACCCCGTGCGTGTACAACAACTCCACGCGGTGCTGCACGCTCGGGATGCCGTTGGGGATCTTCGTGAAGTCCTCCTTGCCCATCACCTTCTGTGTCTCAAAGTCAAAGGGCGCATGGTCCGTCGCCACCGTCGCGAGCGCCCGCGAGCGCAGATGCCTCCACATCCTGGGCAACTGCGCCCGGTCCCGCAGCGGCGGCGACATCACGTACTTCGCGCCCTCAAACCCCGCCTGCTCCGTGTACGACTGGTCCAACACCAGGTGCGGCAACACCACCTCCAGGCTCGCCCGCACCCCCCGCTCCATCGCCCGCAGCCCCTCGTGCACCGCCTCCTCGCAACTCGTGTGCACCACATACACCTCGGCGCCGGTCATCTCCGCGAACGTCATCAAATGGTGCACGCCCTCCGCCTCCACACGCACCGGGCGACTCTCCTCGTGATACTCCGGCGCTCGCCGCCCCGCCCCCAGCAACTCCGCCTGACGCTCCGCCACGATCGTCTCGTTCTCGCAGTGCGCCGTGACCACCACCCCCAACTCCGCCGCCAGTTTCAACGTGTGGTACAACTCCCGGTCATCCACGCCCAAGGCCCCCTTGTACGCCAGGAACACCTTGAACGACCGCACCCCGCGCTTCACGATCTCGCGCAGTTGCTTCTCCGCCAGCCCGTCAAACCGCGTCACGCCCATGTGGAACGTGTAGTCGCACGACGCCACGCCCTCCGCCTTCCCCAGCCACGCCTCGAACGCCGCCAGCGGCTCGTCCCCCTTCCCCGGACAGATCATCTCGATCAGCGTCGTCGTCCCGCCCACCAGCGCCGCCCGGCTCGCCGTCTCCCACGTGTCCTTCGCGTACGTCCCCATGAAGGGCAAGTACACATGAACATGCGGATCAATAAACCCCGGAAACAACAACTTGCCCGTGCCGTCGATCACCCGCGTCCCCGGCGCACAGTCCTCCACCCTGATCGAGCGCCCGATCCGCGTGATCGCTCCACCCTCCGCGTACACCTCCGCGTCGTATTGCTCCGTCGAGGTCACCACACGCGCGTTCTTGATGAGCAGCGGCATCACGTTCCTCCCAACTTGGCACAACCCATCTCCAGGCATCCACACCGCAGTATCCGCTGCTTGCCCCGCCCCGTCAACCACACGATCACGTTGGACGCTTCATCCTCGGCTCTTGCTCGACGTCTCCACCGCGACGCCCCCAGATCGCGCTCCTCCCCGCGCACCCACTCATCCCGAATTCATCCGCCCTGGTCGCCCCATCGGCTCGGCGTGCGAATGATCCGGGCCCAAGTCGCTCCGTCCACGCGGCTGAGGAGAGGTCCGAGAGGAACGTTCGCGATGAGAATTGTCCGCAAACTCGCCACCCTCCTGGCCACCCTCCAGGGGTTCACGGGCTCCAACGCCCTGCCCCACTCCAGAGCCACCCTCTTCTGGACCTGGCTCCGCCTCCGGCTCAAGGCCAAACTCGCGCCCGCCTCCCGCTCCCACGCCATCCTGCGCTACCGCGTCGAGACCGACGACCCCGCCGCCCTCGCCTACCTCTTCTTCGAAGTCTTCGCCGTCCAGGAGTACGCCTTTCAATCCACGAGCGATCGCCCCCTCATCTTCGACGTCGGCGCCAACATCGGCATGGCGACCCTCTTCTTCAAAACGCTCTTCCCCAACGCCATCATCCACACCTTTGAGCCAAGCCCCCGCACCTTCGAGTTGCTCACCACCAACCTCCGTGCCAACAACCTCTCCGACGTCACGCCCCACAACCTCGCCCTCTCCGACCACGACGGCGAGATCGAGTTCTTCACCGACCCCACCAAGGGCGCCTCCATGATCGCCAGCACACGCCCAGAACGCAGCGTCCAGTGGGCCGACCCGGCCCTCGCCGAAAAGGGCAAGGTGCGGGTCAAGGCCGCCAAACTCTCCGCCTTCATCGACCGCGAGGTCGATTTCCTCAAGATGGACATCGAGGGCGCCGAGCCGCAGGTCCTCGAAGACCTCGCCGCCTCCGGCACCCTCCGCCGGATCCGCACCCTCGTCATCGAATACCACCACCACATCGCCCCCAAGGACGACGCCCTCGCCAAGTTCCTCCGCCTCCTCGAAGACCACGGCTTCGGCTACCAACTCCGCGCACCACTGCGCGACCTCTCCGCCCGCGACGAGTTCCAAGACATGCTCGTCGTCGCGTATCGACGCGATCGCCACGGCGCCTGACGCGCCATCGCCTAGATCGCCAGCACGCCGCTCACGTCCACGACCGTCCCGCTCGGCATCCCGAACGTCGAGAAGCCGCCGCCCACCGACGAGTCCCAGTGCTGCATCATCGACACCACGCTGCCCGTCGCCCGCACTCGGATCCCGTACCACGAACTCTCCGCCCTTGTCCGCAGCGCGTCGATGTTGTGGAGCGACACATGCCGAACCTCGACGCCGCTCACGTGCTCGTCGATCGTCAGTTTGCTCCCATCGGTAAACAGGAAATCAATCGAGAGGTTGATGCGTCGCGACGTCGGATTGAAGATGTACAGGTCCTCGCGAACGCCACGCCCGCCCCGGCTGTTGCTCATGAAGCCCTCGCCGAAGTCCCAGACATTCGCCGCCTGCGTCGCGGCCTCCACCCCCGTCGCGTCCATGCCCTGGTACACGCTCCCCGTCACCGTCACCGGTCGATTCGAGCGATACACCACCGCCAGTTCTTCATCGTCCGCTCGAACGATCTGGTCCCGCACGTTGAACGTCGCCCGGCTGTTGGGCTGCACGATCACCACACGCTGGTACGGCGCGATCCCCAGACGATCGTCCGGAATGAACGTCAACGTCACCGTCGCCGCCTGCCCCTGGTCGTTCAGGATGGAGATGTACGCGTTCGCCGGCGAGCGCGAGAGGCTCTGATGCGGCGAGTCATCTCCATTACGCTCATAGAACGAATCGTCGTAGTTGATCGCCGGCACCACCCCCGCGTACTGCCCCCCGCCCGCCTGCCCCACCACCCCGTACCCGCGCTGCGTCCCCAACTCGTAGTGCGACTGTGCCGCCACCACCGGGCCCGATGCGTGCACCCGCGCCGCGAACACCCCGCGGGGCTGATCCGAGATGTCGTCGATGCTCCACCCGCCTCGACGCTGCCCCTCGATGATCGTCGAGACCGTCTTCATGCGCCCGTCATCCGTGTACAACGTCAGCGTCACCGTCTTCGCGTGGTCGTCCGGGTTGTACACGAGAATAAAGTCGCGGGTCAGGTCGCTGTCGCGACGACCGTCGCCAAACGTCCACGTGTCGTCCGTTCGGCTCGTGAACGACTCGCCAATCGCCGTGCCAAAGTCGTAGTGGCTGATCGTCGCCGAGATCGGCAGGCTCGATTTCAGCACCAGCGCGTACGGCGTGTCCTTCCGCACCAGGCGATCGTCGGGGAAGTTCACATCGCTGATGGTCACGCCGCCTCGACTGTTCGCCGGGATCGTCCCCCGCGCCAACAGCGCGTCCCGCTCCCCAAACTCGTACCGCGCGTGCAACTCAAACTCCACCTCCACCCCGTTCGGGTTCGTCATCGGCACATACTCGTTCACGTTGTCCGAGACATACCCCTCCGGGTAATACGCGCTGAAGTTCAGCGGGGACGCGGCCATCATCTGGCGCGCCTCGAGCCTCTCCACCTTGAACTTCGCAACGTTGGACGAACGAACGCGGTGACCCATGTGATTCCTCCCGTCTTCAGGCCACGCCCAGCCCTCGGCCAAGCGCCCACCCTCCACATGCGGAACCCGTCGCCCTTCTTTGTCACTCGCCTGGTGTCCTTCCTCCACACCCGTGTGAACACAATCCGAACACTCATCGCGGAATCGTGGCCGGGAAGTTTGTGCCCACTCGCTTGTTCCGCTACGCTTGCTCCCCGTGTCGGTCTCTCCCACATCCCGATCTCGACCAGCCCGCGCGTTCCGCAGGGCCGCGAGCCTCACGCTCACGCTCCTCGCCGGCGGCGTTCTCGCCCTCCCCGCCCTCGCGCAGAGCGAACCCGCGTCCGAACCCCCCGCGCCCTTCCCGCTCTCCCCCGAACTCGAAGCGCTCGAAGGACGCCCCGTTCGCCTCATCGTCCTCGAAACCGTCTCCTATCCCACCGCCGCGCCGGGCGAAAAGCCCGACCCCAAGGCGCCCCCCCCGACGCCCGTCATCGGCACCATCGACGCCACCACCGAACAACTCGTCCGGAACAACATTCGCCTCCGCGAAGGAAACCCCTACTACGCCGAGATCGTCCGCAGCGACATCGTCCGCCTCAATCGCCTCGGACGCTTCCGCCGCGTCGACAGCAAGGCCCAACCCATGGACGACGGCTCCATCGTCGTCCGATTCCAGTTCCTCCTCCAGCCCGTCGTTCAGGCCGTCCAGACCGTCGGCAACCGTCGCTTCAGCGACGAGGAAATCCTCAAGGCCATCGATGTCCTCATCGGCACCCCCGTCGACAACACCCAACTCGACCGCTTCTGCCGACGCATCGAAGACCAGTACAAGAGCAAGGGCTATTACAACGCCCAGGTCCTCGTCGACCAGGAAGAACTCGAAAAAACCGGCGTCGTGCTCTTCCGCGTCCGCGAGGGCAACCGCCTCCGCGTCACCGACGTCCGCTTCGAGGGCAACCTCTCCTTCTCCCCCAAGGAACTCAAGAAGGGCCTGAAGACCGAAGAGTCCTACCTCTTCAACACCGCCCAACTCGACGAAGACTTCCTCGCCCAGGACGTCGCCACCATCAGCCAGTTCTACAAGGACCGCGGCTATCTCGACTCCCGCGTCGATCGCCTCGTCCGCCCGAGCCCCGACAACAAGGAAGGCCAGGTCACCTTCGTCATCTTCGAGGGACCCATCTACACCCTCCGGAGCGTCAAGGCCGAATACGCCAAGGACGACCCCACCACCGAGCGCATCTTCACCCCCGAGCAGATGCTCGGCCTCATGCTCATCAAGCCCGGCGACGTCTACAGCGACGACAAACTCCGCAAGTCCATCGACGCCCTCAACGAGGCCTACCTCAAAATGGGCTACGTCGACGCCCGCGTCGTGCGCCGCGAACTCCTCGACCCGAGCGAGCCCAAGGTCGACATCCTCCTCGTCGTCCGCCAGGGTGCCCGCTTCCGCACGGGTGAAGTCATCATCCGCGGCAACGACCTCACCCGCAGCGAAGTCATCCGCCGAGAAGTCCGCTTCCAGCCCGATCGACCCCTCGACGCCACCCAGAAGAAGCGCACCGAGGACCTCCTCCGCCAGAGCCGCCTCTTCAACGTCGACCCCGCCAGCGACAGCATCCAACCCACCGTCACCGTCCAGCCTCCCGACGAGGGCGAGCCCGAACACCGCGATGTCCTCGTCGAGATCGCCGAAACCAACACCGGCAGTTTCAACATCGGCGGTGCCGTCAGCAGCGACGGCGGCGTCACCGCCATCTTCACAATCAAGCAGGACAACTTCGACGTCCAGGACACCCCGGACTCCTTCAGCGAACTCTTCTCGGGCGGCGCCTTCCGCGGCGCCGGCCAGAAGTTCAAGATCGAGGCCCTCCCCGGCGATCGCCGCCAAGCCTTCGGCATCTCCCTCTCCGAACCCGCCCTCTTCGACACCGATTACAGCGGAAGCATCGCCCTCCAGGCCAGCCGTCGTGACTATCGCCAATACACCGAAGTCAAGTACGGCGCCGGCTTCGGCTTCGGCCGACGCTTCGGCGATCGCTGGATCGGCTCCGTCCCCATCCGCATCGAGAACATCTCCCTCCAAGACATCGAGCCCAGCGCCCCCGTCGACTACTTCGACGTTCGTGACCCCAGTTACTTCAGTTCCGTCGGCCTTGCCCTCCAACGCACCACCGTCGACAACCGCTTCCGTCCCTCCAAAGGCACCAACCTCGAGTTCGGCCTCGAACAGGCCGGCGCCCTCGGTGGTGACTTCCAATACACCTCCCTCCGAGCCGAGCACAACCTCTTCCTCCCGCTCGACGAAAACATCTACGGCGCCAAAACCGTCCTCTCCTTCAAAACCCGCGCCAGTTTCATCCCCCAGGATTCCTCCGACGTCCCCGTCTACGAACGCTTCTACCTCGGTGGTCAGAACTTCCGAGGCTTCGACTTCCGCGGTGTCTCCCCTCGCGGCATCCGAAACGACACCGGGACCATCGGCTCCGACCCCGTCGGCGGCAACTTCATGTTCTTCTGGGGGACCGAATACAAACTCCCCGTCTACGAGGACCTCCTCGCCATCGTCTTCTTCCTCGACACCGGAACCGTCAACCAGGAACTCTCCCTCGCCAACTATCGCGCCTCGGTCGGCTTCGGCTTCCGCATCTTCGTCGAAGGTCTCTCCCCAGTCCCCCTCTCCTTCGACTTCGGCTTCCCCATCAAAAAGGAATCCGACGACGACCTCCGCCTCTTCACCTTCGGCATCGATCTGCCCTTCTTCTAATTCCCCCTCGCCAACCCGCCTCCGATCCCGCCCTCGCTCCCTGATTTGTTAGCGTTTCCTTACTTGCGTATCATCCCGCGTCTCGGCCCGTCGGGTCGGGTTCCGCACTCGCTCTCGGAGATTGCCATGCGCTCCTCGCTTGTCGCTCGTCACGCCCCAGGCCTCCTCTCCCTCGCCCTCCTCGCCGCGGGCGTCGTTGCCGGCGTCGCCTGGACCTCCTCCGCCAACAGCACCGTCCAGATGGCCCCCGCCCCCGCCGTCATCGGCGTCGTGAACCTCGAAAAACTCAGCAACCTGCTCACCGAGATGAAGGACCGCAACACCAGCCTCACCAACCGAAACCAACCTCGCGTCGATGAACTCAAGAACCTCGACAGCCAACTCTCCCAGACCAAGAAAGAACTCTCGGACCTGCCTCCCTCCGCCAGCAAAGACAAACGCATGGAACTCACCCTCAAGGCCATCGAACTCGAAGCCATGTTCGACACCAAGAAGCGTGCGTACCAGCAGGCCGCCGGCATCGAGTCCGGCGGCGTCCTCCGCGACGTCTACATGAAAATCCTCGCCTCCGCCAAACGTTTCGCCGAGTCCAACGGATACGACCTCATCCTCCTCGACGACCGCGGCGCCGAACTCCCCGAAAACCGCTCCGCCGACGACTACAGCCGCGTCATCACCAGCACCAAACTCATGTTCGCCAAGGAATCCCTCGACGTCACCGACGCCCTCGCCACCCTCATGAACAACGACTACACCGCCACTGGGGGCAAGGCTCCCGCTCCCGCCGCCCCCGCGTCCAAGAAGAAGTAATCGCCGCCTTTCCTCCTTTTCGGCTAAACTCCTTCCATGAGCGGTTCTTCAACCGTGTCCTATACCGCACGCGCCATCGCCGATCACCTCGCCGCCGAACTCGTCGGAGCGCCCGACGCGATCATCTCCCGACCCGACGCGATCGACGACGCCACGCCGGGCACCCTTACCTTCCTCCGCTCTCCCAAGTTCGCCGCCAAGTGGTCCGCCTCCCTCGCCACCGCCGCGCTCCTCACCCGTGATCTCTCCCAGATCGCGGGCGAGCCGGGCCAAGGCCGCGCGCTCCTCTACGTTCGCAACGTGGACGACGCCATGGCCCGAGCCCTCCAACTCTTCGCGCCCCCGCCCCCTCCGCTCACCCCGACCCGCCACCCCACCGCCGTCATCGACCCCTCCGCCACCATCCACCCCTCCGCCACCATCGGCCCCTTCTGCGTCATCGCCCAGGGCGCCTCCGTCGCCGCCCACGCCCACCTCGTCGCCCAGGTCTACCTCGGGCCTCACGCCTCCGTGGGCCAGCACTCCACCCTCCATCCCGGTGTCCGCGTGCTTGATCGCTGCGTCATCGGCGATCGTTGCATCCTCCATCCGGGCGTCTGCATCGGCGCCGACGGCTTCGGCTATCGCGCCACCGACTCCGGGCCCGCCAAAGTTCCCCACATCGGCAACGTCGTCCTCGGCAACGACGTCGAAGTCGGGGCCAACGCCTGCATCGATCGCGCCAAGTTCTCCTCCACCACCATCGGCCACGGCACCAAGATCGACAACCTCGTCCAGATCGGGCACAACTGCCGCATCGGCCGCGGCTGCATCATCTGCGGCCACACCGGCGTCGCCGGCTCCGTCATCCTCGGCGACGGCGTCGTCCTCGGCGGAAACGTCGGCATCGCCGATAACGTCGAAATCGGCCCCGGCGCCATGCTCACCGGAAACACCTCCGCCACCAACGACCTCCCGGGCGGAGGCGTTTACATGGGCATCCCCGCCACCCCCATCCGCGAGGCCCGACGGAACTACGTCGCCTTCCGGAACCTCGCCAAGTCCATCAGCGAGATCAAGAGACGCCTCGGCTCCCCCGACGGGCCCACGCTCTCCCTCTAGTTGATCCACCTCGCCTCCTCGATAGCCATGACCCCTCACCCCTCTCACGACGAGTGGTTTGTTCACCCGGACCCACGCTCCGGTGAATCCGGCCTCCGCTTCTCCTGCACCATGTGCGGCAACTGCTGCTCCGGCCCTGAGGGCTACGTCCTCGTCGACGACGACGAGGCCGACGCCCTCGCCAAACGCCTCAACCTCCCACTCCACGACTTCCTCGAACGCTTCGCCCGCGTGACCTCCCTCGGCGTCTCGCTCACCGAGAAACTCTCCCCCTTCGGCCAAGACTGCGTCTTCCTCGATCGCGACAAAGTCCCAGGCAAGGCCGTCTGCGGCGTCTACGAAGACCGCCCCAAGCAGTGCCGAACTTGGCCCTTCTGGTCCAGCGTCATCCAATCCCGATCCACCTGGGATCGCGCCAAACGGACCTGCCCAGGCCTCGGCAAAGGCACCCACTACTCCGTCCAGCAAATCCGCATCCTCCGCGACACCATCGAGATGTGAGGCCCTCCTCACCCACACCCCGCCACCAGCGTCCGCACGTCCGAGATCACCTCCCACGCTCCAAACTTGTCGTCCTATCCTGTTACATCCCCAGGCGGGCGGGCGTAAACGGCGTGCAGCGCGGAATCCGGGACGCCAAAGTCCTATGGAGTTGGTCTCGACCCGGCGGTTCCTCCGTACGGATCGCAGTCCGCATCGTTCTTCTTTCGACCTCTAGGAGGCCGGCATCGTGTGGAAATGGCTCATCGGCCTCTCGCTCGTCCTTCTTCTCGGTTGCGTCGGAAGCGGCTATTGGGCCTATTCCAGCGGCAAACTCAAGCCCCTCATCGAGAAGTTCAACCCGGAGTCCAAACTCACCACCGTCCGTCTCGAGCCCGTGACCAGGGGCACGCTGATCAAGACCATCTCCGCGCCAGGCCTCATCGAGCCCCGAACCAAGGTCGAGATCTCCGCCCAGGTCTCTGCCCGCATCCTCGCGATCCCCTTCCGCGAAAACACCGTCGTCAAAAAGGGAGACGTCGTCGTCCGCCTCGATGCCGTCGATCTTGCCGCGCTCCTCGACTCCGCCAAGGCGCAGGTCAAGAGCGAGGAAGCACGCCTCGAGGGCGCCCGCGCCCAGCACACCAACGCCTCCCGCGAACTCGCACGCCGTCGCGAACTCTTTGCCACCAAGGACATCTCCAAGGCCGAACTCGACCAGGCCGAGTTGGAGTTCGCCCGCGCCGAGTCCAACCTCCGAAGCGCCGAGTTTGCCATCGACATCGCCAAAGCCAACGTCACCCGCGCCGAGAAGGACCTCTCCAACACCGTCATCACCGCCCCCTTCGACGGCGTCGTCACCAAACGCAACGCCGAAGTCGGCGAACTCGTCGTCGTCGGAACCCTCAACAACCCCGGCAGCGTCATCATGGAGATCGCCGACCTCTCCGACATGATCGTCAAGGCCAAGGTCGACGAAGCCAACATCGCCCCCGTCAAGGCCGGCCAACGGGCCAAGGTCTTCCTCAACCCCTTCCCCGACAAGTCCTTCGACGCCACCGTCGAACGCGTCTCGCTTGTTCGCCAGATCGACACCAAGGACGGCACCGCGTACTTCGAAACCGAACTCAAACTCGAAAACCCCGACCACGTCGAACTCCGCGAAGGCTTCACCGCCAACAGCGACATCGGTGTCGAAGTCTTCCGGGACGTCCTCCTCGTCCCCAGCCAGGCCATCGTCGACCGCCCGGTCGACGAACTCCCCAAGGAGATCCGCGCCAACCAGCACGTCGACCAGAACAAAAAGTTCGCCCGCGTCGTCTACGTCTTCGAGGGCGACAAGGCCGTCACCAAGCCCGTCAGCATCGGCGCCAGCGACCTCACCAAAACCGTCATCCTTGGCGGCCTCGCCGAGGGCGAGAAGACCATCGCCGGCCCCTTCAAAGTCCTCCTCACCCTGAAGGAAGGCCAAAGACTGCAGGACGAAGCCACGCTCCCGGACAAGAACGATCCAGGGAAAACCGTTATCGCCGAGGCCGAAAAGAAGTCCAAGGGCCCCTCGTCCGCCCAATCCTCCGACGCCCCCAAGCCCGACAAGGCTGCCGAAAAGCCCGCCGAGGCCAAGAACGGCAAGGGCTGAACCCCTCACCCATCGCCCAACGCCACCCCCGCACGCCCATGGACGCGATCGTCATCAAAGACCTGCAGAAGATCTACCGCATCGGCACCGAGCGCGTGCACGCGCTCCGCGGCGTGAACCTCACCATCAAACGCAACGAGTTCGTCGCCATCATGGGCGCCTCGGGCTCCGGCAAGTCCACCCTCATGAACATCCTCGGCTGCCTCGATCGCCCCAGCGCAGGCTCCTACGAGTTGGCCGGAAAGCCCACCCACAAAATGAACAGCGGGCAACTCGCCAAGGTGCGCAACGAAGAGATCGGCTTCGTCTTCCAGAGTTTCGAACTCCTCCCGCGCGCCACCGCCCTCAAAAACGTCGCCCTCCCCCTCATCTACTCCGCCCGCTTCTGGTGGGGCGCCACCAAACGCGCCAAGGACGCCCTCGTTCGCGTCGGCCTCGAAAACCGCATGAGCCACAAGCCCAACCAACTCTCCGGCGGACAACGCCAGCGCGTCGCCATCGCCCGCGCCCTCGTCAACCAGCCCGCCATCCTCCTCGCCGACGAGCCCACCGGAAACCTCGACTCCAAGACCAGCGAGGAAATCATCGCCCTCTTCAAGAAACTCCACGACGAAGGACAAACCATCGTCATCGTCACCCACGAAGAGGACATCGCCGGTCACGCCAAACGCATCATCCGCCTCCGCGATGGCAAGATCGTCAGCGATTTCCCCACCGCCCAAGACCCCATCCACCAGGACTACATCGCCCGTGCCCTCGATCACGCCCAGCGATTGGCCCGCGAGGGCAACCCCCAGGCCGCGCTCGCCGCACCCGCCGGAGGCACGCCATGATCCTCGTCCGCCTCTGCGTCCAGACCGTCCTCCTCGCCCTCACTCAAATCTGGGCCAATAAGGTCCGAGCCCTCCTCACCACCCTCGGCATCGTCATCGCCGTCGCCGCCGTTGTCTCCACCGTCGGCGCCGTCACCGGGCTCAAGCAGTTCGTCCTCAAGGAGTTCGAGTCCGTCGGCGCCAACAAGGTCTGGATCTTCCCCCGCATGCCCCAGAACCAGCGCGAACGCTGGAACTTCCGCCAACTCCGCGTGAAATCCAACGAAGTCGAGGCGATCGAGCAGCAGGCGCCCTCCCTCGCCCGCCTCACGCCCGTCATGCAACTCAACCCCACCGTCCAATACCGCGACACCGTCCGCAACGCCGTCCTCGTCCAAGGCATCCGCCCCTCCTGGCACGATATCGAGCAGCGCTTCGTCACCAAGGGCCGACCCTTCAACCGCATCGACGAAGACGAGGGCCGCGCCGTCTGCCTCATCAACGACAAGGGCGTCGAAGAGATGGGCATGCCCAACGACCCCACCGGCGACTTCATCCTCGTCGGTGGACGCCGCTTCATGGTCGTCGGCGTCGTCGAAACCAAGCAGGCCGCCGCCATGTTCGGGGGCGACGAGGCCCAAACCGAAATCTACATCCCCTTCCGCACCGGCGAAATGATGCGCCCCGAGCCCCGCATGTACGTCATCGCCCAAACCCACAAGCCCGAACAGTTCGAAGACGCCAAGGAAGAAGTCCGCTACATCATGCGACGCCTGCGCGGCCTCGCGCCCAACGACCCCGACACCTTTGGCGTCGAGTCCATCGAGCAGGCCCGCGCCCAGTTCGGGAAGGTCGCCGCAGGCCTCACCATGGCCGTCGGTGGGCTCGTCGGGATCTCCCTCCTCGTCGGCGGCATCGGCATCATGAACATCATGCTCGTCTCCGTCAGCGAACGCACCCGCGAGATCGGCCTCCGCAAGGCCGTTGGCGCTCGCCCCGAAGTCATCCTCATCCAGTTCCTCATCGAGGCCGTCACCCTCTGCCTCGTCGGTGGAGCCATCGGCCTCCTCCTCGGCCAACTCGCCGTCCTCGGCATGCGCCTCATCCCCAAAAGCCCCATGGAGGGCGCCGAGATCCCCGCCTGGGCCATCATCCTCGCCGTCGCCTTCTCCGCCGTCACCGGCGTCATCTTCGGCATGGGCCCCGCCATCAAAGCCGCTCGCCTCGACCCCATCGAAGCCCTCAGGCACGAGTAACTCACCCTCCCTGTGGAAGGGCAAGTACACGATCTTGTCTTATCGTTGCTTCACGATCGCACGATGCCGCTCACCGCACCATTCGCCATGCCACACTCGTTTCTTTGTTCACATCGCAGTCGTGTGTCGCCCATCGCCGCGCTCCTTGCGAGCGCGACCCTCCTCGGCTGCGCCGACCACAACCCCTTCAAACTCCACGACCACGACCACGCCCGGAAGATCCCCGCCGAACGCCTCCGCGAACTCGTCGCCACCGATTTCGGCAACTACCGCAAGCCGCCCCAACCCCCACCCACGAGCGCCGACGCGAACGAGGCACGCGCACGCTTCGACAAACTCGAGACACTCGACCTCACCCTCGAGCAGTGCCGCCAGAGCGCCCTCGAACACAACCTCGATCTCCGGGTCGCCCTCATCGACCCCACCATCGCCAGCGAGCGCATCTCCCAGGAAGAAGCACGCTTCGAATCCGCCTTCACCTTCCGCTCCGGGTGGAACGAGTTCGATACCCCCACCGCCAGCCAACTCTCCTCCGGCAAATCCCAACAGCAGTTCATCGAACCCGGCGTCCGCGTCCCCCTCATCACCGGCGGCACCGCCAACATCACCCTCCCCGTCAACCGCAACAAGAACGACAACTCCTTCTCCACCCTCAACCCCTCCTACACCTCCGACCTCCAGTTCTCCCTCAGCCACAACCTCCTCCGCGGCGCGGGCCGCCGCGCCAACACCGCCGCCCTCCGCATCGCCGGCTACAACCAGCAGGTCAGCGAATCCCAAACCAAACTCGAGGTCATCCGCCAACTCGCCGCCGCCGACCGTGCCTATTGGCGCCTCTACCAGGCCCGACGCGAACTCGAAGTCCGACAGCAGCAGTACGAACTCGCGAGCGACCAACTCGCCCGCGCCGAACGCCGCGTCCGCGGCGGCGCCGCCGCCGACATCGAGATCGTCCGCGCCCAGGCCGGCCTCGCCGATCGCCTCGAAGCCATCATCATCGCCCAGAACAACGTCCTCGATCAGCAGCGCGTCCTCAAGCGCATCATCAACACGCCCGGGCTCACCATGGACACCCAGACCATGGTCTCTCCCACCACCCCGCCCGACCCCGTCGAATACCTCTTCGACCGTTCCGCCCTCACCCAGGTCGCGCTCGACAACCGCATGGAGATGCTCGAACTCGAACTCCGACTCGCCGCCGACGCCGCCCAGATCGCCCTCAGCAAAGACCAAGCCCTCCCACTCCTCACCCTCGACTACACCTACCGCATCAACGGCCTGGGCGCCTCCTCCCAGGACTCCTTCCGCATGCTCGAACGCAACAAGTTCGAGGATTGGCAACTCGGCCTCAACGCCGAAGTGCCCCTGGGCAACGAGGCCGCTCGCTCCCGCGTCCGCGAAGCCATCCTCTCCCGCATGCAACGCCTCGGCACACGCGAGGCCCGCGCCGCCGCCATCACCCAGGAAGTCCTCAGCGCCATGGACGCCATCGACGCCGGCTGGCAACGCATCCTCGCCGCTCGTCAATCCGTCATCCTCAACACCCGCACCCTCCAAGCCGAGCAACGCCAGTTCGAGGTCGGCAACTCCACCAGCACCAACGTCCTCGACGCCGCCACTCGCCTCGCCGAGGCCCAGTCCGCCGAGATCCGCGCCCTGACCGACTACCAGATCTCCCAAGTCGACCTCGCCTTCGCCACCGGCACCCTCATGGGCGCGGGAAAGGTCCGCTGGGAGCCCGCAAGCAAACCGAGCCACCAAGAGCCAACGCCGGCAGAAGAACTCCCCAGCGTGCCCACCGCCACAAACGCAGGCCAGTGATCGACGATATATGCTCCCACTTCTTGTGGGGTGTGTCTCCCACCCGCCTCGACATCTTCTTCATTCGGCCGGCGGTTCGACCCGAAACTCGCCTCACGCCCCCACCTTCTCCGCGAGGAATCCGGCCACCTTATCAATCCCCACGCGCGTCTGCGTGCCCGTATCTCGATCCCGCAGCGTCACCGTCTGCGTCCCCGCCGTCTCGCCGTCGATCGTGAAGCAGAACGGGCACCCGGCCTCGTCCATGCGGGCGTACCGCTTCCCGATGCTCTGCTTCTCGTCCATCTCGATCGTGCCCAGGCGCCAGAACTTGCTCGTGAGTTCCGCGTGCAACTTCTCCGCGATCTCCGGCATCCCGTCCTTCGCCACCAGCGGGAACACCGCCGCCTTCACAGGCGCAAGCCGCGGGTGCAACTTCAAAAACTCCGGGCTCGCACGCGACTCGTCCTTCGTGTACGCCTCGCACAGGAGCGCCAGCACCCCGCGATCGAGGCCCGCCGCCGGCTCGATGCAGTGCGGCAGATACCGCTCGCCGCGCCGCCCGCCGTTGGGCAAGATCTCGCCTCGCTCCGTGTCGTTGAACTCCATCTTCGCGCCGCTGTGCTTCTGATGCTGCGTCAGGTCGTAGTTCCCGCGGTGGGCGATGCCTTCGAGTTCGCCGTACCCCGGCGCGGTGAAGGGGAAGCGATACTCGACGTCGCTCGTGCCGCAGGAATAGTGCGAGAGTTCGTCCTTGTCGTGCTCGCGGAGGATGAGGTTGTCGCCCGCGAGGCCGATCGACTTCCACCACTCCATGCGGAAATCACGCCAGAACTTATACCACTCCTGCGACTCGTCCGGATGGCAGAAGAACTCCAACTCGGCCTGCTCAAACTCGCGCGAGCGGAACGTGAAGTTGCGCGGCGTGACCTCGTTGCGGAAACTCTTGCCCGTGTTCCCGATGCCAAACGGCATCTTCACGCGCGTCGTGTCGGCCACGTTCTTGAACTGGACGAAGATGCCCTGGGCCGTCTCGGGGCGCAAGTATGCCTTGTTCGCCTCATCCCGGATCGCTCCGGGAATGGTGTCGAACATCAGATTGAACATACGAGGCTCGGTGAGCGTGCCCGGCTTCTCCGCATCGGGCCCGATGACGCGCGCCCAAGGCTGCGGGATGGACGACAGCGCCACGCTCCTGATCTCGCCAAAGGTCTTCTCGGCCTTCTTGCGTTGCTTCGCCTCGCTCGGTTGATCGCTCACATAGGCAAACACCGGCTTGTCGCCCGGCTCCCCGTTCGCCGGCACAAACACTTGGACATGGTCGTATCGATACCGCCCCTTGGTCTCCTTGCAATCGACCATCGGGTCATTGAACCCCGCGACGTGCCCGCTCGCCTCCCACACCTTCGGGTGCTGGATGATGCACGTCTCCACCGGCACGCACCGCACCGCCTGCCCGTTCGGCCCGTTCCGCCCCCAGCACGGCCTCAAAATCATGTCCTGCCACCACGCGTCCCGCAGATTCTTCTTCAACTGCGCGCCCAGCGGCCCGTAATCCCAAAAGCCGTTGATCCCGCCGTAGATTTCGGAGGCCTGGTAGATGAACCCGCGCCGCTTGCACAACGCCATGATGGCGTCCATCGACTTGGCGGGCGTGGCGGGCGATCCGGCTGGAGTGGGCGTCGTCATAAGGGGCGGATGGTAGGAGAAACGCGTGACCGTCGGGGCGCGCCTAGACTTCTTGTCGGATTATCGGAAGCAAACGAAAGGCGAACAAATGAACACAAAGATGATCGTTGCGTTGGTTGGTTCCGCGGCCCTGGCCCTCGGCGGGTGCGAAGAAAAGAAAGACGGCTCCTCGGCCACTAAGAGCGTCACCGGCGCGATCAAGGATGCCGGCAAGGGTGTCACTGATGCCGCCAAGGACGTGGGCAAGGCTGCCGCCGACAAGGCCGCCGACACCACCAAGAAGGCCAGCGAAACCGTCAAGGAAGGCGCCGAGAAGGCCAAGGAAGCCGTGAAGGACGGCGCGGACAAGGCCACCGCCGCCGCCGGCGAGATGCTCGCCAAGGCCAAGGACTGGGGCAACGGCTACACCGAGCAACTCGGCGCCCTCGCCACCAAACTCGAAGGCATCAAGACCAAGGACGACGCCACCAAGGCCCTCCCCGAGATCAAGCCCATCATGGACAAGGTCAACGGCTTCATCGAAAACCTCAACAAACTCTCCCCCGAAATGAAGACCTCGCTGATGGGCGACTGGAAGGCCAAACTCGATCCCATCGTCACCAAGTTCCAAGCCCAACTCGACCGCCTCATGAAGGACGATGGCATCAAGAGCGTCCTCGGCGACACCTTCAAGAACTTCAAGTTGTTCCAGTGATCGTTCCTCGCGCTACATGACCTCGTGGGGCGGGTGTCCCACCCGTCTCTCTTCGCGTTTACTGCTTCTTCGTCCTTCCCATGCACGCTCCAGCGACAGGACAAACCCCGGGCGTAGGCCCGGGGTTTTTTCGGCGCTCCTACTCTCTCCCGTGCCCGAATCCACCAGTCCAACACCTCCCTCGCAGGAAACCGCCAGCGACATCGTCAAGCGCCTTGGCCCGACGAGCGTCCTCGCCGCTGTCGCCGCATTCTTGCCGCCCCTTGGCTCCATCGTTCTCTTCTGGAACATCAACGCCGTCGGCACGTGGCTCCGCGAACACACCAGCGGCGCGGCCGTCTACATCACCGGCTTCGCCATCCTCGCCGGCCTCGCCTTCCTTCCCACCTACGCCTCCGCCATCCTCGGCGGTTGGGCCTTCGGCTTTGCCACCGGCTTCCCCGCCGCCATGGGCGGCTTCCTCGGCGGCTCCCTCATCGGCTACAGCGTCGCCCGCCCCACCGCCGGCGAACGCGTCGAAAAACTCATCGCCGATCACCCCAAGTGGAAGGCCGTCCGCGATGCCCTCGTCCGCGGAAACCCGCTCAAAACCCTCGGCATCGTCACCCTCCTCCGCGTCCCACCCAACTCCCCCTTCGCCGTCACCAACCTCGTCCTCGCCAGTGTCCGCGTCCCGCTCTGGATCTACAGCCTCGGCACGCTCGTCGGCATGGCGCCGCGAACCGCCGCCGTCGTCTTCCTCGCCTCCAAACTCCAGAACATGGCCGCGAAAAACGCCGCCGAAGAGGCCGCCAAACAGCAGCCCTGGTGGGTCTTCGCCCTCGGCATCGCCGTCACCATCATCGTCCTGGGCATCCTCGGCCTAATCGCCAACCACGCGATCAAGCGTGCCACCGCCGCACCTGCCGCGACCACCGCCCCCTGATCCTCACTTGATCGTCGCGATGCACACGCGACGCGTCACGTCCGACACCGCGTTCCCGCCCGGAGGTTCGATCGTCACCGCAAAGGCCGCCGCGCCCTGTATCGGCAGGCTCGCATCGATCTTCACAATGCACTCCTTCGCACCCCGGCACGCGTCAAACACGCCCCCGGAAACACGCTGCGAGAAACCCCGCTTGTCCACGATCCACAGTTGATACTGCTCCTTGCCCGGGTCGTTCGCCGGCAAGCCCACAAACCGCATATACCCGTCCTGCGCCCCCTCGTTCCACACCACGTCCCCTTGCACACCCGTGATCTCGGGGGCCTTCGATTCCAGCGCAAAGTCGCTCCACGACGCCGTCACCGAGCCCTTCATCGCCAGGAACCGCGCACGCTCTTGCGCCGGGTTGAAGCCCGCCGAGCCACCCGTCCAAGGCTTCCACGCCGCCACCGCGAGCGCCAGCGAGGCCGCCGCCACCAGCCACGGGAACCACCTCGCGCCCGTCCCCACCGTGCCCGCCGACGATCGGAAATCAACCTTCGCCACCACGTCCGCGGTCGCGTGCATCGCGTCCGCCCGCGCCTCCAACTTCCGACGCAAGGCCTCCGGCATCGCCGACACGCCCTCCGACCGCACCATCGCCACGCTCGCCATCGCCGCCGCCAACTCGTACGTCCGATCGTCTTCCATCCCCGCCGCCGACATCATCGCGTCGAGTTCCTGTGACTCCACGTCCGAGAGACCGCCCAACGCCCGCTCGGCCAGCAACTCGTGCAGCCTCGGATTCTCCGGGAGCATGTCGCGACTCATGCCGCACCTCCCTCGGACAGCGTCCCTTTCCCCATGCCCAGCAACTCCCGCAATCGAATCAACCCTCGCCTCGCGTGCGTCTTCACCGTGCCCAGGGGCAGGCCCAACGCCTTCGAGATCGACTCGTGCGACAGCCCGCGATGCAGCGACAACCTCAACACCCGCTGCTGGTCCGGCGAAAGTTCATCCAGCGCCCGCTCCGCCTGCGCCGCTTCTTCGCTCCCGCCCAGCGACGAACCCCGTGACCCCGCCTCCCGCCACGACTCGCTCGACACGTCCAAGACCCCCGCATCCTCGACCAGCGCCACCCGCCCGCTCCGCGCCAACTGCCGTCGCCGGTCGATGATCCGCCGACGCGCCAGCATCGCCACAAACCCCGCCTCCGGCGCGATCGTCGCGTCAAACCGCTCCGCGCTCTTCCACAGGTCCACGAACACCTCTTGCACCACGTCCTCAGCGTCCGATCCCTTGAGCCCATACCGCGACGCCAGCGACCACACCAGGCCTCCATACCGCGTGATGCACTCCCGCACCGCCGCCGAGTCCCCCCGCGCCACGCGAGGCAGAAGGTCGCTCCCCATGCTCGTGCTCGCCATCCTCGTCACACGCGCTCCCACACGCCTCGAAGGTGCCTCCGTCCGTCGGACGCCCCAACGTCGGGCTCGCTCATGATACACCTGCTGGATATGCATGACTCGCATCCGCGATCGCCCATGCTCCCGTCCGCCCGCCTTGTGACGCTGCGTGCGCACCCTGGCTGTTCGTTGCTGACATCGCTCTGGATTTCGCCGTCCACACACACCCCGCCCGTTCCCCCTGACAACAAAGCCGAGCGGCCCATCGCTGGACCGCCCGACGCAACACAATGAGTTTCGTCGCCGCCCACCAGGTCACTTCTTCGGGAGGATCACCGTGTCGATCACGTGGATCACCCCGTTGCTCGCATCCAGGTCCGCCGTCGTCACCGTCGCGTTCTCCACCATCACCTTCCCGGCCGACGACTGCGTCGTGACGTTCGTGCCCTGCAGCGTCGCCACGCTGGCCCCCTTCGCCGCCGCCGCCGAGTACACACGTCCCGACACCACGTGGTACTTCAGGATCCCCGCGAGTTGGTCCTTGTTCTCGGGCTTGAGCAGCGAATCCACCGTCTCCTTCGGCAACTTCGCGAACGCCTCATCCGTCGGCGCAAAGACCGTGAACGGACCCTTCCCCTTCAACGCCTCGACCAGGTCCGCCTTCCCCAGCAGCATCGCCAGCGTCTTGAAGTGGCCCGCGCCCACCGCCGTGTCCACGATGTCCTTCTCCGCCGGCAGCATCACCGTGTCGATCACGTGGATCACCCCGTTGCTCGCCATCAGGTCCGTCTTCGTCACGTTCGCCTTGTCCGCCTTCACCTTCCCGTCCTTCACAACGAGGTCGATCGCCTGCCCCAAAAGGGTGGTCGCCGGCATCGTCTTCACGTCCTTTGCCAGCACCTGCCCGGACACCACGTGGTACTTCAGGATGTTCGCCAACTTCTCCTTGTTCTCCGGCTTGAGCAGCGTCTCCAGCGTGCCCTTCGGCAACTTCGCGAACGCCTCATCCGTCGGCGCGAACACCGTGAACGGGCCCTTCCCGCCCAGCGCCTCCGCCAGCCCCGCCGCCTTGATCGCCGCCGTCAACGTCTTGAAGTTCTCCGAACCCGCCGCCGTCTCCACGATCGTCCCCGGCGCATGGGCCATCTCGCTCGACGCCGCGCAGGCCGTCCCTCCGCCGCCCAACGCCATCCCCGACGCCCCAGCGATCCCGATCAGACTCGCCATCATCCACGTCTTCATGTGTGTCATCCTTCGTTCGCGCGAGGTGAGACCCCTCGCATGTTCCCATGCATCCGCCCTGCCACGAGGGTCCGTTTATTGATGCGGCCATGGATTCGACCGCCCACCCCGATCGGATTCAGCGCACGACACACCTCGCGCCCACAACCCGCGCGACCGGCACTCCCCAAACGCCTCTCTTACTTCTTCTTGAAGATCATCGGGCGAGCCAGGTAACTATTGATCTTCTTCGCCGCGAACTCCGCCTGAGCCGCCTCCGTCAGCGACTTCTGGTACGCATACCCGCGATCCTCGAACAACTTGATCCAGTACGAGTGCGGCTGCTCGTTGAAATGATTCAGCCCCTTGCCCACCTTCGGGTTCGGCTCCGCCGCCGTCAGGTACACCACCGGCGCCGCCGCCACCAGATGATCCACAAACGTCGCCGCGTGCTGCTCTTCCAGGTGCTCGGCCACCTCGCAACTCAGCGCCATGTCGTACGGAATCCCCGGCAACTTCTTCGCCGTCTGCGTCAGATCAAACTTCTCCGCCTTCAACTTCTTCTCGTTCGTCGTGATCGCCAGCGCGGCATCCGAAATGTCCACCCCATACACCTCCACCCCGCGATCCGCCAGCGCCTTCATCTGGTGTCCCGGCCCACACCCCACGTCGATCAGCCGCTTGGGCCCCAGGTTCTTCACGATCCAGTCCGCGATCCCGCCCACGCTCGCCAGTTCCAACCGCTCCACATCGCGGTAGTAACTGTCGCAATACACCCCGTTCCCGAAGAGCGCCCGAGACACCGGCACAAACCACGGCTGCCGCTTGAACCACTGTCGCGTCTTATACGACGACGACTTCCGAAGCAAGTTGAAGACGGCCGAGCGAACCATGCGATCTCTCCCCAGTTGGACACGCTCCCACGGTCTCGCCTCCGATCCCGCGGGGCCGCCATAATAGGTACTTCGACCGCACATCGCCCAGTGTTGAGTTTCCATCCCCCTCACCCCCCGCCCCAGGGGTGCCCACCCGCGCACCCACGCCCTACCCCACCCGCCGCATCAACGCCAATCCATAGTTCGTCTGCGCCGTATACACCTCGCAGACTTGATATCGATACCTCGACACCCGCGGCAAGTTGTCGATCAGCCACCTCGGTCCGGGTTGGCTGCACACCTCCGGAAACGTGTCGTGCAGCACCACATACCCCCCCACGGGCAAATATGGCTCCACCGCGTGCAGGTCCGCCGTCACCCCGCGCTCGCTGTGGTCCCCGTCGATGTACGCCAACTCCACGCCCCGCTCCAACGCCGGGCCATTCGCGCGTATCTGGGCCGCGCTGTCCCCCTGGTGGATCTCGATCAGGTCCGCCACGCCCGCCGACGCAAACCGCGTCCGGACCTGCGACAACCGCTCCTTCGAACTCTCCGCCGTCCCCGCCACGTCGTCCGGATTGATCCCGAACAGATCAAACGCGTGCAAGATCGGCCTCTCGCTCGTTCCCTCGTGCACCCGCCGCAGCGCGCTCGCCATCCAGATCGAACTCACCCCCATGAACGTCCCCGTCTCCACGATCGTCCGCGGCCGGATGTTCAGCACCAGCGTGTGCAGCATCTGCCCCGCCTCCGGCGCAATCGAGCCCGGCCAGCACGATCGCTCCGAATACACCCCCACCAACGTCCTCGCCCACGCCTCCGTCCGCGCCGCAAGATCGGGCGGGATCGTCCACGGCTCGTGCCGACCCACCGGAAAAAACCGCTCCCGCGTCCGGATGTCCGCGTCGTTCCCCAGAAACGCCACCGGCGCCTTCGCCAGCCGCACCCCGAAAACCGACGCGATCCGCTGCGCCGCGTTGATGGCCCGTGTACGCATCATGTGTTCTCGCCGTCCCGCCCCCGCGCCCTTCGTCGTTCCATCACCATGCCGCACGCATCTTACCGCCCGCCCCGCCCGGCGTTCGCCCGCTCCCACAACTCCTGCACATGCCGCTGAAAGTCGTCGTGCAGGATCTTCATCGACGGATTGTCCATCATCCGCGAGAACGACTCCTCCCGGAAGATCACCTGCATCCGATTCACCCAACTCTCGTAGTAGTCATCGCTCAGTTGCCCCTGCCGATGGCTGAACCACGCGATCTCGAACACGCTCAGTTGCATCAGGTTGAAGAAGTACCGCCGGATGTCCTCGTGGCTCATCAGCCCTTCCACGTCATCGCGATACACCGCCGCCAGCGACGGGTCCTCCACCCGCATCCGTCGAAGTTGCATCTGCAACTCCACCAGCCGCGTGAAGTTCGAGACGTGCGCTGCGCGTCGCGCGTTCCTCAACTGCAAGCCCGCAAACACAAAGCCCCCCGCGATCGCGAGCGACGACACCGTCTGCAATGTAACCTGAATCACCTGGATGTCCATGCCCAAAATGTACGGGCGTACCTCACCCACCGCACTCAGTTCAACTTCAGCACCCCGCCCTGAAACTGCCTCGGCAGCGGCCTGCGCATGTCCGTCGGGCCCAGCGGGATGTTCCACTCGATCGTCCCATACACCTCGTCGAGCACGTCATACGCCGTCCCGCGATACGCCGTCGGCACGTACTCCGACACCGTCCCCAGCGCCACGTTCGCCGCCGACAGCGTCGTCCGCAGTTCGTCGAGGTGCGACAGCCGCGCCGGGCGTGTCGCATCCTCCGCCGGGAGTGAAAGCACGCGCTTCTGCTCGGTCTTCAGTTGCGTCTCCACTCGTTCCGCCTTTCGACGCAGCGCCATTTCACGCGACGTCGCACACGCCGTCATCGCCATCGCCAGCACCACCGCCATCCCCGCACGCGCCACGCTTTGCACTCGCCACATAACCGCAAGCGTATCGCACCGCCCGCCGCCCCGCTCACCTCGCGCCCGGCGCCATCCCCACCCCGCTCGTTCCCGTGCGTACACCCGCCCCCTCGCGCTCGATCCGCACCGCCACCCGCTCCGCCTTCACCCCAAACACTTCCGCCAACCGTGCCTGCCGGTACTCAAAGATCCTCCTCACATCTCGGTCCACCACCAGAGGATGCAGGATCCACCCCAGCGGCGAGCGATACCGCACCCGATCCCGGCACAGCGTGCCCCCATCCACCTCCTCGAACGTGTGCTCGTGCTCCCACATCGCGTACGGCCCACGCTCCTGCACGTCCATAAACCCGCGCGGCGGGTCCCATCCCGTGATCCGCGTCCGCCAACCCAACGGCACCCCCCGGACCTTGATCCGATAGTCGATCAGCGCTCCCTCCCGCATCTCGATCGGGAGCGCCGTCAAAACCCGAAAGTTCACCCACGGCGGCGTGATCTCCTGCAAGTTCCCCGCGTTCGCGAAGAACGGAAACACGCTCGCCAAGGGCTTGGGCAACCACAGTTCGGCCGTCAACACGCGCGTACTCATCGCCCACACGATTCGCCCGCCTCGCCCCCACAGATTCACCTACAGCACGCTCGCCGCGATGCTCGCCAGTTCGCTCCGCTCGCTCTTCGCCAGCGTCACGTGCCCAAACACCCTCACGTCCTTCATCCGCTCCACCGCATACGCCAGCCCGTTGCTCGACGAATCCAGGTACGGATTGTCGATCTGCCCGATATCCCCCGTCAGCACCAACTTCGTCCCTTCGCCCACTCGGCTCGCGATCGTCTTCACCTCGTGCGGCGTCAGGTTCTGCGCCTCGTCCACAATCATGAACTGATGCGGGATGCTCCGCCCTCGGATATACGTCAACGGCTCCAGCACCAACTTCCCATCCGCCATCAACTTCTGCACCCGCTGCTCGCTCGTCTGGCTCTCCGCCTGCTGCCCACTCGCCCCTCGCGTCGACAGCAAGTAACTCAGGTTGTCAAAGATCGGCTGCATCCACGCCGTCAACTTCTCGTCCTTGTCCCCAGGCAAATACCCGATATCTCGCCCCATCGGCATGATCGGCCTCGCCACCAGCAACTTCTCGTACCGCTCCTCGCTGAACACCTTCGCCATCCCCGCCGCGATCGCCACCAGCGTCTTCCCCGTCCCCGCGCTCCCCAGGAACGTCACCATCTTGATCTCATCATCCAACAGCAAGTCCAACGCCATCGTCTGCTGGACGTTCCGCGCCATGATCCCAAACACCGGCTTCCTCGGCCCCGTCACCGGGATCACATGGTCCGTGTCCGCCAGTCGCCGCGCCAGCCCCGTGTGGTTCTCGTCGTCCTCATCCTTCATCACCACAAACTGGTTCGGATGCAGCGTCCGCGCGTACGGCGCCCCCATCTCGTCCTCGTCGATCAGCACCTCCGCCAGCCGATCCAGCCCGATCAGTCGATCCCGATACAACTCGTCGATCAACTCGCCCGGACACGTCACCGTGTAGTACCCCGTGTACAACCGATCCGCATCGACTTTCTGGTTCGCAAAGTCCTCCGTCGGAATCCCCAGCGAATCCGCCTTGATCCGCGCCGACAAGTCCTTGCTCACAAAGATCGCCCGCTGCCCCGCCTTGTTCAGGTGCCACGCCACCGCGATGATGTGATTGTCCGGCATGTCCAGCCGGATCGCCTCCGGACGCTCATACTGCGTCAGATCGATCCGGATCAGCCCCGTCTTCCCGTTGTTCCCGCTCGACGCCGCCGCTCCCACCCGCGGCGACGCCAACCCCCAGTCCACACCATCCGCCAACTTCCCCATCGTCCGCAACTTGTCCAGGTGCCGGATCGTCTCCCGTGCGTTCCGCCCCAGGTCGTTCTCCAGCCGCTTGAGTTTGTCCAACTCCTCGATCACCGTGAACGGAATCACCACGTTGTGTTCCTTGAACACAAACAACGCGTTCGGGTTGTGCAGCAGGATGTTCGTGTCCAGCACGAACGTCTTCACGTCCGCCGGGTTCGCGTACGAACGCGACCCCTGAACGCGAACCTCCGGGGACGTCGCGCGCGACCGGTCTCGCCCGGGGCGCGGCCCACGAGCCTCCGCGTCACGCACCGGCGATGGTGTGTGCGGCATGGTGTGCGGGGTAGGACGGGTGCTTTTGGGCTTCTTGCTCACGGCCCGGCTGAACTCTTCCGCTTCTTCGGTCTCGACGATCTCGACGTTCGTCGGCGTCTCCACGCCTCCTCCTAGATCGAACGCCGGGCCTGCACTCCTTCGCACGCCTGCCGAGTTTTTCTCCCTCATTGTTGCACCTTACCACGATCCGGGGAATCCGGTGGGCCCGTCCCGAACAACTTTTCACAATTTCACCTCGCGCTCACGACCGGAACGCCGCCACGCTCAGCATCCCACCCACCACGATCGCAATCCCGATCTTCGCCAGCGTCGCCACGAATCGCCCCACCGCCGCTCCCTGCCCCGACTTCGCCGCCTCCGCCCAACTCCGGTTCGCAATCCCACGCTCCGCCGCCATCGCCCCAAGGCCCGCCCCCACCACCGCGCCCACCACCGTCCCGATCGGCGGCAAGAAAAAACTCCCCGCGATCGCCCCCACGATCGTCCCTCCCAGTGCGCCCCACTTCCCCGACCGGCTCGCCCCCGCCTTCGCCGCTCCCGCCATCGACGCGAAAAACTCGATGATCTCCCCCAACGCCGCCAGCCCGATCGCCGTCCCCAAAACCCCGTATGAGAACATGTCCTGTTGCCACAACGCCTTCACGCCGATCGCAAACGCGATCGCCAGCCACACGCCCGGCAGCGTGAAAATCGTCAGCCCGATGCCCATCAGGCTGATCAACACCATCAAAATGGCCGCGGTCATCTGCATGAGTCGTCGATCCTCCCCGCGCACGCCCCCCAGGCCGTCCACCGGCATGCGCCGCGCCGAGTCGATCGCGCTCGCGACGCCCCGCACGTCCGAGGCTTCCCCTTATTGGGATCCGCTCGCCGACGCTTCCGCCCGCCCGTCCTCGCCCTTGGGCCCCGCCGCCTCCGGAAACGCCGTCCGTTCCATCGCAAGGACCCAGTCCTCCACCGGCTCATGCCGGTACAGGTCCACCACCACGCGCTGCCCGCCCAGCGTCGGATGCGCGTCCTTGATCGCCAGGGTCACCAGGAACTTGTCCCACTTCCGCTTATCAAACTCCGCAATGTCCCCGGGCGTCACCTTCTGCCCCCCGGGGAGCGTCAGCGTCTGCGTCCCCGCTTCCCACCGATACTTCCGCCCCGCAACACGCACGAACAACGCCCCGAGCCACGCGCCGAACGCCAGGAACACCACCATGATCAGCCACTGCGACGGAATGTCCCACGCCGAGAGCGGCGAGACCTTCCCCCCCTTGATCTTCGCCAACGCGTCCAAACGCTCCGCCGCCGTCCGCACCTCGCCCCCGCTCCGAAAGTCCGTGCGTGGAATTTTCGTGTTCGCCGCGTCCAACTTCGACACAAGTTTGAGGGACTCCAGCCACGCGTGCAGCGTCTCGTCCGCCGTCCCCAACTTCCCCCCCTCCGCCTTCGCCTTGCTCAACTCCCCGAACTTCCCCACCGGGTCGTCCACCGACGCCCGCTCCAGCCCCCGCCCCGACTCCCGCATCGCCTCCAGGTAACTCTGCTCGAACTGCTCCGCCGCGCGATACCCACGCTTCGGATACACCATCGTCGCGTCCACATACCCCCACACCCCAACGCCCAGGCACACCACCGCGCCGATCCCCGTCTTCAGCGCCCAGCGCCTCGACAGCCTGCTCACGTCCATGTTCGTCGTCGCGTTCTCACTCATAGTGGCGCTCGTGCGATCCGTCTCACCTCGGGCCGGCATCTCTCGTCCCGTCGCTCACCCATCCGGGGGGAGCACGTTGGCCCTCGCGGCCTGACTTTACACCTCATCGACCCGTTCCAGCGCCGCCGTCCACCATTGCTCCGCACGCGCCATCCCCCGCGCTCGCGCCCGAAGCGCGTCGAAGCCCCCCTCATCCACCCGCCGCGTCGGGATTCGCGGATACACCTTCCGCCCTTCCAGCGCTCGGGTCAGCCACTCCGAATGAATCGCCCGCGCGAGTTCGCTCGACGTCAGCCCCATCCGCCGTTTGAAAAAGCCGAACATGCCCCTCCCGCGCGACGCCCACAACACCAACCCGCGTTCCCTCACCCCCAAAGCCGCAGCGCCATCACGACCAGGAACGTGAGCACCAGCACCGCCAGCGCCCCCAAGATCACAAGGTTCCAGATCGGGAGCGCCTGCCCATGTCGAACCTTCCATGCATGCGAGTGCTCCTTCGCCCCGCCTTTGTGCCCAGTCCGATGCTCGTGCTTGGACATCGCCCGTCCTCCGACGATGAGGTTCACCTCTCCCATCCCGCTCATCGACGGCCAGGACACCGGCGGCACCGGACGACGGCCGCTTATGGCTGCTGCGGTCAAGCCCTGACCAGGTTCACGGGCCATCCATGCACCGGGCCCGGCCGTCGATGAGCGGGACGTGCTCCATCATAGTGCGCCCCCTCCCCTCGCGCACCCCCCTCCCCACCGGCTCAATCCTCCGGAACGTGATCTCCCGTCCCGATCTCTCGGAACTTCATCCGCAACTTCTTCGTGATCGGCCCCTCGCCGCTGCTGATCTTGTGCGCCTTCCCATCGTGGTCGATCTGGTTCACCCCGATGATCTCCGCCGCCGTCCCCGTCAAGAACACTTCGTCCG
Source organism: uncultured Phycisphaeraceae bacterium (assembly GCA_964543905.1). Taxonomy (GTDB): domain Bacteria; phylum Planctomycetota; class Phycisphaerae; order Phycisphaerales; family UBA1924. The sequence continues at coordinate 462,740 of CAZIZO010000001.1, forward strand.
CGCCCAACACCTCTTCCAGCCTCATGTCCTTCACCCGACACGTCACCCCGCACATCGCCGTCAACTCGTCTCGCACAAACTTCTGCGTCACGCCCTCCAGCGACCCCGAGTTCCCCGTCACGTTCGGCGGCGTGTACACCGTCCCATCCTTCACGATGAAAATATTGTCCCCCGTGCACTCCGTCACCCAACCATCCAGCGACAGCATGATCGCCTCGTCGCACCCCGCCTCGATCGCCTCCACCTTCGCCAAAATGTTGTTCAGGTAGTTCAAACTCTTGAGCCGCGGGTCCAGGCACGCCAGAGGCATCTTCGGCCTCTTCGCCACCACCACCCGCATCCCCGTCTCGTAAAACTCCTTCGGATACAGCGAGATCTGGTCCGCGATGCAGATCACCCCGGGCACCGGACACCGACGCGGGTCCAGCCCCAGCGTCCCGTACCCTCGCGTCACCACCAGCCGGATATACCCGTCGTCCAACCCGTTCACCGAGATGCACTCGCGCTGGATCGCTTCCATCTCCTCACGCGTCACCGGGATCGTCATCTTCAACTGCTCCGCGCAGCGATACAGCCGATCCATGTGCTGCTTGCACTTGAAGATCTTCTTCTTGTACACCCGGATCCCTTCGAAGATCCCGTCCCCATACAGCAATCCGTGGTCGTACACGCTCACCATCGCCTGACTCTTCGGCACCATCCGCCCGTTCACATACACCAGCGGCTTGTCCCCCACCGCCGACACGTTCCACCGGCTCGCATCCGGCACCTTCGCGGGCACGGGCGTCGAGTTCGTTCGGCTCACGGGCTTGGCGACGCTGGTCATCACGGCCTCTCCTTACGCTCGCCTCTCGCGAGCCTCATGCTTCCACGACCTCAATCCACAACCCATGCCCGGCCCATCGACCAAGCATGCCCGCCTCTTCACGATCATACGACGACCGCCGCCCCGTCAATGTTCGAGTCGCCCCATTCCGCCAACTTCGCGCCCCATCTGGGGTCCTTCACCCGACGCTCGCCCAGCGGCTCCTCCCCTCCACCCTACCCCCTCACCTCCGCACCCAACTCCGCCTTCACCTTCCCAACAATCGTCTCCACCGGCGCGTCGATCTCCTCGTGCCGCAACGTCCGCTCTCCATCCCGGAATCGCAGCCGCACCGTCACCGACTTCTTCCCCTTCCCGATCTGCGGACCGCGATACGCCCCCACAAACCCCCAGTGCTCCAACTTCGAGGTCCCCATCTTCCCGATCGCTCCCGACAACCTCGACCACGTCACCTCTTCCCCAACAATGAACGACACATCCCGCTCGATCGAAGGAAACGCCGGCAGCCCCGTCACCTTCGCCCGCGGTGGATACCCCGCGATCAGCCTCTCCATGTCCAACTCCGCCACCACGACCGGCACCTCGAGCCCGAACTGCGCCAGCGCCGCCCTCGACGCCACCGCCATGTAGCCCAGCCTTGCCCCGTTCAGCGTCACCCCCGCATACGCCCCCGCCTCCAACCCCGCGCAATGCGCCGCGATGGGCTCAAAGTCCAGCGCTGCCCCGGTTCCCGCCGAGGCCCGCACCACCGCCTCCACGCTCGCCTTGAGCGCCCGCAGGCCCGCCTGCAGTTCCCCCGTCGTCGCGGTCCTCCCCCGCATCGCCACGTCCATCAACATCCCCACGTTCCGATGCTCCACGGTCTCCCGCGTCCCGGCTCGCTGCGCGTACACCGCCGCCACCTCGAACAGCCGAACGCTCCCCGCCGCCGCCGACTGGGCGTTCGCGTTGGTCGCCCGACACTGCATCAACCCCGTGAGCACGCTCGGGCGGAGCGCCGGCTCCTCTTTCCGCCGCTCATCATCCACTTCCACCGCCTCCAGATCGGGCGCCAGAAACATCTTCGCCGCCGCCCGCGTGCAGAAACTGAACGTGATCGCCTCGTAATACCCCATCCCCACCAGGAGCGACGAAATCTCCCGCTTCGCCCGCTCCGAGTTCTGCGGCGAACGCACCGCCACCGCCACCCGATCATGCATCGGAATCGCGTCCAATCCCCGAACTCGTGCCACCTCTTCAATCAAGTCGATCTCTCGCTCCAGGTCCGGCCGATGCGCCGGAATCGTGCACACCAACTCCTCCCCCGCCCGCCCCGAAGGCCTCGCCTCGATCTCCAACGCGCTCAAAATGCGCACCATCTCCCCGACCTCAACCCCCACCCCCAAAATCGCTCGACACCGCGAGGGCCGTAGCCTCACCTCGCGCAGCGCCTCCAACGGCGAGCCCGCCACCAACACCCCCGCGCACACACGCCCCCCCGACACCTCCGCCAGCAGCGACGCCGCTCGCTCCGCCGCCCCGTCCACCGTCCTCGCGTCCACGATCCGCTCATACCGATACGACGCATCCGTTCGCAACCCGTGCCGACGCGCCGCGCGACGCACCGTCGCCGGATCCCACGTCGCCACCTCCAGCACCACCTCCGTCGTGCTCGCCGAGACTTCCGACTCCGCTCCCCCCATCACCCCCGCCAACCCCTGCGCTCGCGCTCCGTCCGCCACCACCAGTTCGTCCGCCTTCAACACGCGCTTCTTCCCATCCAGCGTCGTGAGTTCTTCCTTCTCCCGCGCCCAACGCACCACGATCTTCCGATCCGCCAACCGCTCCAAGTCAAACGCGTGGCACGGCTGCCCCAACTCGTAGTTCACGTAGTTCGTCACGTCCACCACGTTGTTGATCGAACGCTGCCCCACCGCCTCCAGCGCCTCCCGCAACCACGCCGGGCTCGGCCCCACCTTCACCCCACGTATCACCCGCGCCGTGAACCGCGGACACACCCCCGGCTCACGGTTCTCCAGGCTCAACAGCGAACCCACCAACGCCTCATCGACCACCACCCTTGGGTTCTCGGGCCTTCGCAACGCCCGCCTCGTCTTCGCCGCGACTTCTCGCGCTAATCCATATTGACTCAGGCAATCCCCGCGGTTGCTCGTCACCTCCACGTCCAACCTCGTGTCCCCATCCCCCACCACTTCGGTGGTTTCAATGGGCAAGCCCGCGTCCATCAGGGCCTTCTCGGCCTCCTCGGGCGTCAATCGATCCGGCTCCAAGTACTTCGCGATCCATCGAACGCTCGCTTTCATAGCCCGTGAGGATAGACAAAACCTCGAGGTTGTACACCAACCCCGCCAACCAAATCACCTCGCCCCACCCAACGCACATCCCATACTTTCTTTTCCCGCTTTCCTCCCAATCTCCTTGCACACCATGCAATTGTCGGTATCCTAAAGACGACGACCGCATCGCTTGGCTACCCGGCTCACGAGCGCCTTCACGATCGCCCCTGAGCCATCTTGGAGCGGGAGTGTGCTCCTCGGGCCTCGCGTTCGTCGTGGTGTTTTCGCTCGCGTGCCGATCCCCGGCACGCCTTGTAAAGGAAAGGTGGAGCATGAAGATGAGAAACTGGAAGTTGGGAGCCCTCGTGCTCGCCGCCTTCGCCGGCGGCGCACAGGCTCAAGTCTTTGACAACTGCGTGGACGCCACCACGCCCGTCGGCGAGGGCACCTACGCCTTCGACCTTGGAACCGCCACCAACGATGCCGCCGGCACCTGCGGCGCCACGCAAACCGCACAAGACCTTTGGATCAACTACCGTCCCACCCAATCCGCGAACGCCATCGTTACCACCTGCGGCTTCTCCTTCTTCGACACCGTCCTCGCCGCCTACGACGCCTGCGGCGGGACCCCCATCATCTGCGTCGATGACTCCTGCGGCCTCCAGACCACCATCACCTTCCCCGTGACCGCGGGAACCTCCTACTTCATCCGTATCGCCGACTTTGCTGGTGGCACCGGCGCGGGCGAGGTCAACATCACTCTCGACACCGCGCCCACCAACCCCACCGGTCGTGGCGCCGCCACGCCCGCCCGCGCAGGCGTCGGCGCCTCCTCTCTCATCACCGTCGCCGTCACGCCCGGCACCAACCCCGTCAGTTCCGACCTCCGCGTCACCGCCGACTTCTCCCAAATCAACGCCGGCGGCACCAGCGATTCCCTCTTCGACGACGGAACCAACGGCGACGAGTTCGCCGGCGACCTCACCTTCAGCCGCTCCATCACCGTCGGCAACGCCGCTACACCCGGCGACTACACCATCGCCTTCTCCGTCTCCGACGCTGAGATGCGCTCCTCCTCCGGCAACATCGCCTTCACCGTCACCCCGCCCCCGCCCACCAACGACAACTGCGCCAACGCCCAAGCCGTCGGCGAAGGCTCCTTCGCCGTCAGCCTCGGCGGCGCCACCAGCGACGGCACCGCCTCCTGCACCGGCGCCACCGAGGACGCCTGGTTCCTCTACACCCCAACCGCCTCCGGCGTCTCCCTCATCAACACCTGCGATTCCGCCTCCCTCGCCGCCGTCGCCGCCTTCGATGCGTGCGGGGGCTCCGAAATCGCCTGCGGCTCCTTCGATTGCAACAACGGCGGGCAAATCGCCCTCTCCGTGACCACCGGCAACCCTGTCTGGATCCGCGTCGGTGCCCTCGGCACCCCGGGCGATGCCACCCTGACCATCGGAACCCCACAGCCCGGCCCGGCCAACGACAACTGCGCCGACGCCACCGACGTCACCTCCAGCGGCACCTTCGACTTTGACAACACCGCCGCCTCCGCCGACGGCACCGCCACCTGCGGCGCCTCCGCCGGTGGGCCCGACGTCTGGTTCCGCGTCACTCCCGCCAACTCCGGCGACCTCATCGTCTCCACCTGCGGCCTGACCAGCATGGACACCGTCCTCGCCGCCTTCGACGCCTGCGGTGGGACCCAACTCGTCTGCCTCGACGACTCCTGCGGCCTCCAGACCCAGATCACCGTCGGCGTCACCGCCAACACCCCCGTCTGGATCCGCGTCGCCGGGTTCGCCGGTAACATCGGCTCCGGCCAAATCTCCTTCGAACTCCCGGGCGTGCCCCCACCAGGCCGCTGGACCGAAGATGGTGACGCCGGCGACCTCCCCGACACCGCCCAAGTTCCCTCCGGTTCCGGCGACCTCACCGGCATCCGCGGAAACCTTGATCCCAGCGATGCCGACATGTTCCGCATCCGCATCTGCGACTACGCCAACTTCTCCGCCACCACCGTCGGCGGCGCCACCTTCGACACCCAACTCTTCCTCTTCAACACCGACGGCATGGGCGTCTCCTTCAACGACGACGCCGGCACCCTTCAGTCCCGAATCACCGCACAGTTCCTCTCCGCCGACGGTGACTACCTCATCGCCCTCTCCGGCTACAACCACGACGCCGTCGACTCCGCCGGCGCCATCATCTGGGCCAACACCCCCTTCGGCACCGAGCGCCAGCCCGACGGCCCCGGCGCCGCCAACCCCATCGCCGGCTGGATCGGCACCGGCGGCGATGGCCCCTACACCATCGCCCTCACCGGTGCCTGCTTCCCCGGCGGCTCCCGCTGCGTCGCCGACATCGATGACGGCACCTTCTCCGGAACCCCCGATGGCGGCGTTACCATCGACGACCTCCTCTACTACCTCGTCATCTACGGTGACGGCAACATCGCCGCCGATGTCGACAACGGAACCTTCACCGGAACCCAGGACGGCGGTGTCACCATCGACGACCTCCTCTACTTCCTCTTCCGCTACGGCGAAGGCTGCTAACTTCCTTCAAAAACCCTAACCCAACGCCCGGGCTTCTCGCCCGGGCGTTTTCATTTTGTCCCACGTTCAGGTATTCCCACCATTTCGTTGGCAATGCTCGGATTCTGATGTATGTTTCGTTTATGCCGGTGCGCCCACGCTCCGTTGGCGTTGTCGTTCGTGCGTGGACCCGGCTCCTGTGTGGTTCCCCAGTCCTTCCCGGACTCGGGAACGGGTGTGGTCTCTGGTCCCCTTTGAAAGCGAGATGAGTATGAAGTTGATTTCCAAGTTGTCCTTGGTCGCGGGCCTGGCCCTCTCCGCCAGCGCCTTCGCGCAACCCGCCGATAACTGCGCCGATGCGCCCGAACTCGCCTCCGGCACCCATTCCTTCGATACCACCGGCGCCACCAACGACGGCACCGCCTCCTGCGGCGTTTCCGCCGCCTCCGCCGACGTCTGGTTCAAGCACACCCCCGCCCTCTCCGGCAGCCTCATTGTCGCAACCTGCGGCGGCACCTCCATGGACACCGTCCTTGCCGCCTTCGACGGCTGCGGCGGCACCCAACTCGTCTGCCTCGACGACTTCTGCGGCCTCCAGACCCAGATCGCCGTCCCCGTCTCCGCGGGCGTCCCCGTCTGGGTCCGCATCGCCGGATTCAATGGCGCCACCGGCTCCGGCACCTTCACCATCACCGCCCCCGAGCCCCCGCCCGCCAACGACAACTGCGCCGACGCCGCCACCCTCACCATCGACACTCCCGTCAACTTCAACACCATCAACGCCACCAACGACGGCACCGCCTCCTGCATCGCCTCCAACGGGCCGGATGTCTGGTTCAAGTTCACCGCCCCGGCCGCAGGTTTCTACCGCGCCTCCACCTGCGGCTCCGCCCTCGACACCGTCGTGACCGTCCTCGACGCCTGCGGCGGCTCCGAGATCGTCTGCAACGACGACGCCTGCGGGCTCCAGAGCCGCGCCGACTTCAACGCCTCCTCGGGCCAGGAAGTCTGGATCCGCGTCGGCGGCTTCCAGGCCCTCGTCGGAACCGGCTCCATCACCGTCTCCGCCATCCCCGTCCCCTGGATCGAAGACGGCGACGCCGGCGACCTCCCCGACACCGCCCAAGTCCCCTCCGGGACCGGCAACCTCGCCGCCATCACCGGTACCCTTGATCCCAGCGATGCCGACATGTTCCGCATCCGCGTCTGCGACTACGCCAACTTCTCCGCCACCACCGTCGGCGGCGCCGCCTTCGACACCCAACTCTTCCTCTTCAACACCGACGGGATGGGCGTCTCCTTCAACGACGACTCCACGGGCCTCCAATCCCGCGTCACCGGTCAGTTCCTCTCCGCCGATGGCGACTACCTCATCGCCCTCGCCGGCTACAACCACGACGCCGTCGACTCCGCCGGCGCCATCATCTGGGCCAACACCCCCTTCGGCACCGAGCGCCAGCCCGACGGCCCCGGCGCCGCCAACCCCATCGCCGGTTGGACCGGCACCGGCGGCGGTGGCCCCTACACCATCGAGTTCACCGGAACCTGCTACCCCGGCGGCACCACCCGCTGCGTCGCCGACGTCGACGACGGCACCTTCTCCGGAACCCCCGACGGCGGCGTCACCATCGACGACCTCCTCTACTACCTCACCATCTACGCCGACGGCAACATCGCCGCCGACGTCGACAACGGTACCTTCTCCGGCACCCAGGACGGCGGCGTCACCATCGACGACCTCCTCTACTTCCTCTTCCGCTTCAACGATGGCTGCTAAGCCGCCCCTCATCGCTCCCATCTGAGCCGACCCCATGCGTCCCGAGGGCCCTCGCCCTCGGGACGTTTTCTTTCCCCAGCGCCCAATCCCCTCCAACGCGATACGCTGCGCCCATGCATCGCTCCAACCTCGTCCACGCTGGTGTCGCCTCGCTCCTGCTCGCCGCCCTTCAAGCCTGCTCGTCCTCCACCCGATCCGACGCACGCTCCGCCCCAGAAGATTTCGCCCTCGCCCTCACCGTCCTCGCCGACGCCAGCGAGACCTCACCCGATTCCGCCGCTCCACCCCTGCGCTCCGCGTGGTACCTCGTCGAGGCCGACGCCCTCCTCCGCGCCGCCGTGGGCGACCGCCTTCCCACCAGCCCCACCCCGCCCGTCCTCCGCCAACTCACGCCCGCCGAGATGGACGAACTCTGGCTCGCCGCCGAACCCTTCGCCCGCTCCCGAAGCGTCGTCGCCGAGAGTGGCGCCAACGACGCCCCACGCCCGGGTGACCTCCCCGGCACCGCCATCTTGTACCTCCACGCCGACGGCAAACGCTCCGCCTCGCGCTTCGACCTCCGCGCCCAGACTCCACAAGCCCAGGCCACAAGGGAACTCGCCTCCCGCCTCGCCCGATGGGCCGGCCTCGAACGCTGAACTCCCTCACTCCATCGACATCCCCGCCACCTCGCCCCGCGCCCCACGCGGCGCCCGCTCACGAAGCCACTTCAACTCGGGAAGTCGCCACACCACCGCGATCAATCCGAAACTCAATACGCCCGCTCCGCAGCACGCCGACAGCCGCAACACTCGCGCCCACCACGTCCCCGCCCCGCCCAACGCCCACGAAACGCCCCACACGCACACGCCCATCGCCGCCGTCGCGATCGTGATTCGCACAAAGGCCCCCAGCGTGTGCGAGTCCAGCACGATCACGCCCAGTCGCCGTGTCAGAAGATACCCCAGCACCGCGCACTGCACCACCGCCGCGACCGCCGTCGCATACGCCATGCCCGCCTCGCGCAGCGACCAGATCAGCGTCCAGTTGAGCACCAAGTTCAAGACCACGCTCCCGATCGCCACGCGCATCGGCGTCGTCGTGTCCCCCTTCGCATAAAACGCCCGCGTGAAGACATGGTTGAGCGAGTACGCCCAGATCGCCGGAGCAAACCCCGCCAGCACCGACGCCGCACGCCGGACGCCCTCCTCCGAAAACCCGTGCTCCCCGCCGCTGAACGTCGTGAAGATCAAATCCTCCCGCACCATCCACAAGCCCACGCTCGCCGGCAGCCCAATGAACACACTCAGGCGAAGCCCCCGCCGCATCACCTCCACAAACTCCCCAACACGGTCCGCGCATCGCGAGAGCAGCGGAAAGATCGCCGTCGCCACCGCGATCCCGAACACCCCCAACGGAAACTGATAGATCGTCTGCGTGTAACTCAGGATCGCGTTGCTCTGCTTGTCCAACGGAAACTCCACCCCGAAGATCGTCGGCCCGGCCCACACCGGCCACATCGCGATCACCACGTCCATCATCGTGTTCACCTGCAACGTCCCCAGCCCAAGCATCGCCGGCACAAACTTCTTGTGCACCCGCGCCTTCGCCGCCCGCGCCAACTCCCCCGCCGCGCTCCACCTCACCCGTCCTCGCATCGCCGCCAGCGACCACGCGATCTGCACCCCGCTCGCCACCACCGCCGCACCGCCCACCCAATACGCCGTCGTGTTCCGATCCGTCGTCCACTCAAAGTAGAACGCCAGCCCCGCCGCGATCTGGAAGAGGTTCAGCACGATCGGCGCCGCCGCCGGGGGCCCAAACCGCCCCAGCGCCTGCAGCATCCCCCCCAAAATCGCCGTCAGACACACCATCGGCATCATGGGCAGCATCAGCATGATCAACCTGATCGACAACGCCCGCTCCGCGTCGTGCGCCCCCAGCAGCAGCACCCCCGCCAGCACCACCTCGATCACCAGCGTCAGCACCCCCGTCGTCAGTGTCAGCATCCGAAGCGTCAGCGTCGCCAACTCGTCCGCCGTCTTCGGATCATCCCGCCTCAGCATCGCATACTCGGGTAGAAACGCCGCCGACAACGCCCCCTCCCCAAAGAGCCGCCGAAACAAGTTCGGCACCGCGTACGCCGCCCGAAACGCCGACCCCAGCGCCGTGTCCCCAAACAACCTCGCCGTCACGATGTCCCGCGCCAACCCCGCAATCCGCGACAGCAGCGTCAGCCCCGACACCACGCGCACCGCCCTCGCCAACACCCCCGTGTGCGAGGCCACCGCTCGATGAGCCTCCCCTTCGCCCGTCAACCCGTTCGACCCCCCCGCAGCCTCCTCACGCCCACCCGACCCGCGCCGCGCCCTCCGCCCCGGGTCGGCCACGCCGTCCGCCGCCGGGACCCGAACGGGCGTTGCGCCGTCTGATGCCTCTCCTTCGACCATGCGCCCCTCATCGGATAAACACCCACCAATGGAACACCAACACCGGCAGCAGGATCACGCACGCCCGCAGCACATACCCGAAGAAACTCGGCATCTTCACCCCGGCGCTCTCCGCGATCGCCCGAACCATGAAGTTCGGCCCATTCCCGATGTACGTCATCGCCCCGAAAAAGACCGCCCCCGAGGAGACCGCGATCAGGTCCAACACCCCCACCCGCGTCGACACCAACTTCGCAATGCTCGCCGCGTTGATCTCCTCGGGACCGATCGCCAGTTGCAGGAAGTTCAGGTACGTCGGCGCATTGTCCAGCACCGCGCTCAAACCGCCGGTCGCGTAATAAAACGCCGTCGGCGTATCGATCCCCATCCCCGCCCCGTGCAACGCCAGATAGCCCAACGCCGGCACCATCGTCGCGAAGATCCCCGCAAAGAGCAGCCCCACCTCTTTCACCGGAAAAAACGAAAACTCGTTCGCCTTGTAGTACTCCCGTTTCGACATGAAGTACGCCGCCACCGCCACCGCGATCTGGAACGTCGCCCCCACCGGCACGTGCTCGATCTTCGCATACTCCTTCAGCATCGGATCGATGAACACCCCCGCGATCATCAGCGCCAGGCACACCAGGCCCACGCCACCCTGCACCGTCACCAGCCTCCCCCCATGCTCGCGATGCAGCGCGGCCTCCGGCGCGTCCGTGTGCTGCACCCCTCGGCGCGTGTGCGTCCGCACAAACGACGTGTCCATCACAAAGAACACCGCCAACAAAATCCCGTTCATCAGCAGCCAGTCGTTCCACATGTTCCGCAACGTCCACAGGAACGGCACGCCCTTCAGATACCCCAGATACAGCGGCGGATCGCCGATCGGCGTCAAACACCCCCCACAGTTGCTCACGATGAAGATGAACATCACCACGTGCATCGCGCGCAACCGCCCTCGATTGAACCGAATAAACGGCCGGATCAAAAGCACGCTCGCCCCCGTCGTCCCCACCACGTTCGCAAACACCGCCCCGAACGCCAGGATCAGCGTGTTCGTGATCGGCCTCCCCTGCCCCCGGATATCGATCAGGATCCCCCCCGACACCACGTACAGCCCGCCCACCAACGCGATGAACGAGTAATACTCCACCAGCGCGTGCATCATCGCCCCTCGACCGCCCGCACCCATCTCCACCGCGTAAAACACCGCCACCATCGACCCAAGAAAAAACGCAAAGTCGGGGAAATGGTCATGCCACACCTTCGCGTTGATGAACGGCATCAACGCGATCGACCCCAGCAGCACCGCGAACGGCACCACCAACATCAACGGCACGTCCGGCGCCCCGCTCGCCGTCGTCCCCACCTCGATCACCAACGTCCCCAGATATCCCACCAACCCGCCGCACAACGCCGACGCCACCCACATCCTCGGCCCGGCAATCTTCGATGGTGCATGATCACTCATTGCGGCCATTATTGCCGCCATGCGCTCACGCTGATGCTCCCTCCTTCGTCCACCTCCGCCTGTCGATGCACGTCATGCCGATCATCAACTCACATGAGGACGCCCCCACTTCACCACCCGCGCGCCGATTGCCACCACCCCCGCCGCGATCAACACGCCCCCCGCGTTCGCCGCGTAATCATCCCACGCGCACGTCCGCCGAAGCGCTGGGATCGCCTGCAACCCCTCGTCCATCCCCGCATACACCAGCCCCGCCACCACGCTCCACCCGATGTTCCGCCACGACGACACCCGCCCCCACACCCCGCACGTCATCAGCAGCAGCGTCCACACCCCGAACGCCCCAAAGTGCACGATCAGGTCCGGCCTCCGCACCGGCCCCTCGATCCGCAGCGCCGGCCAGTGCGTCCCCACAAACAAAGCCCCCGCGTACACCCCAAAGACAAACGCCACCCCGCGACGCCACCCGCTCGTCCCCCGCACGCCCTCACCCCCCCACCCCCGCCCCCCCCCCCCAGCACCGCCCCCCTCCCCCCGCCCCCCCCCCACCCGCTGGGCATCATCGCGTCCCACTCTTTCAGCAGTCCACCCGCCAACGCCGCATAGTCCTCCGCTCCCGTCGCCTGCGGCGCGTACTCAAAGATCGTCTGACCGAAACTCGGACACTCCGCCAACTTGATGTTCCGACGGATCGCCGGCCTCAGCACCCGCGCAAACCGCCACGGCGTCTCCTTCTCCCGCCCAGCCTCCAGAAACGCCTCCAGGTCCGCCACCACCTCCCGCGTGTGCGTCGAACTCGTGTCGTGCATGCACAACACGACCCCCGTCACCCGCAACTTCGGATTCACCTGCTGCGTCACCAGCCCCACCGTCTCCAGCAACTTCCCCACCCCCTGCAACGCCAGGAAATGCGCCTGCATCGGGATGATCACTTCCCGTGCCGCCACCAGACCGTTGATCGTCAGCAACCCCAGCGACGGCGGGCAATCGATCAGCACAAACTCATACTTCGGGTTCGGCCCCGCCAGCACACGCTGCAGCGCCTTCTCCAATCGCCGCTGCCGATCCGGCGACGCCATCAACTCCGTCTCGGCGCCCGCCATGTCCGTGCTCGCCGGCAACACGCCCAACTTCTCCCGCGTGCTCACGATCGCCCCGCTCGGGTCCACCGCCTCCTCCGTCAGCACGTCGTACGCCGAACGCTCCACCTGCGCCGGATCAACCCCCAACGCCAACGACGCATGCGCCTGCGGGTCCAGGTCCACGACCAGCGTCGATCGACCCGCCCTCGCGAGCGCCGCCGCCAAACTCACCGTCGTCGTGGTCTTGCCCACCCCGCCCTTCTGGTTCATCAGGGCCATCACGCGCACCGGCTTTTCTGTGTGTACTGGCACGCGACGAGTATATGGAAAGCGCCCTCTCCGGAGATCGACCCTCCTCCTGCGCCCGACACTTCGTTCCTGAACACCCCCCCCCCCCCCCCCCCCCCCCCCCCCCCCCCCCCCCCCCCCCCCCCCC
>CAZIZO010000002.1:0-48091 GCA_964543905.1 uncultured Phycisphaeraceae bacterium
TTACCCGACAAGGAACTTCGCTACCTTAGGACCGTCATAGTTACGGCCGCCATTCCCCGGTGCTTAGATCGCGAGCTTCGGTTTCCCTGACCCGCTTTCTTGACATTCCGGTATTGGGCAAGCGTCACACTGTATACATCAAATTGCTTCTTTGCACAGTGCTGTGTTTTTGATAAACAGTTCCCAGACCCTTTTCTCTGCGGCCTGCCCTTGCGGGCGAGGCCCCCCTTCTTGCGAACTTACGGGGTTAATTTGCCTAGTTCCTTCACGACCGTTCTCTCGAGCGCCTTAGGCTATTCGCCACATCCACCTGTGTCAGTTTTGGTACGGGCATTGTCCAGAGGCCTTTCTAGGAACCCATCCACCTCACATCGGCCACAAGGGCCTGGGCACAGCTAGCGTCCCCGTGAAGCTTCAGAATCCGTTCCCCTGGACGGCTCAGGAATATTAACCTGATGTCCATCGACTACGCCTTTCGGCCTTGCCTTAGGTCCCGGCTAACCCTGGGCGGATTTACCTTCCCCAGGAAACCTTGGATATTCGGCGACAGGGATTCTCACCCTGTTAATCGTTACTCAAGCCGGCATATTCACTTGTTGACTCTCCACGACTCGTTTCCGAACCGCTTCGCCGTGTCAACAACGCTCTCCTACCGAATCTTTCGATTCCCGCAGCTTCGGCTTCATGCTTATTCCCGATCATTATCGGCGCTCGATTCCTCGTCCAGTGAGCTGTTACGCACTCTTTAAATGATGGCTGCTTCTAAGCCAACATCCTGGATGTCACCGCAATCGAACTTCCTTTCGAACTGAGCATGAATTAGGGGCCTTAGCTGGCGATCAGGATTTTTCTCCTTTTGACGACGGATATTATCACTCGCCGTCTATCTCCCAGGGCAACGTTCTTGGTATTCGGAGTTTGATTGGTCCGGCTAGCCGGGTAGGCCGCTCAGACCATTCAGTAGCTCTACCCCCAAGACTTGACCCCTGAGGCTAACCCTAAAGTTATTTCGGAGAGAACGAGCTATCTCCCAGTTTGATTATACTTTGAATCCTCCCGTCAGGTCATCGGAGAACTTTTCAACGTTCACCCGTTCGACCCTCCAGGCGGTGTTACCCGCCCTTCAGTCTGCCCAACGGTAGATCACAAGGTTTCGCGTCTATTCCGTACGACTTCACGCCCGTTTCGGACTCGCTTTCGCTCCGCCTCCGCCCCGATAGGGCTTAGGCTCGCCGTACAGAATAACTCGCCGGCTCATTATGCAAAAAGCACGCCGTCATCCTTGCGGACTCCGACCGCTTGTAAGCGCATGGTTTCAGGTACTCTTTCACTCCGCTCATCGCGGTGCTTGTCAACGTTCAGTCGCCTTACTGGTTCGCTATCGGTTGTCGAGGAGTATTTAGCCTTGGAGGGTGGACCCCCCGTGTTCAACCCGGGTTTCCCGAGCCCGAGTTTACTCGTGGGCTGGCCAGTTCACGACTACAGGGCTTTCACCTTCTGTGGCGCGTCATTCAAACGCTTCGTTCGATTCCTGGTTTGTCCGCTTTCGATCGCCTCTACTCACGGAATTGCGGTTGCTTTCTTTTCCTGCAGTTACTGAGATGTTTCACTTCTCTGCGTTCGCTCTTTGTTCCTATACATTCAGAACAAAGTACCCCGAAGGGTGGGTTGCCCCATTCGGAAATCTTAGGATCACTGTTTGTTTACCAACTCCCCTAAGCGTATCGCCGGTTACCGCGTCCTTCATCGCCTCTCGACACCAAGTCATCCACCATGCGCCCTTACTCGGTCATACCAACCGGTTGTCGAAGACTCGCGCAAACTCCTCTTTCGATTCGTTCTTGCTCGCCGTCGATCCTGTTGGCTGTTTCCCACGAAGTGTGCATTTCACCACTTCGTACCGCTGCTTCAACCTGACTTCCGATTTGCCACCCTTGCGGGCAACTCAACTTCCATCAGACTTTCACTGCGGCAGTAACAGCCTTTCAGCGCTGTAAGAACCATTGTTCTACAGCAATCTTCTACTACTTACTTACAGTCCCGCCGTTTTTCGGCAATGTCGCTCGGCCTAGGCTCGCCATCCGCGTCACACGACTTCTAACCCTTGCGGGCTCAAACTCATCTGACCGGTGTGACTCGCCGGGCGGCGGGATCACGATCGTTCGTATCCGGTTGTCAAAGAGCGTGGCCGACCTCGGGATTAACCCGGTGTTTGCCTGGATGCTGGGGTTCCACCACCCACCCGGCCAGAATCTGGCGGGAGAGGAGTTTAGACAGCGACCCCGCCAAGTCAACTCGGCGGGGTCGCAATTTGTCCAAACCCTTGAATCATCTTGTCTTAACCACCGCCGCCTCCCGGGGGGCCGCCCTTGCCGGGCGGGGTTCTCGGAATCGGCGCGGGCCCGATCTGCTTCTTCTCATCAATCGGTTTGACCTCGGGTTTTCCTTGGTTCATACCCATTTTGGCCGACGTGTCGAGTCGTTTGTAGCGGTCTTGGAGACGTTCCTGCTCGGGGATACGGGAGATCACGTTGCCACCCACTCCGCGAAGGATCGCTTCGATCACCTCTCGCGTTCCACCGCCCAGGCCGGCGGAGCCAAGCGGCAAGCGATACGCATCGAGGAAGATCGCATCGACCTTGATCGGAAGGTCACGGGGAAGGGGGGACCGGGAGACTCCGGCCAGTTCGGGGGGCACGTCCGCGCCTGGGGTGGCGGCGGGGCCACGATCCTCTCGACCGGGCAATCGGCCCGGCGCCGGTGGTGGCGGAGGGGGCAGGCCGGGGGCTGGGGGCTGACCACCCGCGGCGAGTTTGGACATGTCGAAGGTTTCCAACTCGGGCAACCTGGCCGAGCCTTCGAGTTTGTCGCCGGGCTCGGCGCCGATCGAGGCTTTGCGCCAGAAGCCGTAGTAGAACTTGAAGAGTTCGACCGAGGCGTGCGGACGGGGGTTGACGGCGTTGCCCGTGCCGTCGGACGCAGCGGTGACGAAGAAATAGTCGTTTCGATCGACGTCGACGGGGTTGCTCCAATCGGACCAAGGCCCTTCGAGGAGCGACTTCTCGGCGAGTTTCTCCTGCGACTTCTTGAGTTGACGCCCGAAGAACGGGTTGTTGATGACGACACGGACACGGTAGCGATAGGTCGCGCCGGGCACGGCGGTGATGTCATGCGCCCAGACCTTGACTTCGGAGTTGTCCAAGAAGGTCGGCGTTGGCGTCGTCGCACCAGCGGCGGCATTGGCGCCGGCGTCGGCCTCTTTCACACCCAAGGACACAAGGCGCTTGGAGAGGTTGGTTCTCCTCGTCTCGAGGCCCTTCAACTGCACCTGCAACTGGCGCTTGTCCAGGTTCGCGTTGGGGTCGCGTGGCGCGGTGGGAGGTGGCGCGACGGGGCCCGGACCACGCCCGCGCCCGGGTGGTGGCGGCGGCTCCCGATCACGACGCAGACCGGGCTCGGGGGCCGCGTCAACCCTTTGCTTGACGTCTTCGATCTGTTTGTTCAGGGCTTCGAGGTCCTTCTTGAGTTTTTCGACGAGTTTGGCTTGCGCGGCCTTCTCGTCGCCTTCCTTGACTTGGATCGCAAGGACGCTCGGCTCGGCCCAAGGCTGGCCGGCGATCGTGGCGTAGTACGGCGGACGAACAACCTGCTCGCCCAGTTGACGAATCTGCGCCAACCCGGAGCCCATGTCGCCCACCGTCTTGACGCCGGCGTTCCAGATCTTGAGGGCATTCTCGCGACCGGGCATGGGCTCGATGAGAACAACGCTGCCCGGGGCGTCCTTGGAGTCCTCGGCCGGCGTGACGGTCTCCCGCTCGACCTGCACCGCGATGATCTCGATCTCGTCGCTTCCCGCGGCGAGCGGGTTGCGCCACCATGCCTGCGGGATGGGCATGATGGGTCCGTCACCGTCGGGGTCGGCGAGGAGGGCGTGCTTGAGTTCCAACGCGTTGAAAGTCGCGCCGACCGTCACGGCCTGCTTGTCGAAGGGCTGCTCTTTGGGCAACCACTTGGCGAGGTCGGCGTGCGACTGCGCCTCCATCGGGTGGATGGTGCTGCCGAAACTGACGGCGGCCAAGTCGGCGGGCGCGGGGATGTCGAGCGTTGCGTAATCGACCTCGACCGTGCCGGTCCCCTTGCCCTGCCCGATGTTGGGCGAGCGCCCGAGCGCGACGCGCGCGGGCGGGGCGACGGGGCTGGTCATGCCCGCGATTAACTTGCCCAGCAAGTTCGAGTCGGGCGCCGGGGGCAGTTTGGGGTCGGCGGCGTTGACCTGGGCGTTGAGAGCCTCGGCGGCTCGATTCACGGGGTCCACGGCGCGCGCGGGCGTGAAGGACTCGTTGCCGACCTTGATCATGTTGGGCTGGGTGAACATCTGCAGGCCGAAGGTGCCCGCCAGCGCGAGCGCGCCGACGCCCAGCGCGATCTTTTCGACGTTGGCTTCAAACCAGTTCACGCCTTTGAGTTTCATGGGACAGTTCTCGATGGAAAAAGGTCGGAGCGGACATCACGGACACGAACATGGAACGGACGGGGACCATCGCGGAGTTCAACCACCACCGGGCGCGGGGCGGCCTCGACCGACGGGCGCGGCGGGCGGGGGTGTTGGTCCGCGGGACGGCGCGGCGGGCGGCGGTGCGCCGGCCGCCGCGCCCTGGTCGCCTGGAGCGCTGGGCTCATCGCCCGGGAGGACGATGGCAAGCGAATCCCGGACGACGCGGGGCATCAGGGGGCTGAGCCAACTGCGGAGCCAGACGGTTTCGATCTTCACGGTGGCTCGGACGACGCTCTCGTCGCCGTAGTAGTAGCCCGCGGCGAGTTCTGCGAACGAATCGACCTGCTGCAGATCGAGATCGATGACGGTCATGAAGTTGGTCTTGCTGATGGCGTTGATCAGGTCGGGAACGCGCGCGGACGAGACGATGACCGACATCGTCACCTCGCGAACGTCGTACTCGGTGTTGGCGGCGGAACTGGTCCTCCCGGTCACGGAGACCCTCGGATCCAGGAACGAGCCGGCGGCGTCGCTCGTCATGGTGCCGCCCATGCTCGCGTCTTCCTTGGGCGCGAGCAGTTTCGGATAATCGATCGCGATGCTCTCGATCCGCTTCACGACGGAGTCGGGGACGGTGGTGGGCAATCCATCGCGGTTGGTGTTCGCGACGCGCACGGCGCTGAGCACGTCCGAGAGGAGCCAGTAGTCCCACTGGAAGAGCCAGAGTTCTCGGTGCGCCTCGCGCAGGTTGGCGAGTCGCTCCGCGTTGGCGCGGAAGTAGGCGTCCGTCGCGATGCCCCGTCCCGCGGCGCCGTCGGCGGGAAGGCACTTGAGCGTGGCATAGACCGAGATCTGCGACGCCTGGGTCTGGTACAGGCCTAGGCGCGTCTGGGTCATCTCGGTTTCGACCGACTTGACCTCCTCGGGCGTGAGTTCGCGATTGCCGGTCTTCTTGCGCTCGATCGCCTGCTGGCGTTGCTGCTCCAGGCGGGTCTTGATGACGGCAGGGTCGGGCGGGGCGCCGGCGGAGATTGAGTCGAGCAACCGCTGGTAGGGATTGGGCAAGCCCCGCTTCGCGACGAGCACGTCCTCCATTTCACGGCGCTTGGGCTCGAGTTCCTCGGCGGTCTTGGGCCCGGGGAAGATCCCGTCCACGAGCGGCTTGTGCTCCGTGCGCCCGACCGCGGCCGCGAGGGGCCCCACCCCCTTGTTGAAATCCTCCGCGGTCTTGAGGATGTCGCCCGTCGCCGCGTCGATGCGTTCCTTGAACTTTTTGAACTGATCGGTGACGAGCAGGTTGGGAGGCCCGGAGTACTCCCAGCCCTTGGCCAGACCCGGAACGTGGACGACGTAGTTGACCTTGCCGGCGGCATCGAGGGCCTTCTTCTTCTCCGTGACCTCCTTCTCGCGGGCCGTGCGCACCTTCTCGTTCATGCCGTTCGCGAAGAACCAGGCGGTGGGCACGCTCACGAGGGTGACGGCGGAGCAGACGACGATGATCCAGTTCTTCTTGGTCCAGGCGATGATGGGGTTCACTTGTTGCCTCCTTGCTCGCCTTCGCCCGCGGCCTTCGGCGGTTCGATCACGGCGTACCAGGTGATGGTGGCGGTGGACATAGGTTTGGCGGGGGCGGGGGACGGGAGTTTCGCCAGCGCATCGAGTTCGGTGGACGATGCCGTGCTCGACGCGGCGCCGGGCGTCGTCTTGGGGTCGTCCATGTAGATGACGCCCGAACCCTCGTCCGAACCGCCGATGATGATGCCCCGGTTTCGCTTCATGCCCTCGCGCCGGAGGATTTCCTGGCGAACTTCTTCCGGGAGCCGCTCGAGATCGCCGGGGTTGTTGTAGTTGAAGCCCGGCGGGAGGCCCTTGATCCCCGCGAGCGTCGCGTCGTTCGACGCGGACGTGGACGACAGCGCGGGGCCGGCGGCCTCGCTCATCGTGAAGACCGGATCGGTCGCGTAGATGCGGTACGGGACGCCCTCACGCACCTGATTCGCCGGATTCAGAAGCCACTTGCGGATGGTGTCCGACGCGAATCGGCGCGCCTCGGGCGCGTCGGTGTTCACTTGCAGCGTGCATCGGACGCGCGGGAGCGACTGGATCTCCGCCGGCAATGAGGGCCCGCCCCCCATGTCGCCCATCGACGTCGCGTCGCCCGTGCTGGGCGGCTCATACTCCGTCGTCAGCGAGACGAGCGAAAACGCGGGAAGGTCCATCTTGTCGGTCGCCCCAACCTTCGCGGGCCAGCCCGCCGCTTCCTTGTCACTGAACTGGAACATCGCGCCCACGTCGTTGACGATGTACGCGTACAACTCGCGATGCCCGACGAGATCGACGGTGTTCCCCACCTTCGCGTCGGGCGCGGGAGCGTTCACGACGCCCGCCTCGGTCGCTTCCTGGGTCAGTCGCTTCGCGTTGTTGGTCGCCGTCTGGACGATCGGATCGAAGGGCGCGGCCTTGACCGCGAAGTTGTCCACGATCGGGCGATAGAACATGAGTGCGCTGGCGGCGACCGCGAGCCCGGCGGCCGCGGCGAACCACTTCACCTTGCTCTTCCACATCGCCTCCTTCGTGATGGAGACGGGCATGAGGTTCCCGCCGCACGCGTTCATCTCGAGCCCCTGCAACGCCAGGCCGTACGCGGTGACGAGGTTGAGGGCGGCGTCCTTGAAGTGGGCCTCGCGATCCCCCGCGAGCGTCAACTTCTTGAACTCCTCGATGCGGTAGACGTCGAGGGAGAGTTGCTGCTTGAAGTACTTGCGCAGCCCGGGCAGGCGGAAGGTGCTGCCGATCCCGATGAGGCGGGTGAGGTTGGCGTCCTTGTGGAGCGCCTGGTAGTAGCCGATGGAGCGCTGGACTTCGGTGGCGAGATCGGTAAAGACCGGCCTCATCGCCTGGAAGACCTGGCGGGCGTGCTTGGAATCTTCCGCCTCGCGCTTGAGTTTCTCGGCCTTGGGGTACGAGAGTTGGAACGCCGCCACCAAGGCCTCCGTGAACTGGTGCCCACCGATCGGGAACGTGCGGACCCACATGCGGCCCGGCTCGGCGATCACGATGTCGGTCGAGGTGGTGCCAACGTCCACGATGATCGTGCCCGGGGTGTCCGCCGCGAAGTCAAGGTCATACGCCAGCGCGTTGTACGCGGCCAGCGGGCTCAGGGTCAGCACGTCGGGAGTCAGCCCGACGTCTTGCAGCATCGCGAGGCGCTCGCCGACTCGCTCCTTGGTGATCGCGAAGATCCCCGCGCCCACATCGGGTGAATCGGGCGAAACAAACGTCTGATAATCCCATTCCACTTGATCCAGAGGGAATGGGATCTGCTGCATCGCCTCGAACTTGACGATGTCAGGGACCTTTTTGGGTTCGACAGGGGGAAGTTTGGTAAACCGAGCAAAGGCGGCGTGCCCGGGGACCGAAACGGCGATCCCGGCCTTGCTGAGGTCAAACTGGCTGGTCAGAGCGCCCAAGGTGACGCGCAGAACGTCGTTGGCGTTGACGCCGGGGGTGGAAAGGGGCTTGGGGTGCTCGAGGACGGCGTAATCGAGAACGCGGACCTTGCCCTCTTCGAGTTTCTCGAGTTTGATGGCCTTGATGGACGCGGCACCAATCTCGATGCCCCAGCAGATGTTGGACAGAGCCATGGACAGTTCCCCGAGGGGTATGCCGTCGGTCGAGGAAAAGCACCCCGACGAACGACGGGCGGGTTCACGAACACGAAAGGCCGACTCACCACACGTCCTCACCGCGAGACCGGAACTTGAAGCGTCCGGGCCGGCCACTGCCGAGCGCCGTCCACGTGAAGCCCATCCCGCGGAATCTCGCCGCATCGTCCATGACGCAGCGTGCGAGTCGATTGGGACGAGCGCTCGACCTCTGCGGATGACCTCCGAGGACGGCGCGCGCACCAAAGACCCATCCCACGCCGAGGGCCGACGAGGGGTGAGGATCGTAACCGACTCGCGGGCGGAGCGGTAGTCCCTACCAAAGACCAAGTTGGCCCGCTGTCGATTGCTGGAGAATACGGATGGGCGGGCGCGGGGGTTCCGATGGGGTTGGGGGTTGTGACGGGGCGGTGACACAGGGCCACATGGGTCAAGGGCCAAAGGGAACGGCCCCGGCGGAGATCGCTGGGGCCGAGTTGCTTTGGGGGTCGGCGGCTCGAGATCAGAGGTCCGTGCGGAGGCGCCAGACGTCCGTGCTTCGGCGTCCATACGTCGTACTGAACCAGGCCGCATCGAGAGCGCGATGGCCTTTTGCCACCGAGTTCTGAGGGGAAAAGCCGCCCTCGGGCGGCTCGTTGGGTGCACAGGGCGTGTCCTTGGCGCGACGTGGCCACACGGGCACCAAGGAACGTGCCAAAGCGAAGGTTCCTCGGTGGCACGGGTCGAGTGGTTCCTCGGTGCCACCCTGCCGGGTGAGTGGAGTTGGAGTGAATATTGGAAAGAAGACAAAGGCGAACGCGGAGGGGGCGGAGGATAGACCGGGTGGGCGCGGAGGAAGAGACACAAGAATGAGGATTGGCCACCCCAGTGCCCAGTGCCTCAAGATTCTCAACGCGACGGAACGAAGGACGCGACGAGGGGAGGCCCATCGTTCTTCGAATGCATGGGGGCTGACCGCCCACCCTGCAACTCCTCGCTCGGACTCGCGAGCCGGACGTCTTCTTCCGATCAGCCTCGCGCGGAACGTCCACCCCCAGCACACCGAGCCCGCACCCCCATTCGACGGCTCGTTCCGGTGATTGCCGATGCGCCACGCCCCGCCCCCGGCCGCACGGCGGGTGGCTCGTGTGCCTCCATGTACAACTTGCCGTCGGATTCCGAAGGTGGGGTGTGTGCAGCCATATTGAAAGGAGGGGCTCGGACCTCGGCGTCTTCCCTCCCACCCCGCCTCACGGGCCGCCCCGGCTTGTGCCTCCGGCCGTTCTCGTGTAGGATCTCAACATCGCGTACGACGCCCTGTCACCACCCGTCGAAGACGCCGGCTGATGGTACGGTGTGGGGTGGTATCAACCGCCGAGGAGGATGCTAGATGAATCTAAAACACACCTTCGTCATCTTGTCTTTGACGCTCGTTCTCGCCACGCACAAGTCGTTGGCTCAGCCCTCTGAATCCGACGTTCTTTACGTTTCGGATTGGGCGATCTGCTATGGCACCCTCGGAAGTTGCACGAATACGGACGACAGTCGTACGAACGTAGAGGGCGATTGGGAACAAGTCTTCAATGTCTTCGACCCCCCTCAGAACCAGAGCCAGGGTCAACGTGACTTCACGATTGGCGTCAGGACCGCAGGGGCGACAGCGTTGTATACCACTCGCAGTTACCTTCGACAGCGTGTTCGAACCCCGTTCTTGGTCGGGGGCCTGCTTCACGGTGGCGGGCACACGACGTCGGTCAAGGTCTTTGTTCGAGGAGAGCCGGGCACGCCGTACTCTCTTACTACGAGTTATAACGGCTTTCTTCAAGTGGAAGGCGCGGGCTCGTTGGGAACAAACGCTTTCTTTCTCACGGCGAACCTCGGAACAAATGACCGCGTTCCGCTCGTTCGAGGGCAAGTCACCACAAACGGCGTCACTTCGAATGAACGGCACCCGTCGCGGCCGACCTACACCCTCGCCGCCGTTGTTCCCATCACGTTTTACTCCAGTTCAGATTATCTCTTCGGGAACTTCGATATCGTGGTGTCCGCCGAGGTGACCTACCAGATCTTCGCTGCCCGAATCGGCTGCATCGGCGGAACGATCGACATCCGAGAGTGTTCGCCACTGCGCCAGCGTAATGGATGTCCGGGCGGGTTTCCGTCGTACAGCGCCGGAATCGCGGAAGAAGTTCAGTTCTTGGGCGACTGTCGTTGTTGCGAGTATCGGAGGCGCGTGGAGACGTGGACAAGAACCAACTACTTCAACGAGGGACACGCTCTTGAGCGAGAAGACGGGGGTTCGGATTGTTCCGGAAATCACACCCGCCACGGTTACCGATCGGACCCAGACCAAAGGAATGCGCCGGTCGATAGTTGCAGCGGTCGCTTTGACGTCTATGAACCCGACCGCATGACCGGGTGTCGTTACTACGGCGAGGACGCGCCGGGACCTTCGAGCGGTCGGACCGGATTTGAAAACTGGTTCTGGGGTCTGCGCTACGAGGCGTTCTTCACCGGCCAGATCGTCGAGACGGCCGCGTGCGCCGGGGGAACCGAGCGGGTCGTTCAAGAGCGACGCTGGACGGTCTGCATCGAGTTCGACTGGCGAGGCAACCCCGTCCCGTGTTCTAGTCGGCGAGTCCAACCATTCCGAACACCCTCTCCTACTCCTGCCACCGTGGGCGGAGTGCCGGTTCGCGTTACCGCATCGCGGATTGGTGGTCGACTTGCACTCGGAGCAGAACTGGGTTCTTCTAGTTCAACCGGAGCGCCTGACATCGAACTGTCTGCTACGGGATTCTCGCCTATTCCGGTGCCCGGTGGGGGACCGAGCACCATCGTCGTCACGGACCCAAGTCGCGGATTCGCACTCGGTGGAGCCGTTCTTGAGCCGTCGGGCACGTGGCCGAACGCTCTTCTGGTCACGGTGCGCCTCGGGTCGGATACTGCGACCTTGGACGTGGCTGGCACCAGTCTGGGGTTGTTTTGCCTCGCCGATCGGAACTCTGATCTAGGAGTCACCGTGGACGATCTGCTTGATTATCTGCAGTCGTATGTCGACGGAGCGCGCGAGGCGGATCTTGGTTTCGATGGTGGTGTCACCATCGAAGACCTGCTTGAGTACCTCGACGCTTACATTACTGGGTGCTGAGGGATACAGGGGAGGCGGGTGCATAAGCACCGAGGAACGTGCCAGAGGCCACGTTCTTCGGCGCCACGGGATGCGTCCCTTTCGGTGCCACTCTCACGAGTAGCGGCACCTCTCCACTTCGCGTCCTTCGCCTCCTTCGAGTTGAGAATGGGACGCGCTGGGCGCTGATGCGTTGACTTCCTCCGCGTGCCTCTCTCGACTCGGCGTCCTCCGCGATCGGGCTTAGGGTTGGGCGTCCCGGCGCGTCGCGCCTGCCCTGCGGCGTGACCCATCATTTGTGTGGTGGCGCGTGCAACCGATCCGCTCGCCGGGGCTTGCGGACATGGCTTTTGGCGTTGCGGCCAAGAACGCATCCCCTGTTGGTCGTCCAACGTCCGAGCGTGAGCGTGCCGAGACAGTTCTGTTGCCACCTGGAATCGTTCCGTTACGGGCATGAACGATCCCGGCACGGACGGGAATCGCGCCCCGTGACCATCGCGACACGTTGGCCTTCCCCAGATCGGGGCGCCCTTGTGTGGGCATGTCACGGCCGGCCGATCTTTTCCCACTGTTCTTGCAACCTCTTTTCCGACGCGGGGATCGAGGTTCGCAGTTCCTGCGCGAACTGGGACACTCGGAACTCTTCGATCATCCAGCGGTAGAGGATGAGTTCGGGATCGAGGATCCCCGCGGCCTTGTGCTTCTCCAGGCGCTGCAGGCACGCATGCCAGTGCTGGAGGACGGGCTGCAGGAGCCGCGCGTCGCGGTCGAGGCCGCCGCGGGGAAGTTTCTGGAGACGCACGCGGATGGCGTTCAAGAACCGCGGCACGTGGGGCAGCCACTCGCGGGGCGTCGCGACCATGAAGCCCTTATAGACAAGGCCCGACATCTGGTGCCGGACGTCCTGGTGCGGCGTGGCGAAGGCGGGGACGTTCTGCGATTCGAGGACCAACCTGACATTCTGATATTCATCGAGGATCCTCTCGGCGAGCGTGCCGACCTCGTCGACGGCGGGGGTGATGCGGTCGTAGCCTCGCTCAAGGCGGAGTTCGAACTCCCTCTGCGTGCGGATGGGCGTGGCGAGGGGGCTGGCCTCGCCCAGGAAGGCGCGCTCGGCAACGAGGCCCATGAGGTCGGCCTTGAGGTCGTTGGCGCTCCCGAGCATGGACCAGACGACGCACAGTTTTTCGAGTCGCGTGCGGAGCGCGAGTTGGTACTTGATCTCGCGGCCGGCTTTGATGAGGAACAGCCTTCGCACGCCGGCGCGGTGCATCATCGCGGCGCGGGCCGGAGTCTCGGCGATGCGCAGGCCGGCATCCTTGCCGAGGTCCACGAGCGCGGGGTAGCCGACGACGGTCATGGTCCCTCGGCGGACCTCGACGCGCTCGGGGAGATCGCCGAAGTCCCACGTGGTGAGGGCGTCGCGGTGGAACTGGTCGCCGCCGAGTTTGGCGAAACTCTGTTGGACGGCCATGCCAAGTTTGTTCTTGAGGGCGCGCAGGTCGCGTCCTTCGGCGATGGTCTCGCCCTTGGTGTTGAGCACGCGGAAGTTCATCTTGAGGTGCTCGGGGATGTGGACCTGGGACCAGACGTCCTTGGGCATCTCGACGCCGGTGAGGTGTTCGAGGCGGAGGCGGACCTGCTCGGCGAAGGGGCCGACGGCGAAGGTGAGCCCGGCGAGGACTTCGTCGGCCATCTGGTTGGGCGGGCCCAAGTGGCGTCGCTGGCTCTTGGGGACGGCGCGGATCATCTCGGCGACCTTCTCCTTGACGAGGCCCGGGACGAGCCACGCGCAGCGTTCCTCGTCGAGTTGATTGAGGGCCTCGACGGGGACGTGGAGCGTGATGCCGTCGTGCGTGGTGCCGGGCTCGTGGGTGTACTCGATTTTGAGGCGGGTGCCGGCGGACGCGGAGTTGCTGGTTGTGGAATCCGCGGAGGCGGTGCCGCCGACGAGGAGGGTGTCGGGGAACATGGCGAGGGTGGCCTCGGCCGCATCGTGCAGCATGAGGTCTTCCCGCGTCATCATGAGGATGGAGCGGTTCTCGTGCTCGGCGGAGGATCGCCAGCGCTCGAAGGTGGTTCCGCTGTAGACGTCGCGCGGGAGGCGTTTGTGGTAGAACTCGAAGCGGGCCTGGGCATCGACGAGGAGATCACGCCGGCGCGTCTTGATCTCGATCATCTCGACTTCTTCTTGAAGCGCGCGATTGTGCCGAAACCAGCGGGCGTCGGTTCGATAGTCGCCCTCGACGAGGGCGGCGTGGATGAAGATCTCGCGGCTCATCTCGGGGTTGATCGGGCCGAAGTGGACTCGGCGACCCGCGACCACTTCGAGCCCGTAGAGGAGCACTTTCTCGTAGGCCAGAACGCGGGCGGTCTCGCCGTCCCAATGGGGCTCGCTGTGGGTGCGGGTGACGAGGTGGGCGGCGGCGGCCTCGATCCACTGCGGATCGATCTTGGCGCAGGCCCGCGCGTAGAGTTTGGTGGTGCGGACCAGTTCGGCGGCCATGACCCACTTGGGCTTGCTCTTGCTGAGGCCCGACCCGGGGTGGATGAAGAACTTGGAGTTGTGGGTGCCGGAATACTCGCCCTGCTCGCCCTTGCGTCCAAGGCCGCTGAGCATCCCGGTGAGGAGGGCGCGGTGGATCTGGTCGTAGGTGGCGGGACGCTGCGGTGGGCGGACGCTTGGTTGCGGGCGAGTGTGGTGATCGGAGGATGAAGCAACCCTTCTCCCGGCTCCGTCCCTCGGGGAGGGGGTGGAGGCGCTCGCTCGGCGCGTGCCAATGCCCATCTCCGTGACGAGGTCGTTGAGTTGGCGATGCACCTCGACCCACTCGCGCATGCGGAGGTACGAGAGGTAGTGGTCCTTGAGGGCCTTGACGAGTTTGCTGCGGGAGAGTTTCTCCTGCTGGTCGTGGTACCAGTTCCAGAGGTTGAGGTAGAAGAGGAAGTCCGAATCCTGCGATTTGAACGTCGCGTGGGCGGCGTCGGCGGCGTCCTGATGATCCTGGCGGCGGTCGCGCGGGTCTTGCACGCTCAGCGCGGCGGCGATGACGAGCACTTCGGAAAGGGAGCCCTCCGCGTCGGCCGCGAGGATCATGCGCCCGATGCGAGGGTCGATCGGGAGTTTCGAGAGCCGCCGCCCGATCTCGGTGAGGTCATCCTTCTCATCCACGGCCCCGAGTTCGCGGAGCGTGTCGTATCCGTCCTTGATCATGCGCGAGTCGGGGGGCTCGACGAACGGAAAACTCTCGACGCGGCCCAGCCCCAGGGCCTTCATCTGCAGGATAACGCTCGCCAGGTTGGTCCGGACGATCTCGGGGTCGGTGAACTCGGCGCGGTTGGTGTAGTCCTCCTCGGAGTACAGGCGGATGCACACCCCCGGGCCGACGCGCCCGCAGCGCCCCTTGCGCTGGTCGGCACTGGCACGCGAGATCGCCTCGATCTCGAGCCGTTGCACCTTGGTCCGCGGGCTGTAGCGATTGATGCGGGCCTCGCCCGTGTCGATGACATAGCGGATGCCGGGAACCGTGAGCGAGGTCTCGGCCACGTTGGTGGAGAGCACGATCCGCCGGCCCGAGTGCGGTTGAAAGACCCTGTTCTGCTCTTCGTTGGAGAGGCGCGAGAAGAGGGGGAGGATGATCGTGCCCGGCTCGCGGAGGCTGCGGCGAAGTTCCTCGGCGGTTTCGCGGATCTCGCGCTCCCCCGACAGGAAGACAAGGATGTCGCCGCGCCCAAGCGTCGTGCACTCGTCCACGGCGCGCAGGATCGCGGAGATCTGGTCGCCCTCGAACTCCCCGTCTTCGCTCGTGTACCCCGCGGGCGGACGATAGAGCACCTCGACGGGATACGTCCGGCCGCTAACCATGATGATGGGCGCGGGCGTGGGCCTCGAAGAGAACGCGGAGGACGTGGAGTGTGCGGCGGGGGCGGCCTCTACATCGAATGTTCCCCGCGCGCTTGTTCTCTGCTCCGCCGACGGCGGCCGCTCGACAGACGCCGAGTTCGCTGGCGCTTCGTCCCTTCGCGCCTCCGTGCCTCTGTGCGGTCGTGCCGGCGTAGCGAAGTGCTCCGCGAAGCGTTCCGGATCGATCGTCGCACTCGTCACAATGAGTTTGAGGTCTGGGCGCCGCGGCAGGAGGTGCTTGAAGTAGCCCAGGAGGAAATCGATGTTGAGGCTGCGCTCGTGGGCCTCGTCGATGATGATCGTGTCGTACTGCTCGAGCAGGCGGTCGTTCTGTGTCTCGGCGAGGAGGATGCCGTCGGTCATCACCTTGATGAGGGTCTCGGGACCGGTCTTGTCGCCGAAGCGGATCTTGTACCCGACCTCACGGCCTAAGGGCACATGGAGTTCCTCGGCGATGCGAGCGGCGACGGTGCGTGCCGCGATGCGACGCGGCTGGGTGTGTCCAATCAGCCCCGCGCTGCCTCGCCCGAGTTCAAGGCAGATCTTGGGCAACTGCGTGGTCTTCCCCGAGCCCGTCTCGCCGCAGAGCACGATCACCTGGTGGTGCCGGATGGCCTCGGCGATGTCCTCCTTGCGCTCGCTGACGGGGAGATCGGGCGGATAGTGGATCGCGCGGACGTTCTGGAACCGGCGTTCCCGGCGGGCCACGGCGCGCTCGATGTCGGCCGCGACCTGCTCGAGCGCCTCCGGAGACCTCGCGCCGCGAAGCCGCCCGCCGAGGCGGCGCTGGTCGAGGAGCGTGCACTCCGTGAGTCGGCGTGCGAGTTGGCGGGGATCGGACATCATGCGCCAAGGGGGATTATTCGCGTGCCACGCCCATGATGCAGGCTTCGGCATCGCGTCGCGCGGGCACGCCCGCGTCCCCCCACGCGTTCACAGTTCCGCGCTCTCGCCCACCATCGGCAACTCCGCGTCGAGCCCGTACACCTCGCGCAACTTGGCCTTCAGACCCTCGCGGCCCTTCTCTTCGCCGTGGGTGAGGAAGAGCCTGGGCTTCTGCGGCGAGAGGGGCTTCATCCACGTGACGAGCCCACTCTGACCGGCATGGGCCGAGAAGCCGCCGAGCGTGTGCACCTGAGCACGCACATCGACCTCCTCGCCCAAGAGCCAGACCCGCTTGGCGCCCTCGACGATCTTGCGCCCCAGCGTCCCTTCCGATTGATAGCCCGCGATGACGACGTGCGCATCGCGCCGCCAGAGACCATGCAGGAAGTGGTGCTGGATGCGCCCGCCGTTGCACATGCCCGAGCCGGCGATGACGACGAACGCGCCGACGGCGTCGTTGAGGCGCTTGGATTCTTCCGCGCTCTCGATGAACCGGAACGTGGGGCGTGAGCCGTTGCTGGTCGCGTAGCGCAGCGCCCGGCGCGCGTCGTGGTCGAGGATTTCCTGATGTTTGCGGTAGAGGTTGGTCGCGGCGGTCGCCATCGGGCTGTCCACATAGACGGGGAAGTCGGGCAGGTTCCCCTTGGCGCCCAGTTCGCTCAAGTAGTACAGCATCTGCTGCGTGCGGCCCACCGCGAACGCGGGAATCATCACCCGTTCTTTCCGCCACACGGCGTCGTGGATGATCGCGT
Source organism: uncultured Phycisphaeraceae bacterium (assembly GCA_964543905.1). Lineage (GTDB taxonomy): Bacteria > Planctomycetota > Phycisphaerae > Phycisphaerales > UBA1924. The sequence continues at coordinate 16,811 of CAZIZO010000002.1, forward strand.
TGAACTCGGCGAGCGTGGCGGCGAGCGGACGGTGGTCGCGGTCGCCGTAGGTCGATTCGAGGATCACCACGTCCGCGTGCGGAGGCGTGGCGGGATCGTTCATGATCGGCGTGCCGTAGGGTCCGATGTCGGCGGAGAAGACGATCGTCTTCTTCGGGCCCGAGTCCTCCACCGTCATCTCGACGCTCGCACTCCCAAGGATGTGACCCGAATCGAAGAGCCGGATGGCGACGCCGGGGGCGATCTCCTGCGGCTTTCCAAACGGAACGGCACGAAAGTGCGCGAGGGCGCGCTCGACGTCCTTCTCATCGAAGATGGGGTCGACGGCGGGGCCGCCGCGCTTGAGGTTTTTTCGCGTGGCATAGGCCGCATCCTGGGCGGCGAGGCGGGCGGAGTCTTTGAGCATGACGGGCGTGAGTTCGCAGGTCGCGGGCGTGGCAAAGAGGGGCGCGGCGCACCCGAGGTCGTACAGCCTCGGCAGGCGTCCGCAGTGGTCGATGTGCGCGTGCGTCAGGACGACCGCGTCGAGCCGCGCCGGATCGAAGAGGGGCTTCGCCGCGTTCTTCTCCTCCGCGTCCGGCGTGCCCTGGAAGGCTCCACAATCAACCAGCACCCGCGCTCGAGAGGTTTCGATGAGATACGAAGAACCCGTCACCTCGCCCGACGCGCCATGGAAGGAAAGTCGCATGGGGGATCATTGCGGGGTTGGAGAGCGGAACGCGATGGGTTTCAATGACGAGTGGACGCTCCGGACGCCGACGGCGGAGCCGAACGCGCGACAGGCTTCTTGGGAAGCACGCCGGGCGTCCAACTCCCCTATGGCCGTCTCCGCCGCGTCAGCAGCCACGCGTTCAACCTCTCCTCGCGGTACGCCTTGTCCCACGAGTTGTGATCGACGCCCATGAAGAGCGTGAGTTTGACGTCGGCCCCGCGTTCGCTCGCGGCCTTGGCCAGACGCTGCGACTCCGCGGCGGGGACGACGCGGTCGGCCTCGCCATGAAAGGCCCAGATCGGAAGGCCCTTCAAACCCGTGCCGAGTTGCTCGGTCGGGCCAAAGCCGCAGATGGGCGCGAGCGCCGCGAAGAGGTCGGGGTGGCGCGTGCCGATCGCCCACGTTCCTCTTCCACCCTGAGAGAGTCCGGTGAGGTAGATGCGATCGGGATCGATGTTCTGCTCGCCTCGGGTGATCTCGATGACCCCAAGGACGAGCGCTTCGTGGTCAAGCCACGTCGAATCAAAGTCGGGCTTTTGCGGGAAAACGCAGACGAACGGCCAGGCGGCGGGGTCGGCGCGGATGGCGTTGCCCAGGCCTTGCGTGGTTTGCTTGACGCCGTCGGTCCCGCACTCGCCTCGGCCGTTGAGGAAGACGATCATCGGCGCGGGCTGGGCTTTGGAACGCAAGGCAGGAACGTAGAGGGCGTACTTGTGCTCGACACCGTTGAGGGTGATGGAGCGAAGTTGGAACGTGACGGCGTCGGTGCTCATGCGAGAGTTCGAGTCGGAGGGGCCGGCGTGTCGAGGGGTCGAATGGCACCCGCACGCGAGCGCGAGCATGAGAGGCGTGACGACGCAGGCGAGGAGGCGGAGGGTCATGGCGCAGCGTAGCCGCGCTCTCGCCGGCTCATGGTCCCATGGCGCTCGGCAATAACTCAAATCGCTCCGGCACGTTTGGCGTGAGGACCAGCACATTTCGCCGATCCGGCCTCCCGCGCACCGCGTCGGAGAGCAGGGCCTCGCCCAGCGTGGGCGGCGCCCGCAGCGCGGGGCCCGCGATCGCCCCCGGCCCGACGCCCGTGCCCTCGCCCACCTTGGCCGCGCCCTGCTCGGCGAGGCGATCCAAGGCGCTCGATTTCCACTCCACGCCCGGCTCGACCGGCACGATGAGGTAGGACCACCCGGCACGCAGCCTGCCTCCCAGCGTCAGCCGCCAGAAGACCAGCCCGTCGTCATTGAGCGTTTTGGGGGTGTCGATCGCCAGCGCGGCTTGGAACTCGGACACGGGGCGACGCGTCTCCTGATGCTGCAGCGCCAACTCGAACTGCAACGCCGCCGCGGACGCCGGGGAGAGTTGCGGAGCGGGCGCGGCCGCGACGCGCGGTCTCGGTGCCCATTCGCCCGACACCGGAGCCGCAACAGGCGTCGAGGCCGGCTCCTCCCCCTCTCTCGCGACTGTGGTCTTGTTCGCGCTCGCCGGCACGGGAACAAGCCAACTTCGCACCATCGCACGAAGCGCGCCCGCGGGGAGTTCCAGCGGCCCGTTGTCGAGGCGAAGCAACGCGGAGCCCGTCCACGCGGGCCCCCTGTACGCCGACTTCCACGTCCCGGACTGCGCCAGCACCTGCTGCTCGACGGGTCCGCTCGCCCGGAGCGCCGTGCGGATCTCCTCGACCTCATTCGTCGGGACCGCGATCACGCGCAGGCCGTTCTCTCGCCAGAGGCGTATCTGCTCGTCGGGCACCTCGAGGTCGCGGGACTGGTACGTTCCGAGGACTCGTTCGAGACGCGACGAATCCTCCGCGACCTGGCTTGGCTCATTTGGCAGAACCCACCACGACACGTTCAACGTACCCGCCTTTGCGGGATCGATCGAACGCGGGGCCTCGACGCCCCGAGGTCCGGCGCGCATCGACGTCCCGCCGCATCCCGACAGGATCGGCATCGCGCACATCGCCACCATCGACCACCGAACCACCGACATACCACCTCCGACCCCGTGCCAGCGGTCCACGACACCACGGCACGCGCACCGCCTGTCATCCTATTCGATCGGGTCCATCTGATTGATCCGGTCGATCAGTTGGCGGACCACGCCATACTTGTGCTTGGTGTGCGTAAAGACCAACTTGGGCAAGTTGGGGTGTTCAGGGTCCCCCTCGACGGCATGCGACTGCACCATGCCCCCGTTCTTGATGAGGATGCGGAAATCCTGCTCCAACGTCCTGACGTCTTCGTCCCGAAGGCGTCGACGGAGACGGAGAACGAGGTCATCCTGCACGTACCTCGACGAGTGATAGTTGCGGTAGAACTGCACGATATGGTCCGCGGCTTCCTTCGGCGTCTCGCAGATTTTGTAGATGGATGGGTCTTCCGGGCTGATCCAGCCGCGACCCAGCAGTTCCTTCCGCACCCAGGCGTCCCAGTTCTTCCAGTAATCGCCCCCCGCGCCCTCGACGGTGACGATGGGCATGGGGCTGGCCTTGCCCGTCTGCACCAGCGTGAGCGTTTCGTAGGCTTCGTCGAGCGTGCCAAACCCGCCGGGGAAAAGGGCGACCGCCTCGGCCTGGCTCACGAACATCAACTTGCGCGTGAAGAAGTACCGGAAGTTGATGAGTTTCTCGTCGCCCTTGATGACCTCGTTCGCGTTGGTCTCGAAGGGAAGACGGATCGCCACGCCGAAGGACGCGTCACGCCCGGGGCCCACGTGCCCTGCCTTCATGATGCCCATCCCCGCGCCCGTGATCGCCATCCACCCGGCCGCGGCCATGAGGCGCCCAAACTCGACGGCGGCGGCGTAGTCCGGGTGCGTCTCGGGCGTGCGGGCGCTCCCGAAGATCGTGACCTTGTGGGGCTCACGATACTTCCCGAAGACGCGGTAGGCGTACCGCAGTTCCTTCAGCGAGTTGGTCATCAGTTTCAGTTCGCCCGTGTCGCGCCCGTCGGGGATCAGTTTGAGACCGGTTTGCAGGAGTTCACGCACCAGGCGAGCCTCAAACGAGCCGGGCTTCCCGCCGAACTGCTCGATGAGACGGTCGAGTTGCGCGACGATCTCCGGATCATCGGCACGCCGCGCGCGGGGGCTGACCGCGCCCCCGGCGGCTTCGGACAGGGCATCCAGTTCGGCCTCGGACTTGGCGGGTTGGTTGATTTCTTCGATGGGCATGGCGGTGTGGGAACTGGATACGAATGGACGAGTCAAGGGGGTACACCGACGACCGATCCGCACAGCGCGTGTGCGGGGTGCGATCTCTCGCGGAGGTTGCCGCGATGGGAGTGCATCCTCCCTCCAGACCTTCCCTATGGACGGGGAGCGTACTGGGCGTAAGGATAGTCGCGACTCCGCGTACACTCGATCGATGGCGAACCTCTCCCGAGCGGAGTTTGTGGCCTTGGTTCAACGGGAGCGCGAACGGACGCCCGGCGCGACGCTCGCCGTCCCGATCGTCGTGCGCCTGCTCGCGGACCAGATAACGCCGGTGGTTGCGTATCGCCGCCTCGTCGCCCCGGACCAGCGTGAAGACCCGTCGTTCCTGCTCGAGTCGGTCGAGGGGGGGGAGCGTCAGGGGCGATTCTCCATCCTGGGCGCGCAGCCGATAAGCCATCTCGTCGCCCGGGGACACAAGGTCGAGTTCCGAGGACGCGAACTCGCCGGACCGTTCGGGGACGAACGCTCCGACGTCGAGATGATCGACGAGGCGTGCCCCGATCCTCTCTCCGCCCTGCGCGCCCACACCCGCTCCGTGCGACTGGTGACCACGCCCCGCACGCCCGCCTGCTTCCTCGGCGGCTGGGTCGGCTACGCCTCGTACGACAGCGTGCGCTTCGCCGAACCCGCGAAGTTGGGATTCGCGACCGCGCCCACCGACGATCGCGGACTGCCCGACCTGTCGTTCGGGCTCTACGACGGCGTCGTCGTCTTCGATCACGTCGAGAAGGTCGTCCTGGTCGTCGCGCTCGCCTTCGTCCTGCCGAGCACCACCCTGCCCGAGGCCACGTATGACCACGCGATCGCCAAGATGCGCGAGCGGATCGGCGCCCTCGAGCGCCACACCGAGCCCCTGCGCTCGGGCGAACTCATCATGGACACGGGCGGCCCTCGCCCCCTCCCCAGCAACCTGACACGCGAGCAGCACGCGGCGATGGTGGCCCGGGCGCTGGAGTACATCCGTGCGGGCGACATCTTCCAGGTCGTCCTCGGGCAGCGCTTCGAGCGGACGAGCGAGGCCGACCCCTTCGATGTCTATCGCGCCCTGCGCACCGTGAACCCGAGTCCGTACATGGTGTACATGCAAACGCCCGGGTGCATCCTCGTCGCGAGTTCTCCGGAGATCCTGTGCCGGGTGCGGAGGATCGGAGGGGAAGGCCGTGGGCGATACCTCGTCACCAATCGTCCGCTCGCGGGCACACGAAAGCGTGGCACGACGCCGGAGGAAGACCTCGCGCTCGAGCGCGAGTTGCTCGCGGACGAGAAGGAGCGGGCCGAGCACATCATGCTGGTGGACCTGGGTCGCAACGACGTCGGGCGCGTGGCCGAGGCGGGGAGCATCAGGCTCGACACGATCATGAGCATCGAGCGCTACAGCCACGTGATGCACATCAGTTCGACGGTGACGGGCCTCCTCCGCGAGGGCCTCGATTGCTGGGACGCGCTGCGGGCGGCCCTGCCCGTCGGCACGATCTCCGGCGCCCCCAAAGTCCGCGCCATGCAGATCATCGACGAGTTGGAGCCCGTTCGCCGAGGACCGTACGGCGGGGGCATGGGCTACGTCGGTCTCGACGGCCAGATGGACATCGCGCTCACGCTGCGGACGATGGTGGTCCCCACGTCAAAGCGAACGGGGGCGAGTTGGACCTACCACCTCCAGGCCGCCGGCGGCATCGTGGCGGATTCGAAGCCCGAGCCCGAGTACATGGAAACGGTGAACAAGGCCGCCGCGCTCGCCCGCGCCATCGACGTGGCCGAGCGGGCCTTTGGGCACGCGCCGCCGGGCCACTACACTCCTCCGTCCGCATGAGCACCTCGCCCCCCACGCCCCCCTCGTCCCCCACACACGACTGGTCGCCCGAGTCCTGGAAAACACGACCGCTCGCCCACGCGATCGCCTACCCGGACTCGGGCGAGGTTTCGCGCGCGGAGCAAACCCTTCGCGCCCTCCCGCCGCTGGTCACGAGTTGGGAGATCGAGCGCCTCCGCGACCTGATCGCCGAGGCGCAACAGGGCAAGCGGTTCCTGCTCCAGGGTGGGGACTGCGCCGAGATGTTCGCCGAGTGCCGCGCCGAGACGATCACGAACAAACTCAAGATCCTGCTGCAAATGTCGCTCGTCATCGTGCACGGCAGCCGCCGCCCCGTCATCCGCGTCGGACGATTCGCGGGGCAGTACGCCAAGCCCAGATCCAGCCCGACGGAAACGCGACAGGTTCAGGGCACGTCGATCACGCTCCCCAGTTATTTCGGCGACCTCTTCAACAGCGCCGACTTCGCCGCCGCCGCTCGCACCCCCGATCCGCACCTCATGGTCCGGGGCTACCAGCGCGCGGCCCTTACGCTCAACTTCATCCGCTCCCTCGTGGACGGTGGATTCGCGGACCTGCACCATCCCGAGTATTGGAACCTCGCCTTCCTCAAGCACGCGAGCCTCTCCGCCGATCGACGCGCCGAATATGAGCGCATGACCACCAACCTCGCGGACGGCCTCCGCCTCATGGAGGCGCTGGGCGAGAAGGCCGTGGACGACCTCACCCGCGTCGAGTTCTACACCAGCCACGAAGGGCTCAACCTCCATTACGAGAGCGCCCAGACACGACGCGTCCCGCGACGCGAAGGCTTCTTCAACCTCACCACCCACATGCCCTGGATCGGCGAACGCACGCGAGCCCTCGACGGCGCCCACGTCGAGTACTTCCGAGGGATTCGCAACCCCGTCGGCGTCAAGATCGGCCCCAAGATCACGCCCGACGAACTCCTCCGACTCCTCGACGTGCTCAACCCGTCCAACGAGCCGGGCAAGATGGTCCTCATCGCCCGCCTCGGCGCCAAGAACGTCGCCGCCGTCTTGCCGGGCCTCGTCCGCGCCGTCTCGAAGGCCCACAAACTCGTGCTCTGGACCTGCGACCCCATGCACGGCAACGGGATCACCACGTCCCGCGGCATCAAAACCCGTTCGTTCGACGACATCCGCGTCGAACTCGAACACTCCATCGACCTCCACCGCGCCGAGGGTTCTCACCTCGGCGGGGTCCACTTCGAACTCACCGGCGAAGACGTCACCGAATGCATCGGGGGCGGCGCCGGGATCACCGAGGCCGACCTCTCCGCCAACTACGCGTCACTCTGCGATCCGCGACTCAACTACCAGCAGGCGCTCGAACTCGCCTTCGTTCTCGCCAACCGCATGAGTCGTGACCGCTGACCCGCCCCCTACTTGGGCGCCGACCACTTGACGAGCAGTCGGCTTCCAACCCACCACACCAGGGCGGCCGGGATCGCGCCGAGCACCGCCGCGCACGCGTACTGCGCGCCGTCGTTTCGCGGGAACATCTTCTCCCCCAAAAAGAGCCCGCCCACGCCGCCCACCCCAAGCACCCCGATGATGAGCAGTTTCAAAGCCACCGCCCCGCCATACTTGATCGTCGCTCGTCCAACCTGGTGCTTGACCGATCCTTCGCCGCGGACAAACCGCCTGATCGCCTCGGGCGATTCGGTCGTTGCCGATCGCGGCTCGCTCATTGAGACTTCGCTCGTCTTCGCATCTTCCGGCGCTGCATTGGGCATGGGAGTCTCCAAAGGAGGACTGGGACCGCGTGACACCCTCTCCTCGACCCTCTCCCCACCTAGATCGAGCCTACCAGAATCGTCGCGGTGCGCCGAACCGCTCACCTACATTTTGACGTGAACTCCACGTTCGCTTCCCTCCGGGCACTCCTTCTTCGCGGCATCGTCGCGTGCGCCCCAATCACGTTTTCCAGTCTCCCGGCCGCGGCGCAAGACTCCACCCCCCCCGCCGCACTAGAACACCCCCCCCCGCCCGCGACCAAACTCGAAGACCTCCCGCCCCCCGTACGCCTTGGGCTGCGCGTCCAACAACTCCAGCAGGCCATCCCCGTCGCGCCCGTCGTCGTCATCGTCCGCGATCCGCGTTCCTACCTCGAGGCGCTCGCCGCCTGGTCACCCAAACTCCACTTCCCCGTCCTCATCGACGATGGCACCACGCTGGCCCACGAAGACATCGCCCGCTTCGTCCGGGCCTTTGCCCCCGAGCGCGTCGTGCGCTGGACCTCACGCGACGCCGAAGGCGATCAGCCCTGGACGCCCGTGCCGCGCACGGACATCACCAGCGCCTTCGTCGCGGCGCTCGGGCTGCGGGGCGCGAGCGACAATCGCAACCTGCTCCACCGAGCCTTCGAGCAGGTCCAATCGCCCGGCGTCGTCGTCACCCACGAGAACGACCCGGCGTGGCCGGCCGCCCTCGCCCTCGCCGCCGGTCGCCTTCAACCCATCCTCTGGGCCGAGACACCCAAGGTCCCTCGCGACCCCAACTCCTACTTCCCGGCCCCAGATGCCGAGGCGTTCTGCACCGAGATCGAGCGCGGCGTCGCCGCGCTGGGCCTCAAGTGGCGAGACACGGGCGACACCATCGAGGGGGTCACGCTCGGCCTCAACGTCCCCGCTCGCATCGAGATCGACTCCAAGACCTTCGCCGCCACCACCGATCGGGTCGGCCGCCTCAAAGAAGGCGGCGTCGGCCCCCTTCGCCGATGGGGATGGGCGGGTCAGATCATCGGGAGTCCTTCGCAGGCCGCGTATCGCGCCATGAGCGCCCTCTTCCTCAACCCAACTTCCGCCTGGCTCTTCGACGCCTACGAAACCACCGGCTCCTGGCGCCTCTACAACGCCCGCGGCGCCGAGGCCTACCTCAAGGCCATGAAGTTCACCTACGACATCATGGACGGCGAAACGCAGGGCGCCCGCGACTGGCGACTCCGCGCCGCCCGACCACTCGATGCCGGCCTCGTCCTCGTCAACACCATGGGCAACTGCGACTTCTTCGACCTTCGCCCGGGGCAGTGCAAGCCGGGGGACGTGCCCATCCTCACGCGACCCGCCATCGTGCATTTCATCCACTCCTGGTCCGCCCAGTTCCCCGCGCGACGCGACACCGTCGCGCAGCGCTGGCTCGAACGCGGCGCCTACGCCTACCTCGGCTCGGTGCAGGAGCCGTTCCTCAGCGCCTTCGTCCCGACGTCGCAGGTCGTCGCGCGCCTTGGCGCGCCCGCCCCCTGGGGGGCCTCGACGCGCGTCGACGGCGCCCCGCTCTGGAAGATCGCCGTCTTCGGCGATCCGCTGCTGACCATCGGGCGCGATCGCCCTCGCGCGAATGGATTTACGCTCGCACTCGAGTCTCCCTCCGTGTCGGGCACCATCCGCGCGATCGCCGACGAGATCGCCCCCGCCGTCAAGGAACGCCGATTCGCAGACGCCCTCACCGCGCTGTCGCTTACCGGGCGCGACGCGGACGCCAAGGACCTCGCCGCCGCGATCCTCAAGGAAGACCCCAACGCCTTCACCTCCGACGTCGCACGAGCCGCCATCCTGCCCCTCTTTCGCGGCGGCCTTAACCGAGAAGTCCTGGCCGCCTTCGCTCGGCTCGACGAGCCGCACAAGCAGGACGGCACCCTGCGCGACGCCCTGTGGCTCGCCGCCTATCCGCTCATGCCCGGGGGCATCGACGACGCCGATCTCGAAACGCTGCGGACCGCCCTGCGTGACGACCAGGTCGAGCGCGACGCCCGCGAACTCGCCGCCTCGTGGTCCAAGAAGAAGTCCCGCGGCGAGGCCCGGGAGATGCTCCAGCGCCTCAAGGAGACCGCCCAGAATACCGCGCGGCGCGAGGCCCTCGATCGTGCCCTGGACGCTTTGCCCAGCCGCTGATCCCGCGCGTGGCCGCGCCGCGATGTCACATCACGAGGTGCGCGGGCCCGGGCGTCTCCTCGGTGATCTTCTCCTTCTTGACCTTGTCGCCCGGCTCCTGGATGGACAGGAGGAACATGTCGTCGTTGATCCGCGTTTGCAGGTGCACGGGCCTTCCCCACAACGTCCGCAAGTTCTGCAACACCTCCACCGCCTTTCCCGCGTCCACCTCCAACCCGGCAAACTTGTGCGCCAGGTACAGTTCCCCGCGATTCAGGTAGTTGCCGTCGACGACGTACATAAACGGCTGCCCCATGTTGGTCAGGTGGTGCAGCAGCGTCATCTTCACGCGCTTGAAGTCACGGCTGACGATCTTCACTTCGCCCGTCTGCGGGTCGCGCTTGTGCTGGTACATCCTGTGCTTCTCGACGAACTCCTCCGTCAGGAACTCGTCGATGAAGTTCACGTCGTTGTAGATGCGCCGCACCTCGAAGATCTTTTCCCGCCCCGCCATGCTGCGGTCGTCGTAGCGCTCCTTCGCGCCGATCGTCTCCAGCCGCTCCCAGGCCGGGCCGTGCTGCCCCATGTTCCACCGCCGCTCGATGTCCTTGAAGAGTTCAACCCCGATCTTGTACGGGTTGAACCCGCCGGGAGGCATGTGGACCACGCCGCTGTGCTGCTCGGCATAGTCCACGATCTCCTTGTCCTCCAGGAAGTGCTGCGTCATGAGTTTGCTGTGCCAATACGTCGCCCAGCCCTCGTTCATCACCTTCGTCATCGCCTGCGGCGCGAAGTAATACGCCTCGTCGCGGATGATGCCCAGGATGTCCTGCTGCCAGTCCTCCAGCGGCGCGCAGCGCAGCAGGAAGAGCAGCACATCCCGCGTCGGTTGCTTGGGAAACTTCTGCCTCGCCGCCCGCGCCTTGGCCTCGTGTTCCTTCCTTTGGCGTTCGAGTTCGTGCTGCGGGTTGATGAAGGGGTCCATGTACTCCTTCGCCGGGAGTTTGTGCGGCTCGAAGGGCGCCGGGCCAAAGTCCTCCTCGCCGCCCCTTGCGCCCGAACGCTCCTCGCGTTGCACGAAGACCGAATGCGGGTCGATCAAATGCTCCAGACTGAGGCACGCATCAAGGAACCGCTCGACGCGATCCTGCCCCTGCCGCTCGATATGCCGCCGGACGCGCGTCGCGTGGTTCGCCATCTCGTCCATCATCTTGCGATTCGTCTTGCTGAACCACAGGTTGTGCTTGAAGAAGTCGGCGTGCCCATAGACGTGGGCCATCACCAACTTCTGGTCCGTCACGCTGTTGCTCTCCTGCAGGTACGCATAGCACGGATCGTTGTTGATCACCATCTCGTAGATACGCCCCAACCCATACGCGTCGCGCTTGCTCAGTTTCTCGTACTCCATCCCCCACTTCCAGTGCGGATACCGCACCGGAAAGCCACCGTACGCCGCGATCTGGTTCATCGTTTCGAAGGGCAACACCTCGAAGACGACCTCGTAGAAATCCAGCCCATACTCGATCGCCTTCGCCTTGATGGCTTGCATGTGGGCGAGCAGTTCGGGAGGCAGATCGGTATTGGGGAGCCCGGGCATGTCCAATTATCGGCAGAAGGCCCCATCAACCCAAGCACGCCCACGTGCCCATTTCCTTCCCACCAACGTGGCCCCACACGAACACCTCGCGTCTACACCAGCCGGATCCGCTTCACCGTCTTCGTGCTCCGCATCTTGACCAGCACCTCGCCCACCCCGCGAAGCCACCGATCCAACTCGTACCGCGTCGCCGCATCCTCCGTCTTGACCGTCAAGATCCCCGCCGGCGTCAGCCGCTGGATCGCGCTCGTCCCCACCAGGTGCGCCGGCACCAACTCGTCCCACGCCACTCCCAGCGACGTGATCGCCTGGTGCTGCTTGCGGGCCTCCGCGGTCAACGCCTGGACCGCCTCGGCGATGCCCACGTCGCGCGTGTACGGCGCGCGCCATCGCCGCAACAGGTCAATCTCGCGGTTCCACGCCTTGGAAGATGGTCGCCTCACAACGCGATCGTAGGGGCGTCGCGAGGGTCGTACGCTCCTCCATGGAGTTGACCGCCCTCCGCTACTTCCGCGCCATCGCCCAGGCTCGCCAACTCACCCGCGCCGCCGAATCGCTCGGCGTCACGCAGCCCGCGCTCTCCTCCGTCCTGCGCAAACTCGAAGCCGAATGCGGCACCGCCCTCTTCAGCCGCACGGGCCGCGGCGTCGAACTGACCGACGCGGGCCAGGTCTTCCTCGCCTTCGCCGACGAATCGCTCGCCGCCGCCGACGCCGGGCTCAACGCCGTCCGCCAGATCACGGGCCTCGAAACCGGCTCCATCCGCGTCGGGGGCGGCGCGACCGCCACCGACTACCTGCTCCCCGGCGTCGTGCGGGCCGTGCGTCGCAAGCATCCCGCCCTGCGCTTCTATGTCCGTGAGGCCGGGTCCGCCGCCGTCGCCGCCAGCGTCCTCTCGGGCGAACTCGACCTTGCGATCGTCACGCTCCCCGTCCAACTCCCCACCGGCCAGCCCGGACGCGGCGAGTTGCTTTCCATCCCGCTCGTCAAGGACGAACTCCGCTTGATCGTCCCTCCCAACTGGAAGCCCGCGAGCAAGTCCACGCCCCTCAACATACGCACGGGTTTTCGCTGGAAGGACATCGAACGCGAGCCCTTCGTCGCCTTCGAGGCCGGCTCGGCCGTGCGCAGCGTCATCGACCAGGCCGCCGAGGCCGCCGGCGTACGCCTCAACGTCGTCATGGAACTCCGCTCGATCGAGAGCATCAAGTCCATGGTCACCGCCGGCATCGGCGTCGGGCTCGTCAGCCGATTCGCGCTCCGCGAGGAGGAGGGGTTTTTCTGCAGGGACGGACGCATCACCCGCGACCTCGCCATCGTCCGCCGGCGCGATCGATTGCCCAGCGCCGCCGCCGCCGCGTTCGAACGCGAGTTGAAGGCGGCCATGACGCGCTGACCACCACGCTCGTCGCTCCACCGGCGCACGCCACGAGGCCGCTCGTCCATAACTCAGACTTATCGCACATAGAATCCGAATCGATTCGATTCATGCCGATACACCGCTAGCCTTGATCGTCATTCCGCCTTTCAGGAGCACCCCATGTCTACCCGCCCCGACCCCTTCCACGCCCGCAAGACCCTCACCACGAAGCACGGCTCGTACACCTACTTCGACCTCCACGCCCTCAAGGCCAAGGGCATCGGGCACGTCGATCGCCTGCCCTTCTCGATCAAGGTGCTCCTCGAGTCCATGCTCCGCAACCTCGACGGGTTCGTCGTCACCGCCGACGACGTCAGCGGCCTCGCCAACTGGAACCCCAAGGCCCCCGTCAAGGACGAAATCCCCTTCATGCCCGGGCGCGTCGTGCTGCAAGATTTCACGGGCGTGCCCTGCGTCGTCGACCTCGCCGCGATGCGCGACGCGATGAAGAAACTCGGCGGCGACCCCAACGCCATCAACCCCCTCGTCCCCTGCGACCTGGTCATCGACCACAGCGTCCAGGTCGACGCCTTCGCCAGCGCCACCGCTCTTACCATCAACGCCCAGAAAGAGTTTGAACGCAACAACGAACGCTACGAGTTTCTCAAGTGGGGACAGCAATCCCTCTCCAACTTCCGCGCCGTCCCGCCCGCCACCGGCATCGTCCATCAGGTCAACCTCGAATATCTCGCCAAGGCCGTCTGGACCAGCCCTGATCGGAACGGTGGCACAGGCGTCCCGCCTGTGGCCTACCCCGACTCCTGCGTCGGCACCGACAGCCACACCACCATGATCAACGGCCTGGGCGTCGTCGGCTGGGGCGTCGGCGGGATCGAGGCCGAGGCCGTCATGCTCGGACAGCCCATCTACATGCTCACCCCCGATGTCATCGGGTTCAAACTCAAGGGCAAACTCCCCGAGGGCACCACCGCCACCGACCTCGTCCTCACCGTCACCCAGATGCTCCGCAAAAAGGGCGTCGTCGATAAGTTCGTCGAGTTCTTCGGGGATGGGCTGACGGCCCTCTCCGTCCCCGACCGCGCCACCATCGCCAACATGGCCCCCGAATACGGCGCCACCATCGGCTTCTTCCCCGTCGACAGCGTGACCCTCGACTACCTCCGCTTCACCGGCCGCGACGACGCCACCGTCGACCTCGTCGAAGCCTACTGCAAAGCCAACGCCCTCTTCTGGCAGCCCGGCACGCCCGATCCCGAGTTCACCGACGTCCTCGAACTCGACCTCTCCACCGTCCAGCCCAGCCTCGCCGGCCCCAAACGCCCGCAAGATCGCGTCGAACTCAAAAACGTCAAAGGCGAGTTCTTCAAATCCCTCGCCGCGCCGCTCGGCAACACGTCCTTCGGCCTCCCCGCCGACAAAATCTTCGGGTCCTTCGGCACCTACTCCGCCCCGGGCGCGGGCGCGCACAAACTCACGCACGGCGCCGTCGTCATCGCCGCCATCACCTCCTGCACCAACACCAGCAACCCCGACGTCCTCATCGCCGCGGGCCTCGTTGCCCGCAAGGCTCGCGCCCTGGGCCTGACCCGCAAGCCCTGGGTGAAAACCTCCCTCGCCCCCGGCTCCAAGGTCGTCACCGCCTACCTCGACAAGGCCAACCTCACCCAAGACCTCGATGCCGTCGGCTTCAACACCGTGGGCTACGGCTGCACCACCTGCATCGGAAACTCCGGCCCCCTCCCCGCCGAGGTCGAAGCCGCCATCAAGGAGGGCGACCTCTGCGCCGCCGCCGTCCTCAGCGGCAACCGCAACTTCGAGGGACGCGTCCACCCCAGCGTCAAGGCCAACTACCTCGCCAGCCCGCCCCTGGTCGTCGCCTACGCGATCGCCGGCAGCGTCGCCATCGACCTCGCCACCGAGCCGCTCGGCGTCAGCAAGGACGGCAAGCCCGTCTTCCTCAAGGACCTCTGGCCCACCCAGGCCGAAGTCCAGGCCACCAAGGCCCAGTGCCTCTCGCCCGACCAGTTCCGCAAGGAATACGCCAACGTCTTCAACGGCAACCCCACCTGGAACAGCGTCCCCGTCTCCAAGAGCGACCTCTACAACTGGAACACCAACAGCACCTACATCCAGAACCCGCCCTACTTCGATTCCCTCACCGAACAGCCCACGCCGCCCACGCCCATCATGGGCGCCAAGTGCCTCATTTATGTGGCCGACAGCGTCACCACCGACCACATCTCCCCCGCCGGCGACATCGCCGAAGCCAGCCCCGCGGGCGACTACCTCAAGTCCCTCGGTGTCAAGAAATCCGACTTCAACTCCTACGGCAGCCGCCGCGGCAACGACCGCGTCATGACCCGCGGCACCTTCGCCAACGTCCGCGTCAAGAACAAACTCGCCGTCGATCCCGCCTCCGGCAAGATCAAGGAGGGCGGATGGACCAAGGACATGTCCAAGTCCGGCGCCAATAAGATCGCGTACATCTACGACGCCGCCATGAACTACAAAAAAGACGGCACGCCCCTCATCGTCCTCGCGGGCAAAGACTACGGCATGGGCTCGTCCCGCGATTGGGCCGCCAAGGGCACACTCCTCCTCGGTTGCCGTGCCGTCATCAGCGAGTCCTTCGAACGCATCCACCGCTCCAACCTCGTCGGCATGGGCGTCCTCCCCCTCAACTTCCTCGAAGGCCAATCCGCCGCCAGCCTGGGCCTCACGGGCGAAGAGACCTTCGACATCCACCTCCCCGTCAGCGCCGACGGGCTCGTCGAACCACGCTGCGACGTGATGGTCACGGCAACCAAATCCGACGGCAAGAAGATCGAGTTCACCACCCGCTGCCGTATCGACACACCCGTCGAGGCCGAATACTACAAAAACGGCGGCGTGCTCCAGACCGTGCTCCGCCGCCTCCTCAACGAGAGCCGCAAGCCCGCGATCGCCGGCGCTCGCTGACCATCCTCCGTCGATCCATCCCCCCCCGCCGAGCCCGGCCCACGCGCCGGGCTTTTTCGTGCGCCGTCCTTCGAGCCGCGGATCAGCCACCACCGCCCACGCGATCTCGCTCCCCACGCCCGATCCATACCCTCCCCCAATGCCCCCGCGCCCCTTCCAAGTCGTCTCCGAGTTCAAGCCCATGGGCGACCAGCCCGCGGCCATCGAGAAACTCGCCGGCGATCTCTCGGCGAAGAAACCCGCCGTCTGCCTCCTCGGCGCCACCGGCACGGGCAAAACCTTCACGATGGCGAACGTCATCGCCCGCCTCAACAAGCCCACGCTCATCATCAGCCACAACAAGACCCTCGCCGCCCAACTCTTCGAAGAACTCCGCGAGTTCTTCCCCCACAACAGCGTCAACTACTTCGTCTCCTACTACGACTACTACCAGCCCGAGGCCTACATCCCCGGCCGCGACATCTACATCGAGAAGGACAGCAGCCGCAACGACGAACTCGACCAACTCCGCCTCGCCGCCACCAGCAACATCCTCTCCCGACGCGACGTCGTTGTCGTCGCGTCCGTCTCCTGCATCTTCGGCCTCGGCTCGCCCGAGGCCTACCGCCAGCGCGTCCTCACCATCACCAGGGGCTCGCGCGTCAACCGTCGCGAGTTCCTCCTCGCCATGACCGCGATGCAATACTCGCGCAGCGAGATCGAGTGGAAACGCGGGCAGTTCCGCGTCCGCGGCGACGCGCTCGAAGTCTGGCCCGCGTACGAGAAGTTCGCCGTCCGCGTCGAGTTCTTCGGCGATGAGATCGAGCGCGTCGATCTCGTCAACCCCGTCACGAGCGAGGTCCTCGCCGAGGAAAAGCAGTTCTTCCTCTTCCCCGCCGTCCACCACGTCATGCCCGAGGACCAGTTGCAGGCCGCGATCGCCTCCATCCGCGAGGAACTCGACGCCCGCGTCATGCAACTCCGCTCCCAGGGCAAACTCCTCGAAGCCCAACGCCTCCTCTCCCGCACCAAGTACGACCTCGAACTCATCGAGGAAACCGGCAGTTGCCCAGGCATCGAAAACTACTCGCGATTCATGGACGGCCGCGCCCCGGGCGAACGCCCCTACTGCCTTATGGACTATTTCGACTTCGCCCCGCCCGCGGGCAAGGAGTTCGGCCCGGGTCCACTCGCCCTCGCCGAGCAAGGACCCCTCGGCATGCGCACCCGCGGCATGGAGAACCCCGCCGCCGAACGCTCGCCCCGCCCCAACTCTCGCGACTGGCTCCTCATCATCGACGAATCGCACGTCACCATGCCACAGATCCGGGCCATGTTCAATGGCGATCGCGCCCGCAAAGCCGTCCTCGTCGAGCACGGCTTCCGCCTCCCCAGCGCTCTCGACAACCGCCCCCTCCGCTTCGAAGAGTTCGAATCCATCGTCCCGCAGGTCATGTACGTCAGCGCCACCCCCGGCCCCTACGAACTCGACCGAACCGCCGGCGAAGTCGCCGAGCAGGTCATCCGCCCCACCGGGCTCCTCGACCCCGAAATCGAGGTCCGCTCCGCCCGCGGTCAGATCCCCGACCTCATCGCCGAGGCACAACGACGTGTCACCTCCGGCGACCGCGTCCTCGTCACCGCCCTCACCAAGCGCCTCTGCGAAGACCTCGCCCGCTACCTCGATGAAAAGGGCCTCCGCGTCCGTTACCTCCACAGCGACATCGAAACCCTCGACCGCGTCGAGATCCTCACCGACCTGCGCCTGGGCAACTTCGACGTCCTCGTCGGCGTCAACCTCCTCCGCGAAGGCCTCGACCTCCCGGAAGTCTCCCTCGTCTGCATCCTCGATGCCGACAAGGAGGGCTTCCTCCGTTCACCCACGTCGCTGATCCAGCAGATGGGCCGCGCCGCCCGCAACGTCAACGCCCGCGTCATCATGTACGCCGACACCATGACGCCCGCCATGCAGGCCGCCATCGAAGAAACCGAACGCCGCCGCGCCAAGCAACTCGCCTACAACCAGGCCCACGGCATCACGCCTCAAACCGTCAAGAAGGCCATCCGCCGCGGCCTCGATCAAGAACTCAAGGCCCGCCGTTCCGCCTCCAGATCCGTCGAGACCAAGGAGCCCGAAGTCGAAGCCAGCGAACTCATGAAGGTCATGGAAGAAGAAATGCTCGCCGCCGCCCGCGACATGAAGTTCGAAGAGGCCGCCATCCTCCGCGACCAACTCATCCGACTCAAGAAACGCCACGAGGAGTCCGTGAAGTCCGGCGGCCCGACCAAGGTCCGCCGCTCCGAAGTCGAAGGGGCCCGCAGCCGCAAACGCGACGAGGGCGAGAAGAAGGCCGGCACGCCCGGCTCACGCCCCACCAAGCGAAGCCGCAAGGCCTGATCGCCGCCCTCGCCTCGCGACCACCCCCACCCACCCTACACGCCCTCCCCCCGCGCGACGCAGGCCATCTCCTTGCTTCGTCTACCCTCCCCACGCCCATGAACCTCGCCGTCTCTCACAACCTCGACTCCCTCTCCCCCGCCAAACTCCCCGCCCAGGACCCCGCCGGCCCCGCCCGCATCCTCTTCCTCACCATCGGCGCCTTCGGCCTCATGACCGCCGGCCAACGCCTCGAAGAACAGTCCGCCCTCCATCCCAACATCCACGCCGTCCACCTCTACATCAAGCCCCGCGGCCTGCTCCGCCACCTCTGCCGACGAATCCCCATCATCACCGAATGGGGCATGCATCCCAACCGCCTCCGTTGGGCCTGGAAGGTCATGCTCCGAAAATGGTTTGAGCGCGAACTCCCTCCCAACCGCTTCGACGTCATCCACTGCATCTCCCAAGCCATCGGCGGCGCCGTCCTCGAACTCCCCCCCGCCTCGCGCCCCGCCCTCGCCGTCTACACCGACTGCACCACCATGTGCGCCCACCGCGACCTCGAGCCCGAGGCCCCGCTCATCGTCAAGCGCCCGCTCCTCCGCGAAGATCGCCGTCTTTTTCAGGCCGCCGACCTCTCCGCCGCCTGGAGCACCTGGGCCGCCCACTCCATCGTCCACGACTGCGGAGCCGACCCCGCCCGCGTCCACGTCGTCCCCCCCGGCATCCACGTCCCCAAGCCCAACCCACGCGCCCACGCCACCCGCGCCGGCAACGGCCTCGTCCGCGCCATCTTCGTCGGCAACGACTGGGACCGCAAGGGCGGCCCGCGCCTCCTCCGCTGGCACCAATCCCGCTGGCGCGACAAGATCGAGTTGCACATCTGCTCCGCTCAGGCTCCCGCCGACCCCGCTTGCCACAATGTCGTGTGGCATGGCGCCACCAGCAACGCCAAGGTCGTCCACGAACTCCTCCCCCGCATGGACCTCTTCATCCTCCCCACCTGGAAAGACCACTCGGGCGTCGCCATCGCCGAGGCCCAGGGCTGCGGCCTGCCCGTCGTCAGTTCTCGCGTCGGCGGCATCGCCGACCTCGTCGACGACGGCACCACCGCCTTCCTCTGCGACACCGCCAACGATCAGCAGTACGTTCAGGCCGTCGAGAAACTCCTCAACGACGCCGCGCTCCGCGAACGCATGGGCGCCGCCGCCTACGAGCGAGCCCTCGTCAAACTGGACTCGGCGGTCATCCACCGCGCATGGCTGGACCGGTTGGTCGAACTCGCGCACGCCAGGCGACGAACGCTCGCGGCCACCTGACGCAACGATGACCCTCGCATCCTTCCCCTCCCCGACTCCGTTCTCTCCTTCCCTACTCCCTCACGCCCCCACCTTCTCCATCTCCTCTTCGATCAACTTCCTCGGGTCCGTCTTGCTGATGATCTGGCTCACGCCGTGCTGGTTGAAGCCCTTGAACCCATCGTTGCGTTCGAGGTTCTCCAAATGCGAACCGACCGCGCCACGCTTGAGGAACTCGTCGGCCTGCTTCTTCGTGATCTGGTGCTTCGCGAGCAACGCCTCCACGCGCCGCGGCTCCACCGCCCAGCGCTCGCCCTCGGTGAACGCCTGCCGCAGATACGGGAACGTCGTGAACGGGTCCATCGTCTTGATGTGCGCCTCGCTCTCCAACTGCGCCTTGAGCGCGTGCCAGTCGAACATGCACTCGAGGTGGTGCATCCCGGCTTGCAAGAACGCCTCACCGTGCAGCGCGCACCACAGCCCGATCGTCCCCAACTTCTCCCGCGGCGGCAGCCCCGCGTGCGCGAAATCTCCCATCAACTCCTCCGCCGACATGTCCACGTCGGCAAAGATCGTGATCCCCGCCACCGGCTGCTCCAGCACCTGTGCGCCCCACCCCGCCTCCGCCCCCGCATAAAACCGCTCGCGGCAATGGAAACCAAGTTTCTCCAACACCGCGATCAAGTGCGTGTAGTTCTCGCGGCTCGATCGGTACGTGTGATGATCGTGGTTCGCCCAGCCCAGGCCCAACTTGTCCTGCCGAGCCTTCTGCACCTGCGCCGCGCGGTTCCTCCGCTGCCAATACCGCCGCTCCGCCTCGAAGAAGAGGTCGCACGTCCAATCTCGCCCGATGTCCTTGATCGCCGCGTCGATGATCGCCATCGCGCCCCGGTAGTTCGCGATCTCGTCCTCGCCCTTGCGCGGGCGTCGGCACAGGTTCTCCAGGTGCCGCATCGCCGCGATCGCCTTCTTGGGATCAAAGGCCTCGATCTCGTAGCCGCGATACCCATGGCGCTCGATCACCCACAGTTCGGCGTCATCGCTCACGAACGCCTGCGCCATCCGCATCGGCGCGCCCGGCTCCCCCAGCACCACGTTCGTCATCGGCACCTGCCACACGCCCATGAAGTCCGCGACGCTGTCCACCTTGATCGCGACCATCAACTTGCGCTCGTGCGAGAGCAGCAGGTTCGGAAAGATGCCCCTCTCGTTGATGAAGCAATCCTCGCAGCCGGGCATCGCCACGCGGTTGAACCCCGCGTCGATCATGCGCCCGGCCAGCCCAAGATCATGCGCCATAAGGTGCGGGATGCGAACGTGATCGACCCAGTCGATGAACCTCGAACCCGCCGCCGACTTCGTCTGCTCGGCCAACTTCGCCGCCGGTCGGCACGACGATAGAAACGTGTTGACCAGTTCCTGCACCAACGAAAACGCGCGGGGCTGTGGGGTCCAGTTCCAAGTCTGGGCGGGCTGTGCGGTCGTCGACATCGGTCCATGCTCCTCGCCAAACCCCGCAAAGGGGTCTCGTGTTCGGTGTGTTGCGCCAAGAAACCAAATGATAGGTTCGATCACTCCCGACCTTTGGATGAACCCCCGGTCCTGGAGCCGCACTCGAACAAAAACCGGAACACCCCTCCGGGCGAATGCCCCCCATCCGACCACGTCTCCAACCATGCATCCGGTAACCTTGATCTCCACCGCGGCTCGCCTCTCCGCGCATCGGGCGTCCCTTGCCCTGGGCCTCCGCACGCCCCGCGACGGCTGGCGCCGCGCCGCCACCATCGTCCTTCGCCGCGAACCCGGCACGTTCGTCCTCTCCGCGTTCGCCCTGAACGCCCGTCCCCCCGCGGCCCCCCACGCCGACCATTCGCCCGACTCGCTCCGCGACCTCGTCTCGTCCCGCCTGCACGAGTTCCTGAGGCGGGAGCCCTCGTGCCACATTCGTGTGGTCCACGACGAGCACCAGGATACCCTCGATCCCACCATCGCCCCGGCCTACACCCTCGCCTTCGACGATTGGATCGACGGGCCGCCCCGCTTCCTCCCGCCCAGGTCCTGGCGAACGCACGCCCACAGCCCCGCGCCCCTCGGCCCCGACCACGACGCCTTCGTCGACGTCGTCGCCCGCGTCCGGCCCGACGGTGCCGCCGACCTCTGGTTCCGCTTCAACCACGCCGCGACCGACGGCGTCCCCGCTCAAGCCCTTGTCTCCCGCCTCGAACACGCCTGGGGCGTGCGCGAGCAGGTCCTCTTTCCCACACCCGAAGAGTTCGTTCCCTTCGCCCTCCCCCGCCCTTCCCCAGGCCGTGCGGGCCTGGCCGAGATCCACACCTTTGTGGATGTCGCGGCCCTCCTCGCCTGGCGCACACGCGAGAACGCGAACCTCCCGCAGCCCATGACGCTCTCCGCCGCCCTCTCCTGGCACCTCGCCGCCCACCCCACCTTCGCCCACCATCACATCGCCAGCACCGTCGAAGTCGCCCCATCGCGCCACCGGCCGGCCGGCGTCGGCCTCGTCGTGCTCAAACCCCTCGACTACCCACGCTCGCCCGCGGGCCTCGCCCGCTTCGTCCGCGACTTCAACCACCTCATCGACCTCAACCGCCGACGCGCCAGCCCAGCCTGCAAGGCCCTCGATGCCGCCGCCTTCCTCCCCGCCGCGCGCGAGGGGGATCTCCTCCGACATGCTCTCCAGCACAGCCCCAAGGCCTTCGGCTCCCTCGGGCTCACCGTCCTGAAAGAGGCCAAGGTCTTCGGCGCCCCGATCGCCTCCCACGGGCACGACCAAGGCTTCCTCGCCCTCGGCAGCGCCTCCCTCCCCACCCGCGACCCCCGACGCGTCGCCTGCCTCAGCGTCAAAGGACTCGCCCACCACATCGCCCCATACCCCGCTCACCTTCGCGAGGCCCTCACGCTCACCTAGCCCCTCGCCCCCATTCCCCTCGCCGCAATACCATTCCAAATCCGAAATGCATCCGTTGCGAGGTTGATCCATGCGCGCCGACATCCGCTACAACAACATCATCGCCAACGACGAGGCCCGCCTCGCCCAGGCCGCCGCCGACAACGCTCCCAATCTCCCCGCCGAGCAGATCCATGCCGATGCGTTCTACATCACCCAGCACTACCACCTCTACACCCAGGACGACCACGAGGTCTGGCGCGATCTCTTCGACCGCCGCTGGCAAGTCCTCGAAGGACAGGTCTCCCGCCAGTTCATCGAAGGCCTCAAGATCCTCCGCCTCACCCGCGACCGCCTCCCGCTCCTCGACGACCTCACCCTCGACCGCGACCTCACCATCTCCGGCGGCATCACAATCCCAAGAGGCTCCAAACTCGACGGGATCAACAAGTTCCTCGGGCAAGTCTCCAACTGGGCCTCCTACGGCGTGCCCGGATACCTCCCCGCCAAGGCCTTCTTCGCCTGCCTCGCCCAACGCGAGTTTCCCACCACCGTCCTCATCCGTCCCCGCGATGTCATGGACTACCTCCCCGAGCCCGACATCTTCCACGACGTCTTCGGCCACGTCCCCCTCCACACCCTCAAGGTCTTCGCCGATTTCCTCCAAACCTACGGCAAGGCCGCCCTCCTCTGCGAGGACGAAGAGCACATCAAACGCCTCGGCCGCCTCTTCTGGTTTACTGTCGAGTTCGGCCTGATCCGTGAGGACAACAAGATCAAGGTCTACGGCAGCGGACTCGTCAGCAGCCACGCCGAAAGCGCCTACTCGCTCACCGGCCAATGGGAAAAACGCGGTCACTCCGCCCCCGACTGCACCCCGCGCGACGTCCCCGAGTATCGCCCCTTCGACCTCGAACGCGTCTGCAACACCGACTTCGAGATCGACCACTTCCAACCCATCTACTACGTCCTCGAGAGTTTCGAGCAACTCCGCGACGCCATGAACAAGTACGCCGAAGAAGTCATCGGCGAGGCGGGCCTCGCCAAAGCCGGCGCTCACTGATCCACATCACCGCCCTCCCTCGTCCCCTCCAGGCGTTGACGCTCGTGCACCCGCACGATCCCCCGTCGCACCGTATCCAGCATCATCACATACACCACCACGCTCCCCACGACCACCGCCAGCAACCCCAGCGGCACCAGCCATCGGCACGCCCTCATCCAACCCTCCCAGCCAGGGTCCTCCGCGCGTCTCGCCAGGTCCACGAAATAGTCCACAGCGCTGAAAAACTGCACCACCTGCACCCCAACCCACAGCACCAACAACACCATCCGCAAAACCCCCGGCGTGCCCATGCCCTGCGCTCGAACCGCATCGATCGCGAGCAGCATCCCGCCCACGATCGCCAATGCCAGCGCCATCACCCGCGCCCGGCGCCGCAGCGAGAACCTCGCCTCCCGGTCCGCCCTCCTCAGATCCGGCGTCGTCAGCCACCACCACCCGACCGCAAAGGCCACCGACGCCGCCAATGTACACATCATCCCCAAGATCGCCTTCGCCTGACCGCCCACCCAGAACCCCGAAAACCACACCAAAAACACCGACGCCACTCGAAACACCGCCCCCACTTCCAGCAACGTGGCCCCGCGCCGCAGCGTCCTCAAATACTCCGACGACGCCCATCGCAGCAAGTGCGGCCTGAGCGACATCACCACGCTCGACCCGCACTCCGGGCAGACGCCCTCCACCGGCAACCCGAGCAACTCATACCCGCATGTCCCGCACCGCAGCGGCTTCTCGACGTACTCCCCCCTCGCCCCCGCTTCCCCACCCACCCCCGCCGCCCCATCCCCCCCTCCGGTGGTCGCCGATGCACCCGGCATCGGTGATTCACCACCCCTGCTTCCCCACGGCGTTTGACCCATTCCCGTCATGGTCCGACAATAGTCCAGTGAGGTCTTGGATCGTCCTCATCTCCCTCCTCCTCAATGCGCTCTTCGCGCCCCAGTTCTCCTTCCTCTGCGATTGTCCCTACCCGCTCTCCCCCGCTCCGGTCGACGTGTCGTGTCCATGCTGCTCCGCCGGTGAGTGTGACTGCGGCATCGCCCCGACGACCCCCTCCACCCTTCCAGCCAAAGACCCCCTCGCCCTTCCTCGCCTCAGCGAGCCGCTACACGCCACGCTCGAATCCCATCCGCGCGTCATCTGGACGCTGTCTCGCCCCGCGCAGGTGTTTTCGCTCGCCCTCCGATCCACGGGCCTCCCCTGCGCTTCCGCACGCGAGCATCGCGCCCTTCTCTGCCAGTGGCAGACGTAGTCCTGCCCAGAGATTCCGCGCGCCCATCGAACCCCTGATCGGCCTCGCCGCGCAGTTGTTCGCCACGTCCCAGACTCGCCATTCCTTTTCCTTCCACGTCACCCGCGTCGGCACGCCGTGCCCACGCCAAGTTCGGAGTTCGCCCATGAACCGCTCCCTCGTCTCGCTCTCGCTCCTCGCCCTCCTCGCCCTCGCCTCCTGCGCCTCCACCGGGCCGCAGTACGAGGAAAAGCCCGTCACCCACACCGTCACCCAGGACGACCTCGCCTTCGTGCAGACGAAGCAACCTCTCACTTCCTCCGCCGCCACCCTGTACGTCAACGGCCTCGGCTGCCCACTCTGCGCGTCGAACCTCGACAAGCAACTCGCCCGCATCCGCGGGCTCAACGTCGAGAACATCGACCTCTCCGTCGGCAAGGTCAGCGTCACCTTCTCGGGTGACAAGCGCCCGGCCCCCTTCAACCTGGCTCATGCCGTCGAAGATGCCGGCTTCACCCTCGTCAAGATCGAGTCCAAGTAACTCCACTTCGCCTCAACCCCTTCCCCACTTTCACACTCAAGGAGTCCACATGCGCCGCACAATCCCCGCGTTCCTGCTGCCCGGCCTCCTGCTCGCTCAGGACGCCTCCGCCCAGGAAGCCATGTACACCGCCGCCGCCACCATGCCCTCCCCACACACCGGCGTCGTCCGCGAACAGTTCCACTACTACCGCTTCGGTTCCAATCCCAACGACGCCTCCACCGAGACCGATGTCTACGAACTCTCCTCCTCCCTCGCCTACGGCCTCACCCGCGGCCTCGCCCTCTTCGTTGATGTCCCCGTCGAGTTTGAAAACGAGCACGCCCCCCCCGGAAGCCCCGACGATGGCTGGGACAAGGGCGTCGCCGACATCGACGCCATGCTCAAATACCGCTTCTACAAAAGCGACACCGGCGGCGTCGATACCCTCCGCGCCGCCCTCATGGCCGGCGCCTCCTTCGCCTCCGGTGACGACCACGACTTCTCCTCCAAATCCATCAACCCACATGCCGGCGTCGTCGCCACCTGGGTCAAAGGACGCCACGGGCTCAACGGCGAGTTCCACTTCTACTGGAATACCGGCGGCACGCTCAAGAGCAACCTCGGCGGCGAAGGCCCCTCCGACGCCCTTCGCCTCAATGGCTCCTACCTCTACCGCATCCATCCCGCCGCCTACGCCGCCGACTCCAAAGGCGCCTGGTACATCACCAGCGAACTCAACTACCTCTACGAAACCACCGCCGACCACGACCTCCGCTTCTCCCCAGGCCTCATGTTCGAGGGATGGAAGTTCGCCTTCGAGATCATGGCCCAACTCCCCCTCTACCAGGAAGTCGACCACCGCCCGGAAATGAAGTTCGGCCTCGGCGTCGGCATCCGCATCGCGTTCTGAGCCACGTCTCACGCCTCCCCACAAAAAGAAACACGCCCGCGATCATCTCGCGGGCGTGTTCGTTTCGTATCTCGATCCGATCCGGCTTAGCAACCCGCCTCGAAGCGGAAGAGGTAGTACAGCAGGTCGTCGATCGTCACGCCGCAGTCGCGGGCGCCGGTCGAACTGCCGTCATCCACGTCGGCACGGATGTCGCCCGCCTCGAAGATCACCAGGTAGAACAAGAGGTCGTCGATCGTCACGCCGCCGTCGGGCGTGCCCGTCGCCGTCCCGTCGTCCACGTCCGCCACGCAGACGCGCGGGCAGATCACGACCGGGCTCGCACTGTTCCGCGGGCTCGGGGCACGCAGCGAGAAGTCCAGGTTGTTGTTGTTCGAGTCCTCGCAGCCGTCCTGATCACGCAGCGCGGCGGTGGTGTTGTTCAGGGTGCGGGTGGTGCCCAGACCTTCCCAGGTCGGGGCCGCCGTCCCGTAGCCCACAAAGTCCTCGATGTTCGGGTCCGTGAAGTTCAGCCCGATCGCCGTCGTCGAGCGCACCAGCGCCACGCGCCCGCTCGAGGAGCTCATCGTGACCGCACCCACGGCGTCCGGGGTCGGGAGCGCCGGCTGGCTGCCGTCCGCGCCCTGCGCCTGCTGGATCAGGTAGTACCCGCCCGCGGGGATGATCCCACTCAGGGCCACCACGTTCGCCGCCTGGAAGCCTTGGTCAGTGGACGGAGCCGTGAAGTTGAACGCGTACTGCACCGACCAGCCGGTGACGTCGATGTCACCCTCCGTGCGATTGTGCAACTCGATGAAGTCGTTGCGGAAGAGCCCGCCCGTGTTCCCGCCGCCGCCGTAGATCTGGCTGATCACCACACCCGACGACGAGTTCACGCACGCGCCCGACGCCAACTGGATGAACGGCCCGATGTTGTTCGCCTGATCGCCCTG
The DNA here is from genome assembly GCA_964543905.1 of uncultured Phycisphaeraceae bacterium. Taxonomy (GTDB): domain Bacteria; phylum Planctomycetota; class Phycisphaerae; order Phycisphaerales; family UBA1924. The sequence goes on from CAZIZO010000002.1 coordinate 43,598, forward strand.
CAGACTGCGGCCCTGCTGGTCGGTCACCAACGCGTTCATCCGTGCCGTCCCCGGGGTCGGGAGGCACACGCGAAGCGCGTACGAGAAGACGTTGTCCCCCGCCGTCACGTCGCCGTTCGTCCCATCGTCATAGAACACCTGCGCCGTATCCCCGCCCACGGCCGAGATGTCCGCCGAAACCTGAATCCCCGTCGAATCCGGGAACCGCCCCGGCGTCACCGCCACCGTGAACAACGCCACTTCGCCGTTGCACACGCCGTCCGGCACCGACGAGCCGAACGCCCGCAGGTTGCAGTTGTCCACGCCCACCGTGATCGACGCACTGCCCACTCGCGCGAGCGCGTCGGTGATCGTCACGTTCACGTTCTTGTTTCCGGGCGTCACGAACGAATCAATCAAGGCCGACGCCGAGTAGATCCCGTCCCCCGCCGTCACGTCCGGCGCCACGCCGTTGTCCAGCAGATCAACCGTCACGCCGCCGAGGTTCGACACGTCCGCCACCACCGAGGTGATCGGGCTCGAGGGGTTCGATCCCAGCGTGACCGTGCAGAACAAGTTGACCGGCTGCCCGGGGCACTGCGGCGAAGGAGAGGCCGAACCCACGCCGCTGGGGGGCGTCGAAACCGGACACGCAAACGTCGGCGATGAAGAGTTGCGCGGCGCCGGCGTGGCCACCGAGAAATCCGCCGCATTGTTGTTCGTGTCCGTGCACCCGTTCACGCCGCGGAAGATCGCGGTCGTGTTCGACGGGGCCGGGGCATTGCCCGACGTGCCGCTCGCCGACTCGTTGCAGTTCGCCGTCGTGCCGTACCCCACCAGGTCCACCACGGTCACGCCCGCCGACGTCGGGGGGCACGTGCTGCTGGCCAGCGGTCCGCCCGTCAGCAACGCCACCTTGCCAGCGGTGCCGCTCATGTTCGTGCCCACGATCTGGTCCGCCGTGGGCAGCGGAATTCCGTTCGTCCCGCCGGCCATCTGGATCAGGAAGTACCCACCCGCCTGGATCGTGCCCACCAGCGGGAACTGGTTGTTGGTCGCGCTCCATGCGCCCGTCGCCGAGGCATACTGGATCACATATCCGCCCGCGCCCAGATCCACCGCCGAAGCGCCCTTGTTGTACAACTCCACAAAGTCGTTTGTGAACGGCGCGCCGCTATTCCCGCCGCCGCCGTACACCTGGCTGATCACCACCTGCGCGTTCGCCGTCGTACACGCACACGCGACCGCCGCCAGCAGCGCCGCCATCCCGATCCGCTTCTTCATCATGATGCAACTCCTGTTCGAAGACCCAACTCCGTTCAACCAGACTCGAAGTTCGTCCAACTCGCCCTCCGACGCCCGGTCACGCCCGGACGCCCCTGTTCCTTTCCCACCCCCGCCGCGTAGAGACTCCGACCGCCACTCCGCCCGGCTCGCCCTCATTGGCCGCCCGGCAGTCCGTCAAATCCTGCGCTCTGAAGCCCTGGATGTAGACCACACTCTCTCTAGACCGGCACCGACCAAGCCTCCAGACCCGGACTCGGCGCCTCACCTCGCAAGTCTGTAAGAATATGCCCTCCCCCGATCCGTTCCAACCACTTTCGGGCCGCTCTTCTCGCCCCGCATGGCCGAAAACCCCCTCTTTACCCTCAAAACTGCGGCGTCTTACGCCTTGCCGATCGCTTCCCCGCACCTTGAAGATTGCGCTAGTCCCGCTCGCCCCAGTCCTCTAACACCCCGCCTCAAACCTCACCAGATAAAACAACAGGTCATCCACCGTCACCCCACAATCCGATCGACCCGTCTGGCTCCCATCGTCCATATCCGCCCCGGGCAAGCCTTGGGCAAAGATGTCAAGATAGTAAACCAAGTCATCCACCGTCACCCCGTCATCCCTCGTCCCGGTGAACGTGCCATCATCCACATCCGCGACGCAAGGCAGCGCCACCCGCAGGATCGCCTCGCCCACCCGCACCCGCGTCGCCCCACAATCCGCCGTCGACGCGCTCGAGACCGTCACGCCCACCGTCGCCACGCGATCTCCCAGGTCGAGGTGATCCACCTTGAACTGCTCGATGAACGCCCCATCATCCAGCAGTCCGTTCGAATCCAGGTCCAGCGCGTCCCCCGCTCGCGCCAGCACCCTCGACCCGTTCAGCACCAGCACCATCCCCCGCGTCGCGTCCGCCTCATCGGTGTACCCCGCGATCGCCACGTCGCCCCGGGTGTTCCCCGCCACGGACACAAACGGCCCATCCGTCGCGCCCCGCGCCCATCGCTCGCTCGCGCACGCCGTGATCGTCTCCCCACGCCGCGCCATCACCCGCCCCTCGCGCACCACCCAATGCGATCCCACCGCCGACTCATCCTGATTCGAACCCATCGCCAGCCACGATCCATCACCCCCAAACCGCGCCGTCGCCACCGAACCCCGCACGGGCGACACAAACCCGCTCCCCGCCAACACCACGCCCTCCTGAACCACCACCGCATTGTCCACCACCAGCACCTCATCCTTCCCCGGGTCCGCCAGCGCCAGCACCCCGCGATACAGCATCCTCGCCCCCGACGCGTCCACGCCCAGCACCTGCACCGCGTCACTCCCCGCGTGTGGAATCGACCTTACCGTCGCCTGCGTCCCCCCGTCCTGATCGAACGGCACCGTGAACCCGCTCCGCGTCAACACCTCGCGCCCATCCCGCAGCACGATCGTGTCGTTCGTCCCATCCACCTCCGTTCCCGCAAGCCGCGCCAGCAGCACGCGACGCCCCATCCCATCCACCTGGCACGCAAACATCCCGCGCGCGAAGGTCACCCCCGCGCCCAGCGCCCCCACGCTCGCGTCCTGCCTCGCCAGCACCGTGAACACGCCCCCCTGCCACGCCGCCGCAAACCCCAGTTCGCTCGCGTCCACCCCCGCAAAGACCACGCTCCCGTCATCCCCCACGCCGATCGCGGGCTGGATCGGCATCGCCGACCCCACGCCCCGCAGCGCGATCGTCTCCGTCACCCGCGTCACGCCCTCCCGTGCGATCAGCCGGATCACGCCCGCCTGATCCACGGCGAACAGCCCATCATTCGAGAACTCCGTCCCCGCCGTCGTCCGCGCCGAAAACGCCGCGTGCGCCCCGTTCGGGCTCGCGTACATCCGCCCCACCGGCGCGCTCGACACATACCTCGCCCCGCCCAGCGACGGGTCCGCAATCACCGACGACACGCTCCCCTCCACCGTGGACATCACCACCCGCACCGACCGCGTCGCCGGCGTGGACGACACCCCGCCAACCCTGCGCTCCACCATCACCACGTTGTTTGCTCCCGCCGGGTCGTTCGTCCGCGCGCTCACGCTCGCGCGAAACGTCATCACACCCGCTCCCGGCGCCACCATCCTCACCCGCACCAACGCCGTTCCATTCGCCTGCACGTGCCCCAGGTCCAACCGCAGCACCCCCATCTCCGGCGTCGCCCTTGGCTCGCTCGACACGAACACCGCGCCCTCCGGCAACGCCACCTCCACCCTCGCGTCCTTCGCCGCGTCCGGGCCCCCGTTCCGCACCAGCACCGATACCTCAAACTCCGCGCCCGCTCCAATCCCGCACGACGGCGGCACCAGCAACTCCACGCCCATATTCGCCGCCACCACCTCCGGCGCCCACGTCGCACCCGCGAACGTCCCGTTCACCGTATACGGCAGCGCGATCGTCCCCACCACGACCTGCGACGACAAATCGACCACATTCACGCCCTGCGTGACATGGTCGTTCACCAGATAGGCTCGCCCCCCCCCGATCGCCAGCCCATCGATATCCCCATCGCCGTTCGGCGACGACACCACCAACTGCAACGTCGGCGCCCCCAACGCCCGCCCCAGCGCATACAGCCCACGCCCCCCGGGCAACGCCACCACGCTGTCGTTCACCCCGAAAAACCCGCCCGCCTCCCGGTCGTAATCCAACGCGCCAAAGTCCAGCGACGTGTTCGGCGCTGCCCACACCAACGTGCACGCCGCCGTCGACGCGTTCACCTCATAAAACCCCTCCGTCCCCAGCGCGCCGTTGTTCCGATACGCGAACAACCTCCGCTCCACGCTGTCAAACGCCAGCCCCACGAAGTTCGCCGCCGCCGCCCCACCCACCGTCAGGTTCCCCACCACCACCGCCGTCATCTCGCCCGCCGGGTTGTTCGCCGCCTTCATCAGCCGCTGCTGCCCATTGACCCAGTACAGCGTCCCCGTCGGGTCCCACGCGATCGCCCCGCTCAGCGCGCTCGTCCCGCGCACGATCGCCCGCGCGGGGCTAATCCCCTCCACGTCGATCAGCCACATGTTCGAGTCCACGTCGTTCCCGACCACCAGTTGCCCGTGCACCCCCGCGCACCACACCAGCACGACCGCCAACGCAAGAACGCGCATGCGACATTCGTCGGCCCATCATGGCCCGATCGTCCACATTCCGCGCTCCACCGCCTTCGCTAACACCCGGCTTCAAACCGAACCAGGTAGTACAGCAGATCGTC
>CAZIZO010000002.1:48191-353807 GCA_964543905.1 uncultured Phycisphaeraceae bacterium
GATCGTCACCCCGCCGTCCGGCATCCCCGTCCCGCTCCCGTCGTCCACGTCCGCCGCGATCACCCCGGCCTCGAAGATCGTCAGGTAATACAGCAGGTCGTCGATCGTCACCCCGCCGTCCGGCATCCCCGTCCCGCTCCCGTCGTCCACGTCCGCCACGCACGCCGGTGGATCGCACTCGTCCGGAACCCCGTTCCCGTTCGCGTCCACGCTCGTCCCTCGCGCAAGGTCACACGAGTCCGCGCGCTGGTTCGCGTTGCAGTCCGTGATCCCCCCCACCGGCACGATCTTGAACACCCGCCCGTTCGTGCTCGTCGGCTGATCCACAATGTACATCTCCCCGTCCGCGTCCGTTCCGAACGACGAGATCCCGCTGAACACCAACGAGCCCGGCGGGTCCAACTCCGCCGATCGATCCGTCAACTCCGAGATCATCCCCCCGCTGTACCGCAGCGAGTAGAGGCTCGTCGACGAGCAATAGTCCGTGAAGAAGTACGTCCCTCGAAGTTGTGGCATCACGCACCCGCGATACACGATCCCCCCCGTGATCGAGCACCCCAACAGCGTCGTCGGCCCCACCACCGTGCTGTGGCCATACTCCAGGATCGGCGCCTGCAGCGTCGGCCCGTTGCACGTGCACCCCGTCAGCCCCGTGCAGCGCGTGCCCTCGGTGCACCGCCATCCATAGTTCCGCCCGCCCACGTTCCCCACGTTGACGTTCACTTCCTCGCGGTTGTCCTGCCCCACGTCCGCGATCCACAAGTCCCCCGTCTGCGCGTCAAAGTTGTTCCGCCACGGATTCCGCAGCCCATACGCCCAGATCTCCCGCCGACCGTTCACACCGTTGTACGGATTCCCGTCCGTCCGATACGCCGTGCCCGCGTCCGGGTCCGCATCGTCCGCGTTCCCCGGAATGTTGTCCGGTCCATCCACGTCCAGCCGAAGGATCTTCCCCAACAGCGTGGTCAGATTCTGCGCGTTCCCGCCCGGCTCGATGTGCCCCGTCCCCTGGTCGTTCGCGTTCCCCCCGTCCCCCACCGCCACGTACAACCGACCGTCCGGCCCAAACTCCATCCACCCGCCGTTGTGATTCGTCTGCGGATGCGCGATCGTCAGCAACTCCGTCCGGCTCGACGGGTCCGCCGTCGTCGCCGTCGCGTACGGCGCGTTCGCTCGATACCGCACCACCTGCACCGCCGCGTCCGACGCCCGCGTCTGATGGATGTAGAAATACCCGTTGTTCATGTAGTCCGGGTGGAACGCCAGCCCCAGCACACCCTGCTCCGTGATGTACGCCCCGGCCACCGTGCTCGCCACCCCAGACACGCTCAAGAACGGCGTCGCGCCCACCGTGTTGTTCGACAGGTTGATGATCCGGATCCGCCCGGACCACGGGTCCGAACTCACCGCTCGAAACCGGCTCTCCACCACGAACAGCCGCCCGTAGTCGCCTCGCGGCGCCGTCACATACACCGGCCTCGTCAGCCCGGTCACGATCGTCTGCGTCGCCACCGTCTGTCCGCTTGCCGACAGCGACAGACCCGCCACCACGCCACATCCCAACGCCACCACACCACCGCGCACTCCGCTCATGGACCTTCTCCCTTCCCCCAGACTCACACCCATCTCTTCCCACACATCCACTCAACACCCGGCCTCAAACCGCGCCAGGAAATACAGCAAATCGTCGATCGTCACCCCTCCGTCTCGCGTCCCGGTCCCCGATCCATCATCCACGTCCGCCCCACCCGTGCCCGCCTCGAACAACACAAGATAGTACAGAAGATCGTCGATCGTCACCCCGCCATCCGGAGTCCCCGTCCCCGATCCATCGTCATAATCCGCCACGCAGTGCGGCAACTCGATCCGCCCGAGGTCCATCAGCGCCGGCGCGCTCTTCCCCAGCAACTCCCACTGCTGATACGCGATCAGCCCCCGGTTGTTGGTCGTGTTCGCGTCCCGCAGATGCTCCATGTACTCCTTCGTCGAGGTCTGGTAGTACACCCCCACCTCCGCCCGCGCCGCGCCCACCGGCACCTCATACAACGTGTCGTCCCAGAACTGCCCGTCCGCATACACCGCCCCCGCCGGCGACGCCTGGATCGACGCGTAGTTCGCGTTCGTGAATCCCCGCGGCGGGATCCGGTTGTCCTTCAGCGTCGTGTTGATCGTGACCAAACTGAACTTGGGCCCCGGTGGCAACCCCGTCGCCGCCGCGCCCGCCGCGTCCAGCCCCACCACGGCCTCATACACCTTCGTGTCCGTCGTGCTCAACGTCGCCGTCACCTCGTCATACGCCCCACGCTCCGACAGCAACTCCCCGTTCGGCTTGAAAAACTTCACGTTCACCCACATCCGCCGACCTTCCGGATACCCCGTCGGCAACTTGTGCCCCGTCTGATTGATCACCCGCGCCTTCAGGTTCGGTTGCCCCCCCACGTCCTCCACCGACAACTGCAAATCCGACGCCGCCTGCAACAGATCCTGCGTCCGCGCCATCGCGTCCGCCACGCTCTGCTCCGTCAGGTTCGTCACCGAATCGTCTTCCAGGTTCCGGATCGCGCCCAGCACCCACGTGTTCGCACCGTTGAAAAAGTGCTGCGGCAAGTCCGTTCGGAAGATCGGGCTGAAGATCGGGTTCGCCGCAATCCCCTCCGTCTTCGGCATGTGGCAATCCTGGCACGTGCTCACCGCATGCTGATTCCCCCCAAACCGCCCCTGCATGTCGATCGCGCCCTGCGCGAACGAACTCATCCGCCACTCGCTGTACGTCCGCTGCTCCGGGAACATGTCGTACTTGTTCCCCGTCCGATGAGGCGACCCCAGCGGGTCCAGCAGATACGTCCCGTCCCCCTGCTTGTCCCACACCGGGTTGCTGATGTCATGGCACGTCGCGCACATCTCCGACGTCCGGAAGTACGACGCCTGCAGCCACGCGTGCGGCGCAAACGCGTTCAACGCGAACGGCCCACGCCGCCGATCCAGCGGGTCGTACACGGAGTTCGCGTTCCCCGGATTCACCGGCGGATGCGTCAGCCCGCTCAGGATCCCCGCGTCCACCGCCGGGCTCTGTCCGGGCCGATACACCGGGTCCACAAGCCTGTGGCACGCCGAGCAGTTCACCCCCGTTAGGTCCGAGTCCGTCAGCCCGCTCCCGTCCGCCGGCGTCGCCCGCCCGCCCGTCCACCCCAGCGGCGCATGGCACCGCAGGCACAACTCCCCAACGCCCTCCGCCTCCTGATTCGAGATCGCCATCGCCGCGTGAAACACCGGATCCCGCGCCGACTGCCCCATCAGGCTCGCCGCCCAGGGCGTAAACGGCTCCTTCACCGGGTCAAACCCCCCGTGGCACACCTGGCACTGCGACGTGTCCATCAACTCCTGCGTCAACGTCCCAGGCTGCGTTCCTCCAAAGAAAAAGTCCGCCGGCGTCGTCGGAATGATCGCACGCACCACACTCCCCACCGCCACAAATGCCACCACGCCCACCACCGACACCAACACCTTGGCCCGACGACGATTCTGCTTCTTCTTCATCGCTCGACTCCCTCATCACAGATCGCGCACTCCAAACACCCATTTACCCCGAACAGGAGCACCGCGATATTCGCCCACATTCTGACGCCTGTTCCTCCCCTCGGCAACACAAACTACCAAAGAGTCATCAAATACCGCAAGAATTCTCGCCTCGACCCCCTGAACACGCTCTCATCTCTCCTCTCCCTCATTCATCGCCCCTGCTCACCCCACGCTCCATCCTCCCATTCCCAAAAACAAGAATCGCCCGCGGTTCACGCGGGCGATCCTCTACGGTCTCAGACTCTCGGACTTAACAGCCCGCCTCATACCTCGCCACCATGAAGATCAGGTCGTCGATCGTCACCCCGCCGTCCGGCGTGCCCGTCCCCGTCCCGTCGTCCAAGTCCGCCAGCACCGATCCCAACGCGTACTGGTTCAGGTAGTACAGCAGGTCGTCGATCGTCACCCCGCCGTCCGGCACACCGTCACCCGTCCCGTCGTCCAGGTCGCCAGGACACACCGGCCGAATCGGGGGCACGCACAACGGCGGCAACTGCGGGCTCACGATCACCGACGCGCTCCGCAGGTTCCCCGTAAACCCAAACCGCTGGTCCGCCGCGTCGATGATCCACGTCCCATCCGCCGGATGTCCGATCAAGTTCGCCAACGGGTCCACGGGACGGTAACTCCCGCTGTACGGGTTCTCCTCGTCCCGAATGTCCTGGATCGACGTCAACGCGTCATCATCGAACACCGTCTGGCAGAAGTTGTTCCCTTCCGTGGGCGTGTTCATCGCGCCGGGCTGATTCAAAATCTCCACCGGCGTCCCGTCCGGCGAGATCAACCCGATCAACAGATCGCCCACCGCCTGGTGATCCAACCCCACCCCGGTCGCGCCGATCACCGTCGAGCACTCGTCGCCATTCAACTTGAACTGCACCTTCCCGATCGTCCCCACACCGCTCACGTTGATCCGAATCTTCACGCTCGGGTTCGGGAAGTCCGGGATCGGCACCGGGAACGTGTTGTACGTAAACGTCCGCGGCTCCCCGGGTCGCGCCGGCAAGCCCACCGGGATCGTAAATGAAATGTTCGCCGTGCTCCGGGGCGTCGTCGATTGCAACGCCACCCGCAGCGAGATCGTCGTCCCGCACTCCACCTCCGGTCCTACCGCGATCACGAACGGCGCGTCGTTCACCACATTCTGCCCGAACGGCAGGTCGGGGAAGTTCACCCGGTTCCGCTTGATCGTCACCCCGGGCGTCGTCGTCGTCAACGTCCCGATCACGCCCGTCGCCGTCGTGCCTCGATTGTTCCGAACTCCGATCCGGATCCCCACCGTCGTCTCGCCCGGCTCCGCCATCTCGTTGCTGTTCCCGTTCCCGAAGCGATCATCCACCAGGAACACGTTCGTCGAAACCATCTGCACCCCCGCCGTCGGCGGGCGAATCTCGAACCGCGAACTGAACGCAAAGAAGATGTTGTTGTTCGGCACGATCTTGATCCGCGCGTTCAGCGACGTCACCGTCGGAAGCACGACCTCCTGCGACCCGTCGTTCGCCACGTTCTCCGCCAACACCGTCGGGAACGTCGCCCCGTCGTCCGTCGACAGCAGAATGCTCACCGTGCTGCAGTTCACCGGCGGCTGGTCCGTCCCGTTCACCGCCCACGTCACCGTCTGCACGCCCGTCCACCGCGTCCCCGCCGCCGGCGCCGTCACAAAGAACGGCCCCGCCCGTCCGTCCACGTTCACCACCATGTCATCCACCGCGATCCCGCCCGCCGTCGTGTTGTTGTCCCGCACCGTCAGGCGGAACGCCAACGCCCTCGCCGTCGTCGGAAGGATCTCGCCGATCTCAAACATCCCGCTCTGCAACGCGCCAAGCACCGGGATCGTCCGATCCGCCGACGTCGTCGGTGGCCTCACTCGAATGATCGGCGAACGCCCGTCGTCCGGCGATAACACCGAGATCGGATCGCCTAGATTCCGCTGTTCCCACGAATACGTCAGCCCCGCGTTCCCGTCCGCATCCTGCCCCTGCCCCCGAAGCACGAACGGCGTTCCCTTCGGGATCGTCCAATCCGGCCCCGCGTCCGCCTCGGGCACCGCGTTCCCCGTCGCCGTCCGCGTCCCGCAGAACGCGCCCCCGCCCGTCCGCGTGAACGAGTGGACAAACTGCTGCGTCCCCTGGTTGAACATCGGGTCCGGGTCCGTCGCCAGGTTCTCCGCGTCGCACAACCCCGCGTACGACATGATCGTGTTCCCCGACCCCGGCTCGTACGCGTTGTTCGCCCCACGCTGCTGCTGCACCGGCGGGCAGTTGTTCCAACTGTGCGGCGAACTGAACTGGTGACCCAACTCGTGCGCCATGATCCGCGTCGACATCGCAAAGCCCGTCGGTGGGTCCGAACTCGAATACGCCCGCGCCTTCGTGTTCTCGTTGCACACCAGCCCCAACCCCAGCGAGACCCCGCCGAAGTTCCCCGCCATCATCACGTGCCCAACGTCATAACTCGACGAGCCGATCCGCGTGTTGATCGCGTTCGTGTTCTCCGCCGCCGTGTTCGGCGGGTTGTTCGGCGCCGTGTACGGGTCCGTCGCCGGATTCGTCCAGATGATCAGGTCGTTCCGGGTCGCCAGCACGAACCGCACCGAGAAATCCCGGATGTAGATCGCGTTGATCTCGTTCACCACGCTGTTGATCGCCGCCAGCGTCGCCGCGACCGTCCCCCCCGTCGCCTGGCAATACTCGCCCGTCGCCGCCGCCGCCAGCCGATACGTGTAGACCTCATCCCCCGCCCGCCCTTGCGTGAACTCCCGATCCGCGATCGGCGGCATCTGGTCCACCGTGTAGCACTTCCACGCCCCCAACCGACCGCCAAAGTTCTTCTTCTCAAACGCCGTGTAATAGTCCAGGTTCGTCGTCGTGTACCGATACACGTAGATCGCGCTCCCGGGCGTCAAAATCATCCCGCTGAATCCGTGATACGGCGACAGATCAAACCGGATCGTCATCTCCGGCTCATCCACGCCCTTCCCCGCGTACGACTTGATCTCCGGATACCGCGCCGACAACTCCGCCGGCATGTTGGGCGACTCCACCACATCAAACGCCGAGAACCCGCCGTCGGGCATCGGGATCCGAACCCGCAACGGGTTCGCCGCCCCTGCCGTCCCTTCCAACGGCGCACCCTGAAGCACCGCCTTCAACGCCGCTCGATCCAGTCGGAACGCGCTCCCCTTCTCCGCCCGATAATGCGCCTCCCCGGCCGCCACCTCGTCCGGTATCTTCGCCACGCTCGTCCACCCTTCCGCCATCCCCGGCTGGGCGCTCGCGATGGGCGAGAGAACACAACAACCCGAGAGCACGGCCATGGCCGTCGAGATCAGCCTGCGCATAGAAATCCCTTCTCCACAAACTCTGGTTCCGCCGCGGCCCCGATCCCGGCTCGGTCGGTCCGCAGATTCCTGCACCACTGTTGCATCATAATTTGAACCACGCCCCGCCGAAAGCCACCTTCTTTCCTTTTTTTCATCCAAATCGCGCGAATTCTCGCGACTGGGAACGCGAAATCCTCTCCAACCCCCCCTTCCCCGTCCGCCAACTCCCCCCGCTCCACTTCTCCACGCAAGAGGGGAGGCTCCACAGCCTCCCCTTTTCCTCCTTCGTAACGTTCGATTGGGTTTTGGACGGATCAGCACCCGCCCTCAAACCGCTGCAGGAAGTACAGCAGGTCATCAATCGTCACGCCGCCGTCCGGAACGCCCGTCCCACTGCCGTCATCGACGTCCGCCACCAAACTGCCCTGCTCGAAGAGGAACAGGAAGTACAGCAGGTCGTCGATCGTCACGCCGCCGTCCGGAACGCCCGTCCCGCTCCCATCATCCACGTCCGCGACGCACTCGGGAAGAAGGCACGAGAACGAAACCCTCGCCGGCACGCGCCCGCTCCCATTGCAGGTGTAGAGCACCGAGCGCGACCCGTCGCCGTTCTGTGCTCCCACCGTCGCGCTCACCCCGCCGTTGGTGAGCCCCGACAGGTACACGTCAAACCGAGGCGTCTCCTCGTACAACACCGCCGAGAACTGCGCCGGCTGGCCGCCGCTGAAGTACGTCGCCCGCCATTCAATCACCAACCGGCGATTCGGCGCGCTCCCCAGAACCCGCGTGTACACGCCCGACCCCGGCGCATCCGTTCGCAGGTCGTCCCAGTGCGCCAAGATCGTCGTGCCCATTCCCGAGATCGGCAGGCAGGTGTTCCCAAACGACGCGGACGCCGACTCGAACTGGATGTTCCCGTTCGACGAGACGTTCGCGCTCGTGAACGTCTGTCCATACAGACTGACCGGGAACGGCAACGTGATGTTCGTCACGCAATCGTCGCAATGGTTCCCGATGTCATCCGTGCCCGCCACCGCGCCCGCCGCAGGGGAGTACACAATCGCCGGCGGGAACGACATCGTCACGATCGAGTTGTTCGCCAGGGTGCTGCTCCCGTTGCACCACGATTCGCCGTAGCGCTCGTCCCCCGCCTGCACGCCGATCGTCGCGCTGCTCGCGTTCTGCACCACGTCGTAGTAGAGTTCGGAATACTCCAGCCCTTCGAAGAATCGAACCGTGAAGTGGATGGGCAAGCCTCCACCGAACGTGACCCCACGCCATTCCACATCAAACGTGCGCGATGGTGCGAGGCCCGAGACGTTCGTGAAGACGCCCTGGCCCGTGCCGGCCAACCACAGGTCGTCCCAGTACGCCATCAAGGCCGGCCCCATGAACGGGACGGGGAGGCAGGCGTTGGAGAACGACGCGTTCCCGCCTCCGAACTGGATCACCCCGTTCGACGACACGCTGATCGCGTCGTAGTTCTGGTGATAAAACGAGATCGGGAACGGCGTGGCGATGCTCACGAAGCAATCGTCGCAGTGGATGCCGATGTCCGTCACCCCCTGCGGGAACGACCGCGGCCCCGACAGCGCCCCGTAACTGCCCGTCGGCGCCTCCGACCAGACCACCCGCCGCCCAACGGGCTGATCGCTCGAAAAGTTGCACGTGTAACTGCGGTGCAGTTCGCCTCGATTCTTCTGCACGCCGATCGTGTACGGCGTGCCGTTGTTCGCGCCATACACAAACTCGAAGTTGTCCGAGCCTTCAAAGAACCGCACCTCGAAGTTCGCCGTGCCCGCGCGCGAGAAGTAATGCGCCCGCCACTCGATGTTGAACACGCGATTGGGGGCGACGCCCGTCTCCGACGTGAACACGCCGTCGCCCGGCGTGTAGAGGGTGAGGTCATCCCAATACGGAAAGATCGCCGTATCCATGTTCCGCGTGGGCAGGCACTCCGCCGAAAACTGGGCGCTGTCCCCGCTGAACTGGAGATTGCCGTTCGAGGAAACCTGGGCCTGCGTGTAGTAGCGCCCGTACAGCCGCACCGGGAACGGGAACACAACCGTTCCCGTGCAATCGTCGCAGTGGAGTCCAAGGTCCGTCACGCCCGGATCGATCGCCGCCCCGCCGTACACCTGCGCAACGTTCACGTCCGTGCACACCTGCGCGCTCGCGCCGGTCGCGCCCAGCCCCAACGCGCCCGACAATCCGTACGCCGCGACACGACACCACCGCAGGGCAACGCCCCGCACGCTCCATCCGCTCTTCCTCATCTCGGGACTCCGTGTTCAAAGTAGGCACACCGACGACACGCCAGAGCATACCACATCCTGCCACGTGCGTGCCGCGCGCTCACCACGACCTTGCGGAATCGCGCCCTCGATGGACCGAGAAATCCTCGACCCATCGAGCCATCTTGCCCACCTTCACCCGACCCGTCCCTTAGCAACCCGCCTCGAAGCGCGTCAGGAAATACAACAGGTCATCGATCGTCACTCCGCCGTCTCGTGCTCCCGTCGCGCTGCCGTCGTCCACGTCCGCGGCCGCCACCCCATCCGCGAAGATCTGCAGGTAATACAGCAGATCATCCACCGTGATGGCGCCGTCGCGCGTTCCCGTTCCCGTTCCGTCATCGAAGTCCGCGACGCACCCGCTCGACGCCGCCGCCCACGCCAGCACGTTGCCCATCAGGCGCGCAAAGTTGACGTCGTTCATCTGCTGGGTGCCCACGCACGTGGAGAAGTTCGCGACGCGCCCGTTCCCGAACTGCCACCCCACCAGCCCTGCCCCGTACCCCTCGCTGCGGTAAAACTCCAACGCCCCGGGCCGGGGTGTCAACCGCGACTCGGTCCCCGAAAAGTTATCCGGCACGAACGAGAACGCCGCCGGCATCCCCGCATGCACCGTCGGGTGCACGTCGATCTGCGCATACGTCGCCGAGGTGCTCGAGCGAAACGTCCCACCCGTCGGGACCACCGCAAACGCCGGCGTCAACGCTTCGAACGCCGAGCCCGTCGCCCCATAGCCATTCCGCCACAACGTCCACTCCGTCGTGACCAACCCACCACCCTGGATCACGTACGCCAGGAGGGCGGATTGCCCCGGGGTCGGCATCCTCGTCCCGGTGCTCCAGTTCGCGTTCGCCAAGAGCAGCACCACGCCCCCGTTGGGAAAGCCCGCCGTGTTCTCTACCTGATACCACGCCGGCCCGATCGTCACCGTGTGCCCCGCCTCCGTCAATCGCTGCACGTACAACTGGTCCAGCGCGGCATTCCCGCTCGTCAGCATGAGCACCGGCGCCGCCGACGCGCCCACTCCACCCACCATCAGCCCCAACATCGCAAGCACGCCCGTCCATCCAGCGGTACGCATATTTCGCTCCTTTTCACCTCGAGGCCCGCGTCCCCATACGCCCATTTTCGGACGATGCGACGACGTTCGCCCCGTGCACCAGAATAGCGGAACGCACCAGAATCTCATGCCAAGAATTTCGCGTGGGGCATCCGCCCCTAGCACCCGGCCTCGAACCGAACGAGATAGAACAGCAGGTCATCGATCGTCACACCCCCGTCGCGCGTGCCCGTCCCGCTTCCATCATCCACATCCGCGCTCGACAGCCCTGCCTCGAAGATCGAGAGGTAAAACAGCAGGTCATCGATCGTGACTCCGCCGTCCGGCACGCCGCGCCCCGTGCCATTGTCCACGTCCGCCACGCACCGATCGATCGACCATCGCACGCTCGGGATCACCTGCTTCGCAAGGCTCTGCCCTTCATAACTCACGATCAGCCCCTGGCTCCCACCGCCCTCGAAGAACTCCACACGGACACGGTGCTTGCCCGCGCGAAGCCCCTGCAGCGAACTCCCGCGCTCCACCATCCCGTGCGCGCCGTCGTTGTTCACGATCAACTGACCGCCCAGGTACAACTTCGACCCATCGTCGGAGTTGGTGTAGAACGTGTACAGGTCCGTCGCCGGCACGTCCACGTACCCCTCGAACACCGCGCCGATGTTGTCCAGGCGCGTCGATGTTGCGAACGTCCCTCCGCTCGACGGGTAGTTGATCTGGGGCACCACGTCGTCGTCGAAGGGGGTGAGCGTGGAAAAGTCCGGCAAGATCGTCGGCGCGTTCAGGTCGTAGTAGTCCACGTGCACCCCGTCACGCGTCGCGATCGGCGCGTCGGGCGCCCGAAACGTCGCCGGGTTGTACAACGTCGCGACCACCGCCGCCGACGCCGTGTTGCCCGACGGATCACGCACCGTGTAACTGAAGGAATCCGCGCCGTTGGGCAGCGTCACGGGGGGGGTGTACACGAGTTGATCCCGCCCGCCCGGGCCCGTGCCCACGCTGCGCGAGATCGTGCCCCCGCGCGTGCTCGTGGTCGCGAAGGTGTCGATCACCATGGTTGCCGCCGTGCTGTGCCAGTCGTTCGCCAGAACGTCGATGGTCCGTGGCGCGGTCGTCTGGATCGCGCCCAAACTATCCGGGATCGGATGGCACACGCTCTGGTCGCTCACGCGGAACGACGTGACCCAGTTCTGCCACCCGCTCCCCGAGGGCAGGTATTCACCGATGACCCAGAACGTCGTGTCGTCCACGGGATCGACCGCGACCGCCTGATAGTCGCCCCAGCGCCCGCCGCCGTCGCGATCGCCCGCCTTCACCATCACGGGATAGCCCATCCGCCCGACCGGGTCCGCGGCGCGCCGACCCGCCACCGCCACGCCCACGCGCTCGCTCGCGCTCGTCCTCCCGATCACCACGCCCAGGTCCCCGTTCGCGTTCGACGCGATCGCCGGGAAGACCGTGTGATAGTCCAGCCCCGCGTCCACGTCGCCCGACTGCACGCGCGTCACGCTCCCGCTCGTCGGCCAGGTGTTCGTGTTGAACTCGTGCCACCGCGCCACGTTCCGCCCGCTCACCGAGGCGTTCTGGATCATCGACAGCCGCCCGTTCCGCCAGTACGGCATCGTGATGTCCGCGTTCGACACCGGGCTCCCGTTTCGCGTCGGCGCCTCGATCGCCCCGTTCGTGGTCGGCACCGTCACGTTCGTCGTCGCGATCGCCGGCGACGTCAGCGGGTTCGTCACCGCATAGATCCTCACGTTTGTGCTCGAGGTCGGATCGACAAAGTACGGCACACTCGGGCTCCCAAAGTGCAGCGCCGGCATCACCGTGTACGCCCCCGCGATCCGAAGCGTCGAGTACGTCGCCGTGCCGCCCGTCAAGAGCGGCGTCTTGTTGAAGATCCGAATCCCCGCCCCGCCGTACGCCCCTCCGCTTGGGAGCGAGAACAAGTTGCCCGTCACGTAATACGCGTTCTGGTCGTACCCGATCCCCGGGAAATCCCACCACACCGTGTTCGTTCCGATGTCGACCACCGCGTCCGTGCGATACTTGTACCACGTCCCGTTCGGATCGCTGTCGTCCGACACCGCGAACGTGATCCACGCCTCCGTGCTGTTGTACACCTCCAGCGCCAGCACCACGAAGCGCTGCGCATAGTGGTCGTAGATCACCTTGGGATCAAAGACAAAGTTCTGCGCGCCCAAAGGCTCGAAAAAACCCGGATTGCCCGGGCTCCCCAGGTTCGAGCGGAACTGCTGCGTCCCCGTGCGGGTGTACCACGCGATGTCCTGGTTCACCGTCACCAGCACGTGCGTCGGGCTCACCGCCAGCGTCGGGTCCGGCGGCACCCACCCCGTCGCGCTGATCGTCGGGAACATCATCCCCGTGACCGTCCGTGGTTCGTCGAGCACCCGCCCAACCTCCAACGCGTTGGGCAGCCCCGCCCCCGCCGCGCCCGGCTTCACATGCGCCGGGAGCATGTTCTTCACCGGCGTCGGCAACCCGCCCCACGCCTCGTCCTCCACCTGTCGCACACGCGCCGTCTCGATGATCTCGGCCCGCGCTTGCCCCCACGCGACGTCGCCCTCGTGGACCAGCCGCGCGGCGGGCGCTGTCCGCGCCGGGCGCGGAGGCAACGCCCCTTCTGGACCCGACGGTGTACGTGGCGCCGGCATTCCGCCCACCTCGACACGCGACGCACACCCCGCGACCAACGCGAGCGCGCCCGCCGCCGCAACCCGGCCCGTCGTTCCGAGAATCCAACCGATCCGCACGCCCTGCTGCATCTGTCACCCCTTCATGTGCCAAAGTCCGAAGTGAACGAACGACTCCCCGTACGCACCTTGTCAGCACCCGGCTTCAAAGCGCTGGAGGAAATACAGGAGATCGTCGATCGTGACCCCGCCGTCGGGCGTCCCCGTACTCGTCCCATCATCCACGTCCGCGGCGACGCTGCCCTCCTCGAAGATGAAGAGGTAGTAGAGCAGGTCGTCGATCGTCACGCCGAAGTCCGGCGTGCCGGTGAAGGTGCCGTCGTCCACGTCGGCGACGCAGTTCTCGCACGCGTCGGGCACTCCATTCTGATTCTGGTCGTTGGGCCCGCCCGGGACGACGAACGAGACGTTGTCGATCCAGTGGTTGTTGGTCGCGCCGCCCGTGCGTCCACCGAACCCCATGCGGGCGATGAAGGGGGAGTAGTTCGGGATCTCGACCGCGTTGTGCACGACCTGGAACGCACCGGGGATCGTGTTGACCCGAACGGTCAGGTGCTCGCCGTCGAAGACGATCTCGGCCCGATGCCAAAGGTCGTCTTCCATGTCAAAGGACGGGCTGGCACGGGCGATGGTGACGCCGTTGCTGGCGATCTCGATGGTGTTCTCCCCTTCGCCGCCGTTGTCCCAGGTGTCGAACTGGACGACCAGAGTTCCCGGGCCCCCGGGCGTATGCGATTGGGAGCCCGGCCCCTCTTCGCCCCAGAGGGTGGTGGCGGGATACAGCGCCTGATCGAACGCGGCGAAGGAGAGCCCGTCGGCCCCAGATCCGCCGCCGATCCGGAAATCGAAGGCGACGGCAAAGTTGGTCATGGGCACGGCCAGCAACGGGGGGTGGACCATCGAGCCGAGTTGATTGCCCGAGGCGGGCGTGAGGCGGATCGCACCCGAGTCGGGCACCGCGACGCCATTGAGTTGGAACGGTGCGGCACTGCCCCCCGCGAAGTCATAGGCGAGCGTGGTGCCCACCTCGCACTCGTCCGGGATCCCGTTTCGATTGCAGTCGAGGCTGCGCCCGGTGAGGAGGTCGCACTCGTCGGGGATGGCGTTCCCGTTGCAATCGAGGCTGGTGCCGTTGGCCAGGTCGTCGCGGTCGGGGATCCCGTTGGTGTTGCAGTCGGGAGGAGGCGGGAGGCCGATCCACTTGAGGCGAAGGATGTTGGCGCCGCGTGCGATGGGGTTCTGCCCGGACTCTTCGTAGAGGTCGGAGAAGTACAACCCATCGGGCCCGGTGGCGAGCGCGGCGGCGGTGGACGCGCCGCTGCCGTTGTAATAGCAGATCGCGCGCGGGCCGCTGGTGAGGACGCCCGCGCTCGAGATGACCCACTCCGTGATGGACTTGCACGAGGGGCTTCCGGGCCCGAGGCCGAAGGTGGAGCACGACTGCGTCACGTAGATGCGCCCATGCAGGTCCGCGGGGAACCCGCTGCCGGCGAACTGGGCGGGCTCGACGACGGCGGCGTTGACGGGCGCGGTCGCCGGATTCCAGTTGTAGAGGGCAAAGGTCTGCATGCTGGCGTCCGTGCCGGTCCAGCCCATGTTGCGACCCGCGACGAGCATCGAGAAGCGATCGACGCTGGGCCCGTTCTCGACGATGAAGTGGTTGCCGTCGGAGAATCGCCACGCGCCGCCGAAGGGGTTGCGATAGCCGTAGGCGTAGACATAGTCCCGCGGCGTGATGCTGGAGGCGTTGTAGAAGGGATTGGAGGAGATG
Source organism: uncultured Phycisphaeraceae bacterium (assembly GCA_964543905.1). Taxonomy (GTDB): domain Bacteria; phylum Planctomycetota; class Phycisphaerae; order Phycisphaerales; family UBA1924. The sequence continues at coordinate 62,929 of CAZIZO010000002.1, forward strand.
GGATTGCCCGCGCGGTTGATGCGGAGGACCTTGCCACGGAACTGGTCAAGGTTCTGGGCGGTGGACGCGTCGAAGCCGTCGCCCATGTGGACGTACAACTGGTTGTCGGGCCCGAAGGTGATGTTCGAGATTTGGTGGGACTGCCCCTGCGTCTCGGGGGCCATGTTGAGGATACGGGTGCGTGTCGCGGCGGTGATCCCGCCGTCGAGGCTGGTGAAGCGCTCGACCGCCGGGTAGTGCGGGGCGGCCTCTTGCCCGGGGATGGCGGAATACAGGATCGTGATGTAGAGGTCCCCGTTGAGGGGATCGACGGCAAGCCCCCCAAGCCCCTGCTCGCCCGACCCCGGGAAGTTGCCCGTCGGGTTGAAGTTCAGGAGATTCGTCGCGTAATCGCGGACCTCGCCGTTCCGAAGCACGACCTTGATGGCGCCGTACAACTCGCCAACGTAGTAGAGGGGCGAGGTGGGCGAGGAACCCGGGTTGGGGACGAACGCGATCGCGACGGGGAGTTGGAACCCACGGGCGACGACCTCGACGCGGAAGCCTGGAATCACCGTCCAGGGGACGGCGACGCCGCGGGCGAGCGTACCGAAGTTGGGCGTCGTCTGCGAGGCGTCTCCGACGTACGACGAGCCGTTGGACGAGATCCAGAAGTACGCGGACTCGCTGGGCGCGAGCGTGACGCCCGGAAGAACGAGTTGATAGTCCGTGCCCTCGTGCGAGCGGAAGGCGATGTCGCTCTCGGGAAGGTTGAGTGCGGCGGAGCCGGCGGAGAAGACGACGCGGACATCGCCGTGCTGGGCGAGTGGCGCGGGGTTGGTGGTCTGCACGCCGCCGGACGCTCCGCGGAACTGGAGGAGGAGGTCGCCCGTCGCGGTTTCGACGCGGACGATCGCGGGATTGGCGCCGGCGGGGAGGGCGATGTTGGCGCCGGAGGTCTCGCGGAAGGTGGGCGCGGGGACGTTGAGGATGTCGTCGAGTTCGAGGGCAAAGACCGTCGACTGGGGGCCGGTGGTGAAGTCGCGCGTGCCGAATGCGCTCCATTCGGTCAACGGGTCGGCGCTGCTGTCGCGATGGCGGACCCGGAGTTGGTAGGCGGTGTCGGGAAAGAACGTGCGTCGTCCGGCGTGGGAGCCCTGGAAGACGCCGTCGGCCTGGTGGGTGTGCAGGCGCTCGACCCCGCCGATGCACGACGTAAACCAAACGCGCTCGGGCGGGGTGATGGTCCAGATTTCCCAGTCGGTGCACACATGCGTGTCGCCCGGGTTGGGATCGGCGAAGGGCTCGCACTCCATATGCACGTCGTCGAAGTTGACCAGGCGTCCCACCTGCGGCTCGGTCACCACGGGCGTCGCGGGCGGCTGGTTCTGGGCGAGCGCCGGCAGGGCGGCGAACGCCACGAAGGCAACGCGGTCTTTCCACCTCATGCTGATCCTCCCTGAATCATCTCCGGGGGAGGATACTCGATCGGCATGGCCGACCAAGCGCGGCGGCGGAAATGAACATAGATTTTCCACACGATCGGGCGCAGGGACCGCATTCGTGCGCGCGCGGGCGGTCACTGGGCGAACCGGGGATAGTCCTATAGCAGGCGGCGGGTCCTCGCCCAGGCGGGGGGTGCTATTTGAGCCGTTCGTCCACGACCTCGTGGAGTTTCTTCAACTCCTCGCTCTTGCTTCGGGGCATGATGAGCGTCGCATCATCCGTCTGCACGACGATGAGGTCTTCGGCGCCGAGGACGGCGATCGTGTGCCCCTTCCGGGCGTTGACCACGAGGTTGCGCTTGCCCTGCACGAGCACCGTCGCGCCCTCGCCGCTGGTGCGATTCCCGTCCTGATCGGGCTGGAGGGTCTCGGCGTAACTGGGCCAACTGCCCACGTCGAGCCATTTCAAGTCCATCAGGACCGTGCAGACGCTCAGGGACGAGTCCTTGGACTTGCCCTTGGAGGGCGCGTGCGACTCGCGCGTGGCGGGCTCCATCACGGCGTAGTCCACGCTGATCTTGGGGAGGGTGGGATAGACCTTCTCCAGTGTTTCCCTGCTCTTCTTCTTGCCCCAGACTTCCTGGATCTGCATGAGGCCCGCGTGGCTCTCCGGCTTGAAGCGTTCGAGCGCCTCGAGGAAGGTCGAGGCCTTCCACACGAACATCCCGGAGTTCCAGGCGAAGGCGCCGCTGGCGACGTAGGCGGCGGCGCGGGCGGCATCGGGTTTTTCGACGAAGCGTTCGACGTGGAAGGCGAGTTTGTCCGCCCCCTCGACGCCCCGAACGGGCGAACCGCGCTCGACGTAGCCGAACCCCGTCGCGGCATAGGTCGGCTTGATCGAAAAGGTCACCAGCCGTCGGGGGTCATCCTCCACCAAGCGGAAGCCCAGGTCCATCCGATCGCGAAAGGTCTCCTCGGGCTCGATGATGTGATCGGCGGTGAGGACGCAGAAGATCGCGTTCTTGTCCTCTTTCGCGAGCACGGCGGCGGTCAGCCCGATCGCGTTGACCGTGTCGCGTGCCGCGGGCTCGCCCAGGATCTGGTCGTCGCTGTAGTGCGTGAGGTCCTTGCGGATCGCGGAGCGATACGCCTCGGCGGTGCAGATGTAGCGGTGCTTGTCCTTGACGAGCCCATCCAGACGACGATCCGCGAGGGCGAGGAGCGAGACGGGCTCGGCACTCTTGCCCTTGGCGGCGGGGCGATCGATGAACTTCAAGAGTTGCTTGGGACGATCCTTGCGGCTCATGGGCCACAACCTCGTCCCCGCGCCGCCGGCCATGATCATCGCGTATCGCATGCGTGCGGAGAGGGTACCCCGCCCGCACCAGCGCCGTCACGCGCGCTCGCGTGTGGAGTGCAAACTCACCGCCCGCGTCCGCGCAGCGCCCGATCGAAGGCCTTGACCGTTTCGAGGTCCAGGCCTGCACGCTCGGCGCGATCGAGCATGTCTCGGGCGAGCGCCAGACGGCCCTCGCCCTGCATGATGCTCACGACGCTCAGCCAGGCCGAGGCGGTGTTGACCTTGTGCGCGTGCTGCACCACTTCCGACAGCATCTCGCGCCGGCGCGGAGCGCTCAACCCCAGATCCTCGTGGGAGATTGGCTCATCGATGAGCGCGGGGGTGGTTCGATAGGCATTGCGGAGCACGGCGGCGCCGTCGTCGAGGCTGCCGTTCTCGAAGAGCGCGATGGCGAGTAGGCGCATCGCGGACCCGTCGGCCGGGTCTTGGCGCAGATGGGCCCGGAGTTCCTTGACAGCCTTGGCGGCGTCTTGTTCACGGATCGCCCGTTGACCGCGATCCAACGGCGTGGACTCCTGAACGGGCGCCGGCGGCGCCGCGGGCGAGGCGCTCGTGCCCTGAACCCGCAAGTCGTATGCCTCGGGGCGGCCCGACGCGGTGGTGACGACATAGGAGCCCGTGTAGGGATTGATGCTGTACTCATAGTTCCCAACGCGGATGGGGAGCATGCCGCCGAAGTCGTAGACGCTGGGCATGAGCCCGGTGCCGAGGTTGAAGTTGATGTTCCAGCGGTCGCCGCGATATCGACCGTTGAGGTAGAAGCCGCTGGGGGAGAATTCGTTGCAGGAGGGACGAGTGGCGTACGGGTAGCATGGGCGAGTGATGATGGGGTAGGGGTAGGGTTGGATGGTGATGGGCCCGGCGGGTGGGGGCGTGGCGGGCGTGCCCGTGAGAGGGTTGAAGACGTACCCCGGAATCTCGGTGACGGAGCGGTGAGGGGCGATGAAGTTGCCGCGGCTTGTCGAACCGATCCCGAGGTTGTTGAAGGAGTATGGGTGGAAGTCCTGAGAGGGTGGCGGAGTCCAGGCGGGGAACGACGGCGCGGTGGGCTGGACGGGCGCGTGCTGGGGTTGGGAGCGGGCTTGCAGCGCGGCCACGAGGGCCGCGGTCTCCATCTTGGAGTTGGATTGCGCGGATGCCGACGCGACGAGCGCGAGCGTCACGAGGGTGGCGGGTGTGGACCGCATGGTCTCTCCTTGGTGGAGGGGACGATTCGAAACCGCGGCGACGATTCACGGCCGCGAGTCGGGCCTCGCTGGGCCCGAAACCGGGATTGTCCTGTTTGAATATAGACGGTGGCGGGGGTGCTTGGTTCCCTCAAAGTCCAGAGAATCGGGGCACACATGATCGCGGCTTTGGACGCGCGCGGGGTACCCTGAAGCATGAACACGATGTATCGGCTTGTGTTTGGTGCGATGATGGTGTCTGGCGTGGGCGTGGTCGGCACGGGGTGCTCGGGCACCGGCGCGACGAACCTGGAACTGCGTGGGGTTTCGAGCGAGCGTGTGCTCTCGCCGGCTCTCGATCACCGCGTGTATCGGTACGCGGATTTGAACACCGCGGACTTTTTCCTCACGGACTTGCCGGAAGAGATGTGGACGCCGGACGCGGACTTTCGGAACGTGAGTGCGAGCATCGTGCACGTGCACACGTTTATCGAGCCACGGCCCGGACGGACGCCGATCGCGGATGGGGCATCGAACGTCACGGTGCGCTACCTGGTGCTCTCGCGCGGGACGCTTGGGCTGTACGGCGGGGGTGGGTTCCTGTGGCGATCGGGGGAGCCCGGGGACGCGAGCGCGGGGGGCGAACTTCGCGGGGCTTCGATGAAGTTGGTGCGCTCGACGCCCGGCTTTCAGGACGTTCTGGGCCCGAGCGAACTCAACGGGACGTTCTCGGCACGGAAGGACGTGGAGAAGGCGGCGAAACTCGAGGCGATCTTCCAGTCGTTGCAACTGGCGTTGCCGGGAGCGACCGGGAGGTGAGTCAGGCGATGGCGGGCGCGAGGGCCGCCTGACGCCGCTTGATGGCGCGATGCAGGAGGGCGAGCACGAGGGCCAGGAGCAGGACTCCGACGAGGAGGGGGACGACGAGGCTGAGGACGGAGAGGACGATCGCGCCGACGTTTTCGACCGTCGCGACGATGGAGTTGCCCAGGCCCGCGGTCGACGCCGTCGAGACCGCGCGGGTGAGGACGGTGGTCGATTGCACGGCGGTGGCGGCACCGCCCCCGGCGATGAGCGAGGCGGACCATTTGAGCATGGGGTCCACGGCGTGAGCATCGAGGCCGAGTTGGGTGGCGGCGACCAGGGTGCCGGCGATGGCCGCCGCGGGGGTCGCGATGGTGTCGAGGGCGTGATCGAGCCAGGGGATGTAGTAGGCCAAAGTCTCGGTGAGCGCGGCGAGCGAGAAGGAGGCGATGGCGGTCCAGGTGCCCAGCCAGGCAAAGCCGGAGCCCACGTCGACGAGACCCGCCTTGGAGGCGAGGCTGAGGGCGAGGAGGGGCAGGAAGACCCGCAAGCCGCAAGCCGCCGCGAGCCCGACACCGAGACAGAGCGCGAGAAAGAAGGAGACCATGGTCTGGGAGTTGATGGGAAGGGGTGCAAGAGGGTTTCAGCGCGAAATTGTGAGATGGAGTTCACCAGTCTGAGAACGTTGCCATGCGTGCTTACCCAAATTACGGCCGACTTGCGTATGAACGAAGATTTATTTGAAGGGCAAGGATGGTCCCGTCGGGGTAGACGGACATCGTGGCGCGGCACCAAGGCGCGCGGCGGAAGAAGACGCAAGAGGGTTGCAAACTCGCGTGGAAGGCCTGCCCGCGGCGTTGCACAAGGCAAGGCGGGGGCTGCATTTAGGGAGGTCGCCCGATCACGGCGACGCGGATAGAAAAACGCTCACACATATTTGATGGCTCCACCCGTGTGGAGATTTCGCATGGAGGACCGATAGGCTCCATGGTTGGAAGCATGTGGGTATCCGCACACGCTTGCTTCACATGGGTGAATGCGGTACAAACGAACGGCTCGTGAGTGGGTGGAGAACCCACACTGCTGGAGGTTTGAGATGATGGGTGTGATGATGAGGCGTCCTCTGGGCGTCGCGTGGATGGTTGCGTGCGCGATGGGTGGCGTGGCCTCGGGCGTGCTTCCGGAGTATGTGCCGATCGAGATCGGGACGATCGCCGGCGCGTCGCGCGTGTTCGTCACGGGGATCAACAACAACGGGCTGGCCGTGGGGACGTGCGCGTTCTCGAATGGCTCGTTCCGGGCGTGGGCGTGGAGCCCTTCGGAGTTCCGACAACTGCCGACGCTGGGCGGGAACCTGGCGAAGGCGTACGGGGTGAACAACCGGGGCGACATCGTGGGCGAATCGACGATCACGGGGATCAAGTTCGGTCGCGCGTGCATGTGGCGCAGCGACGGGCAACTGATCAACCTGGGGTCGCTGGGGGGGGCCGGGAGTTGGGCGATCTCGATCAACGAGAACCGCGAGATCGTGGGGCGATCGTGGATTACGGGGAACACGATGGCGCACGCGTTCCTGTATCGCAACGGGGTGATGACCGATCTGGGCGTGCTTCCGGGGCCCACGAACTATTACAGCGCCGCGAACGCGATCAACGCGACGGGCACGATCGTGGGGTTGTCGGATGGAACATCGGGATATCCCAACCCGACGATGTGGGAGCCCACGCAACTGACGAACCTGGCGCCGACCTCGGTCTCGGGCGAGGCGCTGTCGGTCAACGACAGCGGCGTCATCGTGGGGATCATGCGCTGGGGTCAACTCGACCAGGCGACGGCGTTCACGCGCTCGGGGCCGGTCAATCTGGGGCGGCTGGCGAGCGACACGGAGGGCGTCTGCAACGACGTGAACAACCACGGGCAGGCGGTGGGGAACTCGGCCCGGCCGGGCTTCTCCCGGGCGGTGCTCTGGCGGACGCTGACGCCGAACACGCAAGTGGACTTGAACACGCGGATCGCGCCGGGCTCGGGGTGGCAACTGGCGGACGCGATGGACATCAACGACGCCGGCTGGATCGTGGGGACCGGGACCCGCAACGGGCTCCCGCGCGGCTATGTCCTGATCCCGCGTTGCGTGGCGGACGTGGACAACGGGAGCCACAGCGGCACACCCGACGGCGGGGTGAACGTCGACGATCTCCTGCACTATCTGGTGACGTTCGAGATCGGGAGCGCCGATGCCGACATCACCGACGGGCGGAACAACCCCGTGCCGGACGGCGGCGTCAACGTGGATGATCTGCTGTATTACCTCACGCGGTTTGAGAGCGGCTGCTGAACGCACCCGAGACCGAGACGAAGAGGCCGGGGCCGTGTGCCCCGGCTTTTTTCATTGCCGATGAGGGCCACGTCTGGCGGCATCCACCATGGGGTCCCCGAACGGGTGACCTGTCCCGTTCGCGAAACTCGGGGGCAAGGCTGGCCGATAAGCGAGTCGGGAAGTGCCGACGATGCTGAAACTGCCGACGATCCAAGCCTTTGCCGGGATGGTGCTCGCCGATCCGGTCTATCACCCGCTGCACCCGAGCGTGGCGCTGCTGCGTGCGGGGGTGACGTTGGATGACCACTCGATCAAGCGGCTGCACGAGATCGGGGTGCGGGAACTGTGGATCCAGTATCCGCCCCTGGAGGCGATCCGGCGATTCGTGAATCCGGCGGCGGTGACGGCGTGCCGGGACATGGCGACGCGTATCGCGCAGACCATGGACGAACTGGTCGAGAACAAGCACGCGAAACTGGAGTACGACTCGTTCCGCAAGGCGGTCGTCGCGGTGGTCGAATCGCTCTCGGAGAACGTGTCGGCGGCGCTCTTCATCTTCGAGAGCGCGACGAGCGCCCGCCCGGCGCTGCGTCACGCGTCGAACGTGTGCTTCCTCAGCATCCTCATGGGGCTCAAACTCGAGTTCTACCTGGTGCACGAACGCAACCGCATGCACGCGACGCTTGCGAAGGATGTCTCGAGCCTGGGCGTGGGCGCGATGATGCACGACATCGGGATGCTGCACCTGCCCGACGACGTGCTCGACCGATGGAACGCGACCCGAGACGAGAACGATCCGGCGTGGCGTGAGCACGTCCAACTCGGGTTCGACCACGTCAAGAAGGACTTTGACCCCACGGCCGCGGGGATCGTGCTGCACCACCACCAGCACTTTGACGGGAGCGGATTCCCGCAGCGCACCGAGTTCTCCGGGAAGGGCCGCGCCTTGCAAGGCTCGGACATCCACATCTTCGCGCGGATCGTGGCCGCCGCGGACCTCTTTGATCGCTTGCGGCACCCGGCCCACGCGCCGCGGGCAGAACGGCTCGACCTCCCGTCGGTTCCGGCGGTCCGGGCCCTCTCCACGATGTTGAAGCCGCCCTATCGCTCATGGATCGATCCAATCGTGCTGTGCGGGCTGCTGGCGGCGGCGCCGCCGTATCCCCCGGGGAGCCTGGTGAAGTTGAGCGACGGACGCGAGGCGGTGGTGGTGGATTGGGTGCCCGAGGATCCGTGCCGACCCACGGTGGAGATCGTGAGCGACCTGCGCGAGATGCTGCGTCCCAACCGGAGACCCAGACCGCGAGAACGAATCTCGCTGCGGCGAACGCCCGAGTTGTGGATCGCGGAGATCGACGGGTACGACGTTTCGAAGGACAACTTCACGCCGTCGGCCGTCGGCGAGTTTGATCTCAACCGGGTTGCCCGCTCGCTGGTGAACGCGGCGGCGTAGAGACCATCACGATCATCGCTTCTTGGTTTGTTCGGCGGGCTCGGTCTTCGCCTCGGTCGATTCGTCGCCGCCCTTGGACGGGGCCGGGTCCACCTTGCCTTCGGGCTTGCCCGCGGGGGCCTCGGCCACGGGTGTGGCGGGTTCAGCCCCGCCCTTGGGAGACTCGGCGCTACGAGGCCTCACTTGCCCGGAAGCCCCTCGCTTGCCCGATGCGCCGGGCGGACGACCGCTTCCCTCGGCGACGGGCTCGCCGTTCTCGCCCAACTTGTAGCCCGCGAGTTCGAGTTTGCCCTTGTCCCACGCGCCCGCAAGCACCTCACCCGCGGAAGGCTGGCGGAGCAGGACAGTCTCCCCCTCGGCGACGCCCGCGAGGATCTGTGCGTGGGTGTCGGAGCGCTGCCCGAGTTTGATGGGGACGCGGACGAACTTCATCCCCTCTTCCTTGTACACGTAGCGGACGGCGCCGTCCTGAAAGACGGCCTGCACGGGCACGCTGAGCGCGTCCGTGACGCTGCCCAGCGTCAGGCGGGCCTCGCAGCGCATCGAGGGCTTGAGGACCTCGATCGCGTCGCCGATGTCGAGCGCGACCTTGACGGTGTATTCGCGGAGGTTGGGATCGCGCCAGCCCCCGGACTCGGCGAGCACGCCGATGCTCTCGACGCGGCCCGAGAAGACACGACCGCCGACGGCGTCGACCTTGACGCTCGCGACCTGCCCGGGGCGGATGCGACCCGCGAGGGCCTCCTGCACGCGGACGGAGGCGATCATGTCGCTGGTGTCGGGCAACACGATGAGGAGTTGGTTGGGATAGACCTGCGTGCCGATCTGGAGGCCCGAATCCCCGCCCCCACCGCCTCCGCGCCCGCCCCATCCTCGCTCCATGCTGGTGGCATAGACGACGAGCCCGTCCTGCGGGGCCTTGATGACGCACGCGGCGAGTTGCTGCTGGAGTTTCTCGAGTTTGCTCCGGCGTACGGCGACCTGGCGCTCGCGGTTTTTCTTGTCGGCCTCTTTGCTGGCGAGTTCGCTGCGGTTGTTCAGGTCCACCCGCTGGAGGGCGGCGCGGGCCTCTTCGACCGCCGAGTCCTTTTCCTTGAACTCCTTGGGGAACTGGAACTTTTCATAGACCTCGGCCTGGAGGCGCGAGGTGGTCCACTTGCTGGTCGCCTCGATGTACGAAACTTCGTCGCGGTCGCACTCGTCCTTGCTGATGAAGCCCTCGTCGAAGAGTTCCTGGCTGCGGAGGAACTTGTCGGCGAGCCGCTCGACTTCGAGTTGGGCGCGGCTGATGGCGAGTTCGTTCTCCTGCCGCTTGATGTCGACGTCGCCTTCCATCCACTGCTGGAGCGCGAGTTCGGCAAGTTCGACCTTGAGGCGGGCCTCGCGGAGTTTGCTCTCGTTCTCGTTGAGTTGGATGTCGTAGGCGTTGTCGGCGGCGATCTTCTGGGCGCTCGCGGACTCGAACTCGAGGGTTTCCTGGTCGAGTTGCTGCTGGATCTGTTCGCCGTTGAGCACGATGAGGATGTCCCCCGCCTTTACGCGGGTGCCCTCGTCGACGATCTTGACGATGTTGGCCTCGCGGTCGAGTTCGCTGCGGAGTTCGCGCTTGTTGCGGGCGTCCAACTCACCGCCGGCGGTCGTGGTGATCTCGAAGTCGATCGTCCGGGCGGGGGCGCGATCGGCGGTCTTGGTCGCGACGACGCTCGCGGGCGTGCCCCCCTGCTTGGCCCACCGCGAGAGCCCCACCCCCGCGCCGACGAGGACGACAACGGCCCCCACGAACCAGGGCAAGGCCCGGCCGGCGCGAAGGCGGGACCGCTGGGCTCGTGTGTGTTGCGTGATCATGGTGGCTCCGCCTTTCCGCGACCGATGGGTCGCTCGTCAACTGTGTGCCAACTCGATGATATGGGCCGTCGTGCGCCCAAACTCCCTCGGCGGTTCGGAATCAGGCGGGGGCTCGGAGGGTCCTGTACCATCTCCGGATGTCCACGCCCACTCTGCATTCGTTGCTTCCGCCCGGCAAGATGCTGCTGATCGTCGTGGCGGCCCCGAACGAGTTCCGAGCCATCGTTGAGGGCGTGGGCGCACCGATCGCCCCATCCCCACCCTATTGGACGCGGCAGGCGTTGACTTCCGTCGCGGAAGTGGTGCTGAGCGGCGTGGGGAAGGCGAATGCCGCCGGGGCGGTTGCACGCTGCGTTGACGCGGCGCGTCACGGGGCGATCCTGAACGTCGGGATCGCGGGCTCGCTGCCCTCGATGGATGGGGGTGCGAGGTCGCCGCGGATCGGGCAGGTTGTGGCGGCGGGGGGGTGCGCGTTCGCGGACGAGGGCGTCGAGACTCCGGAGGGGTACACCGACATGGCGTCGCTGGGATTTCCGATGGGCTCGTTTCCGGGCTCGCGGGTGCCGGTGGACCCGGGCGTGCTCGAGGTCGTACGTCGAGTTGCGGACGTGGTGGGCACGATCGCGACGGTGTCCACGTGTTCTGGGACGGACGCGCGTGCGGCGGAGGTTGTGAAGCGGACGGGGGGCGTGGCCGAGGGGATGGAGGGCGCCGCGGTGGCGCTCGCGGCCCATCGGCTTGGGGTTGCGATGGGCGAAGTCCGCATTATCAGCAACACGACGGGCGACCGAGGGCGGCAGCAGTGGGACCTCCGTGGGGCGTTCGCCCGGTTGGGGGAGGTCACCCGGCACCTGGTCGGGCGTGCGGAGTAATGCGCGTGTGACGATTGGGGCGGATCGGACGAAGCCCTCGCGGGCGACCGAGACGATCCCGCCCGTGTGCATGAACCAAAGCGCAGAGGCGACCGATGTTGCCGAGCGAGGTTGCGGTCGGTGTTCCGCGGCGAGCCGAGGCTCGCGCGGCGTCGGGCGTGGCTGGGGCTTGGACGGTTCGCATGGGACTTGATGTCTTCCGACGCCTGGTTTCGATCGGGAAGCGTGCCACGGATGTGGGCACGGAGGTGTCGGCCACGATGGGGATCAAGGCGGGGCTGGGCTATCCGATCGCGATCGACTTTGGGGTGGGAAGCCTGAAGATCCTGCAGATCAACCCGGGGGAGCCACCGACGCTGGCGGCGGCGGCGTGCCTGGAGACGCCGGAGGAACTCATCAAGAAGCCGGCGGAGCGCTTGCTGTATCAGGCGCAGAACTTGCCGCGGCTGATCCGCGAGGGAGGGTTCAAGGGCAAGCGGGCGGTGTGCGCGATACCGGCGTGGAAGACGATGTGCAAGAACATCCAGTTCGCGAAGCAGGAGGGGCTCTCGACGGCGGCGCTGGTCGGGGGCGCGATCCAGACGCAACTGAACCTGGACCCGTTCACGATGGTGCATCGGCACATCGAGGTGCAGACGGGCGCGATGGGGAAGACGGAGGTCATCGTGGTCGCGGCCGAGCGGGACCTCGTGGACAAACTCGTGGGGGCGATCCACGGCGCGAAACTCCAGCCGGTGGGGATGCAGAGCGAGTTTGATGCGATGCTCGTGGCGTTCGGGCACATCAACCGGCGTGAAGAGGACAAGGACAAGAGCACGCTGCTGCTGGACCTGGGGAGCACGACGACGAAGGTGGCGATCTGCCACGGGAAGAGCATGGTCTTCGCCCGCGTGATCGAGTTTGGCGGGCGCAACCTCGACGCGACGATCGCGGACCAACTCGGGTGCAGCCTGGCGGAAGCGCGGCGTCGGCGGATGGCGCTGGACGACCAGATGGCGACCGCCACGGCGGACGTGGTGCCCAAGGTGGTGGTGGGCTCGAGCACCCCGCTGGAGCCTCGAGAGGATGGCAAGCCCGAGCGACGCGAGCGAAAACTGCCGCGGGGCGTGTCGGGGGATGTGGTGGCCGACGAGGCGATCGGTGTCGCGCCCAAGGAGGCGGACCTGAGCGACGCGCTGGAGATGCTGACGGACGAGATCCTGATGTGCCTGCGGTACCACGGCTCGCAGTTCGCGGGGCGCAAACTGGATCGGGCGATCTTCGTGGGGGGCGAGTCGCGACATCGCGGGCTGTGCCAGCACATCGCCCGGAAGATCCGGATGCCCGCGCACATGGCGGACCCGATGGCGTGGGTGGCGCGGACGGGGGATGAGCCGACGATCGGCGTGGACCTGAAGAAACCCCAGCCCGGATGGGCGGTGGCGCTGGGATTGTGCCTGAGCCCGACGGACCTGTAACGCAAGGACGACGCAAGGAGCACGGGAGGACCGATGAAGAATCCACTGGCACCAACCAGTCCGATGCAGGGGAGTTTCCTTCCCGAGGACTACATCACGCGGCGCAATGAACTGCGCGCGAACCTGATCACGCTCTCCCTGTTCGCGGTCGTGCTGGCGGGCGTCGTGGGAGGCTTCGTGGTGACCACGCGCTCGTACCACGTCGTCAAGAGCGAGCGGCAGCGGGTGGAGGCGGCCTTCAAGGCCGAGAGCGAGAAGATCGAGGAGATCAAGAAACTCGAAGCCCAGCGGGCGCAGATGATGGAAAAGGCGGAGATCACGGCGACGCTCTCCGAGCGGATCCCGCGTTGGGCGCTGCTGGGCGAGGTCGTGCTCCGCATGCCGCGCGACATGAAGTTGGAGACGTTCCACCTCAAGAGCAAGCGAGTGGACCCGGCGGTGACGGCGACGGGCGGGGCGCCGGCCAAACTCGCGGTGAAGAACCTGAAGGGCGCCAAGCCCGAGAAGGGGGACGCGAAGAAGAAGGGGGAGGAGAAGCCCAAACTCACGCCGCCACGATACGAGTACACGCTGACGCTCTCGGGGTCGGCGGAGCACAACAGCGACATCGCGGACTTCCTGACGGCGCTGCGGGCGTCGCCGGTGCTCGAGAGCATCGACATGAACTACATCCGAGAGTCGAAGGAGAAGGACCGTGAACTGCGGAAGTTCGAGTTCACGGGGACGCTGAAGCAGCGTCCGGACAGCGAGATGATCGCGAGTTCGCTGCGCGATCTGGTGGCCCAGCGCACGGCGCAGGCCAAGGACGACCCCGCCCCCAGCAAACCGCGGACGCAGACGAACGCGGGCAACGGAAAGGGAGACTAAGCCATGGGACCATGGACCGGATTTCGAGGGCTCCTCGTGCTCGCGATCGTGCTGGGCTTGCCGCTGATCTCGTATTACGCGGTGTTCAAGCCGCAGAACAAGGCGATCGAGAAGGAGCGAGAGCAGATCAAGTATCAGCAGGACCTGCTGCAGAAACTCAAGGCGGAGTCGGCGAAGCACGCGGACCTGCAGAAGGCGAACGAAGAAGCCCAGGTGATGGTGAAGTCCATCGAGGCGAAGTTGCCGACGGGCAAGGAGATCGATGGGGTGGTTCGGCAGGTGTCGGAGTTGGCGATCCAGGCGGGGTTGCAGCCGCCGGCGATGCGATCGACGAAGCCGGTCCCGGCGATGCTGTACATGGAGCAGCCGCTGGAGACGGAGGTGACGGGGGACTTCGTGGGGTTCTTTAGTTTCCTCGCGCGCCTGGAAAAGATGCCGCGGATCATCCGGATCCCGGACCTGAAGATCACCGGGCAGAGCGGGAAAGCGGGCGTGGAGGTGAAGGCCGAGTTCACGCTGAGCATTTATTTTCAGGATCAGAACAAGGTGGCGGAGGCGATGAAATCGGCGTCGGCGGCCACGGGCACCACGATGGGAGGAAAGTAACATGAGCGGCGCACCACAACTTCCGGGAGAGACGGGCGGATTCCGCGGGCTGCCCGGGGCGAGCACGGGCGAGGCGCCGGTGGTCGACACGTCGCCGCGCCGCGGTCGGGCGTCGCAGCAGATCATCGTGGTCGCGCTGCTGTTGAGCGTGAGCGGGGCGGCGATCTTCGGGATGCGGCACCTGGGGGCACGTGCGGGGATGGACATGACGGTCGCCGAAGTGGGCCTGAAGATTGGAGATGAGAAGGAATCGGCGGAGCGGGCGAAGAGTTACGAGCGGATCATGGCGGACCTGCAACGCATGCAGAGGCCGCTGGACGTCGCGATGGGTGATTTTCAGAAGAGCCCGTTCATGCTGGACATGCCCGAGCCGGCGGCGGCGACGAACGTGGAGGACGAAGAACTCAAGCGTGCCGAGCAAGCGCGCCGCGAGGCCGCCGCACGGAAGGACGCGACGCTGCGAACGCTGGGCGGGCTGCAACTGCAGAGCGTGCTGGGGGGGAGCAAGCCGCTCGCGCGCATCAACAACGAGACGGTGCACGTGGGCGACAAGGTCGGCGGCTCGTTCGTGGTGAAGGAGATCCGAGGGCGGGAGCGCGAGGTCGTGCTGGACAACGACGGCGAGGACTTCGTGCTGTCGATGAACCTGCCGATGGGGGGCCCGGCGGCGCCGGGCTCCGCGCCGCACACCGCGGCGCCCAAGGCCCAGACGGCGCCGAAGAAGTGATCGCGTGGATCGCGCGGGTCGGAACGAGATTGGAGGGTGGAGTCCTTGGCGAAGTACAACATCGATGACATCCTCAAGGAACTGGGCGTGGGCGGCAAGCCGGGCGAACCAGCGCCCGCGCCGAAGCCGGTGAAGCACAGCGTGGACAAGGCCTCCGACGCCTTCTCGCCCATCCCCGCGGTGCCCGCGCATCAAGGCGCAGCCAAGGCGCCGGCGCCGACCGCAGAGCCATCGCCCGACGACAAGGAACTGGCGAAGTCCCCCGCATCGCCGCTGACGCCCGTCGCCCCCGGCGCGGTGCTTCCCAACCCCGCCCACCGCGGGCAGGACGTGGGGCAACTGCTCGTGCTCCGGGGCGAACTGACGCCCGACAAACTGGCGAACGCCCAGAGCGTCCTCAAGACCACGCCCGGGAAGCGGATCCAGGAGATCCTGCTCGAGCAGGGGGTGGACGAGGTCTGCGTGCAGAAGGCGCTCGCCGAGTCCGAGGGGCTTCCGTTCGAGCGCATCGACCTGGAGAAGGGCCTCGAGGGCGGCTTTGACGGGACGATGCTCCAGCGCCTGGGCACCGACTTCTGCAAGCGGCACATGGTCGTCCCGCTGCGGACCGAGGGGCAGCGCGTCGTCGTCGGCGCGACCATCGCCGACAACGTCTTCCTGATCGACGAGATCAAGCAGAAACTCGGCGTGGCGGGCGTGAAACTGGTCCTCGTCACCCCCTTCGACGTGAAGGGCGTGCTCGAGATCGTCGGCGAGGGCGCTCAGGAAACGCCCAACGTCGAAGAGATCCTCGAAGAAGTCGGCGTGGGCGAGGGTGACGTGCAACTCGAGAAGGCCTCCAGCCAGGAGGTGGACCTCGAGAAGCAGGCCGGCGAGGGCCCCGTCATCCGATACGTCAACTACATCATCCAGCAGGCCGTCAAGGAAGGGGCCAGCGATATCCACATCGAACCCGCGGAGAAGAAACTCCGCGTGCGCTTCCGCATCGACGGCGAACTCTTCGAGATGATGAACCCGCCCGCGAGCATGGCGGCGGCGATCACCTCTCGACTGAAGATCATGGCGAACCTGGACATCAGCGAGCGCCGCATCCCCCAGGACGGGCGCATTCGCTGCATCGTGGGCGGGCGCAAACTCGACCTGCGCATGTCCACCCTACCCAACGGGTACGGCGAGAAGACGGTCATGCGTATCCTGGACACGCGCTCGATCAACGTCGAACTCGACCAACTCGGGTTCGACGAGAACACGCTGACGATCTGGAAGCAGGCGATCGATTCGCCGCACGGCATCGTGCTCGTGACAGGCCCGACCGGCTCGGGCAAGACCACGACCCTCTACGCCTCTCTTCGAACCCTCGACAAGAACACGATGAACATCTGCACCGTCGAGGACCCGGTCGAATACCACCTCGAAGGCCTGACGCAGACGCAGATGCACGAAAAGATCGGGATGACCTTCGCCGTCGCGCTCCGCGCGCTCCTGCGCCAAGACCCCGACGTGGTCATGCTGGGCGAGATTCGCGACCAGGAGACGGCGCACATCGCCGTCCAGGCCGCCCTCACCGGGCACCTGGTGCTGAGCACCCTGCACACCAACGACGCGCCGAGTTCCGTCACGCGCCTGGTCAACATCGGTCTCGAGCCCTTCCTTGTCGGCGCCGCGGTCAACGCGGTCGTCGCCCAGCGCCTGATCCGGAAACTGTGCAAGGAATGTCGGAAGATGGAGAAGCCGACGGACGACATGGCCGAGTTCCTCGCCTCGCAAGGCTGCGACGCCGACGAGATGTGGGTCGCCAAGGGCTGCGACAAGTGCCGAAAGACCGGATTTTCCGGGCGAGTCGGCATCTACGAACTGCTCAGCGTGGACGACCAACTCCGCGACATCATTGCACGCAACCCCAACGTCTCCGAGTTCCGCCGACTCTGCCAGGAGCGCGGCATGGTCACCCTGCGCGAGGACGGCATGAAGAAAGTCGCGATGGGGCTCACCACCGTCTCGGAGGTTCTCCGCGTCACCGCCGCGCACTAGGGCGCTCCTCGCGCTCGCCACCGCCCGCGCAGGCTTCCCAAGCCGCACGCACGGAGGCGGCGGCAGGGAATCCGCCCCCCGCGCACTGGCATCCGGTCGCAACGATTGGTAGGTTTCCTCGGCACGAGGTCGTGCTTGGAGGAACTCTCATGATTCGGAACTTCACAGCGTTCGCCGTCCTCGTCGCCTGCGGCGGGATCGCCTCGGCACAGATGGTCCGCCCGCCCGCCGCCCTCGCCTCCAAGCCCCAGCCCAGACTCCAAGACGGAGCGTCCAGGACCGTCACCACCACGCGCGAAGGCCCCCATGGCAGCGCGTCCACCACCACGACCATCGCTCGCACCGGAAACCAGATCACACGCGAAACCTCGACGACCTACGCCGACGGAACCTCCTCCTCCAACGCCGCCACGGTCACCAAGGAGGGCCAGACGGTCACACGCGAGGCTTCGGGCGTCACCCGCGAGGGCAAGGTCTACTCCCACGAAACCACGACTACGCGTGACGCCAACGCCCTCCAGCGATCCCAGACCTGGACCAAGCCCAACGGCGACTCGGGCTCGTCGGACATGACCTACATCCGGGACGGCAAGACGATCGTGGGAACCGGAACCGTCACCACGGCCGACGGACGCGTCATCGACGTCCACTCGCACACCACGCGCGACCGTTCCGGCCTGACGCGCGAGCGCGTGCTCACCGGCCGCGACGGAGCCTCGCGAGAGGTCGAGACCGCTCGCCCGCGAACCGGGGTGGTGCCCACGGCGCCGCGCCGTGCCACCCCGCCTGCTGGCGCGATCAAGATCCCGCCCGGCCCACCGCCCGATGGCTTCTTCGGCGCCGATATGGAGAAGTCGCAGAACAAGCAGGCCGCCAAGGGCGGTGAAAGGAAGTCCGCCAGCCCCCAGCGATCCCCGGCAAGGAGCCAGGGCCGAAAGAACTAGCCACACCTTTGTGCTTCGCCTCCAACTCCGCCGCGGGACGAGCAACCTGATGCCCGTGCGGCCGACCTGAACCCCGGTCCGCTCGTCAGTCACCCTGCCCGTGGCGAGATCACCTGCACAACGACGGACCCGGTGGGGCCCGTCGTTGTCATTGCAGTCCGCGCGCCTCGCAACGCAGTACACTTCCGCATGCCGCACCTCGCCCTCTACCCCGGCTCCTTCGATCCCATCACCTTCGGGCATCTCGACGTGATCCAGCGGGGGCGAACCCTCTTCGACGAGGTCATCGTCGCCGTCGGGCGAAACCCCAGCAAGGATCAACTCTTCGACAGCGACGAGCGCGTCAGCCTCGTGCAAGCCCTGATCAACGACATGCGGCGTCAGAAGCCCGGCGGCGCCCCCGTCCGCGTCCTTCCCTACTCCGGCCTCACCGTCGATTTCGCACGCGAGGTTGGAGCATCGGCCCTGCTGCGCGGCGTGCGCAACCTCTCGGACTTGCAGTATGAGATCCAGCAGGCCGTCACGAACCGCGAGGTCGCGGGTCTGGAGACGGCGTTCATCGTCGCGGGGCAGAGTTTCGCGTACACATCCTCAAGCCTGATCCGCCAGATCACGGCCCTCGGCGACGACCTCTCCGCCCTCGCCACCATGTGCCCGCCGCTGGTCATCGAGAAACTGCGAGTGAAGAAACTGGCGAAGCATCCGGTGCTCGAGCGTCTCCGCGTCGGACGCGGGCAAGACACGGAGGGATAGAAGAGACTCCGTCCTTGCAGCACCGGTCGTTTCAGAGGCAAGGGCACGGGCTCGCGCCTGGTGCTCTGGGCACCTTTCACGTCGTCCCATACATCCGATCGCCCGCATCTCCCAACCCGGGCACGATGAACCCGCGTTCGTTGAGTTGGCGATCCAGCGCCGCGGTGTAGATCGGCACATCTTTGTGTTCGTTGAGCAGACGCGAGACGCCTTCGGGGGTCGCGACGAGGCAGATCATCCGCAGGTCCTTCGCGCCGGCGTCTTTGAGCGTCGCCAAGGCCGCGCACGCGCTCCCGCCCGTCGCCAGCATGGGATCGACCAGGACCACGGGCCCCTCGTCCAGTCGCTGCGGCAACTTGCGCAGGTAGGCCTTGGGCTGGAGGGTGTGCTCGTCGCGGGCGAGGCCGAGGTGTCCGATGCGGGCCTCGGGCATCATTTCGAGGATGCCCTCGGCCATGCCCAGACCCGAGCGGAGGACGGGGACGACGGTGATGGTTCCGCGGAGTTTCTTGCCGCGCGTGACTTCGAGCGGGGTGCGCACGTCGATGTCGACGGTGGGGAAGGAGCGGGTGACCTCGTAGACCATGAGGCCGGCGATCTGGTAGAGCAGGGCCCGAAACGGACGGAAACTCGTGGTCTCGTCGCGGAGGTACGTGAGTTTGTGTTGGATCAGCGGGTGATCGAAGACGCGGAGGTTGGGAAAATCCGTGGCGGAGGGCATGGGTCCAGTTTACCCAAGTTCCACGATGCCGAGTTCTGTACATCAGCGAAAAAAAGTGCTGGATTCCTGGCGCTCGGGCGCTCGCGAGGTCGCACGAGGGAGTGACAGGCGACGCGTCCACTGTACGGATGCTGCCCATGTTCACCTTCTGCCCACCAAGGAGTTTCGTTATGCGCTCGTTCACGATCTCGGCCCTTGCACTCGCGGCGGGTGGCCTCGTCTCAACCGCCCACGCCCAGTTCCTCATCGACCCCGCCGGGGGCACGCCGCTCACGCCGACCATTGGGAGCGTCAACAACGTCCTGTATGACAACCGCCCGCTGGGATTCACCGCCAACTACTTCGGGCAGCCCATCACCACCATCGATGTGTCCGAGAACGGCTTTCTGAACATGATGAACCTCACGAGCGGCGCCGACGCCGCGTTGCCGACGGGAGTGCAGCGCATCTGCCCGATGTGGGACAACCTGTACGTGTATCCGGGTCAGAGCGTGACCGAGCGGGCGGTTCCGGGCTCCTATTACTCCGTCACCTGGCAGTTGGGCACCTACCAGTGGGGGCACGTCGTCCAGGAGTTCCAGGTCGTGTGGTTCGGCGCCGCGCAGCGCCTGTACGGGTTCGACTTCCTCCCCGACGACATCGTCTTCTGCTACAAGTCGATCGGCGCTTCGCCGTGGAACGCGACGATCGGCCTGGAAGGACCGGGCGGGCAGTTTGTTCCGCTCCCGGGCACGGGCAACGGGCGTGTCTCGGATGCCATCGCCCATTCGCTCGTCCCCAACTTTACCGACACGGTCAAGTGGGTGCTGTTCCGTCCCAACGGCACAGGCGGTTATGACGCGAGCATCGTCCCCTGCATCGCCGACATTGATGACGGCTCGGGCTCGGGCATCCGCGACGGCGGGGTCACGATCGACGATCTCCTGTACTTCCTGCAACGCTTCGAGAGCGGCTGCTGAGCGTGCTGGTCCAACGGAGCGTCCCAACTCGAATCTCGCGGGCGAAGGCTCGCGAGTTTTTCGTGTTGAGCGCGCGGGGCTGCCCACGGGCCCCAGCGGGCGTAATGTGGACCATCGCCCGATCGGCCCGAGGGATGCCCAGTGATCAAATACATCGGCTCCAAACGCACGCTCATTCCGATGATCCTCGACCTGGTGCGAGGCGTGGCGGGTGTGCGAACGGTGGTCGATCTTTTCTCGGGCACGTCGCGCGTGGGGCACGCGCTGAAGGCCGCCGGATATCGCGTGCTCGCCAACGATCACAACGCGTACGCGGCGACGCTGGCGCGATGCTACGTGCAGGCGGATGCCGAGGACGTGATGAATGACGCGACCCAACTCGTCCGCGAGTTCAACACGATCGCGCGGGGGGAGGGGAAGGCGGGCTACTTCACGCAGACGTTCTGCCACAGCGCACGGTTTTTTCAACCCAAGAACGGCGCGAGGATCGACGCCATCCGCGAAGCGATCGCGGCGAAGGGGCTCGCCCCCGAACTCGAGGCCGTCGTGCTCACGTCGCTCATGGAAGCGGCGGACCGCGTGGACTCGACCACCGGCGTGCAGATGGCGTACTTGAAGTCATGGGCACCACGCGCGCACCACGACCTGGAGTTGCGTGTCCCGGATATTCTGCCGCGCGCCACGCACGGCAAGGGATACGCCACGTGCCTCGATGCCCTCGACGCCGCCGCGCAACTGGAGGGCGACATCGCGTACATCGATCCACCTTACAACCAGCACTCCTACCTCGGCAACTATCACATCTGGGAATCGCTCGTCCGCTGGGACAAGCCGGAGGTCTATGGCATCGCGTGCAAGCGTGCGGACGTGCGCGAACGGACGAGCGCGTTCAACTCACGCCGACGCTTCGCCGGCACGATGCGCGACCTCCTCGCCCGGATCCGGGCTCCCGTCCTCATCGTCTCCTTCAACAACGAGGGGTACCTCACGCGCGAGGACATGGAATCCATGCTCGCCGGGCTCTGGAACGGCGCGGGCAAGGTCACCACCATCGAGATCGACTTCAAGCGCTACGTTGGGGCCCAGATCGGCATCTACAACCCTCAAGGCGAGAAAGTCGGCAAGGTCAGCCACCTCAAGAACAAGGAATACCTCTACGTCGTGGCTCGGAAGGACTTGGCCGATATGTTGGTGCCGAGGCAAGCGCGGGCCGCGAGCCCGGCGGCATTGGTCGCAGACTACGGAGGTTGATGCGCAGGACAAGGGTGATGATGCGTTGCCTCGCGGCAAGGCGAGTTTCCATCAGGGTCGCAACCTCACATGCTCCAACACGATTTCTCCACCCAGCAGGCGGTCGACCCCGACCTGCCGCTCGGCGTGTTCGACATCCGGGATCAACCGCACGGTATACAACCCGACCGGCACATCCACCCTGACGTTCTGTCCGCCCGGCGTGAGGTTCCACACGCCTCCCTTGCGTCCGACGATACAACGCCCAAGATCGAGAACGGGCGCGCAGGTGCTAGCGAAGTTGGCCCGCGCCTTGGTGCGGTAGACGCCCCAAAGCCGGCCATCCTCAAAGGCGGCTTCCCGGATTTCGTTCCGAACCGAGTTCACGCCGAGGCCCATCGAGACCCACGTCTCCGTCGAGGAATAGGGGCTCTTGGAAAGGGTTACGAAGAGCCAGTTCTGGATTGCATGATGGAGTTGCTCGTCGTTGACGATCTCGACCGGCATGACATGCTCCTCCACAACCTCCAGCGCGCTGGGCGCAGCGAACGCGACCGCCGTTCCATGGAACATCGGGTCCGAGGTCGCGCTGGGCGCTCTGCATCGCTCAGTTCATGCACCCGAGATCGTGACGGTGGAGTGGCCCGGCGATAGGTCGATCGGCATTTCGATCGCGTTCCACCGCTCTCCGGCAAAGTCCCTGACCGGCCCCACCGCAATCACATGAATGACACGATCGAGCACGACCCGCCGGATCGAGTCGTGGATCCCGATGCGGGGGTCTCGTCATTCGAGCCATCTCGCATTTCGGAATAGTGCCCAGTACATCGTGCGGAAGCCCAAGTGAATCGGCAAAGTAGAGCACACGCGGACACGACATCGCACGAACGGTTCGATCCCGGCCGATAACGCCCGCCGTCGCTCCTCGTCGTCCAGGAGGTCGAAGAGGCTTGGCACCTCCAGCACCGAGTTCCACTTGGGATTCATCGACGTGGCAGGCGAGACCTTCAGCGTTTCTCGCGCCGCCAACTTCGCAAGTCGCTGTTCCTCTTCGTGTGTCAGTGCCCCCCGCGCCGATCGATCCAGCAACTCTTCGAGCGGGTCATTCGAGTTCGCATCCGCCCGTAACCGCAGTTGCGCAAAGAGCAACGAGTTCGGCAATCGCTTCGGCACCCGTGGTCCGGCGAAGAGCACGCCGCCGATCGAGCCCGCGCGCACCACTCCCAGGAGGGCGAGCGCAAGCCCCCACCGCAACTACGCCGCTCGCCGTTCACGATTCCCGACGCGGATGGCGCGCGACGATTCGAGACCGACGCCGCACTCCGTGCATCGCGCAGGCCGACCCGATTCTCCGACACGCACGCCGAACAGATCGAACCCGCACGCTCGGCATATCGGGTGATCGTCCACACGTCGGCCGCGTATGCCGAGCACAAGCAGCGCAGAGCCCAAGAGCGCCGCGACCACGCCGAGGATGCCCGTGGACATCAAGAACACGTCGATTTGTACGCCGACAGGTACTCGCTCGCTCGTACGCGCGTCGGGTTTCGCCTGTGCCAGAATAAAGGCCACCGGCCCCCACCTTCGTGAGGGCCGGCGATCATCGGGCGTGGCCGTAAGCCGAGTTCTGTTCCTCCGGCGGTTTGTGCCTGTCCATTGACGGGGGCTGGCACACCTTCCGAAAGCGGCGACCATTTCTCTGCGATCGCCGTTGCCGACGACCTGGAGCGGTCTACCCGGCCTCATGCCGCCGGACGAGCGGCTGGGAAACCCGACAGGGACTGTCGGGCCACCCAAAGGCCTGCGTGACCTTGCACGCGGTGGGGTTTGCCTTGCCCCGCTCGTCGCCGAGCGGGCGGTGGGCTCTTACCCCACCATTTCACCCTTGCCTGAGCCGGTTGCCCGGCCATCGGCGGTTTCATTTCTGTGGCACTGTCCCTCGACGGCGACAACCCTCGCGGGTGTTCCGTCGGGTGGGTGTTACCCACCACCGTGTCCTGTCGTGCTCGGACTTTCCTCAGGGCGGGCGCAAACACAACCCGACCCGCGATCGCCTCACCACGCCAACGCATGATTCTAGACGAACGGCTCGACCCGATTCTCGTTTCCCGAGGGGATGGGTTCGCCGAGCCCGAGCGCGGTGCGGAATCTCGCCCCTTTCGGTTCAGCCTTCGGCGTGCAGCCATGCACCCCATCCAGCCGCGTGTGGTGGGCACATTTCACGTCACCGCGATCGTCGGATCGCGCGAATGATCGTCCGTTGACCTTGCCCGCCCCCGAATCTCTCACCATCGACCCCGCGCCGCCCCGCTGGCTCGATGCCCTGCGCGCACGCCCCGCGCTCACCGAAGCCCAGCGCACCTTCCGACAGGAAGTGGGCCTTCCCACCACCGGTCACATCGTCATGACCGGGCATCAGGCCGAGTTCTGGCACGTGGGCATCCTCGCCAAGTACTTTGCCGCCGACGCTGCCGCTCGAACCGCGACCGCGGCGGGCACGTCCACGACTGCGGCATGGCTCGTCGTCGATCACGACACGAACGATCCAGGTTATCTCCGCGTCCCGGTGCTTCGGCATGACCAAGACGGCGACCTCGAGCAACTCGCGGAACTCACGCTACACCTGTCCGGCAAGGCCGAGGCGGGAGTCGCCGCGTGCGAGAGGCCCGCGCTGGTGCCGAGCGACGCGGACCTGGCGCGCGTTCGCGGCGAGCGGGTGCCCACGCTGGAGATATCCGCGGGTGCGGAGCGCATGCTCGCGCTGCTGCGCGAGCATGCCGGCGCTCCCAACGCCGCCGCGCAGCACGCCCGCGTGTTGCGTGATCTGCTCGCGCCGCTGGCGCTGCATGCCCCGGTCATCCAAGGCACGGCGCTCGCTCGAACGACGTTGTTCCGCCGGATGATCTCTCGGATGATCGCGGACCCCGAGGGGTGCGTGACGTCGTACAACGCCGCGGCGGGTACGGTGCCGGAGGCCGGGCTGACGCCCTTGGTCTTCGACCCGGTGCAGGATCGATTCGAACTCCCGCTGTGGCGGCTTCGCCCGGGGGTGCCTCGCCAGCGCGTCTTCGCGGAGGACCTGCACGCCATTCCTTCGGAAGAACTCGCCCCGCGCGCCCTGCTCTTGACCGCGGTGGTTCGCCTGGCGGGGTGCGATCTCTTTGTCCACGGGCTCGGGGGAGGCCTCTACGACCGGGCCACGGAAGGGTGGATCAGGTCGTGGATGCCCGATGCCGCGCTCGCGCCGACCGCGATCGTGACGGCCACGCGATACCTCGCGCTCCCGCCGCCGCCCGAGGGTGAACCGCTCCCACGCGCCCTCTGGCGGCTACACCACGCCCGCCACAACCCGGCCCTGTTGGGCGAGGAGCACGAGGGGGAGCGCAAGCGAGACCTGGTGCGGCGCATCGCCGACGCGAAAGCGCGGGGAGACAACCCCTATGCGCTCTATCGCGTGATGCACACGTTGCTCAAGAGCGTGCGTGAGTCGCGCGAGCGCGAGTTGGGCGAACTGGCCCGAGCGGTCGAGCGATCGCGAGCCCTCGCTCGCGAGGAACGCCTCCGCCGCGACCGCACCTGGGCATTTCCGCTCCACGGCGAAGCGGCCCTCCGCACCCTCCAACGCCAGATCGACGCCGCCTTTGGCGTCTGAACCCCGCCCCAAGGGCTGCACGCGCCATCGCTCGTTCCCTAAACTCACCCGTGCCGGCACCAACCGTCCCACAACCCGCCGCCGACCCCATTGTGGGCATCGACCTGGGCACCACCAACTCCCTCGTGGCCATCGCGGACGAGCGAGGCCCGCGCGTGCTGCTGGATGAACTGGGTCGTGCGCTCCTCCCCAGTGTGGTGCGCTACGACGATTCACCCAACGGCCCGGTGATCGTCGTCGGGCACGAGGCCAAGGCCCAGGCCACGCGCTTTCCCAACCGCACCATCTCGAGCGTCAAGCGCCTGATGGGGCGATCCCTCGCCGACGCGTCGAGCGACCTCGCGTATCTTCCCTACGAGGTGATCGAGGGCGAGCACGCCACCGCCCGCGTCCGCGTGCCCGTGGGCGCATCCCACCGCGTGTTTTCGCCCCAGGAAGTTTCCGCGGCGATCCTCGCCCGACTCAAGTCGATCGCCGAGCGTGCCCTGGGCACGGCGGCTCGGCGTGCCGTCGTCACGGTTCCCGCCTATTTCGACGATGCCCAGCGTCAGGCCACACGCGACGCCGGTCGCCTCGCTGGACTCGAGGTGGTGCGCATCGTCAACGAGCCGACGGCCGCCGCGCTGGCCTATGGGCTGAGTCTTGATCGTGGCGCCGATCGCAACGCCGCCGGGGCCGCCGCGCACACCATCGCGGTGTACGACCTGGGCGGCGGCACGTTCGACGTTTCCATCCTCCGCCTCACCCCGGCCTCTCAGGACGGCCCGGCGCGCGACGCTTATCAGGTCCTCGCGACCGATGGCGACACCCACCTGGGTGGCGACGACATCGACCATGCCCTCGTCGCCCTCTTCACCCAAGAGATCGCCCGGCAACTCGGGGTTCCCGGCAACCTCTCCTTCGACCCTGAGACCCGCACCCAACTCACCAAGTTCGCCGAGGAGGTCAAGTGCCGACTCTCGGAGCACGAATCGGCCTCTGTCCGCGTTGATCTGGGCAACGGCTCGACCTATGAGCGGACCCTCACCCGCGCCGAACTCGAAGCCCTGATCGCGCCGCTCGTCGAGCGCACCATCGAGAAGTGCACGAGCGCCCTTCGCGCCGCGCGACTGCTCTCTCCCGACGAGCGCCCGAGCCCCGGCGCGATCTCCGTCGTTGTCCTCGTCGGCGGCTCCACGCGCATCCCCCTCGTGCGCCGCCGAGTTGCCGAGTTCTTTCAACTCGAACCCTACTGCGCGCTCGACCCCGATCAAGTCGTCGCCCTCGGCGCCGCCGTGCAGGCGAGCGTCCTCGCCGGTCGCGACGCCTCGGCCGTCCTCCTCGACGTCATCCCGCTCAGCCTCGGCATCGAGACCGTCGGCGGCGCCGTCGCGAAACTCATTCTCCGCAACTCCGCCGTTCCGGCGCGAGCCCGCGAGATGTTCTCCACCAGCGTCGACGGGCAGACCTCCATCAAACTCCACGTTCTCCAGGGGGAGCGCGAGATGGCCGCCGACTGTCGCAGCCTTGGGGAGTTCCACCTGCGGGGGATCCCGCCCATGCCCGCCGGACTGCCGCAGGTCGAGGTCACCTTCGCCGTTGATGCCAACGGCGTGCTGCACGTCTCGGCCGTCGAACGTCGCAGCGGCAAGCGCACCGACCTCCAGATCGTCCCGAATCACGGCCTTTCCCGCGACGAGATCGACCGCATCGAGCGCGAATCGTTCCTGCACGCCCGCGAGGACATGGCCCGCCACCGCGTCGTTGATCTCATCGCCAACAGCAAACTCGACCTCACGTGGATCAAGCACCGCCTGGGCGTCCTCCGCGACAAACTCGAGCCCGCGTATCGCGATGCGCTCACGTCGCAGATCGACTCACTCGAAACCCTCGTCGCTGCGGCCCAAGCCGACTGGCGCGCCGTCCACCCCGACGCCTTCCACCGGGCCAAGGAAGCGCTCGATCGCGCCAGCATCCCCCTCCACGAACTCAGCATCGCCGAATCGCTCAAGGGTGAGCGGACATAGCGTCTACTTCTTCGCCTCGTCCGTCGCCGATTCCTCCGGCACGCCCGCGATCGCCCGCATCATCCGCTGCATGCTCGGGGGGTGCATGGTGTGCGGCATGCCCTCCACGATCTCCACCTTCGCGTCCGATCCCAACTTCTCCAGGCTCTCCTTCAACAACCTTGTGGCCCCCTCAAGATAGAACGTGTCCCGCCCGCCCGCGATGATGTTCAACTTCCCCTTGAGTTTCGGCCCGAGCGTTGCCCAGTGGCGCTCCAGCACCAGGCGGATGTCGTACGCCTCCCACGCCTTCGCCACGCCCGCGTCCACCGCCCCCGTCGCCCGGTCGAACAACGCCCGAGGTTCACCATCCGCCCCGCGCGGGCTGAACACCGCCTCGAACGAATGGATCTGCCCGCCCGGGCCCATCACCGTCTCTTGACGCACGAAGTCATCATAATAAATGCCCGGCTCCTCGCCCTCGCGGGAGCGCGCCACACCCCGACGCGTCCCGTCCTTGTCCTTGTACATATTCGCGCCGGGCTCATAGAGGTTGATCTGCTGAAAATCACGGAAGTCCACCGGATCGGGGCAGAAACTCCACACTCCCGCCCATTGATCCGGGTAGGTCACCTGCAACCACAGGCTGCTCCAGCCGCCACTCGACATCCCGGCGACGTATCGCTTGCTCGCGCCCTCGCCGCTGAAGCGGCGCTCCACCGCGGGCACCAACTCCTTCATCAGCATCTCGCCCCACGGCCCGTTGTTCGCCGAGTCCGCGAAGACGCTGTGCCCGCGATAGCACGTCGCGTCGGGGCACACGATGATCACGCTGTCGCCCCCCGGCATCGCGCCCAGCGCCCGCCCCAAGGAGCCCGCGATCGTGTGATCCCCCCCAAACCCACCCACGAACCACAGCGTCGCCCACGTCTTGCCCGCCTCGGCCGCCTCCTCGCTCCACTCCAGCGGCAGATAGACCCCGCACCGGACCATCACGTCGCGCTTGGCAAACGCGCTGAGGCGCTCGCTCTTGATCTCCATGAACTTCAACCGCTCGTTCTCGACCGGCGCACGCCTCCCAACCACCTTGCTCAACTTCAACTGGGCCACGCCGTCCGAACCCGGAGCGAACTCGATCGCCGCCACCTCGCTGTACAAATCCCCTTCGCCCCGCCCGGGCTTGCAGGAATCCAGGCTGCGCCGGGCCACGCCCTGCACGCGCCATTTCCCCGGCGCCATCTCTCCGAACGACTTTGGGAACGCCAGCGCCGCGTTCTTCGCATCGATCGTCACACTCCCGCCCACGGGCATATCCTTCACGTCCAGCGAGAAAACCTGTCCGGGTCGGAACCAGTCATCCATCGATCGCCGCGGCTCGCCCCGCCCCTCCGCCTCGGCAAACGCCACGTACACCCGCCCGCTATACGGCGTGGCCTGCTGCTCCGCATCGAACACGATCTTGAACGATCCCACGCCCTCCCCCCGCGCGGGCACCGCGATGGAGAGCATCAAGCCACACAGCAACGCAAGGGTTCGGAACCGCATAGGCGAAGAGTGTAGCGATCACGGACACCACCCCGAACATCGCCGCACGCCACCCATGCAACGCCCCACGACGTCCGCCCGCCACGCAACACCCCAGCGCGGCACATCACCCTCCCACACCCCTTCCCCGTACCATCCGCCGATGTCGATCTGGTCCGCTGATTTCGCCCCCTTCACGCCGCTCCACGCGCTCACCGTCGCGGCCTTTCTCACGGGCATCGCCGCGTTCCTCCTGGTCGCCCATCGCCTCCGCGCGACGCCCCGCGAGCGCACCCTCCGCCGCGGATGGATCGCGTTTCTCATCCTCTTCCAATCGTTTTTCATCGCGTGGCACCTCTGGCCCGCGCACTTCGACCTCCGCGTCAGCCTCCCGCTCCAGATGTGCGACGTGGTCCCGCTGCTCGCCATCCCCGCGCTCGCCACGCGCTCCCGCCCCCTGCTCGCCATCGTCTTCTACTGGGGGCTGGCCCTCTGCACCCAGGCCTTCATTACCCCGACCGTCCAATACGGGCCCGCCAGCATCCGCTTTTGGCTCTTCTGGATCACCCACGCCCAGATCATCGCCTCCGCCCTGTACGCCCCGATTGCCCTCCACTTCGTCCCATCCTGGCGCGACCTGCGCACCGCACTCTTCGCGCTCCTGCCGTACGGCTTCATCGTCCTCACCGTCAACCTTGCCCTGGACACCAACTACGCGTTCGCCGGCAAAGACAAGCCCTCCAACCCCACCATCCTCGACCACCTGGGCGAGTGGCCGCTGCGGCCTGTGCTGCTCGCGCTCCTCGCCATCACCGCGATCGGTGCCGTGCACGGCATCGCCTCCGCCGTCGCTCGGGGCCGCTCCGCCCTCAACTCCTGACACCGATCACCCCCACCATCCGCCCCGTCACGCCGCGATCGCGCCGATGCGAAAAGAACAACTCCGGCTCGCTCACCGTGCATCGCCGAAGCACATCGACCTCGCCCACTCCCGCGTCGCGGAGTTGCATCTCGATCGCGCGTTGGAGGTCGATGATACTCTTGCCGGTCGCGCCCACGCGGATCGGAGCCCGATCGTCAAACACGCGTCGAAACTCGCGTGCGACTTCTTCGCCGACCTCAAACTGCTCGGCGCCAATGCACGGCCCGATCGCCGCCACAATCTCGTGTGCGCCCAACTCCCGCATCGCCCGGACGGTATGTCCCGAGACGCCCGCGATCACGCCCCGCCATCCCGCGTGCACCGCCGCGACGACTCGCCCCCCCACGTCCGCCAACAGCGCCGGCGCACAATCCGCCACGCGCACTCCCGCCACGCACGTCGGATCATCCGTCACGATCGCGTCGGCCTTCGGATCACCGTCCATGCATCGTTCCGAAGCCCGCACGCTCGTCCGCTGCTCCGCCCGTTCCACCCACACCTCCCCCCCGTGCACCTGATGCACCTCAACCACACGCCGTCCCGCGGCCCCCATCGCCAACAGGACCCGCTTCCAGTTCTGCGCGATGTTCGCACGCGGGTCCTTCCGCTCGGGTGGCAACTCGCCCGGATTGCCGAAGTTGAGCGAATCAAACGGCGGGCTCGACACCCCGCCTCGCCGAGTTGAAAACCCATGCGGCACCCCGAGACGCGAGAGCAGCGCGCTCGTCAGAATCTCAGCCTCGGACAGACGGATCATCGAGCAGACGGTAGCACGCGAATCCGGCGCTCCGGCTTCTCATCCATCCCTTCGATGACCTCCCCAGCCCTCAACGCCACGCGAATCAGGTCTCCCTCCCGCTCCACGTCCCGGCTCCACTTCACCGTCGCGCCGGCCAAGGGATCGCGCAGCACCAGCATCCCCGTCCACGTCGCACAGTTGCCCCGCCACGGCCCGCCCGGCGTCCACGATCGCCCCGCCGGCACCTTCGTCGGATCCGCCACCGTGTCGTACGGCACATCGAACATCGCCTGATGCTTCGCGTGGTCCTTCGCCTCCTTCAACGCGATCATCGTCGCCCACGTCCAATCCGGCCGCGTCAGCATCTCCGGCAACCGCGTGTCCCACAAATCCCCCCGATCCAGCGATAGCCGAATCACTTTCCCCTCGCCCCACACCAGCACCCCCATCAACCCATTCCCAATCGGCATCCCCTCATCCCACCGCGTGATCGCGTGATCCACCTCCAACCGAGGCGTCCGCGCCAGCGGCTCCGCCCGATCCGCGTGTTCGACACGCGCCACATGCTCCGCAATCGCCCGACCCTCAATCAACGATGACGCGGCATCCTGAACCCACAACGGCATCAGCACGCCAACAGCAACAAACGCAACAGGCATCATGCAACCAGCATACCACGCCAACCTACGCACCGCGGCCGCGCCTCAACTCCCCCGCCCAGAGGGAGGGAGTTTGGGTGGGGTCTCTTCGCTCATTCGATCTCGTGCCAGTGCCACATCTCCGCGCTGTATCTCAGGCGAGCGAGACACTGCGCGTCAGAGCGAGTTCGGCCGCCCGCGGGCGGGTATCCGACGCCGCTTCGTACAGAGGGCGACCGCAGCCAATACAAGCGTGGCTCCAGCGGGCGATGGAATCACTCGCACAACAACCGGCGCGACTTGCAATCCCTGCATGGTCGTAGTGGAGGTATTACCTTGGTCATAGGTCCAGAGCCACTGGCCCAAACGCAGACTGGGGTGGTCTGCCTGGTACACACCTCCCACAACTCGATCTCCTGTGACACCGTCTAAAACGAGGGTATAACTCATCGCCACAAACGGAGACGAGATGTCGGGCATGACTGGTACGCTTGGATGTGAGTTCCCGGGCGTAAGCCACCGACTTCCTTCGCCCGGCATCAGCGTGTCGATGTTGTAGTCGATCTTGAGCGTCGTTCCGAATCGTTGCGTTCCGATGACGGGAATCGCTCCCGCCATCCGACTACCGCCAAACGAGATGTTACGGACCGTGTCCGCTCCGCCGGCATCGCCTCCGCCTCACGCAGCTTGGTCATGATCTGCTCCGCCGAATGTCTAGTCCGTTTCATCTTCAAGAGTCTCCTGGCCGCAACCGGCGGCCCTCGGGACTCTCATAGGCTCTGGATCAGGTTTCGGGGGGCAGGCCACCCGCGCGTTGCACCCCTCCGCGTACCATCTCCAATCGCACCCGCACGCCTCGTACCAACTCGCTCATGCTCCACGCCCTCATCCTCGGCTCCGGCGTCGTCGGCGCCTCCTCCGCCTACTACCTCGCCCAGAAAGGCTGGCGGGTCACGCTCATCGACCGCGCCGCCTTTGGCAAGGGCAGTTCGCACGCCAACTGCGGCTACGTCTGCCCCAGCCACGTCTTTCCCCTTTGCAAGCCCGGAGCGATCGCATCGACGTTGCCGCTCATCCTCCGCAAGAACGCGCCCTTCTGCATCCGCCCGCGGCTTGATTTCTCGCTCTTCTCCTTCTTCACCCAGTTCGCCCGCAACTGCCGCGAAGACCTCGCCACTGAGACCTCCTACGCCCTGCATGATCTCCTGCAATCCGGCAAGCGCTGCTACGAAGAGATCATCGCCGCCGAGAAGATCGACTGCGAATACACCGCCCTCGGCTGCCTCTTCGTCTACCTCCACCATCACCACCTCGACGCCTTCGCCGCGACGAACGACATCATCCGTGAGCGCTTCGGCTTTGGTGCCGTACGCCTCGATGGCCGCGAACTCGCCGCGATGGAGCCCACGCTCCGCGACGGGCTCGCCGGCGCGTGGCTCTTCCGCGAAGACGCCCACATCCGCCCCGACCGCTTCATGACCGGGCTGCGCACCGCCCTCGAACGCAAGGGCGTCACCATCCTTGAGCATTGCGAGGCGATTGCCCTTTCCGGCAACGCCCGTGCCGCCACCACCGTCGAGACCACGCAAGGCCCGATCCGTGCCGACGCCTTCGTCGTTGCGACCGGCGCGTGGACGCCGCGGCTCGAAGGATCGCTCGGCATCCGCCTCCCGATCCAACCCGGCAAGGGCTACAGCCTCACTATGCCCCGCCCCGCGCATTGCCCGGCGTACCCGATGGTCTTCGAGGAACACCGCGTCGCCATTACACCCTTTCGGGACGGCTACCGCCTTGGCAGCACCATGGAGTTCGCCGGCTACGACGATTCCATCCGCCCAGAACGCCTCCAACTCCTCCGCGACGGCGCACGACATTACCTGCGCTATCCCGACGAGGTCGCACCTCGCGTGACCCGCAACGGCGACGCAGACCACACAACCGTGGCATACGAAGCGTCCCCAAGCGAAGAACCCTGGTCCGCCTGGCGGCCCATGACCCCCGACGGGCGCCCCTTTATCGACTTCGCCCCGAAGTTTCGCAACGTCCTCATCGCCGCCGGGCACAACATGATCGGCATGAGCACCGGCCCGGGCACGGGCAAACTCGTCGCCGAGATGCTCGCGGGCGAGCCCCCGCACTTCGACCCCGGGCCCTTCCGGATCTCGCGCGAGAGCGTGTAGCGTCCACCCTCTCACCCCTTGAACACCGTCGCCGGCTCGATCCGCAGGATCAAGCGCCCGCTCAGCGCCGCCGACGCCACGCACACCCCAAGCACCCCAGCGCCCACGCCCGCCATCGTCTTCCAGACCAGCAGGAACGGCATGGTGCTCGCCGGCGTCACCATCCCCACGATGCACGACGCTCCGATCCCCAGCCCATAGCCGATGACCCCGCACGCCGCGGCCTGGACCGCGATCATGCTCAGCAACTTCGCGTTGCTCGCGCCCAGCGCCTTGAACGTCGCGTAGTACCTGAGGTTCTCCGTGGTGAAGAGAAAGAGCAGGAGCCCCGTCACGCAGAAGCCCACGATGACGCCGATGATCACCATGAACGCGATCCGCGTCACCACGCCCGTCTCGCGCACGAAGTAGTCCAAGGTCACGCGCGCAAACTCGTCGCGTGGGCGTGCTCGCAGCCCCGTCGCCGCCTGCACCCGTGCCGCCACCTCGCTCGCCGAGTGCCCCTCCGCCGATTTCACCAGCACGTACGACAGCAGGTTCCGCTCCCTCGGGGCGAGCGACATCGCCCGCGTGTACGTCGTGTACAGCGTCACCCGCGTCAAGAACCGCTCCGACAACTCCGCCAGCCCCACCACCACCACCCGGTGATCGTTGATGAGCAACTCATCTCCCACCGCGAGCGGCCTCGTCTCCACCCCGTGCGGATCGGGCATCCGCCCATGGACGTGCTCGATCGCCCGCACCGGCATCCGCAACTGCTTCTCCGCCGCCGCTCGGTCCACGATCACCGCGTCGGCTCTTCGGAGGTCTTCCAGCCGCCCCTCACTCAACTTCGTGGGCCCGCCCATCAGCGTCGCGTCGTCCAGCCCGATCACCTGCACCGCCCGGAACACCCCGCTCGGCAGCCTCGTCCGCAGCGTCCCGGTATACAACGGCACCGCCCACGCCACCCCCTCCACGCCTCGCACCCGCTCCAGCGAGGTCGCCGGCATCCCCGTCACCTCGTCCGCGTACTCCACCGCCGGGTCCATCACCCACACGTCCGCCTGCGGCATGTCCGTCAGCAGCGAGTACGTCCGCTGCAGCATCCCCGTGAACATCGCCAGCATGTGCGTCACCAGAAACGTGGACAGGAAGACCCCCATCACCACGCCCAGCGACTTCACCACATCCCCCACCAGCATGCGCAACGCGATGCGGATCATTGCTCGATCCTTCGCTCGTCCGCGACGCGACGCACCGTACGTGATCGCCAATCACGGAAACGTCCTCGCCCGTCCCTCATCCTCTTGCCGTATCACGTCTTCGCGACTCGCGGCCTTCGGCCTCCCTACTTCGTCACATCCATCACGATCTTGATCCCCTCACCGGTCTGCATCAGCCGGAACCCTCGCGCAAAGTCGCTCATCGGGATCTCGTGCGTGATGATCTCGTCGAGTTCCAGCCGTCCGCCCAGCAGCAGGCTCTCCATCTGATACCACGTCTCAAACATCTTGCGGCCGTTGATCCCCAGCACCGTCGCCGCCTTGAACACAATGTGGTTGGTGAGGTCAAAGTTGAAGGGCGCGCTCGGGATCCCCAACAGCGCCGCCGTCCCCCCCATCCGCAACGCGGTGAACCCGTCGTTGATCGCGCCCGGGTGCCCGCTCATCTCGAGCAGCACGTCCGGCCCGTCGCCGCGCGTCGCCTTGCGGATCTCCTTGATCCAGTCCGGCGTCGATTGCGTCGCCGCCACCGCCCGCCCCGTGGGCTCGCGGGGCGGCGGAGGCACGTACGTGTTGTACGCTTCGATCGCGCCCAACTTCTTCGCCAGCGCCAACCGTGAGGCGTTCACGTCCGTCACAAAGATCCGGCTCGCGCCCGCCGCCTTCGCCACCGTCACCGCCATCAGCCCGATGATCCCCACGCCCGTGATCAAGACCGTCTTCGCGCTCACGTTCGCCGCCATCACCGTGTGCACCGCATTCCCCAGGGGGTCCAGAATCGCCGCCACCTTGTCCGGGATGCTCGCATGCACCGGCCAGACGTTCTCCTCCGGGACGCACACGTACTCCGCGAAGCACCCGTCCCGGTCCACGCCCAAAATCTGCATCCCCTCGGCGATGTGCGCGTTCCCCGTCCGCGCGTTGTACCCCGTGCCCGGCGAGATGTGCCCCTCCGCGCTCACCCGCAGCCCGGGCTCATACCGCGTCACCGCCGAGCCCACCTTTACGATCTCGCCCACAAACTCGTGGCCCGTCGTGATCCCCACCGGAATTCGGCTCGCCGCCCAAGCGTCCCACTCCCAGATGTGCCGATCCGTCCCGCAGATCCCTACCTTCTTCACTTTGATCAGCACATCCCGAGGCCCAGGCTCGGGAATCACACGGTCGCCCATCAACTTCAACTCCGGCCCCGCGTGGTGCTTCACCAACCCACGCATCAGCGCCTTTCCTCCCATCGGCGACACGGACACGGGCAACTTCGACGTCGAGGCGGTCGTCATGATTCCACTCCAAGAAACGGGCTGCGGGATCGATCACCCGTCAACCTTGGATCATATGACCCCGCGCCGAGGCGCTCTCAACATCCCCCCTCAAACCGCACCAAGTAATACAGCAGGTCGTCGATCGTCACGCCGCCATCCGGCACGCCCCCGCCCGCGCCGTCATCCACATCCGCCCGCGCGTCCCCGGCTTCAAACAGCCCGAGGTAATACAGCAGATCGTCGATCGTCACGCCACCATCCGGCATGCCGCTCGACGCACCATCATCCACGTCCGCCACGCACGGCGGCATTCCCGTGTACACCAGCGTCACGTAGGACGTGTTCGACACGCCGCTCGCCGTCGTCACCCGGAACGACAACCGCTCACTCCCCGTCGCGCTCGCGGTCGGCGTCACCACGCGATACGCCAGGTCGCTCGCCCCCGCGAGCGTCGCTTGGGTCAGCGTTCCGACGCTGTACGTCGCGCTCGATACGCTCTCCCCAAACGTCGCCGGCAACTCCACGATCGTCGGCACGCCCGGTGTCACCAACTTCGTGTACCCAAACGTCCGCGGCATCACGCTCGCGCCACCCGTCGGCGCCACCGTCACCGTCACCGGCCCGCTGATCGCCCGCCGCCCATCGCTAAACATCGCCTCCGCACGCAGCGTGCTCGTCGCCGCGCCCAGCGTGCTGCCCATGATCGCAAACTGCGCACTCGCCGCACGCGACCCCGCGATCACGCGACCATTCTGCGTGAGGTGCAGTGCCACCACGCCCCCTCCCGCGGCCTCGCACGTGAACGTGAACGTGCTTCCCAAATCCCCCGTGTTCGTGGGCGAGACGCCCACCGTCGCCGACTTCCCAGAGTTGTTCGTCTGCAACGCGCCCGACCACCGCCCCATCGTCTGCGGCGTCCCGTTCTCCCGCCCCAGCACGCGCACGTCGTGCATGCCGTCGCTCAACGTCGTGGTATCCAGCGTGAACGCCCCCGTCGCCTGCCGACGGATCAGTCGTCCATCCACGTACAACTCATACTGATTCACCGCCCCTCCGCTTCGAGGCGAAGTCCCCGTCGCGTTGAACGTGATCGTCCCCGACACGGGCCCGGCCGGCATGTTCGCCACGTTGACCGATGGCACCCACGAGTACGCCCGTGTGAGCGGATCGCCATAAAACAACCCCTGGAACGGCACCGCCTGCACCGTGCGAAAGTACGCCTCCCCCAGCGTCAAGCCCTGGAAATAGAACAGGTGCAGGTTCGGCGATGGGAACTTCGCGAGATAGTTGCACGGCTCATCCACCATCCCCGCCGACCCGCTCGCCCCCGCGCGAATCCACTCGCACACCCGGCTCTGCCCCGTGTTCTCGAAGACCGCCGCGAAACTCGTCAGGTGATCGCAGAACGCCCCGGGGCGGATCCCGATCGTCGAAAGATCGCCCAGCGTGGCATTCCCCGTCATGATCCCGATGCAGTTCTGGTTGGGCGCGGGCAGCACGGTGTTGTTCACGATCAGCGAACTCCCGCCCAGCGTGTTGATGCCGTTCGATGGGAAGTTGAACCCCGCCGCGCGAACGTTCCGCGCCGGATCGGCCGGGTTGTTGCAATAATAAAACGTCGCGGAAGGCCGCGTCCCGTCCGTCGTCATCGACCGATCGATCATCGCGACGATCTCGTCCGGCGTGTTGTTGCCCGTGCCCGCCGTATAGCCCAGCATCGCGCCGATGAAGTACCGCCTCGCGCTCACCGACGTGCTCGACGCGCCGGCGAGGTACGCCTGCCGGCTGCTGAACCCGGGCGTGCCGCTCCCGCTGAAATACTGGTTCGTCAGCAGCGAACTGATGTTGCCCGCCAGCAACTCGTTGCGGATGTACGCCGTGCCATACGCGCTCGGCACCGACACGAAGTTGACCGGGGAGCAGTTGTCCGTGAACAGCCCGTTCGCGGGGATGCGATACCCCGTCGTGGGTGCGAGGATCACAAAGTCCACGTGGTCGTCCAAGCCGCGCTGCGCGAGCGCGGTCAGGAACGTCGGGATCACCCGATTCGCAAAGTCGATGTACCCCGTCGCGTCCGACCGGTAATAGATCACGTTCGCATCCGGGACCTGCCGCGCCGCCTTGTAGTGGTTCCCGATCCGCATCGAGACGGGATCGGATGGATCAATCAGCAGCACGGCATTCTCGCCCACGCCGCCCGCCCACGCCGACGCCGACAGCCACAACCCAAAGCCAGCCGCCACGACGCCCGAGAACCTATTCAACGACCACACGGCGATCTCCTTCCCGACTCCACAACACACCAACTCCGAGAGCACCATACCACAAGGAAGTCATGCCGACAACCCGATCGGGAGTCCTGCACGCGCCCTGAACGCGCATTCATGGGATTCGCGCGACGTTCCCGTCTCGACTCTGCGCCGGTCCCACCCGCGCACCAGGCGACGTCCAACACGAGCATGCCCGACCGATCCGGAGGCGCGATGTTCATGTGACGCCTGTGAACCGGAGGCCTCGTCAGCACCCCGCCGCATAGCGCGTGAGAAAGTACAGGAGGTCGTCGATCGTGACGCCGCCGTCGGGCGTTCCCCGGCCCGTGCCGTCGTCCACGTCGGCCGCGGATCGCCCTTCGCCGTAGATCACGAGGTAGTACAGCAGGTCGTCGATCGTAACCCCCCCGTCAGGCGTCCCCCGACCGCTGCCATTATCCACGTCCGCAACACAGGGCGGGGCGGGCGTTCCCTCAATAATGTGCGCCGGCACCGCGCCGTTGCCGCCGGGTTGCCAGGTGCCGTTGGCGTCGGACACGCTCGACCACCCGTTGCCCGGGTTGGCCACCGCCCACGAGCATTGCCCACGCGACGAGACCGACGTGGTCAGGATCACCCAGTACCAACGCCCCGCACGCACCCGCGCGCGGCGCGGCGTGGTGATGGACGTCAGCACGGGCGTGAACGGCAGCGTCGCGGGGGAGATGAACGTCCGCCCATCGATCACCTGCCGGCTGGGCGTGCTCTCGCCCCCCTCCACCACCACCATCTCTTGCGGCTCCGCCGCCTCGTTGATGTCAAAGAGCCACACGCTCACACGATCCAGCGTGTAATCCCGATCCGGGACGAATCGGATCGCGACGTTCTGGAACTCCGTCACGTGGAGCCCGAAGATCCCGGGGCAGATGCCCTCGCAGAACGGGTCGTCGGTCTGCGTGATGATGTCGGCGCGGGCGGCGCCCGTGAGCGCGAGGAGTCCAACGGTCGCGACGCGATTCCATGTCCGGCGTGTCATGCGTGTTCTCCACTTTGGGCCACCACGAGCCCACCAGCGGGGGCATTATCTCCGATGGTCGAGCGGCGTCCAACGCAATTCGGGCGATGCGTCAAAGATCAGCGATTCTTCACGACTCCCGCCATGCCGCTTACCCTCCGGCAATGCCCGAACCGCCTCCGTTCACGTGGATCCTGCTCGCGCTCACTGGCTTTCTGTCCGGGTCGATTCCCTTCGGGCTGCTGATCGCGAAGGCCAAGGGGATCGACATCCGCCAGCACGGCTCGGGCAATATCGGCGCGACCAACGTCGGGCGCGTGCTGGGCAAGCCCTACTTCTTCCTGTGCTTCGCGCTCGACTTCCTGAAGGGCTTCGCGCCCACCCTCGCGGGCGGCTGGATCGCCGGTGCGATCGGATCGTTCGACCTTCCTCCCCGCGTCTCGTTGCCCTGGCTGGGGGTGATGATCGCGTCGGTTTTGGGGCATGTCCTGTGCCCCTGGCTTGGGTTCAAGGGTGGGAAGGGTGTGGCGACGGCCCTGGGCGCGATCCTGGCGGTTTTTCCCGCGCTCACGATCCCGGGCCTGGGCGCGTTCGTGGTCTTCCTTGCCGTCCTCAAACTCAAGGGCTACATGAGCCTCGCCAGCATGGCCGCGGGCGCGTCGCTGCCGTTCGTCATCGCCGGATTTTTCGCATCGGCGCCGGCGTACGGGCAGCCCCGCCCGACGCTGGCCCACGCCATGCCATTCGTGGGCGTGGGCATCCTTCTGGGCGTGTTGGTGGTGTACACCCATCGCGGGAATATCCAGCGGTTGCGGGCCGGTCTTGAACCGAAGTTCGGCCAGCGCAAGGTGATGTGAGCCCTGCGGCGTTTTGGCCGTCCTTCCGCCAGATGGCTCGGTGGGCGTGGAAAGATAGACCACGCGTTATCAGACAAACGCAGCACGCACGCCGAAATGAGCCCAGTCTTATCGCTCGTGGGCCCCCAGGCCGATGGTGAGCAGCGTCCGACATCCATCGCGTGGCGAGGAATCGGGTGGATTGAAGGGATCGCGCGGGTGGCGCACGGGTGATGGGGCTCACATGAGCAGGTGGAAGGAAACTCGGATGCGTTTGGTTCCGATGAGACTCTCGCGCTGGAACGGCGTGGAAGGCACGGGAGTCACTCGCATGGGGCATCTCAAGTTGACCAACGAATCCGGACGAGACGCGGAGCGTGAGCCTCGCGACGTGCTCCGGTTTCCGGCCCAGGCGGTGAGCCGGATCGGGCGCTACGAGCCTCGAGGACGCGACCCTGTCATCGCCGGGGTCGAGCACACACTGGACCACATGGGAAAGAAGTTGCAGGAGTTGAGGCTCCTGCTCGACCCGGGCGATCCAGATCGCCCGAGGGCGGCCTGAAGTTCGCCGCACGCGAGCGGGGCAAGGACGCTCCCTCCAACGCCGCTCAATGACGAGCGATCGTGAGCGTTGAAACGTGCAGGCCGTTGTACACCGGGGACCCCTTCTCGAAAGAGAAGGGGTTCTTTGTTGACGAACCCCTCGCGTGGCTCCGGAGCACGAAATCGCCCTCGCGTCGTGTCCCTACGCCGCCAGGGCGGTGTCGGTGCCGGCGTGCCGGGCGACGAGTTCGTCGTAGGCGGCGAGGTCCATGGCGAGGACGAGGGGCACGAGTTGGGCGTCGAGTTGGCTGCCGGCGCTTCGGCGGAGTTCGTCCAAGACGCGGTCGCGGGCCATCGCGGGGCGGTACGAGCGCGTGGAACTCATCGCGTCGAAGGTATCGGCGACGGCGATGATGCGAGCGAGTTCGGGGATGCCCTGGGCGGAGAGCCCGCTCGGGTAGCCGCGCCCGTCCCATCGCTCGTGGTGATGGAGGACGCCCGGGAGGATGTCCTTGAGCAGAGGGATGTCGCGGAGGATGGTGTAGCCGATCTGGGGGTGGCGTTTGATCTGGTCGAACTCGGAATCGGAGAGGCGTCCAGCCTTGGTGAGGACGGCCTCGGGGACGCCGATCTTCCCGACGTCGTGGACGAGGCCGGCGATGCGGACGCGTTCGACGGCGTGATCCGAGTAGCCGGCGGCCTTGGCGATGGCGGCGGAGAGGTGCGCGACGCGTTCGGAATGCCCACGGGTGTAGCGGTCTTTGGCGTCGATGGCGGCGGTCAGGGCGTGGAGGGTGCCGAGGAAGAGGTCTTGCTGGGCTTCGTAGAGGGACACACTTTCCAGGAAAGACCCGACGAAGGCGGCGGCGGCTTCGAAGAGTTGGAGGTCGTAACTGCTGATGTGATGGTCGTGGCCGGACTTGGCGCCGGCGGCAATGAGGCCGGCACAGGTGGAATGGATGGTGACGCCCTGGGCGAGCACTTGGGGATGCGTGGGTGTCGAGAGGGTGAGATTGCCCTCGACGACCTGACCGGCGTGATCGGGGGGCAAGGATCGCATGAGGGCGCCGGTGCCGCGGTACAGGCGGTTGACGGGGCGTGGGGCGAGCCCGGCTTCAAACAGGCGGTCGGCGATGGCCCGCGGCAGGGCGTCGCCGGCGCCAAAGCGTGCGGCGACCCATCCGAAGTTCATGGTCTGGTGAAGGCGATCGACCACGATCTGAAGGAACTTCTCGGGGCGCGTGGGGTCGCGCATGGTTCGGCCGAGGGCGTAGAGGAGGTCGATGGTGTCGAAGGCTTCGCTGAGTTGGGTGGTGAAGTCGTCGATGGCGACAGCCTGCTCGTGCAAGGCCTGGAGGTCCTTGGCGGCAAGCACGAGGCACGCGAGGATCGCGGGCAGGGCCGAAGGCTCGACGGGCTGCAAGGCGGCGCGCTGGTGTTCGGGAATGCGGTCGAGTGCCCCGCGCTCGAGGGCGAAGGCAAGGAGTTCACAACATGACGCCTCGGACGAGGCGAGCGGGATGCGAAGAAGGTGGAGGCCCGGGGTGGGCGCGAGGATCTCGGCGACCGGGGTGGTCGTGAGTGGTGGAAGGTGGGCGATGATCGCGTCGAGACCAAGCGTGGCCGCGGCATGGTGGAGGTCGGGCGGCGCGTGGGGAGAGAGGCGTGCGGGTGCGTCGGCGCTCGACTCCCATGGCAGGAGGCCGATCGCGAGGGCGCGCTGGGCGAGTTCGTGGATAGGGGATGAGGAGGCTGGCACGATGGGTGAAGATCAGGCGGCGAGGGGCTTGGAATCGTCGGTCGAGATTGTTCCGGAGGACGGGGCGAGGAGGTCTTGGACCTTGAGGAGGAGTTGGCGAACGCCGAAGGGCTTGGGCATCAGTTCGCGGATGTTGGTGGCGGCGAGTTGGTCTGGCGTCAGGACGTAGCCCCTCGCGGTAAGCATGATGAGGGGGACGTCGCGTGTGGCCGGCGCGGCACGGAGTTGGATGGCCATTTCGATGCCGCTCATCACGGGCATCTGGAAGTCGGTGATGATGAGATCGGGCGGAGATTGCGCGGCGAGCACGAGCCCCTCTTCACCCGTGCGGGCTTCGCGAACCTGGAAGTTGGCGGACCGGAGTTTGCCGGCGACCATGGCGCGGATATGCAACTCGTCGTCACAGACCAAAATAAGGGGTGGGTTCGACATGGTTGGTGCAGTTCCTCCGCACGAGCATCGGCTCAGGTGAGGGGTGGCTTTGGCGCAGGCGGCGAACATGATCGGGTTGTGCAAAGGTGACCGACGATGCGTCAGCCGTCCCCGCCGGGATGGGGGAGGGCGTCATGGGAGCCGGATCGGTGGGGAGGCTCGCGGGGCGTAGGATCAGGCGTGATCAACTCAACGAACAACGTCGCGGATCGAGAGCGGGGATATCCGATGGTCGCCCGAGAAGGGTGGATGATCGTCGCGATCTTTGTGGCCGTGACGGCAGGGGCGACGTGGGGCACGGTGGCGTGGCTTGGCAGTTGGGGCTGGATCGTGGGCGCCTTGGGAGCGGCGCTGTGCGTGTGGTGCGTGTGGTTCTTTCGCGACCCGGTGCGGCGCGTGCCGGTTGATCCCAGCGCGGTGATCTGCCCCGCCGACGGGGTGGTGTGCCTGGTGGGAACGGGGTTGCCGCCCGCGGAACTGGGGATGGGCGCGATGGGCCCTATGGCGAAAGTGTGCGTCTTCATGAACGTCTTCAACGTGCACGTGAACCGGGCCCCCGTGGCGGGGAAGGTGGTGCGGGTGGCGCACCAGATGGGCAAGTTCTTGAACGCCGCCTACGACAAGGCCAGCGACGAGAACGAGCGATGCTCGCTGGTGCTGGAACGCGGAGACGGGACGACGGTGGTGGCGGTGCAGATCGCGGGCTTGGTGGCGCGGCGGATCATCTGCCGGGCGAGGGTGGGCGACCACCTGGGGGCGGGTGAGCGATACGGATTGATTCGCTTCGGGTCACGCGTGGACGTGTACCTGCCGGTGGGAAGTGCAATCTTGGCAAAGGTGGGCGAAAAGGTGG
Organism: uncultured Phycisphaeraceae bacterium; assembly: GCA_964543905.1. GTDB lineage: Bacteria > Planctomycetota > Phycisphaerae > Phycisphaerales > UBA1924. The sequence goes on from CAZIZO010000002.1 coordinate 106,259, forward strand.
TGGCTGGGGAGACGATCCTGGCGCGCCTGGCATCGAGGGAGGGACACGTCGAGCGAGCGGAGGGTGCGTTGGCGGAGGCGCGGTGAACTATGGGGCTTGACCACTCGGAGCGTCGTCGCGAGGTGCCGCTGCGTCGGCTGATCCCGAACGTGATCACGACGGCGGCGCTCTGCTGCGGACTGGCCTCGCTGCACTTCTCGATTCGGGAGGAATGGAACCTCGCGATCCTGGCGATCTTGTTCTCCGCCATCTTTGATGCCCTGGACGGGCGGGCGGCGCGTCTGCTGCGGGTGACGAGCAAGTTCGGAGAGGTGCTCGACTCGCTGTCGGATTTCCTCTCGTTCGGGGTGGCGCCGGCGATGCTGATCTACAAGTGGCTGCTCGCGTCGGACCCGACCCCGAGCGTCGGGCGTGCGGCGCCCGATGATGTTCTTCGCCTCGCCGCGGTCACGACGTTCGCGTTGTGCTCGGCGATGCGCTTGGCGCGCTTCACCTCGGCGACGACCGAAGCGGCGACCGCGATGAAGGCGAACCCGAAGTTGGGGAACTATTTCACGGGAATGCCGACCCCCGCCGCGGGTGGCGCGGTGCTCATCCCGGTGATGGTGGAAACCTCGAAGCACACGCATTGGAGGCCGCCGGAATGGCTGGCGATCGCGCTGGCGTTCCTGATCGCGTTCCTGATGGTGAGTCGGGTGGCGATGTTCTCGTTCAAGAAACTGCGCGTGGCCAAGGGGTGGGTGGCGCCGATCCTGATCCTGGTGGGATTGACGGTGGTGTGCATGGTGAAGGACGTGTGGCTGACGTTGGCGGGTCTGGCGGGTCTGTACCTGCTGAGCCTGCCGCTGAGCGTGGTGATGCACCGGCGCGTGGTGGGCGCGGAGCGGGAGGGGGCGCCGACGGGATCGGGAGCAGACGGGTCGGAGGTGCCCGGGCGAACGGACGCCGCAGAAAGTGCGGCAGGCGTCAGGTGAGCGAGGCCGATCCACCTGGATGGATCGCCGGATGGATGCACTGGGTCAGCAGCGTGGCGCGTGGCACCGGCTTGGTGAGGTAGGCGTCCGCTCCGGCTTCGAGGGCCTGCTCGCGCACGCAGCGGAAGGTGTCGGCGGTCACGGCGATGATCCGGACGGTCAGCCCCTGGGAGCGGAGTTGTCGGATCGCGTCCAGCCCCGAGAGGACGGGCAGACGCAGGTCCATCAAGATCAGGTCATAAGCAACGGCGAGGGCGCGAACAACGCCCTCCTGCCCATCCGAGGCGGCGTCACACGCCCACCCGTCGGACTCGAGCATGAGCGCGAAGAGTCGGCGAGCGTCGTCGTGGTCGTCCACCACGAGCGCGCGACGCGAGCGCGCCTCTCCAACGGGACGATGTGACGAAGATGGCAAATCTCCGATCTCGGACGATCTCTCGGTTTCTCGACTCACGCTCTCACCCTACCTTGGGTTGGACTTCACCCAAAAACGTGGGATGAGTATCGGTCCGATGAGGCCGCTCGATAGGAGTTTTTGCCTAAAAAGATGCGTGCCTCTGCGGAGACAAGGACTTACGTCACACAAAAACGAGTTATTTCCCTGCAAGGAGCCCCATGGCGGTCGCGGTCATGGCGATCACCGCCTTGATGAGGGATTCCCCCGCGATCAGGCCCGAGGCCGTGGCGATGGAGAACTTGTCCGAACTCTTTCGATGGGTAATCTCCCAGATCCAGCCCAGGATGGCGCCGGCGAGGAAGCCCATCGCACTGCTGAAGGGGATCACCCACGAGAGCCCCAGCCCCATGGCGGATGGAAGATACTTCCGAATGCTCGGCGGGGCCACACGCTCCATCAGCGGGAGCATCACCCCCACGACCGCACCTATCAGGATCGCCCACTTCGCCGAGACGGGGAGGTAATCCAGCCCTTGCGTCAGCACGCGCGCGACGGCGGCCCATTGTTGAGTGCCCGGGGCCGGGAACTTCTCCAGGGCCGCCTTCGTCGGGACCATGAGGAACCAGACAGGGACGATCACGATCGTCCCGAAGAAGACCCCGAAGAACTGCGCCAGGAACTGACGCCGAGGGTTCGCGCCCAGCAGGTAGCCGGACTTGAGATCGGTCAGCAGGTCGGCGGCGCTGCTGGCGCTGTTCGCGGCGATCCCGGCCGAAGCAAGGTTGGGGATGATCTGCTTGGGGTGGAAGACGGCGAACATCAGTTGCATGACCTTGCCCATCGCGCCGATCGGCGTCGTGTCCGTCTCGCCGGTGGCTCGGCACGCGACCAGGCCCAGGACAAAGGACATCGCGATGGCGATCAGCCCGGCCCACCACTCGATCTTGAACGCGACGATCTGCACGAACAGCATCACGATCGTGATCGGAATCATCCCGACGATCATCCAGGACGTCGGAACTTCAATCTTCTTCATCGCCTCGGCCTCCCCCGCGGGAGCGTCGCCGCCCGTGCCGGCACGCAACCCCGTGAACGCGCGGGCGATCGTCTTCCATTGCATGGCGACGGCGGTCAGGCTGGCGCAGACCATGACGGCGGTGCCACCCCAAAGGGACCAGACCGTGAAGCGAATGTGCGTGCCGCCGGCGTTGATGTCGATGTTCCGGACGACCTCCTTGGAATAGGTCGCCTTGTCGTAGACGAAGGCGCCGGCCGCATCCTTGACCCACCCGGTGCCCTGCACGAGGAGGTCCTTCTCGAGAAGCCACGGGCCGACGACCCAGTACAGGAGTGCGGAACCGGCGAACATGGAGAGGCACACGCGGAGACGGGTGATGATGCCGGCGGCGATCAGGAGCACGCTGGGCTCAAAGCCGAAGGCCACGGGCTTGAGCCCGTGGTACGTCCCGAAGCCGTCGTGGGGCAGCATCTCGGGAAGGCGGATGTTGAACAAGGCGCCCTTGACCTTGTCGAAAAACTTGTCCAGAAAGTTGAGGGTGCCTTCGCCGGTGTTGAGGATCCCGACGATCGCGCCGAAGAAGATCCCGGCGATCAGCACATACGCCTTGTGAAGCGCGTCCGCGGATTGGCTGTAGAGGCTGCGGAGGGTGACGGCGGACGCAACCCCCGAGGGGAATCGCAACTGCTCCTGATTGATCATCTGGCGCTTGAGCGGGATGGCGAGGAAAACGCCCATGAGCGCGGTGCAGAGCGTGAAGATGACGACGACCCAGACGGGCTGGATATCCCAACTCTTGATGTCGGCGGCGGTTTGACCTTCGCCGGGCTCGGCGAGAAGGAGGAGGGCGCCGAACATGGTGGCGAGGGTCGAGCCCGTCGAGTACCCCGCCGCGGAGGCGGTGGACTGCATGCAGTTGTTCTCGAGCACAGACATCTGGGAGAGCCGCCCCCCGGTCAGGGCGCGGAGCGCGTTCCAGATGACGAACGACATGACGCACGCGGTGATGGCCACGCCGAAGGCCCAGCCGATGGCGAGGGTGGTGTAGAGATTCGAGGCCGCCATGAGCATCCCGAGGATGCCGCCCATCACGACGGCTCGCAGGGTCAGTTGGGGCATCTTGTCGCCCTGGTACACATGGCGATACCAGTGCTGGTCTTTCTGCTCGGGTGTGGCGTTCTCAGGGAAGGGGGGCATCCCCTCGGGAAAGCCGTTGGTCTCGGTGGACGACGAATCGGTGATGGCGGCCATGCGCGTGGAATCCCTTCAGCGCCCGGATCAGGGCGCGCGGGCATGATACCGCATCTCCGGGCGACGTGCCGTGCGTTGCGTTCAGGGATTTGTACGGAATCACGAAGGCGATCTTCGGCGCTACTTGGTCCCGGCGGGTGCGAGTTCGTTCTTAGGCTCGACCTTGGATTTGGGCTCGGGCTTGACCTCGGGCTTGGCAAGCCCATCTCGCTCGGCCAGACGCTTGGCGAGCATAACCCCGGCGTCGAGCGCGCCCTCCATGTAGCCCACGAAGCGATAGGAGGCGGCCTCAGAAGCGAAGTGGAGGTTGCCGAACCCCTTGCGGAGCATGGGGCCAACGGTGGTGACTTCGCCCGGAGCGGGAAAGGAATACCCCGCGCCGACCCACTGGAACTTGGGCCATGGCATGAGGCGAGCCTTCACAAAGTTGTCCCTGAAGCCCGGGAAGACGGGATCAAGGCGATCGGCGTAGAACTTGTCGAGCCCTTCACCCATGGCGGCCATGCAGGCGTCGGCGGAAGGGCCGCCGGAGAATCCGACCATGCAGGCGTCGTCGCTGCCCCTTTGCTCGTCGGCGCCCCACTGCCCGTCGGTACCCTCCCAGGTCATGTTGACCTCGCCGTCGGAGAGGGAGTCCGGAGCGAGTTTGGCGTCTTCCCAAAACTTCTTCTTGAAGTGGATGAGGTATTTGATGTTGCTGCCCATCTGGGGCTTGAAGGCTTCGGGGAGGCCCGGGGAAATCTGGATCTTGCGCCACACGGCGGGTGAGATCGCGAGGACGACGTCGTCGCACTCGATCGTGCGCCCGTCGCGCCCCGTCACGACCATCTTGTCGCCCTTGTGGTCGATCGATTGGCAGGCGACGTTGAGGGCGATGCGTTCCTGACCGACCGCCTCCGCGAGTTTCTTGGCCAGTTGATCATTGCCTCCCTTGCACCGATACACCTCGCTGTCGGTCCAATACTTCTCCAGCCCTCCACCCTTCACCTGGCACAAGTTCCCGAGATAACTCTGTCGCGCGGGTGGGGCGCCGTTGTCGGCAAGGAGGGTGGCGAGGACGCCGAGTTTCGCGGTCGGACTCACATCGAGTTCTTTCGCCCATGCGGCGGAGGATCGGTTGTCGAGTTCGACGGCCTTGGGTGATGTCCAGGGCTCGTAGTCATTGATGTCCTTCGCGTCGTCGTTCATGCGCGAGAAGGCGGTGTCCATATCGTGGAAAAGTTTCTCGAGTTCGTCCTTGGGGACGCGCTTGCCCCCGAGGATGACGGGCGATTCGCAGTCTTCACACTCGGAGACATCGAGGAACTCGAGGTGGAACTTCTCGGCATAAGCGACCCAGTTGAGGTGGTTGGAGCCGATGAGTTCGGCGCCGCCCTCGACGTTCTTGCCGGGGATGAAGTCGTTGAGGGAAAGGACGCGGCCGCCGACCCGATTGGTGGCTTCGAGCACCGTGACGTCGTACCCGGCGGCGAGGAGTTCGTGGGCGCAGGCGAGACCCGAGAACCCGGCGCCGACGACCACGACCCGCTTGCCCGCGGAGCGGGGGCGACGCAAGGCATAGGCCGGTCCAGAGAGGAGCAGGGAACCGGCGAGCACGGCGGACATCTTCAGGGCGTCGCGTCGCGAGGCGTGGAAGCGATCGGGCTGGAACTTGCGGAGCAGACGCGCGTAGAGCGAGGTGGTCATCGTGGGTCTCCTTGAAAACCGCCCGGCGCGCTTCCGCGACGGGCGATGGATTCCATCAAGCGAGATCACTCGTCGTTCGTCGGGCCGACGCAGATCATCCACAGTTTGAAGAAGTTGACGATCTGCTGCTTGGTGAGTTTGTTGGCGTGGAGGTTGTAGTTGACCTTGCTGGAGGCGGGCAACTCGGACCCGGCCACCATGGAGTCCACGTAGGAAATGCGCCCCGTCAGGCACGGGATCGAGTTGTCGACGGCGAAGAAGGCGTCTTCGTCGCTCATCTTCTTGAAAGCGTCGGCCTCGCTCTTGGGGGCCTTGTTCTTTTCCTCGTTGAAGCGGAGATTGAACTCGTAGTAGCCCTTGCCGTTGCTCGCGCGCTGGGGGTCCTCGACCCACTTGATCGAGCCGGTGACCACATCTTCGATCTGCTTCCCATCAACGGTGTAGGAGAACCGAATCCCATCGGTGTACCAGTTGGACGTTTCATAGTCGTAATCGAGTCGCCCATTCACGATGGTGTTGGGATAGTTCTCGCTGGGGCCCTTGGCGAGTTTGATCTGCTCGAAGCGCATGGGGTCGGACTTCTTGACCACAACCTTCACCTCGCGGTCCCCGATCAGACGCTTAAAGGTGTACTCGGCAAGGTTCTCCTTCTTGAGCGCCTTGCCCATCAGTCGACCACCAAACTTCTCCTCAAAGCCGCTGGCGGAGCCGGCGGCATCGACCTTCATCCGGAGCGGGCTCTCCTGGGCCGCTCCACCCGCCAGGTCGTAGGCGCCGCTGGCCTCGTCGATCGGGACCGTGCCCGCCCACTTCCCCACGACCTTCTTCTGCTTCGGATCGCGCGGGTTGATGACGGCAAGGTCAAGGCTATAAGCGATCTGGGCGCTCTGCTGCTTCTTCGCCAGCAGTTTCGAGAAGAGGTTGGGTTGTCGAGTGACTTCGCCCGTGTACGCGGTGGTCTTGGCGACGGTGATGTCCACCTTGTACTTGTCCTTCGCGCCCTTGGCGGGGGAGCCCTCCTTGAGATCACCGCTGGTGTCCTTGGTGGTGCGGGTGTTGTAGTCGATCTGCATGGTGCCGACGATCACGTCATCCTCGGTGATCGTGTTGTCGGTCTGCGCCAGCGCCAGCCCGGAGCACGCGAGTGACGCGGCGGCAAAGGTGGCGAACGCCTTTCGAGTCAGGATCATGGTCATCTCCTTCGTGGGCACGCGGTGTGCGGGCCCGGGGTGCGATCGATCGTCCACGCCGCGGGTCGCGACGTGAGCAATCAGCCTATCACGGATGTTCTCGTACGACAAATGCGTGGTTTGGTTACGTTTGGGCAAAAGAAATGCGACCGGGGCCACGAGGGCGCCCGGCCGCGGAGGGGGTCTTCGGGTTCGTCGTGGCTGGTATCGCGCCAGACGTCTTGAGGGCGTTAGCCCGCCTTCAGTGCCGGTTGGAAGGTGCTGGCCTGGGTCGGGGTGATGATCGTCCGGGTCACGTCCGCGTTGGGCGTGCCGGCGATGGTCGAGACCAGTTCCTTCTGGCGATCCTCCGCGGGAAGGAGTTCCACCGGCTCAATCCCGATGAAGAGGTGGACGAGTTGGACACGACGCTTGACGCCCATCGCGGCGTAAATCGCCTTGGTGTGGTCGTGCACGGTGTGCCGGCTGCGCCCGATCTTGGTCGCGATCTGTGGCTCGGTCAGGCCCGCGATCAGGTAGAACAGCACTCGACGCTGCGCATCGGACAGACGCGAGAGGAGTTGCATGGCCGCGGCGCTGCCCCCGCTCCCGTGCCCCGTGAGGCGAGAGCCGCAGTGCGGGCAGCAACTGGTGTTGACCGCGTCGGCGACCAGTTTGTTGTCCTCGAACGAAAGCGACGTGTTTTCCATGACGTTCATCCTTGAAAGCCTGCGCGGGGCATCCTTGCTCCACCATGCGTCGAACCGGGCCGACGCCACCCATCCCTTTGTCAGGCCACCCGAACTATCGGCGCATCGGGCGTGTTCAGGGGATGGTTACTTTCAGCCAGGTAATGTGGGTCCAGTAACCACCGGACGAGTGTCCAACCGGGCAGGATCGAATGATCATAAGTATCTGGTAAATATATGTTTATGTAATGCTGACGCAGCGCGGGCCCGGCAGGCTCCGCCCTTTGGGGGAGGTGCGGCGAAAAGGCCGGAGGGTACCCGACGACGGTGCGCTCAACGGGGCATCGGCGGCGTAGCCCGGGCTACGTGCTCGTGCCGCCATCCTTGACCATCAAAAAAGCCCGAGCATCGCTCGGGCTTTGGCACACTCCTGAGATGCCCGTGGTTCACGAACCCTTCTTGATCTCCTTCTTCTCTTCCTTGGCGGGCTCGGCCTTCTTGATGAGTTTCGCGAGGACCGCGTCGACGCCCTGGGGCGAACCGATATACGCGATCTTGCCCTCGGCATCGACGACGAAGGCGGTGGGGATGCCGTCCTTTCCGGCGGCGTCCATCCACTTCTCGTTCATCTTGCCGCTGCCGTCATCGAAGGCGACGCGATAGGACATCTTGTCGCCCTGCTGCTCGGCGAAGGTCTTGATGCGATTCTCAGTCTGCTCGTCGGACTTGCGGCTGTAGTCCTTGCAGGCCACGCCGATGATCGTGACCTGGTCCTTGTATTGCTTCTGAAGTTCGGAGAGGTGCGGGATGCTCTTGAGGCAGGGGGGGCACCAGGTGGCCCAGAACTCGACGACGTAGACCTTGCCCTTTTCAAGGCTGGTGACGTTCTCGCCCTTGACGATCTTGGCCTTGAAGTCGGGGGCTTTGTCGCCCACCTTGAGTTTGCTCTTCTTCTCGTCCTTGGCGACGGTCTTCTCCTTGACCGTGGGCTGGGCCACCACAAGCCCGGCGGTGGCGAAAAGGGCGGCAGAAGCGACGGCAACGTGCATGATCTTCATGAGAGTTCCTTGTGGATGTGCGTTCGTTCAGATCGGGACAAGTGTATGACCCGGAGAGTTGGATGCCCACGCGAACGTCGAGTTCCAGCGGGGGGGCCGGTGTGGCTGGCGGGTCCCGGCGCCATGCATTATCGGGTGGTCGCGGACGACGGGTGGTTCTTGGCTTCGAGTTGCGACGCCGAAGCGGGAGTGGCGGCTCCAATGGGCGGGACGCTGCTGGTGTGACGGACACCGAGCATCGAGTAGAAGAAGGACATGAGCAGGGTCTGTGCACCCAGGGCGATGAGCGTCGCGCCGATGATTGTTGGGCGCAGCGTCGTGGTGACGTTGCTGAGTTCGAGGCGATGGGCGAAGGCCTGATAGACGGTGATGCCCACAAGGGCAAGGCCGGCGACAAGGAGGGCGAGGCCCAAGAGGAGCCCACGCTCGAGGGTGAACTTGCTGGTGAGTTTGGAGAGGTTTGGCGCCGGGGGCCCGATCTCTTCGACGAGGGCGTAAAGACGTGCCGCGACGCCGATCGTGGTGGCGGTATAGCCCACCAGGACCATCATGCACGCGAGGACGAGGGTGTGGACGTCGAAGGCAAGCCCGGCGATCTTGAGTGGACCTGTGGCGACCAGAGCGGCGAGAAGAAAGCCGACGAGGGCGAGGACCGCGCCAGGGACGGCAAGCGTCCAGCGCGGGCTGAGGAGGAGCATGAAGCGGAGCGTGCGCCAGCCGTCGCGGAACGGGCGGAGGTGGGGCGGACGGCTGCGGCCTTCGGGATGAACGGTAATGGGTATTTCGGCGATCCGCTGCCCTTTGAGGGCGGTTTTGGCGATGTGCTCGGTGGTGAACTCAAAGCCAATGGTGCGCAGGCCGAGGCGGTCGAACGATTCTTTGGTGAACGCGCGGAGCCCGCAGTGGAAGTCGGTAACGGGTGCGCGGAAGAGGAGGCGGCCTATGCCGGAGAGCATCGGGTTGCCGACGTAGCGATTGAGGGTCCGCATGGCGCCGGGCATGATGGTGCCGGTCAGTCGGCTGCCCATGACGAGGTCGAACTGCCCGGTGCGGAGTTTCTCGACGAAGGGATAGCACTCCTCAAAGTCGTGCTGGAGGTCCGAGTCGCCCATGATGATGTAGCGTCCACGGGCGGCGGCGACGGCGCCCATGATGGCGGCGCCGACGCCGCGGACGGGAATCTCGATCACGCGTGCCCCGGCGGCGCGGGCCAGTTCCCGCGAGCCGTCGGTGGAGCCGTTGTCGCCGATAACGATCTCGGCGGCCAGGTGGTGCTTCTGGATGCAGCGCTGGGCGGCTTCGACGCAGCGGGCGATCGTCTCGCGCTCGTTGAGGCAGGGCATGACGAAGGAAACCTCGATGCTGCCCTCGGTGCGTGCGGGCTTGGCCTCGATGACCGAGGCCGGTTGGAGCGCGGGATGGCGGAGCGGTTGGTCCAAAGTCATGGAATCCACGGTTCTTTCGGCGGGATTCTAGGGATGGGACCCGGGGCGGATGGAGGGATGCATCCAGGCACCCGGCCTCGTCAGAGGCCTTTGCGCATGAACTCCGTGCCTCCCGACGAGATCCCCTCAGGCGGGCTTGGGCGTCAATAACTTGGTCGGCCGCATCCACGCGAGCCCGATCGCCGCTCCGATGCCGTAGGCAATTCCCTCGGTGCCCGTGACGAGCAACGCGACCAGCGCAAAGGACTCCGCGTTGGGGATGCTCAGGAGTTCGCAGACGCCATACACAGCGGCTTCGCGCGAGCCGACAGGCCCGCCGGGCGACACGATGCCCACGAGAAAGGCGGTCGCGGAGATCATGAACGCCTGCGTGTACGGCAGCGAGAGCCCGATGATGCCGGCAGCGACCGGGACGCGAGCGGCTTGAAGCGCAAAATCCACCACGCGAAGGGCGATGGTGGCGAAGACGGCCTTGGGGTCGGCGAGCATGTCGGCGGCGGCGTGCAGTTGCTTGTAGCGCTCGGACTGGACGATCTTGGGCAACAGCGGGAGGCGCAGGGCACGCAGGAGGCGATCGAGACGCGCCAGCCCGCCCTCACCCGCGAAGAGCCGGGCGAGGAGCACGAGGACGCCCCCCCCCAGCACGAGGCCTCCGATCGCGATGGTGAACCAGAGCGCGTTGAGTTCCTTGGTGGCGAGGGACGCGGCAAGAAGCACGCCGACGACGCCCAGCATGACGATCGCGACGGAGGCGAACCACGCGGTGACGGTGAGGAGCGGCACACGGTCGCGTCGCACATGGATCGCGATGCGCAGGATGAGCCCCAACTTCATGGGGAGGTACCCCAGGAAGGCCGCGATGCAGTTGGTCGAAACCACATCGACGACGTGGAGTTTTCGCACGGGACGGAGGGCGAACCAGAACATCACGCCATTGACCAAGAGAGAAACCAGCGAGAGTCCTAGGAGGAGGGCGATTTGGGGCCATGATGCGTCCTGGAGTTTCTCGATCTGCTCTCGGTTCTTCTCGCCGAAGGCGATGGAGATCGTGAAGGCAAGGAGCGCAAGCCCGACGGCAAAGGCCAGGAGTTGAAGAGCAAGACGGCGCGGACGAAAGGCGGACGCATTTGTCGGCGGGAGCACGGGATCGGACGGCGGCTCGGTCACGTGGGCGGAATGTAGGTCGGCTGCGTTCCGACGGCCCGCGGGCGTACGCCGCGCGACGCAAGGCTCCTTGGGCGAGGCGAGGGGAGCGCGCGCGGGGCATGTCTCCGAGGATCGGCGTCGACGCGCGACGACGCCCCACGCTATTCGTGCCACTTGTCGCTGGCGTCTTTCGCCAAAGGCTCGACCGGCGTGACGGGCTCGGCCATCGCCCACACCGCGCCGACAAGGCCCCGCACGACGAGCGTGAAGCGGGCCGCGTCGAGGGTGCCGACCGTGTCGGTGGGCTTGTGGTAGTGGGGATTGCGGAAGTCCGCCGAGTCGGTCACCATCACGGCCGGGATGCCGTTGAGCAGGAAGGCGCGATGGTCGGAGCGGAGCATGTCGGGCAGCGGTATCGGAGCGAAAGCGGTGTCAAAGGTCTTGAGGCCCGGCGCGGCGGCCTTCATCTCACGCGTCAGCGTGTGGATCAGGTCTTTGTGCTTCGCGATGCCGACGATCGCGATGAAATCGCCGACGGTGGGGATCTCGATCTTCATCCCGCCGGGCAGTTCGAGATTAGGCGGGAAGGGATTCTTCTGGCTGTTGGGCTCATCGGAATAGAAGCCCATCGTTTCGAGGCTCAGCATGGCGACGATCTTTTCACTCGCCCGCGGCGATCTCTCACTCGCCGCCCTCCCCGAAGGAGGGGGCGATGGGGTGGGATGCCCATCCCGCTCCTGCGGCTGCGATCCCGGGTCTTTGCCCAAGGCGTCACGCTCGGAATCGGCCTTTCCCGAGTTGCCGCCCGCTTCCTCTGGATGTTGCTTTCTCCAGTCGCGGACATAAGCCGAGGAGCCGATGCAGCCCACTTCCTCGAGGTTGAAGAAGGCGAGGCGGATGGTGCGCTTCGTGCCCGCGCCCGCGGCGCGTTCGACCGAGTACACGCGGGCCATCTCGAGGAGCGCCGCGACGCCCGATCCGTTGTCGTCCGCCCCGGGCGAGTTCGGCACGGCATCGAAGTGCGCCCCGACGAGCACGACCTCGCTCGCCTTGTCCGTGCCGGGCAGATCAACCACAATATTGTGGTAGGTCCCCGGTGGCGCGTCGACGGGTTGCCCCCCCTCGTCCTTGGGGCGAAAAGGGCTGGCCCACTGGAACTCGTGGAGCGCGGGCTTCAAGCCCAACTCGCGCACGCGGGCCAGCAACATCTCCTCGGCCTCTCGCAGTCCGGCGCGGTGGGCCTCGTCGGGCCCCGGCGCGCGAGCCGTGGGCAGGGCTCGGATCGCGTCCATCAGGCGTGCCTGTTCCACGCGATCCGCAGGCGCCGCGATCGCGACGCTCGCCGTCGCGGCCAGCAGCGCGGCGCCCCGTCCCACGCCGATCGTTCGCGTGCGGCTCACTTGATCATCTCGCGCACGACGGGTTCGAGGTTCTCCGCCCAGATCTGATAGCCCTTCTCGGACAAGTGCAAGAAGTCGGGCATGATCTCCTTGGTCAGCGTGCCGTCCTTTTCGAGGAACGTGCCGCCGATATCGAGGTACTTGACGTTGACGCCGTCGGCGACCTTGCTCGCGATCTCGCTCGCCCTGGCGTTCTTTTCGCGCTGCGGGTTGGGCTTCTCCCCGCGGGGGAAGATGCCGAGCACGAGGACCTTCGACTTGGGCAGTTTCTCCCGCACGTTCGCCACGATCGCCTTCACGCCTTCGCCGATCTCCTCGCTGGTGTTGTCGCCACCGTTGCTGTTGTTCGTGCCGATCATGAGGACGACGAGTTGGATGTCGTTGTTCGAGGCGGCGAGGGCCTCACCCAGCCCGTTGTTGAGACGCCAGAGCACGTGCTGCGTGCGGTCGCCGCCGATGCCGGCGTTGACGGCTCGCATGGGACCCCAGGTCCTTTCCCAAACCTTCTTGCCTGCCCCGCCCCAGCCCTCGGTGATGGAGTCGCCCAAAAAGACGACCTGATGCCCCCCCTGCCTGGCAGTCTCGACGATCTTGCTGTGGCGCTCGCGCCAGCCGGCGTCGCGCGGGACGGGCTGGACCGTGCTCGGCACGACGGCCTTGGGCGATTCCTTCTTCGCGGGTTCGGGGTTCGCGGGGGCGGCGGGCGCCTTCTTGTCCGATTCCTTGGCGGGCGCGGCGGGTTGGGACCATGCCGGCGACGTGAGGAGCGAGCATGTCAATGCAGCGAGCAGCGTGCGGGGCATCGGGGTCTCCACGTGGTACATCCATCCAACACAATCGCCAAGCATAATCGAGGTTGCGGCCACGCGCGGGCGCGGGAACAACGCTCCGCGCCCGACTGCTGACACTGCCCTAACATTAGGTTCCCCGGGCCTCCTTGCCCGGGGTGCAAACCACTTATGAGCAAGTCCAAGAAGCCAACTCGCCGTCGGCCCAGCAAGCCGCGGGCGTCGCAGTCCGAAACTCCCGCCGCGCCCGGCGTCGTCGACTCCGCCGACGGCCTCACCGCCGAGGCGTCGCCGGTCGAGCCCGTCGCCGCCGACCATGCCCCGCTCGCGTCCGTTCCGCAGGACGACGGTCTTTCCAGCAACGGAACGCTCGCGCCCGATCCTGTCGCCGACACCCCGTCGTACACCGGGCCCACCGCGGCACCACCCACCATCGGCGCCGAGGAGCCACCCTCGTACGCCCGGGACCTTGCCGAGCGTGCGAAAAAGGCGCACCAGGAAATCTTCGACCAGACCCTCACGTTCACCGACCTGGGCCTTCGCGCCTCCATCCAGCGCTCCATCGACGCGTTGGGATGGAAGCACCCGACCGCGATCCAGGCAAAACTCATCCCCGTGGCGCTGACGGGCCGTGACGTCCTCGGCCAGGCCAAAACAGGCACGGGCAAGACCGCCGCGTTCGGCTTGCCCCTGATCCACATGTGCTCGCGCGAGACGCCCTTCCAGGCGCTCGTGCTCGCGCCGACGCGCGAGTTGGCCGTGCAGATCACCGACGAGATCAACGACCTGGCCAAGCACACCCCCATCCGCGCGCTCAGCGTCTATGGTGGGCAAGCGATCGAAGCCCAGGCCCGAGGCCTGCGCCGCGGCGCCGAGATCATCGTCGGCACCCCCGGCCGCGTCATGGACATGGTCCAGCGGGGCTTCCTCCACTTCCGAAACATCCGCTTCGCCGTCCTCGATGAAGTGGATCGCATGCTCGACATCGGCTTCCGCGAGGACATCCGGCGCATCCTCGAGATGTGCCCGCGCCCGGGCGTCCCCGTGCCGCCCGAACACCCCTCCTGGCCCGACGGACGCCAGACCATCTTCGTCTCCGCCACCATCTCGCCCGAGATCGAGAAACTGGCTCGCCGCTACATGCGCGACCCGGAGAAAATCGTCAGCGTCTCCGGCTCCCTCACCGTCAGCCTCGTCGAGCAGCACCACCTCACCGTCAATGGCTGGGACAAGCGCCGGCTCCTGCTGCACCTCTTGACCCACGAAGAGCCCGCGCTCACCATCGTCTTCTGCCGACTCAAACGCGTCGTCGACGAACTCGCCCGCTACCTCAACGAGCACGGGATCGAGGCCCACGCGATCCACGGCGACATGTCGCAGGGCAAACGCAACAGCGTCATGAAGGAACTCCGCGCCGGCAAACTCGAGGTCCTCATCGCCAGCGACCTCGCCAGCCGTGGCATCGACGTGGACGACATCTCCCACGTCATCAACTATGACTTGCCCGAGGACCCGGACCTGTACGTCCACCGCATCGGGCGCACGGCCCGCGCGGGCAAGCACGGCGTCGCGTGGTCCTTCGTCACCCCCGAGCAGGGCGAACTGCTGACCAACATCGAACTGCTCATCAACGCCGAGATCCCCCGAAAACACTACCCCGACTTCACGCCAAGCGAACGTCCCAGCCACTACCGCGATGACGCGCCGGGTGGTCGCCGCGAGGGCGGGCTGGTCCGTGCCGATCTGCCTCAGGTTGCCCCCCCGCCGAAGAAGGAACCCGAGGCGGCCAAAGGCACGGCGGCGGCGCTCCCAAAGGACCCGGCGAAGGTGGACCCGAGCAAGTTCCCGGGCGGGATCGTGCCGACGAAGTTGCCGCCCCGACAGTTGTTTGGACGAGGGCCCAGGCGGTAGGACGAACCATCGGACACACCCTCGTGGTGCTCGCCATCCTCGCCACGTTCACGGATCCACGGGGAGCATGCGCGGCAGGTCCGCGAGGTGCCAGACGTACGAGCGGATCGTGCCGTCGGTCGTTACCCCGTAGCCCACGATGTTGCCCCGCTCGTCGACGGCGTTGGCGCGACTGGTCCGCATCTCGGCGGGGAGAAGGGCGTGCAGGTCCACAAAGGTGTGTTCAGGTCCAACCCACGCGACGGCATGGCTGTCGCGCGGCGTGCCGATCGCGTCGCTGGTGTTGCCGTAGCCGACGATGGTGCTGCCCGTGATGCCCAGCGCGAAGGAGTGGCGGTAGGGCGAGGGGAGGTAAGTGAAACTCGCGGCGGTGCCGGTCCAGTATCCGGCGGAATAGAAGCGGATGTCGCGCGGGCGCCCCTCGTGCCGGACGCGAGCGTCGAGCCCGACGTAGCCGACCTGGGTCGGCCCGTTGGTGCCGGTAGCGACAGAAACGTCGGTTCCCCGCAGGTGGAGGTCAACAAACGAGTTGGGCGTGCCGCGCCAGAGCGCGGCGGTGGATCCATTGGAGCCGGTGGTAACGCCCACCTGCACGCCCCCACCCACGCCGTAGAGCGTGTTGCCGCGACCGAGGTCGATCGCCTCCCCCGTGCCGACGTTCCAGAGCAGCGCGTGGGCATCGCCGATGGTGCGCTCGGGGTCGCCCTCATTGGCGTAGCCGACGATCTGCACGCCGTCCGTCGCGACAGCACGTCCAATCACATAGTCGAAGGGGACGGGAAGGCTCGTGGCCAGGGTGCCGCGCCAGGCGATGGCCACCTGCGCGTTGAAAGTGGTACCCGCGTAGCCGACGCTGAGACCGCCGCGGCGTCCACTGATCGCGGAGAAGGTGTAGGCGGCGGGATGGACATCGAGCGCTTGACCGTTGCTCCAGAGCACGGCGTGGTTGCCGACGCTGCCCCCGGCCACCCCCAGGGAAACGGCGTTCGCGAGCCCGCCGGTCGAGATGAGCCCGACCGAGGGGATCGGAGCGACGGCGGACACCGGCAGGGCGAGGGCCACCGCGAGGGTTCCCGCAGCCGCAATCAGGCCATACGTCTTCTTGAGGGACATGGGTCCGATCCTTTTCTGCCCCTCCGGGCGATGCACTCCGCGACGCCGCGGAACTCAAACAGCGCCCCGCGACGCACCCTCCATGCGGCATGGCGGCCCGGTCTTTGTCAGGCGCAGGGAGTTCCACGATTCGGGCACCGACACCACGGGCCGTCTTATAAGAGGTGTAACTTCGATGTGGATCTGGACAGGGGGCGGCAAGGAGGGTACTCTGCGGCCCGCCTCGGGCGCGAGTTCGAGCGAGAAGAAGAGGGAGAGACCGAATGAAGTTGACACTTGTTACCGCGTGCCTGTGCGCGCTCGTCGCGAGCGCCGTGCCCTTGCCAGCCCGCGCGGGCGTCACCGATCTGCGTTCCCATTTCGTCCATCGCGGCTTCGGCCCGCAGAGCGAGACGGATCAATGGACCATCCGCTACGGGGGCACGAACGGAACACTCTTGGGTTCGGCCGGCACGTACTTCGCGGGGCCCTACCAGCACGCCACGCCCGTCTTCGGACCCGTCCTCACTATTGGCGACTACGCGGGCTGGGGGCACGGCGCCACGTTCGATGGCATCTTCATCCACTCGGGCCCCGGCGTGCCGCTCGTGGCAACCTTCCGCGCCGATGACACCACCGTGCTGCGTGGCTTCAACGTGCGAGCCGAGATGGTCCTCAACGGGATCTCGAGCAACGGGATGGGCTTCGAGGTCGTCACCGACATCGGCGGAGTCCTCCAAAGCCGCGGCACGGGGCAGTGGACCTACGCGCTGACGGCGAGCGAGATGCCCGTGGACTTTGGCGGCGAGACCACGCTCGCCGTGGGGGACAAAGTCCATGTGATCTTCAACGATCTGGGCAGTTTCCTGTACGACCACGGGAACATCAACCTCGTGCCGCTCGTCGTGCCCACGCCCGGCGTCGGGCTTCTGACGGGCAGTATGCTGGCCGTGGCGTGGCGGCGCCGACGCCGCTGACACGCCCTCATTCATCCGATCCGGCGTGTATCATCGCGCCGCATGGCGATCGCGCCCGACATCCCGTTGATCCTCCCCGGAACATCCGAACCCCCGGGCGTGTCGCTCGTGTTCGACAACCACCCCGCGGGCACGCGCTGGGTGAACTTCTCACTCTGGTCTCGGCACGCGACGCGTGTCTGGCTGCAACTCTACCGCGAAGGCGAGCACGCGACTCCATGCCTTGAGTTTGAGTTGAACCCGCGGGTGCATCGCGTGGGGGGAGTGGCGTCGGCGTGGGCGTGCCGACTGCCGCTCGAGTTCGTTCGTCGCGCCGCGTATTACGCCTATCGCTGCGACGGGCCAGGACCACCCCAGTCCTACGGGCGGCTGGGCTTCGACCCCGAGAAGGTGCTGCTCGATCCGTACGCGCGGTCGATCGAGTTTCCGCCCGGGTTTGATCGTGCGGCGGCCGCGCGTCCCGGCCGAAACGCCGGGGCGGCGATGCTGGGCGTGCTCCCGAAATTCGAGCACGATCGCCGCCAGGATCGTGGTGGGCATCTTCTCGACGTCGATCCCCCCTCAGCCAAGACTCCCACCCCAAGCCCTTCCTTGATGGTGGGCCCCCCAAGCGAACGCGCCCTTGAACTTCCGCCCTCTGGACGAGGGTTCCCCGACATTTCCTCCGGCCTCGTCTACGAGATGCACGTCCGCGGGTTCACGCGCCATGAGTCGTCGGGGGTCGCGCGCGAGCGCCGAGGAACATACGCGGGCGCGATCGAGAAAATCCCCTACCTCAAAGCGCTGGGCGTGTCCGCCGTCGAACTCATGCCCGTCTTCCAGTACTGCCCGCAGGAGGGCAACTACTGGGGCTACATGCCGATCAGTTTCTTCGCGGCGCACCAGCAGTACGCCGCCCATCCCCGCGAGGCCTCGCGCGAGTTCCGCGCGATGGTCGAGGCGTTCCACGCGGCCGGGATCGCCGTCCTCATCGACAGCGTGCAGAACCACACGGGCGAAGGCCCGCCCCCGGATCGACAGCCCCCCGGGCAGGCCCGCTTTCCCACCTACTCCTGGAGAGGTGTGGATGCCGAGGCCTACTACATGCACGGGCACCGGGGCCTCGCGTACAGCGATTTCTCCGGGTGCGGCAACACGTTCAACGTCCGCTCGCGCGAAGGGCAACGCCTGATCGTCGAGAGCCTGCGATACTGGCACGAAGAGATGGGCGTGGACGGCTTCCGTCACGACTTGGCCGCGGTGTGTGCGCGATGTGAGGATGGGGCGCTCGACATGGAGCCGCCGATCCTGGCCGCGATCGAGAACTGCCGCGAGTTGGCCCGTTTGGTGCACATCGTCGAGCCCTGGGACTTTGAGGGGGCCTACCTCCCCGGCGCCAAGTTCCCCGCACGCGGCGCACGCCAGTGGAACGGCAAGTTCCGCGACGACGTGAGACGGTTTGTCCGCGGCGACGCGTCCAGCACCGTGGGCACGCTCATGCAGCGACTCTACGGCAGCGACGACCTCTTCCCCGAGGGACGCGGGCACGGCTCCCCAACCTTCTCGCCCAGGCAGAGCGTCAACTACATCGCGAGCCACGATGGATTCTCGCTCTACGACCTCACCGCCTACACGCGCCGGCGCAACGAGGCCAACGGTCACAACAATACCGACGGGCCGCGCGACGAGGTCAGTTTCCACTGCGGGCACGAGGGCGATGACGACGCGCCCCCGAGCGTGATCGATCGACGAGTGCGCCACGCGGCGTCGCTCGTGACGCTCCTGCTGCTCGCGGCGGGCACGCCCATGATCCGGATGGGCGACGAGTTCCTCCAGACGCAACGGGGCAACAACAACCCCTACAACCAAGACAACGCGACGACGTGGCTCGATTGGACCCGCCTCGAGCGGTTTGCTCCCTTCCAGAGGTTCGTTCGGGGCCTCGCCCACGTTCGCAGATCGCACCCCGTTCTGTGGGACGCCCGCTTCTGGCGTGATCGCGTCTCCTGGTTCGGCGCCATCGGAGGCGTCGATCTGGAGCCACGCTCACGCGAACTCGCCTACCTGCTCCGCGGCGGAGGGCTGGGCGGCCACGACGCGCACGACCTCTACGTCATGATCAACATGGGCGCCAGCGATCGCCCCTTCGCGATCCAGTCGCCCGGTCGTTGGCGCGTCTGCGTAAACTCGGCGGCGTTGTCGGTGGACTCGGGTGACACCGGTCCATTCGCGGAGGCGAGCATGCACGTCGCCGCGACGTCGGTCGTCGTGCTCGCCGGACGTGCCACATGAGGACGCCCGGCACGATCGCCTCCCCGGTTATCCCGCCGTGGTCGCCAGCCAGTCCGGCAACACACGGACCTTGCCGTCACGGTCCACGCACGCGAGCGTGCTGCTCGCGACGGCCGCCGTCGTGCCGTCCTCGCGCCCCCCGCGCTCGACCACGACGATCTCATACTCGTGCTCGATCTTGACCTTGCTCCCGCCGATCCAGCGTGTCCGAACCTCCACGACATCGTCGTAGACGATCGGACGTCGATAGCGGACGTCGAGTTTCACGACGACCAGGAACACACCCGCGGCTTCCATCTCGCGATACGTCACGCCGCACTCCCGGAGGAGTTCGGTGCGCCCGATCTCCAGCCACGGGATGTACGCCGCATGGTGCGCGACGTTCATCGGGTCGCACTCGCAGTATCGCACGCGAATCCGCGAGCAGCCCGACGTCTTGATCGCTCCCGTCGGCCTCGCGAGGCTCGCGTTCGGTGCCCTCGTCGACTCGTGCATGAAACTCCTTCGATTCGGCTCACCGCGTTGGACCTCGGGGTCTCGCCCTCAAACTCCAGCGCTCGCTATCGCCCGGATTCCTCCCCGCCATCCCTCGGCAGGATCGTGTACGAGAGGACCTTGGTTCCCGCGGTGATGAACAGCGTGTGCCCCTCGGGACCGCCAAACGCCAGGTTGCTCGGCGCGGGCGAGACCGCCAGATGCCCCAGCACCTCGCCCGTGCCTCCGAGGATGAAGATCCCGCCGGGCCCGGTGGTCCAGACGTTGCCCACGGGATCACACTTGAGCCCATCGGTCCGCCCGCGGGCCTTGTGCGAAGAAAGGTCGGCAAAGACGCGCGATTCGGACAGCGTGCCGTCCGGCTTGATCGTGTACGACTTGATCCGGTTCTTGCCCATCTCCGCGACGTAGAGCACGTTCTCGCTGGGCGAGAGACAGACCCCGTTGGCCTGCGCATAGTCCGCGTCCAGGAGCGTGACGGTCCCCTTGCCGTCCTTGCCCTCCTTGTACATGAAGAGCCCCTTGGAGCCCTCTTGCCCGCCGAAGTCGGTGAAGTACGCGACCCCGTCGGATCGGAGCGCCACGTCGTTGAGGCGATTGAACTTCACCTCGCCGCACGCCTCGGCCACGACCTCCGCGTCCTTGCCCTTCTCCTGTCGAGTCAACTTGCCTCGAAAATGTGTCACGTACAGCCGCCCCCTGATGTCGCGCGCCGCCCCCGCCGCGCTCTCCGACGGCTGGCGATACACCTCCTTCTCCTGCCCCGGCCGGATGGTGTACATCGCATCCCCCCCAAGGTCACACACCAGCAACCGGTCGCCCATCCACAGCGGTCCCTCGGCGAATCGAAACCCGCTCGCGTACTCCGCCTTCGTCGAAAGGTCCACGTACTCGGCAATCGCCCCGGCCTCAATCGCCCCCTCCGCGGGCTTCTCGGTGCCCTTCTTCTCGCTGGGCGGATCCACGGCCTTCGTCGCAGGCTCGCCCGAGGCGGGCGCGTCCTTGGGCTTGTCCGCAGGGGCGGGTTGCAGAAGGAGAACCGCGATCAACGCCGGAAGCAGGTTTGTCATGCACGGAGTATACCCGCCCGTCTGTTTGGTCTATATTTGGCATCGTGCGCCCCAAGCCAAACCCCAACCAATCCGTGATAGACAACTCCATAATCGACGGGGCCAGACGCAAGCCCCTCGCCGAGCGTGAGTTTCGAGATGCGCTCCCCCAAGGCACGGTGCGCGGCCGCGGCGCCGGGATCAACCCCGGAAATCGCTTCGAGGACGTCAGGCTCCATGTCTTGGGCGACCACCTCGACGAGGTGCGGAGCGAGAACATGGATGGCACCCTCGTTCGCACGCGCGTCCTGCGCGACCACTCACGCACCGTCCTCAATCCCGTGGACGTGGACGACCTCCACTTCAAGTGGACCATCAATCCCTATCGCGGCTGCGAGCATGGCTGCATCTACTGCTACGCACGCCCCACGCACGAGTACGCGGGGCTTTCGAGCGGCCTCGACTTTGAGACCACCATCCTCGCGAAGCACGACGCCCCCGAGATTCTTCGCCGGGAACTCGCGGCCCCGACCTGGAAGGGCGAGCCCATCATGATCTCGGGCGTCACCGACCCCTACCAGCCCGTCGAACGCGAACTCCGGATCACGCGGCGCGTCCTGGAGTTGATGGTCGAATGCCGCCAGGCCGTCTCGATCATCACGAAGAACCATCTGCTCACCCGAGACCTCGATCTCGTGCGCGAGTTGCACGCGCATCGCGCGGTCCACGCGGCCATCAGCCTGACGACGCTGGACAACGGGCTCGCGAGCGTGATGGAGCCGCGCGCCAGCAGCCCTCGATCGCGCCTGGACGCGATCCGCCAGTTGAGCAGCGCGGGAATCCCCGTGGCGGTCATGGTCGCCCCCGTGATCCCGGGCCTGACCGATCACGAGATCCCGCGCATCCTCCACGCGGCGCGCGAGGCGGGCGCCGTCGCCGCCGGGTGCATCCTGCTGCGCCTTCCGCACCAGATCAAGGCGATCTTCCTCGACTGGCTGCGCCGGCATGTCCCGGATCGTGCCGCCAAGGTCGAGAGCCTGATCCGCCAGACGCGCGGGGGCGCGCTGTACGACTCCCGCTTGTTCGTGCGCCAGCGCGGCGAGGGCGAGATCGCCGACCACATCCGGCGCACGTTCGAGGTCTTTGCACGACGCGCCGGGCTGGGCAAGCGCTGGTCGGCGCTGAACACCCAGGCCTTCCGCCGACCGATCGCGTTGGAACGGGGGCAACTGGGGTTGTTCGAGCGTCAGGACACCCTGTTCGGCTGAGCCACGCTTCGCCGAACGAGGCCATAAACTCGCGCATGGCCAGGAATGAAGCCGTCGCCCAGATGCTGGAAGAGATCGCGCGGATGATGGAGGTTCTGGGCGAGGATTCGTTCCGAGTCAACGCGCACACCCGCGCGGCACGCACCGTCGAGGGGCTCTCCGAAAACATCGAAGACCTCGCCAAGGACCGCGCGTCCCTGCTCGCGGTCAAGGGCATCGGCCCCAAGATCGCCGACAAGATCATCGAGTTCTGCACCCACGGCACGATGGCGGAGCACGCCGAACTTCGGGCCAAGGTCCCCGCGGGCGTCCTCGCGCTCATGCAGGTGCCGGGCGTCGGGCCCAAGACGGCGCGTGCCTTATGGAAGGATGGCGGGATCGAGACGATCGCCCAACTCGAGAAGGCCATCGCCGACGGCTCGATCCTCAAACTCCCGCGCATGGGCGAAAAGACGGTCGAGAAGATCAAGGCGTCGATCGCGTTCGCCAAAACCAGTTCCGCCCGCCTCTGGCTCGGACGGGCCGACGCCGTCGCCCAGCGCTTCGTCGAACGCCTCCAAGCGCATCCGAGCGTGGAGAAGGTCGCCCCCGCGGGCTCGCTGCGGCGCGGGAAGGAGACGATCGGTGACATCGACATCCTCGTCGCGCTCAAGAATGGGCACGAGAAAGACGCCCCGAAGGTCATCGCGCTCTTCGCCCAGACCGAGGGCGTCTCCCAGGTCCTCGCCGCCGGAGAGAGCAAGTCGAGCGTGCGCGTCGCGCTCGGGCACGACACGGGGCGGTGGAAACTCGAAGGCAAGGAGGGCGAGGCCGACGCCGGGCCGAGCATCCAGGTGGACCTGCGGGTCTTGCCGCTCTCCTCGTGGGGCTCCGGACTGCAGTATTTCACGGGCTCGAAGGAGCACAACGTGCGACTCCGCGAGCGGGCGCTCAAGATGGGCTACACGCTGAGCGATTGGGGCCTCTTCCCCCTCGATGACGATCCAACCCCGCCGCACACGCGGGGTGTCCAGCCCGTCGCGAGCGCCACCGAGGAGGAGATCTACGCGAAACTCAAACTGCCGTACCTTCCGCCGGAAATCCGCGAGGACAAGGGCGAACTGGATCTCCACGAAACACCGCGCCTCATCGAACTCGCCGACATCAAGGCCGAGTTGCACGCGCACACCACCGCGAGCGACGGCTCGATGGAGATCGAGGAACTCGCCCAGCGCGCCAAGCAGCGGGGCTTCCACACGATCGCCGTGACGGATCACTCGCGCTCCAGCGTCCAGGCCAACGGGCTCTCGGTCGACCGCCTCCTGCAACACATCGAAGATGTCCACCGCGCCCGCGAAGTCGTGCGCGGCATCACCATCCTCGCCGGCTCCGAGGTCGACATCAAGTCCGACGGCACCCTCGACTACGACGATCACATCCTGAAGAAACTCGACATCGTCGTGGCCTCCCCCCACGTCGCCCTCAGCCAGGACCCCGAGTCGGCCACCCGCCGCTTGCTCGCCGCGATCCGTCACCCGATGGTCCACATCCTCGGCCACCCCACCGGACGGCTCATCAACAAACGCGCCGGGCTCTCGCCCGACATGCCCCAACTCCTCGCGGCAGCGAGGGAATGCCACACCGCCCTCGAGATCAACGCCCACTGGATGCGCCTCGACCTGCGCGACACGCACGTCCGCGCGGGCGTCTTGGCCGGGTGCCTTTTCGCCATCGACTGCGACGTGCACGCCCCCAGCGACTACGACAACCTGCAATACGGCGTGCTGACCGCCCGCCGCGGATGGATGACCCCGGACCGCTGCGTCAACACCTGGAGTGCCAAGAAACTCCACGAGTGGCTCAAGAGCAAGAGAGCGTGATCCAAACGTCGCCCGCTCGCGGGTCGCCACGTCATCCAGCGACCTGAAACAAAAACCCGGGCATCATCCCCGGGTTCAACTCTGGATTCCACGTTTCGGGCGACCAGCCCGTCTTAGTTCATCGTCAGCCACACCGGCTTGGGCGCCTTCGGATCGCTGGGCAAAACGTGCACCTTGCGCCCCTTGAAGACCACCGTGCCGTCGGCCACCGAGTAGAGCGTGCAATCCTTGCCCTGACGGACATTAAAGCCGGGCATGAACGGCGTGCCGACCTGGCGAACGATGATCGCGCCGGGCTTGGCGATCTCGCCCCCGTACAACTTCACCCCAAGGTACTGCGGATTGCTGTCGCGCCCGTTCTTCGTCGAGCCTTGACCCTTCTTGTGTGCCATGACGTTCTGCCTTTCAAACTCGCCCGAGCCCTAGCCGACAATCGCCGGCCCGCGGGTCGCGGCCATATGTGGATGTTCCCCGACGGACAATCCGAGGGGTCAAGATTCTAGGCTCGGACCCGCCCACCGGTTGAGAGCCAACCTAGTAGATGTCCTCCCCTTTGTATCCCCAGGCCCGTCCGAGGCCCCGCATCACGAGAAGCGCCACCATGGTCCCCACCAGCGGCGGAATGATCCGCCTCGGTTCCTCGAGGGCCTGACGTGCAAGGTGCACGAGCGATCTCGACCCCGAGGCCGGGGTGATGCCCAGGAGGCGAGACAGGCCGTACGCACAGAAGAGTCCAACGACGATCCCCGCGAGGAGGCAGACGGCTCTCTTCCAGAATGGCGGGCGTGATGTTCGTGATCGAGCGGATGGATCATTCATGCGGGGCTCCCAGACCTGCCACGATCGAACAAGCCGGCTCCATTCAACGCGCCCGTGCGCCTCGCGCAGGGCTACCGCATGATCCACTTCCGCTCCGTCACGTTCAGCGGGCGGTTGCCCTGCTGTGCGAGGTCGCCCGGCATGAAGTACTGGATCATCAGTTGCTTGCGCAGAAGGATGCGGTTGACCTGCCCGGTGGTCGCGTCTTTGAACTCGACGGGGCGGGTTTCGCCGCTGAAGCCGCCCGCGTAGACGTTCAGTTTGTCGGCCTTGAGGCTCTTCGCCGGCCACACCACCAGCCCCTCCTTCGCGTTCGCCGGGCCTTGCAGGAGCATGCCCAGCACGCCGATCTGGTCTTGGAGAAGCGGGTTGTCGAGCATACCGAGGATGCGTCGAGTGACTTCCGCGGGCACATCACGCCCGGAGCGGATCAGGTCGCCGTCATCGTTGCCCATCTCGAAACTGGGGGCGAAGAGAACATCCTCGCTCGTGTTGTTCGTGACCTTGTAGGTCATGTAGAAATAGGTCTGCTTGCCGGTGGTGGGCAGGTCGATCGCGACCATGCGCAAGGGCCCGGGCTCGATCTCGAGTTGCCAGCGACGGGGGATGGGGTCGGGCTCGGGGGCCAGGCCCATCATCGCGGGCACCGAGCAGACGCCCGCCACACCGACGAGGATGGGAAACGCCGACAGCGCACCGGCCGCCAGGGTCTGGACCGGGTTCGCACGAGCACGCGTCTTCAAGTTCGGCATGATGATCCACCAATGAAAAGCCGCAAACGTCCAAACGTCAGCCCCAACGATACGTACCTTCCCGGGTCGGGATGCACGGGAGACGATCGCCACCCACGGTTTCGTGAGGCGGCTAGTCTACAGCCGCCAGCCCCGGCGTCAAACGCCCCCGTCGCCCGGCCAAGCCCGCCGGGAGTTCGTCTGCCCCCAACCCGATCCGCGATCTTGGCCCTCATGATCCCCCAGCCCGTCCGCATCTCCGACCCCCTCTTCCTCGACGCGGCCAAGCGGCTGGTCTCGCAGACCCAACCAGACGTCGACCAGGCCGCCAAACGATTGGTCGCCTCCGCGCCCGGGCACGGCATCGACCTCTCGTGGGTCCACGCCACCCTCCGACGAGACGCCTCCGGGCGGGTGGTCGGGGTCCGTCAAGCATGCCTCCCTGTTCCAGGCTCGGGCAAGACCGCCATGGTCTTCATCTCAGAACCGCCGATCACGGGCGACCTCGACGGCGCCGAGATCGCCCTCGCCGAGCGTGTGGCCTGCATCGACGCCACGTGCCGATTCCTGGCGCTCCACGCGACCGACTCGCTTCGCGTCGCCCAGGCGCTTCCGGAGGTCCGGGAAGACTGGGCAATCAGGGCTTTCCTCGGCGCCGGATTCCTTTCGGTGGGGGAACTCCTCTACATGCGGCGCACGATCAGCCCGCAGGGGATTTCCCAACCCTCGTGGGCACCGAACATGGATCTCGTTCCTTTCGCTTCGCTCGGACCGGATCGCGACCGAACGCTCATCGCGCTCCTCGACGAGACGTACGTCGAGACCCTCGACTGCCCAGAACTCTGCGGCGTGCGTGAAACGTCCGACGTCCTTGAATCGCACAAGCGCGTCGGAACCTTCGACCCTCGCCTGTGGTTCATCGTCCGGAAAGATCGCGTGCCCCGCGGTTGCATCTTGCTCAATCCAAACCCGGATGCACGATCGGTGGAGTTGGTGTACCTCGGGCTCGCGAGATCACTTCGCGGGCAGGGCGTCGCACGCCAACTTCTCCACCATGCGCTCACGCGATTGTGTGAAAAGTACACGGGATGGACCTTCGCGTGCGCGGTGGATCGTCGCAACACGCCCGCGATCAAAATCTACGAGTCGATCGGAATGCGCGTCTTCGGCGAGCGGGCAGCGCTTGTGCGAAAACTCTGAGGCACCACATCGCATAGTGCCTCCCGTCAACGACGCAAACGTCGCCCACGCGCCGCGAGACAACCCACACCAACAACCTGTCCGTTGGCGTCGCTCGTGGACAACTTTTTTTTGAACGTGCGAAGGTGCTGTGTTTGTCGAGTGATGCGCACACTTCAAAGATCGTGTGAAGAAAATTCGGGCTTGCTCTCGCGGACGAAGCGCACTAACTTGTGGCCCTTGCGATCAACGAACCGACGCGCCAGCATGGCCGATCGAAACGTCAATCGCGGGATGAACATCGAGTCTGCCTCGCTTCGTTTGGTCCCCACACGTCTCGCTTCGCACGCTCGTGTTCTGGAATGGTTCTGATCTGGATTGAAGTCCGGTGGTGTTGGGAATGCTCGACATGTGGTACAGATTTGGATGCACAGTTTGGGTTGGGTCGTTTGGAGTCGGTCGGCAGAAGTTGGGTTGATGTGACACCGAGTGGTCGAGTTGGTCGTCGAGTTTGGTGGTCCAGTTGGTAGTTTGGTGGTCCAGTTGGTAGTTTGGTGGTCCAGTTTGGCGGTCATGGTGGGTGCTCGGCATGGGCCGAGCGTGGGCCAGGATGGCCCGTCGAGCGAACATCGCGTGAACGAGCCCGTTCACGTTGAAGCCACAGTCGGCGAGGAGCACGTCCGTCGCCCCGTTCGTGGGGCGACGCTGGTGCCTCGCGCCTCCTGATCCGCTCGAGCGTCGAAAGGAGTCAGCGCTCACCCCGGGTTTCGTCGGGATCGACACTCCACTGCCGTGCGGAGTGCGGTCGGGTTTTCTTCCGAAGGTGTTGTACTTCCAGGGGCGCGGTGTGGCGAGCATGAACTCTTCGAATCGGGATGCCTTGGGTCGTTCGGGTAGCGTCGAGAGCGCCTCGGCGTCGTTGGGGAATAGTGTGGATCGTCGTGCGGGTCGAGAGGACCAAGCCCGCCGTGGTGCCGAAGTCCGTGGCGATCGCGCCGAGCCGGGGGTTGGGGATCAGGAGACCCCATCACTTCGGCCCGGCGCGAACGGCACGGTGGGAAGGACCATCGAACTGAACGTCCCCCGAATGCTCTCGCGCCTCGCGGACGCGATCGGGAAGGACCACTTCGGGCGCTACTTTGACCGCCAGGCTCGCTTCGAGGCCCGTGACGGAATGCTCGACGTGACCGTCCCGTCCGACTTCCTCGCCAAACTCATCGAGCGTCGATTCGGCCACGCGATCCGCCGCACCGCGAACGAGGTCGGCGGGGGCGAGATCGAGGTTCGCTTCCACGCAGATCGCGGATCGTTCGGGCTGCCCGTTCCCGCCCTGCCCGCGACGGGGCCAACGCTGTCGCCCTCGGGGAAGGTCATCGCCCCCCCACCCCGCCCCGACGCGCCGAGGATTGCCGCGCCCACGCCACGACCCAAGACGGGGCTGCTCCTCCGCCACAAACTGTCCGAGTTCGTGGTCGGCGCGTCCAATCGCCTCGCGTACGCCGCCGCCGTTCGCGTCGCCGAAGACCCGACCTTCCCCGGGTCGATCTTCATCCACGGCGAGTGCGGGATGGGGAAGACGCATCTGCTGCAAGGGCTGGCGATCCGATTCCTGGAGTTGCACCCCGGCGCGGCGGTGCGCTACACGACGGCGGAGGTCTTCACCAACGAGTACGTGATGGCCATCAAAGCGAACAAGATGGACGCCTTCCGCAAGGGCTATCGCAAACTCGACCTCCTCTGCGTCGATGATGTCCACTTCTTCGCCCGCAAGGAAGCCACGCAGGGCGAACTGCTGCACACCTTCGACGCGATCGGGCTCGACGGCTCGCGGGTCGTCCTCGCGAGCGATGAGCACCCGCGAGAGATCGCGACGCTGAGCGAGCGACTCCGATCAAGGTTCCTCGCCGGCGCCGTGGTCAAGATCGACGCGCCCGACCCCGAACTGCGCCCACGCCTCATCCGCCACCTCGCCCTGCGCCGTGGGCTGACGCTGGAAGACGCGGCCGTCGCGCTCATCGCGGAGCGCACGAGTCGGTCCATCGGGACGCTGGGCGGCTTCGGCGGCTCGGTGCGCGAGATCGACGGGCTCTTGATCCAGATTGAGGCCGTCCATCGCCTCCTGCCCGAGTTCGCCAGCAGCGACGGGCACATCGGGGCGATCCTGGTCCGTAAGGCGCTGGGCCTCGCCGACGGCGAGCGCGGGAGCGCTCGCGCCCGCAAGCCCATCACCATCCACGCGATCTCCAGCGAAGTGTGCAAGGCGCTCTCCGTCGAGGTCAGCGAACTGATGGGCAAGGGTCGCCATAAGCGCGTCGTCCTCGCACGAGCGCTGACGGCCCACCTCTGCCGCAAACTCACCAACCACTCATTCCCCGAGATCGCCCGGGGCATGGGACGCCCAAACCACTCCACCGTCATCACGGCGTGCAAGCGCCTCGCCGCCCAGATCGCGACCAACGAGCGCGTGGAAGAGGACGTGACCCTGGGCCTCGCGCCCGAACTGCGTGGGTTGGACATCGGACAACTCGCCGACGCGATGGGCGAGCGCGTGGTGCGCGTGGCCGGGTGATCCCCGTTTTCCGTCCGCGACTTTCCAGTCGGCGGCACGGGCGGGTCGATCTACCATCCCCCATGTCCACCACCCCCGTCGCGCACGTCCAGGACGCCTTCCTCCAACTCAAGGGCGAGATCCGCAAGGTCATCGTCGGGCAAGATGAGGTCGTCGACCAACTGCTCATGGCGATCTTCTGCCGGGGACATGCCGTCGTGGTCGGCGTGCCGGGGCTGGCGAAGACGCTGCTCATCTCCACCATCGCGAAGAGCCTCTCGCTCCAGTTCTCGCGCATCCAGTTCACGCCCGACCTGATGCCCAGCGACATCACGGGCACGGAAGTGATCCAGGAAGACAAGACGACCGGACAACGCGGGCTGCGCTTCGTCAAGGGACCCATCTTCGCCAACGTCATCCTCGCCGACGAGATCAATCGCACGCCTCCCAAAACCCAGGCCGCCCTGTTGGAATCGATGCAGGAACGCCAGGTCACCGTCGGCGGCGTGCGCCACCCGCTCCCGACGCCCTTCTTCGTCCTCGCGACGCAGAATCCGATCGAACAGGAAGGCACGTACCCGCTGCCCGAGGCGCAACTCGATCGCTTCATGTTCCAGGTGCAGATCGGGTATCCCACCGCGGCCGAGGAGATGGAAATCGTGCGGCGAAGTTCCGCCGGGACGCCCTCGGGAGTGAACGCCGTGCTGGATCAGGAACGAATCACGGCGATCCAGACCCTCGTCCGGGAGATGCCCGCGCCGGATCATGTGATCGCGTACGCCCTGCGCCTCGTGCGTGCGACGCGCATCAAGGAGCCGCTGGACTCGGGCGGAAAAAGACCGCGCATGATCCAGGACTACGTCGCCTGGGGCGCGGGCCCGCGCGCGAGCGAGTTCCTGGTGCTGGCCGCGAAGGCAAGGGCGGCGCTCTCGGGCGCGACGCACGTCACGATCGACCACGTGAAGGCCATCGCCAAGCCCGTGCTGCGGCATCGCCTGCTCACCAACTTCAACGCCGAGGCGGATCAGGTGACGCCGGACGACATCGTGGACAACCTGCTCGCCGAAACACCCGAGCAGGGCGTCACCCCGGGAGAGAAAAAGTTGATGGACGCGGTGATGAACTGACGACGCGGGCGTCGCCCGCGCACGATCAGGACCCTCGCAGCCCCATCACCCTCGCGATCGCCCGGAATCGCTCTCCCATGGCCTCGAGCGAACTGGGGATCACCCGGACCTGTCCCACGATCGAGATGAAGTTCGTGTCGCCGCCCCAGCGCGGCACCAGATGCACGTGCAGGTGCTGCGGCACGCCCGCACCCGCGGCACGCCCCTGGTTCAGCCCCAGATTCACGCCTTGTGGCTGGAGTGTCCGCTCCAAGAGGTCCATCGCCAGGTCCACGTGCCGCCACAGATCGGCTCGTTGCTCGGGGGTGTAGTCCAGCAGCCTCGGTCGCGGATCGCCGAGCGCGACGAGCAGGTGCCCGTTCGCATACGGATAAGCGTTCAGCATGATGAGCGCGGTCCCCGTGCGGACGAGAACGTGGTTGTCGTCGTCGCGCGCGGGATCACGCCACGCGTCGAGAAGGAACGAGCCCGAGCCTGCGGCGGGTGGCCCGCTGGTCTTTTCCTTCTCGTCCAACTTCTCGAGATACGGCAGTCGCCACGGCGCCTGCAAGAGGGGCGCGGCATCGGGTTGCGTGGGCGATTGCCCCGGCGTGGGTGCGGTGCTCATGCCCCAAGCGTGCGCCGCGGTTCGCCCCGAGGCAAGTGCCTCCCCACGCCTCGCGGCCTCGATCGACGGTCCAACTGGTCCCCCACGGACGATCGCCGTGGTGGAATCCCCCGGGCTATCGCGTTTCCACCTCCAATCGCCCGTTGATCCCTCTACACTCTCCCTCCATTTTTGCAGGAGTTCCCATGTTCCAGTCGCTCGTCGTCAAGCCCGTCGCCAAGCCCGCGTGCCTTGTTCTCGCCCTCGTTCAGCCCGCGGACGAGGCGACGACTCCGAAACTGGACGACCGATCGAAGTCCATCGCCCGCGAGCACGCCGTGCTCGACGCACTGCTCGCCGCGCTCAAGCGCCCCGAATCCACGGGTGAACCCGGCAACGTGGTGGAAGCCTTTGGCGAGAAGGGGCAGCGCGTCCTCGCCGTCGGGCTGGGCAAGCAAGCCGATTTCCAGGTCGGCGCCCTGCGCAACGCCGCCGCCGCCGCGGGACGCCGCCTCGCCGCCGTGAAATGCGAATCGGCCACGATCGAACTGGACGGCATCCTCAAGACCCTCAAGGCCGACCGCGCCGCCGCAGGCAGCGCGTTCGGAGAAGGCATTGGCCTCCTCGGCTGGGTCTGCGATGAGTTCCGCGGCAAGGGCTCCACGCCCAGCAAGCGCGTCAAACTCACGCTCTCCAGCAGCGACAAGACCTTTGCCGCCGGCCTCGAGCGCGGGCTCGCCCTCGCCGTCAGCACCAACTACACCCGCACCCTCAGCCAGACCCCGCCCAACATCGCCACCACCTCCTACATGGCCAACGCCGCCAGAAAACTCGCGAAGCAAACCGGCCTCAACTTCCGCATCTTCGAGGGCCAGGACCTCGTCAAGGAAAAGTTCGAGGGACTCATCAACGTCGGCAAGGCCAGCGAGAACAAGCCCTGCTTGGTCCGCCTGGAATGGAATCCCAAGAACGCCAAATCCAGCAAGCCCATCGTCCTCGTCGGCAAAACCATGACCTACGACACCGGCGGGCTCTCCCTCAAAGTCAACAACGGCATGGTCGGGATGAAACGCGATAAGGACGGCGGGTGCGCCGTCCTCGGCGCCATGCACGCCATCGCCACCGTCATCAAGCCCCGCCGGCGCGTCGTCGCCCTCCTCGCCATCGCCGAGAACTCCATCTCCGACGAGGCCTACCGCCCCGACGACGTGATCACCTATCGCAACGGCGTCACCGTCGAAGTCACCAACACCGACGCCGAAGGACGCCTCGTCCTCGCCGACGCCCTCTGCTGGGCCTGCGATCAAGAGGACCCGGCGTCGATCATCGACCTCGCCACGCTCACCGGCGGCGTCGTTGTCGCCCTCGGCTCCACCTACGCCGGCATGTTCTGCGAGGACGACAAACTCCGCGCCAAGATCGAAGCCGCCAGCCAAGCCAGCGGCGAACGCGTCTGGCGCCTCCCCATGCACCAGGAATACCGCGACCTCATGAAGAGCCCCGTCGCCGACATCCTCAACTCCAACCCCAACCGCAAGGCTCACCCCATCCAGGGCGCGGCCTTCCTCTCCTACTTCGTCGAAGAGAAGGTGCCGTGGTGCCACCTCGACATCGCGGGCGTCCACGTCGCCGAGAGTAACAAGGGCATGTGGGTCGAAGGCCCGACAGGCTGGGGCGTGCGCCTGTTGGCGAATCTGCTGGATGCGGAGTGAGCCGCGCTGGGGAGAAGGTCGATCGATCGCCTACACGAACACGCGGCGAACATGCGGCCTTCTACGTGCGTGGCGCGTTCGGCTTCACGGAGATTTCACTTGCACACCCGGCGGATGTCGCGCATACTAAATCGAGACCGTGAGCCACAGGAGGATCGCATGCACAACACGGGCATCGGGCATCGGGCGACTCTACGCGCTCGTTCTGGGCATCTTGCTGAGCAACTTTAGCGTGCCCGCCGCGCTCGCCCAGCATGAAACTCGCTATGCACCCGGCAAGATCATCGTGCGGTTCGATCCGACGGGCGATGTCGAGCCTCGCGTGTTGGTGGACCTCGCCGAGGTGCTGACGCAGGGGCGAACTGTTTTCTTTGATGAGGAGTTTGTACCGGGCTTCGCGGCGATCCGCGTGGAAGTCGGCTCGGAGTTGGAGTCGATCGAGCGCGTGGGCGGCTTGCCGGGCGTGATGTACGCGACGCGCAGCGCGATCGCGGAACTCGCCTCGCAACCCAATGACCCGTGGCTCCCGCAACAATGGCGGTTCCAGAATACCGGGCAGGTCGTGAATCAGCACACGGGTGCGACAGGCATCGCCGGCTGTGATGTTTGTGCAATTCCTGCCTGGACAGTGCGACGCAATGCATTTCCTGTGATCATTGCCGTACTGGATTCCGGCGTGAACTACTTGCACGCCGACCTGAAACTCAATATGTGGATGAACTTGTTTGACCCACCTGGCAACGGCGATGAAGATAATAATGGATACGTGGACGACGTCTACGGAATCCGTATCAATGGCTGTGATGACAACTACCCACCTGGCGACCCATTCGAAACCTTTGGGTATCAGCACGACCCGCTGTATGGCGGCCACCATGGTACTGCCGTGGCTTCGTTCGTAGGCGCTCGCGGAAGCAACGAAATCATGGGAACGGGAATGGCTTGGACGGTCCAGATCGTGGCGCTCGCTGGGTGGGATCGAGACGCATTCGGAGAGTTCTGTGGTGCATTGGATGATTCCAGTATTATTGTTGGCTTCAAGTATGCTTGGAAGCATGGGGCGAAACTCGTTAATTGTAGCTTTGGTTTCAGCGTCGACACGCCAGCCCTGTACGATGCGTTCTCGAGCCTGCACGACAAAGGCGTCATCGCAGCCGTTTCCGCCCACAACCACGGTATAGATATCGACAACCCTGCAACTCCACCTACTCTTGGACTTTATCCCGCGCGTTACTACTTCAACACCATGATTGTCATCGGCGCCTCCGATGAGTGCAATCGCCGATCAATCTGGTCTCCTTCGTCTTCGTCGAACTGGGGTGCCGTGTCCGTCGATTTGTTTGCGCCGGGGAGCCACCTTCGAACGTTTGACGGCAACGACGCTTGCCCGGCGTTCAATGGAACTGCGCCACACTATTGTGGTGGAACATCCTTTTCCACACCCCTGACTTCGGGTGTTCTTGCTCTTGTATGGGCACAGCATCCAACCTGGTCAGCCAAGGACGTTGTTGATCATGTGATCGCATGTACGACACCCATCGGTTGTCTTCAGGGGATGTGCGCGAGTGGTGGTATCCTGAACGCGGCAAAGGCGCTCGGTGCGATTTGCCCCAATCTCGGACAATGTTGTTCCATGCCGACCGGACCTTGCTGAGCTCCATGATGGGAGGAACCGCATGCTCAATATCCGACTCCGATTGATCTGCGGCACTCTGGGTTGCATCGCGTCGCTCGCGTATGCACAGCCGTACGTTGCCAATCTACGCTGGCAAGCCTCTCAAGACGGCGGGGCATCATGGCATGACGGCACCGTGGTCGTTGCTCGAGGCTTCCAGTCCGTACTCGTGCGGCTCAAGGCTGAATGGAACAGCACGAGTTCACAGATCGTCTTCGCAGGTACGAACTTCGATGCCACCGTTCGCTCGCTCGGGCGAGTCTCGGGCGATTGGGTCGATCAGTTCGACTCGGGAAGCCCGTCTTGGACGCCAGGAAACTACTTTGGATTTACCTACACTCGCTTTGGCGGCACGCTCAAGATTGACGATGTACGGGATGTCGACGAGCCCGGAACGGGCCCCCGATGGATACAAGTCCAACAGGCACCGCCCACCATTCCGCCCGGCCACCCGGAGAATCCAACGATCCTCTTTCGGTTCCGGCTTCGTTTGGATGGCGATCCGGGATGCCGCCGGGTGAGTGCCGTGTTTCGCCCTTATTCCCCAAGTTTTCCGACCCATGTGGCGGCCTTGTGGATACCTCCATACTCCCTTCCGGTCATCGGCGTGCCGACCATCATCTCAGACTTAGACCTCGTCGTCCCCTGCCCCGCCGACTTTGACGACGGCACCGCCTCCGGCACCCCCGACGGCGGCGTCACGATCGACGACCTCCTCTACTTCCTCGCTCTCTACGCCGACGGCGCCCTCGCCGCCGACCTCTCCTCCCCCGCCACGCCCGGCACGCCCGACGGCGGCGTCACCATCGACGATTTGCTCTACTACCTCGATCGCTACGAAGGCGGATGTTGATCGAGCCCGTGCCCTCTGAGGGGTCGGTCTCCTTCTCTAGGCAGGTGGTCTCGAACGCGCGTGACGCCGTGGCGGACAATGACGACGTGGACGACGGTTCGTCGCTGGGCATCCTGGATCACGGCGTGACGAACGACGATCTGTTGTACGACCTCAACCACTTTCAGAATGGGTGTTGCGCGGGAGCGGGGGATCAGAAGCCGCAGCCGGATTCGAACAGCGGAAGGTAGTAAAGCAAATCGTCGATCGTGACGCCGCAGTCGGGCTGCCCGGTCTGGTTGCCGTCGTCGATGTCGGCGGCGGGGTCGCCGATCTCGATGAGGTAGAGGAAGTACAGAAGGTCGTCGATCGTGACACCCCCGTCGCAGGTGCCCGTGCTCGAGCCGTCATCCACATCGGCGACACACACGAGCAGTTGGCCCGCCGAGACGAGGGTGCCGCAGGGTCCGGAGACGGTGACGCCATAGACGGCGGCGTCGGCGCCCGCGCAGTTGGTGATGGTCAGGGTGGACGATTGCGCGCCGCTGATGGTCGATCCACACGAGACGCCGTCGGTGAGCGGGACGAGGTTCTTATTCCACTGATAGGTGAGCGGTCCGCCGGCCGTGCCCGGGACCACCGTGACGGAGAACGTCGCGGTCGCGCCCTTGCACACCTGCTGGGTCAGTTGCACCGGGACCACCATCTGAGGACCGGTGAGGACATTCACGGCAATCGACTGGAGGACCACGGAATCACACCCCGCCGTGATGATGCAATCGTAGAAGCCGGAGTCCTGCGGCTGGGCGTTCAGGATCGTGCAGAAGTCGGCATCTGGGCTTTGGATGTACGACGACCATGGGGTTTCGCCCTCGGCAATCGGCTCAAAGCGAGGCGGGCGGCCGGGCACTTGCTTGCGCCAGACCATCGACGGTCGGAGCGGGCCCCAGAAGCCGGTCGTCCAGAGGGAGACGTTCTCCCCCTGGCAGACATTGATCACGGGTCCCGCCTGCCCGGTCACGAGGGGTCCACAAAGTCGTGGCAAGTTGCGAACGACGTAGGCGCGGGCCAGCCCGTCCTTCACGCCCCCGCCCCCGATCGCACGGTCGTTGGCGCTGATGTCGTTGGCCTCGCGGAAGGTCCAGCCCGTGGTGTCCACGTTGAGGAAGTTCAGCAAGGTATCGAGGCGCAGCATGCCGAAGTCCTCGCGCCAGATGAAGGCGTGCTGCCCGCTCGCGTCGGTGCCGTGCCCGAGGACGACGGACCCATCTTCGGAGACGGCACGGGCGTAGGTGTAGCCATTGGAGGGCGCGTTGGGGAGCAGCCCCAGGTCTTGATAGGCACCCTGCCAGCGGAAGGCGTGCCAGGGTCCCGGGGAGGGGAACGGAAACCCCGAGACGGCGATGTCTCCCCCGCCAACGATGACCGTGCCGTCCGCATTCGTGGCGGTGGCTTGGGCGCGGCTGGAGTTGGGAGTCAAGAGACCGAGTTGGGTCTGCACGCCGCCGATCCAGGTGCAGGGTTGTGAGAGGTATCCCGGGATGTAGTCCTGAGAACCGGAATCACCGACGATGACCAGACCGTTGGAACTGATGGCCCGAGCCACGCCCGCGGCCCCGTAGATCAGGGGAATGGGAAGGGGTTGGAAGCCGCCGGTTGGGGTCCACTGCCAGGGGCGGGTGTAGTCACCAACCATGGGGTTGTTGAAGGTGTCGGCCCCGACGATCAGCGTCGCATTGAGATTGATCGCGTTCGCCACCGAGCGAAGGACGCCCGGCGGGGTGGGGCTGAGCCAGGTCGCGCAAGACGAGGGCATCCACTGAGCGGCGATCGGAATGGGACCGCCGGCGACATGGGCAAAGCCAGCAATGATGCTCACGTTGGCCAGGGCGTTGGCGCCGCTGGTGTAATCGCAGGATATGTCGCCGTTGCCCCCGGTGAGGGTCCAGCGGAAGGCACGGGTCGTGTTGGAGAAGGTGTTGGTGCCAACCGCAAAGGAGCCGTCCGGATTGATGGCGTTCACCGAAGAGAAGAGGGGCTGGCCGGATGTGTTGAGCCCGAGGTCGAGGACGGTTTGGGCGTGGAGTTCTTGGACGAACACCATGCCGAGGACGGCCACGGCGGAGCCGGCAAGACGCGACGAACGGGCAAAATGGACCATGATCGATCTCTCCGCGGGACAAGGCACGAGGGCGCGCACAGCATGCGCGCCTTCACCCCATTGGATATCGCACGGCGCGGGCGAATCTGTCATCCCCACGCAAAGAAAAGCGGGCCTCGAGGCGGAAGCGCCCGGCGAGGCCCACCTAAGGGGGTGAGGCGGAATGTCCGAGAATGGCCTTAGCAGCCGCCCTCGAAGCGAATCAGGTAATACAGCAGGTCGTCGATCGTCACGCCTCCGTCCGGGGTGCCCGTCGAGGTTCCGTTGTCCACGTCGGCGGCCATGGCGCCGGCCTCGAAGATGCCCAGGTAATAAAGCAGGTCGTCGATGGTGACCCCGCCGTCGGGCGTGCCGCTGCCCGAGCCGTCGTCCACGTCCGCGATGCAGCGGGCCGAGCCAGCCTGCACGTGCACGTTGTCAAACCCGACCTCCCAGAACGCGGCGGCATAGAAAAAGCCCGGAACAAAGGTGGTGATGCGGACTTCGTCCACATTCTGGAGCACGCTCTGATAGGTACGCCCCACGGGCAGGCGAGGCTCGAAAGTCTGTGGGTCTTCGTCACCCGTGCCCCCCCACCCGGCGGGGAGGTTCACGCTCTGCGTATCGACGGTATACGTGCGCGTGGACCAGCCATCTTCGACGGCGGGCATGCCCGAGCCGACGGTGTACACGCTGACCGGAATCCCGCCGTTGGGGTCGGAATCGACGAACTCGAGCACGATCGGGAAGTTGCCCGGGTCCATGGGCTCGCCGAAGAAGTTGAAGAGACGGAAGACACGCACATCAAAGGTGATGGTCAGGTTCGGGTGCCGGGTGAGGTCTCCGAGGATGGGCTGGGCGGGGTCCTCATTGCGAAGGGTGATCCCCCAGAAGTCGAGGAGCGGAACACCAATCGCGGTTCCCGGGTTGCCCGGCTGCGTCTCGGTGTTGCCGTTGCAGAGCCAACCCGAAAAATCCGGCGCGTCCTCAAAGTCTTCAAACATGAGGGTGGATTGGGCGAGTGCCGGGGAGGCACCGAGAAGTGGAACAATGATCCGGAATGAGCGGGCGAGGTTCATGCGTGGCTCCAAAGCGGGATGCGAGAGTCGGACGTCCGCGTGCATCTTGGCGACGGTAACAGGTGATACGCGAACCCCGGACCAAGGTTTCTTGAAAGTTTCCCGGAAACTCAAAAAATGGACGCATGGACGCCTCGTTCCTGCCTGACATTCGTATGGATGTGGTAGGATGGCCGGTCAAGGAAGATACACCCCAGAGCGTTGTTCGGATGGAGTTTGGAATGTCGGCCGAGGTTGAGGGCAAGAGCGTGGATGCGAGGGCGATCGAGGGTGAGATTGCCGCCGTGGCTCGGAACTTGGTCGAGAGTGTGCGCGGGGTGATCGGGTCTCTGGGGCTGACCGGGAGTGGCCCGGTGGCGGTCGGGGCGAAACTACGCGTGGACAAGGTGCTGGCGAGCCGGGTGCTCAAGGCCTTGCGCGCGCGGGACCCACTCAGCGCGGTGCACGCGATGCCGGGACCGGAGCCGATGAGGCGGCTGGTTCGGGCCGCGGCCAGACAGGGAGCCATGCCGGATCGGGTCGAGGCGGCGGAAGCGGCGGTGGACGCGTACGAGCGGCTGATCCGCGTCGAGGTCGGGGATCGGGGGCTGCTCGACGCGGTCGTGAGCGCGTCCTTGCCCGAGGCGCGACGTGAGTTTGAGTTGCGACGCAAGCAGTCCGCCTTCCGGGCCATGAGCCAACTCAAGGGATTGCAGGCCTCGGTCGTCATGGGGAGCGTCTTCGTGGCGCCCTCGGCGGACCCGACGCGCATCGACATCGTGTGGGTGACGGGGGTCATCGGAGTGCATCGCCTCCGTCCGGGCGCGGTCGTGAAGTTGACGACGCGGCGGATGTCCGCGAGCGAGGCGGCGCGAAGGCCGACCACGCTCGACGGTCACGAAATCACCAGCCCGGATCACCTCACTCTGCGAGAGTTTTGCAGCGACCCGATGCCCAAGGTGGAAGCGCACCGGATGGGGGAGGTGGTCTGGTACACCCTCGGCGAACGCGGGATCGGGGCCAGGTCGGGTGCGGACGTGATCTTCGCGGAAGTCAATCGGGCGGAACTGCCCCGAAGGTGTGCGCGGGGTTCACATCGCTCCTCGTACTTCTTCGTCGAGGCGACGCCGCCCTCCGAGGTGATGCAGTTTGACCTGTTCGTGCATCGAGACCTCTACGTCGGGCAGGAACCGGCGCTGCAGTTGTACGACACGAGTTTCGAGGGCGTGGCCAACGTCAACGACCCGGCCCGACAGGTGGACCGCATGGACCTCAAGGAGACGATCGAGCCGCTGGGCCTCGGGTCCAGAGCCCGCTCGGCGGACGTGGCACGCTACAGCGAGTTGGTCGATCGGGTGTACGAGCGCCTGGGCTGGAAGGCGGAGCACTTCCGCGGGTATCGATGTCGCATCGCGTATCCCGTGTACGGGACGCAGGCGACCATGGTCTTCCGCGCGGAAGAAGAATAACAACAAGCGCCGGCCGTGCGCCACAACCGACGCTCGCGGGATCGGGCTCAAACCGCTCGCCAAGATCAGCAACCGCCCTCGAACCGGAACAGGAAGTAGAGCAGATCGTCGATCGTCACCCCGCCGTCGGGCGTCCCGGTGAACGTCCCGTTATCGACATCGGCGCGAGGCGCGCCGGCCTCGAAGACGCTGAGGTAGTAGAGCAGGTCGTCGATCGTCACCCCGCCGTCGGGCGTCCCCGTCCCGGTGCCGTTGTCCACGTCGGCAACGCATGGGGGCGCGCCGACAAGGGTGAGACCGATACGGTACGAATCGAAGGATGGTGAGGTGATGAACCGGGTGGAGAACGCCAAGGTGACCCCGTTGGAACTGATGAGTGATGGCGAGCACTCGGCGGTGTTGCCCCCCGAGGCAATCTGGAAGGGCTCAGCGTCAAGGAGCGTGCCGTTCGGACGCACGCGGATGGCGTAAACGTCCGTGCGATCGTCGTAAAACTGGACCTGGTTCCTCTGATCGTCCCAGGCCACGAGGAAGTTGGAGCCGTCCCACGACACGGTGGGACGCAGTTGTCGCCCCGGGGCTTCCGCGATCGTGAAGGCCGGCCCGTAGGTTCCGTCGGTGTTCATGGTCCGCCCCATCACGTAGTTGTTCGCGTTGCTCAGGCTGTTCATGCGCCAGACGAGGAGCGCGTTGGAACCCGAGAAGGCAAGGTCCGGGTCGCCCGAGACGCCGGAGTACGGCGTGGGGTTGAACCCCGGCGCAGGAGCGCCCGAGAGCGGAACGCGGGCCAGAACAGCATCCCCTTGGCTCGAGTTGTGGGTCCATTGCGAGTGGGACGTCACGAGCCACTGGGCGCCGTCGGTACGCGTGCGGGTGATCCCGTTGTGATAGCCGCCGGAGATCAACAGGCCGTTGGCTGGATCGATCGAGTTCGCGTTGGCGTCGAAACGCTTGATCCACAGGTCGATGTACTGGGGAATGGAAGCAAATCGCGTCCCGGCAATGCAGAACTGTCCTTGCAGCGCTTCCACGGAGGGCGCCATGCCGGGCATGACGAAGAAGGCGTTGTCGAGGAACGAGCCGTCGGGATGCATGCGCCGGGCGTAGATGCCCGACGCCGAGGCGCCGCCCGATTGCGACCACACGATGACGTAGGCCGAGCCGGTCCACGCGATACCGACCGTGCCGATCGAAGGAGCCCGCGCGACTTCAAGCGGCTCCGCCGCGCGTGGCTGCCCCTGGGCGTTGAGCAGATGAACGAGGACTCTCCCGTCGTTCGCGAGTTCGCTGATGAACGCCACGGCGAGGTCGGCATTGGGGCCCAGGGCGGATTCGGCTTGTCGTTGGTTGCGCGTGCTGGTCGAGATCGCGATCTCGGCGCCGGGCGAGTTGGTCGAGGACACGGGCATGAGAAAGGCGTTCTGATCATTCCCATGCGCCTGCCGTAGGTCGGTCCAGGCATAGAGCACCCCGCCGCCGGCACGGGGTGCGAGACGATGGTCGTAGAGGCTGTTGACCGGGCCGGAAACGCTGATCGGAAGTTGCACCCCGCCGACAGGGTCGAGCCGTTCGCCGCTGGCGTCCAGGCGAAGAAGGCTGGCGATGTTGGAGATCGTGCGCGAGACCCACCACGAGGAACCGTCGTGCGCGATGTCGATCTCGCCGGAGAAGTTCGGAAAGAGCATCGTCCCGGCAGGATTCAGCAGGACGCCCGTGTTCGTCATGCGAGAGCCGACGACGTCGGTAAAGTTGGCGATCCACGTGACGTAGAACTCGGTCCCGTTGGTGCCCACCGCAAAGGCGTCCGGCCGGAGGTTGAACGAGGGGGCGAGGGGCTGGAGGTTCGCGCCGATGCGCCGACCCTTGAGTTGCGACCCGTTGTTCCAGTCTGGACCGACGACCATGTACTCGCCGTTGGCGGCAGCAACCTGCAGCGGTCCGTACACCCAGTCGTTGAGCATCACCGGGGTCGGGTCGAGGAGTTGACCCGCGGCATCGATGCGTTGCCCGGCGAGGAACGTGCCGTAGCCGTCGTGGTGATAGACGCACCGTGCGATGAGCCAGGTGCCGCCAATCCCCGAAATCGTCAGCCCGATCGTGTCGGGCTCATACGCCGTCCGTGGGAGGGAGAGCGGCACAGGGTCGAGCGCCTGCCCGGCAGAAGAAACACGCATGAAGCGAATGCGCGTCTCATAGTACGTGACGGGTGGAAGCGTCGGGTCTTGCGACTCGAACGCGACGAGAAAGTTCTCGCCGTTCCATCCGATGATGGGTCGGCGTTGATATCCCATGCCCCCCGCGATGAGGAAAGGGAACGGGTCGAGGGGGTTGCCGTTGTTGTCGAGGCGGATGCCGAAAATATCCGTGTCGGATTGGATGGTCTGGCTGCCGGAGTTTCGGGCGCGGCCGTCGGACCAGGCGACGAGAAACTGGTCTCCCCCTCGGGCGATCGCAAGGTCCGACTGCGAGTTGGGCGCCAGGCCCATGCCGGCGTCGCCCGGGAAAAGTCCGCGATCACGGACGAGGGGCTGGGCGTGCGAAGGGGTCCCGAGCGAGGCAAGCACCGCCAGGCCCACGAACGACTGCGGAACGCGAACGCGCAAGGTAAACATGGGTACCTCCAGACCGAAGATCCCGCACAGGCTCGACTTTATGAACTACGGATCATGTGGTCAAGAACACGGCGAGAGCGCACACGGTTTCAACATCATGCGCAGAGCGGAGAGAGGCGTTGTCATCCGCGCAAGAAAAAACTCTCGCGAGGGCGATCCACGCGAGAGCGTTTCCGCTCCATGCAATGAGAAGGGTCCGAATCTCGGCCGTTACGGCCACTGGTTGGGCTCGGCCGTCTTCACGAACCGGTTGCCTCGGAAGAAGAACCACCGCTCGTCGCGGGCGAGATAACCATACGACTCGCCGCGGTAGCGGTACTTCTCTTCCACCGTGACCGCGTAGGCGTCGACGGTGCTGCCATTGAGTTCACGACGCTCGACGAATCGAGCCGTCGGGAAGGCGGCCTTGAACTGGTCCAGGGTGGTGTCGGGGTTGAGTTGACGAAGTTCAGCGGCAAACTTGGTCTCGACACGTGGGAGATCCGCCACGCTCGTCACGCGCGGAAGGGTGCTGCGCTCGTCGGAGGTGAGGCGGATGCGGCGGTTGCCCGAGGCTTCGTGGTAGTCGCCGCCGTCATTCCCGATCACGGCAATGCAGCCGGGAAGTGTGATCACAACAAGGACGGCAGGAGCAAGGGCGAGGGCGGTGAGCATGTGACGGTGGCGAGCAAGTACGGCGCAAGGCATAGCGATCTCCTTGGTGGCAAGGCAGCGTGAGCGAAGCCCGATTGGGAAAGGCCCGGTCGGCCTTTCGCTAGTGTTTACTTACGCGCACCCCGGCCGTTTGTTTCACAATCCAGGATCGAATATCGCCGTCCCCGCCAACTTCGGCCTCTGCTCCGGAGTGACCCAAACAAGTCCAACACGGACCCTACACGCGAAAGATCGAGCCGAGTTTCTTGCCCAGGAGCACGGAGGCTCCGACGAGCGTGATGGCGAGCAGGGCCATGCCCCACACCCCCAGGGCGCTCGCGATGTAGGGCCCGTCCCCAAGCCGCTCGGTCAGCGACCAAATAGCCTTGGTCAGCGGGAAGTCTCGCGTTTGCTGGGCGAGGATGAGGGAGTCGGAGACTTCCAGCATGGAGAAACTGAAGACGAGCAGCCCGCCCGCGATGAGATTGGCCATGATGAGCGGAACAATGACGCGACGGACGGCGGTGAAGCGCGACGCGCCGAGATTCACCGCGGCCTCTTCCAGTTCGCCGCTGGTCTGCTCGAGACCCGCCACGGTGGATCGAACAATGTACGGGAGGCGTCGCACGGCATAGGCGGCGACCAGGAACGGGATCGGATTCGGGTCCGCGCCCAGAATCGACGCCAGCCCGGAGAGTGGTCCA
Source organism: uncultured Phycisphaeraceae bacterium (assembly GCA_964543905.1). Classification (GTDB taxonomy): domain Bacteria; phylum Planctomycetota; class Phycisphaerae; order Phycisphaerales; family UBA1924. The sequence goes on from CAZIZO010000002.1 coordinate 150,027, forward strand.
TCCTTTCCGAAAGGCCAGCGAAGACTCATCGCGACGTACCCGAACGCCATCACCAACCCGGGCACGGCCAGGGGGAGCATGCACAGCGCATCCAGGAGCGCGCGACCCTTGACCGTCGTGCGCACGAGGATGTACGCGATCAGGATGCCCAGCACGAGGTCAAACAGCATCGCGCCCGCCGCCAGTTTCAACGAGTTCGTGATCGCCCGGAAGGAGTCGGACGCGGTGAGCGCCTCGGCGTAATGCCCGCCGGTCCACGAGGTCGGGAGAACAGTGCCATACCACTGCCCGGGGCGGGTGAAACTCGTGAGCACGACGCCAAGATGCGGAAGCACGGCCAGCGCGATGACGATGGCAAAGGCGGCGGTCGCGAGTAGGCCCCGGGCGCCGGTCAATGGCTTCTCGCCCCCGGCCCGGGAGGCCTTGGAGTACATCGCGTAGGCCTTCCCGCCGAACACGATCTTGCCGAGCGTATAGACCGCGATCGCGGTGGCGAGCAGGACCACGGTCAGGGCATAGGGCTTGGCCGAGTTCTCGACTTCCTTGAGTCCATAGAAAATCTGGACGGGCGTGACCTGGTAGTAATCGAACATCAGCGGGGTGCCGAGTTCGGTGAAGGACCAGATAAACACGATCGTGCCGCCCGCAAACAGACCCGGACGGATGAGCGGGAGCGTGACGCGGAAGAATCGCTTCCAGAAGCCGGCCCCCAGATTCTCGGCGGCCTCGTCGAGCGCGGGGTCCAGATTGGCGAGCGACGCCGTCGCGTTCAGAAAGATGATGGGATACAGGGACAACGCTTGCGCGCCGACGACGCCCGCCAGTTTGGCGTGGCCCAGAATATCAAACTCCGTCCCGAGCAGGGCGTTGAGCGCGCCCTCCCGCCCGATGATCGCGCGGATGCCGATCGCGCCCACAAACGGCGGCAAGATCAGCGGCACCAGGATCAGCGCATTGAAGATCGACTTCCCCGGAAACCTGAAGTTGGCGGCAAGAACGGCCAAGGGAAGCGCGATCAGCGTCGCCGTGATGGTGGTCAGCGCGGCGACCTGGAACGAGTTCAGGATCGCCGTATAGACCGTGGGGTCGGCAAAGACCAGTCGGAAGTGCGACAGGGTGAACGACCTGGGTTCGGACAAGTTGATCCCACGCGATGGGTCGGCGGCAAAGGCCCCCACCACGGTGAGAAGAATGGGATAGACCAGCAGCGCCAGGAGCAGCGCGAGCATCGCGCTCAGCAAGGCATAGTGCCAGAGGGATTGGCGATTGCGGAAGGCCATGCGGGAGGCAGAGCATACGTCGCTGGACGGACGCGGTGTTTCGTACACTTCGCCCGTGGGCGATCGCACCCACCTTCGGGAGGACGCATGCAGGACTACGAGAAACTCGGCAAGTTCTATCTGGGCAAGACGTACGACCTCGACGCCAAGCGCCGAGGCGACGAACTGGTGCTCTATGACTCCAAGGACCTCGTCACCCACGCCGTCTGCGTCGGCATGACGGGAAGCGGGAAAACCGGGCTGTGCATCGGGCTCCTCGAAGAAGCCGCCATCGACGGGATCCCGGCAATCGTCGTGGACCCCAAGGGGGATCTCTCGAACCTGACCCTGACTTTTCCTCACCTTCGGGGAGAGGACTTTGCGCCGTGGGTGAATATCGAAGACGCGAAGAAGAAGGGACTGACGAACGCGCAGTTTGCCGCCCAGCAGGCCGAGTTGTGGGCCAAGGGCCTCGGCGAGTGGGGGCAGGATGGAGCGCGGATCCAGAAACTGCGAGACGCGGCGGACGTTGCGATCTACACGCCGGGCAGCAGCGCGGGGATCCCCGTCTCGGTGCTCAAGTCGCTCGCGGCGCCCTCCCCCGCGGTCCGCGACGATGCCGAGTTGTTCCGCGAGCGGATCGCGACCACGGCCACCAGCGTGCTGGGTCTCCTGGGGATCAACGCCGACCCCATCACCAGCCGCGAACACATCCTGCTCTCGAGTCTCCTCGGTCGCGCCTGGAGCCAGGGCGAAGGCGTCGACCTTGCCACGCTCATCCACCAGATCCAGCAGCCCCCCGTCACCCGCATCGGCGTGATGGACGTCGAGACCTTCTTCCCGGGCAAGGATCGGTTTGAACTCGCCATGCGGCTCAACAACCTCCTCGCCTCGCCCGGCTTCGCCGCCTGGATGGAGGGGGAGCCCCTCGACATCGGGAACATCCTCTACACCCCCGAAGGCAAGCCCAGGATCGCGATCTTCTCCATCGCGCACCTCGGCGACGCCGAACGCATGTTCTTCGTCTCCATGCTCATGACCCAGATCCTCGGCTGGACGCGGTCGCAGAGCGGCACCACCAGCCTCCGGGCGATCGTCTACATGGACGAGATCGCCGGATTCTTCCCCCCCGTCGCCAACCCGCCCAGCAAGCCGCCCATGCTCACGCTCATGAAGCAGGGACGTGCCTTCGGCGTGGGCCTGGTCCTCGCCACCCAGAACCCCGTCGATCTCGACTACAAGGGTCTCTCCAACGCCGGCACCTGGTTCATCGGTCGCTTGCAGACCGATCGCGACAAGGCCCGCGTGCTCGATGGCTTGGAAGGTGCGGCGGCGTCGGCCTCCGCGACCTTCGATCGCGCGGCCCTCGATCGTGCGATCTCGTCGCTCGCCAATCGCGTCTTCCTCTTGAACAACGTGCGCGATGACGCGCCGCACGTGATCGAGACTCGCTGGTGCCTCTCGTACCTCCGCGGGCCGATGACGCGCGACGAGATCAAAAGGATCATGGCGGCGAAGAAGCCGGGCACACCCGGCGCCGCCACAATCGCCGCAGCCCCATCGCCCGCCCCGGACCCCAGTTCCGCCGCGCCCCCCGCCCCGAGCCACGCCACCTCCACTCGCCCCGTGCTGCCCCCCGAGGTGCCGCAGTATTTCATGCCGGTGCGGGGCTCGGCCCCCTTGAACGCGAGGCTCGTGTATCGCGGCGCACTCCTCGCCACCGCGAAGGTCTATTACCAGGACGCCAGGCAGGGCGTCGATTGCGAACTCGCCGTGGCACACCTCGCCGAGTTCCAATCCGGACCCGTCGTGATCGACTGGGACCACGCCCAGGCCGTCGAGATCAGCGATGCGGACCTGGAGAAGGAACCCGCGAGCGGGTCGTCGTTCGAGCCGCCGCCCGGCGAGGCGAGCAAAGCCAAGTCCTACGACGCATGGAGGAAGAGTTACGCCGACACGCTCTTCCGAACCCAGAAACTCGAGTTGTTGTACAGCGGCACGCTCGAAGCGCAGAGCAGGCCCGGCGAGAAGGAGAAGGACTTCCGCGTGCGCCTCGCCCAACTCGCCCGCGAGCGACGCGACGAGGCGACGGCGAAACTGCAACAGAAGTACGCCCCGAAGATCGCCACGCTGACCGATCGCATCCGCCGCGCCGAGCAGGCGGTCGAAGTGCAGAAAGCGCAATCGCGCGAGGCGAAACTCTCCACCGCGCTTTCCGTCGGTGGCGCCATCCTCGGCGCGCTCTTCGGTCGAAAGAGCCTGGGCGCCGGGACCGTGAGCAAGGCCTCCACCGCCGTGCGCGGGGCGGGGCGGAGCATCCGCGAGGCGGGCGACGTGGATCGCGCGGAAGAGAACGTTGAAGCGCTCCGCCAGCAACTCGCCGACCTGGAGGCGCAGATCAAGACCGAGATCGACGCGATGAGCGAGCGCGTGGACGTGACCACCGAGGACTTCGAGAAGGTCAGCCTCAAGCCCAAGAAGACGGGGATCACCGTGCGCGCGCTCGTGCTCGCGTGGGAGCCGTATTGGGTCGGGAACGACGGACAGGCGACGCGGGCATGGGTGTAGGGTGCCGCTGGGTACGACGCCCGAAGGCGACTCGCCCTCGCGCCGGAGCGGCGATCACCAATCGAGTGGACCGCGCCACGCCTCGACCAACGCTCGCACCGCCACATCCACCCGCGCCTCCTTCCACACCAGCCGCCCCTCGCCCGTCAGCGTGCCGAGCGGCGTCACCGGGATCTCCTCGCCCGCCGGAGCATGCTGCCGCACGCACGCCTCCACGCGTGACAGATCGCCCGGCGCGATCTCCAGCACGTACCGGCTCGGAGATTCGCCAAAGGCAAGGGCCTCCAGCGCGAGCGTGCCCGACACGCCGACCTCCAATCCGAGCGCGCCCTCATCGCTCGCGCTCCCCATGAGCATCTCGGCAAGAGCGACCAGCAGCCCTCCCTCGGAGCAGTCGTGCGCGGAAGCGGCCAGCCCACGAGATAGGATCGCGTACACGGCCCTCGCGGTCGCCGGGCCGCGCGTGAGGCTCACGCGCGGAATCGCGCCCAAACTCCCGCCCGACTCGCTCGCGAAAATCGATCCGCCAAGTTCGCCCGTCGTCTCCCCGATCAGCACCAGCAGGTTGCCCGCGCGCTTCGCATCCGAAGTCGTCGCCCGCTCGATGCTCGGCACGAGACCCAGCCCCGTAATCAGCAGCGTCGGCGGAATCTCAATCACGCACGCCTTCCCCGTCGCCGGGTCCGTGTACCGCAGTTGGTTGTTCAGCGAGTCCTTCCCCGAAACAAACGGCGTGCGATACGCCTTCGCCCCGTCGTAGCACCCCCAACACGCCCGCACCAGCGCCCCCAGATTCTCAGGCTTCTCGCAACTCGGCCAGCAGAAGTTGTCGAGGATCGCGATCCGCGACGGGTCCGCCCCGACGCACACCAAGTTGCGCACGCACTCATCGATCGCCGCGAGCGCCATCTGATACGGATCGCCGCCGATCCCGGGATCGCCGACGGGCGTCTGCAGCCCGCACGCGATCGCCACCCCGCGGTTCGTCCCCGGGACCGGCTCGAGCACCGCGGCATCCGAAGGCCCGCGACCCGCAGGACCGCACAGCGGCTTCACGACCGTGTTCCCCTGCACCTCGTGGTCGTACTGCCGGATAAGCCAGTGCTTGCTGGCGATGGAGGGATGGGCGAGCAGCGTCAGGAGCGACGATGCCACGTCGCCCACCGAGGTTGGACGAGAGCCCGTCGGGGAACGATTCCCGGACGCATCGGCGCGCTCGGGCACGCGCCAGACCGCCTCCCGCGTCGGCGTCGGGATGCCCTCATGGATGAAACGCATCGGGAGTCGCCCGACCTCGGTGTGGTCATAGAACAAGATGAGGTCGGCGTTGGGCGTCCCGAAGTGCCCGAGGTCCGCCAGTTCGACATGCTCCTCGTCGCAGATCCTCCGCAGCGCGGGCACGTTTTCCGCGGGCACCGCGAGGATCATGCGCTCTTGCGCCTCGCTGATCCAGATCTCCGTGTACGAAAGGCCCGAGTACTTCAGCGGCGCCCGATCCAGATGCACCTCCGCCCCCAGTTGCGAGCCCATCTCCCCCACCGCCGACGAGAACCCCCCGGCGCCACAGTCCGTGATGGCGTTGTACAGGGGTTGGGGCGCGACATCACGCGCCCGCATGATCGCCTCCAGCAGCCGCTTCTCCTCGATCGCGTTGCCGATCTGCACCGCGTGCGCAAACTCCGTCGCGGCGGAGGATTCGAGTTCGGCGGACGAGAACGTCGCGCCGTGGATCCCGTCTCGCCCCGTGCGCCCCCCGAGCGCGATGATGCGATCGCCGGGCCTCGCCTCGCCCCGGATCAGCGCCCGCGGAAGGAGTCCGACGCACCCGCAGAACACGAGGGGATTCCCCACGTAGCGATCATCAAACGCCACGGCCCCGCTGACCGTGGGAATGCCCATCCGGTTGCCATAGTCTCGCACGCCCGCGGTGATGTCGGTCAGGATGCGCCTCGGATGCAGCGTCCCGGGCGGCAGCGAGCCTTCCTCGCGTGTCGGATGGGCCACGCAGAACACATCCGTATTGGCGATCGGGCGAGCACCACGCCCGGTCGCGATGACGTCGCGGATGCATCCGCCCGCCCCCGTCGCGGCGCCGCCGTACGGCTCGATCGCGCTCGGTCGGTTGTGCGTCTCGACCTTGATGTTGACGGCCCACCGATCGTCGAGCGCCACCACGCCCGAGTTGTCCTTGAAGACCGACAACGTCCAGTCGATCCCCTCCGCGATGAGTTCGTGCGTGGCGGCGGCGATGGTGGACTTGAGCAGGTTCCGGATCGTGACCGAGCCGTCCGGATTGAGCGTGTGCCCAGGTCGCGACGCCAGCCCCCCACCGACCGCCCGACCCGTGCCCGTCCCTTCTTCTCGGTAGCGCACCGTGCTCTTGAGCGTCTTGTGCACGCAGTGCTCGGACCACGTCTGCGCCAACGTCTCGAGTTCGATGTCGGTCGGCTCGCGGTTGAGCGTGCGGTACTCCTCGCGGATCGCTCGCATCTCGTCCAAACTCAGAAAAAGATGCGCCTCACGAGACATCTTCACGAGTTGCTCGTCGGACAACTCGCGGATCGCGACCCGCCGAAGTTGCAGGGCATAGTGATGACCCGTCGGGAGGTGGGCGGGGTGATACGCCCCCGTCGTGATCTGGTGAATCACGGGATTCGCAAGCACACGCTGGGCCAGCACGCGCGCCCGGTCGGGCGCGATGCCCTGAAGATCATACCGAACGCCCGTCGACACCCGCGCCTCGATCCCCAGCAGTTCGCGGATCGCCGCCCGCACCGACTGCGCCGCCGGGTCCATCACCCCCGGCAGCGGGTGCACCTCGATCGTGGTGGCGCCGGCACGCGGCGGGGGCGTCACGAGGCTGCCCAGTTCCGTCACCGGATTGCTCAGCAGCGACTCCACGAGGCGATGCAGGTCCCGGTTTGTAAAGGGCCCCTCGATCAGGTAGACGCTCGCGGTTTCCACCCCCTCGAGCGCGATCCCCAACGCGCCGGCGGCTCGACGCAGCGCGCTCGCCCGTGGGTCGGGCTGCCCGGGCTTGGGACGGACCTCAATACGGTGCAGGGACGCGACGGGTACGGGCGTGGCGGCGAGTGTGGTCACGCGCGATCGTACGGGGCGTACGCCGCGATCGGCTCGATCGCCTCGCACCCCTTCGACCCGGCGTCGCGACCGCCCTGCCCCCCGTCAGCACCCGCTCTCGAAACGGAAGAGGTAATACAGAAGATCGTCGATCGTCACGCCCCCGTCGCGGGAGCCCGTAAAGGACCCATCGTCCACGTCCGCCTCGGGTGTCCCTTGCTCGAAGATCGAGAGGTAATACAGAAGATCGTCGATCGTCACGCCCCCGTCCGGCATCCCCGTCAAGGTCCCGTCGTCCACGTCGGCAATGCACGTCGAGGCGGGCGTGGTGTTGGCAATCAGGAGAATCGCGTTGTACGCCTCATCCACACTGGCGGCGTTGCCGGCAAGGGCGGTCGGGTCCTGGAACAGCAGGTCGTTGTTGGTGTCATAGACGAGGCGCGCGGAGAGCACCAGCCCTCCCAGCGTGAGCGGACTTTTCGGCTCGACGCCCGACACATCCACGTTGTTCCACGAGGCTTGGCTGACGCTGCTCGACCACAGCGAACTCGACGAGATCGAGTCCGAATCCGCCAGGCCCAGGTAGTTCACCATGTAGCGCGTGTTCGAGTTGGCGCCCTCGAAGACCGAGTTGAGTTCGAGCACAAGTTCCAGTTTGTAGCACGAGGTCGCCGGGTCGTACACGCCACGCAGCAACCCCTGCGTGAAGACCTGCACAACGCTCCCGCCGATCCGCTTGTTCAACGCCACCGACGCCATGAAATACAGATTGCCCACCGAATCAAACGCCGGCGCGGAGAGCGACGGCCCGACCTTGCCCGTGCCCAGTTCCGACAGCGACGCCAATCGCCCGATCGGCGCGTCAAGCCCGTCGATCACGCCGTCGTTCTCGCCCGCGTCGCCCGTTCCCGGTGCGCCGTCCGGCCCGTAATCGCCCAGGATGTCCTTCCCGTCCGTGTTGCTGGTGTTGGTCCACGCGGCGATCGACCATGACCCGACCGACCCGGGCACGCTCGGATCAAATCGGCAAACCGCGATCGCGTTGAAGGGGTTGCTGGCGCCCCCGTTCCCGCTCGAAAGCGTGGCCGCGAGCAGCCCGCGCCCAGCCTGGTCCTGGCCCACGCTCACCTGCGACGTCCCCCCCCGAAACAGCACCTGGCTGTCGTAATGCCGGAACTCCCCACTCCCCAGAGGCCACAGCGTCGTATCGCACACATCCTGCAACGTCAGCGGGATCGCAAAGGTGCGGGCGGCGGTCACGTTGCCCGTATTGTCCAGCCCGAACACGCTGATCGCATCGGTGCGCAGACCCGTCGGCGCCGACCGGGCCAACGTCGCGCCCGTGCTCGTGCTCCCCGCGAAGAGCACCTTGGGCGAGTGCGCCACGCTCCCGCGATGATCCGTCGTGCTCGGACGGTGCGTCCCGATGCTCGTGATCGTGCCGGGCGACGTCTCGCTCGTGAGTTGTCCCACAAAGTTGGACCCGATCAGCACCGGACGCCCCGCGATGGATTCGGGGATCAGGTTGGGCACGGCATGCGTCACCGCCGCGTTGTTCAGCAGCCACGCCGTGGCCCCGGCATCCGCCGCGCCCGCGCCATCAATGCTGTTCACGACGCTCGAGCGCTGCGCCAGCCGCACCCGGAAATAGTTGTCCCCGGGCAGCAGCGACGCCGACGACGCCGAGTTGACGCTGTCGCCCCGGAACGTGACGTTGCCGTGCGAGTCCACGCCGCCCAGCCCAAACTGCGAACGATCCGTCGCCGCCGAGGCCGAGTTGTTCGCGCCCACGATCCGCGACACGTACATCCGCGACGGTGACGCGGGATCGTACGCGATCAGCCCGCCGACGATCTGATTGACGAACGTCGGCAACCCCCCGGCCACGATGTCCTCCACGTCCAGGAACGCGACGCCCATCACGCTCGCGCTCCCCGTGGGCGTCCGCGTCGTGTTCAGCCCGGTGTTGTTCTGCGTCGTGCTCACCCCCGCGGTGGGCGCCGTCCAATAGGTATAGGTCGAGTTCGGATACGCCACGCCCGTGCGAATCGTCTGGCTGATCGTGCTCGGCCCGTTGACCGCGTTGAAGCGCGCCACGCTCGTCTTCCCGCTCTTCATGATCGGCCCGATCCCGAACGTCGTGCCCCAACTCGTCCGCAGAGGCACCAAGTCCACCACATAGTTGGTCCGCGTGAAGGTCGTCAGAAAGGGCGAAAGCGCGTCCCCCGGCAGGCCGTTCCCCCCGTCCAGATTGCGAGACGTGCTGTCCTGCGCTCGCCCGGGCGCGGCAAAGACCAGCGCGCCCATCAGCAGGCACGCCACGCGACACACACACCCGGAGCGGTCGCCCAACTCGGGCACGATGGTGGCAAGGCGAGGCTTCATCACGTCTCTCCCATCGGCCGACCACGCCCTGGCGCGTCGGTTCCCCAATGGTAGTCGTTCCCACACGCGCATCGAATCGCCGCTTTGGGGGGAGCCAAGACCCCGGTCCTGTTCCAGCCAGATGCCTCGAACCTCGCGGAGTCTTCGGAGCCAGGTCCGCGCGAAGTCCACACGCGTCGTCACCATCCCGGACGCCGGTCTCGCCGTTCGGACATGAGACCCCACGCAAACCCGCCCCCCACCCCCCCATCCATCACGACACATCGCGCAGCGACCCGCTTTGTGCGCACATTCACGCACGTCCCACCCCCGTTATACCGAAACTCCGCGCGCTCCATCGACATCGAGAAATCCAGCCCGTGCCGCGGTAAGCACGCGCTTACGCACCGCCCGCGCGCGCACAACCACGCCCCCACTCCCCTTTATAGAGAGCAAGCGCTCGCGGCTTTCCCTCTTTGACAAGTGAAGAGATGCCCCTCGCGCCCAGCCGCACCCCTTCGCCCGCGAGCCGGTACCACTCTTCGTCCGGGGGGGTCGCGCCGGACCCAACGTCCTCCTAAACTCTCCCCCGATGTCCCGCGCGTCCTCCAACCCCACACCCTTCTTCTTCATCGCCGCCAAGTCCAGCGGCGGGCGCTCCATGGGCATCCGACGCGCCGCCAATCGCCGCCACCTCGCCGACCAACTCCGCCGCGAGCGCATGGTCCCGCTCCAGTCTTGGGCGCTCCCCGCGTGGCTGGGCGAAGGGGGCAAGGTCCCCCTCAAGGATCAGGCCGAACTCAACTTCCAACTCTCCCAACTCCTGACGCGCGGCGTGCCGCTGGTCGAAGCCCTCGACGTCACCGCCTCCGCCGTCGCCACGACGACGCGCCCGCTCGTCCTCCGGATGAAGGAGATGGTCGCGTCGGGCTCGTCCTTCGCCGACGCGGCCCTGCAGACCGGGACGTTCGACAAGGTGACCGTCGCGGTCTACCGCGCCGCGGAGCGCACGGGCGACCTCGGCGGCGCCGCGAAGCAACTCGCGCACACCGCGCGCCGACAGTTGGCCGTGGGCAACAAGGCGCTCACGCTCATGCTCTACCCCGCGATCGTGCTCACCATCAGCATCGCCGTCTCCCTGCTCGTGCTCACCGTGATCGTGCCCAAGATCGGCGACGCGCTCGAGAGCGCCAACGTCAAACTCCCCGCCTTCACCGCGCTCGTCGTGGGCTCGGGCAACCTCCTCCGCGAGAACATGCTCTGGGTCGGGCTCGGCTTCCTCGCCCTCGTCACCGCGATCCTTTTCCTCCGCAAGCCCATCGGAGCGCTCATCGGACGCCTCTCCCGCTCCACCCCGCTCCTCAAAGACGTGGTGCTCGCGCAGGAGTCCTCGCGGTTCTTCACGGTGATGGCCGCGATGACGCGATCGGGCGTCACGCTGGGCGACGCGCTGGGCGTGGCGGTCGGCGTGCTGGGGCATCCGCAACTCCGCAAGCAACTCACCAACGTCCAACTCCGCCTCATCGAGGGCGGTTCGCTCCGCCAACTGATCGACACCGTCGAGGCCCTCCCGCTCACGACGCGGCGCCTCATGATCGCCGCCGAGCGTTCGGGCGACCTGCAGACGGCCTTCGAGACCCTCGCCGCCGATACGGCCGAGGAAGTGGACCGGCGCTCGCAGCGCCTGCTCGCCGCCTTGGAGCCGCTCCTGATCGTCTTCATGTTCCTGGTGATCGGGTCGCTGCTGCTCTCGATCATGATCCCGCTGCTGAAACTCTCCTCGCAGGTCGGGTAACGTCGGGCGGTGGTTATCCATCGTCGTCCTGGTGCGCCCGCTCCGCGCGGAAGGGTTGTGTGGGGGGAAGGCGGCAGAAGTGAGAGGAGAAACCGCGGGAATCGCACCTCGCCCCGCGAAATCGTGCATACTCCCCTAGGATTGGTCGGTAGAACGGGGCGGACGCGCGGGGGTAGATTCGGCGCGACGTTCCGGAATAGGAGACCCTCGCATGCGCGCCGGAAGAACGTCCGCAAACATGGCCCTTCGCACCCCGAACGAACGGCGCGCCGCGTGCCGCGCGGCCCGGGGCTTTTCACTGCTCGAACTGACGCTGGTCCTCGCGATCATCGGCATCCTGATGGCCGTCGCCGCCGTCAACATCCTGGGACAGGGCACTAAGGCCAAGATCGCGGCGACGAAGGCGACGATCAACGTCGTGGGCAACGCGCTCAAGCAGTACAACCTGGACAACAGCGCCTACCCCCAGAGCCTCAACGCGCTCATCAGCGCCAAACTCCTGGACAACAAGAAGATCCAGGACGGCTGGAAGCGTGACCTGTATTACGATCCGCGCGGGCGGAACAAGGACCAGCCCTTCATCCTCGGCTCCTCGGGCGAGGACGGGGTCATCGGGAACGAGGACGACATCAACATCTGGACGATGGACGGCCCGGCGCCCGCGGGCGGCAACTGACCTGTTCGAGGCTCGACGCCTGTGGTGGAGAGGCCCATGCGCGCTCGGCGTGGTTTGACATTCCTGGAAGTCGTGCTCGCGTCGGTGCTGCTGGGCATGCTGGCCGCGACGGCGGTGAGCGCGATGAGTTACGTCATCGGGACGCAAGAACGCGCGCAGCGCAAGTTGCAGGCGCTGGAGGTCGCCAGCCGCCTGATGATGATCTACATGGATGACCCGGCGGAACTCAAGGGCCTGGAAGGGCAACTCGTGCCGTACGCGGGCCTGAAGTATCGCTGGAGCATGGAAAAGACGGAGGTGACGCCGATCCCGGCGCGCCTGCCCGAGGGGGCGAGCGCGAACACGTTCCAATCGCTGGCGCGGATGGATAACGTGCGGATCCGCGCGTGGCTGAGCGAGGAATCGGGCGGGGCCCGCGAGCCCGAAGCGGGGATGCAGGTGGGCACGATCGTCCGGCTGGTCGATCCTGCGCCGTTGCGGAACCCGGACTCCTTGCAGAACGCGGCGACGAGCCGGCAGGCGGAGTTGATCCAGGCGCTGACGGGGCGCGGGCGCGGGACGGTGCAGGTGGGCGGTGGGCGTCGCGGGCCACGCGGCACGCCCGCGGACGGGGGCAAGGATTCCGGGAAGTGAACGATCGTGCACTCCAAAATCCCTCACGCCGGCGGCGGGGCTTCTCGATGCTCGAGGTCGTGCTGGCGTCGCTCATCTCGATGCTGGTGATGGGCGGGGCGTTGTCGCTGTACTTCTTCGTGGACGGGACGGATCGTCGCCTGCAGCGCCGGTACGAAGACGTGAACAACCTGCAGCGGATCCACCTCGTGCTGGAGCGGGTGTGCTCGACGCTGGTGATGTCGGACCGGGCGTCGGCGGCGCGGGGCATCGGCGCGACGTCGGGGGCGGACGCCGCGAGCGCGGCGATCGCGGCCGCGGGCGCGGCACGCACGCCGGATTCCAAGTCGGGTGGGACGCCCTCGAACACGCCCGCCACGGGCGACAAGGGCGGGAGCACGTCCGGCGCGACGCGCGCGTCGGGCAGCAGTGCGAGGTCGGAGGACAAGTCGTCGGGCCCACAGGACAACCGCGCGGGCGTGGCGCTGCCCCGCATGCCGCCGAGGCTTCTGCTGACGACGGAGGTGCGGTACGCGGCCGAGGCGGCGGCGCTCTCGGCGGTGGTGACGGGCGCCTCGGAAGGACCGGGGTCGCCGCGCGTGATGACGCAGCCGCAGCGGCTGGAGGTGGCGGTGTCCTCGTCGCCCGTGCCGAGCAGCGTAAGCCCGGCGGCGTTGGAGGCGGCGCGGCGTGCGGCGAGCCGGAGCCGATCGCGTGATTCGACGTCGAGTGATCGGGACGAGCGTGAGCGGAACTACGGCACGCGGGACACGGCGGACCTGCTCCAAGTCGGGCAGGGCGAAGACGAGGAAGAGACGTCGTCGCGGGTGATCCGCGGGGCGTTGGAGTTGAGGCCGCAGCGGACGAAGAGCCGCACGGCGCGGCCCGAACGGCCCGAGCAGGTGCTGTGGGAGTTGTGGTGGGTGCCGCTGGCGCCGCGGACGGCGGTGGAGGCGGACGCCCCGGCGCCGGCGGCGATCGGGGAGGCGTATCTGGTCGCGAGCGACATCGCGTACATGCAGTACCGGATGTTCGACGATCGGACGCGGAAGACGACGTTCCAGGCGTCGTTCATGCAGGACATCCCCGCGTACGTCGAGGTGGAGGTGGAGACGGCGCGCGGGCTGAAGGCGAACTGGCTCTTTGAAGTCTCGTGGAGCGTGGGGAACGAGATCGCGCCGGAGCAGGCGGGGGGGAACGCGGAGGGAGCGGACCGGGACGGGAAGTCCGGGGGTGAACCCAAGGCGGGAGGGAAGCCCGCCGCGGGTGGGGGGAAGGGCGAGGGCGGGAAGGGGGGCGGGAAGTGATGGCGAACGTGGCCGGAGATCACTCGAGGGCGCGGGCGCGCCTGGGGCGGGGCTTTGCGCTGCCGCTGGTGCTGATCGTCTCGCTGGTGGTGTCCACGCTGATCGCGGTCGTGCTGTGGAGGCAGACGGCGCAGTCGCTCCTGGTACAGAAGCAGATCGAGCGATACAGCGGGCACCACATCGCGGCGGGGCTGAAGGAAGTGATCGGCGCGTGGGTGAGTTCGGTGGGGAATCGCCCGCTGCACGAGGCGATCGAGGCGGACGGGCTGGCGCTGACGCTGATCCCGGAGGCGGGGGTGTCGGTGGAGGTGTACTTCTTTGAGGGGCAAGGAACGGTGCTGTCGGACCTGGGAGGGTTGACGGACGAGAGTTTTCGGCGGGCGCGGGGGATTCTGGGGGCGCTCGCGCGGGAGGAACCGAGGCGGCTGGGGGAGTTGACGAGGAAGTACGGGCCGGTGGCGGTGAGCGTGAACACGGCGCCGGAGGTGGTCCTGCGCTCGGCGATCGCGGGGGCGATCGGCGCGGACGGGGCCTCGCTGGCGAGTTCGATCGTGAGCGCGCGGGGCGACGGGAAGATGACGCCCGAGCAGTTGACGGACCTGCTGCAGAAGAGCGGGTTGACGGACGAGCAGCGGGCGGCGGTGACGCAGGTGTTGACGGCGCAGCCGGTGGTGTGGAACGTGGTGGCGAGGACGGACGGGGGTCCGGGGCAGGAGGCGGTGGTGTATCGCGGGGTGGCGCTGGTGGGCGCGGGGCGGGAGCGGCTCACGGGCGGGCTGCAACGGACGTCGTCGATCGTGAGTCTGGAACGTGTGCACGCGGAAGCGAGGTAAGATAGGGATTGGGGCGGTATGTCCCGGGTGGCGGGGTGTCGGAGAGCGTGCGATGCTGGAAGTGAAGGACAAGGCCGCGGCGGTGAAGTACACGCGGATCGCGCAGGTGCTGTTCGTCGTGGCGGGCGGGGCGGCGGTGGCGGTGGCCTTCGTGGGCGGCGGGACGAAGGGGACGAGCAACACCCCCGGGGCCTACACGCCGAGCGTCGTGGCGGTGAACCTGCCGGGGGAGAAGGTGGCGGTGCACGTGGACGTGTCGGGGTCGTCGGCGCGGATGGGGCTGATCGGGAACGCGCCGCGCCCGGTGCCGCCGCCCGAACCGGTGACGCCGGCGGATGGGGGCGTGGCGCCGACGGAGCCGACGGCGACGGAGACGCACGCGGGGGGCGGGGACGTGATCCAGTACCTTGGGCCGGTGCGGCTGGGGAGCAAGACGCTGGCGCTGCTGTCGATCCACGGGAAGCAGCGGTTTGCGGGGTTGAACGATTCGACGGTGGACGGGGTGGTGACGGAGATCACGTCGGACCATGTGACGCTGACGCTCCGGGACGTGGAGCGGAAGATCGATCGGGCGAGCCGGAGCGGCGAGGTGCTGACGCGGGTGTCGGGCGTGGCGGGGGGCGGGAAGGCGCCCGGCGTTCGGCCGATGACGGCGGCACCGAGGGCGGTGACGCCGACGATGCCCACGCCGGCGCCGGCGATGACGACGGCGAGGCCGATGCCCGTGACGGACCCGACGGTGCAGTATGAGGACATCCGATCGCGCCTGAAGGGGACGGGGATGTACCAGAATGAAGAGGACCTGTCGGTGGCGGCGAAGCAGGAGTTGGAGCGGCAGATGATGAGCGGGAAGCCGCCGGAGAAGGGCCAGAAGTGAGGCGGGAAGGGCTTGGTCTGTGGCGTGGGAAGGTGATCGCGTGACGAAAGGAACGGGTTGACGGTTCGATTGGCGTACATCACACGGGAATCGCGCGGCGGGGTGCTGCGTGGGGTTCGGCTGGTCGGGCAGAACGCCGACGATCGGTGGAACGGCGCGGGGGGCGGCGCGGGGCAAGAAGGCGCGATCGAGTTGGCGGCGGGGTGGATCGCGGACAAACTCGCGCAGACGCGCTCGGCGGGCCGGTTGGAGATGTTGTGCCTGGACGTGGATGGGGGCGTGTGTTCGTGGGTGAGCACGCCGAGGGCGGAGTTGGCGGCGACGGTGGCGCGGATGGGCTCGACGAGCGGGATGACGGCGGGGATGCCCGGGGAGGGTGGGGAAGGCGGATCGACGACGCCGTTGACGTACTTCGCGGGGGAGGAGATCGACTCGACGATCCAGGCGCTGGTGTCGGTGGGCGACGACGACGAGGAGGGGGCGGGCGGGGCGATCGTGAAGGCGAAGGCGTTGTCGAAGCGTGGGGGAGGAGGGAAAGCGGCGGAGCGGGTGGCGGTGCTGGCGATGGGGGATGTGCCGGCGCGGGTCTTGATGGACTCGCTGGATCGGCTTGGGGTGGAAGTGCAGAGCGTGGCGTCGGTGTGGCACGCGATCGCGCGGGTGTGGGACCCGGAATCGCCGCTGGCGCCCGGGCGGGCGGGGGTGGCGCGGGAGGGCGTGGCGGAGGGTGCGCCGACGGTGGCGAGCGTGGTGGTGGATCCGGGCGAGGGGCGTCTGATCTGGAGTTGGTCGCAGGGGGGAGCGTTGGTGGCGGGAGGATCGATGCGTCTGCGGACGCAAGGGACGGACGAGGCGCCACGCGTGGTGTATGGCGCGGACGAGGTCGCACGGCTGGCCAGCGAGTGGATGTCGTGGTCGGTGCAGGTTGGGCGGTGCCCGCGGCGGGTGGTGTGCGTGGTGCCGGGCGAAGGGGCGGACGAGCAGGCGGCGGCGTTTGGGGAGGCGCTGGGGGCGGCGTGGACGGAGGCGACGGTGGACCTGGCGGTGCACGCGGACCCGATGGGTGTGACGCTTTCGCGGCTGGCGACCGCGCTGGAGGGAACGCCGGTTCCGAAGGATCGGGCCCCCGAGGCGGGCGCGAGCCTGGTGGCGCTGACGGATCGTCCGGGGAAGGCGCACCGGCTGTTCTATTGGTGGATTGCGTTGTTCGTGATCGCGGCGTCGGCGCTGACGGGCGTTGTCGCGTGGGAGTTCCGCCAGAAGGCGGTGGAGTTGCGTGAGGCGGCGGCGGCGTGGAACGCGAAGTGGAGCGCGGAGTTGAAGGAGGCGTTTCCGTCGGCGATCGGTCGCGTGGAGGGGCCGAAGTTGGCGCTGGAGGATGAGATCGCGCGGATACAGAAGGAGATCGTGCCGGCGCAGAACAAGGACCCGGCGAAGCCCGTGCTGGAGGAGTTGCAGACGATCTCGATGGTGCTTCAGCATCCGGACTACACGCTGGGGTCGATCGACCTGAACAGCAGCACGGAGACGGTGACGCTGCGGGTGCAGGCGAAGACGTACAAGGCGGCGGAGGACCTGGCGCGGGCGCTGCGATCGATCTCGGGTTCGCACGTGGAATCGTGGGAATGGGATCGGCAGTCGGGCGGCGTTCCGGGGGCGGGGGCGGGGGCGGGGGCGGGGGCGGGGGCGGGGGCGGACGGGGCCGCGCCGCTGTGGTATTCCTATCGTGGTCGCTTTGCCAAGCCGGCGGGAGGTGGATCGTGAGCCGGATGGAGGCGAACGCGGCGAACGAGGCGCGGTTTGAACTGGCGACGCTGGCGGCGGGCGCGGCGCGGCGGAATCGCCCGACGCACCTGATCGTGATCGGGTTTGTGCTCGCGCTGGTGGCGGCGGTCGCGCTGCTGGTGAGTTTCCTGCAGTACCAGTCGGCGCAGGCGGCGCTGGCGCGGCAGGGGGCGTTCGGGCGCGAGGTCTTGGACCGGATCGCCGAACTCAAGGCGTGGCAGAAGGCGGCGGCCGAGGGGAAGAACAAGCCGGTGTCGGCGCAGGCCGAGATCGGGAGCACGCTGCAGGCGGCGGCGGCGCGGGCCGGGGTGAAGGCGTCGGCCAACCTGATCCCGAGCCGGAGCCAGACGCCCACGAGATTCCAGGATGTGCAGCGGCGGAAGATCTCGTACGACGACGTTCGGGACGAATCGCTGGAGGTGCTGCTCAAGTGGCTGGAGAACGCGCAGAAGGATGTCCCGGGGCTGGAGGTGTACGACCTGACGATTCGCCCGGAGACGAACGTGTGGGCGATGAAGGTGACGTTCGCTCGGTGGGAGCGGGTGGGCGGGACGTAACGACGAGAAGTGAAGGCACGCATGACACTGAAGACTCTGATGACGGCGATGGTGGCGGGCGCGGCGGTGCTCTTGAGCGTGGCGCCGCTGGGCGGGTGCTCGGGCAAGAGGAAGCCCTCGTTCGAACTCCCGGCGGAGGACCCGCGGGCGCTGGAGCGGGCGTTGCAACTGACGGCGGCGGGGGACGCGGCGCACCGCGCGGGCAAGCACGAGGAAGCGATCGCGAAATATCGCGAGGCGCTCGCGATCCGTGAGAACATCGGGCAGACCTGGAACAACTTTGGGTTGGCGTTGTACGCGCAGCAGAAGCGTGCGGAGGCGGCGCAGGCGTTTCGGCGTGCGGCGGACCTGATGCCGAGCGATCCGCGGCCGCTGGAGAACCTGGGGTTGCTGTACATGGAGAGCGACTTCTACGAGGAAGCGCTGAAGAACTATGGGGAGTCGCTCGGGCGAGACCCGAACTATCTGCCGTCGTTGCGGGGCGCGATCAAGTGCGCGAAGTTGACGAACAAGAGCACGACGGAGGGGCTGGAGCGGATTCGTCGCGGGCTGATGCAGGAGACGGACCCGGCCTGGCGGGAGATCTTCCGGGTCGAGCGGATACGGGTCGAGCAGGACCTGGCGGAGCGGGCCAAAGTGCTGCCGACGGACGCGGTGACGCGGTGACGACACGGGCGGAGCCGGGGGCGCGAGGTCGGCGAGTTACGCGGGCCACCTGGATTCGAGCGCCTCACGGGAGAGGCCGACGACGCGGACCACCTTTTCGGGGTTGGCGTGACCGGCGACGACCTGGACGTTGGCGGGCTTGACACGGAGTTCTTGGGCCAAGAGGCGGCAAAGGGCATCGTTGGCGCGGCCTGCTTCGGGCGGGGCGGCGATCTTGATCTTCAGGCGATCGCCGAGGCGGCCGACGATCTGATCTTTGCGACTGCCGGGGACGGCCTTGACGGCGATACGTGCGGCGGGCGGATGGGAACCGTTGGGGGGCTCGTCCTCGAAGATCATGGTGGACTGTACCGGTTGTGCGGGGCGAGGGAGGACGAAGGGAAGGGAGGGGCGAGATGGGACGGGCGCGGGGAAACGGTGGTGTCGTGGCGATCGGGATGGGGGTGCTGCTGGGGGGGTCGGCGCGGGCGCAGTTGATGCCGGAGCAGGTGCTGGTGATCTACGACAGCCGGATCGCGGACAGCCTCGCGGTGGCGGAGTATTACGCGGGCTCGGCGCGGGTGTCGGGGGGGGCGGGGAATCTGGCGGGCGTGCGTCCGGGGGTGCGCGTGGTGGACCTGGCGGCGATCGGGGCGGGGGTGACGGGGCCGGCGAACATCAGTTACACGGATTTCCAGAGTCGCCTGCGCGTGCCGATCAAGACCTATCTGGCGAGCAGCGGTCTGACGCGGGTGGTGCGGTGCCTGGTGCTGACGAAGGGGCTGCCGCACCGGATGATGGACTCGGACAATCCGTTCGTGGGGGATTTCCCGGCGAACTTTGTGAACGAGTTTCTGGCGAACGACGCGAACATGGCGAGCGTGGACAGCGAACTGACGCTGTTGCAGCAGGACCTCTCGCAGAGCGAGAACGGGGCGGGGGCGGACAGCAAGAGCGACGGGGTGGTGCTGAATCCCTACTGGCGGTCGGCGACGCCGATCTCGCTCATCTCGACGGCGAACATCACGGCGGCGAAGTCGTACAGCGTGAGCAGCCCCGGGCCGGTGTACGTGACGAACGGGAGCGGGGCGTCGCGGCTGACGGCGGGGGATATGTACCTGGTGTGCCGATTGGACGGCAACACGGTGGCGGACGTGCGGGCGATGATCGATCGGGCGCAGGGCGTGGTGCTGGACACGGCGGGGTCGGCGGTGATCCTGGACGAGAGTGATTCGGACGGGGTGTCGAACACAAGCGGGAACGACGAGTTGGACAACAGCAGTTCGGCGATGGGCGCGCTGCGGGCGGGGGACGACTTTGAGCAGACGCGAGATCGTCTGGTGAGCGTTCCGGCGGCGTCGATGCCGGCGTTTGGGAGCGTGCGGTACAACGGGCTCCGGGGGGTGGACCAGTTTTTCGTCGGGCCGAGGCTGGCCTTTCAGGCGGGGAACGGGGTCCTGGTGGGCGAGGCGGCGGCGCTGATCGCGAGTTATGGCGCGAACCACGCGGGGGTGCCGACGTTGGCGGACGGGAGCAGCGCGGGGACGACGTACGCGACGAGTTTCGTGATGGCGCGGGGGTGCGTGTTCAACACGATCGAGAGTTTCAATGGTCGAGGATTCGGGGGCCTTGGTCAACTGTCGTTCGCGCCGCAGCAGCAGGCGGCGGACTATCTGGCGGCGGGGGGCACCTTTGCGCTCGCGAACGTCTGGGAACCGCTGGCGGACAGCGTGCCGGACAATCTGTATCTGGTGCAGAACTTTCTGGGCGGGACGATGAGTTGGGCGGAGGCGGCGTGGACGGCGATCCCGGCGCTCAGTTGGCAGCAGATCGTGCTGGGGGACCCGCTGGCGCGGGTGGCGAGGCGGTCGGAGGACGCGAACGGCGACGGGGTGTTCAGCGTGGAGGATCTGTACGCCTGGGAACAGAACCCGACGGCGATCAACGCGATCCCGCCGGTGGACGCGGCGGATCGAGCGATCCTGGTGAGGACGCTGCGCGCGGCGGAGCGGTTTGAGATGGCGAGCGGGCGGTGAGTCGAGGGCGGTGAGTCGAGGGCGAGGTGGCGTGCGGGAAGCGGCGGAGCGCGTCGGGGATTAGAATCGGGGATGTACGAGTTGGAGGTCCATGCCGAGTTTTGTGCGGCGCACGCGATCGTGGTGGGCGGCGTGCGCGAGCGGGTGCACGGTCACAACTGGCGAGTGACGGCGCGTGTGGAAGGAAGCGAACTGGACGCGGACGGGCTGCTCTGTGATTTCCACACGGTGGAGGGGGTTCTGTCGGGGATCCTGGAGCCGTGGCGGAACGGGAATCTGAACGAGATGTCGCCGTTTGATCGATTGAACCCGACGGCGGAGAACGTGGCGAGGGTGATTGGGGAGGCGCTCGCGGAGGGGTTGGACGAGGGTTTGAGGCCGCACGCGTGGGTGTCGTCGGTGAGCGTGACGGAGGGGCCGGGGTGTGTGGCGACGTATCGTCGAGCGAAGGGGGCGTGAGGGGCGCATGAGCGGGAAGGTCAAGAGCAAGATGGGGATGGAGGCGATGGGGACGCCGGGCGAGTCGCGATTTTTCAATCGGGACGTGTCGTGGCTGGAGTTCAACCGACGCGTGCTGGCGCAGGCGGCGGACGAGCGGGTGCCGATGCTGGAGCGGTTGAAGTTCCTGGCGATCTTCACGTCGAACCTGGACGAGTTTTTCATGAAGCGGGTGGGGCTGATCAAGCGGCAGGTGCACGCGGGGGTGAGCGTGCCGTCGGCGGACGGGATGACGCCGCGGGAGCAGTTGGCGGCGGTCCGGGCGTTGGTTGAAGAGTTGATGACGGAGCGCGAGCGGGCGTACGGGGCCTTGGTTCCGGCGTTGGCGTCGCAGCAGATCCAGATCGTGCGGTATGTGGAGTTGACGGAGAAGGACAAGAAGGCGGTGGACGAGTGGTATCGGGCGAACGTGTTCCCGGCGCTCACGCCGCTGGCGGTGGACCCAACGCACCGGTTCCCGTTCATCTCGAACCTGTCGGAGAACATCGCGGTGCTGGCGAGTTATCCGGAAGCGGGGGAGGAGGCGCGCGAGGACGAGGAGGGGGCGGAGCGGCTGTTTGCCCGCGTGAAGATCCCGTCGAACATCCATCGATTCGTGGAGTTGGGGGAGGGGAAGAAGGCGGGGGGCGCGAGGCGGTACGTGCTGCTGGCGGACATGATCCGGAACAATCTGGACGCGCTGTTCCCGGGGATGAAGATCCGGCAGCACGCGTACTTCCGCGTGACGCGGTCGGCGGGGATCCAGAAGGACGACCTGGAGACGCTGAACCTGCTGCAGAGCGTGGAGGCGGACCTGAAGCAGCGGAAGTTTGCGCGGGCGGTCCGGCTGGAGATCGAGCAGGACGCGTCGCCGGTGATTTTGAGGTGGCTGCAGGACAAGTTGAACCTGGACTCGATGGACGTGTACGAGCGGGCGGGGGACGTGGAGTACACGTCGCTGTTCGAGTTGGCGGGTCTGGATCGCGCGGAGTTGAAGGAGAAGGCGTGGCGGGGCGTCATCCCGCCGAGGCTGAGCGCCGAGGCGGGGGCGGACAAGACGCCGGCGAACTTCTTCGCGGCGATCCGCAAGCAGGACGTGCTGGTGCACCACCCGTACGAGAGTTTCCACGCGAGCGTGGAGCGGTTTATCGCGCTGGCGGCGGCGGACCCGGACGTGGTGACGATCAAGCAGACGCTGTATCGCACGAGCCCGGATTCGCCCTTTATCGAGAGTTTGATCAAGGCGGCGGAGAGCGGGAAGCAGGTGGCGTGCCTGGTGGAGTTGCGTGCGCGGTTTGACGAGGATCGGAACGTGCGATTCGCGCGGCAACTGGAGAAGGCGGGCGTGCACGTGGCGTACGGGGTGGTGGGGCTGAAGACGCACTGCAAGACGAGCCTGGTGGTGCGACGGGAGAGCAAGGGGCTGCGCTGCTACGCGCACCTGGGGACGGGGAACTACCACCCGAAGACGGCGCAGTTGTACACGGACGTGGGGCTGCTCACGTGCGATCCGGAGATCACGGGCGACCTGGTCCACCTCTTCAACTATCTGACGGGCCTGTCGGCGGGGCAGCGGTACGAGCGGCTGCTGGTGGCGCCGTTCAACATGCGGGCGAAGTTTGACGCGCTGATCGAGCGCGAGGCGCAGAACGCGAAGAAGGGCAAGCCCGCGCGGATCTACGCGAAGATCAACTCGATGGAGGATCGCGAGGTGACGGAGCGGCTGTATGCCGCGAGCCAGGCGGGGGTGAAGATCACGCTGATCGTGCGTGGGTTCTGCTGCCTGCGGCCCGGGGTTCCGGGGCTGAGCGAGAACATCCGGGTGATGTCGGTGGTGGGGCGGTTTCTGGAGCACTCGCGGGTCTTCCACTTCGCGGCGGGTCGGGAGGACGAGTTGGACGGGGAGTGGTACATCGGGAGCGCGGACTGGATGTATCGCAACCTGAGCAACCGGGTGGAGGTGGGCGTGCCGGTGGAGGATGCGGAGGCGCGGGGGCGGCTGCTGCGGATCTTCGAGGTGATGCGGCGAGATCATCGGTGCGCCTGGGACCTGAACGCGGACGGGACGTACACGCGCCGGCGTATCCCGGAGGGGATGGGGTCGGAGACGATCGAGGCGATGGGGACGTTTGAGGCGTTGATGGCGGACGCGGCGGGGAGCGAGCGCACGTAGCCGAAGCGGAGAGGTCCAGAGGGCCAGGCGCGGGAGCCGTCGGCGTGGGTCGTGGACCGAACGGAGGAGCATGTCTGGCGGTGGAGCGATCGAAGTCGGCGGGTCATGTCGCGTGGGGGCGCCCGCGAAGGTGAACCTGTGCTTGTCGGTGGCCGGCCCGGAGCCGGCGGGTGGCCCGAAGGCGGGTTGGCATCGGATTTCGTCGTGGTTTGCGGCGATCGATGTGCGTGACGAGGTCGTCGTCACGCGATTGCGCGAGGGCGAGGCCTCGCGGTTTCGCGTGCGTTGGGCGGAGGATGCGCCGCGGGTTTCGGCGATCGATTGGGCGATCGAGAAGGACTTGGCGGTGCGCGCGCACCATCTCCTGGAGGAGCGTCTGGGGCGGGCGCTGGCGGTCGAGATGGAGGTGGTGAAGCGGATCCCGGTGGGGGGTGGGCTCGGGGGAGGATCATCGGACGCGGCGGCGGCGCTGATCGCGATCGATCGGGCGTTTGGGCTTGATCTCGGGCCTGAAGTCCTGTGCGAGGTTGGGGCTCGGTTGGGATCGGATGTCGGCTTTTTCGTGCGCGGAGCACCGGCGGCGCTGGTCGGTGGTTTTGGCGAAGAGGTTGACGCGGTGGAGCGCGTCGGAGGGCGGTTGACGCTGGTGGTGCCGACGTTTGGGTGTGCGACGCCCGAGGTCTATCGGGCGTATGACACGATCTTGAGGGAGGAGGGGCGGCTTGGGCATGATGTCGAGGCACGCCGAGTCCGTGCGGCCCACGCGGCGAGCGTGGGGGCGTGCGACGTTCGATCGGAGATGCTGTTCAATGACCTTTCGGAGGCGGCGGCGCGAGTGAGGCCGGAGTTGGTGACGCTGCGCGAGGCGGTGCGTGCGGCGTGCGGTCGGGCGGTGCATCTGACGGGGAGCGGGAGTTGCCTCTTTGTGATGGGCGAGGGGGCGGGGGCGTTGCGCGGGGTTCGCGGATTGGAAGGATGTGCGGTGGTGGAGTGCTCGCTGGTGGGCTGATGGCCCGGTGCTGGCTTGGTGCGGGGGAGTCGAGCGGCGTGCCGTGGCGCTGGCTTGGATGGGGCGTGTGGGGCGTGTGGGGCGTGCGAGGCGGGGGGTGTTGGATTACGATGGTCCAGCCGCGTGGGCTTGTTCCGAAGAACGGGCGTGGGCGGTGATGGGAGCGTGCGCATGGGGTCTCGACCTGGGGTGGCGCCGGTGTTCTTGCGGTTGGCACTGGGGCTCACGTTTTTGTGGGCAGGGCTGGGGAAGATCGCGGACAAGATGGAGGTGACGCCGACGGAATCGGCGGCGTTGCAGTCGCGTGGGGTGGTGGTGGAGGGCGGGACGGAGGCGACGGGCGGACGGGTGCCGCGGGTGCACTCGATCACGCTGCTCGTGCACCAGGGGGCGGAGGCGGGGAAGACGGCGGACGGGACGGCGACGTTTCCCCTGGTCCCGAGATGGGCGTCGCAAGGGAAGACGCCGATGTTCGTGGCGTGGGGGGCGGCGATCGCGGAGGTGGCGGGGGGGATGCTGGTGCTGGCGGGGCTCTTCACCCGCGTGGGCGCGGTGATGCTGGCGGGGGTGATGTGCGGGGCGATCTGGCTGACGGAGATCGGGCCGGCGATGCAGGCGGGGAGGACGATGCTGGGGGTGCTGCCGGATCGACCGACGTTTGACGCGCGGGCGTGGTCACCACTTTTGTGGCAGGTGTGCCTGCTGATGAGTGCGCTGGCGCTGGCGAGCCTGGGGTCGGGGTATCTGGCGCTGGATCGGGCGCTCTTTCCGCCCAAGTACGCGGGAGGGGTGAAGGCCCCGGGGGCGGAGGGGTGAGGGCGAGGGGAGGTCGTGGGCGGCGTGCGGATCAGGGCGTCATGATGACGAAGCGATGATCGGCGGCGGCCATGTGCTCGAAGTGTTCGGGGGAGTAGTTCTCGACGGTGCTGGTGAAGGTGAGCCAGCGGGCGCTGAGCCAGAAGAGGGTGAGGAAGCAGACCCAGGCGCCGTACTCGGCGTAGGGGCGGCGGCGGTGCCAGTAGAGGATGCCCAGGCCGAAGGACATGGTGACAACCTTGAAGGCGATGACGGCGAGGGGGTTGTCGGTGGCCATGACGAGGCGGGCGATGGGATTGAGTTCGACCATGCCGACGGACTGGGTGAAGAGGAGGGTCATCTCGAGGTCGGCGAGGCTGATGAGCACGCAGACGACGACGAGGAGCGCGACGCGGAGGGCGCGGGCGCGGGTGGCCTGATCGGCATCGGGCCGGCGCGAGACCGGGAGGACGCGGAAGGAGTGTGTGGAGAGGTGGGCTCCGTGCACGATTGTCCCTTAACGTTCGGGGAAAGGATCGACCGAGGGAAGAGGTGGGCGAAGTGGGATTGGCGAGGTCGGCGACAGTGCGCGGGAAGAGGACGGGATGGAACCGGCTGGGGGGAACGAATCGACGGTTGGGGAGCCAGACTCGGAGGTTTTCGGTGCTGGAAAGGAAGGCGAAGATGCGTCCGATAGCCTGGCTCGTGCTGATCGCCGTGTTGGGGCAGGTATCGATGTGTGGACCGTGGGCGGGCGCACGGGGCGCGGAGCCGGCGACGGTGTACCCGGACGATTCGGTGGCGGCGCGGGAGGCGTTGCCGCGGGCGCGGGAGTTGGCGGCGTCGGGGAATCTGGCGGAGGCGGCGCGGGTGCTGCAGGGGCTGCTGGAGCAGGAGGGCGATCGGCTTCTGGAGGTCGGCGGAGAGGGCGGGGTGCTGTTGGTGTCGGTGCGCTCGCTGGTGCACGAGGCGTTGCTTGGGAACGCGGCGCTGCTGGAGCGGTATCGGCAGGTGGAGGGCGTGCGGGCGGAGAAGATGCTGGAGGACGTGGACGCGCGGGAGATCGAGCGGACGCGGCTCCTGACGCGCGCGGGGTTGACGGCGGCGTTGCGCGTCGTGCAGACGGAGATGGAGGGCGGGCGGTTTGAATCGGCGCGGATCGCGTTGGCGCAACTGAAGGACCACCCGGATCGTCGTCGGGAGCAGGGCGCGGCGCGGGCGTGCGCCCTGGCGGCGGCGCAGGTGGCGCGGTATGTGAACCGCGAGGACGTGCGCGGGATGGCGAAGGCGTGGACAGAGGAGGCGCTGACGCTGGGCGAGCGGGTGGAGATGGACCTGACGCCCGCCACGATTCCGGCCTCGGCGCGGCGGGTCGGGCGCTCGCCCATCGACGCGGGCGAGGCGATCAACGAGGCGATGATGTCGAAGACGGCGCTGCAGTCGATCGGGCTGATGCGGGAGGAATCGAGGCTGGAGGAGTTGCAGGCGTTGGGCGCGACGAGCGGGGACGGGCCGATCGTGTTCCCCAGCGTGGCGGACGACGTGGTGTACGTGAACGACGGGGAGCGGATCGGGGCGTACGACCGGGACACGCTCTCGCCCATCTGGGTGCACGCGGCGTCGGGCGGCGCGGCGGGGACGCGTGAGGACGAGATTCTGCTGTCGAGGCCCGGCTATGCGATGCGGACGTTCGAGGACGTCGCGAGTTGCACCGTGTCGGGGGACGTGGTGCTGGCGGTGACGGGCTTTGCGGTGAACGGACGGCGGGTGGGCGACGCGCGTCTGCACGCCCTGGACGCGCGGGATGGGCGGCGGTTGTGGGCGGTGCAGGAGCGGCTGGTGGACCCGGCGCTGGTGTCGAGCGCGGTGCGCGGGCCGGTGCTGGTGGACGGGGACACGGTGGTGGCGGCGGTTCGGCGCGTGGGGACGTTTGCGCGCGACACGAAGTTGTACCTGATGGGGCTGGACCTGAACACGGGCGCGAAGCGCTGGGTGCGGTATGTCGCGAGCGCGGGGCGTTTGCCGTGGGGCGTGGTGCAACGGCGACCCGACGGCGCGACGATGCACCAGGGCGTGGTGTATCGCGCGGACGAGATGGGGATCGTGGCGGCGTATGAAGCGGCGACGGGGAGGCCCGTGTGGCTCCGGAAGGTCTCGGGGGGATCGGCGATGCGTCGCGGGCAGCCGGACCAGGCGCCGGCGTTTGCGATGGCGGTCCCGATCGTGGACGGGAACACGCTCATCGTGAACGAACTGACGGAGGGGGGCGACACGGGACGGGGCGACGACCCCGCGGTGCTGCGGCTGGACCTGGCGACGGGCCGGCTGCTGGAGAAACGGGCGCTGTCGGCCTTTGGAAGCCCGCGGTACTTCGTGCGGGTCGGGGATCACCTGGCGGGCGTGGGCGCGGGGAGGCTCGCGTTCGTGAAATCGAGCGAACTGGGCGAGGGCACGATCACGTTGTCGGGCTCGCTGGGGGAGGGCGAACTGCAGGGGCGCGTGGCGGTGGCGGGGGACAAGGTGCTGGCGCCCGGGAACGGGGGCGTGTTCGTGGTGGACCCGAACGACCCGACGAACGTGTCGACGCTGGAACTGGAGGGGAGCGGCAACCTGCTCGCGGTGGGCGGGCACGTCCTGGGCGCGGATGTCCGTCGCCTGCGGACGTTCGTGTCGTGGGAGCGGGCGCGGGAGATCCTCGCGGAGCGCGTGAAGAAAAGGCCGGGCGACGTGGGGCCCATGCTGAACTTCGTGGAGTTGGCGCACCGGGCGGGGAAGTTGGACGAGGCGCCGGCGATGATCACGCGGGCGCTGGAACGGCTGGACGAGTTGTCGGGGAGCACGCGGGGCGACGGCGCGGCGCGATCGCGTCGGCGGCTGTTCGAGGTGCTGCTCGCGATCGTTCGAGAATCGGCGGGGACGCGCGGGAACGCGGCGAAGAGCACGGACCCGAAACTGATCCAGCAGGTGTTGCAGGCGATGGACCGGGCGGCGGAGTCGTTCCCGGAGCGGGCCACGTATCTGATGGAACTGGCGCAGTGGCACGAAGGGCGTGGGGAGGCGCGCGCGGCGGTGGACGCGTGGCAGGAAGTGCTGGGCGAGGCGAGGCTGGCGGGGTCGAAGGTCGTGGAGACCGAGGCCCGCGCGGACCTTGAGGATGAGAAGGGCACGACGGCGGGAGAGGAGGCCGAGCGACGCCTGGCGCGGCTGGTGATGCGCTCGGGGTACGACGCGTATCGCTCGTTCGACGAGGAGGCGGCGCGGGCGTTTGGCGCGTTGGGCGTCGGGGCGAAGGCCGAGGCGTTGGAGGCGGCGGCCCGACGATATCCGCTGGCGCGTGGGGCCTCGGGGGTGTGGGAGCGTGCGGCGGTGGAATGGGGGCGGGTGGGGAAGCGTGCGGAAGCGCGGGCGGCGCTCGGGCGTGCGGTGGTCTCGGCGGAGAGCCTCGTGAAGGCCGGGGTGGTCGAGCAGCGGGAGGCGCTCGCGCGTGCGGGCTTGGCGCTGGTGGAGGCGCTCCGCGACGCGGGGCAGGACTCGACGGCGTATCGGACGCTTCGGCGGCTGACGCAGCAGCATCCGGAGGTGGTGCTGACGGGCACGGCGCGAGGAGACGAGAGTCTGGCGTCGGACCTGCGGGGGCGGGTGCGGGCGGGCGAGGGTCGGCCGCAGGTCGGGCCGAGGATTTCGAGCGGCGTGCAGGTGTTGCGGCAGTGGAGTGTGCTGGAGACGCTGGTGGCGCAGGAGCGCGGCGGGCCGACGGACGTGGTGATGATGGAGAACGCGGTGGCGTCGCGGGTGGGCTTGTTCGCGGCGCAGGGGGACACGGGGAGGGTGTCGGCGCTGTGGACGCGGGAATATCAGCAGCAATCGCCGACTCCGGTGGCGGTCCGTCTGGACGAGACGTATTTGTACTGGCCCTCCGCGCGGGGAGGGACGATCGAGGTGGTGGACAACACGACGGGCGCGACGCGGTGGCGTTCGGCGGAGTACGGGACGGTGTTTCCGGCGGAGCAAACGGCGGCGTACGTGGCGGACGAGCATTTTCCGACGCCCAACGCGGGCGACGTGCGCGCGGGGGACCTGATGGTGTCGCTGGACGAGGCGACGCTGATCCTGGTGGAGCGTGGGGGGCGTGCGGCGTGCTTCGACGTGGCGGACGGGAAGGTGCTGTGGACGAACGTGCTGCCGATTCGACGCGTCTTCGACGTGGCGAGCGTGGAAGGTCTGTTGGTCGTCGCGGGGGACGAGAAGTCGGCGAGCGAGGTGGAGGGGCAGGCGTTGGTCTCGGCCCCGCGGATGATGTCGATGGATCGTCGAACGGGAGCGCTGGTGGCGCGGGTGGGGGGGGCGGGCGGGGAGGGCGCTGGGGCGATCCTGGGCGACCATGTGCGGTGGGTGCGTGCGGCGGGGAAGGGGCGGGTGCTGGCGGGAGTGGCCGACGGGGTGGTGGCGGTGGACGCGCGAACGTGCGGCCTGTTGTGGAGCGTTCGGGGGGGGGAGATTCGCAATCCGGCGACGGGCGTGGTGGTGGGCGAGTCGGCGTTTGTGCTGGATTCGAGCAAGGCGTTGCGGCTGATCGGGATGGGGGATGGGAATCTCCGCGGGACGCCGCTGGAGACACGGGAGAAGATCGAGTTTCCGTTCGTGCTGTCGCCGCTGGGCGATCGCCTGGTGGTGACGAGCCAACTGGGACTCTTGGTGTATGGCGGGGACGGTTCGCTGATTGGGATGGACGCGTTGGATCGCGACGCCCGGGGCGAGCGGGTGGCGCACCTGGTGCCGCCGGCGGTCGGACGGGACTACGGCGTGAACGTGGGCGAGGTGGCGGACGTGCCGAACGTTGCGCGGGCGCCGGCGGGGCTGACGCGGTACGGGCTGAGCGTGCTCTCGACGGAGAGCGGTCGCGTGGTGGGGACGGGGGCGGTGGTTCTTCGGGAGGAGCCGACGGCGATGGCGCTGGTGGACGGGAAGGCGCTGGTGACGGCGGGGCCGGTGACGGTGGTGCTCGATCTGCCGTGAGTCATCGACGGTGTTGGGAGGCGGTTGCTATCCTTGGGGTCCGACCCATGGAGGAGCGATTGTCGTACGACCCCAATAAGTTTCCGCCCCGAACACCCGGGCCCGTTGGACAACCTGGGGTGCCCGCGCCCCGGCCTTTACCGGCAAAGCCCCGCAAGGTGCGAGGCGGGGTGAAGTTACCCGCGACGTTTGCGCCCGGGGATGCGAACCTGGGCTGGGCGGCGCAGCGGTGGCTGCGGCTGATGGAGCAGGCCGCGGAAGGGACGCGGCTGGTGGAGGGGTTGGAGTACGGGAAGTTGGGGCAGGCGCGTCGGCTGACGATCTCGCGCGGGATGATCGAGGCCGCCGTGCAGGGGCGTGCGGACCGTGCGTACACGGTGCGCCTCACGTTCGACGCGTTCAGCGAGTCGCAATGGGAGAAGGCGGTGGCGAGCATGGGCGACAGCGCGATCTATGCGGCCAAACTCCTGGCGGGGGAGGTGCCGGCGAACATCGAGGATTTGTTCGCGCCGTTGGGGCTGAAGCTCTTTCCGAGCGAGGCGGGCGAGTTGCGGACGAGTTGCACGTGCGGGGAGGCTGGGGCGTGGTGCAAGCACGTGTGCTGCACGTCGTATCTGTTTGCGGCGAGGCTGGCGACGGAGCCGTTCGTCATCTTTGCCGCGCGGGGGCTGGAGGCGGAGGAGATTCGGGAGCGATTGCGCGAGCGGCGGGCGATGGCTGGGGTGGGGACGGGGAGCGTGCCGGTGTACGCGCAACGGGTGCCGGGGGCCTCGGACGTGCAGAGCAAATCGCTGGAGGAGTGCCTGGACCACTTTTGGGAGTCGGGCCCGGAGTTGGGGGAGTTGGAGTTGCCGCTGGAGCGGCCCGCGGTGAGCCATCCGCTGCTGCGACGATTGGGGCCGAGCCCGTTTCCGAATGCGTCATTCCCGCTGGTCGGGCTGCTGGCGAGTTGCTACGAGACGATCAGCGAGCGGGCGCTGCGCCGGGACGAGGGGGATGCGGGCCCGGGCGAACCCGCAGGACCGAGCGGGACGGGCGAGCCCGACGCGGAGGACGCGTCGGACGAGTGATCCCTGGGCGGATCGAGGACCATCAGGTGTCCTTGTGAGATCGAGCGCGGACGGGTGTTCACGCGGAGCGTCCTCCCCGCGGGCTTACTTGGCGGGCGGGTTTGGTTGTTGCGGCGTGCTCGAGCGGTCCCATCCGTCGTACTTCACGAAGTCCTTGACGTCGGCGTCGGTGGGGAGGGCGGCCTCGAGCGCGGCCTTGTAGATCGCGCCGAGTGTTCCGGCGGCGTCGGCGAGGCGATCTTCGATGAACTGCTTGCCCTCCGCTTCGAGGAAGCCCTTGCGTTTGTAGATCTGGTAGAGCGGCTCGACCTGGTCGTGGGCGCGTTGGATGGACTGGAGGGTGTCGTTCCACGGGTCTTGGGGCGAGACCTGCACGTCGGTCTTGGTGCGAGGGCGGACGTCATCGACGGTGATGCGCTGGGTCTTGATGACGCCGCCGTCGATGTAGGCGTGGATGCTGTACTCGGTGGTGTATCCGTTGGGATTCTCGCCCTTCCAGCCGTGGTGATGCGTGGTGGTGTGGAGGGGCTGGGCAGAGTCGCCCACGAAGTGGGCGAGGATGCCCATGTTGTACAAGACGCCCGCGCGGGCCATGGCGAGTTGATCGGCCCGGGAGGGGTCGTTGAGTTGCTCCAAGATCATGACGGTCTTGAGGCTGGCGACGACCTTGCCATAGTTTTCGAGGATGGCGTGGGGGAGGAAGCCGGGCCATTCGTCGGTCTTGGCGAAATCGCCCGGGCGTGGCGGGCGTCCCTCGAACGCCGCGCCGGCCTTGTCCTTGGCGAGGACCATCGCCTTGATGAACTCATTCCGGAGTGGGGGGACGGTCTGGAGGGTGAGGCCGTACGCGCCGAGGTCTTCGAGGTCGAGGTAGTGGTCGGGGTTGTTGAGATGGGTGATCGGTCCCATCTTTGTGGAACGCCAGCGATCGGGGGTGCAGGCCTGGTCGGCGATCTGCGCGAGGGTGGAGGGCTCCTTGAGCCACGCGGGGGCCTTGGGAGAGGCGGCGGTGATCTCGAGCGCGAGGGTGGTGATCAGGCGGTGCCCGTAGCAATCCCAGGCTGTGGCGACGGAGGAGCAGGCGCCGAACGCGAGGGCGGCGAGGAGGGATCGGGTGGTCATGTCCAGAGGATAGCGAGACCGTGGTCACGATCGGGGGGTCGCGTGAGAGCGACGCCGGACGGCGGAGGGGGCACGAGAGCGAGGGGCAGAGGGTGGTTGGGTGTTTGATCCGCCCCACTCCTATCCTTGACCCCCCCACGGCCATCCGAGAGGACCGCGTGCGGGCAGGGATCGCACTTGCAACCGCTGCCTACTTTGGGTGGGGTTGATACAGGCACGGAGCATGGAATGAGCGGACGACTGACGATTGCACTCGCCCCGGGCGACGGGATCGGCCCGGAGATCATGGACGCCACCCTCGCGCTGTTCAAGGCGGCGGGGGTGCTGAACGTGGTGGACTTCATGCCGGTGGAGATGGGGGCGAGCGTGTTCCTGAAGGGGAACACGCGTGGGATGACGGACGCGGCGATCCGGACGGTGGAGGATTGCGGGATCCTGTTCAAGGGCCCGATGGAGACGCCGAAGGGAACGGGCGGGAAGTCGATCAACGTGACGGCGCGGAAGTTGTGGAACGCGCACTCGAATCTGAGGATCTTCAAGACGTTGCCGGGCGTGGAGACGGTGTACTCGAAGGCGGGGATCCGGGTGGACCTGGCGATCGTTCGGGAGAACATCGAGGACACGTATGGCGGGGTGGAGCACCGGCTGAGCAACGACATGATCCAGTGCAAGCGGCTGATCTCGGCGCCGGGGTGTGATGAGGTTCACCGCTTCGCGTTCCAGACCGCGCGGAAGATGGAGATCACCAAGGTCCACTGCGGGCACAAGGCGAACATCATGAAGATGACCGACGGGCTCTTCCTCGAGCGCTTCAAGGCGGCGGCGAAGGACTTTCCGGAGGTGCAGATCGCGGACGTGATCATCGATGCGTTGTGCATGAACCTGGTGATGAAGCCGCACCAGTACCAGATGATCGTGCTGCCCAACCTGCAAGGCGACATCGTCTCGGACCTGGTCGCGGGGCTGGTGGGCGGATTGGGCTTTGCGCCCAGCGCGAACATCGGGAACCACATCTCGATCTTCGAGGCGGTGCACGGGACGGCGCCGGACATCGCGGGGCGTGGCGTGGCGAACCCGACGTCGCTGCTGCTGTCGGGGCTGATGATGCTCCGGCACATCGGGCTGGTGCGGGAGGCGGCGATCATCGAGAACGCGATGCTGGCGACGCTGGAGTCGGGCATCCACACGGGGGACTTCGGGGACAAGTCGATCCCGGCGGTGGGGACGGCCGCGTTCACGCAGGCGATCGCGGAGCGTCTGGGGCAGACGCCCAAGACGGTGCCCGGCGTGCACGTGCCGGAGAAGGGCGAGTTGTCGTTCCGTCGCCCGCCCAAGCCGTCGGGTCAGGCGATGATCCGCACGTACAAGAACATCGTGACGAACGTGGTGGGGTGCGACATCTACCTGGATTCGCCGCTGGCGCCGATCTCGCTGGCGGAAGAGATGAACCGCTGCGCGGAGGACACGCCGTTCCGGCTGACGCTGATCAGCAATCGCGGGACGCAGGTGTGGCCGACGGGGAGCGTGTACACGGAGTGCGTGGACTACTACCGGGTGCGGTTCGAGTTGAAGGACGGGGTGCCGGCGGGGAGTTTTGGTCAGAGCCGGTGCGTGGCGCTGATGGACAAGGTGGCGGAGAAGTTCACGGTGTGCTCGTACGAACTTCTGCGGACGTTCGATGGGGTGAAGGGGTACAGCCTGGCGCAGGGGCAGTAGGCCCCGATTGGGGCACTACCAGAGCATGCGGACGCGGACGGTTTCGGGGATTTTCCTGAGGCCGTCGAGCACCTTTTGGGCGTCGGTGGGGTCCACGTCGAGGACGACGTAGCCGAGGTCGTGGTCGGTCTGGAGGTGTTCGGCGGCGACGTTGGCGCCGAGGTCGGCGATGATGCGGTGCATTTTGCTGAGGACGCCGGGCACGTTTTTGTGGAAATGGAGAATGCGATGGCGGCGGAGTTCGGTCCCCTCGCCGGCGCGGAAGGTCTGCTCGGGGAGTTCGACCTGAGGGACGTTGACGGCGCCGGTGGTGCTGCCGACGTTGACGAACTTGAGGAGTTTGCCCACGACGTCGAGGGCGATGGTCTCCTGGGCTTCTTCGGTGCTGCCGCCGACGTGGGGGGTGAGGATGACGTTGGGCAGGCCACGGAGTTCGGACTCGAAAGGCTCGGCCTTGGCGGCGGGCTCGTGGGGGAAGACATCGAGGGCGGCGCCGGCGAGGTGGCCGGACTTGAGTGCGGCGGCGAGGGCGGGGATCTCGACCACGCTGCCGCGGGCGTTGTTGATGAGCATGGCGCCGGGCTTCATGCGCTTGATCTGGGCGGCGCCGATCATGTTGTGGGTCTGCGGGGTCGCGGGGACGTGGAGGGTGAGGACGTCGGCCTCCTTGAGGAGGTCGTGGAGCGAGCGGACCTGGCGGGCGTTGCCGAGGGCGAGTTTGGGGAGGATGTCGAAGTAGAGGACGCGCATGCCGAGGGCCTCGGCGAGGACGCTGACCTGGGAGCCGATGTGCCCGTAGCCGATGATGCCGAGGGTTCGCCCGCGGACTTCGTGGGCGCCGGCGGCGGACTTGTCCCAGAGGCCGCGGTGCATCTGATCGGATTTCTCGGTAAGGCGACGGGCGAGGGCGATGATCTCGGCGAGGGTGAGTTCGGCGACGGAGCGGGTGTTGCCGAAGGGGGAGTTGAAGACGACGACGCCGCGCCGGCGCGCGTCGGCGAGATCGACCTGATTGGTGCCGATGCAGAAGCAGCCGACGGAGAGGAGTTTGGGGGCGGCGGCGAGGACCTTGGCGGTGACCTCGCTCTTGCTCCGCACGCCGAGGAGGTGGGCGTCATGGACGAGTTTGAGGAGTTTCGCCTCGTCGGGGGCGGCGGCGAGCGATTCGACCTGGAAGCCCTCGTCGCGCAAGAGGGCGATGCCGGCGGGGTGGACGCCTTCGACGAGGACGGCCTTGATTTTGTTCTTGGGGAAGGAGGTCTTCATGGGTTCGGGGGTGGATGCGGGGACGTGGTCGCGCGTGGAGGGGGATTATCGAATGTCACCGATCGGCGGGACAACTTCGGTGCCCCGGATGTTGTGCGCGGCCTCGGGAGGTGCGATCTGGATGATGTTGCGCGAGGCGAGGACGAGGAGAACGACGAAGAGGGCGATGCGATACCACCCGAACGGGGTGAGGCCGTGGCGATTGAGGAAGCGAACGAGCCACTTGACGGCGAGGGCGGCAGAGACGGCGGCGACGAGGATGCCGACGATGGCGGCGGTTGGTCCGAGGGCCTGGAAGAGGTTGGGTTCTCCGGAGTCGTGGGCGTGCTTGGCGTTTTTGAAGAGTTTGTAGAGGGTGGCGGCGCCGAGGGTGGGGAGCCCGAGGAGGAAACTGAACTCGGCGGCGGCCTTCGGGCGCAGGCCGACGAGGAAGCCCCCGGTGATGGTCATCATGGAACGGCTGGTGCCGGGCCACATGGCGACGCACTGCATGAGGCCGATGAGGAGGGCGTCGAGGGCCGAGAGATCATCGATGGAGCGGTAGCGCGTGTGGTATTTGACCATGCCGAAGCGTCCGGCGCGCCACTGGTCGATCCACATCATGAAGAGCCCGCCCACGAGCACGGCGGCGAGGACGGGGGTGAGGTAGAAGAGTTTGGATTCGATCCAGTCATCGAGGAGTTTGCCGAAGATGGCGGCGGGGAGGAAGGCGAGGAGGAGATTGGACGCGAGTTTGAACCCGGCGGGGTCCTTGCCGAGCAGGCCGCGGATCATCTGGAGGACGCGGGGCCAATAGAGCCCGAGGACGGCGAGGATGGCGCCCCCCTGAATGATGATGATGAAGTCGTCGGCGGCACGCTTGGTGGCGGGGTCGTTGAGGCCCATCATCGCCTTGGCGATGATGAGGTGCCCGGTGGAACTGATGGGCAGGTATTCGGTGATGCCCTCGACGAGGCCGAGGACGACGGCATGCCAGATCTGCAAGGGGAGAGCCTCCGTGCTCGTGGGACGCGAGGGACGAAGGCGATGGTACCGCCGCGGGCGTGGGAAGGCATGGGCGCGTGTGTTACTTCTTGGGCTTGATGACGTCCTTGAGGAGGCCCTCGACCTTGGTGCCGAGGTCGGCGGGGTTGACGATGTTTTCGACGGCGGTCTTGGCGAAGAGTTCGAGGTCGGGCGCGGTGGTAGGGTTGTCGAGGGGGCCTTTGGTGCGGAAGGGGAGCATGGAGGCGTCGCCGAGGACGGGGACCTTGTTGAGGAGGCCGCCGATCCCGGTCTTGACCTTGAAGAGCCCGGTGGCCTCTTCGGTCAGGGCGCCGAAGGGCATCCAGGTGACGACGTCGATCTGCTTGTGGACGAGGTCGATGGTGCCCTCGGTCTCGGCGGTGAACTCGCCGAGGGGGAGTTTGTATTTGGGATAGGAGGCGATGCCGTTGGTGAAGGTGACGTCGAGGGGGGGGAGTTTTCGCCCGATGGCGCCGGAATCCTTGATTTTGACGGCCTGAAGGACTTTGGAGAAGACGTCGCTGGTGCCGAACTTAGCGGTGCCGAGATCGAGGCGGACGACGCCGTTGAGTTTGCGGAGGTCGTTATCGAGGGGGACGCGCATGTTGGTGGCGGTGATGACGCCGGCCTTGTCGTCCTTGGCTTTTTCGAAGGAGCCGATGAGGGGCATGCCGGTGACGAAGCGTCCGCTGAGGGCGCGGGTGATCTCGAGGATGGAGATGGTGATGGGCTGCTGGGCGACGAAGGTGCCGTTCTCGGTGACGCCCTTGATCGTGCTGGTGACGCGGTCGGCGGAGGTCTGGATGTCGAGTGTGCCGCCCGGCTCGCCGGAGAGGGAAAAGTTGTTGGCGTTGAGGTCGAGGGAGACGGTGGGACCCAAGGCGTCGATGAGCAGGCCGTTCTGCTGGGCGATCGCATCGACGAGGGGCGTTGGGATGTTGGCGAGGTTGCCGCGGGCGGTGAGGCGAGCCTTGTCGGGCTGGACCACGCCGGCCGGGGAGGCGAGGTCGGTGATGCGGCCGGTGATTTTGAGGTTGTTGGCGGGGGGATGATCGGCGACGGTGGCCTGGGCGATGCCGACGTCAAAGGTGATGGGCGATCCGGCGCCCTGGGTGGATTGGGCGTTGAGGGTGATGTTGTTGACGTTCATCGCGGTGCCGTCGGTCATGCCCATCGCGAGTGTGGGGATGGCGACGCTGAGCCCGAGGTCGAAGATGCCGGGCTTCATGGGCCCGAGCGTGGCGTTGGGCGCGGGCTTGGCGCCCTGGGGAAGGGGTGTGGGTCGCGAGAGGGCGAGTTTGTTGATCGCGACGGTGATGTTGGCCGGCTGGCGCAGCGTGAGCGCGTTCGCGTTGGGCTTCTCGCCCGCCTTGGGGGGTGGGTTGAGGAAGCGATTGACGAAGGTCGGGTCGGCGTTGAGTTGCAAACTCGCGGGCGACGAGAGCGCGAGGCGCTCGGGGAGGACGGCGAACTTCAGCGGTCCATTGGTCTTGAGGCGCGGGGCGGCGAGCGCCGCTTCCAGGTCGATGGTCGCCTGGGAGAACTCAAAGGCCTGTCCGGTCTTGACGCCCGCGGGCGGCGCGAGGGTGGTCTTGGTCTCGACGGTGAGCGATTCGCCGATCGAGCCCGTGAGCAAGCCCTGCTGGCCCAGGATGTTCTCGACCGCGCGCGTGTCAATGCTCGCCAGATTGAGGTGGGCGGCGAGCGGGCCCGCGGGCTTGCCTTCGGAGACCTGCGCCTTCACGTCACCCGAGAGCGAGGCGATGGCGGCGTTGGACGCGCCGACGACCTTGCCCGCGAGTCGGGCGGTGGTCTCGCCCTTGCCGGCGGCGACGGGACCCACGAGGGCGGCGAGCGGGGCGCGGGCCTCGATGAGGAAGTCTTCCAGCCCGATCTGTCCGAGCGGGCGCATCGTGCCGTCGGCGTTCTTCATCGTGAGCCCATCGACGACGGCGCGACCGGGAACCTTGATCTCGACGGCGGCGATGCCCGCCTTGGCGAAGTCCGGCTTGCCGTCGGCGGTCAGGGGGAGCGTGACCGGGGCGACGTTGACGACGAGGTTGGACGCGCCGGCGAGGCGCGGGACGCCCGTCACCTCGGGCGCGAAGGTCGAGAGCAGGCCCTGCACCGTTTCGGGCGTGAGTTGCACCACCGTGCCCAGGCCGCGCAGTTTGATCTCGCTCGCGGCGGCGTCGATCCCGGCGTCGACGGCGAGACGATCGGCCCGCAGCACCAGGTCCATCGCGATGGATTGGGGGGTGGCCCCGGCGCTGGAGTTGACGACGACGCTTGCGCTGCGTCCCGCGACGTCCTGAAGCAGTTTGCCCAGGTCGAGCGGCTGGACGCCCGGCCGCGCGGGATCGGGCGCGGGCGAGAAGAGGCTGGCGAGCGCCGTCGGGAGGGTCTTGATCTCGACCTTGCCCACGGGGCGTGCGAGCGCGGGCGTGAGATTGCCCTGGGCGTCGAAGAGGCCCGTGATCTCGAAACCACCCGCCATGGTAAAGGGCGAACCGGCGTGGGCCATGCTGGCGTTGAGGTCGGCCCGGGCGGAAGCGGACTTCGGCTTGTCGAGGCGGAGCGAGAAGGCCTGCACGTCCACCGGGGGCGAGCCCGCCTTCGCGAGGGAGCGGACGCTCCAGTTGCTCAGCGCGGCGTCCGCCTTGACCACGCACTGGGCGATCTGCGGCGAGTTGTTCACGAGCGGGAGGTTGAGCGTCGTGACGTTGACAACGGCGCTCGCGCCGGGCGAAGCGACCTGCCAGCCCGTGTCGGGCGCGACGAATCGGGCCGCGATGGAGCCGGCGCGGGGAAGGTCCACGCGCAGGCCTGGCCCGCGCGTGCGGAGCGCTTGGTCGTCGATCTGGAGCGCGCCCGCGACCATGGCGCCCGCGCTGCGCAAGGCGATGTCCAGGTCGGTGGGCGGGATCGCGCCTGCGGCGGCGGCGGACGGGCTGCTGTTGGCCGTCACCTCGACGTCGAGCGTTGGGCCCAGATCGGCGGGGAGATCGACGTTGAGGGCGCCGACGAACGGCTGGGCGATGGCGGTGGCGATGTTCCTGATCATCGCCTTGCCCTGGATCGAGGTGGGAAGGCCGGCGTTGGGCGCGCCCTTGGCGTCGAGCAGACCCGCGATCTGAAGGTCGACGTCGACGCTGCCCGCGGGTTTGTGGTCGAGCGTGGCGTCCGTCTTGACGGTGACGCGAGCGCCCTTGGCGAGGTCGTCGGTGGTGACCCGAGTTTGAACGGCGTTGATGGCGAACGGGGATGGGGCGCGATTCGCGTCGAGGCGGAGCGTGCCGGTCGTGGGCGTGAGCGCCACGAGCGTGTCGGCCGTCATGCCGCGAAGATCGAGCGCCGTGGCGCCGATCGTGTACGGCACCTTGAGTCGATCGATGGTGACGGCGACATCGGGCAGGCTCGCGACGGTGGCGTTCTGCTTCTTGAGACTGTCTTCGAACTGGGGGACGAGGTGCTTGAGGCCCGCGCCCTTGAGTTGGAGGGTGATCGGGGCGGTGCTCGTGAGTTGATTCGCCGTGTAGTGCAGGTCGGCGTTGGCGGTGAGTTGGGTGGCGGCGAGGACGAGGGTCGCCTTCGCGTCCTTCATCGAGCCCTTCGCCTGGATCGTGAGGTCGAGGCTTTCGCCGACGCCTTGCGTGAGTTGACCGGATTTCACGGCACTCCCGGCGAAGGCTTCGAGGAGCGCGCTCGGGAGCGATGTGATGTCCACGTTCGCGTCGATGGTCGAGGCTTCGGCGGTGATCTTGCCCGAGGCATCGGACCAGTTGTCGATCTTCGCCTTGACCGCGACACGCCCGGGCGTGCCACCCTTGGCCTGCGTTGCCATGGCGGCGAGATCGAGGGCGATGGGCCCGCCGGCGGCGACATCGGCGGTGAGGTTGACCTCCTTGAGCGCGACCGACGCGCCGCCGGGCGTCTTGTCGCTGTAGGTGACCTGCAACGCCTTGACGACGATCTTGGCGTTGAGCCCGGAGGGAACTTTGGCTTCGCCCGTAGACGCGGGGGCGGGCGCGCCGGGAGAGCCCCCCCCACTGCCGGCGGCCTTGGGCTTGACGGTCGCTCGCTCGATGTTGGTCGTGCCGTCGGGCTCGCGGACGATGTCGGCCTTGCCGGTGATGACCACCTCGCCCGCGCTCAGCGGATTGATCGCGAGCCCCATGAGCCCACGCGAGGCCTGGATCTCGAGGACGGCGACGTCCTTGCCGGTGGGGTCGGTGAGAGTGACGGGGCCGATGACTTGCGGCCCACCCCACGAGAATCGGGTCTTGCTGACCTTGACCTTGCCGGGGATCGCTTCGGCGGCCTTCGATTCGATGATGCCCGGCGCAACCGAGCCGGCGATGGACGGCGCGAGCGCGAGCAGGAGGCCAACGAAGACGACGAGCCCGCCGCCGGCGAAGAGGATGACCTTTTTGAGCGAGCCGCGCTTTGGGGCGGAGGGAATCTGGGAGGTATCGGTCATGGTGGAGCGCTCCGAGGACGTTGGTTGGGTTGTATGTTTGGTGTTTCTTTGGGAAGAGATCAGAAGGGGAAGTGAACGGTAGTTCGACGCGAGGCCGCTGGAGAGGTTCGTGCGTCGAAGAGGGAAATCTCCCCTACAGTCTGCGAACACCGAGCGAGATGCCGTGACGCGCCCCGCCCCCCCAGCCAACCTGAGTACGCCGCCAACGGAGGAGGATGCCGAGGATCTTCGTCTGGTGGCGAGGATCCGGGCGGGAGAGGAGGCCGCGTGGGGTGTGCTGATCTCACGGTATCAGGATCGGTTGTTCACGATCTGCCTGCGGATGGTGCACAACCGCGAACTGGCGGCGGACCTGACGCAGGACGCGTTCGTGAAGGTGATCCAAGGGCTCGAGAAGTATGACGGTCGGAGCAAACTGTCGACGTGGATCATCCGGGTGACGATGAACGTGTGCTTATCGAAGATTCGGTCCGAGAAGTTGCGTCGGCACGCGAGTCTGGAAGGGATGGGTGGAGCGTCCGGATCGCGCGGGGAGAGCGAGGCGCGGGGCTTTGATCCGGAACAAGTTCGGGAACCGGGCGGCGTTTCGGGCGTCCAACACGCCGAAGATCGTCATCGGGTTCTTCTGGCCCTTCAGCGGCTCGACCCGGACCACCGAGCGGTGCTCATCTTGCGAGATGCCCGCGATCTGGAGTACGAGCAGATTGCGGAGGTGTTGGGCGTGGCGGTGGGAACGGTCAAGAGCAGGCTCTTTCGGGCCCGAGAGGCGCTGCGGGACGAAGTGGAAAAACTCTCGGAAGGGCGAAAGCCCGCGGGCGACTGAGACGACGGACGGACCACTGTGGCGACGACGAACGTATGACGAGCACCCCGGACAACCCGGATCCGACCCCGCGCGGCGAGCAACGCCCGAACGAGGAGACCATGCTCGCGTGGATCGAGGGCGATCTGTCCCCGGGCGAGATGGCGAGGCTGGAGCGCGACTACCCCAAGGCCGCGTTCGAGGTGCGGCTGATGAGGGGCGACGCGGCCGCGCTGCGGGCGTGCGCGGGAGAGGCCGCGCCGAGCGATCTGGCCTCGCGCACGATCGAGGCGCTGCAGCGGGAGGCGATGCGGCGTCTGGTCGCGGCAGAGGCGGAGACACCCGGCGCCCCCGTGCGGATGGTCTTCGAGCGTGAGCCGGTGCTGGCGCGCCTCGGCGGATGGCGCCTGGCGCTGGCGGCGATGTTGACGCTGGCGGTCGGCGCGGGCGTCTACATATCCACGAGGGTCGGCGGGCCACGGACCCCGAACCCGAGCACGGACTTCGGACCGCTCGCGACCACCCCCGTGCCCGGCGCCGATGCGTCGACGATCGCGATCGCGTCACCTGAGGCATCGACGAACACGACCATGCGCTCCCGCGGAACGGAGCCAGCGAGCGCGGAGGTTCCCAGCGCCTCGATCGCGATGAGCCGCACGGGATCGGCGGGAGAGGCAACCGGCGGCACGGGCGAGGTGGCGGACGCGGGCGTGATGGAATCGTCGCTTGCCGCGACGGATCGCCTGCTCGCCCTCGCGCGCGAGGGCCGGCTGGTGATGCGGGTCGAGGGCGCGTCGCGTCCGCTGAGCCTCGTGGAATCGAAGGCGGCGCGGGACACGAGCAAGACGTGGCGGCTGAGCAAGGACGTGCCGGATACGGTGCTGGCGAGCCTGGCGCCGGTCGTCACGAACTTCGGCTCGCAGGATTCGGGCGAGCCTTCGACGGTGATTGTCGCGGCGGAGCACATGCCCGAGCCGTCGCTTCCGATCGGGCCGGGCGCGATGAAGGCGCCGTTGCGCTCGATCGCGGCGGCGTCGCCCGCGCCGAAGGCGACGGCGTATTACGCCGAACTCTCGGCGGACGGGGAGACGCTCGACCGTGTTCGCACGATGTTTGCCACGGCCCTTCGGGGCGAGGTCGAGTTTGAAGTGTTGGACACGCCCATGCCCATCGAATCCCCGACGGGCGTCGACGACGTGCTGTGGTGGACGCACAGCCCGGCGAACTGGTCGCCCCGCGTCACGGTGCCCGTCGTCGTCACGCGGCGGTAGAACCGGTGGGCATCCCGTCGCCCGAAACGCCCCTCGTCGCGTGGATTTCCCGCACGTGTTCGCGTGGGCATGGAGTCCCTGAGGTGTTGTTCAAGTCGGGAGCGCCCGCGATGATTCACGATGCGCCATTTCATCCGGGAGAGGGACGGGGCGTCACCCGTGCACGATGTTCACCATTTTCCCGGGCACGACGATGACCTTTTTGATGGACTTGCCCGCGAGGAGTTCGACGATCTTGGGCTCGGCGAGGGCGGCGGCTTCGATGGCCTTGGGGTCGGCGCCCGCCGGGACCACGACGCGCGACTTGACCTTGCCCATGAGCGAGATGGGGATCTCGATCTCGTTGTCTTTGAGCATCGATTCGTCGTGCGTGGGCCAGGGGGCGTGGGTGATGGAGCCGGCGTGCCCCAACTTGTGCCAGACCTCCTCGGCGATGTGGGGCACGAAGGGAGCCAGGCAGAGGGCGAAGCGTTGGACCTGATCGCGGGTGAGCGCGCCCTTGGACGACCCCACGGGGGCGCCCGGGCCGCTCGTGTCGGCCGCGGTCGCCGCGTTCACGAACTCGATCATGGAGGCGATCGCGGTGTTGAAGGCGAGTCGCTCGATATCGTGTCCGACCTTCGCGATCAGGCGATGGAGGTGACGTTCCAACTTCATGTCGGGCGAGTCGGCGAGGCGGAGGTGTCCGGAGTCTTCGCTGACCATGACGCGCCAGGCGCGCTGGAGGAAGCGGTGGAGCCCGCCGATGTCGCGCGGGTTCCAGGGCTTGCTGGCGTCGAGCGGGCCCATGTACATCTCGTAGAGGCGGAAGGTGTCGGCGCCAAACTCGGCGATGACGTCGTCGGGGTTGACGACATTCTTGAGGCTCTTGCTCATCTTCGCGGTGATCTGCGCCACGGGCGTCCCGGTGGCGATCTCGATGAACTTGCCCTCGGCGACTTCCTTGACCTGATCGACGGGCACCAGGCTCTTGTCGGGGCGTTGGTAGGCAAAACTGGTGATGAGCCCCTGGTGGAAGAGTTTGCGGAAGGGCTCGGGGGTGGAACACTGGCCCAGGTCGAAGAGGACATTCTGCCAGAAGCGTGCGTAGAGGAGGTGGCCCACGGCATGTTCGGAGCCGCCGAGGTAGAGGTCCACCCCGCCGACGGATGCCCCGTCGCGTGGTCCCATCCAGTAGCGCTCGGCGTCGGCCCCGACGAAGCGCGAGGCGTTCTTCGCATCGCAGTAGCGAATCGCGTACCAACTGGAGCCCGCGCTCCCGGGCATCGTGTTGGTCTCGCGAGTGACGGGGGTATCGGGGGGGAGGAGGGCGGGATCAACGCCCGCGGCGCCGGCGGTCGTGTGGACCCAGGTCGTCGCCTTCGCGAGGAGGGGCTGGGGGTCGTTGCTCTCGACGGGGGCGTAGTCGGCGAGGTCGGGGAGTCGCACCGGGAGGTGTGAGTCCGAAATGGGGTAGGCTCGTCCGTTCGCATCATAGACGATGGGGAAGGGTTCGCCCCAATAGCGCTGTCGAGAGAAGACCCAGTCGCGCAGGCGATAGTTGATCTTCCGCGTGCCGAGCCCCTTGCGTCGCAGCCATTTGACGATCTCGTCCTTGGCGTCCACGACGGCGAGGGCGTTGAGCGAGACCTCG
Source organism: uncultured Phycisphaeraceae bacterium (assembly GCA_964543905.1). GTDB lineage: Bacteria > Planctomycetota > Phycisphaerae > Phycisphaerales > UBA1924. The sequence goes on from CAZIZO010000002.1 coordinate 194,257, forward strand.
TCGTTGGCGGAGTTGACGGCCGTGCCCGGGCCGTCGTAGGACTCGCCCAACTTGGCGTAGTAGGTGGCCTCGCGGAATCGGTGGCAGAGATCGTTGAAACTCGCGATGTCGAGATCGTCGAGCGTTTCGAGCCAGACGGCGCGGGTCGCGCCCCGCTGCTCGCCCAGCGCGCCGGGCTGGTCGAGCGCCACGCCCGTCATCGTGCCGCGTGGGGTGCCTCGACGGCGATCACGGATCACGCGCAGGGCAACGTCGAGGGGCTCGGTCGCGTTGGCGGAGGCGACGAGGCCCAGGAAGTCGGCCAACTCATCGCGCCAGGTCGCGCTGGCGTTGCCGTCGGGATACGCCTGTTCGCTGAAGTACTTCATCGCGTGGACGGCGCGGGGATAGATCACGTCGCGGATGGGGAGCCCGAATTTGTGCGCGAAGGCGAAGTCGCGTTCGTCGTGGGCGGGGACGGCCATGATGGCGCCCGTGCCGTAGCCCGTCAGGACGTAATCGGCGGTCCAGACGGGGATAGACTGTCCCGTGGCGGGGTTGAGGGCGTAGACGCCCGTGAAGACGCCGGTCTTATCCTTGCCCTCCTGGCGTTCGAGGTCGCTGCGATTTTTGGCCCAGGCGACGTAGGCTTCGAGGGCCGAGCGTGTGGGCTCGTCCACGCGGACCTGGCCGGAGAGGACGGCATCACAAAGATCGTGCTCAGGGGCGACGACCATGTATGTCGCGCCGAAGATCGTGTCGGGACGGGTGGTGAAGACGCGGAGCGAATCGAGGGACGAGGACGAGGCCGGTCCGGGGAGGGGGAAGTCGATCTCCGCGCCCTCGCTGCGACCGATCCATTCGCGCTGCATGGCCTTGGTGGATTCGGGCCAATCGAGGGCGTCGAGTTGGCGGAGCAGACGATCGGCGTAGGCGGTGATGCGAAAGACCCACTGCTTCAGGGGCTTGCGGAGCACGGGGTAGCCGCCGCGTTCGCTGAGCCCCTCGGCGGTGACTTCGTCGTTCGCGAGGACCGTGCCGAGTTTGGGGCACCAGTTGACGATCATCTCATCGCGGTACGCGAGGCGCTGCGCATCGAGGAAGTCTTCGCGTTCCTGCTCGCTCAGTTCGTGCCACTGGCGCAGGCCGACGGCCTCGCCCATGAGCACGTTGGGATGGGCCCCGTGGACCACCAACTCGCCGAACATGTTGATGGCGGCGTCGCCCGATTCGAGCATGTGGACGAGTTCGGCGATGGGGCGTGCGCGGCCCGAGGGAGCGTCGGACGAGGCGGGGGACGCGTTCGAGGGCGCGTGGTTGTTCGCGGAGGGGTCGAACCACGAGTTGTACAACTGGAGGAAGATCCACTGGGTCCACGCGTAGTAGTCCTCGTCGATCGTGCCAAACTCGCGCGTCCAATCGTACGAAAAGCCGAATCGCTTGAGTTGGCGGCGGAAGTTGTCGATCGAGTTCCTGGTCGTGATCGCGGGGTGGATGCCCGTCTGGATCGCGTACTGCTCGGCGGGCAGTCCGAACGCATCCCAGCCCATGGGGTGGAGGACGTTGAAGCCCTTCATGCGTTTGTAGCGGCTGATGATGTCGGTGGCGGTGTAGCCCTCGGGGTGGCCCACATGCAGCCCGGCGCCCGAGGGATACGGGAACATGTCGAGGCAATAAAACTTGGGCTTGGTCGCATCAAAGCCCGGCTCGCCCGGGTTGGGCTGCCGGAAGGTGAGGTGCTCGTCCCAGGTGTGCTGCCAGCGCTGTTCGATCTCGTTCGCAAGCGAGGCGTTGTAGCGGAACGGGGGGGTGCTGCTCGGGGCGTTGGGCGGGGGGGATGACATGGTGTGCTCGAAGGTGCGTGGGGAAGGGGGAAGGAACAAGACTCTGGGAAAACAAACAAGGCTCCACGCGGGGAGCCTTGGCGAAGAGACAACCAGGCCGCGCGTGCGCTACCGAGCCGCCGACGCGAGCGTAAGGGGAGAGCGAGGCACCTCAAACCTCAGGTTCATGGGGGAAGTATAGGAGGAGCGCGTCGGGGTCGCGAGGGAGGGCGAGAAGGCGGTCACGCGAGCCGGGACCGCGTCGTCGCACCACCGCGGCTCGTGGGGGAAGAGCGTTTCGGCTCGCGAAGCGCGGCGTCCTGGGCGAGTTGGCGCTGGCGCTCGAGGAAGTAGGCCCGGGCCTCACCCGCGAGATAGAAGGATCCGGTGATGCAGATGACGTCCTCGCGCGCGACGGCGGTCTTGGCGATGGCGAGGGCTTCGCGGAGGTTGGGGGCGGCCTGGGCCATCTTGCCGCACACCTCGCTAAACTTGCGGAGCAACTCCCGCGGCTCGATGCCGCGTCTGGTGCCGCTCGCCTTGGTGAAGATGACCTTGTCCGCGCCGGCGCCGATGCGGGCGAGCATGCCGGCGATGTTTTTGTCGGACGCGCAGCCGAAGATGACGACCATGGAGTCGTAGCGGACGTGCGACCCGATGGCGCGCATGAGGGCCTGGATCGATTCGGGGTTGTGCGCGCCATCGAGCACGATCTTGGGCGCGGCGCCCAGGACTTCCAAGCGTCCCGCGGTCGGGGTCATGGCGAGGCCGGCGGCGGCATCCTTCTCCCGGATGGCGAAGCCGCGCTCGCGCAACTTCGCGAGGATGGCGAGCGCGAGCCCGGCGTTGAGGGCCTGGTGCTCGCCCTTGAGGGGCACGGGAAAGTGCTCGAAGTTGGTCGCGCCCGTCGCCACGCAGATGCGCGTGTGATGCCCCAACTCGGGCGAGGCCTCGAAGCGAGAACTGAAATCGATGTCCTTGCCCAGCACGAGCAGGGGCGACGACGCGGCGTCCGCCTTCTCGCGGAAGACACGCAAGATCCCCTCGCTCTGCTGCGGGATCGTGACGCACGGCACGTTGGGCTTGATGATCCCCGCCTTTTCCGTGGCGATCTTCTCCAGCGTGTCGCCCAGGATGTCGGTGTGCTCGAGTTGGATCGCGGTGATCGCGCTCACCTCGGGGGTGATGACGTTCGTGCAATCCAGGCGCCCGCCCAGGCCGACCTCGACGACGACGATGTCCACCGCCTGTTCGGCGAAGTGGAGGAAGGCGAGGGCCGTCATCAACTCGAAGAACGTCGGCTCGCCGTGCTCGCGCCGGATCGCGGGGACGATCTCCCGCAGGCGATCGACGAGATCGACGAACGTCGCGTGGTCGATCATCTGCTGGTTGATGCGGATGCGCTCGCGGATGTCCACGAGGTGCGGGCTGGTGTAGAGCCCGGTCGTGAACCCGCACGCCTGCAAGGACGCGGCGGTCATCTCACAGACGCTGCCCTTGCCCTTGCTGCCCGCGACGTGGACGCTTCGGAAACTCTTGTGGGGATCGCCCAGCGCGCTCATGATCGCGTGCGTGCGCTCCAACTTGAACACGTCCGTGTCCACCGTGCGCCCGCGCGAGCGCTCGATGTTGACCCGATCCAGCAGGAACTCGAGCGCATCCTCATAGGCCTGCTGTTCGCGCCGATCCGCGGGCGTGAGGCCCAGACCCTTCACGCTCGCGGCGTCTTTCACGGGGTGCGTGGAGGCGTGCGGACGCTTGGCATGCATGGGGGAGAGTGTAGCAATGCCCCAGGACCCCGATCCCTCGTCCAGCGCTTATCGCATCGCCTCGCGCATCTGGCGGACCGCCTCGCGCAACCCCACGAAGACCGCCCGGCTCACGATCGCGTGCCCGATGTGCAACTCCGCGACGCCCGGCAGCGCGGCGATCGGGCCCACATTCGCGTAGTTCAGCGCGTGCCCCGCGTTGAAGCGCATCCCATAACCCATGATCTCCGAGCCCGCGTTGGCCACCGCGTCGAGTTCGCGCTGCAACGGGCGGTCTCGAAAATCGCCGCCCGCGGCGGCGAACGCTCGCGCGTAGGGCCCCGTGTGGATCTCGCAGATGTCAAACCCGCAGGCGTGCGCCGCGTCCACCTGGGCGCTGTCCGGATCGATGAACGCCGAGACATGGCATCCCGCCGCTCGCAACTTCGCCACCACCTTTTTCAGGCGCGCGACCTTTGCCTTCACGTTCAGCCCGCCCTCGGTCGTGACCTCGTCGCGCCCCTCGGGCACGAGCATCGCGGAGTGCGGCCGGAGACGAGTCGCGATCTTGACCATCTCCTCGGTCGCGGCCATTTCCAGGTTGAACTTCACGCGCACCAGCGGCCGCAGCAACTCCACGTCTCGATCCGCGATGTGGCGTCGATCCTCTCGCAGGTGCACCGTGATCCCGTCGGCGCCCCCCAACTCGGCCTCGTGCGCCGCTCGGACGGGATCGGGCTCGGCAAACTGCGGGTCGTTGCGATATCGGGCCTGGCGGATCGTCGCGACGTGGTCGATGTTCACCGAGAGTTGGGGCATGGCGGATCGTACCATGCCGATCCGTGTCCACTCAGGTCTTGTCCGGATGTCGCGCGAGGACCAGCAGTCGATTCAGTTCGCCCAGGCGCTTCTCTCCCATGTGCGCCAGTTGCTTGCGATGCATCTCCAGGAGCGGTCGATCGATCTTCGCCAGGAGGTCGAGCCCCTTTCTGGTAATCTTGACGTAGACCACTCGGCGATCCGCCTGGCATCGGCACCGTTCCGCCAGTCCGGAACGCTCGAGGCGATCGACGAGCCGGGTGACGTCGGGCACTTGGGCGACCAGGTCCGCCTTGATGTCGTTGCAGGTGCTTCCGCCCGGCCCGCTGCCGCGCAGGATCCGGAGCGCGTTGTAGGCGGCACAGGACAGCCCGTATTTCTTGAACAGGCGCTCGAACTCGCCCGAGAGGCGGGTGGCCGTGCGAACGATGTTGAGATACGCCTCCTGCTCGGGGGTCGCGAAGGGGTTCTTCTTGCGGATCTCGGATTGGAGGTTCATCCTGGACATGCGGAGAGCCAAGACGATAGACGCTCGCCGCGACATCCGCCACGATTTTGAGTCAAAAATCAGGCCTTGGGCGGGATCCCGATGTCCTCGTTCCACAACTCCGGGCGAGCCTGGATGAACTCCCGCATGAGCGCGATGCAGCGCGGATCGTTCATGAGGACGACCTCGATGCCCTCGGCCCGCATCCAATCTTCGCGTCCCTGGAACGTGGTGTGCTCGCCGATGATCACGCGAGGGATCTTGTGCAGGACCGCCGTCCCGCTGCACATGGCGCACGGGCTGAGCGTGGAGGCGAGTGTGAGCGTGTGCCAATCCCGGCGACGACCGGCGTTGCGGATGCAGACCGTCTCGGCGTGGGCCGTCGGATCGCCGGACTGCACGCGGAGGTTGTGCCCGAGGGCGAGGATCGTCCCGTTCGAGTCCATCAGGGCGCTCCCGATGGGAATGCCGCCCTCGCTCTTGGACTTGAGCGCCTGGGCATACGCGGCCTCGAGGGCGAGGAGGTCGAGGGTGTGGCGGTCCATGCGTCTGCATCTCCCGGAAGGAGGGGGCGGGGCGTTGGGAGGATCGGTTCCAGCGCCGCCGTGGCAGCGGAGCCCCGCGGGCGGCCTCAGAACGGAATGTCATCGCTGTCGGGCATGTCCATGCCCGCGGGGGCGGAGGAGCGGGTTGGGGCGCTGCTGCCGGTGGGAGTGGAGCGTGTCGCGGGGCGGGAGTATCCCCCGCCCTCGGAGTTACCGCCACCCCCACCACCGCCGCCGGGCTTGCTGTCGATGAACTGGAACTCCTCGACGACGATCCGGAGTTTACTGAACTTCTGACCTTCCTTTTCCCACTGGTCGAGTTTGAGGCGTCCCTCGATGAAGACGGGCCGACCTTTGGCGAGGTACTTGGCCATCGTTTCGGCCGTTTTGCCCCAGGCTTCACAATCGACGTAGGTCACTTCTTCACGATCCTGCCCGTTCGGATCTCGCCACCGACGGTTGATGGCGAGGGCGAGGTTCGCCACCTGCTGACCGCTTGGAATCGTCTTGAGTTCCACATCGCGAGTCAGATTCCCCATCAGGAAGACGCGGTTGAGGTTGGGCATAGTCGTGTCCTTGCTTCGGTTTGGTTCGCCATCGACGGCCACCGACCGGCGATGCCGCTCCATAGTAACATCCCTACTTACCCGGCACGACCTCCCGGGCGCTCGCCTTTCCTCGGGGCCTTTTGCCCTCTGCCCTTGGGGTCATTCCTATCCTGCGTCATGCCCGCGCTTTCCCTCCGCGAGTTCGCCTCGCCCGTTGGCCCCCTGACCTTGGGGGCGACGGACGAAGGGGTGTGCCTGTGCGAGTACAGCGGCCGGCGCGCCGCGGAGGGGGTCGCCGATCTCGAGCGTCTTACCGGGTGTGGAGCGATCGAGGCGGACCATCCGCACCTGGCACGGCTGGTGGGTGAACTGGCGGGTTATTTCGCGGGGGAACTCCGGGCGTTTACCGTTCCGCTGTACCTCCCCGGGACGGAGTTCCAGCGACGGGTGTGGGACCACCTGCTGCGGATCGGATACGGCACGACGTGCTCGTATCTCGACGTTGCCGTCAGTTTGGGCAATCCCAGCGCCGTGCGAGCCGTGGGGCTAGCGAATGGGCAGAATCGTGTGGCGATTCTCGTGCCGTGTCATCGCGTGATTGACAAGTCCGGTCGGCTTCGCGGGTACGGGGGCGGTTTGGAGCGTAAAAAGTTTCTCCTGGAACTGGAGGGCGCGATACCGCGCGAGGGCGTGCTGTATTCGACCGTGATTGGCGCCTGAAGTCCACGCTATGCCGAGTACCATGGAACCAGTGGATGAACCCCTCCGCCAATCGGGCTGGACGGCGCCGGATGGCGTGGCGAAGACGGTGTACGCGCACCTGCGAGCGATCGCGCAGAACCAGATGCGAGGTGAGCGCGTCGGGCACACCCTGACGGCGACCGCACTGGTGCACGAGGCGTTCATGCGAGTGGGCGATGACCCCCGTGTCAAAGACCTGGGGCGGGCGTCATACCTCCGCGTGGCGGCGGAGGCGATGCGTCGCATCCTGATCGAGCACGCCCGGGCGCGCGGCAGGGTGAAGCGGGGCGGGGGGGTGCAGCGGATCCCTCTGGAGGCGATCGGGGACGTGGCCGACCTGGGCACCATCGACCGCGATGGGGGTGAGAGTATCTTTGCGTTCGATGAGGCGTTTGAGCGCCTGGAAGCCCACGAGCCGGTGGTGGCGGACGTTGTTCGGCTCCGCTTCTACGCGGGTCTTTCGGTGCCGGAAACGGCGTTGGCGCTGTCGATCTCGGAGCGAACGGTCAATAACTACTGGGCCTATGCGCGGGCATGGCTCGCGCGGGAGATGCAATCTGGGGAGGAATCGGACCTCGCCTGACCGCCGCGTGTGCGAGCGGCGCGCTCGATCGATCTCGTGGAGTGCCGCGTCATGCCGTCACCGAACCTCCATCGTCTGATCGAACTGGTCGGGGAGGCGATGCGCCTGCCGCGCCCGGTGCGGACCAAGTTTGTGATGGACGAGTGCGTGTCGGAAGCGGACCGGGGCGAGGCGCTCAGCCTCCTCCGAGCGCTGGAGAAGGCGGAGGGGTTCATGGAGACGCCCACGGCGATGGACGGCGGGCCGAGCCTCTTGGGCACGACCGAACTCCCCGGGTCGATGATCGGTCGGTACAAACTGCTCGAGCAGATTGGGGAGGGGGGGTTCGGCGTGGTCTTCATGGCCGAGCAACAGGAGCCGGTGCGTCGCCTCGTCGCGCTCAAGATCATCAAGTTGGGGATGGACACGAAGTCCGTGATCGCGCGGTTCGAGGCGGAGCGGCAGGCCCTGGCGCTGATGGACCACCCGAACATCGCGAAGGTGCTGGACGCGGGCGCCACGCAGACGGGTCGTCCGTACTTCGTGATGGAGTTGGTGAAAGGCCGCTCGATCACGAAGTACAGCGACGAGCAGGAACTCACGATCCCACAGCGGCTGGAGTTGTTCGCGCAGGTCTGCCGCGCCGTGCAGCACGCGCACGCGAAGGGGGTGATCCACCGGGACATCAAGCCCAGCAACATCATCGTCGCGGAGCATGACGGGAAGGCGGTGGCGAAGGTCATCGACTTCGGGATCGCGAAGGCGACGAACCAGCGCCTGACCGAGAAGACGATGTTCACCGAGTTTCGCCAACTCGTGGGCACGCCCGAGTACATGAGCCCGGAGCAGGCGGCGGGCGATCTGGACATCGACACGCGGACGGACGTGTACTCGCTGGGCGTGGTGCTGTACGAACTGCTGACCGGCGCGACGCCCTTTGATGGCGTGCGTCTGCGCTCGGCCGCCTTCGCCGAGATGCAGCGGATCATCCTCGAAGATCGTCCGCCCCCGCCGAGCACCAAGTTCTCACGCGAGAGCGAGCACCTGGGCCCGGTCGCGCGTCGGCGGGGGACCGAGCCGCGGAAACTGAGCGCCCTCCTGAAGGGCGAACTGGACTGGATCGTGATGCGGGCGATGGAGAAGGACCGCGCACGCCGCTACGACACCCCGGGCAATCTCGGCACGGACGTCGAGCGCTTCCTGAACGGGCAGGGCGTCGAGGCCGCCCCACCCAGCACGTCGTATCGCGTCCGCACGTTCGTACGGCGGAATCGAAAGACGGTGATCGCGGGCGGGTTGGTGGCGGCGTCGCTGGTGGCGGGCATGATCGCGACGAGCCTCGCGCTGGTGGAGGCGCGCCGGCAGCGGGACCGAGCCCTGGAGGCCGAGATCATCGCGAACCAGCACCTTCTGGAGGCGGAGAAGGCCAGGACGGACGCGGAGCGGTCGCGGGACGAGGCGATCGCGGCGAAGGCCGACGCCGAGCGCTCGAACCGCATCGCCTCCGCCGTCACCGAGTTCTTCACGCACGACGTGATGGACCTGCGTCCGCAGCCGCCCGGGACACCGGAGGTGACGGTGCGGGACGTGCTGGAGCGGGTCCCGCAGAAGATCAAGGACAACTTCAGCAAGGACCCGGCGGTTGAGGGCTCGATCCGCGAACGGGTCGGGCAGATCTACTTCAACATGGGCCAGCCTCGCCGGGCCGCGGTGTTCCTTGAAGAAGGGTACAGACTACTGGAGAAGGGCCTGGGACCGGAGCGACGGGCCACCCTATCCGCGGCGCAGCGTCTCGCGCAGTTGTGGTACGAGATGGAAGAGAACGAGAAGGCCGCCGAACTGTTTGGCAAGGTGCACGAGGCCCGGCTGAAGGTGCTCGGGCCCAACGATCACTTCACGTGGAACTCGCTCCTCCATCGGGGACGCGCGCTCGTGCAGGCGGGCAAGGTCGCGGAAGGGCTCGCGGACGTGGACCGGAGCGTGGCGGAAGTTCGGCGTCTCACGGGGGAGTACCACCGCTACCACCTGATCGCGATCCGGAACCAGATCGAGTGCTACACCACCGCCGGGCGAGCGATGGAGTCGGAGATCCTGGTGCGCGAGGCGCTCGGGGCGATCGCGGCCCGCCCCGCCGAACTTGGGGTCGCGGAGCCTTCGTTCCATCTGCTGCTGGCCCAGTCGCTGCTGAAGCAAGGGCGACACGATGCGGCGCTCGCGGAACTCGAGCCCGCCCTGGCGCGGCGGGTGAAGGAGTATCCCCCCGAGCACAGCGAAGTGCTCGACATGCGATCCACACGGGGCACCCTGCTGCTGGCGCTCCGACGGCCCGAGGAGGCGCGGGCGGAGTTTCTCGAGTGCTATGAGACCTACGCGTTGAACTACGGCCCGGACTCGCCCGCGGCCCGTCGGCATGCGCGGTACCTTGCCGACACGGCCGCTCAACTGAAGGACGAGGCGCAGGCCGCGGCGTGGCGGGCGAAAGGCGAGGCATCGGCGAAATGAGAGGAACGTGCTCCGTGCCTCTCCCCTAGAATCCGGCGATTCGGACTGGAGAGCGCTTGACCCTCCCATCGCCTTCCATCGAGGCCCGGGAAGCCCCCGCGAACGCGGACGTCGCCGCGGCGCCTTCCACACGCGCCGGCGAGGGGGCCCCTCCCCCAGCGCTCGTCACGCCAGCCGCCGCCCTGCCAACCCATAAACTCTCGATCATGGATCGGCTCGATCGTTTCGTGAGCCGGCTCTCGACGCGCAGCCACTTCTGGCACCGGGTCACGTCGCTCGTCTGGCTCCCGTACGCGTTTCGGAGCGGGATCAAGATGAAGCGTGTGGACGGCAACACGTTTTCCGCGGTTCTGCCTTATCGACGGTTCAACCTCAACTGGTATCGGGCGATGGCCGGGGCCTCGCTCTTGGCCAACAGCGAGATCGCTGGGGGGATGTACCTTTTCGCGGCCTGCGGGGGCGACTGGACCGTGGTGTGCAAGAACCTGGAATACAAGTTCCTGCGTCCGTGTTACGGCCCGGCGATCTACAAGATCACCCCGCGGGAGGAGATCGGCCCGCTGCTGGCCGGCGGGAAGGAGTTCAACATCACCATCGACATGGATATTTTGCAGCAAGCCATCGTGCCCAAGCCCGTACGCGGGGCGGCGAAGAAGGTGCTGCCCGAGGCCGTCGGCAAGGAAGTCGCGGGGAAGGACAAGCGTGTGGGGAAATGCTCCGCCACCTTCCATGTGACGCCCAAGAAGCACCAGCAGAGCAAGGGGCGAGTGATCCGGTGAAGCGTCGTTGGCGTTGGGGCCCTCGGCCCGCCACCCGCCCCCCACTTCGCGGTTACGCTCTGTACGCGTGAGCGACCAAGCCCAACCAACCTCCGCCCCGCGGTCGATCCTGGCGACTGCCGCATATGTCGCGTGCTCGTGGACGTGGTGCATCGGGATGTTCCTGCCGGTGATCTTGATGCGGGACTACGGCCCGTGGTCGTTCGCGGTCTTTGCCGTGCCCAATGTGGTGGGCGCGGCGTTGATGGGCGTGGTGTTGATGTCGCCGGGGGCGAGTCGATCGCTCGTCGTGAGGCACATCGCGGCCATTCGTTCGTTCTCGCGGGTGACGGTTGCGTTTCAGTGGTTCTTCGCGATCTGGCTGCTCATGGGCGTCGGCATCGGACTCGAAGGGCTCGCGGTCGTCGCGGGCATGGTCGGCATGTCCGCCATGCCGATCGCCAAGGCCCCTCGCGTCGCCATCGTGCTCTGGTGTGCGTCCGTCGCCTGTGCGATCTGGTGGCTTGCGACCGCGACGCAACGCATGCCCTGGCAAGAGACCTTCGCGGGCGCGCGCCCCGGCGCGCTCCTCTCCCTCGCCCCGGTCTGCATCTTCGGCTTCGCGTTGTCCCCCTATCTCGACGGCACGTTCCACTTGGCGCTCCAGCGCCTTCCTGGCTGGCGCGGCGCGATGGCGTTCCTCCTTGGGTTCGGCGTGCTCTTCCTCGCGATGATCGCGTTCACGTTTCTCTATGCACCGTCCATCATCGAAGCCGCCAACACGCGCGGCGCCGCGCTCGGGCCGCAGTGGGCGGCGCTCCCGGTGATGGTGCATCTCGCTCTGCAACTTGGATTCACGATGGCCGTCCACTCCAAGGAAGACCTCCAGTTCGAACCGGCCTCGCGCGGGATGTGGGTCAGGCGGGCGTCCGAGCCTGCCATCGGACCCATCCTCGGCATCGTGCTCGGCGCCGTCGCCTTCATCTTCTCCAAGCATGGATACGGCGACCTCTCGCTGACCGAGACCGTCTACCGCCTCTTCATGTCCTTCTACGCCCTGATCTTCCCGTCGTACGTCTGGGTGTGCATGATCCCCACGTGGCGTGTCGGCACGCCAACGAGACGCCACATCAACGTGTGGCTGGGGGGCTGCGCCCTTGGCGCCCCCGGCCTCTGGATGGGCTTCTTCGAGCACAAGGAAGCCTGGCTCCTCCCCGGGGTGGGTGTGGTGCTGCTCGCTCGCCTGTTGGTGCCAAGGGCGAACACGGCTGACCCGGGCGGCGATTCGCCGATGCAAGAGCACACGACGTAACTACCCATGCACATCGGCTCGTGCACCATCTCCCCCGATCACCCGCCGTACATCATCGCGGAACTCGGCGTGAACCACGACGGCGATCCACGGCGCGCGCTCGAACTGGTCCAACTCGCCCGGGACGCCGGGGCCGACGCCATCAAACTCCAACTCTTCGAGGCCGACCGCCTGATGAGCAGGGCGGCGAAACTTGCCGCCTACCAAAGAGCCGCGGGGGAGCGCGACCCCGTCGAGATGCTCCGGCGACTCGAACTCTCGATCGACGACATGAAGGCGTGCGTGGACGTTGCGCACCAACTGGGTCTGCACGCGATCGTCAGCGTCTTCAGCGTGGAACTCGTGCCGGTGGCGGAGCGATTGCCCTGGGACGCGTACAAGACGGCGAGCCCCGACATCACCAACAAGCCGCTGCTCGACGCCCTCGCGGCGACGGGCAAGCCGCTGATCGTGAGCACCGGGGCGAGCACGATGGACGAAGTGGGGCGTGCCGTCGAGTGGCTTGGAGCGGTCCACGATCGCCTGGCGGTGATGCAGTGCGTGAGTTGCTATCCCACCAAGTTCGAGCAGAGCGAACTCGGGGGCATCCGGGCGCTCGCGTCGGCGTTCCCGCGTCTTCCCATCGGGTACAGCGACCACACGCCCGATGAGGCGACCGGGCTGGAAGCCGTCAACCATGGCGCGTGCGTACTCGAGAAGCACATGACGTACTCGTCGCGGGCGGTCGGCCCGGACCACGCGGCCTCGCTCGAGCCGGCGATGTTCGGCGTCTACGTAAAGACCGCCCGCGTCGGGTCGAGGATGTCGTCGCTCATCACGCCCGACCTCCCTGTCGAACTCCGTGAGGCGATGGCGCTGGTCCAGGAACCCCCTCCGGGATGGTGTTGTTGCAAGCGTGTCCTCCCGATCGAGGAGGACGTCCGAACCGTCTCCCGGCAGTCCCTCACCACCACCCGCCGGCTCCCCGCCGGGCACACCCTCACCCGCGCCGACTTGACCATCAAGCGCCCCGGCACAGGCATTGCTCCCTTCGAACTCGAGACCACCATCGGCCGCGCGCTTGCCCGCCCCGTCGAGGACGACATGCCGCTGATGCCCGACGACCTCCGCTCTGCATAACCCTCGTCGGTCGGGGGGGCCCCCTTCACTCCCTTCCGTATCTTCTCTCACGAATTCAGGAGTCGCGGTTCGCAACCGTGGCTACTTCGGCATCACATCCACCACCTGCATCGCGTGCGATCCGCCGCCGGGGTTGCGCACCTGATACCACCCGACACGGAGGCTCTTGGCCACATACGCCTGATCCAGGTGCCACAGGGGGAGGACGCGGGGATAGGTCGCCGCGTAACCATTTCCCGCCGCGTCATACGCCGATTGCATGTCCCCCGTCACGATCCGGAGGGAATCGGCGCCACGCGGGGTGTTGAAGTCCCCGAGGAGCACATCCGGCGGGCCGAAGGGGTCCGGATTCTCGATGCGCAGCCATCGATCCAACGTCTCATCCTTGCGCCAGACATCGGCGGTGAACGCGTCGAGCGAGGCCTTGGCTTCGCGCATGACCGTCTGTCGCCACAACGACGGGTCCGAGGGCAGGTCGATGAGGTAGAGGGTGATGTCTTTGCCGAGGCGTTGGCGGGTCGCGAGTTCGAGGATGGTCGCGGTGCCAAAGTCGGGCTGGGGCTGCCGCATGTCCTTGCGTCGCAGATCGATGCCCAAGCCCTGCGTGATGCGCAGGGTGAAATGGGTGCGTCGCTTGATCTTGGCCTTGGTGACGATCGCAAAGCCGTGGGTGTAGACAAAGTCGGCCTCGGGCCCCATCTGCGTGAGGACGCTGCCGAAGGCCCGCCCGCTGCCGGGCTTCATGATGGCGACGTCGGGCCCGGGTTCGAGGAGCGCGCGCTCCCAATCGCGCATGAGGCCTTCGGAGTCGTTCCAGAAGACGATGCGCAGGCTCTTGGCGCGTTGGAAATCGGCGGCGCGCCCGGGGGCGGTCCACTCGGCCAGGGCGAAGGCCGCCGCCCCGAGCGTCGCCAAGGCGGCGAGGCCCCAGAGAACCTTAAAGACGTGCTTGCGATAGGGGTTGGGCGCTGGGGCAGGCGAGGTGCGGGCCTCATACCCCTCGCCGTCTTCGCCCCACGCGACCCTGGCCTTGCGGAGGGACGCGAACGCGAGCACGGCGCCAAACCATCGCATGCCCCACGCCAGCAGCAACAGGACGCCCGCCGCGCCCACCACGACGACCGTGGGCATCCAGAACAGGTACTGTGACCAGCGGGTGGTATCGGTCAGCACCCGCCCGAGGGCCCACGCCAGAAGACCCGCGAGCGATACCCCCACCGTCGCGTACGACGCGTACCGGAGCACCCTTCCCGCCAACGAAGACCAGGATTGAACCATGGCAGCGGCGAGAGCATATTCGCGCTAGAGGCGCAGGAGGCGCTGCATGGGTCCCCGAATCTTGGCGGGGGCGACCCCCAGCGCATCGCGCAACTGGTGCGCCAGCATGACGCGAGTGAGGAGCGCGAAGACCAGCGTGCAGATCAAGCCGAGCGCCGCCGCCCTGGCCAACTGACCGACGGTCAGGGCCACGCCCGGGTGGTTCGCCCCGAGGAGGTGCCCCGCCGTGCCGACGAGTGTGGGCTTGAGGGCGAGGGAACCATCGGCCCACAAGGCCACGCCCGCCGCGATCAGCGAGAGCAGCCACGCGGGGAAGACCGCCTCGAGGACCTCCCGCTTGCGAGCCCCCGAATGGCGGAGGACGTAGGCCGTGATCGCGAACCGAGCCACGAAGAGCCACCCGCCCGTCCAGAGGGCGACGTTGAGGGGGGAGGGGTCCTGCGTGCACGCCGCCGCCGTCACGCCCATCAGCCCGAGTCCTTCCGCCCAGGTCAACGCGGAGAGCCGCTTGTACCGCCCCTGGGCCTGCAGGACCGCCGACGTCAACCCGAACGTGATCCGCCAGGGGAAGGCCATCCCGAGCACCACGACCGGGAGCACGCTCTCCCGCCATTTTCCGCGCCAGACCAGGTCCTCGATCGGATCGATCACCACCGCGAGCCCCACGCAGCAGAACGACCCCACGAGCATCATCGCGTGCAGCGCCCGCACCATCGCCTGGCGCTGACGCACGGGCTCGTTGTCGAGCATCGACAGCACCGGGAGCAAGATCTGCTGCATCCCCCACCCGAGCAGCACGCCGATCTGCGCCGTGATCTGGAACGCAAAGAAGAACACCCCGGTGGCCGCCTCCGTCATCATGCGGCCCATCACGAAGAACGGCCCCCAGTCCAGGAAGACGTTTCCCATCGTCCCGAAGACCACCCACTTGCCCTGCGACCAGTAACTCCTCCATGTTCGGGGATTGGCGGGCCGCTCCCACGGACGATCGCGCGTGAGGCGATACCCGGTCACGAAGTCAAACAGCGCGATGACGAGGATCGGGAGCACGAGGCTCATCGCGCCCAGCCCACCCCATGAAATCGCCCAGGTGGCGGCATCGTGCCACACCGCGCCCATCCCCTCGGCCGGAGCGCCAAGACCCAGCCACGCCAGCATGAGCACCACGCCCACCAACTGGGCGAGGAGCCCCGCGCCGGCGAACAGGATCGTCGAGACCTGGCGGACGAGCGCCGACCACGTCTGCTGCTTGCTGTACTCCGCGAAGCGCAGGTCCATCCGCAACTTGCAGAGCACCATGAACCCCGGGACGCCCATCGGCATCGAGATCGCCAGGATGAGGATCAACTTCGTGATCGCCGGTTGTTGGTACCAATAGACCGAGAGGGGCCACGAGATCGCCGCCAGCCCCGTCGCGGACACCGCGGAAAACGCCATCGCCATCCAGAAGAGCGTGCCCGAGACGAGGGCATGCTCGCGTGCCCCGCGCTGCACGAGGATGGTGCTCGCCCCGCCGTCGCGGAGCAGCGACAGGATCCCGAAGGCGGCCGTCGCCTTCGCGTACATGCCGAACTCTTCGTGGGTGAGGAGCCAGCCGAGCGCGACCTGCGCCACCGACGTGAAGAGTTTGCTCAGGATCGTCGAGACGACGATCCAGGAGATGCCCCCCCCCACCGTCCGGCCCATCGCCGGGGCCGACGATCGCTCGCGCGCCGACCGTGCATCATGCTTCTCGTGCATTGCGGGTTGTGCGGTTGGTGCGCTCATTGCGTCTCACGCGCGCCGCACGGTCGAACGCGCCACTCCAACTCCCTCCCGTGGACCTCACGCCTTCACGCCCTCGACCGCCAGATTTCCGCCCTCTACACGTTCGCGTCGCTCGACGTCCAGGATCCCGTCGATGCGACTCTCACCAAACCCCATGCGGCGGATGTCCTTGAACCCCGCCTCCGCCAGCCGAGCGGCCAGCGTCTCTTCGTCGTACATCCACTTGTGATGGTGGAAGTTGTTGACCAGGTTGTAATACGTCATCACCGGATTTCGTCCTCCGGCGGGCTCGAGATCATGGAAGAGCAACCTCCGATTCAGCACATCCCCGGGGGCGTCCAGCCCCGCCGCCTTGCCCGTGTATCCATCCACCTCCCGCCGCGCGACGTAATCCTCCACGCACGCGCGAAGGTCCGGGACCACCATGCGCACCACGCCCCCCGGCTTGAGGACGCGGGCGCACTCCTTCAGCAGCCGCCGCGCCTGCCCGAGGTACATGTGCTCCAGGACGTGCGACGCGTACACCGCCACGAACGTCCCATCCGCCCAGGGGAGCGGCTTACGAATGTCATGGATCGTGACGTTCGTCGGCCACTTCACCTCATCCGCGTACTTGGGCACCATCCCAAGGGTTCGCGCGATCGAGCGCAAGATCGGCCGCTGCGCCAGCCACGCGTTGCGTGAACCGTCGACGTTCAACCACGTTTGGGGGGCCGTCAGCCCGCACCCCAGATGCAACTTTGTCGAAGCAACCGCCATAACGCTCCCGATCGGCCAGATCCACGAGCCCATCAAGCCCAAACGTCCATCCCCCGCCTTCGCCGCCAACTTTACACGCCCCGCCTCCTGTCGCACAGCCCCCGCTCAAAACCGCCGATTCCTAACGACCGCCCTCTTGATCTACCATCCACCCCTATCCGGAGGAGCACCCCATGACCCACGCCGCCACCTATCCCCTCGCGTCCAAGCGCATCATCCTGACGGGAGGCGCGGGGTTCCTCGGTCGTCACGTCGTCGATCGCCTCAAGGCCCGCGGCGTCCCCGCCGCCAACATCTTCATCCCACGCCGCAAGGACTTTGACCTCACCACCTCCTCCGACGTCGCACGCCTCTACCGCGCCGCGTTCCAGCCGCACAAGGCCGATGTGGTCATCCACCTGGCCGCCGAGGTCGGCGGCATCGGCGCCAACCGGGCCAACCCGGGCCGCTATTTCTTTGCGAACATGGCCATGGCCCTGCACCTGATCGAACTCGCGCGTCTCGACGGGTTCACCGACCGCGACGGTCGCTTCGTCCAGGTCGGCACCATCTGCGCCTACCCCAAGTTCACGCCCGTCCCCTTCCGCGAAGACGACCTGTGGAATGGATACCCCGAGGAGACCAACGCGCCCTACGGCGTCGCCAAGAAGGCCGCCTGGCAGATGCTTGACGCCTACAAACTCCAATACAACTTCAAGTCGTCGTACGTCCTCCCCGTCAATCTGTACGGGCCGTGGGACAACTTCGACCTGAACTCCTCCCACGTCATCCCCGCCCTCATCCGCAAGTGTGTCGAGGCACAACAACGTGGCGACCGGGAGATTGTCTGCTGGGGGACGGGCAACGCCAGCCGCGAGTTCCTCTACGTCGACGACGCGGCGGAGGGCATCGTCCGCACTGCGGAGACGATGGACAACCCCACGCCCATCAACCTTGGCGCCGGCTTCGAGATCAAGATCAAGGACCTCGTCGAACTCATTGTCAAACTCACGGGCTTCAAGGGCGGCATCGCGTGGGACGCGACCAAGCCCGACGGACAACCCCGGCGCCAACTCGCGGTCGAGAAGGCCGCGAAACTCCTGGGCTGGAAGGCCCAGATGTCCTTCGAAGAAGGCCTGAAGCGCACGATCGAGTGGTACCGGGCGCACGCCGCGACCTGATCCGGACTACTTGATGTCCCCCTGCTGCTTGTACCGCTCGCGGTATTTTTCGTGCAACTTGGTCTGCTTGTTCGAGAGGTCGATCTGCTTTCCGCTCACGAAGGCCATCTCGATCTTGGTGGTGACTTCCAGAGGGGTGCCGTTCGTCACGATGAGCGTCGCCAACTTTCCTTTGTCCAGCGATCCGAGACGATCGTCCACACCGAGGATATTCGCCGGTGCGAGAGTGACCGCCCTCTCCGCGGCGTCCAGCGGCAGGCCGTGCGCCACCGCCATCGCCGCGTGGTACGGCAAGTTCCGTTCGTGCGCCGTGTCGTCGTTGGTCGCGATCGCGAATCGGACCCCGGCGGCGTGCAACCTGGCGGGCGTCGCGTAGTTCTCGTTGTACTCGACGTCGTCGCGACGAGGGAGCGCGAAGACGTTCGTCACCAGCACGGGCACGTCGTGCTTTTTGAGGAGGTCCGCGCACGCCGGGGCGTCCCGCCCGCCGACGATCACGCACTTGAGTTTCCGTTCCGCGCAGAAGTTCACCGCCGCCGAGATCTGGTCGTAGTCGTTGGCGGAGATGAACAGCGGCATCTGCTTCGTCGCGAGGAGGTTTGTCACGTCCGTCGTCGCGGGGGGGAGCGTCATGGCCACCACGTCCCATCGCACGTCTCGCGGCGCGTTCGAGTCCGCCGCGCGTCCCTCGGCGTAACTCTTTGCGGTCCGGAAGACCTCGTCGATCCGCTGGCGTCCTCGCTTGATCTCCCGCTCCTGCTCCTCCTTCGACTGGCGCATCCACCAGGCGTTGATCGCCCGGGACTGGGGCCAACTGACGCACAGCCCCGCCCGCGCCTCGATCGTCATCTCGTCGTTGGTCCATCCGTCGAGTTGGATGATCGACGCCTGGCCCGCGACCTGCCCGCCGCTGGGCATGGTGCAGACGGTGAGGATTCCATTGGAGCGCGTGACGGGCAGGAGCGTGGAATCGGGGTTGACCGCCGTTGCCGCGATGACTTCCGGCGTGAAATCACCCGTCTCGTTGAAGTCGAGACTCTGGCGGATCGCCTGCAACTCGCTGAGGCCCAGGTGGGTGACCGATCCGATGAGTCCGGGATAGACGTGCTTGCCCGTCGCGTCGATCATGATCGCCCCCTCGGGGGCGGAGACCGTTCCGGGGCCGACCTCGGTGATCTTTCCCTCGGCAAAGACGATGAACCCGCGTTCGATCACGGGGCCGGAGATGGGGTGGATCGTCGCGTTGGTGATGCACACCGCCTGTCTTTGCGGCGGGGCCTTGTGCGTCAAATCCTGCGCGATCGCCCCACACGCGATGGTCGCCAGGGAGGCGATCGCGGCCATCCAGGACGACCGTGGAGAACGCGGGGTTGGCGGGATGTCGCGGAGGGTGGAAGTCGTCGTGGTGTTCATATGCAATGCTCGTCGTGGATCCGAAACGGTCGGTTGAACTTTCGTCGATGCCGTCGCCCTGATGACTTGATCCGATCACCTGCCACCGCACGTCTACCTCATGTGCACCCAGCCGCACCCGCACTGGCCCGGGTAGTTTGCCCCCGGGTCGATGCCGCGGTTGTACAGGTCCATGAGATAGCGATGCAGGGCCTGGTCCTGCGTCGCGACGCCGTCGTCGTTCGACTCGGAGGCGTCGTCCTGCGGGGGTGGGCCACCGGAACCGGGTCGTCGGCGACCGCGACCACCGGGGGGCGGGGCGTCGGGGCGGGATCCCTCGGCGGCGCCGGCGGCGGGCGCGGGTCCTCGGCGATCGGATCGCTTCTTCTCGGTGAGGAGTTTCTGGATCAACCGCTGACGCTCCTTTGTGATCTGCTGACGCGCCGCGGTGTCGTTCTCCAGCGAGAAGTAGCAGCGACCATCGACGTAGGTGGCCTCGGCCTTGGAGAACGCCGAGAGCGGGTTGCCGCTCCAGATGACGAGGTCCGCGTCCTTGCCCACCTCCAACGAACCGGTCTGGGCGTCGATCATGAGTTGCTTGGCCGCGTTGAGTGAGACGAACTTGAACGCCTCTTCGTCGCTCAGGCCGCCGTACTTGACGGCCTTCGCCGCCTCGACGTTGAGGCGTCGCGCCATTTCGTCCGAGTCGGAGTTGAAGGACATGACGCAGCCGACCTCGTGCATGAGCGTGAGGCCCGCGGGGATGGCGTCCTGGACTTCCAGTTTGTACGCCCACCAATCGCTGAAGCCGCTTCCTCCGCCGGAGTAGTCGCGCACGTAGTCCGCAACCTTGTACCCCTCGAGAATGTGTTGGAAGGTGCCGATCTTGAAGCCGTAATCCTTCGCGACGTGGCAGAGCATGACGATCTCATCCTGGCGGTAGGAGTGGCAATGGACGAGGCGCTCGCCCGCGAGGATTTCGGCGAGGGCTTCGAGTTCGAGATCACGGCGCGGCGTGTGGACGCCGCCCATCTTCATGAGCGTCGCGTATTCCTTGGCCGCGGCGAATCGATCGCGGATCAGTGTTTCCACGCCCATGCGCGTCTGCGGGTAGCGATCGCTACCCTGCCCGTTGGCCTGGCGCGGGTTTTCGCCGAGGGCGAACTTGATGCCGGGCTTGGCGCCGGCGACGTGCATGTCGTCGGGGTGGGCGCACCCCCAGCGGAGTTTGTTGGTCTGGGATTGCCCGCCGATGGCGTTGGCGCTGCCGTGCAGATTCAGCACGCAGGTCACCCCGCCCGCGAGTTGGCGATACCAATCGATGTCGTCGGGATTGGTGACGTCCTGAATTCGGACTTCGGAGGTGATCGCTTGTCCAGCCTCGTTGACCCCACCTGAGATCCCGGTGTGCGAGTGCGCGTCGATGATGCCGGGGGTGACGAACTTACCCTTGAGATCGATGGTGGTGGCTTCGGGCCCGCTCCAGGTGGGCGAACCTGAGCCGAGGGCGCGGATCTTGCCGCCGGAGACCACGATCCAGCCGTTGCGGATCGTGCCGGAGGGCCCGAGCGTCCAGAGGGTCGCATTGGAGAAGAGGAGCGTCTCTTGGGCGGGCTGCTCGGTGAGGCCATACGCACCGAACGGCGTCGGCAGGGCTTCGGGAATGTCTTTGATCGACTCGTCGTCCTCGTCGTCCGTGTCATCCTTCTTCAGACGCACGGCGCGATAGGTGTGCTTGCGGCCGTCGGGGAGGGTGCTCTCGCCCGCGAACTCGTCCTTCTCGGGAGCGTCGGCGCTGGGCTGGAAGGTGAGCGTGTCGTTCGACTTGTCGTCCTTCCCCCCGCCCAGTTGATCGAGCGGGTAGGAGAAGGTGAGTTTGCCGTTCTCGTGCTTGAGGTCGCTCGCCTTGATGATGAGGTCGTCGCCCTTGTCCTTGGAGAAGGTGAGCGTGAGCGAATCCTTGGAGACGGCGAACGTCAGTCCATCCTTGGCGGCGGGGTCCTTGATTACGTCGTCGGCCTTGGTGACGCGCCAGGTGCCGACAAAGGGATTGGGCTCGCGACGGGCGGACTTCCACGTGAACGTGCCGTTGGGGGATTCGACGACGCCGGTCATGGTCGGCGGCGAGGCGATCCAATCGACGTTGGCGCTGACGTGGACAACGCCCTGCAGGTTGGGCATGCCGAGGCGCCCCTGGTCGAAGGAGTAGGAGAGTTTCTTGCCGTCGTAGGCGAAGTTGTCGACGGTCATCGCGTTCCCGTCCTTGTCCTTCATGCCGACGAGGTTGATCGTGTTGTCCTTGTCAAAGGCGATGGCGTAGTCGGCGCGTCCGGCGAGGTCGAAGAAGAGGGGCCAGAAACCTTCGAGGGTGGGGGGTTGGCGCACGGCACTCCAGGTCATTTTCGCGCCGTCGATCCAGAGGCCCTGCCCGACGAGGGAGGCGGGGCGGCCGGCGTCGTCAACCTCGATCACGCCGGTCATGGTGACGTACCCCTTCTGCTCGCCCAACTCGGCGTAGTCAAAGATGAAACTGAGGGTTGTCTCGCCGACGGAGGACTTGCTGACCTTGACCTTCTTGTCGCCGTGATGGATGGTGATGCTGTTGTCGGCATCGAAGACGAGCGATCGCTCGGCGACGGGGGCGCCGGGGATGTCCATCTTCCACGTGCCCTCGAGTTTCTGGGCGGGTGGGGGGTTGAGTTCGTGGCGGATGCCGTCGATCCAGAGGTCGCGGAACTTGACATCCTTCTTGGTTTCTTTGTTCTTTTTGGCGAAGACGGGTCCGTCGGTCACGAGGAGGTTGGCGCGCTTGCCGACCTCGACGGTGCCGAGGTCCTTGTCCACACCGAGGAGCGAGGCGGGGATGGTGGTGAGGGCGGCGAGGGCGGCGTCTTCGGAATAGCCGTGCTTGATCGCGGATTGCAGGTTCGCACGGAACTCGTTGCGATCACGGAGGCGGTGGGTGGTGAGCGCGAACTCGATGCCGGCGTCGGCGAGGCGGCGCGGGTTGGTGGGGGCCTGTTCCCAGGCCATCAACTCGCGGAGATCGGTGCCTTCCTGCGCGCCGACGGAAGCCACATCGGGCGCCTTGGGAAAGTTGAGCGGCAAGACGAGGCTCGGGCCCGCGTGGTGCTTGGTGTTGCTTCTGAGCATGTCGATGATCGCGGGGAGGCGTTGGAACTCCGTGCCGCTGCCGACGTAGACGGTGCTCGTGCCCATCTCTTTGGCAATCTTGGCGTAGCGGAGCATCTGGAGTTCGTTGCTCGCATTGAAGAAGAAGGACTTGTCGGTGATGGAGGAGCCGACGATCTGGGCAAGGCAGTTGAAGTCGGCCTCGGGCGCGGGCCCGTGCTTGTCGCCGCCGAAGGCCCATTGGGCATCGAGGAAGGTCTGGCGGACGACGGCGATGGCGCCCATTTCGGAGCCGGGGTAGCCACCGCCGGTTTCGAAGGCGACGGCCTGGAAAACGTCGGCGCGGTAGATGGGCGGCTTGGCGGCGGAGGGATCGGTGGCGGGCTTGGCGAGGGAGACGACGGCGGACCAACCGCGGAAGATGCCGGAGTTGGGGACGATGGCGGCGGCGCCGAAGCCGAGCGGGCGGAGGGAGTCGGCGAGAGCGGCGGAGGCGGCGGCGGCATCGACGGCACGCCGCTGTGGGGTGATTTTGGGGTTCCAATGCGTGCCGGGGGTCGGCGCGGGGGCTGGAACGTCGAGGTCGGCGTAGGGCTCGATGAAGGCGGGGTAGACGTGGAGGCCTTTGCAATCCCAGGCGCGGGGACCGATGGGGAGTTTGGCGGCGGCGGGCTTGCCGTCGGCGCCATTGGCGGGGGGGAGGATGGCGGTGATTCGGCCGTCGCGGACGACGACGGTGGCGTGCTCGATGGTTTCGCCAGGTTTGGGGTGGAGGGTGCAATCGACGAGGGCGTGCCAGGTGGGGTCGGCACGGCGCGGGCCGTTGGCGGGCGAGGCGAGGGGCGAGTTGCTGGACGGCTGCGCGAGGGCGAGGGAGGCGAGGAGGAGCGCGGCGAGGAGGACGACGGGTCGGAAGGTCCAGAGCATGGGCGGAGTGTACCGGAAGTGGGTGCGATTCGCCTCAGGGGCGGGTGCGGGGCTGGGCGATGAGGACGGGGCGTGTTTGGGCGCGTGGATCGGTATGAGGTGTTCCTCCCCATATGCCGAGGGACACGTTTGTGCGCGCGCACGAGGTCGGCACGAGACGGCGGGTTGAGGAGCGACCGGGAAAACACGATGGCGATGATGTGGGAGCAATCTGGAAGAAGGTGATGGCGGCGAGCGCGAATGTGCGCGCGGGAGCATCCGCAAACGCGGAGAGGGTTCGGCTATCATGGGAATCCCCGAGTGAGTTGGCGCGGCGCGGGGCCGCGAGGGCAGGCGAGCGCGATCGGAGGCGTTGAACGTGGCGAAGCAGTATCCGTGGTTCAGCGTGAGATGGAAGGATGGGCGAGCGGAGGCGAAGGGGACGCCGACGTATGCGCATGGGCACAAGATCAACCTGGGGCCCGGTCGGCTGGTGGATGGGATCTGGAGTGAATGGAACTGGGATGGGTCGCGGCTGACGATCCGGAACGATCGGTACGGATTTGATCCGTTGTATTACTGGCACGATCCGGCGAGCGGGGACGGGGCGATCGCGGTGTCGCCGAACATGATCCAGTTGATCGCGGAGGGGTATACGAGCGAGTTGGACTATGGAGCGCTGGGGGCGTTCATGAGGTCGGGGGTGATGTGGGGGGTGGACACGCCTTGGGTGAAGTACAAGGCGTTGCCGGCGAACGCGACGATTGTGTGGGAAGGCGGGAAGTTGAGTGTGAGCGGGGGGCCGACGGTGCCGAAGGCGAATCCGTTGGGACGTGAGCAGGCGATCGACGCGTACATTGATCTGTTTCGGCAGGCGATCAAGCGACGTCCGAGCACGGGGAACACGGTGATCCCGATCTCGGGCGGTCGGGATTCACGGCACATCTATGCGGAGTTGTGGCATCAGAAGATGCCGATGAAGCAGGCCTTTACGTGGGGGCCGTACAAGTCGTATCCGTGGGACGAGGTGCAGACGGCGGCGCGGCTGAGCGCGAAGTTCGGCGTGCCGCACGAGGTGGTGAAGCCCGCGCCGGGCGAAACGTTCCAGCAGTATGAGGTGCTGAAGAACACGATCACGAGCATGTGCGCGGACGATCACTTCTTCTTCATCCGGATCAACCGGTATTTCCGGGAGCGTGGATTCGACTGCACGTACGACGGGAACACGGGGGACATCATTTCGAGCGGGACGTTTTCGACACGCGAGCGGCATGCCGCGATCACGGAGCGACGCTGGCACGACCTGATCACGGGGACGATCTTCAAGCAGTGGTCTCCTGGGGAAGAATCTCTGCGTTGGGTGTGGGGCGAGGATTTGTACAAGCGGATGTCGGCGGAGGCGGCGGAAGCGCGGATCGTGGAGGCGATGCTTCCGGTGGTGGATTCGCCGATGCCGTACGCGATGACGACGATCTGGAACCGGACGCGACGGAAGATCGCGGTGTCGCCTTATGCGGTGTATGCGGACATCCCGCTGGTGTACAGCCCGTACGCGGACCACGACTTGTTTGACATGCTGTGCTCGCAGCCGGCGGAGTATTACTGGGACAAGAAGTTCCATGACGAGACGATCGCGAAGAGTTATCCGATCATCGCGAACGAGGCGTACTCGTCCCCGCCGAGCAAGAAGACCCCGTACAAGTTGTCGGCGTTGGAGAAGGCGCGGATCATCCGGGACATGGTGGGGTATGCGCGGGAGCACAATCCGGCGCGGACGAAATCGGTGCTGGCGTGGGCGGCGAAGTCGTTCACGGGGAGTCCGGTGGGAAGGACGCCGCGGAAGTTCTTGAACTATTGGGTGCAGTTGGAGGCGATCGGGACGCCGGCGGCGGCGAAGGCGCACCTGGCGATGCTGGACTGATGCAGATGGCTCGGCCCCGGATCGGGTGTCGGGGCGTGGTCGCCGCGTGAAAACTGACGGAGAGGCGAGGTGCGGGACCGATGCACGCGGAGGCCGCGGCGAGGTCCGCGGGTGGTGTGGCGCGCTGGCCCATACTGGGGATCGCATGACGACGACGCGGACGATCGACGAGTTGGTGAAGTTGGCCGAGGCGGGCTCATTTGAGGCGTGCGAGCGCGGGGCTCGAGCATGGCTGGTGGAGCACCCCGGGGATGTGGCGGCGTCGTACCTCCTGGGGCTGTCGCTGATGCGGATGGGAAGGCTGGACGAGTCGGTGGCGCCCCTGGGGGTGGCGGCGGCGCAGGAGCCGCCGCAACGGGATTGTGTGATGAACCACGCGGACGCGCTCTTCGGGTGCGGGAGGTACGTGGAAGGGGCGAGGGAGATGGCACGGGCGACGCGGTACTACCCGGCGTGTGGGCGCGCGCACGCGAAGTTGGCGTTCATGCTGATGCGATGCGGGATGTTCGTGGACGCGATGGAATCGTGCCTGCGGGCGATGCAACTCGAGCCAAAGGCGGGGGACGTGGCGGCGTTGTTCGGAACGTGCCTGACCTCGCTGGGAAGGCCGGAGGAGGCGGAGGGGTGGTTTGAGAAGGCGGTGGCGCTGGAGCCGACGAACTACTTTGTGCAGGGGGAGCGGGCGTTCCATTGCAACTATGTGCACGGCAGGACGCGGGAGGAGACGCTCCGCGAGCACGAGCGGTATGGGTCCTTGGTGCGGGGGAGCGGCGGGGCGGGGCCAGAGCGCGAGTATGACGCCGATCCGAATCGGCGACTGCGGGTGGGCCTCGTTTCCGCGGACCTGGGCGACCATCCGGTGGCGCGGTTCCTGCGGGGGTGGTTGGCGCATCGGGATGGCGAGCAGTTTTCGTTGTACGCGTACTCGAACCTGGCACGGGAGGACGAGTGCACGGCGGAGATCAAGGGGCTGTTCACGGCGTGGCGGACCATCCGGAACATGACGGACCAGGCGGCGACGGACCTTGTGCGGCGGGATGAGATCGACATCCTGATCGATCTGTCGGGGTTGACGGGCGGATCGCGGATGCGGGTGATGGCGGCGCGCGCGGCGCCGGTGCAGATGACGTACCTGGGGTATCCGAACACGACGGGCTTGACGGAGATCGACTACCGCATCGTGGACGACCTGACGGACCCAGAGGGGGCGGACGCGTGGGCGACGGAGGAGTTGCTGCGGATGCCCGCCCCATTCTTGTGCTGGACGCCGCCGGAAAACTCGCCGAATGTTCGGGCGAGGGAGGCGGAGCGTCCGTTCACGTTCGGATCATTCAACTATCCGGGAAAGATGAGCGAGCACACGCTGGAGTTGTGGCGTCGGGTGCTCGAGGCGACGCCCGGATCGCGGCTGATGCTCAAGGCGAAGGGGTTTGACGAGCCGAAGAGCCGGGCGAGCGTGGAGAAGCACCTCGGGGCGTGCGGGCTGGACCTGTCGCGGGTGGAGTTGCGCGGGTTCGCGGAGGACCTGCGTTCGCACCTGGCGCACTACGAGGACGTGGACGTGGCGTTGGACCCGTTCCCGTATCACGGGACGACGACGACGTGCGAGGCGCTGTGGATGGGCGTGCCGGTGGTGTCGCTCGTGGGGGATCGGCACGCGTCACGGGTGGGGCTTTCGATCCTCAGCGCCGTGGGGCTTGGGTCGATGGTGGCACGGGACGAGGACCACTATGTGGCGATCGCGGGGATGCTGGCGTCGCGTCCCGCGGCGCTGGCGGCGCTGCGTGCCAGCCTGCGGGCACGCGTGGCGGGGTCGGCGCTGTGTGATGCGCCGGGGTTTGCGCGACGATTCGAGGGCTCCCTGCGGGCGGCGTGGCGGCAGCGGTCGGCGCGGCGGTTGTTTGCGCGGGCGGCGTAGCGCGGTCCTGGCGTGAAGCGCGACGGGGAGCGGCACGAAGGGAACTCGCGCCGCCTCGGGGGCGTTACCAGATAAATCGCATGCGGCCGACATCGGGGATGGGGATGCCCTTGATCCATTCGGGGGAGGGAAAGTAGACGAAGAAGGCCTTGCCGATGAGGAGGTCGCGATTGACGACGCCGTGCGTCTCGTCGAGTTGGGCGACCCAGGGATCGGGCATGTCCCAGAAGCGGCCGTCGAGGGAGGAGGGGCTGTTGTCACCGCAGACGAAGAACTGGTGCTGGTTGAGGAAGATGGGGGCGCGGGGGCTGGTGGCGCGGGCGGACTTGGCTTGGTTGAAGACGGCGGTGTCGGGCTGGTAGAAGATGTCGCGGGAGAGGGCGACGCGGGCGAGTTCGAAGGCGCCGCCGGAGAACTCGACGCGGACCTGAGGGTGCTTGTAGATCTGTCGGTTGGCGAGCCCATCGAAGGTGTTCATGGCGACGGACTTCCAGCGATCGGCGATGGTGAAGGCGTTGGTGAGGCGTTCGTCGATGGACCAGTTGTACTCACCGTGGAGGGCGAGCGTGTCGTCGATCCAGAGTTGGAGGGATTGGTCGACGTGCCAGAAGTCGAGGTTGGCATACTGACCGGGCTTGAGCACGGCGGGAAGTTCCTTCTGGGCGAGGGATGTCCAGGGCGCGTCGGAGGCGTGATCCGACGGGGTGGGCCGCATCTCGAGGGCGGCGACGCACGCGTTGGGGGACGTTGGACGGATGCTGGCGCGGAACTCGTGACCGCGTGCGACGACGACGGCGGACCACGAGAGGCCTTGGGCCTTGGGCTTGAGGCCCATGGAGACACGAAGGTCGGAGACGGGGAACCTGGCGTTCTTGGCGCCGGAGGGCCCTTCGTTGTAGGCATAGTAATCGCGGACCTCGCGGCGCGCGTCCCACGAAAGTGTGGTTGGACTCTCGCCGGCGTAGGTGTACTCGCGCTTGTTGGCGATCTCCCAGCCCGGGTCTTGGGAGGTCCAGGGGGAGGCGTAGGGGCGCTCGGTCGGGGGGACGATGGGGGTGTAGCGCGAATCGAAGACGAGTTGCCACATGGAACGCTGGGCGAGTTCGGGCTTTCGGGCGATGGACCAGCCCGGGAGGGTCCAGGAGTTGGTGTTGGCGTCGAGTTTTTCGTTGGGGGGGACGGAGCGGACGAAGACGTCCCCGTCGGCGAGGGCGATTTCTTCGTTGGGGAGGCCGATGAGGCGTTTGATGTAGTTTTCCTGTGGGTTGTTGGGATTTTTGAAGACGACGACGTCGAAGCGATGGGGGTCATAGATGGAGTAGAGGTATTTCATGACGAAGATGCGATCCCCGGCGCGGGTGCGGACGTGGGCGCGTTCGCCGAGGTCTTCGAGGGTGATGGGGTCCTTGACCTTGATTTTGGGGGTGGTGCCGCGCGGCGTGGCGTTCGCACCTTGGAAGGGCGGGGGTTCATCGGCGGACCCGACACCCTCCCATGGACCGACGGGCCAGGAGTAGCCGTTTTTGGGATCGGTGAAGCGCATGTGGGCGCCCATGAGGGTGGGGGCCATGGAGCCGGTGGGGATGAGGAAGGCCTCGACGACAAACCCGCGGAAGACGAAGGCGAGGGCGAAGGAGATGACCACCGAGATGAGGGTCTCCTTGACGGACGACTTGTTCACATGAGGCGGGGGGGTCGATTGGGAGTCGGTCATAGGGTGGAGGGTACCCGTTCGGCGGAGCAACGGAGCCGCACGGAGGGGACCAGCCCGAGGGAAGTATCGACTAGGCGGGCCCTCGGTTCGAGCCGGAGGGGCCGGAAGGACCGGGCCCGCGATCGGGCGGACCACCGGGGCCACCGGGTCGGCGGCGGCGGCGCTTGCCGCGGCGAGGCGCGTGGTCATCACGAGGAGGGCGGTCGCCCGTGCGAGGCGGGGAGCCGTCGTCGTGATGGCCCGAATCGAGGGCGTTCATGATGTCGTCGAGGTCGTCGCGGGCGGGTCGTTGAGGAGGACGCTGGGGACGATCCTGTCGCGGCGGCTGCTGGGGACGAGTGGAGGGGTCGCGTGGCGTCTGCTCACGCGGGGACGACTCTCTTGGCGCTTGGGCGCGTGGACGGTCGTCGCGGCGCGGGGGGCGATCACCCGTAGGGCGGGAACCTTCGGGGTTCGCGGCGGGTCGAGTGGCGGGACGGCGCGCGTCGTCGCGAGGGCCTCGGGGACCGATGGGTGCAGGCTCCATCGGCGGCGGGGGTTCTTTGCTGATCGGGTCGGAGAGTTCCTCGACGGGGACGGCGACGCGCTGGGTCTTGCCGTCGGCCTGGGGGTAATCGAGGTGGACAAGGACGAGTTGGGTGAGGATCTGGGAATCGACGACGAAGCCGTCGCCGTGGGGCGTGCCGACGCGTTTCTTGCGATTGGGGAGTCGCTTGCGGAGTTCCTCGTAGGTTTCGTCCTCGTAGCGGAGGCAGCACATGAGGCGGCCGCAGCGGCCGGAGATTTTGAGGGGATCGAGGGTGGCCTTCTGGGTCTTGGCGGCCTTCATGCTGATGGGCTTGAGGACTTTCAGGAAGTTCTTGCAGCAGCAGTATTGCCCGCACTTTTCGTAATCGGCGGTGAGGCGGGCCTCGTCCCGGGCGCCGACGTGCTTGAGGTCGACTTTGCAGCGGAAGTGGTCCTGGAGGCGGCGCGCGAGGACGGCGACGTCCATGCGGTCTTCGGAGAGGTAGAAGACGGTGAGGCGTTCGCCGCCGAGGATGGGCTCCACGTCCACGATTTTGAGTGGGAGGCGGGTCTCGTCGGCGATGCGGCGGGCCTCGATCTTGAGCCCGTGTCGGGACTGCTCGATCCTGGCCTGGGCGTCGAGGTCTTCCAGCGTTGCCACGCGGAGGACGCGGCCCTCGGTGAAGAAGGGGTAATCCTTGCCGCCGGAGTTTTCGATGTAGCGGAGCATCTCCTGGCGGGAGACGGACTTGGAGCAGCCGGAGTTGGGGCAGGTGGAGGTGAGCATCTCGGCGAGTTCGGTGCCGCGATGGGTTCGGACGACGAGTTTGGAGCCGCAGCCGGGCTTGGCGGAGCCGTCGTAGGGGAACTCGCCGACCATCTTCATGGCGCCGAAGCGGACGACGATGGACTTGGGGGCCTGCAGGGCGGCGTAGGCCTTCTTGTCGGCTTCGAGGTCGGCTTCGAACTGGGGGAGGGGGAGGATGGGCATGGGGCGGGGGGAGTGTACGACCGCCGGAACCCTCGCTCCCGCGAGCCTCGCGCGCGACAATCCCGAGGATCTCCCCACCCGTCCGGCCGCCCCCAGCCCGCGGCGAATCGTATGGGAAGAGATGCGAGCGGCCCGGGCGGGTGGACGGACGCCCGCGGGCGCGGGGGAGGCGAAGGGAGGGGGCCGCCGAGTTGCCTTGGGGCCGCGGCGGCCGGGGTGCGGGCTGGGTGTGCTGGGGGGCGGACACCCGCGCGAGCCCCCGGGCGCGAAGCACGAGGGAGTACATGTAGAAGTGGTCGAGGCGGGTGGGACACCCGTCCCACGGGGGTGTGAAGGAAGGCGCGGCGGGCGCTACTCCTCTTACCACGGCCCCCCGCCCGCCCTCCGGGCGACGGACGGCGGGCGCGGGCCGGTGCGGGTAGACTGTCGGCTTCTTCCGAGTCCCTGATGGAGCCCGCCCCCATGTCCCAGATCACCCCCGATGGCATCACCTCCATGCTCATGGAGTCGCGCGTCTTTTCACCCAAGCCCGCGATCGCGCTGGGATTTTCGAAGTGGCACGTGGGGTCGATGGACGACTACCGCTCGCGGCATCGCAAGAGCATCGAGGACCCGGAGGGCTTCTGGGGCGAGGAGGCGAAGAACCTGGCGTGGTTCCGGCCGTTCCACACGGTGTGCGAGTGGCACGCGCCGGACGCGAAGTGGTTCGTGGGGGGGAAGTTGAACGCGTGCTACAACTGCGTGGATCGGCACGTGCAGGCGGGGGCGGGGGAGCAGACGGCGATCGTGTGGGAGGGTGAGCCGCTGAGCCCCCGGACGAGCCATCTGGTGCCAAACTCGAAGTATGCGGCGGAGCCGGAGATTCGGCGGTTGACGTATCGGGAGTTGCAGGCGCAGGCGAGCAAGTTGGGGAACGCGCTCAAGGACCTGGGCGTGAAGAAGGGGGACGTGGTCACGGTGTACATGCCGATGGTGCCGGAGTTGGCGGTGGCGATGCTGGCGTGCGCGCGGATCGGGGCGGCCCACAGCGTGATCTTCGGGGGCTTTGCGCCGACGGCGATCAGCGAGCGGGCGATCGATGCGAAGAGCCGGGTGATCATCACGGCGGACGGGGGGTATCGGCGGGGGGATGTGGTGCCGTTGCAGAAGAACGTGGAGGAAGCGATCGCGCTCTCGGCGAACCACGGGCACATCATCAATCACGTGCTGGTCTTGAGGAGGACGGGGCACGAGGCGCCGAGCCAGCGCTTCAAGACGGGGGAGAAGAAGGGCGACACCGTGTTCCACTGGTGGCACGACACGGTGGACCCGGCGTCGGACGCGTGCCCGTGCGAGGTGATGGACAGCGAGGACATGCTGTTCCTCCTGTACACCTCGGGCTCGACGGGGAAGCCCAAGGGGATCTTGCACACGACGGGCGGGTATCTGGCGTTCGTGCAGATGACCGCGCGGCTCACCTTCAACCTGATCCCGGACTCGGGGCAACTCTTCTGGTGCTCGGCGGACATCGGGTGGGTGACGGGGCACAGTTATGTGTTGTACGGGATCCTGATGAACCGCGTGCCGACGCTGATGTACGAGGGCGCTCCGAACTTTCCGGAGATCGAGGGACGCAAGGGCGCGGGGGATCGGTTCTGGGACATCATCGCGCGGCATCGGGTGTCGCACTTCTACACGGCGCCGACGGCAATCCGCACCTTCATGAAGTGGGGCGATGATCTGCCCGCCCGGCACGACATGTCCAGTTTGAAGGTGCTGGGCACGGTGGGCGAGCCGATCAATCCGGAGGCGTGGATCTGGTACCACCGGGTGATCGGGAAGGAGCGATGCCCGATCGTGGACACCTACTGGCAGACGGAGACGGGCGGGCACATCTGCACGCCGCTGCCCGGGGCGATCCCGACCAAGCCGGGGAGTTGCACGCTGCCGATGCTGGGGATTGACGCGGTGATCATGAACGAGCAGGGTGAGGAACTGCCCGCGAACAAGGGCGGGCTGTTTGCGATCCGCAAGCCCTGGCCCGGGATGCTGCGTGGGGTCTTTGGCAATCGCGAGCGGTTTGTGAGCAACTACTTCGGTCGGCTGAAGGACCCGAAGACGGGGCAGCCGATCTATTTCTCGGCGGACGGGGCACGCCGGGATCAGGACGGATACTTCTGGATCCAGGGTCGCATTGATGATGTGATCAAGGTCTCGGGGCACCTCTTGGGGACGATGGAAGTGGAGAGTGCGTTGGTGTCGCATCCGGGGGTGGCGGAGGCGGCGGTGGTGGGCGTGCCGCACGAGATCAAGGGGAGCGCGATCGTGGCGTTCGTGACGCTGAAGCCCGGGTGGCTGTCGTCGCACCATCGGACGCCGGACGAGGCGCTCAAGAAGGAGTTGGCGGCGCACGTGGCGCATGAGGTGGGGGCGCTCGCGCGTCCCGAGCAGATTCGATTTGCGGAGGGCCTGCCCAAGACGCGGAGCGGGAAGATCATGCGTCGCCTGCTGCGGGACGTGGCGGCGGGGGTGGAGAAGATCACGCAGGACACGACGACGCTGGAGGACTATTCGGTGGTGGCGAAGTTGCGGGAGGATGAGGAGTAGAACACGGCTCCCCGCGGAGGCGCGGAGAACGCAGAGGAACCATGCCCGAAACGCACAAGGCATCCAGACACGAGGCTGCGGGGCTCGGGGGCTCGAAGCCCGAGGCGCGGTCGCGCATTGCGCGAGCGTGGCTGGCGTGCGGGGCGGCGTGCGTGGTGCTGTCGGCATGCGCCGCGCCGGTGATGGTGGCGGCGGGGCCGGCGCTGGGGCTGGCGGAGTATGGCACGACGACGTTTGTACGCGGGATCTCGACGACGGTGTTTGCAATCGAGCACCAGAAGGTGGAGGAGGCGGTGCGCGGGCTGATCGCGGACCTGGAGTTCACGATTGAGGCTGATCGCGAGGACAAGAACACGCGCTACTTCCGAGTGGAGGACGATCGCGGGACAGAGATCAAGATCTGGATCACGCGGAATACGGCGAAGGTGACGACGCTGGAGATCCGCGTGACATTCTGGGGCGATGAGCCGTATTCGTCGCTGATTTTGGACCAGGTGAAGCAGCGAGTGGGGCGGGGGTAAGGGTACAGGCAGTCCGGGAAAAGTCGGGTGTTTTTGTCAAGATTCGGCCAAAGTGCCAGATTCTGCTTGCACATCGGCACGGTCTGTGGTAGATATGAATGAAGCGAGAGGCGGGACATTCAAGGAGTCCCCCATGCCACGAGTATCTTCGGCAGCGGTTGTAGTTTCTCTCTCTCTCTCTCTCACTGCAGTGTGAGCCTTGGGCAAGAGGAGGTTCCACACGGTCGGTTTGATGTGTGGAGATCGGATCAGACTTTGGTGCTGCGCTGGCGCGATCCTCGTCGTCTCGATGCTATCCGCGAACACTCGTCTCCCATGCTCGAGGCTCTGCGCGGGCGAGTCGATTGGGTTTCGCGATCTACGCCGGGCATGGCCATCATCGAAGTGGAGCCTGGGCTTGCGGACGTTGGTGAGCGGATGCTCGCGGCGACCGAAGACCTGGAGTTTATCGAGCGCGATTCGATCCAGTATGCTCGCCCCGCGATCGTGCCCGACGATCCCATTTTTCCACAGCAGTGGGACCTTGCTCGGATCTGCATGCCCGCCGCGTGGGACATCCTTCGAAACGCGAATCCGCTGGAACTGGTCGCCGTGTTGGACTCCGGCGTTCGCTACACGATCCCCGAGATGACTCCCAACATGTCCTACAACTCACTGGAGATGGGAAACGATGAGGATCAAAGCGGCGTGGTAGGCGATTACTGGGGCGCGAGCTTTGACAACGATTTCTTCAACGACAGTTGTGCAAATCCGCGCAATGATCCATGGGATCGCTGCGGGCATGGCACACAAATGGCATCGATCATTGACGCAGTGGGAAACAACACCAGTTTGTTCAGCGGCGCGGTGTGGTCGTGCAAAATTCTGCCCGTGCAGGTTTACGGGCAGCTTGTACATTCCACTTGGATTGCCAAGGGAATGGAGTACGCGGTGTTTGGCCGCGGAAGCCGTCTCGTCAACTGCAGCTTCATCGTCTACGACGACGCTTCAGTGATCAAACTAGTCATGCTCAACACGCCGAACGTTCTTTACGTTTGCGCGGCGGGCAACGACTGCGTGGACCTCGACACGCCCTTGCCGCCCGGCTGTACTCCCAACATCCAAGCCTACCCGGCCCAGTACCACCTTGCAAACCAACTCGTGGTCGGGGGCACGGACGCAAACGACAATCCGAACTCCGCGTGCCCAGGTTGTCCATTTTATGACAGCGGCACAAACTACGGCAAGACGAAGGTTGATGTTTTCGGGCCTTCAACGAATAACTGGTCACTGAATCTCAACGGAACGGCGAGCAACGTTGGCACGGGAACGTCGAATGCGACCGCGCTCACGACTGGCTTGGCCCTCCTCCTTTGGACACAGGATCCCACTCGAACCGTGGCCGACATCAAGACAAAGATCATGAATAGCGTCGATGTCTTCCCCTCGCTCTCCAACAAGTGCGTGACGAGTGGACGGATCAATGCCGCTCGTGCTCTTGGCGGCGGATGCTAATCCGAAGGAGAACACTCATAAAAACTCTATGGCTTCTAGCCATCTTGACTCTGGCAATCGTTGTCCTGAGCGCATCACACCTGAACGCGCAAGTCATCCGCATCGAAGGCGAGGCAACGATCTGGTGGGAGGCCTCGACCGACGGCGGCTCAACCTGGCAGCGTGGCACGGTCTTGGTCGCCGACCCAACCCATCGAGTGACCATCCGCTCGCAGTGTCAGTTTAGCTTTCCGTTTCCGTTGAACTACTTCGGCGGAGTCTCGTTTGATGCGACCATCGCTCGCCCATCGGGAAGCCGATCTGTGGACGGTGTGGAGCATATCCTCCGCAACACACGAGGAAGCCAGCCGCTCAACGCCCAGCGATTCCAGTCCACCATCAAGATCGATGACATTGACGACGTGCTTGCTCCAGGCCAAGGCCCGCTTTGGGTCAATGTTGTCCAGTATGCGGCCTTGAGCCCAAGACCGGATAATCCCTACTGGATGCTCCAGTACGATCTGATTCTCGACGGAGTTGTGGGTGATCGCTTGATTGACGCGGTGTTTCGCGAGCGCGGTGGCCCGATTCCTCCCGGACGTTTCGTCAACATCGGAATCTATGGCTCGGACGTGCTTTACTATCCTTCGCTCACGATCCAGCCGCTCACGCTTCGGGTTGTTCCGACTCCTTCCGTCGGGCTGGTTCTTCTCGCGTTCCTGCTCGGTTCGTCACGTCGCCGTCGCGAATCCAACTCAAAACCCCGCCTGGCCCTTGCTGATGACCATGCCGCCCTGGGCGGTGACGGAGATTTCCCTGTTGTTTTCTTTCCAGACGTAGGTGTATTGGTCGCCGCTGCCGCGGGAGGAGCGGCGGAAATCATCGGCAGATGGGATATCACGGGAAACCCGCCAACATTCGCTCGTCGTGCAGGATTGCCCTTGCCTCCCGACCCGGCCGGTGGTAGATTGGTGTGAAGCGAGAGACGGGACATCCAAGGGGGCCTCTGAACAACCCAGCGCAACCGGGGCCGATGGTGTAGCGTATCTCTGTGCGGCGTGAAGGATGCGCCGGACGGAGGTTGACATGGCGGAACGCATCAACAAGGACCCGGGGCTGGTGGACGCGTGGACGGCGAGCCTGGGGGGGCCGCGGACCAGCGCGCTCCTGGATCGGCTGGACGCGGCGGTGCCGTGGGCGGCGCTGGTGAGGCCCATCCTCGCGTGGCCCGAGTATCGCGCCAAGCGCGGCATGGACGGCCGGGGCGTGGCCAACGACAAGGGCGGGCGTCCGGCGTGGCCGGCGCTCACGATGCTCAAATGTGTGTTGCTCGCCAAGTGGTTCGGCCTCAGCGATCCGCAGCTCGAGGAGTGCCTGATGGATCGCCTCAGCTTCCGGCGGTTCGTGGGCCTCTCGCTCACCGACGGCACGCCCGACGAGACGACGTTCGTGCGCTTCCGCGGGCGCCTGCGCGAGCGCGGGCTCGACCGCACGCTCTTCGACGCGACGCTGGAACACCTGGAAAAGCAGGGCCTCCTGGTCAAGGACGGGTCGCTGGTGGACGCGACGATCATCGAGCAGGCGCGGGGAACCACGCGCGACGACGGCACCTCCACGCGCGACCAAGAAGCCTCGTTCACGAAGAAGAACGGCGAGACGTACCACGGGGACAAGGGGCACATCAACGCCGATCGGAGCGGGCTCGTGACGGACTATCGGTTCTCCGACGCGGCCCCGCACGACAGCACCTTCATCGACGAGCTCACGAAGGACGAGGAGCAGATGGTGGTGGCCGACAGCGCGTACCGCAGCCACGAGCGCGAGGCGAACTTGCGTGAGCGTGGCGTGGCGTGCGCGATCGCGTTCAAGCGGCAGCGCGGGCAGAAGACGCTGCCGCCGATGCTGGAGAAGATCAATCGAGCGATCGCGCGGGTGCGGGCGATCGTGGAGCATCCGTTCGCGTGGATGAAGAACATGGGGTACCGACGAGTGCGGTACCGGGGCCGACGCCGCAACGAAGTGGACTTCGCGCTGAACCTGATCGCGTACAACCTCAAGAAAAGCCTGAGCCTGAGGCAAGCCCAAACGCGGGCCGCGTGACGGTCCGCGCAAGTCGGCAAGGAAAACAACCAACGATGAACGCGATCCGAACATCACGCCGTCCCCTCACCCCCCCCACCCACCCCCCGCCGTCCGACGCGGTGGTTGTTCAGGAGTCCCTGTTGTTGTTGCGGGGCTTGTGATGGGTACCCGACGTCGACGCTGAGGCGGCACCAACGACGCGGCCAACAACTACATGACCATCGACTACGACGGGAACGGTACCTCCGAGGCTGCCCCGCTCGTGACGGGGGTTGCGGCCCTTCTATTGAAACAATATCCAAACTGGACTCCCGCGCAAGTCAAGCAGCGTATTCTCTGCACGGTGGACTACATCGCAGAGTTGGCGGGCCTGTGCGTCACCGGCTATCCCAACGCGGGGGGACGATTGAATGCCGCTCGTGCCCTTGATCAGTCGTTTATTTGCTCTCCGTGACCAAGGAGGTCAACGATGGGACGATTTCCTAAACGCATCCAAGTCGTTTGCTTTGGCATCTGGTGCGCCTTGGGGACACAAGCGCACGCACAGGGGCGGTACATCTTCGAAGGCGAGGCGACCTGGACCTGGGAAGCTTCGATCGACGGGGGCGTTACGTGGTTGAGAGAGCGTATCGAAGTCGACGCCTCCCAACGAAGCATCTGGATTCGATCGTAATTGTCCTTTCCGCCGGTGGCACCCGGGGGATATTTGAATGGCGTCATGCTCGACGCCACGGTTACGAACCTCGCTTCAGGCTCGATCGCCGACCGCATCGACAACTTCCACATCGGTTTCAACGGTTTGCGTCCATCCGTTCAGCAGCAAGTTTTCGGCAACGTGCTGAAGATCGATACCGGGCCGGATGCTCTCCCTCCTGGCCAAGGACCGGGATGGGTTGGACTTGTGCAGCATGTCGCCGCCGGGGGGCAGAGCCGAGCAAACCCCATCGGCGCGATCGGCTACACGCTGAATCTCGACGGTACGCAAGGAGATCGTTCGATCGGCGGTGTATTCCTCCAGCGGGCGGATTTCCCGCTCGGACATGTGGTGGACGTCGCGCCGACGCCGTTCAACGAGACGGATTTTCTTGTCCCCTTCCTGCATCATTCGCCGTTGACCGTCAGCGTCGTGCCGTCGCCCACGGGCGGGGTGATCGTGCTTGCAGGACTTGCCGCCTGTGCTCGTCGCCGTCGTTGACCCTGCTCAAAACCCCGCCTTGCCCTTGTTGATGACTTTGCCGCCCTGGGTGGTGACGGAGATTTCTTTGTTGTTGTCTTTCCAGACGTAGGTGTATTGGTCGCCGCTTCCGCGGGAGGAGCCCCCGACGCCCGCGGCGGAGATGCTGACGCCGGAGATTTCTTGCTTTTCACCCTTCCCGCCCAAGATCTTCTCGACCTCGCTGAGGGTCATGCCGGTGGTGATGGCGTTGAAGTTCGCGTCGTTGATCTTCTCCTCGCAACCGGAGCAAAGGAGGAAGGACGAGGCGCATAGGGCGACGGCGAGGCGGGAGGCAAGGGTCCGGCGGGTCATGGTGGGCTCCAAGGTTCGGAGCATCCTACACGAAAGACCGAGCGTGGGGCGGGGGAGGGACCAAGAAAAAAAAGGGGCACAGGCGCTTGGCCCGTGCCCCTCATCCCCATGCGGCCTTGGATGCTCAACGGTTGTCGTCGGGGTCGGAATGGGCGGCTTCCTTGCGCTCGCTCTGCGTAAAGGCCTCGACGAGTTGGGTTTGCCAGGGGTGCTCGCCCATGAAGGTGACCTTGCCGGTGGCGATATCGCAGACGGCGCCGACGACCTTGACCTTGCCCTGGGCGACGTGCTCGCGGATGACATTGCTGCTCTTGAGGAGGTCGTAGACGCCCTGCCAGACGTTCTCGCGGATGGCGGCGGCGAGGAGTTGGTCGTCGGAGGCGTCGGGGTTCTGCGTGCGGGCGCGATCGACGGCGGGCTTGATCTCGTTGAGGAGGGTGTCGATGTTGGGGGTCACGCTGCCACCGGCGAGGGCGGCCTTGACGGCCCCGCACTTGGTGTGCCCCATGACGACGAGGAGGGGGGCGTGGAGGTGTTCGACGGCGTACTCGATGGTGCCGGCCTCGTGCTCGGCGACGACGTTGCCGGCGATGCGGCTGACAAAGACGTCGCCCACGCCGCGATCAAAGACGCGCTCGACGGGGAGTCGAGAGTCGGCGCAGGTGTACACGATGGCAAAGGGCTTCTGACCCTTGTCGCTGAGGTCTTGGCGACGCGCAGGATCGACGTTGGGGTTCTGCGGCGTGCCGCTGACCCAGCGGGCGTTGCCGTCCATCAGCATCTGGAGTGCATCGTCGGAAGTGACTTCGGCGTCGGCGCTGGGGGCGGGGTTTGCGTTCTCTTGGGTCTTGGTGGGCGACGGAGAAGGTCGAGCGGCGGGCGCTGGATTCTTGCTGACGGTGGGCGCGGGCTTGGGCGCGGGCGCGGGGGTTTTGGGCGCGGTTGAGGTCGGGAGCGAGGGGGCCGTGGGCTTGGCGGGCGCGGCCGCCTTGGTGGGCTTGGCGTGGGGGTCGTCGTGCGCGTCGGGGGCGGTCTTTGCGAAGCCGAGCATGGCGCCGCCAACCATGACGCTGCCCACAACCAATGCCGCAATTCGCTTCTTGTCGTTCATGTCAGACTCCAGAGATGGCCACGGAAGGGCGGAAATGCAATCGCCCACTTCGGGCGCTCTGGCATGGGGATCGGATAAGGCGAGACGCAAGTTCAGCGAATCGCGGCGACGGGGCTTGGGGCGCAACGAAT
Organism: uncultured Phycisphaeraceae bacterium; assembly: GCA_964543905.1. Taxonomy (GTDB): domain Bacteria; phylum Planctomycetota; class Phycisphaerae; order Phycisphaerales; family UBA1924. The sequence continues at coordinate 234,077 of CAZIZO010000002.1, forward strand.
ATGACGCCCTTGTGCGGCGAGGGTTCGCGTTCTGAGGCCCGGTCCAAGATCGAGTGCCCTGATCAGGGGCGGGCGGGCTGCTTGCGGGCTTCGAGCCAATCCGCGAAATCGGCGGCGGATGAGCGCCCGGCCCGCATCGCCGACTGTGCCTCACTCGCCAGGGTCTGCAATGAGTCGAGGCGAAGATCGACGGCGGCGCGTGAGGCGGCGTCGGTCGTCTGGCGAAGAAGGCGGCTTTGGTCGGCCAGCAGGAGGAGGAACGGCTGGACGCGAGCGTTGGATCGCTTGACCTGCTCGAGCGTGTTCTTGTGGCGAGACCGGACCTCTTCGAGGGCCCTCTTGCTCGCGTTTCGGAGTTCGGCGTCCTGGTATTCGCCCAGTTCGAGTTCCCAGCGTTCGAAGGCGGTTTGACCGCCGAAGGTGAGGGTCGCGAGGCGATCGGTGGCGATCTTGGCCTTCGACTCGCAGCGGTGGAGTTCCTGCTCGAAGATCGCGGCGGGGTCGCCCGGCGTGGGGAGTTCGGCCTGAGCGCGGAGGCGGGACATGGACGCCTCGATCTGTTCGTCGATCGCGTTGCACGAATCCGAAACGAGTCGGGCTTGGCGAACCAGCGTGCGGTCGCGGGCCTGACCCGCATCGGAGAATGAGCGGTAGTAAGGGCCTTCGCAGGCGGGGAGCGTGCCCAGCAGGCTGGCGGCGAGGACGAAGAGGAGCGGGAGGCGCACGGAGCAGTGTAGTCGCGAGCGCGCGGGGCGCGTTCACCCGCCGATCTCGAAGTATCCCCCCTCGATGATCGCCCCGGGCTCGACCTTGAGAGTCTTGGCTTTGCAATCGCCCTTGACGGTGGACTGGTGTCCCAGGACGAGGCGTCCGCCGCAGGAGACTCTCGCGCTCAACGTGCCGCGGACTTCCAGGTGCTCGCCGGCCGCCACGGCTCGGGTGACGAGCCGGGCCTTGCGATCGACGATCAGTGTGCCGCAGGTGGCCAGGGTCGCGCCGAAGCCGCCCGCGGTGACGAGCACGTCGATGAGGTTGAGGTGCTTGCCGCAGGACTTGCACGCGGTGCTTTGGGCCGAAGCGGGGACGAGGCACTCGTGCCCGCAGTGGTAGCAGGTGATCGCGCGCTCGCCCGGGGCGAGGTCCACGTTCCGGGGTTTTCGTGAGAACAGGCCCATGCGAAGGGCAACCTGGTTCGCTCGGGAGGAACGGATCAACGACCTGGGCGAGCCCCCTCGGATCGGGAAGGGGACGAAGAGCGCCCGGGCCGGTCTCCCGGCGCGGGCGTCCATCTATCCTCGACTGTGCGTGGGCGAATCAGGCGGCGGCGGAGGACCCGAGCGGGGCTTCGCCGAGCCATTCCGTGCCTCGGACCTTGGTCTTGACCTGGGGGATGGCGGGCTTGCCTTCGAGCGCGGCGTGGGCGAGCGGGGAAGCGCCGAGGCGGTTGCTGGCGTCCTTGACGGCCTCGGGCCCCACAGAAACGTGGCCCGTGAACGCCGCGCCCTCGGTGACGATGAGCGTGCCGGCGCGGATATCGCCCTTGACGCTGGCGCGGGCGGAGAGGTGCATTTTGTCGATGGCGGTGAGGTTGCCCTCGACGGCGCCGTCGACCATGATGCTGGCGGCCTCGACGGCGGCGCGGCAACTGCTCCCGGACTCGATCGTCACCTCGCCCTTCGCCTGGATCTTGCCCTCGAAGGTCCCGAGGATCTTCGCTTTGCCCTCGAAAGACATCTCGCCCTTGAAAATGGCGTCGGGACCGATGATGGTGGTGAGTTCGCGATTGTCTGCCATGGCCGCGCTCCTGCGTATTCGGATGAGCGATGGATCGGGGCGAGGCGCACCCACCGTGCCCCGGGCTGCGAGAAGCGAGCCGCAGGCCGCGCCCACCCATTCAGGCGCCGGGTCCTCCGCCACGAATCGGACGCTCGTCCGGTCGGCCTCCGCCGACGCTCCACACATCGGTGGCGAGGATGGGTGGGGGCGAGTTTTGAGGCCCCCTTTGGGCACCCCTGGGTAGGGGAGCGTCACCACGAACAGGCGTCGGGCGTTACTGCCGCACCTTGACGGCCACCACCAACCCCTGGCGGTTGGTGACGCAGGCGGTCTCGAACTGCCCGCTGCGAGCCAGATCGCGGTTGAATCGATCCACGGCATCGCGATCCTTGCTCTGCCCCTCCGGGTCGGTCACCCACCACGCGTTGCTGCCCAAGGTGTTGTCCGCGACGAGGATGCCACCGACGCGGAGAAGGGGCGTGACGGCCCGGGCGTAGTCGGGGTATTCGGTCTTGACGGCGTCGATGAAGACCATGTCGAGCGAGCCGTAGCCGAGTTCGGCCGTCAACTTCGGGAGTGCGTCGAGCGCTCTTCCGGGGATGATCGTGACCTTCTTCGAGACCCCCGCGTCGGCAAACTCTCGCTTGGCGAAGTCGCTGTGGACGTCATTGGGCTCGATGGTGTAGAGGCGGCCGCCATACGCGAGCGCTCGCGCGATCCAGATGCCGGAGTATCCGGCGAGCGTACCGAGTTCCAACACCTGCCCGGTGCTGTCGCGACCGTTGGTGACCATGCGAGTGAGGACGGAGAGGAGGCGGCCGACGTCGGGCGAGACGGCGATGTCGGGGATGCCGGCGGCGACGGCCCGGGTCATGAGTGTGTGGAGTTGCCGCTGCAGCGCGGGATCATCGATCTGGCCGAAGACTTCGCTGAGGTAGGCGGAGGTGGCGTGCTGGCGTTCGGGGGAGAGGTTCATGGCAGAGGGTAGAGGAGGGCGCGACGAGACGCCGCGAGGGAGCCTGGGGCACTATCCTTGGGCATGGCGATCCAGACCCACTACGTCCCGGGCCAGCGTGTCCGCGTGACCCAGCAGGTGCCGCGCCTTGAGCGTGCGGGCGGCGGAACGATGACCACCTTTGTCGAGGGGACCATCCTGAAAGCCGATCAGGAGAAGACCGGCTCGTGGTATGCCCACAGCAAGGACCACAAGGTGTGGCTGGATCGGCTGCGGCTGAAGAAGGACGACGGCGAGATCGTGGTGCTGAACCTTGACCAGTACTCGCACGTGGACGTGCTGGAGTGAGGCGCCCCTACGCTTGGGGATGTCCCGCTACGACCAGTTTCAGGCCTATCGCACCAAGATGAACGCGCGGATCCTCGGGGAGGACTCGGAGCGTGCGGGCGTGGGTGCACGTCGCGCCGACGGTGGCATTGCGCCGGGCGGGACGATCGTCACGAAGCGCTTTTTTCGTCTGGACGGGCAGACGTACGAGGCGGGCGCGCTGGACGCGAAGACGAAGGAGTTGCTAGGTCTGGTCGCGTCGGCCGTGCTGCGCTGTGATGATTGCATCGCGTACCACATTGATCAGTGCGTCAAGGCCGGGTGCACGGATGACGAGTTGTGGGAGGCGTTGGACGTGGCCCTGATCGTGGGCGGGTCGATCGTGATCCCGCACCTCCGACGGGGGATCGAGTTTCTCGATGAGGCGAGGGCGAAGACCACGGGTCCGGCGAAGGCGCCGTAGGCGCGGGCCGTACACTCACTCGTGACTGTTCCATCCGTCGATCCCGCGCGATCACGTCAGGCCGCCCTGGGCATCGTGCGCCGGCTGCGCGACGCCGGGCACGTGGCGTACTTCGCGGGGGGGTGCGTGCGGGATGAACTGCTGGGGCTCGCGCCCAGCGATTACGATGTCGCGACCGACGCCACACCCCCGCGACTCAAGCAACTTTTTCCGTACACGAACGAGGTCGGGGCCTCGTTCGGCGTGATGCTGGTGCAGACGGGTCGCGGCGTGGACAGGGTCATCAACGAGGTCGCGACGTTTCGGGCGGACGGGACGTACACCGACAAGCGCCGCCCGGACTCGGTGACGTTCAGTACCCCGGAAGCGGACGCGCGGCGTCGAGATTTCACGATGAACGCGCTCTTCCTGGATCCCCTCGCGGAGGCGACGGGAGGCGACGCTTCGCCCCTCGGTGGTCGGATTCTGGATTTCGTTGGGGGGCGTGCGGACCTGGCGTCGAAGATTGTCCGGGCCGTGGGTGATGCCGAGCGTCGTCTCGCGGAGGATCATTTGCGAGCGCTGCGAGCGGTTCGTCTGGCCTCGCGGCTGGGCTTTCAGATCGAGCGTGGGACGGCTGACGCCATTCGCCTGCACGCGGGTGACCTGGCGGGAGTGAGTCGGGAGCGGATTGGGGACGAAGTACGGAAGATGCTCGCACATCGGACGCGCGCCAACGCCGTTCGTACGCTGAACGCCCTCGCGCTGGATGCGCCCACGCTGCACGAGCAACCCTTGGAGCATTCCACGACGCGCTTGGAGGCGTTGGGAGAGCGCGCCTCGACCGGGTCGGCGCTGGCGGCGTGGGCGCTGGATCGCGGGCTGGACGCAGCGGCGCCCGAGGCGACCATCGCCCGATGGCGTCGGGCGTTATGCCTGAGCAACGAGGAAACCGCGGAGTTCGGTGGGGTGGTAAGGCACCTGGCCTCCTTGCGGGGCGAGTGGATTCGGCGCGGGGTCGCGGAGCAGAAGCGCTCGGCCTCGTCGTCGTGGTTCGGGGCGGCGCTCCTGGTCTTGGGCGTGGAGGACGCCGCCCGAAGTCGCGCGATTCGAGACCGGGTCGAGGAACTCTCACGGACAGTTTCCGGACTCTCGCCGACGCCGCTGGTGAACGGGGATGACCTGGTGGGCATGGGGATGAAGCCCGGGCCGATTTATAAGAAGGTGCTGGAAGGGGTGTACGACGCACAGTTGGAAGATCGGGTACGGGACCAAGGGGAGGCACGAGCACTGGCGTGGGAACTTGCCCGGACGATGGGCGTCTAAGGCGTTTGGAGGCAGGTCGGCGGGCCGAGCGTGGCACGAGCGGTCGGACGTGGGCAGGCTGAAGGTGTATCCTTGGCATTGGGTTATTCGGCAGCGGCCGGGGCGTGTGGGTGGAGGTGGCAAACGACCGACACGCGGCGGTTCTGGCGAGAGGTGAGGCGGAGGATTCGAGTCGGAGCGGGGCGGACGGGTGAGCGAACTCACGGGGAAGCACAGGTCGAGAGGAACGAAATCGATGAATGCCAAGACACGAGCAAACGGGAGCCGCACGATGCCGAAGACAAGGCGAGGATGGACGATTCTGGCGTCGCTCGCGAGCGCGATGGCGCTGTCGTTGGCGGCGGTGACGATGCCGAGCGTGGCGGCGTACGAGCCGACCACGGAGGCGAAGGCGGCGACGGAGACGGAAGACGTTCTGATCTTCCGGAACGGGACGACGCTGAAGGGCAAGATCGTGAGCGAAACGCCCACGACGCTCAAGTTCAAGGGCACGGTGGCCGGGATCGCGCTCGAAACGGAGTACAACAAGAACGAGGTGCTGGAGATCAAGCGAGGGACGGGCAAGTCGGCGGCGAAGAGCGAGGGGCCTGCGCCGGCGACGCCGGCCGAGGCGGTGCTGCCGACGAAGCCGATGGTGATCGAATCGAACCCGGATCAGGTGCGATACTACTACCTGGAGTTGACGGGGAACTTTGCGGAGCAGATCACGCAGACGCCCATCCGCGAGGCGGTGAAGAAGGCCAAGGACGCGAAGGCGGACGTGTTCATTATGATGCTGGACGCGAACTGGGAGCGAGAACTGCCCGGGGACAAGAAGTTGGACCTGGAGGGCGCGCAGTTCGACCAGTTTTTCCGGGCGGAAGAGATTATCAAGGTCTACACGACGGACCTGGAATCGCAGTGGGAACTTCCGAAGAAGCCCCGGATTGTGTTCTGGGTGAAGCAGGCGATGGGCGGAGCGGCGTTCATGCCGGTGCCTTCGCCGGAGATCTACTTCCATTCGAGCGGGCGCATGGGCGGCGTGGGCAACCTGGGCGACATGTTTGGTTCGACGGGCGACGAAGTGGTTCGCGAGAAGCAGAAGTCGCTGCGACTGAAGACGGCGGTGGGCTGGGCGAACCGCGGGGGGTATCCGGAGACGTTGATTCGGGCGATGACGATTCGTCAGCACGTGCTGTCGGTGAAGTTCGAGGGCGGGAAGCCGGTGTACCTCGAGCGCATGCCGGAAAGCCCGGACGAGATCCTGCTGACCGACGACGGTGAGGAGGCGAACCGGGACACGATCCAGCAAGCCGCGACGGGCGAGACCAATGATGTGCTGACGCTCAAGGCGGACATCGCCCAGAAGTTGGGCCTGAGCAAAGGAACGGTGGACACGAAGGAAGAACTGCTGACGGCGTTGGGCCTGACACGCGTGGGGGTGGATGTCTCGAACAACAGCCAGCGGATCATGAAGCAATGGGCCGACGGGCTGGAGGCCGCGAAGCGTCAACTCAAGCGGCTGCGCGACGAGTTCGGTGAGGTTCGGGTCGATCCGCCGGGCGGCTGGAACGAGCGTGCGAAGGCGCGGGGTCAGCAGAAGCAGAAGTTGCAGCAGATCAAGCGGCTCCTCCAGCAATGGGAAGAGGCGTTGAATCCTCGCTGGCTGCGCCAGAACGGCATTCCGTCCGTCCAGCAGATCGACAACCAGATCGACGCGCTCAACATCGAGCAGTTGAAGGACAAGAAGTAAGACGAACTCAGGCTTGGCTTGGGGGCCCTTCGGACGACGGGCCTCGCAGAGGATCGCACCATGATGAACCACCGCATTTTCGGCAACTGGATCCGCGGCGTCGCGATGGCCCTCGCGGGGCTGACGGCGATGCTCCTCCCGGGCTTTGGCGCCCTGGCCACCGATCGGGTGACCTTGAAGGACGGCACGGTCTACACGGGGGAGGTGACCAAGGAACTCGACGGGTACATCTTCTTCAACGCCAAGGTGGGCGGGATCGACCGCGCGATGACCTTCAGCCCGGCGCAGATCACCAAACTCGAACGCGACATCAAGGACTCGGGCGAGAGCGACGCGAACACGAAGTCCGAGGCCTCGCCCACGATCGTCGCGACCCCGGTTGCCGCGGCACCCTCGGGCACCCCCAGCGGGGGGCGCAAGGTGCCCAAGGCGGCGGTCATCACCCTCGGCGGGGGTGGCGACAAGGACATGGTCGGCGTGTACATGACGGCGGAGACGCTCCGGCGGGCGATTCCCGAACTCGAGCGGGAGTTGGGCACGGACAAGTCGGGCGTGGTGGTCTTCCGCGTCAACTCGGGCGGCGGGATGCTCTTGGAGATCCAGAAACTCAGCGACGTCATCCACAACGAGTACAAGCCTCGCTTCCGGGTCGTCGCATGGATCCACTACGCGATCTCGGCGGCCGCGATGACCTCGCACTGCATCGAAGAGATCTATTTCACGTCGCAGGGCAGTTACGGCGCGTGCACCGGGTGGTTTGGGCAACTCCAGGCCGTGAAGGGGCTGGAGTTGGAAGAGGTCCTCGAATCCATGCGGAAGATCTCGGCCCGGGGCAACCACGACCCCAAGATCATGCGTTCGATGCAGATCCAGGAGCCGCTGTCGGCCACGATCGACGCCAACGGCGATGTGCACTACTTCCAAGACCTGACCTCGGGCGACATCATCGTCAACCGGGAGAAGGAGATCCTGACCTTCGACGACAAGTTGGCGGCAAAGGTGAAGTTCTCGCGGGGCACCGCGGACACGCTCGAAGAACTCACCAAACTCATGGGCTACCAGGAGTTGGAGTGGGTGGGCGAGCGGGTGAAGGATGTGCCCTGGCCCGTGTGCCGGGCGGAAAAGATGCAGATGGACTATCGCGATCAGGTCAAGCGCGATGAAGACAACACGAACAACTACTGGGCGAGTTACCAGCGGGCCTTGGAAGCGGCACGGGCGGCGCAGACCCGCGACGACCGCGGCCTGTTCGTGGGGCGCGCCCGAGCGGCGTTCAACAACCTGAAGAACATGGTGAAGAACAATCCAAACTTCCGCCTGACCATCTTCAACATGCTCGAGGAACAGTGGAAGGACTTTGTGGACGAGCAAGAGAAGATCATGCGTGATCTGATGCGATGAGCGAGGCTCCGCGGAGCGCGCGGATGGAAGGCCACGCACTCGCCCCGGTCGCAAGGCCGGGGCGATTGTCTTTGGACGTCGGGGAGCGGCGGACGCGGGACGCCGATTACGATGGACGATTCCCTGAGGATCACGAATGACCAATCACGCTCCGGCAACCACCACGTCCACCGCCTTTGTGCCCGCCGATCTCGACGCGTCGAAGTGGGAGGCGATCGAGCCGATGCTCAAGTTGCTGGAAACTCGCGAGGTGCGCTCGACCGGCGATCTGGAGCGGTGGCTCGTGGACCGTGGGGAGTTGGAAGCGGCGTGCAGCGAGGCTCGCGCGAACCTGTACATCGCGATGACGTGCGACACGGAGAACCAGGCCGCGCAGCAGGCGTACACGAACTACATCGAGTCGGTCCCGCCGAGGCTGGCGCCGGCGCTGTTCGAACTGGACAAGCGGCAAGTGGAGTTGGAGCGCCAGCACGGGCTCAACGGCGATCGATATGGGGTGCTGATGCGAGGCACACGCGCGGAGGTCGAGATCTTCCGTGTGGAGAACGTGCCTCTCGACACCCAGTTGTCGTTGCTCTCGCAGAAGTACGACCAGGTGGTCGGGTCGATGACCGTGCAGTTCGAGGGGCGCGAGCAGACGTTGCCGCAGATGGCGAAGTACCAGGAGCAGACGAACCGCTTCACGCGTGAGGCCGCGTGGCGTGCGGTCGCGAAGCGACGCCTGCAGGATGCCGACGCCATCGACACCATCTATGACGAGATGATCCGCCTTCGGCACAAGGTGGCCACGAACGCGGGATTTGAGAACTACGTGGGCTATGCCTTCAAGGCGAAGCATCGGTTTGACTACGGGGTGAAGGAGTGTGAGGAGTTCCATCGCGGCGTGGAGGAGGTGGTCGTGCCGCTCGTGCGGGCGCTGGACGCGAGACGCGCGAAAGCCCTGGGCGTTGAACCGCTGCGTCCCTGGGACTTGGGCGTGGACGTCAAAGGACGTGCGCCGCTCAGGCCCTTCGACGGCGGGCGGGAACTGATGACCAAGGCCGTCGCGACCTTTGAGCGTCTCGATCCGCGACTGGCGAAGATGCTCTCCACGCTGGGCACGGGGGATGAGAAGTCCGGCGGGAAGAACGGCGAGTGCCTCGACCTCGACACGCGCAAGGGCAAGGCCCCGGGCGGATACCAGTACATGCGCGATCGCTCGCGCAAGCCCTTCATCTTCATGAACGCCGCGGGGCTCGCGAGCGATGTTGACACCATGCTCCACGAGGCTGGGCACGCGTTCCACTCGATGCTGTGCGTGGATGAGCCGCTGCTGGCGTATCGCTCCTCACCCATCGAGTTCGCCGAGGTGGCGAGCATGACGATGGAACTGCTCTCGCTGCCACATCTGGGCAAGCCGGCCAACGGCGAAGGCTTCTACGCGAGCGAGGAGGACCTGGCCCGCGCTCGGCGGAAGCAGTTGCAGGGGAGCGTGGTGCTGCTGCCCTGGATCGCAACGATCGACGCGTTCCAGCACTGGGTTTACTCGAATCCCACGCACACGCACGACGAACGCACGAAGGCCTGGCTCGCGCTCGACGACCGCTTCGGCCGCGGCGTGTCGTGGACGGGGCTCGAGCACAAGCGTGCCAGGGTCTGGCAACGCCAGGGGCACCTCTTCGGCAGTCCGTTCTACTACATCGAGTACGGGATCGCGCAACTCGGGGCGCTGGGGCTGTGGCTGATGTCGAAAGAGCAGGGCGAGAAGGAGGCCGTCGAGGCGTATCTGCGCGGGCTGCGATTGGGCGGGAGCAAGCCCCTTCCCGAGTTGTTCGCCGCCGCCGGACTCAAGTTTGAGTTTGGTCCCGGGGCGATCCGTCGGATCGTGGATCGTGTGCAGGCGGAGTTGGAGACGTTGCCGGAGTGAGCATGCCCGACCCCGTGCCGCACATGACCCACGACGAGTTCCGCGTGCTCGGGCATCGCATGGTCGATTGGATCGCGGACTACTGGCAGCGTGTGCACACGCTGCCCGTGCTCTCGCAGGTCAAGCCGGGCGAGATCGCGGCGAGGTTGCCGGAGCACGCGCCGGAGGCCAGCCTCGGCGCGACCACTGATTCGTGGGACTCCATCTTCCGCGACCTCGACGACATCGTGGTCCCGGGCCTCACGCACTGGCAGCATCCCAACTTCCACGCGTTCTTCCCCGCCAACATCTCGGGGCCGAGCGTGCTGGGCGAGATGTTGAGCGCCGGGCTCGGCGTGCAGGGCATGCTCTGGGCCACCAGCCCCGCCTGCACCGAAATCGAAACGCGCGTCCTCGATTGGCTGGGCGAGGCGATCGGGCTTCCCGAGACCTTTCTCTCCCGGAGCGGCACGGGCGGCGGGGTCATCCAGGGCACCGCGAGCGAGGCGACGCTGGTGGCGCTGGTGGCGGCCCGATCGCGCGCCATTCGGGCCCATCTCGGGACGTCGGCGGCGGGCGGTGCGGGCGCGTTGTCCACGAGCGAGCCCCACCTCGTCGCGTATGCTTCGACGCAGGCGCATTCCTCGGTCATCAAGGCGGCCATGATCGCTGGGCTGGCGAACGGGCCGGCCGATCGCCGCCATCTCCGCCTCATCGAGTGTGACGAGCACGACCGCGTGAAGCCCGCGGCGCTCGAGGCCGCGATCCGGGAGGACTTCGAATCCGGACGCATTCCGTTCTTTGTCTTTGCGACGATGGGCACGACGAGCAGCACGGCGGTGGACCCGCTGCGGGAGATCGGTGATGTGCTGGCCCGGTGCGTCGAGGGGGCGCCACGCCCATCCTCCCCGCAGACCCCTCGCCCCGGGAGGGGGAGCGTGTGGCTGCACGTGGATGCCGCGCACAGCGGCGCGGCGCTGGTGTGTCCCGAGATGCGGTGGATGAGTGAAGGCGTAGAACGGGCCGACTCGATCGCGTTCAACCCGCATAAGTGGCTGCTGATGAACTTTGACTGCAACTGTTTCTGGACGCGCGACCGGGCGGCCATCATCGAAAGCATGAGCATCACGCCCGAGTACCTGCGGAATGCCGCGAGCGACGCAAAGGCGGTCCTGGATTACCGCGACTGGCACGTGCCGCTCGGGCGGCGGTTTCGTGCGCTCAAGGTGTGGTTCGTGCTCCGGCACTACGGGCTGGAAGGGCTGCGGGCGTACATCCGAGAGCACCTGCGCTGGAGCGAGGTCTTTGAATCGTGGGTGCGCGCCGACGAACGGTTCGAAGTGCTCGCGCCGCGAACGGCCAACCTGATCTGTTTTCGTTTACGCCCGCGGGGCGGGGAGACCTTGGCGGAAGTCAATGCCCGGAACGCGCGCCTGCTCGAAGCGCTCAACGCGACGCAACGGGTCTATCTGACGCACACCATGCTGCGGCGACGCGGGGAGAACGTGTACACGATTCGATTCATGATCGGCACGGCGAGCACGCGGGAGGCGCACGTGCGCGAGGCATGGCGACGCATCGGCGAGTGGGCCGAGCGGGTCTAACGGTTTGCATCACCGTGGGCCACAGACGCGAACGGCGGTCCTCGGCTTACTAACAAAGGCGGACGCATGTTTCCATACGTCCGCCCGGAGGGAGAAAGAGAGAGACTTGGAGGTCGGGGGTTGGGTCCGACCGAAATATCTGTTCGACCGACTAAATAAGTATCGGCACGAGAACGGCGTTTCTACAAGGGACAAGCACCTATTTTTTCCGCGGTGCCTCGAGGCGATTACCCCAGGATGGAGTTGATGTCCTGCATCTGAGCCTGGAGTTGGGCTCGGATCTCGTCGAGTTTCTCGTTCGTAAGTTTCAGCGAATCCCGGACTTCGGGATCGATCGTGGTTTGCAGCAGGTCTTGCCGGAAGCCTTGGCCGGAATCGGCGGCGAGGCGGTCGGCCACATAAACAAGGGAGACAATGGTCCGATGCTCGGCGGCCAACTCCAAGGGGCGATGGTGGTAGCCCGTCACGAAGCCGAAGGTCTTGGGGAACTTCCACTTCTCGCAGAGGCCCGCACCAAAGTCCTGGTGGGTCGCACCGAAGACTTCCTGCTCGGCGACGAGCATGTCGTTGGCGGGAATCCCCTTGCTGTCGGCGCCGACCTTGCGAAGGACTTCGAGCAACTTGTTGCGGTCGTACTGCATCTCGACCATGACGCCGATGTCGTGAACGAGCCCGGCCAGGAAGGCCTCGTCGGAGAGGCCGAGTTTGAGGCTGTTGGCAAGGATCTTGGCGGCGGCGGCGGTGACGTTGGAGTGCGTCCAGAGGTCCTTGGCGGAGAAGGTGGGCGTGAGGTCCCCGCCGCGGAAGAGTTTGGCGAGGCTGGCGGCGATGGCGATGTTCTTGACGGCGTTGAGCCCGAGCATGACGATGGCGCGGTTGATCGAGCCGATCTGCCCGGGCAAGCCGTAGAACGACGAGTTGACCACCTTGAGGATGCGCGAGCAGAGCGCGGGGTCGTTGGAGATGACCTTGTGCAAGTCCTGGGCGGTCGATTTCGGACTCTCGACGAGTTCGACGATCTTCATCGTGATCTCAGGGAGAGTCGCGATGTGGCTGATCTCGCGGATCGCGGCGGAAACGACTTGCTCTTTGTCCTGTGCAACAACGCTCATGGGGCTCGCTCCAACGGTGTGGGTCAACCACGGACAGATCGACGCACCAACATCGGCGCACGCGAGAGCGGACTTTCACACTGTTGCGGATTCGGCGCGACCACGCCCGATTTCGTGGGCGAGGAGCAACGCCTAATACGAACACAACTTGCGGCGGATGCCCGAATCGGAGGGGGTGGTGTCGGCGAGATGGCGGGCAATGCGAGCGCCCGCGTGCCCATCGCCATAGGGGTGGACGATGGCGGCGCGATCGAGTTGGCGTGCGCTCTGGAGAGCCGCCAGCACCGAGTCGGCCGTCTCGGTCGCGTGGAGCGCATTGTTCGCACGCTCCCGACCCGCTTGCCGGGGCCCGATATCCACGATCGGCAACCGGAGCGCGGCGGCCTCGATGAGCGCGGACGAACTATTCCCGACCAAGACGCCCGAACCCTGCGCGAGGCGCTTCAGAAGCCCCACGAACAAGGGGCGCTGGAGTTGCCGACGGCACGGCACGTTCGCGGACTCGATGGCGCGCACGATGCCTTCACGCCCGGCATCGAAGTTGGGGTGCAGCGCCAGGAGTCGCTCGCCCGAGAGCGCGGCAAGGACCGTTCTGGCCGCGGCCTCCTCCATCTCGGGGTGGCGGCCAATAGGGTGCATGAGGTACACGACGGTCGGCGAACCGAGTTCGTGATACTCCTCATCGGAGAGTGGGGGAATGGTGGAGAGTTCATCGAGCGCGGGGGAACCGACGACATGGACGTTCGCCGGCTTCTCGCCCATCCGGAGAATGCGATCGGCCGAGCCCTGGGTTGCGGGAAAATGGAGATGCGCGAGTTTCGTGACGGCATGGCGGATCGACTCATCGGCGATGCCCTCAGCGCGATCTCCGCCGTGGATGTGCGCGAGGGACCATCCGCCGATCGCGGCGGCGGCGGCGGCGGCGAACACCTCGATGCGATCCCCGAGCACCACCACCCAATCGGGCGATAGGCGGTCGAAGGAGCGGGTGAAACGCCCGATTCCTCGTCCGACCGCCTCGGCATCCTCGACGCGCCCCGTCCGACCGGCGATCTGCATGGGGATCGAGTCGGCGATGGGAAAGGAGGCCTTCACCTCGTGGAAGGTCTCGGCGGGTTGGATCAGGTGCGAACCCGCGGCGATACACAGCAGTTCCAAGTCCGGGTGCGAAGCGACGGCACGCATGACCGGGCGCAACAGACCAAACTCGGCGCGGGATCCCGTGACGACCGCGACGCGAAGAGCGCGAGAGCGCGTGCGTCGAGGCGGCGAGTCGGGAAGGTGCCCTGGTCCGATCATTTCCGAAGGATAGGAAAGCAAGAACGCGATCCGGCGGGGGATGCGCCCATGGCCGAGTCCCGACGGGAAATGACTCGGCGAAGATCCGAACAGGATGTTGAAGAGCGTTTTCGGCCTCCTGCACCAAGCCATTTCAACTGCATTTCTGGTTCGTTGACTTGCGGGTCTGACCACGAGATAAGCGTTTGGAGCGCATCGAGAATACGGCGTTTGTGAGTTCTTCAAGACCCTGCTCAACACGGGTTGGTATATCGCTTCACGTGGCTTCTGCCGCGGGACCAACACAAGCACCATCCGCGGGCCTCACTCGCCTCTGTGCGTCGAACCATGCACGGGGCGTGCGGCGCCCCGTGCGTTCAACTCTGCTCATCTTGCGAAGGACCCCTCGAGCGTCACACTGATACCAACTGCACAATGACCGACGCGGCCTCCGGTGTGAAGTCGCGTGCCCAAGATCGTGGCTATTCCACCCGTTTCGCGTGCAGCACGGGCATGGCGCGGAGATACTCAAAGGGTGGGCCGCTGGTCGCTCTCGCGAACTCGTCGTAGCCTCCCTCAAAGCAGACTCGGCCATCGAGCAGCATGATCACCCGTGGGCGAAGTCGGCGAAGCAACTCTTTATCATGCGTCACGACGATCGTCGTTCGCGGCACACCCGCGCGGGGCCTCAGGTGCGTGGTCCAGACGAGTTCGTGGATGTGCGCGCTGATCACGGGGTCGAGCCCCGTGGTCGGCTCGTCGTAGAAGATCACCGCGGGATCGATCGCGATGGCGCGGGCGATCGCGACTCGCTTGGCCATGCCGCCGGACAAGGCGTCGCGGTCTTTGGAAATCACGCTGTCGACGTCCAACGCGGCCGCCGCCAGGCTCTCACGAACTCGCGCCTCGATGTCCCCTTCGCTCATGGCGGTGTGTTCGCGCAGCAGGAGCGCGACATTGTCCCGCACGCTCCCGGAGAACAGCGCGTTCTTCTGGAAGACGACGGCCCAGTGCATCCGCACGTCGTCCCGGCGCTCCTCGTCGATCGCGCTCAGGTCCACCAGCGGGGCGTCGGGGCGTGAATGATCGGCGACAAGCACTTTGCCCCTGCTCGCGGGGATGAGCCCCGCCAGGAGGTGGAGCAGCACGGTCTTGCCCGACCCGCTCCCCCCCACGATCGCCACGATCTGCCCGCGAAGCACCTCGAAGGTGATGTCCTCGAGCACGGGGCGGCCGCCAAACTCCTTGCTCAACGAGACCGCCCGAATCTCGGGCGGCCCGGCACGAATCGCGGATGAAGAAAGGTCCTCGGGCAACGGGCGATTCTACTTCCGCCGACGCCCCAAATCGCCCCTTCTCGCCCCCATCCGTGCTTCCCTGCTACATTCCCAGAGGTGGAACGTCCCGTACTCCGCACCCCACGAAAGGAACACCCATGGCCAAGAAGTCCAAGAAGCCCGCCGCCAAAGCCAAGCCCGCAAAGAAGGCCGCCGCCAAGAAGCCGGCCAAGAAATCTCCGGGCAAGTCCCCCGCGGGTAAGAAGTCCGCCACCCCCGCCAAACTGACCGGCATGCACCCCGTCACCACCGGCGGCGGCCCCTCCGCGCTCGAAGTCGGGAAGGACATGGTCTCCATGTTCAACCGTGGGCAACTCTCCGAGATCGAGGCGAAGTACTGGTCGCCCGACATCGCCTCCATTGAAGGTTTGGGCGTCAATCTCGGTTGGTTTGGTCGCAAGGCCGTCGAAGAGAAGAACGCCGGCTGGATGGCCGACCACGTCCTCCACGGCGCCGCCGCCGAAGGCCCCTTCGTCGGCTCCTCCGGGTTCGCCATCCGCTTCAAGATGGATGTCGAGACCAAGTCCACCGGCAAGCGGGAGATCATGGACGAGATCGGCGTCTATCAGATCAAGGACGGCAAGATCGTCCGCGAAGAGTTCATGTACGGCGTGTGACGCGGGCCAAACCACAGGGCACGCCGAAGGCACCCGAGCCCCACCGGAAGCACGAGAGGAAGGCCTCGCGGCCTTCCTTTTTCATTGCCGACCTGGACCCGCCTTTGTCTCTGGGCTCCGTGCACGCTGTGGTTTGTGCCCTCCCCGCGTACGATCGCCCTCCATGACCACCCCTTCCACGCCCCCCACTCCTCCTGCCGATCTCCACCACCTCGAGGCCCAGCGCCGCGCCAACCGCGAAGCGATCGCCGCGCTCGGCTTCAACCCCTATGGGCAGCGCACCGCGCAGACGGCCGGGATCGTTTCGAACGAGTCCGCGAAGTCGCAGTACGACCCTGTCGCCGATGCGGAGCACCAGGCCAAGGGCAAGGAGCCAGGCTTTGCCGACCGCCGGCCGCGCGTCACCGTGGCCGGTCGCGTCATGCTGAGCCGCGACAACGGGAAACTGATCTGGCTCAATCTGCGCGACCACACGGGCGACCTGCAGGTCGCGGTCAGCCAGCGGGACTGCAAGGAGCAGGGGTTCAAACTGGCGAAACTCACCGACCTGGGCGACGTGCTGGTGGCCAGTGGCCGCATCATGAAGACCAAGACGGGCGAGATCACCATCTGGGCGGACGACCTTGCCCCGGGCGCCAAGTGCCTCGTCCCGCCGCCCGAAAAGCACGCGGGGCTGATCGACGTTGAACTGCGCTACCGCCAGCGCTATGTCGATCTGTGGGCCAATCCCGAGACGCTGCGCGTCTTTTCCCTGCGTTCGAAGATCGTTTCGAAGGTGCGCGAGATTCTGGCCGAGCGGGGCTTCCTCGAGGTCGAAACGCCCATGCTCCAAACCCTCGCGGGTGGGGCGGCGGCCCGACCCTTCGTCACGCACATGAACGCGCTCGACATCAACCTGTTCATGCGCATCGCCCCCGAACTCTACCTGAAACGGCTCCTGGTCGGCGGCATGCCGCGAGTCTATGAGATCAACCGCAACTTCCGCAACGAGGGGCTCGACAAGCAGCACAACCCGGAGTTCACCATGCTGGAGGTCTACGAGGCCTACGGCGACATGACGACCGTGATGGAGATCACCGAGACGATCGTCCGCGAGTGCGCCAAGACCGTCGCGAACGACCCCGACTACCGGGCCCTCACCCCCACCACCGATGCCGAGGCGGCGCACCGGAAGACCCTCATCCTTCCCTTCGGCGAGTACGAGATCGACTACGGCCGCCCCTTCGAGCGCGTGAGATACGCCGACCTCTTCGAGAGGGCCCTCGGCTTCCCCATGTCCGACATGGCCCGCGCCCGCAAGGAGGCCCGCGAACGGCATCTCTTCCCCGCCGCCGCGATCGACAAAATCGACCCCGTCCTCATCATCAATGAACTCTTCGAAGAGTGTGCCGAGAAGAGCCTCAGCCCCAGCCGTCCGACCTTCATCACGCATTACCCCTCGGCGATCTCGCCGCTGACGCGGCCCAACCGCGAGGACCCAACGGTCGCCGATCGCGCCGACCTCTTCATCGGACACATGGAGATCGCCCCGCACTACACCGAACTCAATGACCCGGACATCCAGGAGGCCAAGTTCAAGGAGCAGTTGACCGGGGCGGACGCGGAGAAGAACGCGGAGGAGAACACCTTCCGCACGATGGACCACGATTTCCTTCGGGCCCTCAAGGTCGGGATGCCCCCCGCCGGCGGGATGGGTCTGGGGATCGATCGCCTCGTCATGCTGCTGACCAATCAGCGCACGATCCGCGACGTCGTGCTCTTTCCGCTGATGAGACCCGACGAAGCGTGAGCGCTCGCGTCAACGCGGATGGCTCGAGCCTCCCGCCCATGTGCCCTGAAGTTGCAGGGTGCGCGGGCATGGACCCATCCCGATCCGAAGGGCTTACTTCTTTTTCGCGCCCGACTTCTTTGCGGCCGCCTTCTTCAAGGCCGACGCGGCCTTCTTCTCGCGCTTCTCGCGGGCCAACTCCTTCACATGCGATGGGTCCACCCGACTGCCCACGGGGGACGAACGCGTCGCGGATCGCTGCTTGCGGCCGCTGGTACTCGAAAGATTGCCGCGCTGCCCGCCCTTCATGCCCGAACCCGCCATGGTGCGATCTCCCTTTGGAATCCGATGAGCGCCTGTCCGCCCACGCGGCGCCGGGCGTCACGGCACTATACGACGGATGCGGGTCCGCATGGGCGAAGGCGGGATTCGTCCTCCGATGACACTGCGCACCCCGCGCACGCACCAGCACTGGGATCAACACGCACGAACGGCACCCTGTCTCCGAGTGCGACGCGGCGGTGTCGCCAACCGCCCTCCGCTTGCCACGGACTCCCCATCCTGCTCCGTACAATCATGCATGGCCTACACCGTCCTTGCCCGCCGTTACCGTTCGCAGTCCTTCGACGAGGTCGTCGGGCAGGAGCCCATCGCCCGCACCCTGCGCAACGCGATCTCGACCGGTCGCGTCGCGCACGCCTACCTCTTCTGCGGGACGCGGGGCGTCGGCAAAACGAGCATGGCCCGCCTCTTCGCCCGCGCCCTCAACAACCCCGAGGGCGATGCCGCCATCGACCGGGCGATCATGTCGGGGCAAGACACCGACACGATCGAGATCGACGCGGCGAGCAACACGGGCGTGGACAACGTGCGAGAACTGATCGCCAACGCCGCGTATCGACCCTTGCGTGGAAAGTACAAGATCTACATCATTGACGAGGTGCACATGCTCTCGACGAGCGCGTTCAACGCGCTCCTGAAGACGATGGAAGAGCCGCCCGAGCACGTGAAGTTCATCCTCTGCACGACGGACTCGCACAAGGTGCCGGCGACGATCCAGTCTCGCTGCCAACGCTTTGATTTCCGCAACATCCCGACCTCGCAGATCGCGGAGCACTTGAAGGAGGTGGTCGCGAAGGAAGGCGCCAAGGCCGACGCGGAACTGTTGCACGCGGTGGCGCGTCTGGGCAACGGTTCGATGCGCGACGCGCTCTCGCTGATGGATCGTCTGCTCGCCGTCGGCGAGAAGACTCTCACGGTCAAACTCCTCGAGGAACTGCTGGGCTTGCCCGACCGTGAAATCATGACGGCGATCCTGACGGCGATCGCGAGCGGCGACGCCTCGGGGGCGCTCCGGCAGGGCGACGCCCTGCTCCGCAAGGGCACGTCGATCGACCAGTTCATCGAAACGATGCTGCTGCGGCTGCGCGACCTGATGATCCTCGCGTCGTGCGGGGCGAAGACGGACCTGGTGGACTTGTCCGAGGCGACGCGCGACGCGGAAGCCGCACTTGCCGCCACGTTCGATGCCGCGGGCATCGTCCACATGATCGCGCTGTGCGAGAACGTGCAGCGTGCGGCGAAGGGGAGCGCCACGCCCCGGGCGCTGCTTGATGCGTTGCTGGTTCGATTGGCGTTGACGGAGAAGTTGGCGGACGTGACGGCCGTGGTCGCCGCATCGATCGTGGAAGGCAAGGGCGCGCCGGGAGTTCCCGCAAAAAAACGCTGACGGCGACGCCGCCGGCCCCGACCCCGGCCGCGCCGCCGAGAGCGTCCATCGCACCTCCTCCCTCTCGCGTGCATGCCGCCGCGCCCGCCGTGGCACCGCCGACGGTCGCGGTCGGCGAGCCCAAGCCCGCGCCGCAGGGTGTCGCCCCGGTCTCGGTGTGGGATCGCGCGATCGCCGCGTGCTCGGCGAATCGGCGGTTGCGCCTGCTGATGCAGGAATCAAAACTGGTCGTGATGGATCAAGACTCGGCGCGGGTGCTGGTGAAACCCGCGCTGCTCACGATCGCACGATCCTGCGCGACCGACATGGAAGCCGCTCTCTCACAGGCGGCGGGATCGACGATCCGCGTCGTCATCGAGTCGGACGGCCCGGCGCCCGAGGCGAACGAGGGCCACCCCGGCACGCCGATGCCCAGCATGGCCGAACACCCGCTGGTCAAGCAGGCGATCGAACTCTTTGGGGGACGCCTCTTGAGCGCCGGGCCACGCAAACGCCCACACTAGTCACCCGGACAAGGGGAATTCCCTCGAGTTCGCCTTCAGAGGAACATGGCTTGCGTGGGCGAGCGAAGTCGATGTGCAATCCGACCGACCATCGCGTATCAACGAGGGCTCGGACGGATCACGTTGGACGACGTAAACTCCTCCCCCACTCACGGGTCCACGCATGCGCATCCTCCACGTCATCAACTCGCTCGATGCCAAGTCCGGCGGACCGCCGCTGATCGTCTCTCGCTTGGCCGCGGCGCAGGTCCTCGAGGGCGTCACGTGCGGGCTGCTCGCGTACGAGCCCGAGGAGCCAAAGACGGCGATTCCCGCGAAACTCGGCGAGGTGCCCGGGGGGAAGGGCATCAAACTCATTCTGGTCCCTCGCGCGAGGAATCGGCTGGACTACTTCACCTCGGGCACGGCCCGGAAGGTCATTCGGGATGCCCTCCGGGACTATGACTTTGTCCACTTGAACGGCGTGTGGGACCCCATCCTGCTCGCGACCGCGAGCGAATGTCGCAAGGCCGGGAAGCCCTACGCGGTCACAACCCACGGCATGCTCGACCCATGGTGCATGACCCAAGGAACGCTGAAGAAGAAGGCCGCGCTCGCGCTGGGCTACAAGCGCATGCTCGACCAGGCCGCCTTTTTGCACCTGGGCAACACCGACGAGCAGCGCCTGATGGAGCCGATCGGCCTCACCTCGCCCGGGGAGATCATCCCCAACGGCATCTTCATCGAGGAGTTCAACACCCTGCCGGCGAAGGGCGCCTTCTACGCAAAGCATCCGGAGTTGCATGATCAGCCCTTCATGCTGTTCCTGAGCCGCTTGCATTACAAGAAGGGGCTCGACTATCTCGCCGACGCGTTCGCGATCGTGGCGCCCAAGGCGCCCGACCTCCGGCTGGTCGTCGCGGGCGCGGACGACGGCTACCAGGCGACCTTCGAGGAGATGATCGCCCGTCACCACCTGCAGTCGCGAACGCACCTGACCGGGCCGCTCTATGGCCCCGAGAAACTCGCCGCCTTCAACGACGCCCGGCTCTTCTGCCTCCCCAGCCGGCAGGAGGGATTCTCCATCGCGATCACCGAATCCCTGGCGTGCGGCACGCCCAGCGTGGTGACGCGCGATTGCCACTACCCAGAGGTCGAGACCTTCGGCGCGGGCGTGTGCACCGCGCTCAGCGCGTCGAGCATCGCGGAGGGCATCCTCCACGTCCTCGCCAAGCCCCGCGAGGAACTCGGACAGGCCGGGTACAAACTGGTGCGCGAGCACTTCACCTGGCCCATCGTGGCACGAACAGCCATGCGGGCATACGAAAAATACCGGTGTCGCTAGATCGTTCGCGCGGGAAAGCCTTGGGTCTCATCCGTGTTATTGGGGCAATCTCCGGGCAAGATGCCGGCGACGGTTCGCGTGCACGAGTTTACTGACCACTCGTCCTCGAATACCAAAAACGCGTGAGCGCGCCGAACCTTTTCCGTTTTCATGGGGGCTTCGCGCGGTCTTGGTGCTCACTCTGGGCACTTTGCATTATTCTGTGCGAATATCGCTTATGGGAAGGCTCACCGGAACGTCCGGCGGGTCGTGGGTTGGTCGGCCAGTTTGAGAAAGGGAGTTTGCGTATGAATCGTCGAGCATGTTGTCGGTGGCTCGGGGGCGTGGCGTCGTTGTTGGCGGCGTGCAGTTCCACGGCGCTTGGGCAGATGGGATCGGCTGCTGGCTCCGATCCCGGCCCCCGTCGCGAGATGCGTGACGTTCGCATCCCCGTCTCGGCGTCGCGGGTGCAACAGATGATCCTGGCGGGGAAGCCCGCACGCCTCGACCCCACGACGGGCGAGTTGATCGTCTCGACGCTCGTGGATCACCTGCCCGCGAACTGGCACACGGAGCCCGCGAAGGGGCAAGAGACTTCGGCGCTGGTCGATTCGTACGGCCATCCGATCGTGAACAACACGCCGGGCCTCCCCGCGTGGGCCCAGCGCGACGTGGACGCCTTGCGTGGTTCGATCGCCGAGTGGCGCGACACGCTGGTGCGTCAACTGGCCACGGGCGCGGACACGACCGAGACGCAGGGCATCTTCGCGAACTTCGTGGGGCAGGCGATCACGCGAGGCATCGCGTTCGAGGACCTCGTGAGCCTCAACGACGCGGGGATCGTGAACGACGCCGTAGCGCGCGGCATCCTGTCGTACATGCGCTACTACGAGAACATCCGCTTCGCAAACCAGGACCTCTTCCGGTACACATACTCCCCGACGGTCTATCCCGCGAACATCCAGGCGTTCGTCGCGAGCCGTGGCTCGACGATGGCGAACGTGCAAGCCCTCCAACCCATGGGGACCTACGGTGATCGCGGGTTCAACTGCTACGCGCGCGGAACCTTCGCTCGCGGCATGACCAACCTGAGCGGGCAGACCGACATCTGGCTCACGAATGGCTTTGACGACGCGCAGGCCGACGTGCCCACCGGGTTTGATTCGTTCTTCTACTTCCCCTGCGACAACGGCGGCGTGAACCACAATCAAGTGCGCGTCTCCACCAACGGATACATCACGTTCTTCCAGCAGGGCGACGGAGCGCTCGACGGGACGAACTTCACGAACGACGCGATCCCGGACGCCGCGGACCCGGACGGGTATGCCGCCCCATGGTGGGACGACCTCATCGTCGCGACCGCGCAGGGCAACACGGATCGCGTGTCTTACAAGACCGAAGGGGCGATCAACTCGCGCGTCTTCACGGCCGAGTGGTTCTCGATGTCGCGCCTGGGCGGCAGCACCAACGATTGGCACTTCTTCCAGGTGAAGTTGTACGAGAACACCGGCGTCATCGAGCTGCATCTCTCCAACGACTGGAACTCGGACACCCTCGACTCCGCGACGATCGGCATCGAGGACTACGACGGCACGTTCGGGCTCTGCGGACTTGACTGCACGAACACCATCTCCACCACCGCCACGGACAACTACCGCTTCACCCCCTTGCGTCCGTTCAACGACTCCTGTGCGAACGCCCAGGAAGTCACGAGCGGGAACACCATCACGCAAGCCAGCATCCGCAGCGCGAGCCCCGATGGCGAGACCACCTGCGGCGCCTCGAACGGCAACCCCGACCTCTGGTACACCTACACCGCGATCTGCGACGGCACGCTCCGCGCGACCACCTGCGGCACTCGCGACGCCAACGGTCCCGACACCGGCTCGGACACGGTCATCTCGGCCCACTCGGCGTGCCCGGGAGTCGGCGCCAACACCATCGCGTGCAGCGACGACGCGGGCGGCACGGGTTGCAACGTCCTGGATTCGACCATCAACGTTCCGATGACCTCCGGGCAACAGGTTTGGGTCCGCGTGACCCACTTCGGCGATACCAGCCTGCGCATGGGCAACGGTCTCCTCAACGTCGCGTTCGAGTTCCTCCCGACCTCTCCCGCCGCGAACGATTCGTGCGCAAACGCCCGCCCCGTCGCGGCCGGTTCGTCCGTCAACGGCAGCATCGCGTGCGCGACCAACGACGGCTCCGCAACCTGCGGGGCCACCACGGGGAACCCGGACGTGTGGTACACCTTCGTCGCGCCCTGCGACGGCACGGTGACGTTCGACACCTGCGGCTCGCGCGCCGCGGGTGGCGCCGACACCGTCGCCTCGATCCACACGGGCTGCCCGGGCGACACGAGCAACCAGATCGCCTGCAACGACGACGCGGGGCAGGCGGGCTGCAACGGCCTCGACTCGAACGTCTCCGCCGCGCTCTCCGCCGGGCAGCGCGTCCTCGTGCGTGTGACGCACTTTGGTTCGGGCAACTTCCGTCGCGGCAACGGCAACTTCGTCCTCAATACCAACTTCGTCCCCGTGGCGCCACCCAACGACCAGTGCGCGAACGCGGCCAATCTCGCGGGCTTCTCGGGCAACGTGACCGGCAGCGTCTTCTGCGCGACCAACGACGGTACCTCCTTGTGCGGCGGTTCGTCGAGCAACCCGGACGTCTGGTATCGCTGGACCAACACCACGTCTCGCGCGGGCCGCCTCTACCTCAATACCTGCGGCACGCACGACGCGCCGGGCGTCGACCTCGGCATGGACACGGTGCTCAACGCCTACAACGGCTGCCCGGGCGGCCCGATCGCCTGCAACGACGACGCCTTCCCAACATGCCCGGGAGCGCAGGGCGCGAACTTTGACTCTCGCCTCGGTTTCGTCGTCGCCTCGGCGCGCACCATGCGGGTTCGCGTCTCGCACTTCGGCACCTCGCTCCGCGACGGCAACTTCATCCTCCGATGGCAGTTCAACCCCTGCGTCGCCGACATCGACGACGGCTCCTTCACGGGTGAGCCCGACGGCGGCGTCACCATCGACGACCTCCTCTACTACCTTGAACTCTTCCGCTTCGGCAGCCAGGTCGCGGACGTGGACGATGGCAGCGGCAACGGCGTCGCGGACGGCGGCGTCACCATCGACGACCTCCTCTACTACCTCGAGCGGTTCAACGCGGGCTGCTAACTCCTCGGAATCGATCATCGAACCTGCAGGGCCGAGCGCTGACGCTCGGCCCTATTTCTTTGCGCTCGACATGCAGTATCGAATCGCGGACTCGAAGCCGTCCACCATGACCTTGACGCTGAATCGATCCAGGACCGTCCGGTGGGCCGCCTCGCCCATGCGCCGGGCCATCGCGGGGTCTTGAAGAATCGTGCGGAGCGTGGCGGCGAGGGATTCGACGTCGCCGTCCCGGTACAGCAGGCCGTTCTCGTTGGGACGGAGCGCCTCGATCTCCGGATTGTGGCTCTTGTAATCATCGCCGGTCACGACGGGAAGGGCATAGCCAAAGGCGTGAAGGATCGAGAGTCCGATGTTGCGTGGATAGCAGTACGCCTGTGCGGAAAGGAAGTAGGGCGCGAGTTGTTTTTCTTCGTAGACCGCGCCGACCATGAGCACGTGCTTTTCCAGATGCTTGTCCGCGATGCGCCTCTTGAGATTCTCCGCGTCTTCCCCCGCGCCGACGATCACGACTCGGACCTCGTCGTTCCACGCGACAAGCCGCTGCGCGGCATCGACCAGGAGGCCGAGACGGTTGTTCACGTCCAGACGCGAGACGAAGAGGACCACCGGCTTGTCCAGGAGACCCTTCTCGCGTTGCCACGCGCGCAACCGTGCCGGATCGTCCAGCCACTCCTGTCGGGCGGCCTGAATGATCGACTGGTCGAGGCTGTTGAGTGCGACGAAGACTCGCCGCGGATCAAAGCCCTGATCGGTAAAGACCTTGGCGTTGGTGTGGTTGTAGAAGAGCACGGCGTCCGCCATTCGAGCGAGGAGCGCCCGCAGCCCAAAACTCACACGACTCTCCTTTTTGGAGACGCCATGACCCCACACAATGGTCTTCACCCCGTTCAACCTTGCCCGGAGCAGCGTCGGGATAAGGCTGGCGTAGCGGGTGTTCCAGGAGAGGATCAACACGTCGGCGTGCTTCTTGGTCGCGTAGCGCCACTGGGCATCGTGCCAGTAGACCTCCTGCCCCCGAAGTTCGAATCGACGCAGGGGGACGAACTCGCCCACGAACCCATCGGGCTGCACATTGGGAAGGCCCGGGTATTCGGCGTAGACCAGACGGAGATCAATCCCCGGGCGATTCGCCAGTTCGCGGAAGACGGGGACGCGATACCGGACCAGGGCCGGCTGCTGCAAGACCACGCGGAGACGACGCAGATCGGCGTTCTCGGTCGCGGCTGGAACTTGCCCCGCCAAGGGCGAGGCTTCTCGAACCAGCGTCAGGTGCGGCGAGGCGCGTTCCGCGGGCGGCGAGGTCGGAGTCGGGGTCGTGTCGTTCCAGGCCGCGCCCACGGGCGTCCTTTCAAGGGTGGATGAACGGGGTACGGAAGCAGAACGGCCAAACGAGAGATTCTTGCTCGATTCGGGCGGACATGTGGACGACTTCACACGAACATCGCCCGACAATGGAATAATGCGCCCCTTGGATGCGAGAACAACCCAGGAACCAGACGCACCCCCACCCGCAGGGGTCAAGAGTGTAACGCTTTGGGCGCAACAGGCCCACCGTCAATGACCGAGCCGCCCAACCACATCCCGACCAAACCGACGCCCATGGACACGAACGCCCCCCGCCCGGCGCTGGTGGTGGTGTGCGGCGAGTTGACACCCTATCGCGTGCACTGGCATCGACGGATCGCGCGCGAGATGGCGGAGTTTGAGTTGCACACGCTGTACTTCCCGCATCGAGCCCACAAGGCCTGGACGTTTACGGACCTTCGAGATATCGGGCTGGTGACGTTCGAGCCCAAGAGGCCCGCGGACTATGAGACGAAGGCGGAAGTGGTGCGGATGTCCACGCGCTTGAGCACCTTCCTGAAGAACCCGCACCTGCGAACGAGGTATCTGGTCAATCGCGCCGAGGCGAGGGAGGCGTCGCGTGTGCTGGCGTGGCTGGAGGAGATCCGTCCGGCGGCGGTTGTCCTGAACGGGTACGCGGGGCATCCGTTCATGGACATCCTGCCGTGGGGGAAGAAGCGGGGCGTGCCGGTGCTGGTCTGGGCGGACAGCAACGTGCACGGGGACAAGGGAACCTGGCCTCGCCGGCTGTTGAAGAAGTTGATCGTCACGCGGCGCCTGCGGCACGCGTCGGCCGTGTTGCCCTGCGGGACGAACGGGCGGGAGTTGTTCCGGCGCTATTACGGGCACCCGGAGCGGATGTTCTTTGTCCCGCTGGAGCCGGACTACGCGAAGATCGAGTCGATGACCGACGAGGACGCTCGGGCCGTTCGAGAGGCGTACGGGCTGGACCCGGCGCGAAAGCGGATCATCGTGGTCTGCCGTTTGATCCCACTGAAGCGTGTGGACACGGTGATCGATGCGTTCGCACGGTTGGCGGCGGATCGTCCGGAGTGGGACCTGCTGATCGTGGGCGACGGGCCCGAGCGGGCGGGGCTGGAGGCGCGCGTGCCCGCGGACCTCAAGGCCCGCGTGAGATTCCCCGGCTTCATCACGGACGACAAGATTGTCTTTGCGATGTACCGCAGTTCGGACGTGATGTGCCTTGCGAGCGAGTATGAGGCGTGGGCACTGGTGGTGAACGAGGCGGCGGCGAGCGGGCTGGCGATGGTGGTGAGCAAGGTGGTGGGCGCGGCCCCCGAGTTCGTGCGCGAGGGCGTGAACGGGAGAACGTTCACGCCGGGCGAGGTGGGAGAGATCGAGGCGTGCCTGCGGGAGGCCACGAACCCGGAGAACTTGGCCCGCATGAAGGCGGCGTCGAAGCGGATCGTGGCGGAGTGGCGGGCCAAGGCCGACCCGATCGCGGGATTGCGCGCGGCGCTCCGCAGTGTCGGCGTGCCCCAGGGCTGAGGCGTGCCACGGAAGGCGTCGCGCCCACCGGGATGATCGCGGGAGATCGAATCGGGCGAAGCCGGAGGTCGTCGGATTCAGCACCCCTGGTTGAAGCGGGCGAGGAAGAAGAGCAGGTCCTCGATCGTGACCCCGCCGTCGGGCGTGCCCGTGGCGCTCCCATCGTCGACATCGGCGACGCACCCACTCCCGGTGTTCCCCACGTCGAGGAAGGTGCTCGCGCTCCGCGTCTCGCATGGCGTTGAGGCTTCGACGGTGTACACCCCGGCGTCGGCGGGGGAAGTGTTGGCGATGACGAGGGTCGCCGAGCGTGTGCCCGCGAGGCGCTCGCTCTCGACGAGCGCGACGCCGTTCTTGAGCCATCGGAAGCCCACCGGGGTGACGCCATCGATGGGGTGGGCGGCGACGGTGAGCATGGCGGTCTGCCCGGTGCGAACGCGGGCGGGCGCGGGGGGCACCTCGATCACCACGCCGCCGGGGCGTGTGACGCGGAGCACCGCCGCCCGCACGGGTGTCGCGGGGTTCGTGTCGGGGCCGCTGGCGAGGATCTCGGGGAGTCCGTCCCCCGTGAAATCGGCCACGACGGGCGGGACGCGCACGCCGACGGCCCCGGGCGTGACGCCCGAGAGGTCCACGCCGGCGAACGCCAGCGTGGGCCCGAACGTCGCCCCGTTGGGCACGCCGCTGGGCATCGCGAACTTCACCAGGATCGTCGTACGCGACTCCCCCTGGAAGAGCATCGTCCGTACCAGGTCGGCGCGCCCGTCGGCATTGAGATCGGCGAGCGTCATCCGCGCTTCTCCTCCCGTCCCGACGAAACTGCCCGTGAAGGGGTCCACGTTGATCGCGTTCCCGAAGACGGGCGATCGCCCCAGGGCAACCAGGCCCGGGCAATACTGGAGGAACGCGCCCGTCACGGGGAACGCGAGGTCCAGCCGCCCGTCCCCGTCCACGTCGATCAGTTCGGGCGTGGAGGGAAAGGCGTTGGCAAGGGTTGTCGGCGGCTCCAACACGAAGGCTCCCAGGCCCCCGGGCGCCCCCGGGATGCCCTGGTACGCGGCCTGCACGCTCGTGGGGCTGTTCGCCCGCACCACGAGGAGGTCGGCGCGCCCGTCGGCGTCAAGGTCTCGCACCAAGGGCGTGCCGAGCACCGATGCCGTCGTGAGCGGGACGCTCGTAAAGACGCGTCCGCCCTGGTTGATCCAGGCCCGGAGTTCGGTCGTCGGGGTGCCCGAGGCATCGAGCCCGAAACCGACGATGTCGGGACGACCGTCGCCGTTGAGATCGGTCACATTGACTCCCGAGAGGGTGAGCCCGAGTGCAAAGCCCAGTTCGAAAGTGCCGTCGGCCCGCCCGTACCAGAGATCACGGCGTGCGCCCGCCGGCGACGCGGTCGTGGCGAGGAGATCGGGCAGGCCGTCGCCGTCCGCGTCGGCGAGCGAGGTCTGGCGAAGGAAGATCGATCCGCCGATGTCGGTCAGGACGGGCGGTGTGAACGTGCCGTCGGCCTGCGCGAAGCGCACCTGGACGACGGTCGAAGCCACGAGGTCCGACGTGATGAGGTCCGCTCGCCCATCGGCGTTGAAGTCACCCGCGGCCAGGGTGAGGAGCGAGAAGAGTTCGGGCGGAGCGCTCGGCTGGGAGGCGGGCGCGAGCGAGGGTAAACAGAGTTGGGCCTTCGCGGGCAAGGCGGCGAGAATCGCGAGAAGGGCGGAGGGGACGAGGGCGAGGGCGGTCGGCGTTGGGGTACGCATGATGGCTCCCGGGGGGTGGGCGCAAAGGATCACCGCGGGCCGGACGTCGGCCACAGGAGCGGTGGGAAGGGACGCGCGGGAGATGTCCGCCGAGCGTCGGTCCATTGCACCGTGCGACGAGGGAGAGCGTGGTGCGCCAGGATTCGAACTCGAGCGGATCTGGCCGTAGAGTCGAGGACGGGGCACCCGGGCGGGCGACCCGGGGCGCGGGCACAAGCACGGCTAAAGCGGGGATCGACTGGGCGAAGGCGTTTCCCGCGGAGGGCGGGCAGAGCCCCGACGCAAGGCGCCGAAACGTCGCGTTGGTGAATCCCTCGGGGAGGAGTTACCTTGCCCCCGCCCCCACGGTGATCTTGACGGGGACGAAGGTGGGCTTCACGCGCTTCTCAAACTCGCTCCAGTACTTGTTCATGATCGTCCGCACGGCCCAGTTGTTGCCGTCGGCGAGGCCGCAGATCGTCGTGCCGGGCATGCTGCCCATGCTGGTGGCGATCTCGAGCGCGAGGTCGAGGTCTTTCGTCTTCGCGTTGCCTTCCTCGATCCGCGACATGAGTTGGTAAAGCCAACCGGAGCCTTCGCGGCAGGGGGTGCATTGGCCGCAGGATTCGTGCTTGAAGAAGCGGGTGATGTTGCGGGCGACGGCGACCATGTCGGTGTCTTCGTCGAAGACGGTGGGGCATGCGGTGCCCAGGCCCAGGACGTTGTACTTGCGGCCGATGTCGAAGTCCATCTCGGCGTCCATCTGGTCGGGGCCGAGGATGCCCATGGAGATGCCGCCGGCGATGGCGCCCTTGAACTTCTTCCCGCCGCGCATGCCGCCGCAGTATCTTTGGTCTTCGATGAGGACGCGGAGCGGGATGCCAAGGTCGCACTCGTAGACGCCCGGGCGGTTGACGTGCCCGCTGACGCCCATCAACTTGGTGCCGAAGGAAGGCGGCGCGCCTTGGAAGGTACTGACCGTGCCCTGCTTCATGAACCAGTCGGCACCGTGCTCGATGATGGTGGGGAGGTGCGAGAGGGTTTCGACGTTGTTGATGATGGTGGGCTTGCCGAAGAGGCCCTTGATGGCGGGGAAGGGGGGCTTGATGCGGGGCCACCCGCGCTTGCCCTCGATGGCTTCGAGCAGCCCGGTCTCCTCGCCGCAGATGTACGCGCCCGCGCCGCGGTGCACATAGCAATCAACGGCGAACGGCCCGCCGCGGCCCGTGCTCGCGCCGTTCATGAGCCCCTGCTTGCCGAAGATGCCGTGCTTGTACGCCTCGGCGATGGCGTCCTCGACGACCCTGGCCTGGTGGTGGTACTCGCCGCGGATGAAGACGTAGGCGGTCTTGATGCGGCACGCATAGCAGGCGATCGCGATGCCCTCGAGCATCTGGTGCGGGTCAAAGTCCATGAGCAGGCGGTCTTTGAAGGTGCCCGGCTCGGACTCGTCGGCGTTGACGGCGAGGTAGCGCTGCCCCGGGTCGGCCTCGTTGCCGTTCGCATCGACGGGCAACTTGGGGAGGAACGTCCACTTGAGTCCGCAGGGGAACCCGGCCCCGCCGCGACCTCGCAGCACGCTCTTCTTGACTTCCTCCGTCACCGCGTCGGGCTTCATCTCCATCGCCTTGCGCAGGGCGACGTAGCCACCCGTCTTGACGTACTCGTCGTACGAGACGACGTGCCGGCCCTTGGGATCGGCCCAAGGCCACGTGGGAATGCGCTTGGTGAGGACGGGAAAGTCGGTCTTTGCGGTCCAAGAAGAGGAAGACATGGGACAGGAGGGTAGGGGCGAAGGGGGCGGGCGAGCCAGACGCCGGACCACGAGCGACACGGGGTTGTCCACGACGGCCGAGTCGGACCAAGACTTCTCTATCCATGGCCCCACACCGTTCAAATCTTGTTGAAAGGAACTCGAGCCCGACTGTCCTTGACCTCTGCCAAGACGTTCGAATACGCTGGAGTTGAAAGAGGGATTCGGCTGCGGCGATGCCGACGGGTCGCCGCATCCAACGAGGAGAAGCGAGATGAAGACCTCAGGATGTGCGATTGGATGCCTTGCCCGTGTGGCGTTCGGCACCACCGCGATGTTTCTCATCTCGCCCGTCGTGGCGCAGGTAACCCCGTACGCCGACCGATCGGCGTTTCTCCTCGCTACCGGGTCCATAATGGAGCCGGCTTGGCCGAACGCTGGGCTGATCCCGGGTGGACCTGCCGCGTCGTATTCGCTTGGAAGGCTGACGCTCTCGATCGCGCCCCCGAGTACGAACTTCTACGTGGGTTCGGGGCACCACCCGGCGGTGGGGAGCGATTGGACGACTTTCGTTGCGGGGAATGACATCGCCATCTCCGGCCCGGAGAATCTCAACGTCGATTTCGCGGAGCCGATGCGTGCCGTCGGATTTGACTTTGCCGAGCCCACGATCCGCACGGTGGTCTACGCGCCGTGCAGCCCGCTCTGTCCATGCCTGAACTCGACGTTCCAGGTGACACTCCGGCGCGGCGGAGCCTTGGGAATCGTGGTCGGAACGATCCAGTTCAATCGCCCCGACGACACCGCGGCGTTCGTGGGGCTCGCGAGCCTTCGCGCGTTCGATCGGATGGAGGTGCGAGAACTTGCCGGCTCGTGCGATGACGAGTATTTCGGGCAGTTCTGGACGCGGAGCGGGTGCGACTGTCCGGCGGACGTCGATGGAGGACTTGGCACAGGACAGTGCGACGACGGGGTCACGATCGACGACCTGTTGTATTACCTCCGGATCTTCGAGGAGGGTCTCCTTGCCGCCGACATGGACGACGGCTCGGGCACGGGGACGCTCGACGGCGGCGTCACGATCGACGACCTGCTGTACTACCTCGTCCGATTCGAAGCCGGCTGCTAACGCACGTGTGGGAGGGGCGTACCGCCCGCGGCGCGACCACTATCCTCGCAGCCCCCGCACGGTCGCGAGGCACGACGCCGCGACGCGGGCGGCGAGTTCGCCCGCGGCCCGCCGCAGCCCCTCGGCTTGCTGAAGTTTGGCGCTTTGAGTCGCCGCGCTGAGCGTGCTCACGTTGATCTCGACGTTCCAGTTCGAAGCCTCGACCGTCGCGCGCGCGAGTTCGCCCGCGATGCCCAGATCGCTGCTGAGGTGCTTGTTCGTGATCGGCGCGAGTTTCTCGAAAAGGCGAAGCAGGTCCACGCACGTCGCCATGACCGCCATCGGGACCTGGACCGCCGCCTGGCAAGCCGCGGCATACTCCGACGCCCGCCGCGGATCGTTCTCGGGAAGGCGTGAGAGTTCGTTCACCAGCCCGTACGCCGCCGCATCTTCGTCGGCGAGACGCAGCAGCACCTCGCGCGAGCGTGCAAGGACTCTGGCGGCGGCTTCGAGATCCCCTTGATGTGCGGCGAGGTTCTTCTTTCCGAGCGAGTACGAGACGACCATGTGCGCCAACGACGCGGAAAGGGCGCCGACGGTGGACGCGACCGCGCCGCCTCCGGGCGTGGGAGTCTTGGCCGCGATCTTCGAGAGAAACTCGGAAACGGACTGCGAGGCAAAGGTGCTCATGGGCGAACCGTATCACGCGATCGCCCCGTACACGCACGCCTGATCGCGTCGGGAGCGCTACATCCCGCCCCAGGCGGGAACCCAGTTCCCGGGCAAGGGCTCTCGCGTCGCGATCTCGTCCCGCAGGCGATCAAACTCCCGGCGCGCCACCGCCGGATTGGTGCGGGCGGTCGGGTTCTCCGCGACGTATGGCTGGGCCATGCTCCACCACTCCTGGGCGACGTCGAATCGACCGCACCGGATCATCGCCCGCCCATACGCGACGGTCATGAGCGCGATCCAGTGGTCTTCCATCTCTCCCCGCTGCGCGACCGCGGCCTCGAACGCCGCGCGGGCCAGCACGTCCGCCTCGTCATGCAAGCCCTGGCGCGCCAGGTTGGAGGCGAGTTCGATCTTGGAACGCAGCACGTCCCGATGCGTGTCGTTCTTGGCCACTTGGCGTATCTGCTCCAGCACCTGCGCCCGAATGGCTCCACCCTCGGACCAACGCCCCTGCGCCTCGACGTGCGCGGCCAGTTGACGCCGATAGCCCGCGAGCACACGCCCATCCTCCCCGACTTCCTCGCCCAGCGCGATCAGTTCGCGCGAGACCCGCTCCGCGTTTGCCGAGTTCCCCTGCATCTGGTAGAACGACGCCAGCATATGGATCGCCTGCCGCGACGACGAGTGCTTGGCTCCCAGCACGCGCTTGCGCCCTTCGGCCAAGCGAACCCAGTATGGCTCGGCCTTGTCGTACTCCCGCTTGAGCATGTGCACGTTGGCCATCGTGTTGACGGCTTCCAGCGTCTCGGGCGCGTCGGGTCCTCGCACCCGCTCCTGGATCTCCAGGAGCCTCGTGCCCAACTCCTCGGCCTTCTTTGGCTCGCCCATCGTGACGTATGAACTCGACAGGGCCTGCATCCATTCCAACGCCACGTCGCTCTCGGCCCCGAAGAGGTGCACCGCCCGCTCGTACAACGAAGGCAAATCGTCCACCGTCAGTTTCTGCAGGTCCATCCGCAACCGGGCCTGGCGCTCCACCAGTTTGGCCCGGAACGTGTCCACGTCGTCCGGACCGAGCACTCGTTCGACTTGCCGGGCGATGTCCTGGATTTCCCGCAGGGCTTCCGCTCGTGTTCCCGAGAACTGCACGGCCTTGGCAAGCGGGACCAGGGCCCGCGTCGCCTCGACGCTCTCCCTTCCCAACTTTCCCACAAGGAGGTTGTAGGCCGCCCGCGAGTGTTTCAGGGCATCGGCCCATCGCCCCAGCGAGAAGTACGTCTGCCCGATCGTGTCGTGCAACGCCGCCATGACGAGCGGACGATCGTCCAACGCGTTGGTCGACTCCAGCCGCTTGGCCTCCGCGTCGAGCATCGCCTCGACCGTCACCCCACGCCCCTGCCCGCGGCTCGGGTCCGCCGCGGCCAGCATCTTCCGGACCAGATCGGTGACTTCTTTCGACGTCTTGGCCTCGTCGATCGCCTGTCGGCGCTGCTCGGCGGCCTGCATCTCGGCGTGGCGAGCCCGGTCCCGCTCTCGCGAGGCTTTGATCGCCAGCGTGGTCGACAGCGCGGTCCCAAGAACAAGGAGAACCGCCGCCGCCACCACCCCTCCGACCAATCCTCGGTTTCTTCTGGCGAACTTGCCAAACTGATAGAGCGCGCTGGGCGAACGCGCCACGATGGGCTCGTCCGCGAGGTAGCGCCGGATGTCCTTTCCGAAGTCCTCCGCCGTGGGGTAGCGCCGCGCGGGGTCCTTCTCCAGCGCCCGCGCCACGATGATCTCCACGTCGCCGCGATACCGATGGTCGAGCGAACTCAGCGAGGGCGGATCGTCCTCCCGGATCGCCCGCACCACCTCGGGCACGCTCCTCTTCCTCGTGTCATGCGGCAGTCGCCCCGAGAGCAACTCGTACAGGATCACCCCCAGCGCGTAGACGTCCGAACGCGGATCGATGGCGCTCGGATCGCCCGCGACCTGCTCGGGGCTCATGTAGGCGAGCGTGCCGATGAGTTGTCCCATATCCGTGCGCATCGTCGCGGCGTGATCCCCGCCCGTCACCCTCGCCACGCCGAAGTCCAGCACCTTGGCTCGCCCCTCGTCGTTGACCAGGATGTTGCCCGGCTTGAGGTCTCGATGCACAACCCCCTTGGTGTGGGCGTGCTGGATGGCGTCACAGACTTGCGCCAGAACGTCCAGGCGATCACGGACGGGCAACTCGCGCGCCGCGTCGAGCAGCGGGCGACCGGGGACATACTCCATCGCGAAGTACGGTTGTCGCCCTTGCGGCGTGCTGAGCGCGCCCGCCTCATAGATCTGCGCGATCCCCGGATGCTGCAATCGCCCCAGCACTTCCGCTTCTCGCTCGAACCGGCGCAGCGACTGCGACGACGCCACGCCCGTCCGGATCAACTTCAAGGCCACCGTCCGACGCGGATACTCCTGCTCCGCGAGGTAGACCACGCCCATCCCGCCGATCCCCAGCGTCCGCACGATCGTGAACGCCCCAACGCGCGTCCCCGCCACGAGGGCGTCCGCCGAGCCATCGATCGCCCCGAGCGACGCGATCGCCGGCACGATGGGCTGCTCCAAGAACGACGCCGAATCGTCGTGAAACCGCAAGAGTTCACGGACCTCGGCGACGCCCTCGGGGTCGTCCGAGAGCGCGCGGCTCAAAAAGGACTCCCGCTCCTCCCGAGGGAGGGCGGTCGCCTGGGCGAACACGGCGGATCGACTTGGTTTCTGGGCTTCCAATCCGAACATGCCTCCAGCCAAACGAGACGCCCAAGTATGACTCACGCCGCCGAAGAATCCAATACCAAAAGCACCAATCAAGAACCAACCTTGCCCCGCGTGACGCTCGGGCGATCTGGGAGGGTCCCAGTTTTACGGGTCTTGAGCCCGACGGGAAACGCCCAGGCCAACCTCAAATTGCTCTCGGCGAGGCCAGAGCACACGCCCGGTCGAGCCGTGGGCCATGCGAAACTCCAATCCCATGCTGTCCTCTCCCTTCGCCTTTGGGCTTGGGTTGGTTTCGGTGATCACCGCCATCGGCCACGGCGCGGATGGAACGACGACGATCCCGTGGCTGGCCCAGATGAGCGAGTTTGGGCAACAAACGACGGACGGTCGGTTCGGCTTCATCCTCCAGCCGATCGGAGCAGCGCCCGGACTCGAGTTGCACGCGGACATGCCGTTCGAGCCTGCCAGCGCGATCAAGACGCTGGTGCTCTTCCACGCGCTTCGGGCGGTGGAGCAGGGCGAGGCGGACTTGGATGAAGTGATCCGGGTCCTTGGCGGGATGCACGACCGTTGCCCGGAGGAGGGATGGTCGCGCGATGTCTCGCTACGCGAAGTCCTCCGCGCGATGATGCAGGATTCCGACAACGCGGCCACGCACGCGCTGCGCGAGCGATTCGGCGATGGCGCCATCCTCGCGACCGCCGTCGAACTTGGACTCCGCGACACGATCCTCCGACATCGGATCGGGTGTGCGGAAGGACCCGACGGCGCGTATGAGAGCCCCAACCAAACGACACTTCGCGACGTGGCACTGCTGTACGAGCGACTGAACTCCAGCGCCCTGACGGAGACGTCCCGCGTGCTCGCGTGGGAGTCCATGAACAGCACGACTGGGCGTGCCCTGCCCGCGCCGTTGCGCCGCCTTGTTGAGCAGGAAGCGTCGATCCTTTCTGGAGCGAACGGGCTGGCGGAGGCCTTCCTCGCCCAGACTCGGGTGATACAGAAGAGCGGGAACTACGACTGGCGGGTCGGCGGGCAGGAGTATCACCATGAGTGTCGAGCGGGGATGATCTGGATTTGCTTCAAGGACGCTCGCGGCACGGCGCGTCCAACGCCCCACGCCGTCGCGGCGTTCGTGAACGACGCGAGCAACGGCGAGGCGGCGAGTCTGGCCGCCACCACGCTGTATTGGGAATGCCTGCGCCTCCCGATCCGTGAAGCGATGCGATCGTGGGCGGCGGCTGGGCAACGCGATCCGGCGGACCTCGACAATGGCCGCGGCGACGGCATACCTGATGGCACGGTGGACCTCCACGATCTTGTCTATTTCATCGAACGCTTCAGCGCGGGAGACTTGGCCGCGGACGTGGACGACGGCGCGGGGAAGGGAATCCCGGACGGCGAGGTCTCGACCGACGATCTGTTGTTTTTTCTTGCGAAGTATGGGGAATGTCGTTCCCGGTAAGGGGGCCGGGCAGCGATCATCTCCGGCATTTGGCCGATAAACTACATGGCTGATGTTCCTCGGTCGAGCGCCATCGCGCGTGTTCGGACGCCTGCTGCGTGACAGGGCGGTTGCGTTTCCGATTCTCTTTTCACTGGTGGTGCACGCGGCCCTGGTGTCGGCGCTGGTCTCCTGGCGCCTGGAGCAGCGCGAGCGCCCCCTGAAGTTGAGCGAATCAGGAAGCAGCACCGTGCTCAACCTCGGGGCTGATCGTGCCGAGCCACCCGCGGCACCGCCACCCCAGCCCCAACCCGCGCCGACGCCCGAGCCGCCTGCACCACCCGAGTCGACGGAGGATCCTGCGGCGCCTTCCCCCTCACCGAGCGGGTTGCCGACGGTCGTGGTTCCCTCGAGGAACGAGTTTGCGGCGCCCCAGCCTCGTCCCGCGGCGGCGGCGCCGCCGCCGGCGATCGCGCCCAGGCGTGTGGAGCCTCCGCCATCTCGACCACCACCTCCCGTGACGACGGTGACGTTCGCGGGCGTGGAATCAACGCGTGCCAACAGGATCGTCTACGCCATTGACGCTTCGGGTTCGATGGCCTCCAGCCTGCCGTTCGTCAAGGCGGAACTGGCGCGTTCGGTGGCGAAACTGGACCCGACCCAGTCCTTCGCGGTGGTCATCTTTCGAGAGCGGCTCGGGGGCGGCGAGAGCGTCGAGACTCTCGCCGCGGGGGCGGCGTTGCTGTCGGCGACGCCGCACGCCAAAGGTGACTTGGCGCGATGGATCGCGAGCGTCGAGCCGTCGGGACGCTCGAGCACGCTGTCCGGACTTCGAGCGGCGCTGAACTTCCGGCCCGACCTGATCCTGCTCCTGACCCGCAACATCCGACGCAGCGGCAAGGGCGCGGAGGGGGAGACCGTCGCCTCCACGCTCGCGGCTCTGGAATCGGTCAATCCGCGCATCGCGGGCGGGGCAAGGGCGGTGGTCATCAAGGTTGTGCAGTTCGTCGAGGACGATCCCACGGGGCTGATGCAGGCGATCGGCGAGGCGCATGGCGACGGGCCGGGATCGTATCGCGTGGTCCCGGTGGATTGACCGTCGTGAGGCGCTCGGCGTGCGAACGATTGCCGCGTGAGCCGCCCGCTCGTCATCTTCACGGAGCAACTGGATCGGGAGGCCGAAGCGTGGCTGCACGAACGGTGTGCGGTGGAGGCGTGTCCGGTCCAGGATGCTGCGCGGCTGCGTGAGCGACTGAAGGACGCCCAGGGGCTGATCGTGCGGACGTACACGCGGGTGGACGCGGCCTTGCTCGACGCGGCGCCAAGACTCAAGGTTGTGGGACGGGCTGGCGTTGGGCTGGACAATATCGATGTGGCGGAGTGTCGGCGGCGGGGCATCGAGGTGGTGCACACGCCGGACGCGAATGGGGACGCGGTGGCGGAGTATGTGTTCGCGATGCTGCTGGCGGAAGTGCGCCCGTTGTGGTATGTCGATGCGGCGATGGAGGCGGACGCGTGGCACGCGCTGCGGAAGCGGGTGGTGACGCCGAAGCAGTTGCGCGAGATGACGCTGGGGGTCCTGGGGCTGGGGAAGATTGGGCGGCGTGTGGCGCGGATCGCGCGCGGATTCGAAATGACGGTGATCTACCACGATCTCGTGGAGATTCCGGAAGCGGAGCGGCACGGGGCGAGCCCGGTGTTTCGGGATGAGTTGTTGGCGCGGGCGGATGTGCTGACGATCCACGTGGATCATCGGGCGGGCAATCGGCACCTGATCAACGCGGCGGCGCTGGCGCGGATGAAGCCGACGACCATCCTGATCAACACGAGCCGGGGGATGGTGGTGGATCACGCGGCGCTGGCGGAGTTTCTGCGGCGCCACGCGCACGCGCGGGCGCTCCTGGACGTGCACGATCCCGAGCCGATCGAGGCGGCGAACCCGCTGCTGGGGATGGCGAACGCGAAGTTGGCGCCGCACCTGGCGGCGGCGACGAACATGGCCCACGCGAACATGAGTTGGGTGGTGCGGGATGTGTGGAGGGCTTTGTGTGGCGAGAAGACGGAGTTCGGGGCCACAAAGTGCGGGGAGTAAGCCTTCCAGACGTTGGCTGTCGGAGTGGTGCGGGGGCGAACCGACCCTCCCGCCCTCTTGGAGGGGGAGCAGGACGCCCCCTCCGTCAGGTTTTCAAGGCCTCGCCTGACCCATCCCCTGCGTGGAGCGGGGGAGGCGCGAAGGCGTCTCGCTCGCGTTCGTGGATTCGGGCGATGCGGAGCAATGTGGATTCGTCGAAGGGGCGGCCGACGAGTTGCATGCCGATGGGGAGTTTGGCACCCTCGACGGGTGCGAGCGCCGCGGGGAAGGTGAGGGCGGGGAGCCCCGCGAGATTGACGGCGACGGTGTAGACGTCTTCGAGGTAGAGGGCGAGCGGGTCGCTGGTTTTCTCGCCGATCTTGAACGCGGGGCTTGGGCTGCTCGGCAGGAGGATCGCCTGGCAGCCGAGATCGAAAGCGGCGTTGAAGTCGGCAAGGATTTTTCGACGTGCGCGAAGGGCGGTGGTGTAGTAGGCGTCGTAGTAGCCGCTGCTGAGGACGTGGGTCCCGAGCATGATCCGGCGCTTGACCTCGGGACCAAAGCCCTCGGAACGGGACTTTGAGTACAGGTCCGCAAGGCTCTCGCCCGGGGCCAGGGAGGCGCGGTGGCCGTAGCGGATGCCGTCGAATCGAGCGAGGTTGGAACTCGCTTCGGCGGGGGCGACGATGTAATACGCGGCGATGGCCACGTCGATCATGGGAAGATCGATGTCGAGGATGGTGGCGCCAAGGTCGCGGTAGAAGCAAATGGTGTCGTCGAGGGCCTGGGCGACGGCGGGATGGTTGGCGTTGCTGCGGGCCTGGCGAGGTACACCAAGGGCGAGATGCCGCACGTGCGAGTCGAGATCGACGGCAAAGTCGGTTGCGGGTTGGTCGGCACTGGTGGAGTCGAGCGAATCAGGGCCGGCGATCGCGTTGAGCGCAAGGGCGGCGTCGCACACATTTGTGGTGAGCGGGCCGATCTGATCGAGGCTGCTGGCAAAGGCGACGAGGCCGTAACGCGAGACGCGGCCATAGGTGGGTTTGAGCCCGACGATGCCGCAAAACCCGGCGGGTTGGCGGATGGAGCCGCCCGTGTCGCTGCCGAGGGCGATGGGGCAAATGCGGGCGGCGACGGCGGCGGCGGAGCCCCCCGAACTGCCACCGGGGACGCGCGAAAGGTCCCACGGGTTGCGGGTGGGGCCGAAGGCGGAGTGCTCGGTGGACGAGCCCATGGCGAACTCGTCGAGGTTGGTCTTGCCGAGGATGATGGCTCCGGCGTCGATGAGGCGCTGGGCGGCGGTGGCGGTGAACGGCGAGTGATAGTTCGCGAGCATCTTGCTGGCGCAGGTGGTCTTGCCGTGGGCGAAGCAGATGTTGTCCTTGAGAGCGACGGGGACGCCCGCGAGGGGCGGATGGTCGCCCCGCGCGAGGCGGGCGTCAACCGCACGCGCCTGGGCGAGGGCCTCATCGGGGAAGACCTGCAGGAACGCGTTCAGGGCGTGGTTCAGCGATTCGGCGCGGGCGAGAGCGGCGCACGTGATCGATTCCGCGGTCGATTCGCGGCGGGCGAGCGAGTTGCGGATATCGGCGGCAGATTGCATGGCAGTCAAGAGTGCGGGGCGCCGTGGTCGAGATCCGGAGGAACACGTCGAGAGGCGCCTACGCGCCGCCTCCCTCTTCGAACACCTTGGGAACGTGGAGAAAACGACCGTACGACTGGGGAGCCAGGGCTTGCAGCGTCCCGATCGGGAGCGTCGGCCCGGGCGTGTCGTCCGCGAGACGATTGGTGGTATTCGCCACGTTGGTCATGGGTTCGATCCCGCCAAGATCGATCTCGCGGAGTCTTTGGACGTAGTTGAGAACGGCGGAGAGTTGCGACTGATACTGCGCCACCTCGTCATCGCGCACCGCGAGTCGAGACAATCTCGCGACTTTTCGGATGTAGTCTTCGCTCAGGTGGTCGGCCGGCATGCAAGGAGTGTACGGTTGCGACGACGAGAGGAGCGACAGGAACCGCGTGATGCATGAGGACGAATCCAAGCCCGGGCGACCTCGGCTGCTTCCTGCCTCGGGGGGGCGACGCGCGCCGCGGTCGGGAGCGCGATGGGTCGTCTGGCTCCAGCGACCGCTGGTGTCGCTGGTCCTGTTCCTCGCGGTCTCGGCGGACGTGCTCTTTGTCTTTCGTGCGTACACCTGGTCCGGCACGCCGAACAACGCCACGACGACGGCCATCCCCTGGCACATCTCGAGGCACCTGCTCGGACTCAAGGTCCCCGACATCGAGTTCTCGTATCCCTGGTCGAGTTACTTCGTGCGCGAGGGAGACGCGTACCGAGACCTGGACTCCATCCGAACGAGCGCGGACGAGTTGACCAAGTTGCTCGCCTCACGCCCGGGCGACGTCATCGAGATCCGACGCACCCGCTTCCTCGGGCGCCGTGGCTGGTGGGCGCCGACACGCACCCTGCGAGAACACCGGCTGAAAATCACCCGTATGTCGGACGGCGCGTCGCTCGACAAGGACTTGGCCGCACGCTCGGCGTACGGCGGTACGATGTTCGGCAAGCGAGATCCGGAACTCTCTCGCCTGCTCCTCCGCGACATCGAGGACCAACGTCCGATCTGGTCGGGCTATATCCACAACTTGGCGACGCTCCTCGCGCTGATCCTCCTGGCCATTTCGATGGGGTGGGTCCCCCGCATGTGGGGGGCAGGGCGACGACGACGCCTCCTCGAACGATCCATCTGCCCCGCCTGCGCGTACGACCTCTCCGCGACGAAGGATCTGGCCGGCGTCAAGACCTGCCCGGAGTGCGGAACGCGGTGGGTGCTCGCCTCGTACTCCAAGGCCTCCTGACGTTGCCGCGCCCTTGGGACCATAGAACTCCGAATGGGGCGGCTTACCCGGGCTTTCGTCCGACCGCGATCTGGTGATTGCCCATGGGAAACTTGGTCATGGCGAACTCGCCCGAATCCAAGCGGCCCAGCGTGGAGACCACGCGGAGCAGCGCGCCCGTGACGGCGCTCCGGACATAGCGCGCGATCCATCGCTGCGCCGAGCGGTCGTAGTTCGGAATCTGGTCCACCATCTCAAAGCCCGCCCGCCGGAGGCACTCGGCAAGACCCGGCGCGGAGAAGACGAAGAGGTGCTGTGGAGGGTTGTACCACTGGTTGACGCCCGGCAAGAGACGGTCGAACCAGTCGTCGCCCGTTCCGGTGTTGATGATGAGCAGCCCCCCGGGCTTCAGCACCTCGAAGCAGGATCGGAGCACCTGAACAGGATCGGGCAGGTGCTCGATCACGCCCCACATGGTGACGGTGTCAAAGTGCCCGATCGTGTGCTTGGCCTCGTGGATGCTGCCCGCCTGGACGTTCAGCCCAAGTTCCTCACGCGCGGCGCGAGCGGCCGTGTCGGAGAGTTCCAGGCCCATGCAGTCGATCCCGGCTTTGGCGCACAGTTCGAGAAAGTACCCCTTGCCACAACCAAGGTCCAAGA
Source organism: uncultured Phycisphaeraceae bacterium (assembly GCA_964543905.1). Classification (GTDB taxonomy): domain Bacteria; phylum Planctomycetota; class Phycisphaerae; order Phycisphaerales; family UBA1924. The sequence goes on from CAZIZO010000002.1 coordinate 276,228, forward strand.
GACGCCCGGGGTTGCCCCTGGTGTACTTTTGGACGAGTTGTAGTTCCGCGGGGTGGTAGGCCCGCATTTTTTCCTCTTGCGCGTAGTTCCCCTTCGGTCCTCGCCCCACGTGGTAGTTCGAGTAATACTCCGCCAGGAAATCGGCGGCCGGCATCGGCGCGACGAAGGCGTTGCGGCAGTTCTCACACCGGTACATTTTGTGCGGACCTTCGAGATAGCATGGCCCCGAGCGTTCGTGCCCACAGACGGGGCAACGGGGCGAACTCAGTCGCCCCGCCGCCATCGAAGGGTCAACCAGAGGGCGGGGCTTGGACGAGGCGGCTTCGGTAGACATCGGACGACTGTACGAAGCCAACTCGCTGCCCGATGTAGGGGGCACCGATGCGTCGCGCCGCCACACGCCGGCAGGACTCACATCCTGAGAGCGTTCTCAACCATCTCGCCCATTGTGCGTAGAGCCCCAACCCGCCTGCTGTCGAAACACTACCATGCGGACCACGTTCCCCACAGCATGACCTCCCCGAGCCCCACACAAACCCCGATCTTCCAGCAACTGAACACGACGGCGTCGTACCCGTATCCCTTTTCGTGGTACATCCGCCGGTCTCTTTGGGAGGCCGTCCGTCTGACGATCTTCCGGTTCAGCCCATCAAAGACGAACGGGTGGCGACGGTGGTTGCTTCGACTGTTCGGGGCCAAACTGGCGCCGACCGTCGTCATTCGCCCCACGGCACGCGTCAAGCATCCCTGGCTCCTCACCATGGGCGAATACTCCTGCCTCGCCGACAACGTCGAGATGTACAACCTCGGTCCGGTTTCCATCGGCGACCATACCGTGATCTCCCAAAACGTCCACGTCTGCAACGGCACGCACGACTACACGAAGCCCAACCTCCCACTCCTCCGACCCACGTCCAAGATCGGGAGCGGCGTCTGGATCTGTGCCGACGCGTTCGTCGGTCCGGGCGTGACGATCGGAGACAACAGCATCATCGCCGCGGCGGCGGTCGTCACGAAAGATGTCCCGGCGAACATGATCGCGGGCGGGAACCCGGCACGAGTGATCAAGCCCCGCCCCATGCCGTTTGACGCTTCGGGCGCTCCAGCCCAGCGTCACCCCAACCCGACGGAGGAACGACGCTCGTGAATGCAGCATCGGCGAACAACTACCGCAACGTCTTCCGCGGCGAGGGCGTGCTGATCACCGGCGGCGCAGGATTCATCGGGTCGCATCTCGCTCACCGGCTTGCCTCGTTGGGCGCACACGTCCGCGTGCTCGACGATCTGTCCGGGGGGCACGCCCACAATCTCGAAGGCGACCCTGCGCCCGGGACCATCGAACTCCACCGGGCCTCGATCCTCGACCCTGCCGATCTTGCCCGAGCGGTCGCGGGCTGCCGATTCGTCTTCCACCAGGCCGCGATGGTCAGCGTGCCGCAGAGCGTTGAGCAGCCGGCCCGATGCATGGAGGTGAACGTGGTCGGCACGGAGCGTGTCCTGGCGGCGGCGCGGCAGGCGGGAGTGCAGCGGGTCATGTTCGCCGCCTCTGCGGCCGCGTACGGGAACACCCCCAGCCTGCCCAGCAAGGAGACGGACCTGCCCGATTGCTGGTCGCCCTATGCGGCCAGCAAGGTCACGGGCGAGATGCTGCTGCAAACCTACAGCCGATGCTACGGGTTGAGCACGATCAGCCTTCGCTACTTCAACATCTTCGGGCCCCGGCAGGACCCCAAGAGCCCGTATGCCGCGGTCATCTCGGCCTTTGCGGACGCCTTGATCGCGGGGCGCACACCCAGAGTTCTGGGGGATGGCGAGCAGACGCGAGACTTCACGCCGATCGAGAACGTCGTCCACGCGAACCTGCTCGCGGCGTCCAGTGAGCAGCCCCTGATGGGGGAGGTCGTGAACATCGGGTGTGGGGGGCGTATTCGCCTGCTGGACGTGCTCGCGGCCATGGGGCGGGCGCTGGGTGTGCGTGTCGCGCCCGAGTTTGGTCCTCCGCGGGCAGGTGATGTTCGCCACTCGTCGGCCGATATTGGAAGAGCGAAGGCCCTCCTGGGCTACGAGCCGGTGATGCCCTTCGAAGAGGGGATCCGGCGGACACTGGAGTGGGCCAGGTCGTAAATCCAGGCTCCTTCGGCGGAGGGCGAACGGAACGGGGCACGCACGAGCAACATGGGAGGTGGCGCATCGGGACGGACGTGGGCAAAGGTGGGACGACGGCGGGGGCGGCTCTGGAGCCGGTGAGCATCCTCATCCTGACGAAGGACGAGGAGGTGAACATCGCGGAATGCCTGCGCACCTGCATGTTCAGCGACGACATCGTCGTGCTCGACAGTCTGAGCACGGACAAGACCTGCGAGATCGCCGAGACGTTTCCCAACGTCCGCGTCATCAAGCGGAAGTTCGACACCTGGAGCAAGCACAGCAACTGGGCGCTGGACAACATCAAGTTCAAGCACCCCTGGGTCTACTACAGCGACGCCGACGAGCGCATCACGCCCGAACTGCGGGACGAGATGCTGCGCAAGTGCAATGACCCGAGCCTGCCGTACAACGCCTATCGCCTGCGGTACAAGAACATGTTCATGGACCGGTGGATCCACCGCGGCGGGCTCTACCCGGTCTGGATCATCCGCCTGTTCCGTCCGGACAAGATCCGGTACGAGGATCGCCAGGTCAATGCGCACCCGGTGGTCGATGGCCAGTTGGGCGACCTCGAAGAGCACTTCGTCCACTACAGTTTCAACAAGGGCCTTCTCCCATGGCTGCACAAGCACAACTCGTATTCCGACATGGAGTCGGCCGAGGCCGTCCGCATCATCACCAGCGAGACGATGTGGACCAAACTCCGTCGCATCACGAGCAATGAGAAGGGCGTTCGGCGACGGACCATCAAGGACCTGTCCTTCTTCCTCATCTTCCGAGGGTTTATTCGCTTCCTGTACATGTACGTCCTTCGGTTGGGCATCCTCGATGGCCGGGCCGGCTTCCACTATGCCTGCATGATCTCGATGTACGAGTACTGGATCGAGGTCAAGATCAAGGAGAAGCGGTGGGCCTGGCGCGAGCAGACCGACGCCGAGGTGTCGCGACTGCTCGGGGAAACGCGCGAGCCCGGCGCGGTGCCCAAGCCCGCACCGGCCCCGGCGCCGGGGGGTGCGGCATGAGCGACGCCCCCCTCATCGAGGTCATGATCCCGACGTACAACGAATCGATGCACATCGAGGAGGCGGTTCGGAACGCGCTCGAGGTCGGGCCGGTCTACGTGCTCGACTCGTTCAGCACCGACGGAACGCAAGACATGGCGCGGCGGGCGGGCGCCACCGTGGTTGAACACAAGTTTGTGGACTATGCGAAGCAGAAGAACTGGGGGCTGGACCATCTGCCCTTCAAGGGGAAGTGGATCTTCATCCTCGACGCGGACGAGCGCATCACGCCGCAACTCCGTGAAGAACTGAAGCGCCTCGCGAGCGATCCCGACGCCCGCGCGGGCTATTTCGTGAACCGCGTGGTGATCTTCATGGGACGCCAGATCCGTCACGGCGGGCTGTTCCCCTCCTGGAACCTGCGGTTCTTCAAGCGGGGCACGTGCCGATACGAGGATCGCAGCGTGCACGAGCACATGCTGTGCAACGGCGAGACGGGCTACACGCAGAATCTGATGCTCCACATCCGGCGCGAGACGATCTCGCAGTACATCGCGAAGCACATCCGCTACGCCGACATGGAGAGCACCGAGTGGATCCATGCCGCGACCGGCGCCGGGGGCGGCGCGCAGGCCGAGCGTCTGTTCAAGGACTCCCTGCGCTGGCGTCAGTGGGTGCGGCGCGTCATCTGGCCGAACCTCCCCTTCAAGCCCCTCATCCGCTTCGTCTACATGTACATCGTCCGCCTTGGATTCCTCGACGGGCGTCCCGGGTGGCACCTGGCCTGCCTCATGGCGACCTACGAGTACATGATCGGGCTCCTCTACAAGGACAAACTGGCGCGATCCCGCGGACCCCTCAAGTAGCGGTCAGACGTCGTTCCACGTGACCAGTTCGACGCCGCGGGATCGGGCCTTCTGTCCGAGTTCCAGCGTGGTCTCACGCTCGTACGCTCGCCACGCCTCGCGTGTCCCGGGGTGCACGCCGACTTCCACGATGCCATCTAGTTGAAGCCCGAGGAACGAGTCCACCCACGACCCCTGCACCGAGCCCCAGGGCAGGTACAGATGGTGTGTCGTACGGAATCGAGCGTCGATCGCGCGCTTCCAATGCGCGCCCAGCCAGTAGGTTGGGCTCGCGTAGGGCTTCTTCAGATAGACGTCCTGCACGCTGCGCACCTTCGAGATCCCATACCTCGGGAGCACCTTCGCCAGCGTGGTGCGGAAGGCGTGGAACTTGTGCATGTGTCCGTGCGAGTCGACGTGCGAGATCGGGACGCCCAGCGCCCGAATCTTCTCCAGTTGTGCGATCGTTTCTCGCTCGACCTGGGCCTGGTCCACCTGCCGAAAGAGGGCCCGCACGCGAGTCTGCTGTGAGGGCCGGAAGAGGCCATCCGCGCGGGCCAGGGTCGGCAACTCGGGGCCCGGCGTGAGCGCGGGCTCGATCCCGTCTCCCACATACGTCAGGTGCACGCCGAAACTGAACTGCGGATGTCGTCGGGCGTAGTCCGCGGCCCGCTCGACGGCGGGCATCGTGGGCATGATCGTCGCGCTCGTGAGCGCCCCGGCTTCAAAGCACGCGATCGTCGCGTCCACCGTGTCATCGTCCCAACCAAAGTCGTCGGCGTTGATGAGGATTTTCACGCTCCACCCCCAGTTCCGGGCGGGGCTGCCCCCTTGGTGATCCGGACAAACATCAGCAGCAACGCCGCCGACACCTTGCCCTTCAGCGTCGAGCGCGGCACGGGCAACGATTCGATGGTGGCCCCGGGCGGAAGCGCCCGCCGAAGATCGAACAGCGACGCCCAGTGGATCGCGTCCGCGTCGCGAAACCAGGGACGGTGCAGCACGCAAGGGTCCACGTGGATGAGAAAGTCCGGCGCTCCCCCCAAGGCGACCCGCAGGCGGCGCACGATGAGGCGCAGACCGAGCGAAAATCGGGTGCCCGCGGGGTGATGCCGCGCGGAGGGGCTGAGGTACATCGGAAAGTCATAGCGCGGGCAGGCAATGTACAGCCTTCCCCCCGGCGCGAGCAACCGGAAGAGGTGGCCCAGGGTCTCCCGCGGGTTGGTGATGTGCTCCCAGACAAAGGTGGAAAAGACGATGTCGTACGGGCCGGAGATCGTGGAAAGGTCGGCGATGATCGCCTCGTCGGCGCACGCGCTCAGAAACTCGCGATTCTGCGTCGCGACATCTTGCGCGTGAAACCGAACCTTGGAGCGCAGATCCCCCAGGAACGACGGGAATGCCGTTCGCCCGGCCCCAAACTCCAGAACCCGGCACGTCTCGCCCTTCGCCACATGACGGCGCACGTCCTCCGCGATGGGTCCCCAGAAGTCCGGCTTGAGCGAGGGCGCCTCGAACGACTCGTACGTCGAGGTCGTGGAATAGAACGCATCCAACTTCCGGCGGAGATCGGCCACCCGCGGGTCACTCTCGTGGCACAGGATGTTCGAGGTGCTCGACAGGGGCGTCCTTTCCGTCTCGTTCCAAACCGCGACCAACGAGGATAACCATGAACGGGCCGATCGTCCGCGCGCCGGGCGAGAATCCCACGCGACGCTGCGATCCGGCGGCAACCTCCTCCGAAGTCACGATCGCCGGACGCCCAGCACCTAGGCGAAAAAGTTGTCTCCCTCCGCAGGCCTCAGCCTCCACGACGCGCGATCCGCGTCGGCCAACTTGGCAAGTGGGCTCGTGGGTCCGGCGCGATACAGCAGGTGCAACTGCCCCGCGGGCGCAAAGCCCACGCCGCGGAGCAATGATTTCAGGGTCGCCTCGCGCGTGCACACCTCGACCGCATCGGGTGATCGTCCAGACCCCGGCAGGCGGAGGCTCGCCGCATGCCAAGCCGCCAGCAGGACGAGCGATCGCTCGGGAAGGCGTCGCTCGTCGAAGGTCATCCAATCCTGCACGGACGCGAGCGTCAGATCACGGAGTTGGCGCTGCGTCGCGATGTCGTAGTGACGACACTTCGTCAGGAAGTACCCAAGCAGATCGCCGCCACGATCCCGAACCACCGCCAGATCGCGAACCGCGCCTCCCGAGGCCGGCTCCAAGACGTGGCTCGCCTCCCAATCGACCCAGGACTTGGACCGGTGGAACGCCAATCCTGATTTCAGTCGCTCCGCGATCGCGCTGTCAGCATCGATCGGCAACTCCCGCGCCCGCTCGATCCGCACGCCTCGACCCTGCACCCCCGCCAGCAGGCGTAAGGCCGCCCGCTGGACCAGCAGCCCCGCATCGGCCGTCAACCGGGCAATGGGGCGGACGAGGGCATTCCCCACGTAGCGATCGACCACGGTGCGACTCTTGCGCAGCCAGATGAATCGCGACATCGGCACGTCGATCCATTTCAGTTTTTCGTAGATCGGCAACGCCGCCGCCGAAACTCCGCACACCGCGCACGTCGGGTGCACCGAGTGCATCTTCATGACGAGCAGAGCCCCGGCCATGCTCTTGCGGTGCTCCGGAGGCACATACAGCGACGATGCCCACAAGACCGGGACGGGCTTGGCGTTGAGCGCCGCCTCGCCCGCGATGAGGTCCATTTTGCCAATGACCTGCCCGTCCTTGACGGCGACGAGTTGCACCGGATCATCCGGGGTGGTGCTCAATGGATTCGAAAGAAAGGCCCGCCTCTTCTCCGGACAGAACGTCGCCAGATTCTGGGGATCGGCCCACGAAGGGGGCGTGCCCGATTCGAGGGACAAACGCCGAACAACGTGGATCTGGGTTGGCGAAGATTCAGACATGGTCAAGACGACGAACGCACGACGAACCGACTATCGGCGCCAAGAGTAGGGAGAACGAGCGCCGCGGCGCTCACTTGCCAACAATCCGGGGCCGATGCAAGGAGACGGGTGCCAATCATGAGCGTGAGTTCGGTGGGACATCAAGTCGAGGCGTTTGATCCGCAGGCCTCCCGGAAACGGGTGGACGCGGCACTCGCGGAATCCAACTGGCCCGCCGCGCGGGCGGAGTTGAACACCCTCTGGCGCGCCACGGGTGACGCGGCCACCGCGGGCTTCGTCGTTGCTCGTTTCGAAAGGATGCGCGCCCACCTCCCGCTCACGCCCGCCCGATTCGCGATTCTGCGATCCATGACCGTCGAGCCGATGGTCCCCATGCTCCGCGCCGGAGCCTTCGCCTCGGGCATCGGGCTCGATGTTTTTCTGGGCGACTTCAACGCGTACGTGCAGGACATCCTGAACCCCGCCAGCCCGATGTACGCCTTTGATCCGACGGTCGTCGTCCTCGCCGTCCAGGCGCGCGACCTTGTTCCCGAACTCTGGACCGGGTTTGTCGACCTCTCGCCGCAACAGGTGGACGAGGTGTGCGAGCGGGCGATCACGTCGTTCAAGTCCTGGGTGGAGACGCTTCGCAAGCACACCAAGGCGCACGTCATCATTCATAACCTGGAGCGCCCGAGCGTCCCGGCCCTGGGGCTGTTCGATCGCCTGAACGAGCGCAGCCAGGTCGAGGCCATTGAGAAGATCAACGCCGGGCTTTCCGCCCTCGCGCGCACAAAGAGCAATGTGTACGTGCTCGACTACGATCGACTCCTCGCCGGGCGCGGGCTCGATCGCGTGCAGGACGAACGAAAGTGGCTCACCGTGCGCATGCCTCTCCGAGCCGACGAGATGGGCGCCCTCGCCCGTGAATGGCTGCGCTTCCTCCATCCCATCTGTGGCAAGACCTGCAAGGCGCTCGTCCTTGACCTCGACAACACCCTCTGGGGCGGCGTCATCGGCGAGGACGGGATGGACGGCATCAAACTCGACACCGAGTACCCCGGCGCCGCATTCCGCAACTTTCAGCGAGCCGTCCTCGATCTCTTCGAGCGGGGCATCATCCTCGCCGTCAACAGCAAGAACAACCACGCCGACGCCATGGAGGCGATCACCTCGCACCCCGGGATGCTCCTCAAGCCCGACCACTTCGCCACCTTCCGCATCAACTGGCAGGACAAGGCCAGCAACTTGCGCGACATCGCCAAGGAACTGAACATCGGCATCGACTCCCTCGCCTTCTTCGACGACAACCCCGTCGAGCGCGAATGGGTGAGTTCGCAGTTGCCCGAGGTGACGGTGATCGACGTCCCGGGCGACCCCATGCTCTACGCGCGGACGCTCCGGGAGGTGCCGCAGTTTGAGCGCCTCAGCCTGTCGTCCGAGGACCGGGTCCGCGGACGGATGTACGCGGAGAACCGCCTGCGCAGCGAGTTGCAGCAGCAGTTCTCCTCGATGGACGAGTTCTACGAATCGCTCACGATGGAGATGGAGTTGCAGCCCGTCACGCCGGCCAACCTCGCGCGCGTCGCGCAACTCACCCAGAAGACCAACCAGTTCAACCTCACGACCAAGCGATATACCGAGGAGCAGGTCGCCGCCATGAACACCGACCCGTCCTGGCAACTCTGCGCGGTCAAGGTGAAGGACCGCTTCGGCGACAACGGGATCGTGGGCGTGGCGTTCACCAAGGTCTCCGGACGCGAGGCGCAGATCGACACGCTCTTGCTCTCCTGTCGCGTCATCGGACGCACCATCGAGACGGCGTTCCTCTCCTTCATCGCCGAGCGCGCCAGGGCCGCCGGTGCGACCCGCCTGACGGGCTGGTACCTCCCCACGAAAAAGAACGCTCCCTGCAAGGAGTTCTACGCGTCCCACAAGTTTGAGATCGTCGAGAAGAACGACGCCGGAGGACTGCTCTACGCCTGTGATCTCGCCGCCAACGAGATCGCCTGGCCCAAGTGGATCAAGCGCCTCGACGCCGGAGCACGAGCATGAGCAAGGACATCCTCGAACAGGTCAAGTCCGTCGCCGCCGACGTTTTCGGCGTGCCCGCCGAATCCCTCTCGGGCGCGTCCTCCCCCGAGAGCGTCGAAGCCTGGGATTCCGTGCAGCACCTCAGCCTCGCGATGGCGGTCGAGGCGCACTTCGGCATCACGCTCGAGCCCGAAGACATCGAAAAAATGCAAACGCTCGATGGCGTCGCGGCGCGCGTTCAGAGGCACACGCGCGCCTAGACATTCCGCGCGCGCTTTCTAGATCGCGGCCGTCGCATCGCTCGACATGGCGCCCCCGAGTCGAAGCACGTTCTCGCACGTGTCCCACCGGTGGTGCCGGAGCAACGCTCGGAGTTTGTCCGCCGTCCCGCGCATCCCCACATAACACTTGAAGCGCCGGTGCAAGGGCATCGAAACGCGCGGACAATCGGGCGCGAAGTCGCGCGGATGCAGATACACCACCGTCGGCCTCCCCGCCGCCGCCTCGTGCGCCAGGCCCTGCTCGATCATGCCCGGCGTCAGCAATCGAAGATACCCGCCCCCCGAATAGCACATCCGCTTGCGAAGCGGCCCCACCCCCACGGGCGCGATCGACATGGGCAACTCCGGAATACGCCGCCCCGAGGGTGCCGTCACCACGTGCGCTCCGGGCGGGCACGCATACCCACCATGCCCGCGCGCCGCCGGGAACAAACTCGCGTCATACTTCAGCCCCGCGTCCAGCAACACGTCGAACGCCCACTCCGCACCCTTGGTGATCGAGAACGAGGGCGCCCGAAATCCATGAATCGCCACGCCCGCGGCATGCCCGCTCGACCCCGCCGCCCCCGACCGGATCGCCGCCAGAGAGTCGGCGATGTCCTTCGCAAAGACCTCGGGTGTCAACTCATACACCTTGCGATGCCAAAAACTATGCGTCGCGATCTCGTGCCCGGCCTCGAAGATGCGTTGCACCAGCGCCGGATGCCGCTCCGCGATCCATCCCAGAATGAAGAACGTCCCCTTCGCCTTCCCCTCGTCGCAAATTTTCAGGATCAGGTCCGTGTACCGCTCCACCAGCGAACTCGTCGCGCTCAACTCGGGCCAGCGTGATGGGTCCTCCACCGCCTTCACCTCGACCATGTGAAACCAGTCCTCGATGTCAAAGGAAAGGGCGTGCGTGAGGGTGTTCCGGCGGGAGTTCAACCCAAGAGTATCGGCAGGCTCCGCCCCGCGGGCGAGTTCCACGACCCCAGATCCGAGCGAGGCCCTCAGATTCGTCGCCATCGACTCGCCCCCGCATGGTGTACACTGCCGGGCATGCTTCGCGCCCTCGCCCTCGTCCCGCTCTTTCTCCTTGCCGCCTGCTCGACCGGGCCCGCCCCTCGCGTCGGCGAACCCACGGCCTCCGTCGGCGAGCGCACCGACGCGGGCGTGGTGATCCACTTTTCCATCCCGTGCGAGAATCCAAGTTCGGAGGGTCTTCCCCTTCGTGAAGTCCGCTACACCGTTTCGATCGACGGGCGACCCGTCTTTCGCGGACTTCGCTCTGCCGAGGCCACCGTCCGTCGCTTCGGCTCCCAGCGGATCAGCCTCCCCGCCGTCATCGCCGCCGAGCCGGGGCAATCGCTGCCCACGGGCACCTCCACCTTCAGAATCGACGCGGAGATGCTCTACGTCCGCCCCGGGATTCTGTCGCAAGCCCTGTTCGATGCGGAGATCGTCCAGCCCAGCGTCGAGTTTTCGGGCACCGGCTCGATCGACTTCGGAAAATAGCGGCGCCCGACGTGGCTTACGCGAGACGTTCCCCCAGGAGCCTCACCAGATCGTCCCAAACCTCCTCGGGCGTCCGCCGAGCATCGACCACGAGATGTCGCTCGGGTTGTGCCCTCGCGCGATCCAGATAGGCCGATCGCACGCGGCGATGGAACTCGCGCCCACGGGCCTCGATGCGATCATCGAACAACGACACCTCGTCCGCCACGGCTTTCTTCTTCGTGGGCTTGCTGATTCCCTTCGTCCGGCGGGCCGCCGTCTCTTCGTCGACGTCGAAGAGCAGCACCAGATCGGGCCACGTCTCCCCCAGTGCCACGCCCGCCACGGACGTGATCTCCTCCTCGGGCAAACCCCCGCCGCCGCCCTGGTAGGCATACGTCGATTCCACGAACCGATCGGCGAGCACCACCTCGCCCCGCGCCAGCGCCGGTCGTATCCGCTCTTCGACCAGTTGCGCCCGGCTGGCCATGTACAACAACATCTCGCACCGCAGCGTCATGTCGCTCTTCGTGTCCAGCAGCAGTTGCCGGATGCGCTCGCCGATGGGCGTCCCCCCGGGCTCGCGGACCTCGCACACGCCCACGCCCGCCTCCAGGCACAACGTGATCAGGCGGCGCAGTTGCGTCGACTTGCCCGAGCCGTCCGGCCCCTCGAACGCGATGAATCGCCCCGCGAGGTTCTTGATCCAGTCTGGAGTAGGGTTCGACACGCGGGAGTGTACCGCCATCAACTCGCGCCGAAGCCCGTTGAACGAACCTCGCCGTTCGGTTCTCGACCTTGCATCCTTCCGGCTCGCGCCACTTCTTCCTCGTGCACGCCCCAGAAGTGATCGAAACACCGCTCCATCGTGAACGACGTCATGAAGTCCGCCGCCGCTCGCCCCATCGCGATCCGCCGCTCGCGATTCCCCGCCAACTCCACGATCGCTCGAACCCAGGCCCCAACATCCGTCACGCTTCGCACAAACCCCGTCTCGCCATCGCGCACGATCTCCTTTGGCCCACCCACGTCGCTCACCACCACGGGCAACCCCGCCGCCTGCGCCTCCATCACCACTTGCCCCAGCGTGTCCGTGATCGACGGGAAGACGAAGACATCGCTGTTCCCGTACACATTCCGCAAGTCTTCCCCATACTTGAACCCCAAGAATCGCACCGTCCCCCCCACCCCCGCCCCCGCCAACTCGTGCTCCATCGCCTCTCGATACGGCCCATCGCCCACGACCCACATCTCCGCCTCCTGCCCCAGCCGCCCGAACTCCACTGTCGCCCGTGCCCAGACCCGCGAAAGGAACGGCAAGTTTTTCTCCACGCTCACCCGCCCCACATACAGGACACGCACGCTCCTCTTCGAAACGACGACTCGCGTCGCCTCCTTCGTGATCGCCAGTTCGTCCCCCTCGGATGAGCCCCCTTCTCGCCCCGCCGCGATCGACGTCAGTCGCCCACCACGAGGGCTCCTCGAAAACTCTTCCCGCCGTATCCCGGGTCGCAGCCGAACGCACTTCGACCGCTCAATCCCCAGCCGGACCAATGAATCGATGTACTCCTCACTCCGCGTAAACACCCGCGCGAAGGGCCTATAAAACCAACTCATGTGCGCCGAACACAGCCACGTCAGCGCCTCAGCCTCAAACAAGCGCTCGATGTACGCCGGAAAATCCGTGTGATACACCCCCAGCATCGGCACCCCCAGCCGCAGGGCGACCCGACGCCCAACCAGCCCCACCGGCCCCGGCGTCGAGATGTGCACGGCGTTCGGCCTCATCTCCCCCGCCCGCCGAACCATCTCCCGATAGGCCGGCAGCACCACCTCCAAGTTCGGGTACCCCGGCATGGCGCCCGCCCACCGCGGCGGCACGTTGTGGATGTTCGCTTCCGCCGGAATCTCCATCCTCGTGCTCGTAAGGACGTGCAGGTCGCGCCCCGATGCCCGCGCCATCGACGCCGAGTTGCGGATGAACCGCGACACGCCGTTCACATCCCCTAGCGTGTCCGTGAACAGCAAAACCCGCACTCGACCTCCACGTGATAGAACCTCATCCGGACCGGTCGGTATACTACCAGTATGCCTTCTGCCAAACCTTCTGCCGCCCGCGACCGACTTTTGCAGGCGGCGGAGGATCTCTTCTCAGTTCGCGGCATCCAGGCCGTCGGCATCGAATCCATACTCGAACGTGCCGGCGTCGCCAAGATGACACTCTACCACCACTTCGACTCCAAGGAAGATTTGGTCCACGCCTGGCTCGAACACCGGCACGACGCCTGGCGTGCATGGATCGTCGCCGAGGTCCACCGCCTCAGCCCCGATCCCCAAGGTCGCGTCCTCGCGTTCTACGACGCCCTCGAGGAATGGTGCTCCAGCCCGCAGTTTGCTGGGTGTCCGTTCATCAACACGGCCCTTGAGTTGCGACGAGGCGCGACGCCCAGCCGCGACGCCTGCAACAAACACTTCGCCTTCCTCTCGCAGTTCCTCTTGGAGTTGGTCACCCTGGCTGAGGTGTCCAATCCCGTTGAAGCCGCCCAACAACTGGGTGTTCTGACCCAAGGAGCCATCGTCGCCTGCGCCCTTTCCGGCAAGCCCGAGTTCGTCAGTGTCGCCAAGGCGATCGCCAGCAAAATCCTTGGAAAATAAAACACCGAACCATCTTGGTGACCATTCAGAACAACTGGCATCGAATATACCGATCAGTCTATACTGATCAGTATGTTTGATTACGAAACAAGATACGTGAAAGGAAGATAGCATGAGCCGCATCGCACCTGTCAACCCCGCCACGGCCACCGGCCGGGCGAAGGAGATCTTTGACGGCCCGCTCGCCGGGAAGCACTTCAACATCTTCAAGTCCATGGCTGCCAGCCCTGCGGCACTGGATGCCTATCTCGGCATGGCGGGCGCCCTTTCGAAGGCTTCCCTGTCCGCCAAGGAGCGCGAGGTGATCCAACTCGTGGTCGGACAGGCGAACAACTGCGCGTACTGCACCGCCGCCCACACCGCGATCGGCAAGTCCGTCGGCCTGACGGACGCGCAGACGATCGAGGCCCGCCGAGGCACCCTTGCCGACCCCAAACTCAATGCGATCGCCAGGTTTGCTCTCGCGCTCCACGAGAAAAGGGGCTTGATCAGCGACCACGACTTCGCGAACTTCCAGGCGGCCGGTTACTCCGACGCCCATGCGGCCGAAGCGGTCGCCTGCTATGCGCTCGCGATTTACACCAACTCCTTCAACCACATGAACGGCACGCCGGTGGATTTTCCAGAGCCACCTGCGATCTAGGACGCGGCCGTTCCGAGTGCCGCACGCCGGATCTCGGAATCTCGACATCCACACCCCAAGCCGCGTCGAATACCATCGCGCATGTCGAGGCGGCGTTCTTCATCCCCGAGTTCCCTCCGCCACAAGACGTTGGTCCTCGGCATCACCGGCGCCTCGGGCGCGTGCTACGCGCTGCGCCTGCTGCATCTCTTGCTTGATGATGGGCATGAGGTTCATCTCGTCGTGACCGACTATGGACGACGCCTTCTCTTCGACGAGGCCAACATCAAGAACCTGACCTTTGCCGAGTTGGCGCCCGCGCTCGCCCGGTCCAAGGACGCCGTGCGGCGTGAGCGTCAACTGGTCATCCACCCGAACAAGGACGTGGGCGCCGTGATTGCCTCGGGAAGTTTCCTGCACGACGGCATGGTCGTCCTGCCCTGCACCAGCGCCTCCTTGGGCAAAATCGCCACCGCCAGCGGCGACGACCTCCTCACCCGCGCCGCGATCGTCACCCTGAAGGAGCGACGCCCGCTGATCGTGTGCCACCGCGAGATGCCGCTGAACCTCATCGACATCCGGAATATGGAAACGCTCGCGCTGGCGGGCGCGACGCTGTGCTCGCCGAATCCCGGGTTCTATCTCCTTCCCAAGTCGATCGACGATCTGGTGGATTTCGTGGTGGGGAAGGTGCTGGATCTGCTCCACGTCGAGCACGCGTTGCACACGCGCTGGGGCAACGCGTGATGCTCGCGCGTCGGGCGACACCCCTTGGCCGTGACGCCCCAACCCGGCTCATGCACCCGCCGGCCGCACCGACGGCACGTATCCCAACCCGGCATTGAACGCACGGCTCTGCCCGCGCGCGATCGTCAGCACCTTCCACTCCAGTCCGTGCCTGCTTGCCAGCGCCCGCGCGATCATCACGATCTGACCCGTGTGATACGCGGCATGCGCCAGCGACCGCGTCAGCGCCAGGGCCAGCGTGTGCGCCTCGCCGCGGATCTTCAGCGTCTTGCCCAAGTCCGCGTCCGTGAACGTCGCCAGCGACTGCTCCAGAACGTCCCACCCCGAGCGCCACGCGGCTTCCATGGCCGCACGATCGGCGAAGTCGTCCACAAACTCCGCGTCGCGATTCCGCCACGCCTTTTCGCCATCGGTCGTCAGCGCCTCCGTCCAGCGCGAACGCAGGTTCCCGCCCAGGTGCTTCATGATCACCGCGATCGAGTTGGTCTCCGGGTCCATGGCGAGGCGCAGCAACTCCCACGGCAGTTGCCCGGCCGCGTCTTCCGCGTACTTTCGGTGTTTGCGGAACTCGACCTCGAAACCCTCGATGAGCGTGCGCGTCATGCCTTCACCTCCGGGGGAGACTCGATCGCGCCCTGCCAATCGACCGCGCTGGGCTCGGGGAGGTTGTCGCTGACGCCCGGCACGCCGAGGTGGCGCAGCATGTTGAGGCACTGCGCGCGATGGTGATAGCCATGGGTGGTGAGATGCACGAAGACCGCCCCGCGCGTGAAGGTGTGCACCTTGACCCTGCCGTCGTCGCCCGGCCATTCGACCACCACGGTCGTGTGCAGCGTGTCCTTGTCCTGTTTCGCGACCTTGACAAGGTCTCGTTCCGCTTCGTCGAGCAGCGAGCGGAGTTCGGCGGGCGTCCGCTCCTTGGTCTCGCCCCCGAGGTGCGGGTACTCGGGGACGGTGTGGAGCATGGGCCTCGGCGGGCGTCCCGCGAGGCGATCGGTCCAGCGGCGCATCACGCTGATGATGTGCGTGAGTGTCTCGTGGAGCGTGCCCAGGCCCATGTCGTACTTTTTGTGGAACTGGTCGCGCGTGATCTTCTCGCAGCAATCGAGGATGAGGCGCGTTCCCCACGCGTCGGAGCGAATAAGGATGTCGATCGGATCAAACGTGAGGTCGGGCATGGTTCGAGTGTAGAACCCGGCCGCCGAGGCGAGAATGGTTCCCTACCCTGCGGGTCGCTCGAACGCCGCGTGTGAGCGATCGCCGTCCGATGAAGCACTCCAAGCCTGCCATCACGTTCATCTTTGTGACGCTCCTGCTCGATGTGCTGGGGTTTGGGCTGCTCATCCCCGTTGGTCCACGGCTCGTGCAGCACCTGCTCAACGGCGGCGCGGGGGGGACGGAGGGGCAGGCCGCGTCGTACGTCGGCATGCTGGCCGCCACGTATGCCGCGATGCAGTTCATCTTCGCCCCGGTGCTCGGCGCGGTCTCCGACCGTGTCGGGCGACGACCCGTTCTCCTCATCTCGATCTTCGGATCTGGGCTTGACTACTTCGCGATGGCCCTCTCCCCGAACCTTGCGTTCCTGTTCATCACACGGGCGATCAACGGCATGTCGGGCGCGAGCATGACGGTCGCGTCGGCATATGTCGCCGACGTGACCCCGCCGGAGAAGCGTGCCGCGGGCTTCGGTATGGTGGGTGCGGCCTTCGGGCTGGGATTCATCATTGGTCCCGTCCTGGGCGGCGTCCTGGGCGACCCCAAGATCAACATTCCACTCATTGGGCCTGGAAATATCCACTATCCCTTCTTTGTCGCCGGTGGGCTTTCGCTCGTGAACTGGCTGTACGGACTGATCGTGCTGCCCGAATCGCTGCCTCCGGAACGGCGCGCCAAGGAACTCACGTTCGCCAAGATGAACCCCGTCGGAGTCTTTGCCGGGCTTGGCAAGTATCCGTTCATCGTCGCGCTCGCGGGCTCGTTCTTCTTCATGCACCTCGCGATGTTCGGCCTGCACACCACCTGGGTGCTGTATACCAAGCACCGCTATGACTGGTCTCCCGCGCAAGTCGGCCTCTCGCTCATGCTCGTCGGGGTTGGAGCCGCCATCGTCCAAGGAGGACTGGCGCGCAAACTCATCCCCGCGCTCGGCGAACGCCATTCGCTGCTGTACGGCGTCGTGATCGGCGTCGCCGCGTACATCGCCTACGGCGCCGCGACGCAGGGCTGGATGATCTACGTCGCGGTGGTGATCGCCTCGCTCGGGGGCATCTCACAGCCCGCGGCGCAAGCGCTCATCACCAAGGGCGTACAGCCCGACGAGCAGGGTGCGGTGCAAGGCGCCCTCACGGGGATCCAAAGTATCGCGAGCATCGTGGGCCCGCTGATCGCGTCGAGCGTGTTTGCCTACTCGATCTCGGAACGTGCCCGGGCCCCGCTGGACACGCCCGGACTCACCTTCTTTGTCGGCGCGGCGTTCTGCTTCCTGGGCCTCCTGCTCGCCATCTGGGCGACAAGGCACCTGCCTTCGCGCCGAACGCCGAGCGTTCCGTAGTCGCGGTCGCTCAGGCTCCCTCAGCGTGCGGGTTCGTCTGGGCTCCACACGACCCGGGTCCCCGGAAAGGCTCGCTCCAACTTCTCCCAGCCTCCGGGGCCGACAAGGTAGCCCGCCGTTGCGAGTGCGTCCGCCCATTCGCCACTCTGGGCGATGACGGTGCACGATGGCCGCGGCGCGATCGCGCCCAGCCCCGTGCGCGGATCGATGATGTGCGCATACCGCACGCCATCGATCTCCACATGCTGCCGCTCATCGCCCGAAGTCGACACGCCGCAGTTGGCGAGGACCAGGCGTTCGCCGCCGGGTGTGGCGATGGTCCAGCCGGGCTTGCCGGGAGGGGCGTCGCCGACCACGATGTCTCCCGACATCGCAACCATGGAGCGGGGGTGCTTGTGCGTCCTCAACACGTCCACGGCGTGTTGGGCCGCGTATCCCTTCGCGATGCCGCCGAGGTCGATCCGGAGACCCGAAATCTCGGCATGGAAGTATGCCCGCTCGCCCGAAAACGAGGTTGAGTAGAGTCGCCACCCGACGAGCCGCCGGGCCGACTCCAGTTCATCGGCCTGGGGCAAACGCCCCTCCATTCGGGCCCGTCGCCAGAGCGCGACCGAGGGGCCTGCCGTGACGTCGAACGCGCCGTCGCTGAGTTGGGAAATGCGTCGTGCGGTCGTGAGGACATGGGCCAAGTCGGCACTGATGGGGACCACCTCACCCTGTCGCGCCTGTGACAACCGGGAGACCTCACTCTCCGGACGGTAATCGCTCATGATCCCATCCAGACGGGCGACCTCCTCAAACGCCGCCGCGGCCGCCTTTTCGGTGCTTGCTCGGTCGGCGCCATAGATCACGATTCGGCATTGCACGCCCATTTGAATTCTTGTAAACTCGAATCGCCTCGGGCTCGCGCATCCGGAGAGCGCCACGAGGCACAGGACGTTTGCGGCCAAGGCTTGCACCGACTGGCGTCGTGCACTGGACCGCTTGGAATGGGAGTCGCGCGTGAGCATCGGTGTTGAGGGTGCGGGTGATCGGGCTCATTCTCCGTTTCGTTGTGCAAGGCTACGCGCCTTCGAGCGCGCGCTGGTCGTCGCCCTGATCACGCTCGGTGGGTGCACGATGGACAACTTGGTCTTGGAGTACCAGGCGGCCCCGGCCAAGCCGGCGCCTCCCGTCGATGCACCAAAGCCCTTCGAGCAGGAGGTGCCCACGGCCGCGTTCAAGTTTGAGATGCGGCCCATCCCCGCGAGCCCGGACGGGAGCATCAAGCCCTTCTACATCAGCACGACGGAAGTGCAATGGCCGGCGTTCGACGTGTACGCCTTCCGTCTGGACGAGGGGGGCGACGATGCGCCGCCCGAAGATGCCGACGCGGCGACCAGACCCACGAAACCGTATCTGCCCCCAGACCGCGGTTACGGGCACGAGGGGTATGCGGCGATCAGCGTCGCGTTCCAAAATGCGCAGAAGTTTTGCGAGTGGCTGAGCAAGAAGTCCGGGCGAACGTATCGCCTGCCCACCGAGGCCGAGTGGGAACATGCCGCTCGAGCGGGCACGACCACCAAGTACTTTTTCGGGGACGATCCCGCCAAACTCCCCGAGTTCGCGTGGTTCGCGGGCAACTCGGAGAACAAGCCCCACCCCGTTGGCACGAAGAAGCCGAACCCTTGGGGTCTGCGCGACATGCTCGGCAATGTCCAGGAGTGGGTTGTCGGCAAAGACGGCAAGCCCACCACCAAGGGCGGCTCTTATCGCGACGGGCCGGAAAAGTTGGACATCGCCGCGAGTGCGAAGCAAGAGAAGGCCTGGAACGCGACGGACCCCAACGTGCCGAAGAGTCCATGGTGGCTATCGGACGGCCCGCACGTGGGCTTTCGCGTGGTGTGTGAGATCGGTGAGCCGAAGACGGCTCAAGCCCCGCCGCCGGACCCCAAGCCAGATTCCAAACCTGCAACCAAGTAGTTCGCTCTCGATCGCAGCCTGTCAGTTCGACCTCTCGTTTCCCCTCACGTATTCCCCGGACACCCCCATGACCACACAACCCACTGCTCCCAGCCCCTCCCGCCGCGAGTTTGTACGCGCCGCTGCCGCGGCGGTCATACTTCCTGCCGCGCTCGCGCACGCACAGGACTCGAAGGCGGGGCCCACGACCCCGGGCGCCGCGAAGAAGATCCTCGATGCCTCGCCCAACACCGCCCAACTCAAGATCGGGCTGATCGGCTCGGGCGGTCGCGGCACCGGAGCCGCCACCCAAGCCCTCCGTGCCGACAAGAACTGCGTGCTCTGGGCCGTGGGCGATCTTTTTCCTGATCGTGTGGACGCCGGCATGAAAGGCATCGCGAAGGAGTTGGAGGAGGAGCCCGAGGTGCTCAAGCGCGCCGACGTGCCCGCCGAGCGACGCTTCACCGGGTGGGAGAACTACCAACGCGTGATCGACAGCGGGGTGGACGTCGTGATCCTCACGTCGTACCCCAACTTCCGCCCGATGCATCTCAAGGCCGCGGTTGAGGCGGGCAAGCACGTCTTCGCCGAGAAGCCCGTCGCCGTCGATTCGCCCGGGCTGCGCTCCGTCCTGGAGTCCGCGCGACTCGCCCAGCAGAAAAAACTCGCCTGCATGGTCGGCTTCTGCTGGCGATACAACGAAGGCATGCGCGCCACCTTCGACCAGATCTTGGGCGGCGCGATCGGCGACGTCGTCAACGTCCAGACGACCTACCTCTCCGGCACGCTCAGCAAGCGTCCGCGCAAGCCCAACTGGTCCGACACCGAGTTCCAACTCCGCAACTGGTGGCACTTCACCTGGACCTCGGGCGACCACATCGTCGAGCAGGCGATCCACAGCGTCGATCGGATGTCCTGGGCTCTGGGCGATCGCCTCCCCAAGAAGGTCATCTGCCTCGGCGGGCGAGCCGCGCGCTCGGGCCCCGAGCATGGGAACGTCTACGACCACTTCGCCGCCACCTACGAGTACGAGGGCGGCCTCCGCGCCGTGCACACCTGCCGCCAGATCGACGGCTGCCCCTCCGACAACACCGATTACATCTACGGGAGCAAGGGCTCGGCGGTCGTCAACGGCTGGCAGCCCAACTACACGCTGCGCGATCTTGCGGGCAAGGAACTCTGGAAGTACACCGGCCCCACCGAGGGCCTCACCGAAAAGATGTACCAGAACGAGCACGACGAACTCTTCGCCTCCATCCGCTCCGGCAAACTCATCAACGACCTCGAGCGCGGCGCGCAGAGCACCATGCTCGCCCTCATGGCCCGCTATGCCGCATACACGGGACAGGCCATCACCTGGGAGCAGGCCATGAACTCGCAGGAAGACCTCATGCCCAAGAGCCTTGATTTCGGCCCGATGGACATGCCGCCCGTCGCGATCCCGGGCAAGACCAAGTTCGTCTAAGACCCGTTTCAGAAGGTAGCACAGGCGTCCCGCTTGTGCGCGGACCTCGCTCGTTCACCGCACAGGTCCGAGGCCTGTGCCACCCTCCCCCCACCTCATCATCCTCCTCGCACCTCCCTTCACCGCATCACCGCACACCTGCCCACCGCAAAGGACCACCCAATGCCCACCCCCCCCGTCTCCCGCCGCGACTTTGTCAAAGCCTCCGCCCTCACCGCCGTCTCCGCGGGTGCCCTCCTCTCCACCTTCCCCGCGCACGCGATGCGGCGCCCCACCAACACAAAGATGAAAGTCGGCCTCATCGGCTGCGGCGGGCGCGGCACGGGCGCCGCCATCGACATCCTCAACGCCTCCCAAGACGTCGAACTCGGCGCGGTGGGCGACGTCTTCCAGGACCGCGTCGAGGGCTGCATGAAGAACCTCGAAGGCCAGGACCCCAGCGTCGCGATGCGGTGCAAGATCGACCCCGCGAGGAAGTTTGTGGGATTCGACGCCTACAAGAACGTCCTCGCGACGGACATCGACATCGCGATCCTGACGACGGCGCCCGGCTTCCGCGCCCAGCACTTCGCCGCCGCCATCGAGGCCGGCAAGCACGTCTTCTTTGAGAAGCCCGTCGCGGTCGATCCGACGCAGGTCCGCCAGGTCCTCGCCGCGGGGGAACTCGCCGCGACCAAGAAACTCTCCATCGTCACCGGCACGCAGCGCCGCCACGAGCAGTGCTACCTCGACGCCATGAAGCGCATCCACGACGGCGCGATCGGCAGGGTCACGGGCGCGACGGTCTACTGGAACCAGGGCGGCCTGTGGATGCACAAGCGCAAGCCCGACTGGACCGACATGGAGTGGCAACTCCGTAACTGGCTCTACTTCACCTGGCTCAGCGGCGACCACATCGTCGAGCAGCACGTTCACAACCTCGACGTCGGGCACTGGGCCCTGGGCACCACGCCGAAGCACGTCATCGCGATGGGCGGGCGGCAGGTGCGCACCAGCCCCGACTACGGGCACATCTTCGATCACTTCGCGTGCGAGTTTGAATATGCCGACGGGCGCACGATGACGAGTTACTGCCGCCAGATCGACGGGTGCCAGAGCAGAGTGGACGAGACGATCCATGGAACGGAGGGATATGCCAAACTCAGCAGCGGACACGCCGAAATCTACGGAAAGAATGCGTGGAAGTTTGAGGGCCCGCAGCGCAACCCCTACGAGCAGGAGCACGTGGACCTCATCGCCAGCATCACGGGCACGGGGCCGTACCTCAACGAGGCGAAGCGCATCGCCGAAAGCACGCTGCACGCGATCATGGGCCGCATGAGCGCCTACACGGGTAAGGTCGTGACGTGGGAGCAGGCGATGAACTCGAGGTTGGACCTGATGCCCAAGAACCCGACCCTTGGGCCGATCGACACGCCGGAGGTGGCGGTGCCGGGGAAGACGGGCCTCATCTAGTTTCGACAGAATAAAGCGGCAGACGGACCTTGCGTTGAAGCACCGTGCCACGATCGCCGCCCCCTCCTGGGGCGGAGCGGGGGTAGAACGTCGGCCCCCTTCCGCCGGATGAGGTTGCAGGGGGAGCCTGAATGGATTCTCCTGCATGGGCAACACCATCGGTCGGGCTGTCGCTCGCGCGGAAGATCGTGGCCACGCAATGGGGTCTGGCACACACCGAACCGCGAGGCCGAGGAGCGGCGAGCGCGGCGCGGGCGCCCGCCCACTTTGGGGCATCGGGCGACCCTACGTCAAACGGGCGGAGAAGCCATTGATCGATTCGGAGGCGTACAACTCTCCATGACCCTCCCCGCGCTCGCGATCACCGCCGTCGCTCTCGCCGCCCCACTCGTACGCCCGGACGAGGCGGCCTCGCCCGTGCCCACACCCGCCCTCGCTCCGCCCTTGACCGTGGATGGGCGTTCCCTCGCCATCCCCACCCCCGAACAGGCCGCGTGGCACGACCTCGAAGTCGGCATGTTCATCCACATCGCCCCACAAACGTGGCAAGACACGGAGGTGGACACCATGCAAACGCCGCTCTCGACGATCAACCCAGACCAACTCGACACCGATCAGTGGGTGCGCGTCGCCGAGTCCATGCGGGCGAAGTACATCATCTTCGTCGCCAAGCACGAGGGGGGCTTCTGCTGGTGGCCGACCGAGACGACCGACTTCAACGTCCACAATACTCCCTGGCGCGCCGGCAAGGGCGACGTGCTGGCCGACCTTTCCAAATCCTGCGCGGCCCGCGGCATGAAACTGGGCGTCTACCTTTCGCCCCAGGACAAGAAGCACGGGGTCACCGTCGGCGGCCGCGCCAAGGTACCCGCCCAGCAAGGCGAGTACGAACGCCTCTTCCGCCAACAACTCACCGAAGTCCTCACGCGCTACGGCGAGATGATCGAAGTCTGGTTCGATGGCAGCCTTGTCTTCGACGTGGGCGACATCTTGAAGCAGCACGCGCCCAGGGCCGTCGTGTTCCAAGGGCCGCAGGCCACGATCCGCTGGGTGGGGAACGAGGATGGCGTCGCGCCATACCCCGCATGGAACAGCGTGCCGGAGATGGTCGAGGGCAAGAAGTGGGGTGAGTACACCGCCGCCGACGGCAAGCCCGACGGTACCCGCTGGCTCCCCAATGAATGCGACGCCCGCATCCGAAGCACGTGGTTCTGGAAGACCGACAACGAGCACACGCTCAAATCCGTGTCTCAACTCATGGACATGTACGAACGCAGCGTCGGGCATGGCGGCGTGCTGCTGCTGAACAACACGCCGGATCGCACGGGGCTCATCCCTGAGCCCGACGCCAAACGCTCCGCCGAGTTCGGAGCCGCGATCGAGAAGCGTTACGGCCTCGCGGTCGCCGACACCAGCGGCACGGGCCACGAGTTTGTGGTGCAGCCCTCGGCCCCGACCAAGATCGATCGCGTCGTGATCATGGAAGACATTACGAAGGGCGAGCGTGTCCGCACGTACACGCTCGAAGCACAGATCGACGGCGTGTGGAAGCCACTGGCCGAAGGGACGGCGATCGGGCACAAGAAGATTGACCGCGTGCCGGCGACGGTGGCGCGGGCGGTGCGATTGAAGGTCCTCGAATCCGTCGGAACTCCCAGCATTCGTCGGTTCGCGGTGTTCGCCTCGACGCCTTGATGCCGCGTGCCTTGGCCCCTCCTTCTCGCGATCATCGTCCATCGCACCCCACCGGCATGCATGACGAACTCGGCTCGACACATCTCCTCGAGCGTCTACCGTACCCGCAAGGAGCCTCCATGAACCGCCGCGACTTTCTTGCCACCTCGACTGCCGCTCTCGCCACCCCGGCCCTTGCCATGCCCACGCTCGCCCAACAACCCGCCGGCGAAACCGCCTCCTGGAAACCCTCCGGCAAACTCAAGCACTCCGCCTGCCGGTGGTGTTATTCCAACATACCGCTCGATGAACTTGGCGCCTATGCCGCGTCGATCGGCATGCACTCGATCGAACTTCTCAATCCCGACGAGTTCGCCACCGTGAAGAAGCACGGCCTCACGTGCGCCGTCGCGAGTTTCGTCAAGGCCAACCCGATCCCACGCGGGCTCAATCGTCTGGAACACCACGACTCGATCGTGAAGGAACTCGAGGAGCGCTTGCCGATCGTGAAGGAGGCGGGCATTCCCTGCCAGATCGTCTTCTCGGGCAATCGCGCGGGGCAGGACGACAAGGAAGGCATCCGGAACTGCATCACGGGCCTGAAGCGCATCACGCCGCTCGCCGAGAAGCTCGGCATCACGCTCGTCATGGAACTGCTCAACAGCAAGGACCACAAGGACTACCAGTGCGACCACACGGCGTATGGCGTCGCGATCTGCGAGGGGCTGGGGAGCGAGCGATTCAAACTGCTCTACGACATCTACCACATGCAACGCATGGAGGGCGACGTCATCGACACGATCCAGAAGAACATCACGCACATCGCCCACTTCCACACGGGCGGCGTGCCGGGGCGGGCGGAGATCGACGACTCGCAGGAACTCAACTATCGCCGCATCATGCAGGCGATCGCCGACGCGGGGTACCGCGGCTTCATCGGGCAGGAGTTCATGCCGCGCAAGGACCCCAAGGCTTCGCTGCGGGCCGCGGTGCAACTCTGCGACGTCTAACCCCGACGGAAGACCCTTCCATCTCCGGGGGGTCGTGGGAGTCACACGTGGCCCCGGGCCGGCGAAGGCACGATCATGGCCCCATGTTCTGCCCGGTCGAGATTTCGCGTCCGCCGAAGTCGACGCCCTTGAGCCCGCCGCGCGTCCAGCGGTAATAGCCCTTGACGATGTCGAAGGGCTGCCCACTCCGCGTCGGAGGCTCGACGCCCAAGATCGTCGGGTCATAGCGGAACTGGGTTGGGAAGACGTTCGCCGGCGAGTTGGGCTGGAAGCCCTGGTTCGCGTCGCCCGTCTTCTTGGTCCGCACCGAGCCGTCCCAGAAGAGCAGGGGCACCACCGCGTCCGGATACGCGTAGAACAGCGCCCGTTTACCGCTGTGACGCGAGATGAACTCGAACTGCAGCACTTTTTGCGAGGGGAACGCCACCTCGTTCAACTTGCGACGCCCGAGGGGCGAGTTGTAGTAATAGAACAGGTTGTGATCGTTCCCATACTGCTCCACCGTGTTCTGCGTGCCTTCGCGCTTGTCGCTCGTCCACGCCGCGGGGACCACTTGGTACGTCGAGGCGAACGCCCAGAAGCGGCCGTAGTACGAGTCGTTGGGCATCGGGTCCAGATTCGCCGGGTTCTTCTGCCAGTTCAGCAGCACCCGATCCTCCGGGCACGCCATGGAACGCTCGGGCAGGCGGCTGGAGAGGTAGTCGTTCAGAACGAGATGGTTGTAGTGACGATGAACGAGCCGTCCCTCGATCGGGGGCAACTCGGCCGGGCCCCAGCCCGTGCGACGACGCGCGATATCCACCGCCTGGTTCGCCGCGGCCTCGACCCACCCCAGGGCGCCGTTCAGATCGGGGTATTGGCTGTTGCCCTGCCCTGGCCCCCACGTGTAGGACGCGATGCGATCTTGAAAATCCGACGCGTACCCCGTGTACGCCACGCCCAACTGCTGCAGATGCGAATCACACACCGCCTTGCGCCCCGCCGCCCGCGCCTGTCCCAGTGCCGGCAACAGGATGCTGATGAGCAACGCGATCAACGCGATGACGACAAGAACCTCGATGAGCGTGAACGCGCTCCGGCGAATCCTCGGCATACTGCCTCCATCGACCCCAGGCGGCCAAACCACGCGCCAGCACCCAAACCCAGAACGGGCAACCAGGCTCGCGCTCTCCCATCCACCATACCACAACGCTCGCCGTTTGCAACTCCATCCTCACCCCAAGAGTCCAGCCTAAATGCGAACACAACGTCTCGACCTCTATGCGCGTACCGATTCAAATGGAACACCTGATCATCGAACTTCACCCTTCCGACGGGCGTGCCCGTTCCCATCCTGTCGTCATGCCCGCCACGCAGGCGCTCGCGTCGATATTCAGGAAGTACTGCCTGCAACCAACCTGCTCGCTGCCGAGCGACAGACGCCGCCGCAGCAATACCAATGCCGGGGCGACGATCCCTCGCGACCCGAAAGTGCCGTTCTTCGGGCTTGATCAGCAACACCAGTTTCATCTGTGCCGGGGAATCGCCTACCCATGCCGCTACGTCCCGGGATCTCCCGACGGCGTCAAGTGTTATAGGACATTGGCTTCCAACCGATCCCGCTCCCCCCCATCCCCTTAGGCCGTAACCTGACTCTCAAATCCGCGTCCAACCTTTCGGCGAATGATGCGTCGACTGGAGCCCAAACCATGAACCGATTCTGGCTTGCCGCCGCTCTCGTGACTCCCGCCCTCCTCTTGGCCGCGTGCTCCGGGTGCGGCAAGGACTGTTCGTCGTGTTCCACGAGCGGCTCGTCCGACTCCATGATCGCGTCGGAGGCCACGCCTCGAGTGTCCAACCAGGAATCCGCCGCCATGCCCGACCCCGGCCTGAAGCCCTTGCCCACGAGCGAAGACGAATGGAAGCAGCGCCTCTCCCCCCAGCAGTACGCCATTCTCCGTGAAAAGGGGACCGAACGAGCCTTCACCGGGAAGTACTGGAACACCAAGGACGATGGCACCTATCGCTGCGCCGGGTGTGGTGCCGTGCTCTTTACGTCCGAAACCAAGTTCGACTCGGGGTGCGGCTGGCCCAGTTTCTACAAGGGCGTGTCCGAGGATGCCATCGAAGAGCACGTCGATAGGTCCCACGGCATGGTTCGCATCGAAGTGACGTGCAAGCGCTGCGGCGGGCACCTTGGGCACGTCTTCGACGATGCCCCCGACCAGCCCACCGGCCTCCGGTATTGCATCAACTCGGCGTCGATCGAACTGGAGAGGTCGGCTGAACGGCAGAAAAGTGCTCGTGGCAACGCGGAAGCGCCGGTGGATGGGCACAAATAGGGAGGGGTGTGTTCCGGCCTCCGACGCGCCTCGCGGCCTCCCTATCGTCAACGGCGCGAGAACGCGGCGAACGGAGGTGTGCTTTTCCAGACTTGACCCGCACGGACAGGGACGTCTTTGACAAGCGCCGCTTGCCGCCGGCGCTGGATGAACTCGTGCGCCGAATGAACCCCTGGTGGGAGGGGAAACCGGGAAAGACTCTGCCCAAGTTCAGGCGATGGGCTTTCGCGAAGTTGCTGAGAAGCCTGCGAAACGGACTGGCGCCCATCACGGTCTTGCGAGGGCCCCGCCAAGTCGGCAAGTCAACGCTGCAAGACCAGATCATCGAGCATTTGGTCCATGATGAGAAGGTGGCGCCACGCAGGATCCTCAAGGTCCAGTTCGATGAGATCAAAGAACTCGGCAGGCTCGAGATGCCCGTCCAATCCTTGGCGTGGTGGTTTGAAGATCGGATTTTGGGTCGGACATTCAACGAGGCCGCCCGACTGGACGAACCCGCCTTTCTGCTTCTGGACGAGGTCCAGAACTTGGATTCTTGGGCCCCAGAACTGAAGAATCTTGTTGATACGAACACGGTGCGGGTTCTTGTCACGGGCTCATCGGCCCTTCGGATCGAGGCGGGACGCGACAGTCTGGCGGGAAGACTCAGCACCATCGAACTCGGCCCGCTCCTTCTTCGTGAAATTGCCGCGATGACGAGCCAGCATGACCTTCCGTCGCTGCTGCCCGACAACGGAATCGAAGCATTGTCTCGCAAAGAAACCTGGCTTGCTCTCGTCCAGCACGGCCAGACTCACCGCGTCGCTCGCAACCATGCCTTTGAGCGATGGTCATCGAGAGGGGGATATCCGCGGGCGCAAGAGCGCGCGGACGTGGCGTGGCCCGAGGTAGCCGACGACCTTGTGGAAACGGTCGTCAACCGCGCGATTCAGCACGATCTTCGGCAAGGCGAGCGGGGGCGTAAGCGTGATGAAGCCTTGTTGAAAGAAGTGTTCCGACTCGCCTGTCGATACACGGGACAAACACCGAAGCAATCCGTCTTCGTGGACGACATCAAGTCGGCGCTCGCCGCGAACATCGGATGGCAGCGTGTCGAAGCCTACCTGCGGTTCCTCGAAGGCGCGATGCTCGTGCGCCTTGTTCCGCCGCTGGAGTTACGCCTCAAGCGAAAGCGAGGCGGTTCGAAGCTCTGCCTTTGCGATCATGGGTTGCGCGCCGCCTGGCTGCAGGAAATCGTCCCGCTGGATAGTTCTGGGCTCGACACGTCTCCCCACCTCACGGACCTCGCGGGCCGAATCGCCGAAGGAGCGGTGGGATACTTCCTCTCTGGCATTCCCCACTTGGACGTCGCGCACTTTCCTGAACGGGGTCCCGAACCGGAAGTGGACTTCGTTCTCACGGTCGGCGACCGTCGTATTCCTGTGGAAATCAAGTACCGCCGGCGCATCGACCCCCACGCGGACACTCGCGGACTTCGGGCCTTTGTCGAGAAGACCGCTTACAACGCGCCCTTTGGGGTGCTTGTGACCCTCGCCGACGGCGTGCCGCTCGATGATCCAAGGCTCGTGTCCGTTTCGCTCCCGTCCCTGTTGCTGCTTCGGTAACCGGTCGGCACTCTTCACACTGGAATCGCCATCTTCGTTCTACTATCGTCCCCCCCATGTCCATTCTCGTCGACGCCCATACCCGAGTTCTCTGTCAAGGCATTACCGGCTCCTTTGGTGCCGTCCACACCAAAGGCTGCTTCCTGTACGGCACCAAGATGGCCGGGGGGGTCACGCCGGGCAAGGGCGGCACGAAGGACGACAACGGCTTGCCGATCTTCGATACCGTCGCGCAGGCGGTGAAGGCGACGGGGGCCTCCGCCACGATGATCTTTGTTCCTCCGCCCTACGCGGGCGATGCGATTTTGGAGGCCGCGGCGGCGGGGATCGCGGTGATCTGCGCGATCACCGAGGGCGTGCCCGTGCAGGACATGATCAAGGTGCGAGCCGAACTCGACCGGATCAATCTCGAACGCAAATCCCGGGGCGAACAGGTCCTCACCCTCATCGGCCCCAACTGCCCAGGCATCATCACCCCCGGTCCCAAGACCGGTACCGGCACCTCGGGAACCGATCCGTATACCAATGCCGGGTGCAAGATCGGCATCATGCCCGGCTACATCCACACCCACATCTCCCAATCCAAACTGGGCAAAAGCGTCGGCATCGTCAGCCGCTCCGGCACCCTCACCTACGAGGCCGTCTGGCAGACGTCCAACCTCGGCCTCGCCCAATCGACCTGCGTCGGGATCGGGGGCGATCCCGTCCGCGGCATGAGCCACATCGACGTCATCGACCTGATGAACAAAGACCCGCAGACCGACGGCATCCTCATGATCGGTGAGATCGGGGGCACCGACGAGATCGACGCGGCGAACTTCGTCAAGCAGCACGTCAAGAAGCCCGTCGCCGCCTTCATCGCGGGTCGCACCGCCCCCCCGGGCCGGCGTATGGGGCACGCGGGCGCGATCATCGGCGGTGCGGACGACACGGCCGACGCCAAGATCAAGGCCCTTCAGGCCGCGGGCGTCACCGTCGCGATGAGCCCCGCCGACATGGGCGTGGCGATGGCCAAGGCGATGAAGATCGGGTGAGGGAGGACCGTGGAGATGGGTGCAGGCCCTGAGAATCCCCGACGTTTCGGCCTCAAGACGATCGCGCTGGTCGCCCTCGCGGGGCTCGCGGGTTGTGCCCAGCGCCACGCCCTGGTCACGTCCGAGCCCACCGGCGCC
The DNA here is from genome assembly GCA_964543905.1 of uncultured Phycisphaeraceae bacterium. Classification (GTDB taxonomy): domain Bacteria; phylum Planctomycetota; class Phycisphaerae; order Phycisphaerales; family UBA1924. The sequence goes on from CAZIZO010000002.1 coordinate 306,115, forward strand.
ACGGTCTTCGTCAACGACGTCGAAGTCGGGCGAACGCCCCTCATGTTCGATTTCACGTATTACGGCGTCTACGACGTTCGGGTTGAGAAGCAGGGCTTTGAGCCCCTCCGGACCAAGGCCCATGCCAACACACCGATTGACGAGCGGATGCCCTTCGACCTCGCCGCCGCCGCCATTCCCGTCTCCATCGACCACCAGGTGAAATGGCACTTCACCCTCGACCCGGCCTTGGAAACTCGAGAATCGCCCGCGGAACTTGAAAGAGGCCTGCTCGAGCGCGCCAAGGAACTCCAGAACAAGATTGGCGGCTAAGACCCAAACAATCTGCAACCGGGCACTCGGGCCGACTTGATCGGCGGGCCCACACCTTGTACAACATACCGCGAGGGGAGCCCCACCAGGCTCCCAGCGCGTGCCGGAGAGAGCCCGGTACGCTTACGGGATGTGCGCGCCCGACGGGCGAGCCCCTGCCTCGGTTCCAGTCCGATCGAACCGGTCTCGCGGGCGAGACGAAGAGTTTGCGCCCCCCGTTCGCGGCATACGGCCTTCAGTTTCACGGGAGTTTGCGCATGCGTGGTTTCGTCCGATCGCCCAAGTCTGAACTTCTCCCCCAACTCCGACCGGGGTTCTTTGGGCGCCTCCTTCGCCGTTTCGCCGGGTGCGCCGACGCTTCTCCCCTCACGCTCGAGAGCCTTGAATCAAGAACGCTCCTCTCCGGCACGCCCTTCCCCGCGATCGCCGATCTGGAGAACGCCAACAATCCGGTCGTCCGGTGGGAAACGACCTACGGCGACGTTGATATCGAACTCTTCTCCTTCGCGGGCTCCGGGGGCAACGGCGCGCCCAACACCGTCAACAACTTCCTCAACTACGTCACCTCGGGGCGCTACGACGAAACCTTCTTCCACCGCTCCATCCCCGGGGTCAACAACATCGGCATCCTCCAGGGCGGCGGCTTCCGTTACAAGAACGGCACGGGGCTGGCCCAGCCTACTCGCGACCCCGCGATTGCGTTCGAGACCTCGGGCCGCTCCAACTCCGCCCGCACCATCGCGATGGCGCGGACGCAGGACGTCAACAGCGCGACCGCCGAGTTCTTCATCAACTACATCGACAACCCGAATCTCAGCCTCCCCAACAACAACTATGCCGTGTTCGGGCGCGTCATCCAAGGCTGGTCCGTGATCCAGACCATCCAGAACCTCACCACCCGCGACCTCTCCAACGACCCCGCCTTTTCGGGCACGAGCCTCCCGATTGGGACGACCGACGTTCCCACCACCGCCAACTACAACCAAGCCTCCGGCGTTCGTGAGAACGCCCTGGTCAACCTCATCAACGCCGAGATCATCAAGCCCATCGGCAACACCGGCTTCTTTACCCAAGAAGTCGCCTATCCGGATGGCTTCAGTTCTCCCTTCTCTTCCGAAACCCTCGGCCTCTTCAATCCCAACGGCACGCTTGCGAAGTACCAGATCATCGCTCGGTACGAGCGGTACGACGACACTACCCAGAACCGCGACGTCGTGATCGCCTCCGGCGATCTCGATGCGAATCAAAAACTCTCGATCGATCTGGCCAATCCGGGCTCGGGCCGAACCGCCGTCCGCACCGAAGTTCCCTACGCCCTGGTTGTCCAAACGTCGCTGCCCACCAGCACGGTCAATCCGCAGTCCATCGTGGCCGCGAGCAACCGGCGCGACTTCGGCGCGAGCGTGGGCGACTCCTTCTTCCCGACTACGGGCACCTCCACCGGCGCCGATTCCACCGCGCTGCGCACCTGGGACTTCGCCCGCATCGAGCGCGGCGATTCGAGCCGCGAGTTCCTGGTCTGGCAAAACCTCTCCGAGTTCACGGCCACCATCACCGTCTCGTTCTACTCCGAGAACACCATCATCCCCGATTCTTTCCAGTTCACCCTGGCGCCCTATCGCCGCGGCGGGGTGGAAGTGTTCAGCCTCGGGCTGGACACCACACGCGATGTCAACGGGAACTTTCCCAACTACTCGGCTCGGGTGACGAGCGACCGCCCGATCGTCGCCGCGCTCTCCGATTGGGATCTCCCGCTCACGGGCGTCGACCCTGCCACCGCCCACACACCCGCCTTCGGCGGCGTGGGCGTCGCCGGCGGGGGCGCCACGATCGGCGCCCTGAGCAACCTCGAAATCAGGGACAACTTCTCCAATCAGGTCTCGCTGTTCAACCCAAACTCCATCCCCGTCGTCGTGGTTCTCAGTTACTGGACGAACGGTCGGACCCCGGGAACGAACCCCGCTCAAGAAACGGTGGTCGTTCTCGCCAACTCCCGCAAGGACGTCGAACTGGATCGCACCCGAACCGGGACGGCCTCGGGAGATCGCTTCAGCGTTTCCTTCACGTCCAGCGGGAACCAGAACATCGCCGCGTCGTACACCAGCGTGGAAACGACCTCCCGGAACCAGACCATTCCGGGCCGCCGCTCAGACGGCGTGCAGATGAACTTCCTCGGCTCGATCGCGTCCAGCGCCGCGTTTGCCGACGGGCTCATCGACCCCGGGCGCGACACCACCACGCAATCCGAGATCATCTCCATCTACAACCCGTTCGCCAGCACCGACGTCACGTTCTCCTACACCGTCACCGCGGTCTTCTCCGACCAATCCACGATCACAATCTCCACCGGCACCATTGGCTCGCGCCAGCGCCTTGACCTCGAACTCCTTTCCAACGCGGCGCTCCGCGCGAAGGCGGGCTCCGACGTCGCGTTCCGCAACTACGGGCTGCTCGTCACCGGCACCGCCTCGGGCACCACCAGCGGCACGGTCAGCACGGCGGGAGTTGTCTCCTTGATCCGCAAGGACGCCTCTCTTGGTCGAAGCGTCGCCTTGAATCCCTTGTGGAGCGGCACCGCCATTTCGCTCTCCGACTCCATCTTCCTCCCGGGCAGTGGAGGAATCGGGGGCTAGTCCGTCTTCGTCTCCCCATCCTCGCCCGCGCCTAGCCTCACCTCCGTGTCCCCCTTCTGGTCCTTCGCCCGCCGCATGTTCCGCTACCGGCTCCTCATGGTCGGGGCGATCTGCATGGTCTTCCTCTCCGCGGTCAGCCTCAGCACGGGGCTGTTGGGCGCCCTCCCCGTCGTCGAGAGCATCATCGGTGGCGAGCACAAGGAACTCGCCGAACTCGCCCGCGACTGGAACGCCAAGATCGACGACGCCAAGATGCTCCACGGCCTCGTCCGGGAGTTCCGAATCCCCGAGGATGTGATCGCCCGACTTCCAACCGGCCCCTTCACGGCGCTCGCCTGCATCATGGGCGCCCTCTGCCTCCTGGCGGTCTTTGGGTCTCTCACAACCTTCCTCCACGCCTATCTCGCGCTAACCATCGTCAACCGGACCGTCACCGGAATCCGGCGCGAGGCGTTCCACGCCATCGTCCGCTCTCCCCTTGCCCAAATGGTCAACGAGGGCGCCACGGATGCCGTCAGCCGCATCGTCAACGACACCCGCGCGCTGGGCGACGGCCTCAACATGTTGCTGAGCAAGGGGGTGCTCCAAGTCTTCAAGGGCATCGCCGCGTTCCTGGTCGCGTTGGCCATGAGTTGGCCCGTCACCCTCATCTCGGCCTTGGTCGCGCCCATCCTCTACACCATCATCCGCCGACTGGGGAAGAAGATCAAAAAGGGCGCCGGCCGCGCCCTCGAATCCCAGAGCGAACTGCTGGGGATCGCGAACGAAACCCTGGGCGGGCTCCGCGCGGTGAAGGTCAATACCGCCGAGCGTCTTGCGGCCGGTCGCTTCCATCGCGTGAACAAGCGTGTCCTCGCGGAACTCAACAAGGTGAGGACGGCGCGCGCGGTCGCGAGCCCGCTGACGGAGATGCTCTCGATCTTTCTGCTCTGCGGCCTGGTCCTCGCCGCCGGACACCTCATCATCCATAGCAGTTCCACCTTCGCGGTCTTCAAGCCCGAGCAGATGATGCTCGCCCTGGGCTCGCTCGCGGTCGCCGGCGCCTCGCTCAAACCTCTGACGGGCATCATCAACGACATCCAGGCCGCCGCCCCCGCGGCCGAGCGTGTCGCCGACCTGCTCGCGATGGAGCAGGAGCCCGGGCACGGACCGGGGCTCGCGAAACTCCCGCGCCACGCTGCCGGCGGCGCCATCCAGTTCCGTGATGTCACCTTTTCCTACCACGGCCAATCCGCTCCGGCCCTTCGTCGGGTCTCGCTCGTGGTCCCCCACGGCCGGCGCGTCGCCATTGTCGGGCCCAACGGCTGCGGCAAGACCACGCTTTTAGGCCTCGTGCCCAGGCTCTTTGATCCACAGGCGGGCGACATCCTGATCGATGGGATCAACGTTCGTGACGTCTCCGTCCGCTCCCTCCGCTCCCAGATCGGCGTTGTCACGCAGGAGACTGTGCTCTTCCGCGGGACGATCCGTGAGAACATCGCGCTCGGCGCCGAGGGCGTGACCGACGATCGCATCATCGCCGCGGCCCGGCGCGCCCGCGCGCACGACTTCATTATGGCCCTTCCCCACGGCTACGACACCCCCGTCGCCGAGCAGGGTCTTTCCCTCTCCGGCGGGCAGCGCCAGCGGATCGCCATCGCTCGCGCCATCCTCCGCGATCCCACCATCCTCATCCTCGACGAAGCCACGAGCATGATCGACGCGGAGAGCGAGGCGCACATCGCCGCCGCACTCAACGAGTTCTGCGTCGGTCGCACCTGCCTCATCGTCGCCCACCGACTCGCCACCGTCATCCACTCCGACCTCATCGTCGTCATGGAGGCCGGACAGATCGTCGATCAGGGTCGGCACGACGAACTCCTGCAGCGCTGCCCCGTCTATCGCTCGCTCGTCCAGCACCACTTCGGCATCGACGCGGCCGAAGGACCAGCCCGATCCAGCCGATCCGAGCACTCTGCTTGTCCATGACCGCCGGGCAGGCGTGTGTTTTCGCCGGTCGCGCGAGCCACCCCCCGCCGACTTCTGGCCGCATCCCTCACCCGCCGCTGCTCGATCCCCAGATTTTCTTGTCCCCATGCGCCGCCGCACGACGCGTTGGGTCTGATCCACCGACCCCATGGGTCGGCGTTGTTTCTTGCGCGGGCAGATTCCCGCCTCGCCTTCCTCATCGAGAATAACAGTCGCATCCCCGCAATCCGATCGTGCACCGCCGACATTCCGATCCGCTCGATGGCCCCGCGTTCGCACGGGCGTCGCGTTGATTGGGCATCGTCACCACGGGCCACGCCCGCACTCGCATACGAAGGAGTTGGTCATGGATCTGAAGGGAATGTCGTCCGCGTCACTGCTCGTCGCCGTCGCGGGACTCGCGTTGGCTTCACCGGCCTCCGGGATCATCCTGAACTGGGCCACGGCAAGCAGCGGCCCGGCCTCGCTCGCCACGCGCTGGACCCCAACCCAGGTGCCGACGAACACCGATGATCTGGTGTTCAACTGCACCGCGGGCGTGCAGTCCTACACCGTGACCTTCGACGCTGCCGTCAATACCAGTCGGTCCATCGCCGTGCGTCAGGACAACGTGACCTTGTCGATGAGCAGCACGCACAACACGACCAACGGGGTAGCCATCGCCGACCTCGCGGGCGATGTCGCCACGGCCACCCTTTCCAGTGGCGGGTGGAGTTCCGGCCCGCTCGGTTCCGTCAACGTTGGTGACGCCTTCAACTCCACCGGCACGTTCAACGTGACCGGCACCAACACGACCTTTGTGGTCCTGGGCAATAGTGATCTGTTCGTCGGGAACAACGGCACGGGAACCCTCAACATCAATGGGTCCGGCACCGTCACCTGCAACGACAGCATGAGCGTCGGCCAGGGCAGTTCCGCGAACGCCACCCTCACCGTCTCAGGGGCCTCCGCCATCCCACCCTTCGGACGCTCCACCCTCGCCGTCCTCGGGACCAACGAATCCCGCTGGGGCAATGGCGGTGATGCCACCGTTTCCGTGGCGAACGGCGCGCTGGCGCAGTTCGCAGGGGATCTCATCCTTGCCAACCTGTCCACGTCCGTCGCCAACATCACCGTCGGAGGCACGAGCGGCCCGGCTGGTCTTCTCAACGCCACGCTCGACGTCGGCAGCAACCTCTCCATCGCACGAAACACCGCCCCGGGAACGTCCCCGGGTTCGGGCACACTGGCCGTCAACGCGGGGGGCGAGGTCCGCGTCGCAGGCACACTCCACATCGGAAACGATCCCGACGGCGGCGGGAGCGGCACCCTCCAGATCAACAACGGCGCCCTCGTCCATGCTACTTCCGTCGCCCTCGGCGCCGCGGGGAACATCAACCACGCCGGCGGCACGCTCCGGATCAACGGGGGCACTTACTCCGGCTTTGCCCTCCCTCTTTCGGTCTCTTCCAGTGCCACCCTCTCCTTCGCCAACAACGCCGCCCAGACCTTGACGCCCTCCGGCGGCGTCTCCCTTCGCGTCGGCACCGGCACGAGCACCGGCAACCTTCGCGTCGAGTCCGGCGCCGACCTCGATGCCGGGAATGGCGACATCAACCTCGGCGACGGCATCGGCAGCACCGGCAACGCCACCGTCACCGGCGCGGGCTCTCGTCTCCTCGCCAACTCCGTCAACAGCGACATCCGCGTCGGATTCAACGGCGAAGGCAACCTGACCGTGGAGAGCGGCGGGCAAGGCCTTTTCCGGAACCTCCTCGTCCCTAATCCGACCGCCTCCGCCGATGGATTCGTGAACGTCACCGGACTGGGCTCGAACATCACCACCCAGTTCCTCGCCGTGGGACAAGCGTCGGGTGGATCGGGGGCCGTGCAGGTTCAGTCCGACGGCTCCTTGACCGTCACCGATCCTGGATTCTCGACCAACATCCGCTCGACGGGGACTCTCGTCGTCGCAGGATCCGGCGCCGTCTTCTCCACGCCCGGCACCGTGACCGTCTCTGACGGCGGCCGGCTTGCCGTCGGAGGCACCGTCTCCGGTGCCGCACTCGTCGACGTCTCCGGTCGCCTGGACTCCGCCGCCAGCACCATCAACGAGGCCCGCGTGAACGCTCCCGTACGCATTCGAGCGGGTGGCGACCTCAACGTCGTGACCGAAAACCTGCGGCTGGGTTCCGCAACCTCCCCCGACGGCGTCATCTTTGACTCCGGCAGCACCGTCACCGTGGGCGCCGGCTTCACTCTCTCGCTCGACGACGCGTCCAACATCGACGCCGACGGCCGGATCGTCCTGCAGGGCGGCACCATCCGGCCATTCCCCGGGCGATTCCTCTTCATGGACGGCACCGCCGCCGACCAACTCTCCGGTGAGGGAACCATCGACGGCAACATCGTTTTGAACGACCTCGGCGCGGTCGCGCCCTCCGGCACCGGCCTTATCTTCACCGGAACGACTGATCTCGGGAACGCCGTCGATATCGACGGCACCGCACTCCGATTCACCAGCGGCTCCACCATGCGCGACTTCGGCAGCGGGCACACCTTCAACTGCAGGGTCATCGCCGACGCGGGCGCCGCCTGGCAACCCAACACCATCTCCGGACGCTTCCATACCCAGGCGTTCGGCCCCATCACCATCGGTGACGGCTCCACTGCCGGCGCCACCATCAACGGCGTGATCCACATGGGCACCAACGGCAGCCTCACCTTCAACGACGCCAACGGCGTCGCCCTCGGAACCCTGACCGACATGAACGGCGGAACCATGACCAGCGTCAACGGCCTCCGCGTTGACTCCGGCCGAGTCCTCCGCGGCAATGGATCCATCAACGTCAGCAGTCCCACCGGAACGGGCCTCTTTCTCCCGGCCGGAACCATCGATCCCGACGCCTACAACGCCTCCGCCGACACCTACGAAGGCATCGGACACTTCTCCGTCGATGGAAACTTCTCCCTCCAGACCGCCGGCACCTACCTCTGCGACCTCGCCGGCTTCGACAACGAGTTCCGGCCACTCAACGACCGCATCACCTGCACCGGCCGCGTCTTTCTCTCCGGCAGCACCCTCGTTGTCTCGCTCATCAACGGCTACGTCCCCTCCCAGTGCGACACCTTCACGATCCTCACCGGGGCCTCCTTCAGCGGTCAGTTCGCCACCGTCATCAAACCCCGAAACGTCGTCGTCGTCTACAACCCCAACAGCGTCCAACTCCTCGTCTCCGGCTGCCTCGCCGACATGGACGACGGCTCCTTCACCGGAAGCCCCGATTGCGGCGTCACCATCGACGACCTCCTCTACTTCCTCTTCGTCTTCGAGGCCGGAACCCTCGAGGCCGACGTGGACGACGGTTCGTTCACCGGCACCCGCGACGACGGGGTCACCATCGACGACCTCCTCTACTTCCTCTTCCGCTTCGAGCAGGGCTGCTGATCCATTCCCCGTTCCTGGCGGCGAGGAGGTGATTCCCGACGCGATGCACTCATCTCTTTTTTTCAAGCACCAAAGCCCGGCCGCCCGCCGGGCTTCCTTGCGCGCGATCCTCGTCCCATGTTCGCCCATACCCTTCCCGCATGCAGCGCCCGGGCATGGACCCTGACAACGCTTCTCCAGCCGACTTCATCTGCGACTTCTGCCTCCGCCCTTGGGCCGACGATCGCCCGATGGTCGAAGGTCACCGCGGCAGCCTCATCTGCGCGCCTTGTCTCACGCTCGCGTTCGACGAACTCTGGAATCGACTCGCCGGCATCTCCGCAGATCGTGCGTGCGCCCTGTGCCTCGAACGACGCGACGAGATGTGCTGGTCACCACACCCCTGGCCCCCCGCCACCCCCACCGCCACCCCCAACCTCCCCATTTCCTCCGCGCCTCCCCTCGCCTGCAAGCGCTGCACCAAGCAAAGCACCGTCATGCTCGAACGTGATCCAGACTCGAACTGGAAACGCCCCGCACCCGCACAGCGTCCTACGGGCTAATCCCCGTGGGCAGACACGCCCGCAAGCCCGACCCATCCTCAATACACTTTCCTTCCCCGAGCCCGGCGCTCGTTCGATTTCTTTTCCATCGGACCACCCCATGCCCACCATCTTCGCCCAACGTACCCAGAAGACCCTCGACACTCTCCTTGAGAACGGCCAATACAAGCACCTCCAGACCCTCGAAGGCCCCATGGACGCCGTCGTCCGCATCAAGGGCTATGGCGAGTGCATCTGCTTCTGCTCCAACAACTACCTCGGCCTCGCCAACCACCCCGAAGTCGTCGAGGCCGGCCTCAAGGGCCTCCGCGATTACGGCGCCGGCACCGCCAGCGTCCGCTTCATCTGCGGCACCTTTGGCCCCCACCACGAACTCGAAGCCACCATCGCCCAGTACATGGGCACCGAATCGAGTTACACCTTCGTCTCCTGCTGGAACGCCAACGAGGCCGTGTTTCCGACGCTCTGCGAGCCCGGCGACATCATCATCAGCGACGAACTCAACCACGCCAGCATCATTGACTCCATCCGCCTCGCCACCGTCATCAAGAAGGGCCTCCTCAAGAGCGTCTACAAAAACAACCGCCTCACCGGCCCCGATTCGCTCGAACAACGCCTCCGCGAAGCCAAGAGCAACCCCGACATGACGGGTCAAATCTGGGTCGTGACCGACGGCGTCTTCAGCATGGAAGGCTCCATCGCCGACCTCCCCACCATGCGAACACTCTGCGATCAATACAACGCCATCCTCGTCGTCGACGATTCCCACGGCCACGGCGTCATGGGCAAAGCCGGCCGCGGCATCCACGAACACTGGAACATGCTCGCGAAGGGGCCGGCGGGACAGGTCGATCTCTTCACCGGCACCCTCGGCAAAGCCCTCGGCGGCGGCGCGGGCGGCTTCGTCGCCGGCCCCAAGCAAGCCATCGAACTCATGATCCAGCGCGGGCGACCGACGCTCTTTAGCAACGCGCTCCCCGTCACCGTCGCGTGCTCCGCCAAGAAAGCGATCGAAATCCTCTTGCGCGAGCCGCAGCGCGTCGCCAAACTCCGCGACAACGTGTCGTACGCGAGAACCAGGATCAAATCCGCCGGCTTCGACGTCCTCGAATCCCCCACCGCCATCTGCCCCATCATCGTCCACGATACCGCCAAGGCCATCGCCATGAGCAAGCGCCTGCTCGAAATGGGCGTCTTCGTCATCGGCTTCGGCTACCCCGTCGTCCCCGAGGGACACGCCCGCCTCCGCGTCCAGATCTCCGCGGCGCACACCACGCCGCACATCGACAAGTTGGTGGAGTGCTTGCGGAAGTTGTGATCCGCCTCGAGGCCCAGGTGCTCCACCCTTTGATGCCTCCTCTCCTCCGGCCATCGAATCACCGATCACGCGCCATTACTTCCCCTCCAACTCAATCACCACCACCCCTCGTCCCTCCAACGTATCCACCGGCACATACGCCGTCAGGTTCCCATGATCCGCGAACACGGGCGCCTTCACGCTTGTGCCGTGCAGCACCTCGCGCGCCTTCACCCCACCCAACATCGGCGAGCGTTCGATCGACAACTCCACGCCCCTTGCGGCCTCTTTCCCAAGATTCACCACCACCATCGCGGCCTTTCGGGTCCGCTCGTCGCTTGCCACGCGTAGGAATGCCAAAACATGGGGGTTGTTGGTCGTGACAGGTCGCAACTCCCCATGCGAGAGCGCCTCGCTCCCCCGCCGAAGCCGAATCAGGTTCTTGTACCAGTTGAGCAGCGACCCGGAATCCTTCGCCTGCGCCTCCACATTCACCTTCTCAAACCCGGGCTGCGGCGGCATCCACGCCTTGCCCTTTGTAAACCCCGCCTCCGCCCCCGCCGTCCACGGCATCGGCGTCCGCAGGTTCTCGTCCGGTTTATCGCCCACCATGCCCAGTTCTTCGCCGTAGTACACAAACGGCGTGCCCGGCCCCAGCAGCATCAGCGCCGCCGCCACGCGCATCGCTCCCTCGTCCCCCTTCAGTTGCGTCATCACGCGGGTCTGATCGTGATTGCTCAGGAATCGACCGTAGTGGTTCCTCGGATAGAGCCGGTCCACCTTCCCCTGCGCCTCAATGAGTCGCATCGCGTCGCCGTCGCGCGCCGCCGCGATCATCGCGTCCGAAAGAGAAAACTCGAACGCGGTATCCAACTGATCCGGCACATATCTCGATGCGTTCTCGGGCGAGTCCCAAATCTCACCAATCGTGAAGGCGTTGGGATTCACCTTCTTGTACTCCTGATAGAACGTCCTCAGCCACTCGTGCGTCTTGGGAAGGTTCTCCACCTTTGGCCCATCCTCATCCAGATACTTGATCGCGTCGAGGCGATAGCCGTCGATCTTGTACTCGGTCAGCCAATGCCGCACGACATCCAGCATCTGCGCGCTCGCCGCCGGATTGTCGTAGTTGATATCCGGCATGTAACTCGAAAAAATGCCGTAGTACCACCGCTCCCCGGCCGGCGTGTTCACCCTATGCCAAACATCCTGCCCCCAAGGCCCCTTCCATTTCGGGTCCGCGTCGCGCCACACGAACCAATCGTGCTTGGGTGACTTGGGATCGAACGACTCCTTGAACCACGCGTTGTCCTTCGACGCATGATTGAGCACGAGATCAATGATCACCCTGATCCCTCGCTTGTGGCATTCTTCCACCAGTTGCTTGAAGTCCGCGTTCGTGCCGTAGTCCTTCTCGCACGCGTAGTAGTCGTCCACGTCGTAGCCGTGATACGACCGCGATTCCTTGATTGGCATCAACCAGATTCCCGTGACACCAAGATCGGTGTCCGTCTTCGGGTCGCCGTCGTTCAGGTAATCCAGCCTCTCGATCAGCCCTTGAAAGTCACCCACGCCATCGCCGGCGAGCGGCCCGGTGCTCGAATCCTTGAACGACCGAACGAAGATCTCATAGAACACCGCGTCCTGCCACCAGGGCACCACCGCCGCCGTCTGCCCCCACGCACACGAAGCCCCGCCCAGCACCACGCCCGCGATCGCACGGTTCATATCAGACCTCCCGGAGGCGGCCTCACGCGCCACCGCGGGGAGCGTACGTACACTCTCGAATCCGGTCACGCCGCCGCGCGATCCGCTCCAGCCTTCGACTCCATGCCCGCGGCCGCACCCGCGCCCGTCGCGCCGATCGGCTTCGGGCCTCCCACGCTCGTCGATGTCGGCTGACCCAGCGACGCAAAATAGCCGCCGCCCGGCGCAGGCTCGGCCTGCTCCGTCCTCGGCACGCTCTCGCCTTCCGGGTTCTTCCGCAGGTCGCGAGCGCCCAGTCGATACGCCGTCGCGACCGCCAGCCCCATCCACAACAAGTCGTATGGGCTCAAACTCCAGAGGAGCGCCATCAGCATCACCGCCTCGGAGTTCTGTTCCAACTCTTGCGTCCGCTGCGCGAACCACTCCGAGCGAAACGCCTCGCGCTCGTCCGGGCTCATCGCCGTCCAACGCGCCTCGGCCGCATGCACGACCTCGGGCGGGTACACCTGATCCCCCTCAGGCTCGCTCAGGTCCGCCCCATTCCCCTCATACTCCAGCGCAACCTTGTCCACGTAGCAGTTGAACAGGTCCGCCTCGTCCAAGTCCGACCCGTCGGCATGGATGAAATCCTGTGCCGCGAAGTGCGCCGTCGCCACCTTCCCACCCAGGATCGTCGCGACCGCCAGCAGCGCCGCCAACACCCCGACCAGCGGTCGGCCCTTCCCGCCCGTTCCGTGCGCCACGCCAAACCCGACCCCCACGCCCACCAGCCACGCCACAATCCCCAACTCATACCCGCTGAAGTACGTGATGGCGGTCCACACCGCCGCACCCAGCACGCCCCCCGCAACGCCGCCGACCAACCCACGTGCCAAAGACATGTGCCATCCCTCCCGAAGGTCCACGTCGCGGTCGCCCATCGACGCGCCGAGCACCCTCATCGTGCTGGCCGCGATGGCCCTTGGGAAAGACCCCAAACTCGGGCAAACAACCCCCCCATCCACGCGGCCCCATCGCCAGAACGCGCATAAACCGCACACCCAGCCGGGGGGATCTCGCCGCCTACTTCGATCGCAGCCACGCCAACGCTGCCTCCAAAACGGCATCGCCCCTCCCCCGCGCCCACTCGACGGGTCGATCCGGTGCGATTCCATGCCCCTCCAACAGAGTACCGTCCGGCAACATGTCCTGCCACGATGGCAAAATCACTCCAAGCCCGTGCCCGATCTCGTGCCGAACTGGACGACCCGAACTGCCAAAGGTCCGCTCGCCAAAGAGCAGCCGCGTCGGCGCTTCCTGCACCATCGTGATGAACGACTCGTTCGAACTCGCACACTGCCCCCCGATCAACACCGCCACCCTCCCGCGATAGACCTCGCACCTTTGGCAAGGCACGGCGACCCGTTCAAAGGGCCCGTCCCACCCGCCTTCCGCCCGAGGATTGCGGATCCGGTTCTTTGAATAGACCTTCGCCTCCGTCAAGAACCTGGCCGCCACCGTGCGCGCCTTCTGCTCGTCGCCCCCGCCGTTTGCCCGCACATCCAACACGATCCCCGGCGCACTTGCCGCCGCGTCCAGCGCCTCAAACACGGGTCGGAGTTCTTCGTCCGCTCGCTCGACACTCCATGAGTTGATCTGTACGTAGACGATACCGTCCTCAAAGACTCCCGTGGCGACACGAGGGTTGTGCGATCTGTATTTCGGCACCAGGTTCGCCACCACGCGAAGGTCATAGTTCGCCGGCGCCGCCCGTCCGTACGTGCCCAGGCGCATGTCGCCCACCACGAGGCCCAGGTGCACATCCTCCGCGACGGCGAGCATCTTGACCGCCGCCCGGGCAAACTGCGATGCCGTCGTTGCCTCCTCGAAACTCGCCTGTGCCTCCGCGAACACCTTGTCCCAGTCGTTCACGCGCAGGTCTCGATACGAATAGTGATCATCAATCGCCCGTCGCAAGGCGCTCGTCAGGGCCTCGATGTCCTTCGCGGTGAGCGCCGTCGCCTGCTCGCCCGGCTTGCCCGTGCGGAAGGAAATGGGGTAGATCTCCGCGGCTTCGCCCGCTTTGCTCCGGAAGTTCTGGGCCGCCGGACAGTTGATGCTCAACGAGTACGTCCGCTCCGCCTCCAACTTCACCGGCACAACCATCGTCCACGCATCCGCCCAATACGGCTTGCCCACGATCTCCGGGAACGTAGGCCCGCCCCCACAGATCGACCTGCCCCCGGGGCTCATCTCCTGATCAAACGTGATCCGGATCGCCCTCGTCGCCGGGTCGACCGGCACGTCCGCGTGGTCGGGCGACGCGAACACCACCCGTGGCGGCACCGCCCAGGTCCGCCCGTCGTGCACGCACGCCAGGATCACCACCACGCGCAGCCAGAGCCGCACCGCCATACCCACCTCCGTGCGCAAAGGATGACGCGCACTGTACCGGATCAACGTGCATGGGTTGCACGCCCCGGAATGCACGAGGGCTCCAGCGCTCGACGCTCGCGGCCCTCAGCGAACTCGCAGGAACGAATACTCCTCCGCGCTTTCGGAGATATTGAACAACGCATACCCGTGCTTGGCCAAGACATCGATCGACGCCTGCGTCTTCCCGGGTCCGATACTCGCGAACCGGTGGTGATACTCCACCAGCATCTGCGGCACGTGCACGCCGCTCTTCAAAATATCCTCCACCACGTCGTACTCCGCGCCCTCAATATCCATCTTCAGAAGGTCCACGTGGGTGTGCCCGAGTTCTTTGAGGATCGTCGTCAACTTCTTCACGGGCACCGTGATCTGCTTGCCGCTCGTCGCGCCTTCCACCATCGTGTGCGACACGTGCGCCGGGTTGTCGGGCGCGAAGAACGAGACGGTGCCGTCGTGGGCCGCGATGCCGTATTCGTGCAGCACGAACCCCGCCGGGATCTTCCCCGCCTTCTGCTGCGCCTTCACCCATTGGATCGACCTCGGCGTCGGGTCAAACGCGTGCACCATGCACCCAAACCGCTCAATCATGGCCACGTCGAAAGAAATATCCTCGCCGATGCCGAACGAATAGACGACCGAGCCCTTGCCGATGAGCGTCGGGTTGATCGTCCACCCGCCGTAGTCGCTGCCCAGCCGCTCCATCGTGCAGGTGTGGTTGACCTTCCCCACGACGACCTTGGGGTGGATGATGTGACCAACCATTCGCCGCAGTTTTCGGAGCATCGGAGATCCCACAAAGACATCGAACACAAGGTCCACAAAGCACCACAGCGTAGGAACGCGTTCAGACCGCCCTCGCCACACAGGCCAACCCCGTTCCAACTCGTGCATCGCCCAAATGTGGCAACATCTTGAGCCCCTCCCACACCCCCACCGTTGCCAGCACGGGCCCGCGGATCTTCTTGTTCCGGATGCGATACGCCGCCGCCGCCAGTGATCGTGAACGCTCCTCCGCCGTCGCTCGCACACGCAGATACAACGCGTACGGCACATCCTTCCAATACCCCGGCTGCCTGTGCACCGCCTCCACCTTGAAGCCAGCCTCTTCCATCGCCCAACCCATGCTCCGCCCCGTCCACTTATTCACATGGTTGGGCGGCATGTCCGGACACTTGGTCGCCCGCATCTGCACCTTCAACGTCTCCCAGTTCGGCGTCGAGACCACGCACATCCCGCCCGGGGCCGTCAACTTCCGCGCCGCCGCCAGCATCGGACGAAACTCGCCCACGTGCTCCAGCACCTGAAAACTCGTGACCACTTGGAACGTCCCCGCCGCCTTCTCGCACGCCTCCTCCAAATCCCGGAACACCCGAACGCCCTTCTTCGCGAGCACGCCCCGCATCACGTCCGTCGATTCCGTCGCGCACCGCTCCCAACCCTCGGGCATCGCCATCAGGAAACTGCCATCTCCCGCGCCGATGTCGAGCACGCGCCCGCCCGTCGGGAATGCCGCCGCCGCCGCGTCACGCGTGATGCCATACTCCCATCGCCAACACGTGTACCCCGCCGACTCGTGGATGATCTCGTAGAACTCGCCGTCTCCCCCAACATGCGGCCACGAAAACCCAAACCCGCACGCCGAGCACTCACGCACCTCGCACGAGTCCCCGCCCCACAGCCGCCGAATGCACGCCGTCAACCGCGCGTGCCGATCCGCATCGCGCCACGGCAAACAAAAGTGCGCCGCCGCCCGAGTTGCCGAATAGACGGCATACGCCGTGCCTTCGCATGCCGCGCCGCAGACTGGACAACGAACTTGGCTCTTCGACTCCGCCAACGCGATCTCCAGCCCAAGGTGCTTGACTCCCCCTCCTGGAGGGTGGGGGCTGGAGGGGGGACCGCGCGTCGCGGACGCCACCCGCACCACCATACTCGCGGAGCGTAGCCGACAAATCTCTCGGGTCCTTCCTTCGCCCCGCCCACCCTGCCGATAATCCCCCCAATCGTGCCCACCCCCAACCCCACCAAGCCCCTCCACATTGTCCTGCTCAATCAGGCTTTTCACCCCGACGTCGTCGCCACCGCCCAGATGGGCAAGGACCTCGCCGACGCGCTCGTCCGCCGGGGGCACAAGGTCACCGCCGTCGCCTCCCGCTCCATCTACGGCAAGGCCGGCGCGGTCCTGCCCAAGAGCGAAGACGTCGTGGTCCCCGGTGCACCCACCCCCATCCACATCCGCCGCGTCGGCGCCAGCCTCTTTGGCAAATCCTCCATCGCCGCTCGCATCGCCGACTTTGCCCTCTTCTATCTCCTCGCCACCCTCAAAGTCCTCTTCCTCAAGAAGCCCGACGTCATCATCTGCTACACCACGCCCCCCTTCATCGCCCTCGTTGGCCTCCTCTGCAAATGGCTCCGCGGCAGCCGCGCCATCTACTGGGTCATGGACCTCTACCCGGACCTCCCGATCGCCTGCGGCATCATGAAAGAAAAAGCCCTCCCCACCCGCCTCTTCGAACGCCTCAACCGCTTCCTCCTGAAGCACAGCGACATCGACGTCGTCCTCGGCCGCTGCATGCAAGACCGCGTCCTCAGCAAGGGAACCCCCGCACGCAAGGTCGTCCACATTCCTGTGTGGTCGGACCTCGCACCACCCCAGGCCACCATGCCGCCCGCGGAGGGGGGCGGAAGCGTCCCCGCCAATCCCTTCCGCCACCTCTGGAACCCCACCAACGCCACCCTCGTCATGTACTCGGGCAACTTCGGCCTTGGGCACGACGCCGCCACCATCTGCCACGCCATGCTCCTCCTCAAGGACGAGCCCGACATCCGCTTCGTCTTCGTCGGCGGCGGCAAACGCCGCAAAGAAGTCGAATCCTTCATCGCCCAGCACCACCTCACCAACGCCACCTACCGCGACTATGTCCCCCGCGAGCAACTCAACGACTCCCTCGCCGCCGCGGATATCCATCTCATCTCACTCAAGGAGGGCGTCGAGGGGATCATGGTCCCCAGCAAACTCTTCGGCATCATGGCCATCGCCCGCCCCAGCATCTTCGTGGGCCACCCCACCAGCGAAATCGCCCGCGTCCTCGCCGAGTCCGACGCCGGCCTCACCGTCCGCGAAGGCCAAGGCGAAGCCCTCGCCAACGCCATCCGCGACCTCGCCCGCGACGCGCAACGCCGCGAGCAAATGGGCCGCAACGCCGCCGCGTCCCTCGCGGGCCGCTACGACATGCAGACGGCGTGTGCGATGTGGTGCGAGTTGGTGGAGGGGTTGAAATAGCGGACTAAGTGCGCCCGAACATCGACGAGCGGCCGCATACCTCAGGAACACTACCGACGATCACGTCCCCGAACACCCCACGGCGTATTGCTGAACGCCCCGGCGCCCCACCACGCATTGCGCCGAACCGGCGGCGTCGCATCGCGCGCGTGAAAAAACGCGGCGTGGCCGTCAGCAAACCACACCGACCCCGGTCCTGTACTGGGACTCCTGAACAACCGCTCCAACAAGCGGTCTGAGGCGATGTGACGGCGTGATGTCTGATTCGCATCCATCGGTGTTCGCGATTCTCACCGGTCCGCGCGGCCCTTCAACCCGCCCGCGGCGGGCTTCTCAGGCTCAGGCTCTTCTTGAGGTTGTACGCGATCAGGTTCAGCGCGAAGTCTACCTCGTTGCGTCTGTGCCCACGGTAGCGCACGCGTCGGTAGCCCATCGCCTTCATCCACGCGAACGGATGCTCCACGATCGCCCGCACCCGCGCGATCGCGCGATTGATCTTCTCCAGTATCGGCGGCAGCGTCTTCTGTCCCTTCCGCCGCTTGAACGCGATCGCGCACAGCACCCCCCGGGCGTTGAGCGCCGCCTCACGCTCCCGGCTCCGGTACGCGCTGTCCGCCACCACCATCGTCCGCTCATCCCGCGTCAACTCGTCGATGAACTTCGAGTCGTGCGGCGCCGCATCGCTGAAGCGGTAGTCCTTCACCAGCCCGCTCCGGTTCGCGGCGATGGAGCCTTTGTACCCGTGGCAGGTCTCCCCGTTCTTCTTCGTGAACGAGGCCTCCGGGTCGCGTGTGCTCGTGCCATCGTCCCGCTTCTGGCCGCGGGCCTGCTCGATGATCATCGCATCGACCAGCGTGCCCTCCTTGACCAGGAGGCCGAGCTTCTCCAGGTGCTTGAGCGTGTCGTCGAAGAGCGTGCGGTCCAGGCCGCGTTCCCGCAACCGGGCCCGGAACCGCACGAACGGTGTCTCATCGGGCGTGCCGTCGGTGGGGAGAGGCCCACGAAGCGTCGGAACGAGAGCCGGTCCATCAGGCACTCTTCCGGTTGCGGGTCGCTGAGCCCGAACCACTTGGCCAGCATGATGCACTTGAGCATGGTCAACGCCGGCCACGCCGGGCGTCCTCCCTTGTCCTGACTCGCGGCCCTGGCCCGGTACTCCGGCCAGGAAGCGATCGGCTTGACCAGCGCGGCCCACGGCACCGCCTGGTCCAGCTTCTTGAGCAGCGCCGAAGTCCGGGGGCCCCCCAGGTCCGCCGTGAAGCCGCCGATCAGTTCGTTCGCCGCGTTGATCCGCTCCGCCATGATCGCCCTCCAGACGGCGTGAACCTCACGCCGCACACAGATACGCGATCAGGTCGCCGCCGGTTGCGCGGGGTTGTTCAGAGGTCCCAAAGCAATATCCCGAGTTCGGCGCGGTGCCGACACGCAGGGAAACGTGGTCCCCGCGCAGGATCGTGAACGTCGAGGCGGGCGTCGCCTCGGTCAACCTGGAGGGACCTCCGGTCTTGGGCCGCGTGGCGCACCTCGTGCTCATCAGGGCGATCGACAACGCCTCCGACGACGAGTTCGATGTCCGAGCAATCACTGGGCTCCGCGACGTTGACGACGCCAAAGCGGACCATACCACGTCGAACGTCGAGCGCCCGCCGACAAAGGCAAACCCTCCGCCGGCGGATCTTGGGAACTTTTTGCAACGGAACAGCCTTCTTGGAGTCGCCGTGGGGGTCGCCCTTTTGTTGACCGCCGTCGCGCTTTGGTGGAAGCGCGGAAGGCACGCCTAGAGGTCGCGCCAACGATGCCCACCGCGTGTGATTCCCGCGCGGCACCACCCCGAAACCCGCGCCTAATCTCCGGGAATGCCCTCCCGCACCTTCAACCGCAACAGCGTCCTCGCCGGCGGGTTCCTCCTCGCCAGCCTTGGCCTCGCCGTCTGGGCCAGTTTCATGCTCAGCGATCGCTCCGGCATGGGGCCCATGAAGCCCGTCACCGTCCGCTTCACCCTCGCCGACGGAGCGACCGGCCTCAAGCGCGGCTCCTCCGTCCTCCTCGGCGGGCAGCAGATCGGCCGCGTCACGAAGGTGGACATTGCGAAGATCGGAGACGGCGCCGACCCACGCCCCCCCGCTTCGGTCGACGTGGCCATCGAGATCCGCCGGGATATCACGCTCTACGAGAACGCCGACTTCCAACTCATCCTGCCCCTGCTGGGCACGCTCAGTTCGATCAACATCTCGTCCCCGGGGAGTGCCGCGGGGGTCAAGGACCCACACCACGGCGACGCGATCCTCCAAGAGGGTGAGGTCGTGCTGGGCAAGATCGCCCCGCCCGGGTTCCTCGCCCAGGCGGGATTCGGACCCGACCAGGCGAACCAACTCCGCTCCGCCATGGCCAGCCTCGAAAATGGGGCCAGCAAGATCAGCAAGTTGATCGACACCAGCGGCCCGGAAGTCGAAGAGACCATCAAGGGCGTCCGCAAGATGACCGCCGACGTGCAGGCGAGTTTGGCCGAATGGACCAAAAAGGTGGACGCCACGCTCGCGAACATCCAGGGCGCGTCGGGACGGCTTGATCCCATGCTCACCAAGGCCGACCAGGGGCTGGACACCGCCAACGCCGCCATCGCCGACGCCCGCGCGACCGCCAAGGACATCCGCGAGATCATCGAGTCGAACAAGGATCGCATCAATCAGATCGCCAAAAACATCGAGGGCGCCACCGCCAAGTTTGACCAGGAAACCATCGCCGAAGTGAACCGCGCGCTCCGCGAAGGTCGCGACGCGCTCGACACCCTTTCGGTCGCGGTGCAGAAGGTGAGCAGCCTGATTTCAGGGGAGGCGCCCAACCTCCGCCGCGTGATGGCCAACCTGCGCCTCATGTCCGATCAACTCAAACTGACGGCGATCGACGTGCGCAGCCAGCCGTGGCGCTTGCTCGTCCAGCCCAACACCAAGGACCTGCAAGAACAGGTGCTCTACGACGCGACGCGCACCTTCGCCCAAGCGAGCAGCGACCTTCGCGCGGCGGCCGAGTCCGTCGAGTCCCTCGTCGCGGGCGAAGCAACCGCCCCCGGCGGCACGGGCACCCCCAGCACCATGACGATCGACCGCGAGACGCTGGAGGACCTCCAGAAGAACCTCGCCGATAGCGTCGAAAAATACCGCCTTGCCGAGCAGGCGCTCCTCGATAAGTTGATCGAACAGCGGAAGAAGAAATAGTGGCACCATGCCCCGCCGTTCCCTCGCCGTTCCGGGGTGAGCGCCAGGGGTTGGTTTGGCACGATCGCCACGTTCTGATATCATGCTGTATCGCCCAGCGCCGCCACCATTACGAGCACGCGTTCGAGGAGTTCCTGAGGGCTCGGCGAATTCCCTATGTGGCCGTGGACGAGGCCAAGAAGGCGCTGCTCCCCGAGAACGCAAGCCTCACGGTGCAGGAGCACCAGAGCGCCGACCCGCCCGTTCCTCCACCCCCCAAGAGCCTCAAATCCTTCGACTTCGTGCTCTACGGACGAGGCATGAACCTGCTCGTCGAAGTGAAGGGGCGACGGGTCGGGCGACCTCGCCGACGAGGATCGGCGGATCTGGCACATCTTCTGGTCGCCGATCGCAAGCCTCCGCCCCGGGTTCGCCTGGACTCGTGGGTGACCTACGACGACGTCGAGTCGCTCACGCGCTGGCAGGCGCTCTTTGGACCCGAGTTCGAGGCCGCGTTCGTCTTTGTGTACTGGTGCGATGAACAGCCCCCCGACGCCCTGTTCGAAGAGATTTGCGAGCATCGCGGGCGGTGGTATGCGATCCGCGCCGTCACGCTGGGGGCCTACGCACGATCGATGAAGATACGCAGCGCTCGCTGGCGGACGGTGCACGTCCCACCGGCCGTCTTCGAGCGGATCAGCCATCCGTTGGCCGGATCGTTCGTGGAAGGGTCGGGTCACGATGCTGTGCAGGAGGTCTCGCATCCCGAGCCCGCGATTGCAACGCTTGGGCGGTCGTGTGCGGATAGAGTTTGACCCTATTGCACCGTGCGGACGGCGCTCCGGGGTGGGTGACTTGGAAAGGTGGAACCATGGTCTCGACGCGGGTGATTCGGGTTGGTCTGTCGGCGGTCGCACTCGGCGCGGCGACCCTCGCATCGAGTGCCTCATACGCCCAAGGACAGCCCGGGCAACCCGGGCAACTGACCTCGCTCAAGCCCCCGACTCCCGGGCGAGAAGACACCTCGCGCCCGCTGGTCATGACCATCGTGGCCGGGCTCGTCATTGTCGCCAGCGTCGTGGGTGCGAACATGATCCCCGCGAAGCGCGGACACCAGGACTGAGCAGGGAAGATGGCATGTGCGGCGAGCCGCACCGATTGGAGCGTGGCATGCAAGCAAGTCGAAAGTCGCGCGCCGCGCTGGCGAGCGCGATCGTGCTCAACGTGGTCTTGGGGTCCATCGTCACGGCAAAGTACTGGCCGACGCGGGCGGAGGCGCAGGCGGGCAAGGGCCGTGCGCGGGGCGAGTACACCATGACGACCGGCAAAAGCAACGTCGGGGGACCCGACGTGATCTGTGTGCTCGACGCCGCCAACCAGGAAATGCTGTTCTTGCGCTGGGACCAGAGTAAGCAGCAGTTGATGGTGCAGGGTTATCGGAGTTTGACCCAGGACGCGGCGTCGGGGCCCGGGAGGTGAACCAATGAACGCAAGACTCGAAACCGGGATCGTGCGAGCGCTCTGGGTTGTCGCGGGCGTCCTGCTTGGACTGATCGTGTTTCGATCGGAGCCCCTGGCGGGCGCGCCGCCCTTTGGTGATGTCACCAAGGCTCGTGCCGGGACGTTGGGAACGGCCGGAGCCTACACGCTGATGACGAGCGGAGCGAACAACGAGGACCTCTTCCTTGTGCTCGATGGCCGTGCGGAAGAGTTGTCGGTCTACAAAGTGCAGAATGCGGGAGGAGCACAACTGTTCCACCGCATCCTCCTGGGCCCGACGTTCACCGAGGCCCGGATTCGCGCCCTCGGCACTCCGCCGACCAAGTAGCGACGATCCGCCAAGATTTGCGGGGACGCCCGGAGACTTGAACTCGTCCATCTAGGTTCTCCGACGTCGATGCGAGGTTGATTGTTTGTGCTTTGTTTGCCATGCGCCTACCCGCGAGGTTGGCGCGTCGCGTGGTGCGTGTCAGATACTGGGCTGCAATTCCAGAACACGCGGCACAGCCCGGTCCTCGGCTTCGTTTCTGGACGAAAATCGATGCGAATGAGGGGCACCCAAAGAGGGGGTTTGGTAGACTGACTTTGAGAGATGCCGGAGGGGCGAGCGGGGCGCGGCCTCGGTGAGGGAGTGTGTTCACATGCAACCTGATGCCGAACGGACCCGCAGGGCGTCGGGGCGCCAGTGCCGACTCCTCAGGGTGGGCGCCGCAGTCGTGCCGTGCTGCGTGGCAAGTTGGGCGAGCGGGCAATGCATCTCCGTCTGGGAAAGCGCGGCGACGAACACGCCTGGCGCCCGCCAGCAGGCGGCCGTGGCATATGACTCGACGCGCGAGCGCGTCGTGATGTTCGGTGGCTTTGATCTCCTCGGGCGGAAAGGGGACACATGGGCCTTTGATGGCTCGCAGTGGACCCTTTTGACGACGACCGGGCCGTCGGCGCGCGCAGGGCACGCGATGGCCTATGACGCCTCGAGAGATCGGGTCGTGCTGTTCGGCGGCTTTGGCGGGGTGTCTCTTGGGGACACCTGGGAGTTTGATGGCGTCGGGTGGACGCTGCGGAGCGAGAGCGGGCCAGCGGCAAGATCGGAGCACGCGATGGCCTATGACGCGTCCCGCGCGCGAACCGTGATGCTTGGGGGCGAGGTTGATGGAGAGCAGACGTGGGAGTGGGACGGTTCGAGGTGGAGCGCGGTGGGGGTTGCCGGGCCGCCATCAAGAATCGGCCACGCGATGGTGTTTGACTCGTCGCGATCGCGGATCGTCATGACGCTGGGACGCGGGCCGACGGGACTCCGGAATGGAACCTGGGTGTACGACGGGGTGGACTGGCGGCAAATCTCGGCGTCGGGGCCCTCGCCGAGGTTCTATCACGCGATGCTGTACGACGCGGTGCGAGATCGTGTCGTGCTGTTCGGCGGGACGAGCACCGGAGCGGTCGGGCTCAGTGATACGTGGGAGTTTGATGGGACATTGTGGTCCGAACGCACCACGTCGAGCACGCCACCGCGGCTTGGCGCGGTGGGCACCTTCGAGACGGCGCGAGGATCGGGGCTGGTGTTTGGCGGATCGACCGCGGCGGGAAACGCGACGGGAGAGACATGGCGCTGGCAGGTGGCGAGCGCGCCCGTGTTCACGGCACAACCCGCAGGGCTGGAGGTCGTGGACGGCGCGACCGCGGTCTTCGAGGTGACCGCGTCGGGAAGTCCGCTCCTGGTGTATCAGTGGACCTTCAATGGTGCCGCGATGAATGATGGGGCAACCGGGGTCGGCGTTGTTGTGGGATCGAGAACGCCACGCTTGGAGGTCCGGGACGTGACGATACTGGGGCAGGGCGTGTATCAGTGCGCGGTGATGAACGGGTGCGGAGTCGCCTCGTCGGCGGCGGCCGTCCTGGTCGTTCGTCCTCGGTGCCCCGCGGACGTGGACGACGGGAGCGGGTCGGGCACGCCGGATGGGGGGGTCTCCGTGGATGATCTGTTGTTCTACTTCAACGTCTTCCGGAATGGGGATCTTCGAGCCGACGTGGACGACGGGAGCGGGACGGGCATGCCCGACGGAGGCGTCACGGTGGACGACCTGCTGTACTTCCTGGTTCGGTACAACGGCGGATGCTGAGGGCGACACCGAGTGCTGGGCGGAGGTTGCGCCAGCACGGATCGTGTCGTACAGTCGGGAATGCCAGCAAAGAAGCCATTTGTGGGTGTAGACCTGGGTGGGACGAACATGCAGATTGGCGTGGTCTCCCCGGAAGACAAGATCGTCGGGTCGTCCAAGCGCAAGACGAAAGCCGACGAGGGCCTGGACGCTGTCGTCGAGCGGATCGCCGAGGGGATCATCGAGGCCTGCGTGACGGCTCGGATGGATGTCGCGTCGCTGGGCGGGATCGGGATCGGCGCGCCGGGCGTGGTGGACCCGGGCAAGGGGATCGTGGTGGAGGCCGTGAACTTGCGGTGGAGGGATACGCCGCTGGCGGCCATTTTGGGGAAGCGGCTGAAGGTTCCGGTCTATCTCGATAACGACGTCAACGTGGCGCTGTACGGGGAGTACGTGCTGGGGGCGGCAAAGGGGAAGGACTACGTCTTTGGCGTATGGGTGGGCACGGGCGTGGGCGGAGCGCTCATCCTGGACGGCAAGTTGTACTACGGCAAACTGCTGTCGGCGGGCGAAGTCGGGCACACGATCCTGATGCCCAACAACCCCCTCGGACACCGCTCCCTGGAGCACAACTGCTCGCGCTCGGCGGTGGTGGACCGGATCGTGCGCCTTATCAAGTCGGGCCGCCGGAGCAAGTTGACCAACGAGGTGGGGGACGACTTCGAGAAGATCAAGAGCGGGGCGCTGGGTCGCGCCTACGAGGCGGACGACTATCTGACGCGCGAGGTGGTGGACGAGGCCGCCGAGTTGCTCGGTATCTCAATCGCGAACGTGGTGACGCTGCTTTCGATCGATCATGTGGTGCTGGGGGGTGGGCTGACGGAAGCGATCGGGAAGCCCTTTGTGGAGGCGGTGGAAAAGAGCGCGAGAAAGTTCGCCTTTCCGGACATCTGCAAGAAAGTGGACGTGGTCGCGAGCAAACTGGAAGATCAGGCGGGGGTGTTCGGTGCGGCGATGATCGCGATGGAACGGGCGGGGTGAGACACCGACGACCACGGACACACAGGAACGCCGAGTAAGGCATGAAGAAGCGCACAAAGCAGAAGCCGATTGCGTCCGAAGTCGAGGCTGGGCCTTTGCGGGAGCCAAGGGTTGGTACCTCCATGCCGTGTCAAGGCGCCCCTTCGGCGGATGCGGTTGAGGAGACCGACACGCCGAACGAAATGGCCGCGAGGAGCACGATCGTTCCAGATCATGTGCTGAGCGATCCGGAGGCACGGGTGTATGTCGGGGATTGCCGAGAGTTACTGGCGAAGATCCCGGAGGTGAGGGCGGGTGCGGTGGACCTGGTGTTCGCGGATCCGCCATTCAACTGGAATCGGGCGTATGACAAGTGGAACGACCGGATGCCGGAGAAGGAGTATCTCCAGTTCACGCGGGATTGGCTCGACCTGTGCATTGGTGGGCTGCGGCCGGGCGGATCACTGTGGGTGAACATCCCCGACGATTGGGCGGCGGAGATCGTGGTGCACCTGAAGGACCGAGGATTGACGATGGAGAACTGGTGCATCTGGCACTATCGGTTCGGGCAGAACACGACGGGGCGGTACATCAACAGCAAGGTGCATGCGTTGTACTTTCTCCAGCCCGAGGCCAAGGGGCAACGACGCACGTGGAATCCACAGGAGGTGCTTGAGCCGAGCGATCGCGCGACGACCTACTTTGACCCGCGCACGCTGAACAAGGCCGACGGCATGCCCGCGGGCATGCGTGTGCCCATGGACGTGTGGTATGGTCCGTATTGGGGACGGATTCAGGGCAACAACACGGAGCGCCGCGGGTACCACGACAACCAGTTGCCCGAGGTGTATTTGGAACGCGTGATCCGCTCGACAAGCAACGCGGGAGACTTGGTGCTCGACCCATTCCTGGGAAGTGGAACAACGGGCGTCGTGGCGCACGCGCTGGGACGTCGGTTTCTCGGGACGGAGTTCTCGGCCGAGAACGCGAGGAGCGCCTACGAGCGGATGAAGGCCGGGCCGGTGCGCGTCGGAAAGGGAAGCACCACGGGAACGGCGATCCACGCGACCCGAGGAGCGTCGGCACGGGTCAAGGAACGCTTTGCGAGCGCGATCCGGACGACGAAGACGCCTTGAACCCCGCCCGAGAGCACCACAGGGATGGGGCCGCGAGAAGAACGAGGAGTGCGTTGCGCGCCAGCGCGAAGGTAAGGTCGCCGCTGGTGACGCGTCCAAAGCAGCCGCATGAGGCGTTTCCCGACTGAACTCGCGCGAGCATCAGATAGACCGAGAACAGGCCGAGGAGCGAGCCGGCGGCGAGGACGGCGGCGCGCTCGCGGTGATGGGAGAGCAACCACAGGCCGATCGCGGTTTCGGCAAGAACAACACCCCAGGCCGTCGGGAGCGCGAGCACGGACGGAAGGACGTGCTGGGCGGTGATGCTGGCGGCGAAGAGATGGATGCCGCGCGTGAGTTGCCCATTGGCCATGTCGAGGTCGGCGAGTTTGGCTCCGGCGGCCGCGAGAAAGACCAGACCGAGCGCGACGCGCGCCAGGGCCGCGACGATCGGGAGCCATGGCGCCACTCGGTGGGCGCGATCGGGGCATTGCGAGCGTTCTTGGGATGCTCGGACGGCGGGCAGAGGGGGAGCCGCGGCGGAGGTGCTCATGGACGACCTCGGAGTTTTCGCCAGAGAAGCGCGACCGACCCCGCGCCCGCGGCGAGGATGCCCGCGAACCATGTGCGGGCGAGCGTCGAGGCCTGCATGTGCTCACGCTCAAAGGCGGCGTTGAGTTCCCGGGCGTTGAAGAGGACGGGACCGCCCTCACGCGCATGGACGTTGCCCGTGGCGGAGTCGATGTATCGCATCGAATACGCGTCGGGGTTGAATCGAATCCTACTCTCGATGTCGGGCGGGTTGACCGTGACGCGGCGGAGACCCTGCACGGACCGGGAACGACGCTCCCCGTTGTCAACGCGGTAGGACACCTCTTCAATCCGGCGCATGGGAAGCGGGATTCCCTGCGTGCTCACATACTCCGCGAAATCGACCATGATCGTGGTGCCTGGGAATTCTCGGCGGATGCGGGTGAGAACTGGGCCGAGGCGCTGGTCTTCTTGCCAGGCGAGTTCGATCGCGCGGTGGTCGGGCAGTGGCGCGCGGGCGGACCAGGTCTCGCCGGCGCGATGATACGTCGTGGCGTTGGCCGCGAGCATTTGTTGGACGAGGGCGTTCACGATCGGCCAGGGAGCGAGGTCGTACTGCGGGCGTGGCGGAAGGGCGAGTGGTGGTTCCGTCAGCCTTGTCTTGAAGTACAACCCCGCATCCCCGTCCGTCGTGAAAAGGGAGAGGAGATCACAGAAGACGAAATACCGAAGTTCGTCGCCCGTGGGCTGACCTTCGGCGCCTCGAACGGCAACGCCCGGTGAGCGCGGGGCGTTGGGCGAGGACGCGGGCTCGAACACCTCATACGCGAAGCGCCCGTCGCCGTGGACCGCGATGCGGGTGCGTGCTTCTCTCACGCTCGCGGGCGATGGCGAGGCCCATTCGATCTCGATCCCCTGCACGTGGGCATAGGCCGAGGCAAGGCGTCGCATCGCCGAAGGACCTTCGTCTTCGGGTTGAGTTGGCGCGCCATATGTCATGCCCGCCCCCGGAATCGCGACGACCAACAGCACCAACACGGGATGAACAAAAGGCGAGGCCATGGCAAGGCAGAGCACGTGGAGGCCGGGGGAATCGTCGAGATCAGTTGCACGTGCCCGAGCACGTCTGAACGGGAATGGTGACCGACTGCTGAGAGCCGACCTTGGTGCCCCCGGTACAGGCCTTTTTGACGGGGTCCCACGTTCCTCCGGTGTAGGTATCGCACTGGACGACGGTGAACGCGATGGTCCCGGCATGCTCGAAGATCTCTCCCTCGGTGCACAGGATTCGGTCCGGGCAGTTGGTGTAGGTGCTGCAGCCCCCGCCGGCAGGGCCCGATTGGGTCCAACTGGTCACGCTGATCCGGTAGCAAACGATGCCCGCGACGGCCGGCGCAGCGAGCCAGCCGAGGGCAAGGAGCGACGTGGTGGCGAGAACACGACGGGTCCATAGTTTCCAATCGGTACGCATCGGGATACTCCGCACAAATGCCGCCCGAAACTGAGCCGGCGCACACAGCCTAAAGAATTTTGTAGCCTGCGTCAATGCAAGTTCATGTCACATGTGGTGTTACAACACGCTCAACTACACATTCTTGTGTGCCGATGCCCCGCCCGGCATTCTCTCTCCTCGAAGTTGTGGTGACTAGTGCAATTGTTGCCACAATGTTGTTGATTCTGCTGCCGTCGTTGATCTCCATGCGGGAAACGGCAAGGCAGGGGGTTTGTCTGGGGCAAACTCGTTCCGCCACCGCGGTCATCCTGTCGGCTTGTGTGGACAACCAAGACTCGTGGCCCAACGCCGGGGAGGTCGAGCGCGAGGTGGTCCTGCCGGACGGCACGACGACCCGCCTGGGTGGGCGACGCGGCCTCTCGAACGGCCGCTGGGCGATGATGTTCCCCGAGCACTGGTCCGGCGCCCTCTGGGATCGGTCGCTTCGGTGCCCTCGTCAGCCGCGTGCGGGCGAGGGGCCCGTCGACACAACGTTGCCCCTGCTCTGGATGAGCAGCGCGATGTGGCTCGATCCCGCGACCATCGAAACCGGACACGAGGAGCGCGCCAAATGGATGCGCACCCGCGTCTCGGACGTTGTATTTCCATCGCTCAAAAGCGTGCTCTTTGAACAGGTGGCGTTCTGCGTCGAGGCGCCCCGCGCGGCGGCCTGGCTGCGGATGGGCCAAACACCGTACTGGCCCGTCTCGGTCTCGACGGTGGACGGATCGGTGCGCAGGAGAGTGCGGGCCGAGGGGCTCCCCTCGGCATGGACTCTGCCGTTCGACGCCACACTGGAGGGCGTGCGGGGGCGCGACCTGCGCGATTGAGGGCACGATTGAGGGGTTGGTGTGGAACGGCACATGCCCGCAACGGGTGGCCCGGATTATGTCGCGAGTTCGAAGAGATTTCATCGAACGGTCGATAGAACGGGTGGTGGTGGCCATGGATGGCCCTGACGCCCGGCTTGGCTCTGGTGGAGCAAGGACGGGAACACAAAGGCGTCACGGAAGGACGAACTATGTCAGCAATGACCTCCGCGGTGGTGGCCGCGCCGGATGCACGCGCGTTTGCATCCAGCCCCCAGTTCCTGATTCGGTCGGATGTGTCGCCAAACGACCGCCGGTATTCACCGCGGGCCCGGCTGAGCGGCGAGGCCTTTGCCGTCTTCTCGGACAGCCTGACCGCAGGAAAGTTGGCGACGATCGAGTTGGTGGACGGGTGCGCGGGCGGTTTCGGGGTGCGATGCCCATTCGCCGTCGAGCCCGGCGCGTCGTTCTCCATGACCCCGGAATCGGGAAAGATGGGTCGGCATGTCGGGATGGTCGTGCGCTGCGAGGCGGACGGCGACGGCTATCGCCTCGGGCTGCGCAGCCGCGGAGCACGCGCGGCGTAACGATGACCCGTCGTGACACGGGTCCACCGGGCACACGCGCGTCAAGCATGGGGTGTGACATTCGCCTCGAAATGGAGCATGACTCCCCGCCCCCGCCGAGGTTCGTCATCGGTTGGCGTGCGGACACCCAATGCACACCCCTCGACGCCCAGCGCGCCGAGGGGTGCAGACGCGGATGGGTCACTTCTTGGGCGCTGGCGGGTTGTTCCCGCGGCCGCCGCCCGATGGTTTGCCCGTCGTGCTTGGGCCGTTGGACGGGCGCTGCCCACCACCCGGATTTCCGCCGCCACCGGCTCCCTTGTTCGCGCTCTGGTTGTTGTTCGTCATGATCCAAACTCCTGTGACCCTCGGGCAACCGACGTTGCCTCGCGGCAGGTCTCGGCCCGCATAAGTTAGTACGCACTGTACATAACTTCGTTCCACGTTTGGCCTCGACGCAAACCACGAATCGACAAGAGATTGCGTGATCATGGCGACCGCGTTGGCAAGCGTGCTGTGGGGCGATTCGTCCGGTTGCGGCACGGAACGCGCCAGAGGCGTCTAATCCGCTGTGGGCAATCTTCGCTCGATCAATCGCGATGAAATGCAAAGCCCCCGGCATCTTGCCGGGGGCTTTGAAAAGAGGCTGTCGTGATGAATCAATAGTCATCGCCGTGGTCGTGATCATGCCCGCCGGCGGGCTTCTTCTTTTCCTTGATCTCGACGATGGCGGCCTCGGTCGTGAGCATCAACCCCGCGATGCTCGCCGCGTTCTGCAGGGCGACGCGCTCGACCTTGGTGGGCACGATGACGCCCATCTTGATGAGGTCGCCGTACTCGTGGGTGAGGGCGTTGTAGCCGAAGTTGGTCTCGGTGGCTTCCTCGACCTTGGAGGCGATGACGGAGCCGTCGAGTCCGCAGTTGGCGGCGATCTGCTTGATGGGGGCGGTCAGGGCGCGGTAGATGATGTCCACGCCGCTCCGCTCGTCGCCTTCGAGTTTCTTGCGGAGGCGATCGAGGGCCTTGCGCGCGCGGAGGACGGAGACGCCCCCGCCGGGGAGGATGCCCTCTTCAACGGCCGCGCGGCAGGCGTGGAGCGCATCCTCGACGCGGGCCTTCTTCTCCTTCATTTCAACCTCGGTCGCGGCGCCGACGTTGATCTGGGCGACGCCACCGGCCAACTTGGCGAGGCGCTCTTCGAGTTTCTCGCGGTCGTAGTCGCTGGTGGTGTTCTCGATCTGGGCGCGGATCATGTCGATGCGGCCCTTGATCTCGTCGTCGGTTCCGGCCCCCTCGACGATGGTGGTGTTGTCCTTGTCGATGGTGACCTTCTTGGCCCGCCCGAGGTCGGCAAGGTCCACCTTCTCGAGTTCGATCCCGAGTTCCTCCATGATCGCCTTGCCGCCCGTGAGCGTGGCGATGTCCTGGAGCATCTCCTTGCGGCGATCGCCAAAGCCCGGGGCCTTGACGGCGGCGACCTTGAGCACGCCGCGGATCTTGTTCACGACGAGGGTGGCGAGGGCTTCGCCCTCGATGTCCTCGGCGATGATCAGCAGGCTCGCGCCCTGGTCGGCAATCTTGCCGAGGATGGGCAGCATGTCCTTCGCGCTGCTGATCTTCTTCTCATAGATGAGGATGTACGGGTTTTCGAGGATCGCCTCCATCGTGGCGGTGTTGGTGACGAAGTGGGGGCTGAGGTAGCCCTTGTCGAACTGCATGCCCTCGACGAGTTCGATCTCCGTGTTGAGGGACTTGCCTTCCTCGACGGTGATGACCCCGTCCTTGCCGACCTTGTCCATCGCCTGCGCGATGTTCTTGCCGATCTCTTCGTCCTGGTTCGCGGAGCAGGTGCCGACCTGGGCGATCTCCTTGCTGCTCTCGATCTTCTTCGAGAGTTTCTTCAGTTCATCAACCACGGCCGACACCGCCTGGTCGATGCCTCGCTTCACGAGGTTGGGATTCGCGCCGGCGGTGATGACCTTCAGCCCCTCGGCGTAAATGGCTTCGGCGTAGATGGTCGCGGTGGTGGTGCCGTCGCCCGCGTCCTTGCTGGCCTTCTGGGCCACCTCCTTGACCATCTGAGCGCCAAGATTCTCGTACTGATCTTCGAGTTCGATCTCCTTGGCCACGGTCACGCCGTCCTTGGTGACGGTCGGCGAGCCAAAGGATTTTTCAAGGACCACGACGCGACCCGAGGGGCCGAGCGTCACTTTGACGGCATGGGCGAGTTTCTGGACGCCGCGGAGGATGCGTTCACGGGCATCGGTGTTGTATGCGATGGACTTGGCGGGCATGGGTTTGTTTCCTTTCGATCAACCACAGTGGCATGGAGAGAATCAGAACTGTGTTATCTACCTTGAGGCATCTCTCCGTACCTCCGTGGTCTGTTTCCTTCTTACTTGATTGCGATCTTGATCCACGCCACGCGTTCCGCGTCGAGGATATAGACCGCCTTGCCGTCGGTGACTTTGACAAGATGGTCGGCCTCGTCGGGGATGAGCATGGCACGCTTGACTTCGAGGTTGGAAACTCCGGGCACGGGCGAGGAGACTTCGGCGAAGTAGACGCACAGGTCGCGTTCGCCGTTGAGTTCGCCGAGGGCCTGGCGGAGTTGGGTGGGGCTCATGGCTTGGGGGTCTCGCGAATGCAGGCCGCGTGAACGGCGGAAGGCACGATGGTCCAGGTGCGCGTGTGGGGCATCGGCATCTGGATCGCGTGTGACGCGCGGCTCGGCGTGTTTCGCACGGTGGCGTCGGACGAGGCGATTTCGAGTTCGCCCGTCGGATGCACGTGGATGGACAGTGGAAGAATCAAGAGCCGTTCACTCGCGATGAGAAGTTCGATGTCCGATTGACGGGCGATCGCCGCTTCGAAGAGGGTCTTGAGGGTTTCAAGTTGCATGGCGACCCCAAGCCTTGTTCATCACTCGATCACCGCGAGAATGTCATCCTCGCTCATGATGAGCACCTCTTCCCCGTCCAACTTGAGTTCCGTCCCGGCGTAGGACGAGAAGATGACCTTGTCCCCCTTCTTGACCGAGAGGGGGATGCGCTCGCCCGTTTCGGTGTTGAGGGCGCCCGTGCCGACGGCCGTGATCACGCCCGTTTTGGGCTTGTCCTTGCTCGTCTCGGGGAGGAAGATGCCGCTCTCGGTCTTGGTCTGCGCCTCGTCACGCTTGACGAGGATCTTGTCATGCAGGGGGCGAACGGCGGGGCCTGCGGAAGTGTTGGTGCGGCTTGGCTTTGGTGCAGTGGCGGTCTTCGACATGGTCATCATCTCCGTGGAACGTGCCTCTCAAGTGAGGCGATGGACAAACACCACCCGGGCGGCTTCGCCGGGGTGGAACAGGAACAACTACACAACGTTGGGCATGGTGTTCGGCGGCGCGTCGGGCCAGCGGCCTTGATAGAAACGCGTGAGGGCTCGCCGCAAGACTTCCAAGATCAGGTTCAGGTCGGTCACTTCGCGCGGACGATCGACGACGGCAAACGCGCCGAGGCGCAGGGCGGCGTTGATCTCGCGACTATCCTCGCGGTGGGTCTTGCCACGCTTCACCACAATCGTGGGCGGAGGTTGGTGAAGGCGTGAGAGGATCTCGAGGAGTCGCGTGCCGCCCTCTTCGTCGTGGTTCGTCGGGGCCGACTCTCCGCAGTCCAAGGGAAGCCCGAGATCAACCACGGCAATGTGAATGGGGACCGTCTGGATCACCCGAGTCGCATCCCTGCCGGTGGCGGCTTGGTAGGAGGTCACGCCCATGGGCTCTAAGAGCGGGGGAAGGCGATTCACCCACGGATCGGGATGACATCCGCCGTAGGACAGGAGGAGATTCAGCCGACCCCCTGCACGACCCGAACACACGCCTGCAACACCGCCAGAGTGGCGGTGTCCAGCATCGTGGTTGGCCGTGCGCAAAGAGAACATTTCGCGGAGGCAAAAGCAACGGGCGTGCCGGAATTTGGACGCGGCAAGCCCGGACTCGCCTTCGTGCGCCGAGCAAATAATGGTGGACCTGCTGCCTCGCAAACGACAGGCCTGTGGGTTGTTGTGCCATTTCGGCAGTTACGCCGACATATCGCCTTATACTTACACAATCCAAACGCGCTTCGCGGGTGGCTCCTCCACTCGGCACTCGCGTTCTGGACTTGCGTATGGTGGATTTATGGAATGGATGCTGATGGTGCTCGGGGTGGGCTTGGTGGCGGCGCTCGTGGGTGGGGGCTGGTTGTGGGCGCGGGGTGAGGCCGACCGGGCGGCCAAGGCTGGGCTGGAGGAGCGTGTCGCGGAGGCGGATCGTGAGTTGACGGCGGCACGAGCACGACTGGACGCCGCCACGAGCGAGTCGACGAGGCTGAAGGTGAAGGTGGCGGAGTTGGAGGCGCACGCGAACGCGCTGGTGACGCAGCACCAATCGGATCTGGCCTCCGCCGAGATGTTGCACCGCGAGCGGGAGTCGGCGCTGGAACGCCGAGAGCACGATCTCAAGATCGAGTTGGAAGACACACGTCGGCGGATGCAGGAGACCTTCAAATCGCTGGCGGCAGAGGCGCTCGGCCAATCAACGCAGGAGTTTCTGAAGTTGGCCGGCGAGCGCCTGCGCTCACAACAGCAGCAGGGCGTGGCGGACCTCGACGAACGCCGGCAGGGGATCGAACAGATGCTCAGGCCGATTGCCGAGGCGCTCAAACGCACCGACGAGAAACTCGGCGCGTTGGAGGCGAGGCGATCCGAGGCGTACGGCGGCTTGATGGAGCAGGTGAAGCAGATGGCCGCGGAGGGTTCGGCGTTACGTGCCGAGACGAGCAAGTTGGTGCGGGCCATCCGCGAGCCGCACGTGCGCGGGCGGTACGGCGAGATCCAACTCAAACGCGTGGCGGAACTCTCCGGGATGCAGGCGTATTGCGATTTTTCGGAGCAGGAGTCGCAGCGTGACGCGGACGATCGGCTCCTTCGCCCCGACATGGTGGTAAAGTTGCCCGGAGGTCGGCAGGTGGTGGTGGACGCGAAGGCGAATCTCAAGCCGTACCTCGATGCGCTCGAAGCGATCGACGCCGCGCACGCCGAGACCGCCCTGCAGGCCTTCGCGGACGGGATGGCGGAGCAGGCGAAGAAACTCTCGAGCAAGGGATATTGGAAGCACTACGACGGGAGCCCCGAGTTTGTGGTGATGTTCGTGCCGGGGGATCAGTTTGTGGATGCCGCGCTGGCGAAGCGGCCGGACCTGCTCGAGTATGCCGCGAGCCATCGGGTGCTCCTGGCCAGCCCGAGTTCACTCATCGCGCTGCTCCATGCGGTGGCGGTGGCGTACCAAGAGCAGCGGCTGGCGCAGGAGGCGGGCGAGTTGCGGGTGCTGGGCGCCGAGTTGCACGAGCGCTTCGCGGCGGCGATGGAGCACGTGGCGGGCCTGGGAGGGGCGCTTCGCAACGCGGTTGAGCGGTACAACAAGTTTGTGGGAAGTTATGAACAGCGACTCGAGCCGACGCTGCGCAAGTTTGAGGAGAGCGGGGTCAAGGGCTCCAAGGAGATCCCGCTGGTCGAGGTCGTCTCGGCGGCCACGCGCGAGGTGAGAAGCCTGCCCCGTCCCCCGGCATGAGTCGGCATCGCACGGATCGCGGGCGCCAGCACTCTTCGCATCGCGAGCGGCGAGGTCAGTGCGCGGACGCACGATCGAGGACTTCTCGCACCTTGCGGAGCAGGTCCACCATCATGAAGGGCTTCGAAAGGAACTCCCGCATGCCGGCGCCAGCGTCCTGGATCGGAACCGTTTCCGACGTGTACCCGGACATGAAGATGATCCTGGTGGCCGGGCGTGACTTGGCGAGGGCTTCGGCGAGTTGTACGCCGCTCATCTCGGGCATCACCACATCGGCCACAAGGAGATGGATGGGCCCCGGGTGGGCGTTGGCGGCATCGAGAGCCCGCTTCCCATTCTCGCCCACCAGCACCGAGTATCCCGCGGCGCGGAGAGCGTCGACGGCCAGGAGACGGACCATCTCGCTGTCCTCGGCAAGCAGAATGGTCTCGGAGCCGCCGGGCGGGACAACCACCGGCGCGACGGGCTTGGTGGCGTCCACGCCCTCGCGAACGCGCGGGAGGAGGATGCGAACGCACGTGCCGTGCCCGAGTTCGCTGTACACGGCGATGTGACCCCCGCATTGCTTGATGATGCCGTGACAGGTGGCCAGCCCCAGTCCCGTGCCCTTCCCGACAGGCTTGGTCGTAAAGAAGGGCTCGAAAAGACGGGCCTGGACCTCGGGGCTCATCCCCGTGCCGGTGTCGGTAACGGCGATCATGACGTGCTCGCCCGGTGTGGCCCCAACGCGCGACTGGCAATAGGCGGGGTCCAGCGTGATGTTGCTCGTCTCGATCGTGAGCGTCCCTCCCGTGGGCATGGCGTCTCGAGCGTTGACGGCGAGATTCATCAGCACCTGCTCGATCTGGGAGGGATCGGCGCGCACGTGACCCGTGTCGGGCGCGATCGCGTATCGGACCGAGAGATCAGCGCCGAGCAGGCGCCGGAGCATCGTCTCGAGTCCCCCCACCACCTCTCCAAGACGCACGACGCGGGGGCTCGTCGTTTGCTTGCGAGCGAACAGGAGCAGTTGGCGGGTCAGCGTCGCCGCACGATCGGCGGCGTCCCGGGCCCCCTGGAGGGGCGCTCGGGACGGGTGATCGGGCGCCAGGTTGCGGTTGGCAAGTTCGAGAAAGTTGAAGATGGCCATCAGCATGTTGTTGAAGTCGTGGGCGACCCCCCCCGCGAGGCGCCCGATGCCCTCCATCTTCTGCGCTTGGAGCAGTTGCGATTCGAGGCGTTGCTTGTCGGAAATGTCGCGAAGAATGACCGTGAAGTACTTGCGCCCGGCGATGGTGGCGTGCGAGATGGACGCCTCGATGGGGAACTCTTTACCGTCGCGGCGAAGGCCGTGGAGCGTCCCGAGGCGGCCCATCGTGCGGGTGGTCGAGCCCGACTCGCCGAATCGTTGAATGTGGGCGCCGTGTGACCCGCGATACTTCGCCGGAAGGAACTGATCGAGCGACGCGCCGAGAGCCTCGCGTGCTGGAACGCCAAACACCTTCTCCGCCGCCGCATTGAAGAGCACGACGCGGTGCTGATCATCGACGGTGATAATCGCGTCCATCGCCGATTCGATGATGGGGAGGAGCGGGAGATGGTCGCCCGTGCTCGTCGATGGGCTTGAAGATTGGGGCGGGGTGAAGGGCACGGGTCATTATTCCCTCGATTGCACCCGGGGCTTCTCCCTGAACAAGGGCGAGAGATCCCCTCGGCTTCACTCCGCTTCATACTCGCGCAACTTGGGCTCGAAGTTCTTCCTCCACTCGGAGGGCGCGGCGTCCACGGCCTTGCGCTGCCACGCGATCGCCTCGTCGCGCTTTCCGAGCGCCCAGTACACACCCGCCAGATCCGCAAGCGGTCCGGGATAGTTCTGGTGGTTCATCTCGACGGCTCGATGGGCCGCTCGCAGCGCCAGCGCGTGCGCGCGAGGCGAAAACTCCGGCGGCAGCGCGAGCAGGGTGCTGGTGAGCACACTGAGTCCCCCCAGCGATCGCATCTGGTGCGTGTCCAGTGTCGCCCCCGCCTCGCGAAGGGCCTCCTCATAGCGCTTCGATTGAACGAGATTCTGGTACTTCTCGAAACTGGCCGTTGGTGCCCAACTGGGCGACCTCTCGGCCAAGGCGTCCAGGGCACGAAGCGCGTCGTCGACCTTGCCCTCATCAAAGAGTTGGCGGGCGCGCTTGAACTCGCGATCTTCCCTCATCCTCGTCGCATACTGCTCCCGGGCCCTGACCATATCGAACGTGCCCGCGAGGAGCGCGTCGAGAACCTGCCCAATCTTCACGCTCGTGGGGTGGGCGATGTGGGCGATCTGCCCCGTGCCGTCCACGATAAACGCCGTCGGTACGCCAGAGTGCTCGGCGGCGTCGGTCCACGCCGTTCGACAGTGCTTCGCTCCCCCGTCATAGCCCACGGCAAATCGCATTCGATCCGCGTTCCGGGCGACAAACCCTCGCACCCTCTCCCGCGTCTGGTCGGTGTAGTCGGCGTCGTTTGGCCCCCCCTCTCGGATGCTGATCGCCAGCACGCGCACCCGACCTCCGTACTTTTCTTGGAGTACCGAGATCGCGGGCATCGCCTCATGGCAAGCGCCACACCACGAGCCAAAGAACACCACCAGATAGACCTGCCCGGGTTTCACCGACCGAACTCCCTCGCCCTTGATCCACTCCTCGACATCCAGCGGCGGGGCTTGATCCCCCACCATGAGCCGGGGCCGGTCCTCCGCGATGGAGGACCACGACGGCGCCACAGGCCCAAGGACGCGCTTGGTGGAGGTCCCTCCCCCACACCCCGCGGTCAGAAGCGCCATCGTCATACCCAGGCATACACCCCAGCGGCCTCGTCGCGTATCCATGTCCATCCTCCATATTACTACATGTGTAGTACTACAACGATAGTAGGTGAAGAGCGCGAGCGGACAAGCGGTTTCTGGCCACCGACCACGGGGGTCGTCGATTTCGGCGTTGGGTCGTGTACACCTCTACGATGGTGCGTTCGCTCGGGGCGCGGCGGCCATTCGGGGCCGATCGCTGAGATGCACCCGCAGAACCTGATCCGGCTCGTACCGGCGGAGGGAAGCGATCGTGACTCGACACTCCCCTTGGGTGGCCCCACTCGTCGCGCTGTGTCCCGCGATCGTCGCCCTGATGCTCGCGTCGTGCGCTGCCGCCAGCCGCTCGCTCTCGGCATCGGGCCCGGGTTCCGTCACCGCAGGCTCGCTGTTCAGCGAGGCAGTCGGGATCCTCTCCTCGCGTCCGATGGGGAGAGATCGCGTCGACTGGGTGACCGTGTCCGCCGAACTCCAGCCCACGTTTCAGGCCGACGCTCCGCCTAGCGCAGCCCACCACGCCATCGCTCACGCCGTCGATCGACTCCATGATCCCCACGCGCGTTTTTGTCCGCCGCCCTCGGCGCGCCCGCCCGCCGCGCCACACTCCGACGAGCCCCGCGCGCCGGTCCAGGCCCGCCCCATCCCACTCCTTCCAGAGGGCGTCCTTCTCGACCCCCACACCGCCTACCTCGTCGTGCCAGGGTGCGCCGCGAGCGCTCCGGAGGACCTCCTTGCCTACGCCCGATCGCTGCATGACCTCGTCGCACGACTGGACTCCACACGTCCCACCGGCTGGATCTTCGACCTTCGACTGAACGGCGGGGGCAACCTCTGGCCCATGCTCCTCGGGCTCCAAAGCGTGCTGCCCGAAGGCGTCGTCATGACCTCCCTCGACGGCTCGACCGTCGTCAACCGCATCGGCATCGACCCCCACCACTCGCACTCCGTTTGG
The DNA here is from genome assembly GCA_964543905.1 of uncultured Phycisphaeraceae bacterium. Classification (GTDB taxonomy): domain Bacteria; phylum Planctomycetota; class Phycisphaerae; order Phycisphaerales; family UBA1924. The sequence goes on from CAZIZO010000002.1 coordinate 345,379, forward strand.
ATCGACTGGGGTCGCGGTCCAGAGACCCAACTCGCCTGGCCTCCCGATTCGATCCCGTCCTACCTTCGAGTCGCACACCCACGTATCGCCATCGTCATGGGCGGTTGGACCATGAGCAGCGGCGAGGCGCTCGCCATCTCGCTCTCCGCCAGTCCCGCTTCACGCTCTTTCGGCGAACCTTCCGCCGGGCTGACCACGGGCACCTCCTCCTATCCCTTGGCCGACGGCTCATCGCTCATCCTCCCGCTCTATGCCATGGGCAACGCCCGTGGCGAGAACCTGTCTGGCCCACTCAAACCCGACGAGCCCGTTCCCTTCGGCGAGTGGCCCGAGCGCGACGACCACGCCGTGCGTGCCGCCCGGGCATGGCTCGCCTCCCAAACACACGCCCCGTTCAAGTCTCTAGACTCCAACCCGATTCGAGGACCAAGACCATGACATCCACCACCGCGCGTCGATTTGCCCCCCCGCTGTATGGCGCGTGCAATCCTGCCCGAACCCTCAACGTCACCACACCCGGCTCCTTCGCCCTCGCGCACGATGTCGGCGGTCCTCGAATGTTCGCCAGCCCGGACACCCCGGGGATGCCCCCGCCCAGCGACAAGACCGCCTGGGACTTCCTGCCCGATGGCTGGAGCGTCGTCCGTCTCGGTTCCGTCGCCGACGGCATCAAGCCCTCGGCGAGCGTGTGTTTCAACTGTGTGGGCGACCGCTCGGTGGTCGAGTTTGCCACGGCGCGGGGCGACGTGCTCCGGGTGATCTACCCCGGCACCTTCACGCCGATCACGCAACTCGAGCACGCGCGCCTCGGCATCGTCACGCCGCAGATGCGCCGGGTCGCCGAACGCGAGCCGCACTTTGAGGTGCTCTTCCCCGGCAAGGCCGCGGAAGCCGTGCGCGACGAGGTCGCCGCCGGCCGCATGGTCCTCCCCGCCAACATCAACCACCTCAAGCACCACCTCGATCCCATGGGCATTGGGCGCGCCACCAAAACCAAAGTCAACGCCAACATGGGTGCCAGTCCCATCTCCAGCGGCACCAACGACGAAGTGGAAAAACTCAAGTGGGCCGAGAAGTGGGGTGCGGACACCGTCATGGACCTCTCCACCGGGGGCGACCTCGACGCCACGCGTGCCGCCATCATCCAGAACTCCACCGTGCCCATCGGCACCGTGCCCATCTACTCCATGATCATCGGCAAGAGAATCGAAGACCTCGATTGGCCCACCATCGAGGCCTCGCTGCACCATCAAGCCAAGCAGGGCGTCGATTACTTCACCATCCACGCCGGCGTCCGCAAGGCCCACCTCAAGCACGTCAAGAACCGCCTGATCGGCATCGTCAGCCGCGGCGGCAGCCTCCTCGCGAAGTGGATGCTCGTCCACAACCAAGAGAACATCATGTACACGCGCTGGGAGGACATCTGCGACATCCTGCGCCAATACGACGTCACCTTCAGCATCGGCGACGGCCTGCGCCCCGGGGGGCTCGCCGACGCGACCGACGCCGCTCAGATCGCCGAACTCGAAACCCTCGGCGAACTCACCGAGCGCGCCTGGCGCAAAGGGGTCCAGGTGATGATCGAAGGCCCGGGTCACGTGCCGTTCGACCAGATCGAGTGGAACGCCAAGGTCCAACGCACGCTCTGCCACGGCGCACCGTTCTACGTCCTCGGGCCCCTCGTCACCGACATTTTCCCAGGCTACGACCACATCACATCCTGCATCGGCGCGACGGCGATGGCGTATCACGGCGCCGCCATGCTCTGCTACGTCACGCCCAAGGAACACCTCGGGCTGCCCAAGAAGGATGATGTCAAGCAGGGATGCATCGCCTACAAGATCGCCGCCCATGCCGCCGACGTCGCCCTCGGCATCCCCGGCACGCGCGACCGCGACGACGAACTCACCAAGGCCCGCGCGGCCCTCAACTGGGAAAAGCACTTCGAACTCTCCTTCGACCCTGACACCGCCCGCGCCTACCACGACGAAGACCTCGACGTTGATACCGATTTCTGCGCGATGTGCGGGCACGATTGGTGCAGCGTCCGCATCAGCAAGGAAATCCAGGAGTTCGCCAGCGGCAAGGCCGAGGGCTTCGAGCGCGTGGGAGCAAACGGTCGCGCCGGAGCGCCCGTCAAGTCCGCCGCCCTCACCCCTGAGCAGCAGGAGATTCTCAGCAAGCGCGGCGTCCTGAGCCCCGACGAGATCCACAAACTCGCGAGCAAAACCAAAAAAGCCGTCGGCGCCGATGCGGGCAAGGCATCCTGCCATAGCGACTACGTCGATCCAGACACGGCGAAGGAACTGGTTGCGTCGAAGGCCGGCCGCGAGGTGATCGTGACGCTGGATGTCAGGCCGGCCCTAGGTATTTCAAAGAACGATCGACTGGTGTGAGGAGCGGGTCGGTGTTGGATATGACGTCGTGTTGACGATGAATCAATCTCGGCGTGATCGGAACCAGATCACATACACACCCCCCGCCGCCGCGATCCAGACGAGTCCGCCCCACACCGCCGCGCGCATCTGCGGCGCGAGCGCCGCACCAACAAGCACGCCCAACTCGCCCAACACGAACACGGTCGCCGCCACCTTCGCACCGGGCAGCCGTGGCCCATCCGCACGCCGACTCAGCCGCAGCAACGCGGTCCCCGTCAGCACAAAGAAGATCCCGTCCACAAAGACTGTGCCGGCGGTCAGGATGTCGATGCCCTTCTCGCCCGCGGCGGCTAATAGCCCCGCGCCGATGCCGCCCAGCAGCAGGATCGCCGCCCAAGGTGTGGCGAAGCGGGTGTGCACGCGAGCAAAGGGCGAGAAGAACCGCCCATCACGGGCCATGCCGTAGACAAGCCGTGGCCCGGAGAGCAGTTGGGCGTTGAGCACGCCCAGGGCAGAGATGGCGACGGCCGCCGCGATGGCCCGCCGACCCCAAGTGGGGAACGCCGTCGCCACGGCGTCCGCGGCAAGGGCCGTGCTCCCAGCCACCCCCGCGTGCCCCAGGAGCGCGAGGTACGCCCAGTTCGCCGAGAGGTACACGAGCACGACGATGACGACCCCGACGATGATCGCACGCGGCAAGTTCCGCCGTGGCTCACGCACCTCGCCCGAGATCCACAGTGCGTGCTGCCATCCGCCATACGCAAAGAACGCGGGAACGAGCGCCGCGAGCACGCCCTGAACCCCGGGGAGTGCGGACTGCGGCGGCGAAGCGGCCACCTCCCTTGCGATTGCGCTCGTGGGGCCGATGACGGCGAGCGCCACGATGCACAGCAACGCCGCAATCTTGGCCGCAACGGTCACGTTCTGCACACGCGCGCCCCACTTCACACCCACGATGTTCGCGAGGGTAAGCATCGCGATCAGCCCGAGCGCCATCGCGAGCGTGATGGAGGCGAAATGGGGGTGGGTGCTCGCCAGCCCCATCAAATCCGCCAGATTGCGAGCGCAGACGAGCGCGATGACTCCGATCGCGCCGCCCTGGATCGCCGTCGCGTTGCAGAAGACAAACAAGAACGCGGGCATCGGCCCATACGCATCGCGCAGCAACTCATACTGCGCCCCGCTCGCGTTGTACTTGGTGCCGAGCGCCGCGAACGTCAACCCGCCGCAGAGGGCGATGCCGCCCGCAAGGGCCCACGCCGCGAGCGCTAGCGTGCCGTCGGTCGTCAACTTCGCCACGCCCGAGGGATTGAAGAAGATCCCCACGCCGATGATCGCACCAATGACGATGCACGTCGCATCAAAGGCGCCGAGCACGCGCGCGGGCTCTTGGGGCGGCGGGCGACGATGGGGCGCATCTCTCGGCGACGGCATCGAGGCAGCATACCGATTTTCCAATCCTCGCACACGCTCTACCCTACGGCGTGCCCGTCCGCCATGATCCAAACACCTCTCCCCCACCCGGCCTGGAGGTTGCGCCGCGCGTCTTCGTCCCCGAGTCCGCCCTCGACTTCTCCTTCTCGTCCAGTTCCGGCCCAGGCGGGCAGAACGTCAACAAACGCGCCACCAAGTGCACGCTGCGACTTCCGATCGAGAGCCTTCCCATCTCGCCGGGCGCCAAGCACCGCCTCGCGTCGCTGGGCTCGCACTACCTCACCGACACGGGCGAACTCATCATCCAGGCCGACGACCTCCGCTCGCAGGAGCGCAACAAGGGCGAGTGCCTCACCAAACTGCGGGCCCTCATCATCGAGGCCCAGCGCGTGCCCAAGGTGCGCAAGGCCACCAAACCTTCCAAGGCCGCCAAGCGCCGACGCATGGATGAGAAGCGTCGTCGAGGCGAGACGAAGCGGCGACGGCGAGGGAGCGATGACGATCCCGTCGCCTGAGCGGCGCGAGCGCGCCAACACTCTCGCATGCCGATTCGACCCGCGACACTGGACGACATTCCACGCATGCTTCCCTTGGTTCGGGCGCTCTGTGATCTGCACGCCGCGCGTGATCCGGAGCGGTTTTCGGTCCGAGAGGACGTGCTGGATCGGTACGCGCGTTGGTTTCCCGAGCGGATCGCGGACGCGCGCAGTGTGATGCTCGTCGCGGAGTGGCCGGGCGTGGACGGGCTGGCTGGGTTCACCGTCTGCACGATCGAGCCCGAAGTGCCCATCTTCTGGGTGCCCGAGTGCGGGTGGGTGCACGACCTCTACGTCGTACCGGAGGCTCGGCGGCATGGACTGGCACGCGCGCTCGTGCGCGAGGTGGCACGCCGGTACGCGGCGATGGGTGTCAAGCAACTCCGGTTGCATACGGCGATGTTCAACGACGAGGCGCGATCGGCCTTCGCCTGCGAGGGGTTTCGACCCTGCGTCGTGGAGATGCTCAAGACCCTCTGAACCCCGAGCGCCAGCCCCGTGGACGGCGGTCGACTTGCGTTCGCGTCGAACTTGTGCAAACATGGACGCGACCACAACCCCCGAACGTCGCTCCAGGAATCGACATGCGCACCGCACCCAACATCGGAACTCCCGCCCCGGTCGACCCCACCGTCACCGCGCGCCTCGCCACCATGATGTTTCTGCAGTTCTTTGTCTGGGGCGGGTGGTACGTCACCCTCGGACCCTACATGGCCGCCCTGAAGATGAACGCCGGGATCGGCGATGCGTACTCCGTCGGCCCAATCGCCGCGATCCTTTCCCCCTTCTTCCTCGGCATGATCGCCGACCGTTTCTTTGCCACGCAAAAGGTCCTGGGCATCATGCACCTGCTCGGCGGGCTCGCCCTCCTCGCGGCACCGACGGTGGCGTCGTCCATGAAGGTCCACGCCGACGGCACGCGCGAGCACCTGGCGTTCGTCGCCCTCTTGCTCGTCCACATGCTCTGCTACATGCCAACCCTGGGCCTCTCGAACACGCTCGCGTTCCACCATGTCACGAACGCCGAAAAGCAGTTCCCGCTCATTCGCGTGCTGGGGACGATCGGGTGGATCGTGGCGGGGCTGGCCGTCGGATTTGTCACCAAGCGCTCGGTGGGAGAAGCGGGCAACGTCGCCGCGTCGCCGCTCTTCTTCTACATCGCTGGCGGCGCGGGTGTGGTCTTTGGGCTCTTCTCGTTCATGCTCCCGCACACGCCGCCACCCTCCGCGGGCAAGCCCTCCTCCCTCGGGGACATCCTCGGCGTGCAGGCCCTCTCGCTCCTGCGTGAGCCGTCGTTCCTCATCTTCATCCTCGGCTCGTTCCTCATCTGCATTCCGCTTTCTTTTTACTACGCGTACGCGGGCGTCTATGCCGGCGCGACGGGGTTCAAGGACGTCGCGAGCACGATGACGCTGGGGCAGATGTCGGAGATCGTCTTCATGCTCGTGATGCCGCTCTGCTTCGCTCGCCTCGGCGTGAAGTGGATGCTCGCGATCGGGATGCTCGCGTGGGTCGTGCGTTACGGCCTCTTCGCCGGCGCGTGGGCTGGGTCGGCGATCGACGCGCCCCATATCAAGTGGATGGTCCTCGGCGGCATCGCGCTCCACGGCATCTGCTACGACTTCTTCTTCGTCACCGGACAAATCTACGTCGACAAGAAGGCCCCGCCCACAATCCGCGGGCAGGCCCAGGGGTTCCTCGTCCTCGTCACGCAGGGCGTGGGTATGCTCATCGGCGCACAGGCGGCGGGTAAAATCGTGGCCAACTACACCACCAAGGGCGTGGGAGGCGCGGCCGACGCGTTGAACTGGAAGATGATCTGGGCGATGCCGACGGCGATGGCGCTGGTGGTGTTGTTCACCTTCGTGTTGCTCTTCCGAGATGATGCAAGGAAGGGGTAACTCAACGTTCAAGGCACAGAACGGGGTCTTCCTACCCTCCCTCTATGCCACGCCTTGATTATGTCACCGCCGGCGAATCGCATGGACCCGCGCTCGTGGTCACCATCACTGGGTTACCCAACGGCTTGCCCATCGACCACGCCTTCGTCAACGCCGAACTCGCCCGCCGACAAGGCGGCTACGGGCGCGGCGGACGCATGAACATCGAGGAGGACACCGCCGAAGTCCTCACCGGCGTGCGGCGGGGGCGCGCGATCGGTTCGCCCCTCACGCTCGTCATCAAAAACAAGGACTCGCGCATGGACGACGCGGCCAAGACGCCGCCCGTCTTTCGCCCGCGCCCCGGGCACGCGGATCTCGCGGGCAGCATCAAGTGGCTCACGACGGATTGCCGTGAAACGCTGGAGCGCGCGAGCGCACGCGAGACGGCCAGCCGCGTCGCCGCCGGCGCGGTTGCACGGTGCCTGCTGCGCGAGTTCGGCATCGAGGTCTTCGGCTTCACACGCTCCGTGCTCAACGCGGCGACGGATGTCGTCGTCACCGAATCCAACTGGCGCGAGTTCAAAGCCTCACGTGACGCGAGTGAGACCTATTGCCCCGACCCCGCCGCGAGCGAGCGGCAGAAGGCGATCATCCGCCAGGCGAAGATCGACAAGGACACCGTGGGCGGCGTGGTCGAGGCCCACGTCTTCGGCTGTCCGCCAGGCTTGGGCTCGTGCATGGATTGGCGCGACAAGATCGACGCCCGCCTCGCCTATGCCGTGATGGGCATCCAGGCGATCAAGGGCGTCGAGATCGGCCTCGGAATGGACGTGACCCGGCGCCCCGGCTCGAGCGTGCACGATCCCATCCGCTACGACGCCGCAAAGCGCGATTCGACATGCCTCGGCTTTGTGCGGGACACCAACAACGCGGGCGGCACCGAGGGCGGCATGACCAACGGGCAGCCCATCATCGTTCGCGCGGCGATGAAGCCCATCTCAACCCTCCTCCGCGGCCTCCCCAGCATCGACCTCAACACCAAGCAGCCCGAGATGAGCCAGTACGAGCGGAGCGACGTCTGCGCCGTCCCCGCGGCGAGCGTCGTCGTCGAGAACGTCATCGCCTTCGAGATCGCCCGCGCCGTGAGCGAAAAGTTCGCGGGCGACACGCTCGTCGAAATGCGCGCGGCGTACGAGACGTTCCTGGAAGTTGCAAGGATGTTGCCGATGGAGCCCCCGGCAATGCGATTGGCGTAAGACCTCCATCGCCACCCGTCCTGTTCCGGGGTTCGCCCAAGCCGTTGCCAAAAACCCGTCGGTGACCGTGCACGAATGCCCGGGCCCGCGTCGATGCTCGACGCCGGTTCAGGAGTGCTCGTTCATGCGAAGATGCTGGAAGTCCTCATGGGGACGTGCTTTGCGATGTATGGTCGTGGTTCTTGTTGCTCCCCTGCCCACGACGGCCTTTGGACAATGCGTCGCGGACGCGACGATCAACGCGCCCCCCGAGGTCGATTCTTTCTCCACCTTCAACCTGACGGTCACGGCACGAAACTGCGGGTGCAACATCGAACGCTCCATCGACGGCGGACAGACCTGGTCCTTCTTCGGTGGAACCAGCGGCGGATCGCATCCGCAACAGAGCACCGGATGCGCAACCTCCGCGCTCTTTCGTTTGACCTGCACGAGCACCTGCCCGAACGGCGGGACGTTCACGCGCGGTCCGGTGGCCGTCTCTTGGCCAACATTCTTGCCCGACATCTCCCTCGACGCCCCACCGCTCGCGCCCTGGCTCTCCTACCAACTCCGCGCCACACTGAATAATCCGAAGCCCAACCGACCCACCATCGGCGTCAACGTCGAGTTCTCCGACGATGGCGGGATGAACTGGTCCTTCGCGGGCGGGGCCTCCATCTCCGGCACGTCCTCCGTGGTGAGCACCCTCTCCACCAACGGCTGCCCCACCACCCGCCTCCATCGCGTGCGGTACACCGACTGCGGCACGCCCATGTTCAGCCCCGAACTCTCACGATCCTGGGAGCGCTACGTGCCCGATATCACGCTCGATGCGCCGAGGCTCGGCCCTTGGGAGTCCTATCCGCTCCGCGCCGTGCTCAACAACCCGGCGCCCAATCGCCCGAGCGTCGGCGTCAACGTCGAGTTCTCCGACGATGGCGGGATGAACTGGTCCTTCGCGGG
>CAZIZO010000002.1:353907-459971 GCA_964543905.1 uncultured Phycisphaeraceae bacterium
TCCACCAACGGCTGCCCCACCACCCGCCTCCATCGCGTGCGGTACACCGACTGCGCCTTGCCCTTGTTCAGCCAGGCCCTCTCTCGCTCGTGGTCTCGCTACGACCCCATGTTGGAACTGGTGGTGACACCCCCCGGCGTGCTCCCTCCCAACACCCCCTTTGCCGTCCAGGCTCGCCTCACCAACCCGGCGCCCAATCGACCATCCGTTGGATACAACATCGAACTCTCGGACAACGACGGATTGACCTGGTCCTTCGCGGGCGGCGCGAGCACCGGCGCTTCGCTCGCGACCATCACCACGGGCACCACCACCAACTGCGGACGAACCCGGATCTATCGTGCCCGCTATACCGATTGCTCCTTCGTCCAGACCATTGGAAGCGCAAACGTCGTGTCGACCGGGGTGCTGGCCGCGGGATCGATCGACGCGCCGTCGCGAATCAATCCCCCTGTAACATACACCGTGACCGCCAGCGTGAGCGGCACGCCGGGCAACGCGGGCTTCGCCGAATACTCCGACGACTTCGGTCAAACCTGGATCGGGCTCGGCTCCATCACCGGATCGGGCACCTTCACCGTCAACGCCTCGGCCTGCCCCCGCCTTCGCATCCATCGCCTTCGTTACACCGACTTCTGCAACGTGCCGCATGCCGATTTGTCGTACTCCTGCTGCACCTCCACCCCTCCCGCGATCAGCGCCAGCGTCACCCCGGCGAGCCAGCACCTCATCTGCGGCAACGACTATTCCTTCGTGGTTGATGCCGGCAATGACTACCCAACGAGCGCGATGCAGTTTCAATGGCGGCGAAACGGCGTGGTCATCTCGGACGGGCCGACGGGTACGGGTTCGATCATCGCCGGTGCAACGACCCCAATGCTCAGCATACGCGGTGCCGGGAAACCCGACGTCGCCGAGTACACCTGTTCGGTCCACACCGTGTGCGTGAGTGGCGTTTCGATGCCCGGGCTCTTGGAGTCGTGCGCGGCCGACGTGGACGACGGAACGTTCCGCGGTCAGTGCGACGCCGGTGTCACGGTTGATGACCTGCTCTTCTATCTCTTCCTCTTCGAAACTGGCGATGCGCGGGCCGACGTGGACGATGGCTCCGGGACGGGCGCGCTCGACGGAGGCGTCACCATCGACGATCTCCTGTTCTTTGCCGGACACTTCGAGTCGGGATGCTGACGAAGACCGAGAACACCACCCTGCTGTGGACACCCCGCGGGATCCGCGGGGTGTTTCCTTTGCGATCGTGGACAGAATCGCCCATCAAGAGTGCACGCACATCGAACGGATGGCGTCAGCCGCGCGTGGGCTCGACGCTCGGAGTCGAGGTGATCTTGGTTCCGAGCAGGTCTTCCTCGTACGTGCGAACGACGTGCCGATTGCCGATCGGACCTTCGGGGTCGCCGCGGAGGAACTGCCGAATGAGGCGCTCGTCATCGCTCAGGGTCTTGGCCGCCTCGTCGTCCATCTTCCGCAGCGCATCGTACCACCCTCGTGTTTCCACCTTCATCATGCGCCCGCGGTCGAGCATGGCCATTCGATCGGCGATGGCAAAGGCGGAGTCCATCTCATGGGTGACGACCACGCTGGTCACCCCAAGTTGCTTGGAGAGGGCGATGATGAGTTGGTCGATCTGGGAACTGGTGACGGGGTCCAGGCCGGCGGATGGCTCGTCGTAGAACAGGACTTCGGGATCGAGCGCGAGGGCCCGAGCGAGCCCAGCACGCTTCTTCATGCCCCCGGAGAGCATCGCGGGATACTTGTCCGCGTGCTCGCGCAGGCCCACCAGTTCGAGTTTGATCTTCACCTGAATGTCAATGATGTCCGGGTCCAGATCGGTGTGTTCGCGGAGCGGGAGGGCGACATTCTCGGCAACGGTCATCGAGTTGAAGAGCGCGCCGGATTGAAAAAGGATCCCGAACCGCTTGCGGATGTCATCCATGCCCTCCCGTGGCAGAGTGCGGAGGCTGTGTCCAAACATGCGCACGTCGCCCGCATCCGGGCGGATGGCCCCGATCAAGTGCCTCAGCAGCGTGCTCTTCCCAGAGCCCGAGCCTCCCATGATCACCATCGTCTCCCCTCGATGAATCTCGAGGTTGATCCCCTGGAGAACTCGCCGGCCGTCAAAACTCTTGACGACCTCCTCACAGCGAATCACGGGCTCGCGGATGGTCTGGGACATGGATCGCCTACTTCTTCTCTTCGGCCTTTGGCTCGCCGTCCTTCCCGGGAACTTCTGCCGGAAGGGGCGTTGCGGGCGCCACAACCGGCGGGGGAGCCTTCGATGGGTCCCAGAGCATGATCTTGCTCCCCGCGGGCGTGGCGATGATGATGTTCCGGACCTTGATGTCCGGCTGTCCCTTTGCGGCTCCCGGGGTGGCCTCAAACTCAAAGATCAACACGGCCGCGCCCTTCGAGAATGTCGCCGGGATCGGGAACATGTTGTTCCCGCCTTGTACTCCCTGCATCCCCTTGCCGCTCTTCGCAAAGCCGCTCACGTAGGACCAGAAATCCGTCGGGGTGTTCTGGTACGCGCCCAGTTCGGCCTGATAGGCGTCCCGAAACTTCTTGAAATCCTCGTCGGTCACGCCGTTCGCGGTGGTCGTCGTCATGCCCTGACGCGCGGCAGCCCAGTCTCCCGCCTCGGTGTGCTCCACGACCTTGATCAGCGGCTGCATGACCTGCCCTTGGGCCGTTGCCCAGATCTGTCGCATTCCCAGATAGCCGCCGATCCAGATGGCGCTGAAGAGCAGGCTGAGCACAATGCCCGCGATCGCCAACCCCTTGCCCGCCACCCGACCACCCGAAGAGGCGATCGCCAGCAACGCCGCAATCCCGCAGATAAGTCCCAGAATACCCAGGCCCGGGATGAAGCAGAGCAACCCAAAGACCAGAGAGAGAATCGCAAGAATGCTGGTCCGTTGCTCGACGATCATTTCGTCGGGATGGATGGCGCCGCCGTAGGGAGATTGGGTCATGCCCAAGGGTAGACGCGCTGGATTCAGATGACCGACGCCGCGGACCCTCGCAGCCGGGCAACACACTCTCCCACAATCTGCCCGGCGCGGTCCATCTCGTCGCGCGTCGTCTCGCGTGACAGACTGAACCGCACCGACCCATGAGCCACCCGCTCCGGCACACCCATCGCCAGCAGCACGGGCGAAGGCTCCAACGATCCGGAACTGCACGCCGCGCCCGCCGACGCCGCCACCCCGCGCTCGCTCAGGAGCATCAGCAGGGCCTCGGCCTCCAGGCCCGGAAAGCCGATGTTGCTGGTGTTCCACAATCGTCGCGCGAGATCGCTCGGTCGATGGATCACCGCATCGGGAATCTCTCGCCGGATCGCCTCCTCAAACTGATCTCGCATCGCCGCGAGTTCATCGCGTCGCGAACGCTCGCTCAACCACTCGATCGCTTCGCGAGCAGCGACGCCCGCGCCCATGATCCCCGGCACATTCTCCGTCCCCCCGCGCCGGCCGAGTTCCTGCGTGCCCAACAGCCGCGGCGAAAGCCGCACGCCCGCGCGTACCCACAACACCCCCACCCCCTTTGGGCCGTGAAACTTGTGCGGCGCGAACGTCACCAGATCAAACGGAATCGCTCGCACGTCCGTCGGCATCTTGCCCACCCACTGCGTCGCATCGCAATGAAAGAGGACGCCGCGAGCCTTGCACGCCTGCGCGATCTCGCCCACGGGCTGAATCGCACCCGTCTCGTTGTTCGCCCACTGTATGGACACCAGGCCGACGCCGGACGCGAGCACCCGCTCGAACGCCGCGAGGTCGATCACACCGCCCGGCGCGAGCGGGCACCACGCGACGGACTTGCCACTCTTCTCCAGTTCTTCGCCCAAGTCGCGCACGGCGGCATGTTCAATCTTGCTCGTCGCAAGGAGCTGCCGTTCCGCGGGAAGTACCGCGAGTGTGCCGCGGATCGCCAGGTCGATCGCCTCAGTTCCGCCCGAGGTGAACGTGATCTCCCGTGGCTTCGCGCCGATCAGGTCCGCCACCGCCTGCCGCGCAAGTTCCACCTGATGTCGAGCCGCCTGTCCCCCCCGATGCACGCTCGACGGATTATGCCAGTACTCGACCATGCCGCGACGTACGGCCTCGACCACCCCGGGCGTAGAACGTGTCGTCGCGTTGTTGTCCAACTCGATCACATGGGATCGTATGAGGGCGGCGGAATCGCGCTAGCCCCGCACATCCAGGCGCCCGAGCGGGAGCGGCTTCGATGGCGACGGGTGGCTGGGCGACGTGATCGGAACGGGCGTTTGTTGCACGAGGTCGCGCAGGCCCGCCGAGAGTTCCCGACGCATCCGTGCAAGATTCTGTGCAAATCCCAAGTAGTTGTTCCCTCCCGAGGAACGGAAGTTCCTGCCGGCCTCCTCGACCTGCTTTGAAAACTCGTCGCGCATCGCCGCAAACCGCTCGCGCAAGTCCGGGCGCTGTTGCATCAGCCGCTCCAACTCACGATCGGCGTGCCGGACAACATACCGTTGATCATGCTCCGCACGAACCAAGGGCGGGGTGTTGCTGGGAATGTTCGTGTCCGTGCTTCCGCCAACGAGTCGCAGTGACGTGGTCATGCCCATCTCACCGCGAACCACATGCCAGCCTCTCCTGCTGTCGAACGTCTCGCCCACTCGTGATCAAACCATTCCGAGCGATCAACCCCGAGCGCACGAAGGCCCTGCGTCCAACCTTGCGCCCGCGCAACAATGTGCCCATGCCGGAGTTGCCCGAGGTCGAGTGTGTTCGTCGTTCCCTGGAACAGGGGATCGCCGGCGGCCTCGTCATCGAGGCCTCGCTGCTCCGCAGGGATATCTGCGAATCCTGCGACGCGACGGGGCGCCTCTCGCCCACTCGCCCAGAGCATCTCCTCCTGGGTGGTCGCGTAGATCGCGTGGTTCGACATGGAAAGCAAATCGCCCTCATTCTCCACGATGGGCGATCCTTGTGTGTGCACCTGGGCATGACGGGGCAACTTCTCGTGCGGAAGACCGACGCACACAGCACCGAACACCAAAGTCATATCCACGCCCGCTGGCGCATCCAAATGCCCCGCCCCTCTCGGCAGGTCGAGGTGATCTTCCGTGACCCGCGCCGCTTCGGCGGCCTATGGACCTTCGCTTCATTCGAGCAGTTGCAGCGCTCACGCTGGCGTGCCCTCGGGCCCGATGCCCTGACCATCACGGGTCGCCAGTTGCACGATGCCCTTCGCGGCCGGCGTTGCGCCCTGAAGGCCGCCTTGCTCGATCAGCAGGCGATCGCAGGGGTCGGAAACATCTACGCCGATGAGGTCCTCTTCCGAGCCGAACTCGACCCACGCATGCCGGCGTGCCACCTCACACCCCAGTCGCTCCACCGCGTGGCGACGTGCATTCGCGAGATTCTGGCCGAGGCGATCAACGCCGGGGGCACGACACTGCGGGACTATCGAGATGCCGCGGGATCGCGTGGCACCTTCCAGCAGCGCCACGCCGTCTATGGCCGGGCCGGCGAGCCCTGCGTGCGATGCGGCAGGACGCTCCGTGGAATCCTCCTCGCGCAGCGGTCCACCGTCCTTTGCCCATCCTGCCAACGCCGCGGTGACCGCACGCGTGAGAGATGACTTACACCCTCCCGTCATCCAAGAGTTTCCACACGGCGAGAGCGACATGCGGACCTTGTCCCCTGGAGTTCCGAACGCCCGAGAGAACGTGCATTGTTTCTCCCTTCGAGATTGAAGAAAGAAAGCGATAGAACATACAAGAACTGGCGCTTTGTGGAGAGTGGAGGCCACGACCGCGTAAAGACCTGCGGGGCATGAAGATACGGTGGAGCATCGGCAGGACAACATGGCGCTTGACTGTCGGACAAGGAGGGGGGCGCGGAATTGGCAGTTTGAGAATCCGGGGGGAAGGTGTTGGATGTGTGAACCGCCCGTTCGAGGGGAACGGGCGAAGAGAGATTCTCCACATCCTTTCCACACGCACGCCGCGTGTGGAACCGCAGCATTCGATGCGAGAGCACACACCATGCACATGTGAAAAACACGTGCACAACACATGCACAGCCTGTCGCTTCTTTGGTCTGTTACTCACGCCGCTCGGACCGACCGAAACTTGTCCTCTAAGGTCCGAATGATGTTCTCAAACTCGGGGTCCTTGCCTCTGCGGTCGTCGATGGTTCGAAGGGCGTGCATCACGGTGGTGTGATCGCGCCCACCAAAGTAGCCGCCGATCTCCTCGAGGCTCATCCGCGTGTGCTTCCGAGCGAGGAACATGCAGACCTGCCGTGGGAGCGCGACGCTGCGCTGCCGACGCTTGCTCTGCAGGTCGGTAACGCGCACGTTGTAGAAATCGGTCACGACGTTCAGGATGGTCTGAATGTTGGGCTCGTTGCTGGATTGCGGCAGGCGATCGCCCAACGCCTCCTTCGCCAGGTCCAGGTCGATCGGCCGGGACGCGACGCTGGAGTGAATCTGGAGTTTGACGATCGCGCCCTCCAGTTCGCGTATGTTGGTGTCGATCCGCGCAGCGACGTAACACGCCACGTTTTCCGGAATGTCCAGCCCGCGCAGGCGTGCCTTGGTCCGAATGATCGCGACGCGCGTCTCATAGCAGGGCGGCTCGAGTTTCGTGACCAGGCCCCATTTGAATCGGCTGACCAGGCGCGCCTCGAGGTCCGGGATCTCCTCCGGCGCCGCGTCCGAACTCAGAATGATCTGCTTCTGCGCCTGGTACAGGCAGTTGAACGTGTGAAAAAACTCCTCCTGCGTGCGATCGCGCTTCGCCAGGAAGTGGATGTCGTCGATGATCAGCACGTCCACGTCGCGGAAGCGATGACGAAAATCCGCCATCTGTCCCGACTGCACGCTCTCCATGAACTGCGTCACAAAACCCTCACATGAGACGTAGTACATGTTCAGGCGAGGATCGGCCTCGGCGAGCCTCAGGCAAATCGCCTGCAGCAGGTGCGTCTTGCCCAGCCCCACGCCGCCATGAATGAAGTACGGGTTGTACGCGCGCCCCGGATTGGTCGCGACGGCCACCGCCGCCGCGTGCGCCAGGCGATTGCCGGGCCCCATCACGAAGTTCTCGAACGAATAATCCGGATTGAGCGCGAGCGGCTCGTGGCGGATCGGCTCGTGGAACGTCGACAGTACCTTCGTCGTCGGCGCGGGCGAGGACATCACGCTGGACTTGGGCTCCACGAGCATGCCGTCGGTCGGTGCACTCGACGGCATGTGCCCGTTCGATGCTCCCTTGCTCCGATCTTTCGATGTGGTCGGGGGCGAGGCCTTGGTTCGTGAGCGTCCCGCGTGCGACTCGGCATCAAACACGTCGTCAGGTCCCAGGAAGCGCACGGAGATCAGTCGCCCGGATGCCGTGAGCGCCGCGTCGGCAAAGGGTTGAGCGCAGGTTCGCCGGAGATAGTCGCGCTGCACGTTGTTGTGCGCGCGCAAGTTCAGGGCGCCTCCGGCCACGCCGAGCGGTTCGAGTTCTTCAAACCACTGCCGGCACACCGTCGGGTGCGACGCGCGAAGGTGCGCGAGCATCCCTTGCCACAACTGGCGATCAGGGTCGTTCATCGCGTCCTCTCGCTTAGAGACCAGGCTTCAAGTCCAAACCCGCGGCGCCGATGGAGAGAAGACCCAAAGACGCGCCCTCTCCGGACGTCAGCGCGAAACACCCCAGGAACGACGGGCCGCTTCTGCCCGACGAGATTGTGTTGAGCCGCCATCGCATCCCACCACCGTCCTTGCGTTCGTCGCGAGTCGAAGCCCGACCCGCGGCGTTTGAAATCCACCCGAACGATCACCCGCCACTCGGTTCCTCGCTCGACACGCTCCACCAGAAGGTGCCGACGAGGCTCGATAGGGACGAACGCACCCACCGAGTTCACACGCCCTGAACGTACCTTTTTCCACCGTTGGTGTCAACCGTCGCCGCGCGAAATTCCAATTCACACCACCGCACGGATTCTTCTTGACACGCGGCGCGAAGTGCGCCTATGCGCCACCCGCTCACGACTCTTCATCGTCCCTTTCCGCGACGCTCGCGGGGCGCGGCGTTGCGGGCCGTCCGGCCTCCTTCGCTTCCGCCTCTGCGAGTTGCGCCTCGTAACGAGCACGGTTCGTGCGATAGTCCATGAGGAAGTGAACCTTCGCCGCGTTCTTCTCGCCCGCGATCTGCGCAAGCCGCTTTCGCGCATACTGCATGTCCGTTCGCCGTGAGATATGCACCAGCACCAGCGCCTGGCATTCCAGCACGCGCAGCCACTCGGCGATGTCGTCCACGTGCATGTGCATCCCAATCTTCGCCCGCGGCTTGTGGTCCGGTTCGAAGAACGTGCACTCCGCCACCACGATCTGCGCCTTCCGCACGTCTTCTCGAATCAGGTGCGGACCCGGCGCGGTGTCGCCCGTGAACGCCAGCAGGGGAATCTCAAAGGCGCGCGTGATCTCCACGCCCCGGTCCTTCAGTTCCTTGAGTTTCTCCTGCGGCAGATCCACGAACTCGGGACGCAACTTGGTTCGCTTCTCGACGACGGTGTAGCCGAATGACGGGCACGTGTGCTCGGTGGGAAATCCGCGGAGGAAGACATTGTTCTTGATCTCAACTTGGTGGTCGGGGTTCAGACCGACGACCTCGTACGGAGTGCGCTGTTGTTCCAGGTCCACAAACCCGGCCATCATGCGGTGGATCGCGGGCACCACCCGATTGTCACAGATGATCCGGGCGGTGCCCATGCCCTGGAAGCGCCGCTGCGAGCAGTAGTACGCGAGCGAGCCGATATGGTCCATGTGCCCGTGCGTGATCGCCAGGTTCTTGCTGGGCAGCATCGCTCGGGGGCAACTGCCGATGTCGACCCCCAGATCGAGTTCCGGCACCATCAGGCAGGTTGTTTCGCCGGCGACGGATTCTCCGAAGAGGCGATACGGCGGGAGGTAAAGGAAGCCGAGAGAGCCCTCGCGGGGCGGCGGCTTGGGAATCATCGCAAATCCTCCGACTCCGGGGCTGTCTCCCGGGCGAAAGGTGAAACTCCATCCATGCGTGCGACTACAGGTCCACGACCGATCATGGTAGCGCCCGGTCATCGTCCGAAGCGTGAACCTCCACGTATTTGAACGCGCACGCCGAACGAGGCACCTCGAACGACCTCCCCGCCGCACGCCTCAGCCGCCGCCGGGCTTGCCGGTGGCAAGGTCTTCCTTGCGAAGATGCCGCCCGAGATCCCGCATCAGGAGCGCCGCCCTGGCCTTCTGGGCCGGCCCGGCGTGCGTGCCGATGTTCCGATCCACGAAGGTGAACATGCGCCCCACGTCCGTGGCGCCGGGCTTGTTGCCGGGCTTGCTGATCCGATCCTTCTCGCGAGCGATCTCGCGCTTCACCTCGTTCAACCGCTCCTCGTCCGAGATATCCCGCGACCTTCCCCCCAGCGCCTCCATCATCTTCGAAAACTCGATGAGGGTCTTGTCCAGATACGCCCCCTTCTCGTCCTCCGGGATATCGGCATAGCCGCGGGCGTACTTGTCCCACGAATCGATCGCCAATCGCGACGCGTTGCGCTCGATCTGCTGACGTGCACTCCCCGCGATGCCCGCGGCGAACGACGCCATCAGCATCGAGTCCCCCGACGACATGCTCTTGAGTCGCCCCACGAGTTGTCCGATGAGTTTCATCCGCTCCTCGATCGAGAGGTTGTTGAACTGCTCGGTCAGGAGGGTGTACCGAAAGACGTGGTCGAGTCGATCCTTGTCGTAGTCCGGCTTGGGCATCGGTCGAAGAACAAGGTACAGCACGAGGCCCGTGGTCAATGCGATCACCACGCCCCCCGACGCGAGCCGCGTCTTCACCTTCGAGGCGCGAACCGGGTCACGTTGAATCGACGCCCAGCGACCGCGCCATCGCGCGAGCATCCCGGGGTTCTTGACCCTCGCCGCCGATGCCGACGGACGATCGTCGAGCCCGTCCATCAACCCACCGAAATTCGATTGCGCATCCGATGCCACGGTCCCTCTGCCTTTCTGCCTGCATCCGCGGTTCTCGCTTGCTCCGCCGCGGATCAGCCTCGTGCACTATCGAGGCAGTCCCAACTGCCGGGCGATCTCGCGCGCAAACTCTTCCCGCTGGTCGCGATTCTGGAAGGGGGCGATTCGTGCCGACCAGTCGCCATAGAACACACCATTGCGATTCCAGCGCTTCTGCTCCGACTCCACCTCGGTGCCCGCGTCGTCGAGCCCTAGGCGGGGATTGTGCCAATCGTCGGCGTCGTAAATGACCACACGCTGCGGGGGCTGCTCGTAGGCGCGAGTAAGCGCCGCCTGAATGTTGCGGAACTCCTGCAACTGCGCCAAGTCGGCGACGGCCATGATCAGCCCCGGCTCGTACTCCCAACTTGTTCCCGTCTGTTGCCACACGGGGCGAGGATCCGTTCCACCTCGCTTCCCGCCACGATCCGATGGGCATCGGTAGGGATCGACAACAACCCAATCGTTGTCCGAGCCGTCCGGTCGCGTGCCGGGCTCCGGCTGAAAGGGCTTCGCCGCGTCGATGTAGCGCTCGAGAATGTCCAGCAGCGAGCGGTCGTTCTCGTTCGAGCCGTTGTTGAGCGGACGAACTTTCGGGAGCAGGCCCTTGCTCTCCGTCTGCATGTACATCGCCAGCCCAAGGCCCATCGAGCGAAGGTTGGCGAGGCACTTCGTGCGACGAGCATTCTCTCGCGCCGAGTTGAACGAGGGTAGTGCGATCGCCAAAAGCAACGCGATGATCGCGATCACCACGAGGAGTTCAATGAGCGTGAACGCGCGACCCGCCGCACCCCGTTCGAGAGGTCGGACCCGGATCATCATTTCGGCTCTCGTCCTCATACCACGCGCCGCCAAACGTGAGACTGCCATGCCTCACCCCAGTCCATAGTACATCGGTCATGCCCCGTTTCATCCTACGACTTCGGGGTATCGGCGTTACCGGATTCTTCGAAGCCTTCTCAACGTGATCTGCGGCCGACCGCCGGGGGCACGTGTCCGCCACGCACGGATCGCCAGAGAGCACCACGATCGGCGAAGATTTACCACCCCCCACCACGCACAAGTTCTTTGACGAAGGCGTGGGTCAGGGCGTGCCCGGATCGACAGGCCACAATGTCCGCCTGGATAGGCCTGCCGAGCAGGGCCAAGTCCCCGATCAAATCCAGAAGTTTGTGCCGGGCCGGTTCGTCCGAGAATCGCCACTCGTTCTCCATCGGAGTCCCGTCGTCGCCCACCACCACCATATCTCTCGGCGTGAGGTGGGAGAAAAGTCCCAACCTCCTCATCGCTTCGGCCTCCGTCCTCAGACAATAAGTACGTGCCGGCGCGATCTCCTTCGCGTAGCGATCCGGGTCGCCCTCCCATCGAGCAGACTGCGGTCGAATCGGCGAGTCAGGCCCATAGTTCACTTCATACGTCAGCGAGAACCCGGGTTTGGGACGGGGCAGCGCCACGATCTGCCCTCCCGTCCCGTCAACCACGTGGACAGGAAACGTGAGAACGAACGGCTCACTCGGTGCTTCGTGCATCGCGAGGCCGGCGCGTCGCACACCCTCGACCATCGGCAACGCTCCGCCATCCAAGATCGGGACCTCCGGCCCGTTGATCTCCACGACCGCGTCCGTGACGCCCAAGCCCGCCAGCGCGGACATCATGTGCTCGATCGTCGCAACGCCCACGCCCCCGCACGCGATCGTCGTGTTCCGGCCCGGAATGGCCGCGGGCATGCAGGTATGGGCGATCTCACGCGACAGGTGGTCGATGAGCGCTGGAATGATCTGCCCTTCACGCCGGAACACAATCCCGGACAACGACGTCGCGGGGTGAACAACGACCGTCGCGGGCAGCCCCGAAAAGAGCCCGTGGCCGCAAAAAGACGCCTCGCGGGCGATCGTTAGGCGATGCACCATCCTCGACAGTAGTCCCACGAAATGCCGACGATACTCCGAACGCCCGGCACGCTACGCCGCCGACAGCGACATCATCGTGAACAGCAAGGTCAAGATTGTGGCGTTGTTCAGCGCATGGGCGGTCATGCTCGCGATCAGCGACCCGCGCCACTCTCGCATCAGGGCCATGTTGAAGCCCACCGTCGTCACCGGCAAAAGCAGCGGAGCCGGCAGAGGGTGCAGGATGCCGAAGAACACGGAGGAAATGATCGCCGCCGGAATCATCGGCAAGCGAGATCGCAAATGACGGTGGAGCGAGCCACGAAACACGGCTTCTTCGACGATCGGCGCCCACACCGTCGCCAGCAAAAAGAACACGATCACCTGCCATCCCGTCGCCTTGGCAACCAGTTCCGCCGTCGGATTCTCGTCCGGCTTGACCTTGTGCCCCGTGATCAAGGGATACACCACGCTCACCAGAATCAGCGTCACGAACAACGCGATCCCCATCAGAGGAAGGCCCGCGAGATACGCCACAAGGCCCGATCCCATCTCTCGAACGATCCCCGCGCCCCTGGTCCACCCGATCCGCTCGCAGAAGTCCTCCCACCTCGTGCCGCGGACCAGCGGCCAGAAGATCAGCGGCAAGAGCAGCCATTGCAACATCAACTTCCCAGAGACGCCGATCGTTGACGGAAGAAAGGTCGTGCCCAGCGAAAGCAGCAGGAACCCACCCAGAAAGATGGGAAACGTCTCGGCAAAGACACTCCCACCCGGGCTGGGAGGCACAAACCGCCAGCGCAGTTTGCCCGAGGCCCACATCACCACCGCCAGGATGAACAGACCCACCCCCGCAAGCATCGCGATCCCCACGCCGAAGAACGCGACCAGACCCAGCGTCATGATCTTCAGGCCGTTCTTGAGAAGGTCCTCCACCTCCGGGTCGGTGGGGGGCTTGCCATAGGTGAGCGCGAGGCGACCAAACCAGCCATGCCGCTTGATGAGCGTGTCGCGCTCCGTCCCAACGAGTTGCTCTCCCGCCAGGATCCGCCGATACAGCGCGGCATCCTCCTTCAGCCCAACGTTCTCAAGGTCCCCCAAACCCGCGAGACGCTCCTCCGCCGCCGGCGCACCGATCAGGTGCCCCGCCGCGATCGCCGCCCGAAACTTGTCCACGGGGGTGACGGCGGCGTCGTCGATCTGCGGCATCCACGCGGCGTTCGCGGCCGGGTCCTGAACCCCGAACGTCGTGTTCCATCCGTGCACAAACTTCAACAGGATCCGACTTGCAAAGGCAAACGGCTCTTGCTCCCCAGGCGCAACCGTCACCGTCGCGGGCGTCGAACCCGCCGCCGGCTTTCCGCGATTGGGGTCCAGCCGGACCACCTGATTGAGCACAAACATCGTGATGAGCAAGATCGTCCCGACGGTGATCGCCACGACTCCCGCCCGAGGCGAACCCGGATCGGGACTGCCGCGGGATCGTGTAAGGGCACGCGTACCAATCTTGTTTGGTTCTTGTTTAGTCATCGAAGTCGACATCTCGTCCATGTCGGTATCATCGTCCATTCAGGCATCTTCCGCCTGCGCGGATCGGGCCCGCCCGGCGTGGCGAACTTGGCCGCACCTTGACCGTCCGCACGTCAACACCTAACCTCCCTTCTCGTTTTCGAAATCCTGTCCACGGATCCCTTTGTGGGCACCTTGGACCCGCCCCGCCCGGTAGGCGGCGTACCCCGACGATTGCCCTCGAATCGTCCCTGCGTTCCTCGCCCGGTCCTTTGGGCGAATGGAGGTTTGTCATGGCCGAAGTTCATCTCCGGCGAGACACCGTTCTGGCGAAGGCGAACTCGCTTCCCAAGGGTGTCTACCACGTTGACGCCGCGGGCGTGCCCCTGGGCCGCCTCGCCGTCGAGATCGCCACCATCCTCATGGGCAAGCACCGCCCGGACTACACCCCCCACGTCGACACGGGCGAGAAGGTCATCGTGACCAACGGGGCCAAGGTCGGGCTGTCGGGCAAGAAGTCCGAACAGCGGATGAAGATGCATTACACCAAGTACCCCAGCGGTCTCAAGGCGGAGACCTACGGCTCGGTTCGTGAGCGTCGACCGGAGGTCCTCATCTCCGACGCCGTCCGCCGCATGCTGCCCAAGAACCGTCTCAGCCGCGTCATGCTCAAGAACCTCGAAGTCTTCCCCGGCTCCGAGGCCAAGGGCGCTCCCAAGGACATGAAGGCTCTTAAGGTCTAACCCCCCCACCGCTGTACAGGAACATCGAACATGGCAGGCAAGAATCATCACAACGACTTTGGCGGCGGGATGGAAGGCGTCGACGCGCTCAACTTTGCGACCGATCCCGTCGTCCCCGCGGCCCCCAAGCCCCTCAACCCCGAGAACGTCCGCAAGCCTCGCATCGCCAAGCCCGCCGATAAGCGCGGCTGGTGGTGGGGCACGGGCCGCCGCAAGACCGCGGTCGCCCGTGTTCGCCTCAAGCCCGCCGACGGCGACGGCGCGAAGATCCAGTTCATCGGCAACGACCCGAAGAAACTTCGCTCGCTCGAAGACTACTTCAGCGAAGATCGCGACCGGGCCGACGCCGTCGCGCCACTCCGGGTGACCGGCCTTCTGGGCCGCGTCCAGGTCATCGCCCAATGCCACGGCGGCGGCACCATGGGCCAGGCCCAGGCCGTCCGCCTCGGCATCGCCCGTGCGCTCCGGGATTATGACCCGAATCTCGAGCAGGCCCTCCGCGACAACCGCCTCCTCACCCGCGACAGCCGTGAGGTCGAGCGGAAGAAGTACGGCCAGGCCGGCGCCCGCCGTCGCTTCCAGTTCTCGAAGCGATAATCCAATCCCCACAGGTTCGGTTCTCCAAACCCGCGGTTCGCCGCGGGTTTTTCGTGGCACGCCACACGCGTTCCTATCGTCCCGCGTGGTGAAGACGCCGACGCACAAGATCGCACGTGTCCTCGGTCTCTCCGCACTCGTCACCCTCTTGGTGTGGACCCTCTACGCCATGACCCACGCGGCCCCCGCGTGGTGGCGATCTCGCCGGCCCGCCGACCCGTCGGCCGTTCAGGCCGCGGAGGAGGTGGAGAACGGCCTGGTCACGCAGTTCTCCTCCGTGAGGCCGGGCGATCCGAAGTTCGAGCCTCGTCCCGGACAGAGTTGGCAGAGCGAAAAGTGGAGCGTGTCCCTCTCCGAGGACGACGCGAACGCCTGGCTCAACGAGCGCCTTCCAAAATGGATCACGACACGCGACCCCGGGGTCCGCTGGCCCGAGGACGTGCAGGAGGTCCAGGTCGAGATGGCCCCGGGCGTGCTGCACGTGGGCACGAAGGTGCGGACCTCGAGCGGGTCGCGCGTGCTGGCGCTCAGCGTGCGCCCCCTCGTCGGCTCGGATGGCGCGCTCTGGGTTCCGGCCGACGGGGTTCAACTGGGCACCATCCCGCTCCCCTCCGCACTCGTCCTCGAGTGGGCCGAGCGGGCGGTGTTCGAACTCTTCCCCGAATCAGCCGAAGTCCGCGCCGACACACAAACCGTCCTCGACGCGTTTCAGGGACGTTCGCCGATCGTGCGCGATCCGGTCGTCAAACTGGAAGGCGGTCGGCGGGTGCGTCTGCTGGGCATCGCGACACGCGATGGGCGCATGGACCTGACCTTCCGGACCGAGAAGAAGTAGCGCGGCCACCGAAGGCGAAAAAGGCCCGGACGATGGCCCGGGCCTTCAAAGAGTGTTTCGGGTTCCAGTGGTGCTCACTCGCTCTTGGTGGGTGTCGCGCTGCTCTGCTTGTTGGGGTTGGGGTTGGCGTTCATGATGGTGCGGCTGTATTTGTTGGTGGTGTTCGCGTTGTTCTGCGCGAGAGCCTTGCGGGTGTAGACGATCTCCATCGTCTTCGTCTCCTTGCCGTTCACCGTCTCGAACGAGGTGCAGGTGTACTGCGACGTGCTGTTGATGGTGTAGACGGTGCGGGTCGACTTCTTCTGATTGGTGTTGGGATCGGTGCACTGGCCCTTGAGGGTGAGGGTCTTGGTGGACGAGTCGTAGGTCCCGTTGTTCTCGAAGGTGATCCAGGTCGACATGCTGTCGATCCAGGTGGACTCGTACTGCTTCGTGACGTTGTTGTAGCCCATCGTGCCCGAGCCGACGAACTCCCCGCCGAAGTTGCCGCGGAACGCCGTGTTCAGGAAGCGCCCGCCGAGCCCAAGGGTGTTGGTCTGGATGCCGGTGAACGATTCGGTGGCGCCGTTCTGGAAGAGGGTGACCTTCGCGTCCCACTGCCCGACGAACGGCTCAAAGACCTTGTGATTCTCGTTCGCGCACAGCACCGGGGGGAGTTGCTGCGGCGCGCCCGAGAAATCGGCGGTGACCTTCTGGGTGCCGGCGGGCTTGTTGGTGTTCGTGGCGGTGTTGTTCTGGGCGAGCGCGAGGCCCGTGGTGCACACGGAGGCGAACACTGCGAGAGCGATCTGCTTCTTCATCTGGATTCCTTTCCTTTCAACCTTCGGGCCCGCGATGCCGCTCCGGCGGCACCATTCTCGCCGATCGCCCGAATGGGGGATGCGTCGCGGCGGGCATCCGCGGAATCCACACATGTGAGTTCCGCGGCCCGGAGCGATATCGACGTGCATCGGCCCTCACTCGCACTTTGCATGCCGTTTCGAGCGAGAAGGGTGATAATCACACCCCCGACAAGGGCACGCGCTCCACGATCTCCAGCCCGAAGGCCTCCAGTCCGGGGAACGACGTCGCTCGGTTGGTGAGCAGGCGCAAGCGCTTCAGCCCCAGGTCCCGCAGGATCTGTCCGCCGACGCCAAAGTCACGCATCGCTTCCGGAATCGTGTTGCTCGCGCCCACGCCGACCCGCCCGCTGGCCGCCAGACGCGGCGATTGCAACTGCCCTTCCAGGTCCGCCGCTTCCCCCTCGCCTTGCGTGCGCAGGTACACGATCGCCCCACGCCCAGCGCTCTGGATCGCCCGCATCGCCTGGTGAAGGCGCTCGGCCGTCGGTCCCTCGGGTGACGAGTCGAGGTCGCCGAACACGTCGCCCATCAGGTGTCGCCGGTGCATGCGCACCAGCGTCGGCTCGGCGTTCGCGCGGTCGTCCGCGCGCCCCACCCCTCCCACCGTCAGCACGAGGTGCGGCAGCGCATCGACCACGCTCTCGTAAAGGAAGGCCGTGAACTCACCGTGACGGGTACGGACCGCCCGCCCCTCCGGGGGCCCGACACGACGCACCAGGCTCTCGCGACGCAAGCGATGCTCGATGATCTGTGCCACCGAGCACATCTTCAGACGATGACGCGTGCAGAACTCGACAAGGTCGGGAACGCGAGCCATTTCCCCGTCGGGCTTCATGATCTCGATGATGACCGCCGCCGGGTAAAGGCCCGCGAGTCGGCACAGGTCCAGCGAGCCCTCGGTCTGCCCGGTTCGAACCAACACCCCACCGTCGCGCGAGCGCAGTGGATTGATGTGCCCGGGGCGCACAAAGTCGTCGGGGCCATACTTCGGTTCGATCGCCATCTGGATGCACTTGGCCCTCTCCTTGGCCGACACGCCCGTCGTGCCGCCGTGCTTGGGGTGCAGGTCGATCGACACGGTGAAGGGCGTCCCGCGCTGCGAGGTGTTCTGCGCCGCCTGCGGGTGCAACTTTAGACGATCGCAGTCCGACTCGGTGAGCGACAGGCACAAGTACCCCAGCGCGTGCTGCAGCATGAACGTGATCGCCTCGGGCGTGACAAACTGCGCCGGGAGGATCAGATCGCCCTCGTTCTCGCGGTTCTCGTCATCGGTCAGCACGACCATGCGGCCGGCACGCAGTTCGTCCAGGATGTCTGGGATGGGGCTGAAGGACATTCGAGAGGGGCCTCCTGCACGTCACGCCGGGCGAGGGTCGGGCTTCACAACCGCTCAAAGCCCGGCAACGGCCCGACGAGCGGGAGCGCGTACTCCAGAAACTTCGTAGACACATTATTGTGCCCATCGAGGAAATCCTTGGGCATGTGCCTGGTCTTGGCGGCGATCGCGCTCAACTCGACGCGACGATTCGTCGAGAGATACGGCTGCCCGTTGTCCTTGCCCAGCCACACCTCGCTGCCGCTGCCCTGGCGAACGATCGCGACGCTCCCATCGTGCTGACCGCTCAGCGCGAGTTGGGCGGCGTACCTCCCCGCTCGCCGCGCCTCGATCTGATCGATCGGACTCGCATCGGGCCAGCACCGCTGCACATAGCCGAAGGTGTCCGCCCGGACTCGGGGTGGTTTGCCCCCCTTGGGCGTGAGTTTTTCCTTCAGCAGGTCGCCCAGCAAGTCGCCCAACGCCCCCGAACCCGAGAGTTGCACGTTCCCGTGCGCGTCGACTTGGGCGCCCTTGATCAGTTTCGCGCCGATCGCCACCCCGTCCTTGTCGCTGATGCCCTCGCTGACGGCGATGTGGCATCGCCCGCGCTTGGCGTAGATCGCCTCCACGTCGGCGCAGAACCGGTCCGTGTCGAACGCGACCTCGGGTACATAGATGAGTTGTGGTCCGTCCGTGCTCTCGCCCACGTCGAAGGGGTTCAGATCGCGGTCGTATCGCCGGGCCAGCGCGCTCGCCGCCGTCAGAAAGCCCGCGTGCCGCCCCATGACCACGTTGATCTTGATCCCGGGCAGCGAGATGTTGTCCATGAAGTCGGCCATGCACGCCATCGCCACGAACCGCGCCGCGCTGGGGAAGCCCGGCGTGTGGTCGTTCTCCAGCAGGTCGTTGTCCACGGTTTTCGGAACATGGAAACAGCGAAGGTCATACCCGCTCGCCTTCGCCTTCTCACGCACGATCCGGCACGTGTCCGACGAGTCGTTCCCCCCGATGTAAAAGTAATAGCGGACGTCGTGCTTCTTGCACGCGTCGAGAATGCGCTCGCAGTACGCGTCGTCCGGCTTGTCCCGGGTGCTCCCAAGCCCGGCGCTGGGCGTCATCGCGAGACGATCCAGTCGGTCCTGGTGCGTGTCCGTCAGATCGTGGAACTCCCCCTTCGTCAGCCCGCGCACGCCGTGCTTCATGCCCAAGACTCGCGGCACGTGCCCCGAGGCGCAGAGCCCGGCCCGCAAGCCCTCGACGACCCCAACCAGCGACTGATTGATCACCGCCGTCGGTCCGCCCGACTGTCCGATCACCGCATTCCCGCGAGCCAATTCCGCCATGAAGTCTCTCCTTGCAGATGGAACGGGATGGTACGGACATCCCCGTCACCGCGGCGTACTCGGCGCAGACGGAATAGCCGGACTTTCAACAAAGTCGTCCGCCGCCATGGCTGGCATTCGCCAGTTCTTGAGGTAGGTTGTCTGCGGAGAACGCGGGATTTCACCCATCCCACGTCGCTCTGGATGGCGTACATCCGTTGAGATCGGACCCCACACGCAGGAGATGAGAGATGAAGAAGTTGATCGCGATCATGGCTCTGGCCGCACTGTCCGGCTCCGCACTCGCGGGGGATTGGAATGAAGTTGGTGACGCCGGCGGCCTTCCCCCGGGGCAACACACCGTCGGCGCGGGCTCGCTCGACCGCATCCTCGGCACCCTCGACGCGAACGCGCAGGACTTCGAGGACATGTACTGCATCCGCATCGTCAACCCACTCGCCTTCTCCGCGTCCACCGTCGGCGGCGCGTCCTTCGATACCCAACTCTTCCTCTTCGACGCCAACGGCCTCGGGGTCTCCCACAACGACGACGCGGGCGGCCTCCAGTCCCGCATCACCGGACAGTTCGTCCTCGCCCCAGGAATCTACCACCTTGCCGTCTCTGGGTACAACCGCGACCCGCTCGACGCCGCGGGCGGTCTCATCTGGAACAACTCGCCCTTCAGCACCGAGCGCGCGCCCGATGGACCCGCCGCCGCCAATCCCATCGCGGGATGGGGTGGATCGGGCGGAACCGGCGCCTACACCATCACGCTCACCGGAGCCGAGTTCTGCCAGGTGCCGGCGCCCGGCGCCATGGCGATCCTCGGCCTGGGCGGCCTCGCCGCCGCTCGCCGTCGTCGGGCCTAATCAC
Organism: uncultured Phycisphaeraceae bacterium; assembly: GCA_964543905.1. GTDB lineage: Bacteria > Planctomycetota > Phycisphaerae > Phycisphaerales > UBA1924. The sequence continues at coordinate 373,862 of CAZIZO010000002.1, forward strand.
ACCCCCATCGTTGCGCGGGGCTTGCCCCGCGCAACATCATTCGCCAGCGACGGGCCGCTCCCTCAGGGCGGTCCGTCGCCCTTTGCACCCATCGGTCATTTCCTCCACTCGGGCATGCGCCCGGGGGTGTACGGCGCGCCCGCCGCCTCCAGTTTCGTCTCGATCGCCGCCAGGTCAACCTCAATCACACGACGCAACTCCGACAGCACACGCTCAAACTCCTCCGCCGCAATCTCGTACTGCTCGCGCGCCGTCGTGGTGGGCGGCTGCGTGTTGCTCAGTGTTGTTTCCACCGCCGTGCTCGCGCGATCCGAGATGTCGGGAGACTGTGGCTCCACCCGCTTCGCCAGGGTTGGATCGCCCCGCAGTTTCGTCGCCAGGTCCAACAACTTCACGCGAACCGCCTCCAGCGCCGGCGTCAAGTTCTCGTCCATCCCGGGCGTCTCCGCGATCGCCTTCCGTACATAGGGCAATCGCGACTGGGCCTCGTCCAGTTTCGCGACCGCCCCCGAGACGGCCCGCTGCAAGTTCTGCGCCTTCCGCTGGAACTCAAACTTCTCTCGAGCCCCGTCTCCCTTCGCGGCAAACGTCGCTCGATCGAGCGCCTTCACCAGAAACTCCTGCGGCCCCGCCATCACGGTCGTCTCGCCCGCGATCACCTTTGAGATCGTCACGCTGTACCGTCCCGCCGGCGCGAGCGGGCCGGTCGTGGGTTCGTCCCAGGGGGCCAGTTCACCACTCGACAAACTCACCGGCCTCGCCGACGGATACCGCAGATCCCACGCGACCCGATGCATCCCGTCGCCCCGCGGCCCTGTGAACTGGCGCACTACCCCCCCCCCACCATCGCGGATCGTGAACACGATCTGCGGCTCCTGCTCGCGATCTTCCGCGCGGAACTCGTCGATCGTTGGGTACGTCCAACCCTCCTTCTTCTCCGCCTCCTTGCGCAACTCCCGCCTCGTCTTGGGCTTGTCCTTCAGGTAGTACGTGAAGACCGCACCAAACGTCGGGTTCTTGGCCGCGTAGTACGTCGCACCCTGCCATCCGCGCCCGTTGTTGCCGCTCAGGCGGTTCTCGCGCACGTAACTTAATGCCTCTCGGATCGGAAAGAGCACGCAATCCTGTTCGAGGAGTTCCTCACTCACGATCCGCAAGGGGGAATAGTCATCCACGATGTAGAACCCGCGCCCGAACGTCGCCAGCACTAGGTCATCCTCCCGACGCTGGATCTCGATGTCGCGCACGCTGATCGTCGGGAGCCCGGGCACCTTCATCCACTTCTCTCCCGCGTTGAGCGACCAGTACGCCCCAAACTCCGTGCCGCAGAAGAGCAGGCGAGAATCCACATGGTCCTCCGCGAGGCTGTGCACCACGTCCCGCGCCGAGAGGTCGCCCGTGACGTATCGCCACGTCCGCCCGCGATCGTCGCTCCTCAGGATGTACGGCTTGAAGTCCCCCATCTTGTGGTTATTGAACGACGCATAGACGGTGTCGTCGGCATGCCGCGAGGCAAGCACGCACGAGACATACGTCATCTCCGGCACGATCGGGAAGTTCTCGATCTTGCGCCAGGTGGCGCCGCCGTCCTCCGTGACCTGGATCAACCCGTCGTCCGTTCCCACATAAATGAGTCCTTGTACCCTGGGCGACTCACTGAGCGCCACCGCGTTGCCGTAGATGCTCGTCGAGAGGTGCTTGGACGGCGCGTCGGGCCGAACAATTGTGCCGAACACCTTGAGCGCGTTGCGATCCATGCCCCGCGTGAGGTCGCCGCTGATCGTGGTCCACGTGTTGCCATAATCCTCGCTCTTGTGCAGGCGGCGTCCCGCAAAGTACAGACGCGAGTTCTTGTGCGGGCTGAGGATGAGCGGGCAGTCCCAGTTGAATACCTCGGGCGCCTCGCCCGCCTTCTCTCGTGGGCGAATGTCCACCAGTTCGCCGCTGCGCCGGTCGAATCGCACGAGCCCGCCGTCCTGCCAGAGGCTGTACACGATGTTGGGGTCTTTGGGGTCCACGACAGTCTCGAATCCGTCGCCGCCCACGGTGACAAACCAATCCTCATTCCGGATGCCCACGCGGTCAAAGGTTTGGCTGGGGCCCCCCACCGTGTTGTTGTCTTGCGTGCCGCCATAGATGAAGTAGAAGGGCTCCGAGTTGTCCACGCCGACGCGATAGAACTGCGTGACGGGCAGGTTGGGCACAAACCGCCAACTCCGACCTCCGTCGAAGGTGTCGTAGATCCCCCCGTCGTTGCCGGCGAGCAGACGATCCGTGTTGCTCGGGTCGATCCAGAGCGCGTGGTAATCCACATGGATCGAATCCTGCGGCACACGGCGCACGGTCTTCCCGCCATCATCGCTCACGCTGAGGAACGTGTCGAGGAAATAGACCTTCTCCGGATCCTTCGGGTCGCACACGATCTCGTTGTAGTACTGCGGGCTCGAGGTCATGTAGCCGCTGCGCTTCTCCCAACTCTCGCCGCGATCGCTCGATCGGAAAACACCCCCCTCGCCCTCCGTGGCCTCGAGGATCGCATAGATCACGTCGGGGTTGGCGGGCGAAAGGCCCAGCCCGATCCGACCCTTATCGCCCCCGGGGAGGCCGCTCGTGAGTCTGCGCCAAGTCTTGCCGCCATCCACAGATTTGTGGATTCCCGATCCGGGTCCGCCGTTCACCAGCGTCCAGACGTGCCGTCGACGCTGGTAGGCCGAGGCGTAGAGCACGTCCGGTTCGCGCGGGTCCATGTGGACTTCGCTGATGCCCGTGTCGTCATCGATGTGCAGGATGCGATCCCACGTCTTTCCGCCGTCGACGGTCTTGTAGAGCCCGCGCTCCCCGCCGCTCGTCCAGAGCGGACCCTGCGACGCGACATAGACCACGTCGGAATCGCGTGGATCGACGCGGATCATGCCGATGTGCTCGGAGTCCCTCAATCCCACGTGAGAAAAACTCTTCCCCCCGTCGCGCGAGACGTACACGCCGTCACCGAACGCCACGCTGCGCTGGCTGTTGTTCTCGCCCGTTCCGACCCAGACGACGTGCGGATTCTTCGGGTCGAGCGCGAGGCACCCGATCGAGAAGGAACCGTACGAGTCGAAGATCGGCGCCCACGTGATCCCCGCGTTGCTGGACTTCCAGACATTGCCCGACGCGACCGCAGCATAGATCTCGCTCGTGTTGTTCGGATTGACCGCGAAGTCGCCGATCCGTCCCGACGTGAGCGCGGGCCCCAGCCCTCGCGCCGAAAGCGCGCCGAACAAACTCGCCTTGAGCCGCCCACCGGGCGCCTTGCCCTCGGCCTTTTCGGCCGAGTCCGTGCTCGCCGTGGTTCCCTCGCTCGGGTCGCTGGGAAGGTCTTGCCCGAGGCAGGACCAGGCCGCGCCCGCGGCAAACACGAGGACGAAGGGAAATCGTGAGGATAACCGCGTGGGCATGGAGACACTCCTGATCGGGTTCAACCGCGTGCCGCCATCGTAACGGGAGATCGACTCCGTGGGGTGCCAGACGCGATCCCCGCACTTTCGATCACGCATCGCGCCCCGCCCCACCACTTCCGCTACCCTCACCGACCATGTCCTCGGCCACCACCATCCGCATCCGCGACCTGGTGAAGTCCTTCCCCGCGCCGGGAGGCGGGACGACCACCGCCGTCGATCGTGTCTCGCTTACGATCGAGGCCGGCGAACTCTTCTTCCTCCTCGGACCGTCCGGCTGCGGGAAGACCACGCTCCTCCGCATGATCGCGGGCTTCATCGAGCCAACCAACGGAAGCATCGTCTTCGAAGACGCCCGCGGATCACGCGACGTCACGTTTGTGGCCCCCAATCAACGGAATACCGGAATGGTGTTCCAGTCCTACGCCCTCTGGCCGCACATGACGATCGAGCAGAACGTCGCCTTCGGCCTCGACCTTCGCAAGATCGACGCTGCCGAAAAGAAGCGCCGTGTCGCCGAGGCCCTCGCCGTCGTGCAGATGGAGCCCTACGCCGCCCGTCGCCCCACGCAACTCTCCGGCGGACAGCAGCAGCGCGTCGCGCTCGCCCGGGCCCTCGTCATCCGCCCCAGCGTCCTGCTCCTCGACGAGCCGCTCTCCAATCTCGACGCCAAACTTCGAAACGACCTCCGTGCCGAGATTCGTCGGATCTGTAAGCAGGCAGGCTTGACCGGCATCTATGTCACCCACGATCAGAAAGAGGCCCTGAGCATGGCCGACCGCATCGCGATCATGCGTGCCGGCCGCCTGATCCAGATGGGGACGCCCGACGGGTTGTACCGCGGTCCCAGGTCCCGCTTCGTCGCCGAGTTCTTGGGCGATACCAACCTCATCCCCGGCGAAGTCGTCTCGACATCCTCCAACCACATCACGATCCGAACGTCGGCCGGACTCCTCGCCGCGGCAAACAGCGCCGACCAGCCGGGCGCCGCAAAGGAGGGCTCGAAGGTCCTGTGCTCGATCCGCCCCGAAGCCTGGAATCTGCTCACCTCCCCCAACCCCCCCACCACTGCCAACACATTGCCAGGCCGGAGTGTGGACTCGACCTTCCTGGGCGAGATCGCGCACCACACCATCGAACTCGCGGGAAGTACGCGTGTTCGTGTGACCGAACTCAACCCTCGCCGAGAAACCGCGCCCCCGAACAGCCCCACCCGGCTTTCAGTTGATCCCTCCGACGTCGTGCTCGTCCCCGATCTCGACTAACTCGCCTCGGGCAGAAGCACCGTCACGCTTGTCCCTTTGCCCGGCGACGTCACCACCTCGATCTGCCCGCCGGCACGCTCAACGATCATCCGGCATAGCAGGGTGCCCAAGTTCTTTCCCACAAAGCGACCCTCTTCCCACGACATAGTCCTATAACACGTGGTAAGCAAACTACCATCAGCGCCGCATCCCCTGTCCGTGACCGTGATCGCGACCATCCCTCGAACGGTGTTTCGCGTGGAACTTTCTGATTGCAACCCATCTCGCACCTGAACCTCGACCACACCGTTGGCTTCTCTGGATGCTTTGAGAGCATTCAGGAGAATGTTGAGGAGGACGTGCGAGAGTTCAACGTGGGACATGTGAACGCGCAGACTAGACATTCCGGCGATCACTTTTACTCGAGCGCGATCTGCTTCCGGAAGCAGGAGCCGAACGGTGTGTGATATCGCATCCGAGACACCGGCAGGCGCGTTGGTGGTCTCGCCGCTGGCAATCCTCAATATGACGCGCGCCACGTCCGCCGCTTGCGCGATGGATGCCTGGATGCTGTCGATCAGAAGGTAAGCCTCGCCGCTGCGGCCGGCGATGGAACGGAGGAGATCACACCTTGCCAGTGCGGGTGAAAGCAGGTTGTTGACTTCGTGTGCGATAAGGGCACCCACCTGGGCCAGAGCCAAGGTCGCGTCTCCAGAGGCGGCACGTTCGAGTTCCTTGGACGCCTCTGACGCCGAAGTGAGCGACAACAAGGCTGAGGAGGAAACGTCCACGCCTGCCTGCGATGTTTTGGAACGTGGTGGGGACACAGTCGCCGACATCGGCGATCTCGGATGCCTGGTTCGGTGAACCTCTACGGATTGTGCAGAGGATCAACGAGCGAAAGCCACTCCATCTTGGCGGGGGTGTGCTTCGTGCCGGCGACCGAACGGATGATCCAATCCCTCACTTGGGTAGGGCGAAGATCACGGGCAGAGAGTGTGCTCAACTCCCACCATTCAAACCGAATCTCGGTTTCGAGACTCTGAACCTTCTTCAGAGGGTTCGAAAGTTTCACGGGGAACACAATCGTGATCTCATGGCGATCTCGGTGTCCCTGTTTGAAGGTGAGTTCCATACCAAGCAAGGGCAATCCGCACGTCACGAACTCACCACTTTCCTCTAGGAACTCTCGAACGAGCGCGGCTTCGGCCGACTCACCAAACTCAACATGCCCGCCAGGCAGATATCCGTAGTTGCTCTTGTCTTTCACACAGACCAGCAAATCATCGCCGCGAAGGCACAAACCACGCGCGATAAACTCGATGCTACCGCCCATGTGTGATACCCTAATGACTCCGAGACACCACAAAACAAACAAAGTACAAATGACAAACAAAAACCAACCACAAAGCAAGAAACTCGGCCGCGGATTATCCAGTCTACTCGGTTTGGAAGTTCCCGTGCAGGTACCGCCCCGTCCGGAAGGGACGTCGGAAGCGACACCTCCTGTGGCGGTATCCACCCCGGGCGGACTCACGATGATCGAAGTGGGGGGGGTCACCCCCAGCCGATTTCAGCCTCGGCGGTCGTTCGACGAGACGACGCTGCAACAACTCGCAGACTCGATCGCGCGGGCTGGTGTGATGCAGCCGATCATCGTGCGTCCGAGCAAGGATGTGGCGGGCGGGTTCGAACTCGTCGCGGGAGAGCGCCGATGGCGTGCCGCACAACGAGCGGGACTGGCGAGAGTACCCGCGATCGTGCGGGATCTGAGTGACGAGGAGTCGGCCGAGTGGGGGCTGGTCGAGAACGTGCAGCGCGACGAGTTGAACGCGATTGAACGCGGCTTCGCGCTCAAGGAGATGGCCGAACGATTCAACCTTGTGCACGCGGAACTCGCGCAGCGGGTTGGGCTGGATCGCTCGAGCGTGGCCAACCTGATCCGCCTGACGGAACTCGAGCCGGAAATTCGCGAGATGATCACCACGGGCAAGTTGAGCGCCGGGCATGGCAAGGCGCTGCTGATGGCCACGCCCGGCGCGCTCCGGCTCACGCTTGCGAAGGAAGCGGTGATGCGATCCTGGAGCGTGCGGCGACTGGAGATGGCCGCCCGCGACAAGAACGTGCCGCCCGCCGCGGCACCCTTGCCGCACGAGCCCACCGTGCGCGACGCGGTCGTTCGCGATATCGAGCGTCGCGTGGGGCAACATTTGGGCACCAAGGTCGAGGTGTACTCCGACCGTGCCGGCAAGCGAGGTCGCATGGTCATCGAGTACTACGGACTCGACCATTTCGAGGGCATTCTCCAGCGCATGAACGTCCCACAAGAGTGAGGTCGATTCGCCGATGGTCTCGAGCGCAGCATCGTGCGCGCGCCGGCCCCGGGACGACGCGACGCGCGGGCAAGAAAAAACCGACACGCTCAGCGTGTCGGCTCCAAGGCAATTGGGGCGCTCCGCGTCGTCAAACTCAGTGCGGCACGGGATACGCCGAAAGGCGGCTCGGGCGGTCATACAACCCTGCCCGCAGGAAATCTTCGGTGAGCATCCGACGGTTCTCGTTGAACGTCAGCCCGGTGTCGCGATCAACGTCGATAGGGCGCTTGTCCAGCGTCGCCAGGTCGGGCGTCAGGTTGTACCGGACGCTGCCGTAGTTGGGGTCCTTTGTGGTGGCCATGCAGGCGCCGAGGAGCAAACACCCCGCCAGGCTGGCGAGAGACACGACGACACGGAAGCAGCGAGCGGTGCGAGGCATCGAAGAAACTCCTCTCAGAAAGTGTTCGGCAAGGCACGGAGCCGAGCAGGGTTATAACACGTCCAATCCTCGGCGTCAAACGGGTCGCTCGATAGAATCCATCGGCGTCCGATAGATCGATATTTTGGAACCGCCGCTATGGCCGCAGGGCTCGGGTGTCGATGGTGAGTGTATGGGAACTTCCACGGCGATCGACTCCATCATCTCGGGGGCGTCCACGTCCAACGCCATCTCCATCAGCGTGGCCAAGAAGGCGATGGACACGGCCAAGCAGCAGGGCGAGACCGCTGTACAACTCATCCAGGCTGCGGCGGCGATCGGACGCACCCCAAGGAATAGCGACGCCGGGACGGTCAAGCCCCATTCCGGGTCTGGCATTGATCGATATGCCTGACACCACTCGATGCGTCGAGTGCTCGATACGGGCCACGCGCGCCAGCGGTTGCGGGTTCTCGGGCTCCTTGGCTTCTCAAGGGCCTCACGGCCGGTCCAGACGGTACCCAAATGCCCGAATGGGTGGTGGGGGCTCACTTGATCGGGTGACCGAGCCGAGATACGGGTGCCATGGGCACGCGGGTTTCATCGGAGGAACGAGTTCGGATGCCGGTCGAGGTGGGGCCGGCGAGTCGCCTCGGACGCATCGCGAGGCTTCGGGGTGGGGCGGGACGAGTTCCTGAAAGCACGAGCACCGAGCGCCTGAAACTGATACAGGGGTTGTCCGCGATTGCCGAGCGGAATCGGAGGGCGATCGTGGACGATCTGGCCGGCTCGGCATCGCGGGTGGACACCATCGCGTAGCGGACGTGTAAGGTCTTATATACACATCTCAACGCTGCTACACCCGGCACGAGCATCTTGAATCTGTCGGCAACGGCGGAAGACGTCGAAAATCGCGGGGGCAATTCTTGCGCCTGGCCGATTCCTAAGTCGTGATGATCGGCATCACTGCCATCAGGAGCCCGACGGATATGCAGGCCGCCCTGCTGAGCCGGGCCGCACAAAACTTATCGGAACGTCCGCCGTACTACGTGGTATCACCGAGCGAGTTGGTGCGTCGTGCCAAGGAGATCCAGCAGACGGCGGCCGAGGCCAACCGGAAGGCGATCGCCCGTATCGGCGGGGTGGACGTGTCGGCCTAAGCCTGCCGAGTTGGCACCTCGTTCCTCCTGGCGTGACGGACTGACGGCGGGGTGGGACCGGAGTTTGGCGGCGGTCCGCGAGATCAAACCCGACACAGGCATGCGCCTTGCAGACTCCGAGTTGAGCGAGTGCTCAAGGAGGATTGGCCATGCGGATGGACCGACTGACGACGACGGCACAGCAGGCTCTCGCGGAGGCGCAGACCAGCGCGGCGGGGCGGCAACATGCCGAAGTGGGGGGGCTGCACGTGTTGGCGGCGCTGATCTCGGATCGCGCGGGCCCGGCGGGCGCGGTGCTGGGGAAGATCGGGGTGGAGCCGATGCGACTGGCGCAGGTCGTTGAGGCCGAACTCTCGCGTCAGGCGACGGTGTCGAGCGGGGCCGGGAATGCCGGGCGAGCGGTGGTGGAGATCCTGGGCAAGGCCGACGCGGAAGCGCGGCGGATGGGCGACGCGTACGTGAGCAGTGAGCATCTGCTGCTGGCCCTGGCCGACGTGAGCGGGAAGGCGAAGGAGATTCTCTCGACGCTCGGAGCGGACAAATCTCGCCTCGAGAAGGCGATCAAGGAGATTCGGGCGGCGTCGGGGGTGCAGAACATCACGGACCCGAATGCCGAGACGAGTTTTGAAGCCCTGAAGAAGTACGCGATCGACCTGACGGAGAAGGCGCAGCAGGGCAAACTGGACCCCGTGATCGGGCGAGACGAGGAGATCCGGCGCTGCATGCAGGTGCTGAGCCGGCGAACCAAGAACAACCCCGTGCTGATCGGCGAGCCCGGGGTCGGGAAGACCGCGATCGCGGAAGGGCTGGCGTTGCGGATCGTCAATGCCGACTGCCCGGAGGGGATGCGAGACAAGCGGATCATGGCGCTCGACGTGGGGCAACTGCTCGCGGGCGCGAAGTTCCGGGGGGAGTTCGAGGAAAGGCTCAAATCCGTGCTGCGCGAGGTGCAGGCGAGCAAGGGCGAGATCATCCTGTTCATCGACGAGTTGCACACGATCATCGGCGCGGGGGCCGCGGAGGGCGCGGTGAGCGCCGGGAACCTGCTCAAGCCGGCGCTCGCGCGGGGCGAACTCCGCTGCATCGGCGCGACGACGCTCGACGAGTATCGCAAGCATGTCGAAAAGGATCCGGCGTTCGAGCGCCGATTCCAGCCCATCTTTGTGGACCAGCCCAGCGTCGAAGAGACGGTGGCGATTCTTCGAGGGCTCAAGCCGCGCTATGAAGCGCACCACGGGGTGCGCATTCTCGACAGCGCGATCCTCGCGGCGGCGTCGCTCAGCCATCGCTACATCGCGGATCGGTTCCTGCCCGACAAGGCGATCGATCTGGTGGACGAGGCGGCGGCACGCCTGCGGATCGAGAACGACAGCATGCCGAGCGAACTGGACGAGTTGCGTCGCAAGATCATGCAACTCGAGATCGAGCGTGAGGCGTTGCGGATCGAGAGCAAGGAGGGGGGCAAGGCCTCCCGCCACCAGGGCGTCGAGGTCGGGAGCGCGAAGGAACTGGAGCGCATCGAGAAGGAACTGGCCGAGTTGCAGGAGCAGAACCGCACGCTGACGGCGCGCTGGGAGTCGGAGAAGAAGGAACTCGACGCGGTCAAGAGCGTGAAAGAGCAGATCGCGGCGAAGCAGGTGCAACTCGAGCAGGCGCAGCGACGTGGCGAGTTGGAGGCGGCGGCGCGGATCCGCTACGGCGAACTGCGCGACCTGGAAGCCAAACTGGCGCAGGCCGAGAAGGCGCTGGAAGCCCAGAAGGCGCGCGGCGACGCGCTGGTGAAGGAGGAAGTCGACGCGGAGGCGATCGCGGAAGTCGTGGGGCGATGGACGGGCATTCCGGTGTCTCGCCTCGTCGAGAGCGAGCGCGAGAAGTTGACGCGGATGGAGCAGCAACTCCAGAAGCGGGTGGTGGGGCAGGAGCATGCGCTTCGGGCCGTCAGCGACGCGGTTCGGCGATCGCGTGCGGGGCTGTCGGACCCGAATCGTCCGATCGGCTCGTTCTTGTTCCTTGGCCCGACGGGCGTGGGCAAGACGGAGACATGCCGAGCGCTCGCCGAGTTTCTCTTTGATACCGAAGAGGCGATGGTGCGGATCGACATGAGCGAGTATGGGGAGAAGCACGCCGTCGCACGCCTGGTCGGCGCGCCGCCCGGGTATGTGGGCTATGACGAGGGGGGGCAACTCACCGAGGCGGTGCGACGCCGACCGTACTGCGTGGTGCTGCTGGACGAGATCGAGAAGGCGCACCCGGACGTGTTCAACGTGCTCTTGCAGGTGCTCGAGGACGGACGCCTGACGGACGGGCAGGGACGCACGGTCGACTTCAAGAACGCGATCGTGGTGATGACGAGCAACTACGGCAGCGCCCAGATCCAGGAACTCGCGTCGCAGGGCGCGGAAGACTGGGAGATCGAGGCGGCGATCCGCGAGATGCTCAAGCGTGGACCGGCGGGGATGGTGACGGAGGAACTCGGCAAGGCCGCCGGACTGCCCCCGCGGGTGACCGAGGTGATGAGCAAGGCGGCGATGACGATGCAGGGTGGGCTGATGAGGCCCGAACTGCTGAATCGGATCGACGAGGTCGTGGTGTTCCACCAGTTGCGCAAAGAGAGCGTGGGCGCGATCGTGGAGATCCAACTCGCACGCCTGCGAAAGCGATTGGGCGAGCGCGACATGACGCTGGAACTTTCCGCCGCCGCCGTGAACCAACTGGGCACCGAAGGCTGGGACCCGGCGTTTGGCGCGCGGCCCTTGAAGCGGACGATCCAGCAGCGCATCGAGAACGCGCTGGCAAGCCGGATGCTCGCGGGCGAGTTTGGCGCGGGGGACAAGGTGCGTGTGGACTGGAACGGGAACGCGTTCACGTTCTCACGCTGATATTGCATCAACGTCCAAAAGTCGTGTCAAAACGGTGAAAACACCAAGAAACCGCTTTCGGAGGGAATGCGGTTTTTTTTCTGGGAACCCGCGCGGATTGAGTGACGAAGGTTTTGGGCGTGAACTCGGGCTCCGCGGGACATCAAGGCCCGGCCGAGTGCGCTCCGTGGTTTGCCGTTTCGTGAAGAATCGTCGCATTGAAATGGATGGTTGAAGGAGGCAGGAGGAGGGGAGGAACGCCGGGCCACGCTCGAGGGGCCCGGCGAGGGAATCGGTCCAGGCCGCGATGGTGGCGAAGCCCCGCGCACGAGGAGAGGAGCGCGGCTTGGATTGCTCTCGCCATGGGTCCGCTCGACCATGGCAATGCGGAGGGGCGGAGAGGAGAACCCGGGAGTCGAAAGACTCCCGGGTGCTCGTTTGGTGAGAGGGCGTGCGTCGGCGCGGCGGGGCGTGCCGACGGGGAGTTGAGAGCGTTCGCGGCGGGACGCATACGCTCGCGCATGCCGACGGTGTTCTTGAATGGCGAGTTCGTGGAGCGGGACGCGGCGGTGGTGTCGGCGTTTGATGCGGGGTTGCAGCATGGCGTGGGGCTCTTCGAGACGCTGACGGCCTGCCGACGAAGCCGTGGGGGGGTCGAAGCCCTGCACCTGGGCGAGCATGTGGCGCGTCTGGCCGACTCGGCTCGGGCGTTGGGGCTTTCGGAGTCCATCCGCACGGGCGCGCTGGGCGAAGCGATCGAGCGAACGCTGGAGAAGGCCGCCGTGGACATGGGGGGCATCACGAAGTATCGGGTGCGCCTTACGATCACGGGCGGCGATCTGAACATGCTCGAGCAGGGGCGGGCGGGCGATGCTCGCGAGCGGGAGCAGCAGCCGACACTCCTCATCGTCGTCTCACCCGCGACGGCCTATCCCAAGGAAATGTTCGAGCGCGGGGTGGGCGCGATGGTGGCGGACTGGAAGGCGAACCCGCTCGACCCGATGCAGGGGCACAAGACGCTGAACTACTGGCCCCGCGTGCGGGAGTTGCAGCGGGCGGCGGGGCGCCACGCCAGCGAGGCGATCGTGTTCCAGGTGACGAACCATATTTGTGGCGGGAGTGTGAGCAATCTCTTCGTGGTCAAGGACGGCGTATTGAAGACGCCGATTGCCCGCGGCGAGGAGCACGAGGTCGCCCGCGGCGAGGCGGAGCCCGACGACACGGCCCGCGAACGTGAGGGCGCGGTGATTCCGAGTCCGGTCCTGCCGGGGGTGACGCGGCGCTGGGTGATGGATTGGGCGCTGGCGGAGGGCGTGGAGGTGGAGCGGAAGATGCTCACGATCCACGATTTGCTGGAGGCGGACGAGGTGCTGCTTACGAACAGCAGTTGGGGCGTGTTGCCGGTGGTGCGCGTGGAGGCGGAGCAGATCGGAGGGGGAGCGGTGGGGGAGTTGGGGAAGAGGCTGGTCGGGGCGTGGGGGGAGTTGGTGGGGGGGTAGGGATGATGGGCGGGGCGGTTAGCCCGTGGCGAGGCGCTCGAAGTGTGTAAGGGCGAACTCCGCGTGGGTGTGCTCAGGTGGTCGGCGGGGGCGGTTCGTTCGCGTTCTCTCCAGGCTCGCGCACGCGGACGTTGCGTCGCCCGTCGAGCATGCCGTTGGGCGCTTGCTCGCGGAAGACCCACGATCGAACGGCGACCACGCCGGCGGTGATCGCGAGGACGATCCCGGCGATCAAGATGATGGGGATCACGAGGACGAGCCCGATGCCGGCAAGCACCACGAACGTGAGGGCGACGAGCACGCGTGCCCACGACGAGGTGGAACGGAACGTGGACGCGACCAGGCGTGTCGTCTGGACCGTGGATTCTCGGATGGAGAAGAACGTGGGCACGCGGTGGAAGGGTATGTGGCGAACGGTGGGTGGTCAGGCGTCAGGGGACGGGAGCAACGCACAACGCCGTGGACGGGGTCGTGTCCACGGCGGTGAGGAGTTGCTCGGGATTCGTTTGCGTGGGTTTCGAGGTCTCGCATTACGCGTTGCGACGGCGGCGAGCGGCCATGCAGGCGAGCCCGAGGCCGCCGAGGGCGACGGCGCCCGGGGCGGGGATGATGGTGATCTGGTCCTGGGCGGTGCCGTGGCGCATCCCGATGAGGGCGGGGGCGGCGTCGCCGTAGAGCCCGATGGCGCTCACGAGGGTGTTGTACTGGCTGACGATGGCACTGGAGAGCGCACTGCCGTCGGTCTTGGTGGCGCGGAAGGAGCCGGAGGTGAGGTTGAGGCTGGAGAGGCCGACGATGGGGTTGTAATCGGTGACGATCTCCCAGATGGCGAGTTGGAAGGCGGCGGCGAGGTCGTTGTTGGCGCCGCTGACGAGTTGGGCGCCGGCGGCTTGCACATAGAGGTCGTGGATGGCATTGGACTTGGCGACGCCCATCGGGCTTCCGCCGGGAACATCCGAAGCCGCGACGAGGTCATAGGTGCGGGTGGTGGAGGTGGTGTGCTGGAGGAGGTCGGTGCAGTAGGTAGAGCGGGTGCCGTTGAGCCACTCGCCGAAGCCCGTGCCGTTGCTGAGTTCGTGGTTCAGTTGGCCCGCGAAGGTGTTGAACGAGGTGCTGGGGAGGTGAACGCGGACGTTGCGCCCCGCGCCGGTGCCCAGGAATCGGACGTCGATGGTGTCGGCGTTCGCGCCCGTGCTCAGGGCGGACAACGCGGCGAGGGCAACAAGGCTGATCTTCTGGGTCGCGTGCTTCATGGCATCTCTCCTCTTTCGATGTGGCGGATTCCCCACCACGCTTTCGCGCGGGTTCGGGTGGTCGGTTTCTGGGCCGTCGCACCCGATGTCTCTCTGCCCACAACATGCCACACGAATCGCCCCATGGCCAGCCTCGGGCGCAAAAGCACCGCTCAAGGTGACGGACTTCGGGGGGGCGCGGAAGGTGTCGGCAGGGATGGAATAAACCGAACAAGCGGAGGTGACGCGCGGGGACGGGGGTGCAGGCAGACGCCAGGAAGTCACGTGCAGAAGATGGCGGCGGGACCACGCGAACCGGGCCGCGGACTATGCTCATCGCGGCCTGATCCAGGCCCACCACACAGCCGCTCATCATCGGGGAGATCGACCCGTCTATGCCCGCGCCCGCAACCAATCCGAGGACGAGCCAGCCCGCCGGATCGAACCCGGACGCGGTCACCGGCACAACGTCGCCGATGGGGGACTTTGTCCACCTGCATCTGCACACGGAGTACTCGCTGCTCGACGGCGGAAATCAGGTGGACAAACTCATCGCGCGCGTGGCGGAGTTGGGAATGAAAGCCGTCGCGGTGACGGATCACGGCAACCTTTTCGGCGCGGCGTCGGTGTACCTCGCGTGCAAGGAAAGGGGCCTCAAGCCCATTCTGGGTGTCGAGGCGTACGTCACGCCCCCGGGCAAGCCGAGAACCGACCGAACCTATACGGGCGGCGGCGAGGGCGGGTATCACCTCGTGCTGCTCGCCGAGAACAACGTGGGGTGGAACAACCTGCTCGTGCTGTGCAGCGAGGCATACCTGACGGGCTTTTACTACAAGCCGCGGATCGATCGCGAACTGCTGGAAAAGCACAGCGAAGGTCTGATCGCGATCAACGGTCACCTGGGCAGCGAGATCGGGGATCACCTGCTGGCGTATGTCCACTCGGGCGGACATGAGGGCGGCGGCGGGGATGAGCGGCATCTGGAGGCCGCGCTCGAGAGCGTTCGGTGGCACGCACGGGTCTTCAACACGTCGCAGGACAAGCCTCGCTTCTACATGGAGTTGCAGCACCACGTGAGTGAGCAGGTCGCGATCAACCCGCTCATCATCAAGATCGCTCGCGAGATGGGCGTGCCCCTCGTGTGCGACAACGATGCGCACTTTCTCCGCGCGGAAGATCACGACGCGCACGACACACTGATCTGCATCTCCACCGGCAAGGGCAAGAACGACACCAACCGGATGCGCTATCCCACGGAGTTGTACGTCAAGAGTCCCGCGGAGATGCGAAGGCTGTTCGGACGCGAGGGGGACTACGGCGACGCGGGCGAGGAAGCCCTGCGGAACAGCGTCGTGATCGCCGAGCGGTGCAACGTCGAGTTGCCCATCGGCGCCAACAACGCCCCCGCCGTGCAGATCGAAGTGCCCAAGACGACCGATCTGCCCACGTGGGATGATCCCGCGTTCGCGGGCGACTTGACGGCGTGGTACAAGGCGTATTGCGCGAAGTTCGACCTCAAGCCATTTGCGCAGCCTCCGACGAAAGAGGAGATGGCCTCGTCGAAGGCGGCGTGCGACGAGGCGCTCCGGATGCTCGCGGAGGCGGGTTTCCGCTGGCGCTACGGCTTCGACGCGGAGATGGGTCGGGCGAAGGGGGCGCCTTCCGAAAAGGCGGAGCAGGTCGCCCGGCTTGATCGCGAACTCAAGATCCTCGCCGACAAGAACATCTCCGCGTACTTCCTGATCGTGTGGGACTTTGTCAACTGGGGACGCCAGCAAGGAATCCCGGCGCTCGCGCGCGGCTCGGGCGTCGGCACGATGGTCGGCTACGTGCTGGGGCTTTCCAATGCCTGCCCGGTGAGGTACGGCCTGCTCTTCGAGCGATTCACCGACCCCGACCGCAGCGAGTATCCCGACATCGACATCGATCTTTGCCAGGACGGGCGCGGCGACGTGATCAACTACGTCCGCCAGAAGTACGGACACGTGGCGCAGATCATCACGTTCGGGACGCTCAAGGCCCGGGCCGCGATCCGCGACGTGGCGCGGGTGCTCGAGGTCTCGCTGCCGGTGGCGGATCGCATCGCCAAACTCGTTCCCGAGCAACTCAACATCACGATCGAGGAGGCGCTCGAGAAGGAGCCCGACCTCAAGGGCGTGCAGGAGGGTTCCGTCGAATCGCTGCGCAAGATCAACGATAAACTCGGACCCGAGCAGCAGATCGATCCCGCGACGGCCCGCCAACTCATCGACCACGCGATCGCGCTCGAAGGGCACACGCGCCACGCGGGCGTGCACGCGGCGGGCGTCATCGTGGCCACCAGGCCCCTGCACGAGATCGTGCCGCTCTATCGCCCCCCGGGGAGCGAGGGCCACGAAACCATCACGCAATGGGACGGCCCGACGTGCGAGAAGATGGGCCTTCTGAAGATGGACTTCCTGGGCCTGCGCACGCTCAGCACGATCGAGCGCGCGAAGAAACTCATCCGCGAGACGATGAGCGAGGAGGAGATCTGGCGTGCGGTGGGACGCGGTGAAGATTGGGAGGTGATGAAGGCGCGGATCGACGGAGCGACCAAGGGCCGGGCAACGAGCGCCCGTGGCGAGCCTTCGGATCGCGGGACGGGCGTGCGGGCGCACCCGCTGGATCTCGACCGCCTCGTCCCGACGGATCCGCACGTCTTTGCGCTCTTCGCAAGGGGCGAAACGACGGGCGTGTTCCAGTTCGAATCCGGGGGCATGCGGCGCCTGCTCGTCGAGATGAGGCCCGACCGCCTCGAGGACCTCATCGCGGCCAACGCCCTCTTCCGCCCGGGTCCGATGGACCTGATTCCTGATTACAACCGGCGCAAGCACGGCACCGAGGCCGTGCCGAGCGTCCACAAGATTGTGGATCAGTATACGGCCGAAACGTATGGCGTCATGGTCTACCAGGAGCAGGTCATGCAGATCGTGCATGGCCTGGGCGGGATCAAACTCCGCGATGCCTATTCGCTCATCAAGAACATCAGCAAGAAGAAGCACGACAAGATCGAGAAGGAGAGACCCAAGTTCATTGATGGGGCCGTCAAGCAAGGATTGACGAAGGAGGGTGCGAACGATCTCTTCGAACTCATCCTCAAGTTCGCGGGGTATGGGTTCAACAAGAGCCACTCGACGGGCTATGCCATCGTCGCGTATCAGACGGCGTACCTGAAGACGTACTTCCCCGATCAGTACATGGCCGCGTTCCTCACCTTTGAGTCGGGCGCGAACAAGACGAGCGATTGGATTCCGTACCTCGAAGACTGCCGCCGCACGCGCCACATCGATCCTCAGACGGGCGAGACGATCCGCGTGGGCGTGGAGGTCAAGCCGCCGGACATCAACCTCTCACAGGCGGACTTTGCGGTTGTGCGAGGGACGGCCGAACAGGCCCAGCACGTGCGCTTCGGGCTCGCTGCCATCAAGGGCGCCGGGGACAAGGCGATCGAGGCCATCATCGCCGAGCGGGAGAAGGGCGGCCCGTTCACGAGCCTCTTCGATTTCTGCGAGCGCGTCCCGCCGGGCGTGGTGAACAAAGCGACCATCGAGAGCCTCATCAAGTGCGGGGCGTTCGACGGCGTGCACGGGCGCGAGCAGCGCGCCGCGATGGTCGCCACGCTGGAGCAGGCTCTGTCGGCCGGGCAGAAACTCGCCGCCGACAGGGCCGCGGGGCAGGGCGCGCTCTTTGGGTTTGGCTCGGAGCCGGCGGGGGACGCCCGCGGGAAGGCGTCCTCGAGCCGAGCCGCGCCGCTTGCCAAGACCGAGCCCTGGTCCGAGACCGAGACGCTCGCCCACGAGAAGGGCGTGCTGGGCTTCTATGTCAGCAGCCATCCCCTCGAGCGGTGGAAGCACTGGTCGCAGGTCTTTGCGACGGCCACGACGGCGGACGTGAAGGAGAAGAAGCAGGACGAGCGGGTTATCCTCGCGGTGATGGTGCAGAGCGTCCGCACGATCATCGTCCGGAACGGGCGCAGCGCCGGACAGAAGATGGCCATCCTGACCGTCGAGGACATGACCGGCGCGTGCGAATGTGTCATGTTTACCGATCCGTTCGTCAAGTTCGGTCACCTCGCCGTGGCCGAGCAGGTGGTGTTCGCGCTCGGGCGCGTCGACCTCCAGCGAGGGGAGCCGCAGGTGATCCTCGATCGCCTCGTGCCCATCGATGGCGTGCCCCTCGACAGCGGACGCATGCGCTTGTTCGTCGACGAACTGAAACTCAACGGCGGGGCGAGCGCTGCGATGGCGCGGGTCGCCGGCGTCGTGCGCGGAGCGGCCGAGCGAACCCTCGCCAGGAAAAAGGACGACCAGACCAGCGTCTTCCCGGTCGAAGTGGTGATCGGCACCGAGCGGCACGTCGCCGCCGTCTCCGCCGACGTGCGACTTCGAGTCACTCCGGAGCCCGATCTCATCAAGGCCGTCGAGGCGGAACTGGGCGAGGGCATGGTGCGCATCTTCGGCGCGGCGATCGAAAAACCGGCCAACGCCAGCGCCAAGAGATGGGGACGCGGCGGCGGTGGGGGGGGCGACTAGCCGGCGCCCCGCCCTCAGCCCTGTCCCAGTTTCTTCAAGATCAACTCGCGCACCGATTTCGCGTCGGCCTTTCCTGCCGCGAGTTTCATCACCTCGCCCACCAATCGGCCGACCGCCTGGACCTTGCCCGCCCGCACGTCGTCGGCCACCCGGTCGTTGACCGCGAGCACCTGATCGATCCACTTCTCCATCGCGGCATCGTCTCGCACGATGAGCCAGCCTTGCGAGCGCGCGACCTCTTCAACCCTCGAGAACACCGCGCCGGGCGGGGCGAACGCCGCGTGCGTGGTCTTCTCCTCGTCGCAGAGGAGTGTAAAGAGTTCGTCGGCAGACTGGTTGTTGAGCCTTCCATCCTCGCGCAACTTGGCGACGGCCGCCACCTCGCCCGCGGAGATCCCCAGGACCGCCAGCGAGGTGTGACGCTCGTTCGCGAGCCTCAGGCCCGCGCCGAGGAGCCAGTTTGCCGCGAGTTTGCCCGCCCGAGGCCGATCCACTCCCAACCCCGCCAGCGCGTCGATGCACGACTCGTACATGTCGCACGTGTCGCGCTCGTCGATCAGTGCGCTCGCCTCCATGACCCCGAGTCCATAGTCCCGGACATATCGCTTGAAGCGGGCCATGGGCAACTCGGGCACTCGCGCCGAGACACGGGCCTTCCACTCGTCGTCCACGATCACCGGGACCAGGTCGGGGTCGGGGAAGTAGCGATAGTCGTGCGCGTCTTCCTTTTCTCGCTGCACAACGGTGCAGGCCTTGGCATCATCCCAGCCGCGCGTCGTCTTGGTACCCTTCCCCAGCACCCGCCGATCCAGCCGCCAGCGACGCGGCTGCTCGCGGGCTTCATACTCGATCGCCGCCTTGAGTGCCTTGAACGAGTTGAGGTTCTTGACCTCGACGATGGGGGTCGTCACCGTCTGCCCGTCCGCGAGGGTGACGATGCCGTTGATGTTGGGCTCAAATCGCATGTGCCCCTTCTGCATCACCCCAGGGGTCACGCGCAGGAACCGGCAGATGGTCCGCAGCGTCTTCGCGAAGAGCACGACCTCGTCCGCCGAACGAAAATCGGGTTGCGTGACGATCTCGAGGAGCGGCGTTCCCGCGCGGTTCAGGTCGACGATCGAGAAGTCGATCTCGTGTCCGCCCGGCGCCTCGTGCAGCAGTTTGCCCGCGTCTTCCTCCAGGTGCGCCCGCACGATACCGATGCGCCGTGGCTCGCGCGAGAGATCGGGAAAGCCCTTCTCGTCCACGGCGGGAAGTTCCAAGGCCCCGTCGAAGCAGATCGGCAAGTCGTACTGCGAAATCTGGTACGCCTTCGGAAGGTCGGGGTAGAAATACCCCTTGCGGTCCCACTTCGCCTCTCGCGCGATCGCGCAGTTGAGCGCGACGCCGACCATCATCGCCATCTCGACGGCCGACCGGTTCATCACCGGAAGCGAGCCGGGGAGCGCGAGGACCACCGGGTCGATGAACGTGTTGGGCTCGGCCTCGAGTGATTCAAGATGTGCCGGGCTCGGTGCGCGGGAGAACATCTTCGTGCGCGTGGCGAGTTCGACGTGGACCTCGAGGCCCACGATGAGGTCAAAGCCAACGATCTCCGGCGCGGCGCTCATGGGCGGATGGTACAGGCCATGCGGATCGCACGTCGCTCGAATCGCGCGACCGCCGTCGGCGCGAGTCCCTGCTCCGCCACCAACTCGGCCAGCGTGGCGGGAGGTCCCCCGTCCCAACCGAATCGGCGCCGGAGGAACCGAGCCGTCGCCTCGGGCATGTGGCTGGTCGCGGCGCCCGCCCGAGCCCGCGCGTCCGGTTCCAGCCACGCTTGCCAGGGTGCGACGTTGAGGGTCCAATCCGGGAAGGGGATGCCCGGCATCAGGATCGCGGCCGCGCGTCGGGCGGGGGCTTGTGGTGTCGCGTGCGTCTTGAGCCAAAGGGCGATGTCCCGATCGACCTCCAAGCCCACCGCCGCGGCGACGCGCGCGTTGCGGAAGGGGTCTACCGAATCCACCGCCTCGGCCGCCCTGGCGAGGGCGCGACGCAGGTGCGCCGAAGCGAGCGCCGCGGGCAACTCCGTCAACCGTCGTCCAAGCCTCAACTCCAGCGTCTCGAGGATCAGGAACAACTGCGGGCGGAGCAGTTCGGCCTTCAGCCGCGCCGCCCAGCGCAGGTTGGTCTCGATTCGATCCACGGCCTCGGCCGAGGGGTGCAGACGGTCCAGTCCCGCGATCGCGTTCGCGCTCGACCAGCGGAGATAGTGGTACGCGACCAGCCGAGACTGCTCCTCAACACCGACCATCGGCTGACGCTGCCGAGCGGCGTCCAGCACCTCGAACAAATCCGTGGGCACGGGCGTCGCGAGGCCCGTTCGCACGGGCGCGGGCGCGAGCAGCACGTCCGCAGCGTCCGCGCGTTGGAAGGTCGGGCCGACGGGCGCGTGCAGTGTGCCCTGTTCGGCCAGGTCACGCAGACGCTCGGCGCGAACGAGCATGATGGCCCGCCGAATCGCCGAGGTGGTGCGCTTGTACCTCCGTGCCATTGCCGCGGGATCAATGCCCGCTCTCCACGCGCGATAGAGCCGTCGGCGCGCTCGCGCGTCGATCGGAGGCTCCTCCCGAAAGATCGGCGTGTCCCGCTCGTGCCGACGTAGCACCTGCCGGATGGCCTCGTGGCTGCGTCCGTGTCGATGTGCCAATCGATCGGCCGCCGCGTTCAGTGAGAGCCCGAGGCATCGTCGATACCTCGCCGCTTGCGAGACGATGCGCCGCTCCTCGGCTTCGTCGAGGCGAGAAAATGCCGCCGCGCGCCGCAGTTCGCTCGCGTAACGTGCCGCGAACGCCTCCACGTGGGCATGGACAAAGAGCAGCCGCGAGCGTCCCCGTTCGTCGCGGACGCGCCGTGCCGCCAGCCCCCGCCGGCGCCAGCGGTCGAGCGTCTTGCGGCTCACGCGCCATCGCGCACACAGTTCGTCGACCGAGTAGACGCGGATCGAAGCCGCCTCGTGCTCGCCCAGCGTCAACCCCGCCGCGTCGCACAGCCGCTCGAGAAACACGGAGAGATCGCCCAGAAGGGCGCGTCCGGAGGAACTTCCGCCCGCGGCGCTCTCGCTCGCGCCCTCGCGCCGAAACCCCGTGACGCGAAAGACCACCCACTCGTCGGGATACGTCGTCTGCACATCCAGATCGCCCAGGAGCGACTCCACGCGCGCGATGTCTCGGCGCAGCGCGTCCGGAGGCGCATAGCGTAACTCACGTTCCAGTTCTCGTAGGACGGGAAGTTTGAGCCTTGGAAGTGGCGGCATGGCACGCTCGCCCTAGGCGTCCGCCCACACCAACTTCGGCGTGGGCACCAGCCCCTGCTCGTGCGCGAGCGTGAGAAACTTCGCGATTCCCGCACGCTCACGCTCGCCCACGCGGTAATGCAGCAACTCTCGCACGTATCGGCTCGCGATGTCGATGGGCCAGCGCGCTTCCGGCGCTCGCTTCGCCACGATCCAGTCGAGGCGTGTCGCATTGTGCCGACGCTGGCGGTCTAAGACCTGCGCCGCCCGCGCGAGGCGCGGATTGCCGCACTCCGCCTGCCGACACATCCAGATCGCGTAGACGAACGGCAGGCCCGTCAGCGCCTTCCAGGCCTCGCCCAGGTCCAACTGATGCGGGTAACGCCCCTCGGGCGGGTGATCCGTCACCACCTTGTCGCCGATCAGCAGGACGGACTCGGGCCACGCCTCGTCCAGAGACCCACCACCCAAGACCGGGGCCGCCGTCCTCGCGGGATGCTCCACACGCTCGCGCGCGTCGAAGGGAACCACCTCGGGCGAGATCCCGTGCACGTGCTTCAAGAGCACCCGGGCCAGGATCACGGACGTGTGGCTGTCGGTGTCGGCGTGCAGCGTGCCAATCGTAGAGATCGGAACGGTCGAGAAGAGCCGCACCGTGTGCGTCGGTCCGTCGCATCCGATCATGCCTACGGGCAGGAGCGCGAGCGGGACCGGGCAGAGCGCCGCGTCCACGATCGACACGAGCCCGACATCGGCCTCTCTGCTCGCCACCGCGTCGGCGATCCGTGAGGGCACCGTCGGGATCAGCGTCACCCCCTCGAGTTTGTCGAGTCCTTCGACCAGGGGGGCGGTGTTCAAGTAGCGCACGCACGCGATTCGGACGGGGTCCATGATCGAAGCGTAGTTCGGCGAAGGCCGAGTCAGTGGAAGGGGGCCACGTCGCCCATACCCTCCGGCGTGGCCCATCCATCATCTTCCTTGATCCTCATCGGTGGCGGCGGACACGCGCTCGTCGTGGCCGAGGCCGCCATGCTCTCGGGCTGGGCCGTGCGCGGCTTTTACGACGACGACCCCTGCGCCGTCGCCGCCAGCGTGTTGCGCCTCGCGCACCTCGGCACGCTAGCGAGCGTTCCATCCTGCGCCACGATGGCCGATCGCTTCATCCTCGCCCTGGGCGATCTATCCCTTCGCGCCAAGACGCTCGAGCGCCTCGGACGGTGCGCCGCCAACGTGATCCATCCCGCGTGCGTGGTGCACGCCTCGGCCGAGTTGGGCGTGGGCCTCTACGTCGGCCCACGAGCCGTCGTCCATTCCTTCGCCCGCGTCGGTGACCACGCGATTATCAACACGGGCGCGATCATCGAGCACGAATGCGTGATCGGGGGCAACGTCCACGTCGCGCCGGGGGCCGTGCTGGCGGGCCGTGTGAACGTCGGGACCGGTACGCTCGTGGGGCTCCATGCCACCGTGCTGCCCAACGTTCGCATCGGTGCATCGTGCGTGATCGGAGCGGGCGCGGTCGTTACGAAGGACGTGCCGGATGGGGCGCGGGTGGTTGGAGTGCCGGCGAGACCGCAATGAGCGGGATCGCCGCGCGCCGCGTCACCACGTGCGACACCACGTACGCCGTGAAGACGATCGCGAGCGAGGGCCTCACCCACGGGTTCGCCGGCCCAACGAGTTCATGGCTGATACCCAGCAGGATCGCGAGCAGCGTGAGCATGATCGCCCACACCCGGATCGGCACCATCAACTCCCGTGCCGCGAAGAGGCCCACGGGCACCGCCAGGATCGCATACGTCGGCCCCTCCGTTCGAGGATTGAAGATGATGATGTAGAGGATCGCGAGCGTGAGCGTGTAGACGAGCGTCGCCAGCCGCCCTCGCTCGTCCGATCCGAAACTTTTTCGCGCGAGGAGGCAGAGCCCCAGCGTCCCGATCGCCGCGAGTCCGCGGAGCGCCCACCAGAACATGAGCGGCGGATTGAGGCCCAGCGTGAAGAGCAGCCCCACCAGATCCTGATTCGTCCCCGGCGGCGGGCGGGACGCCACGCGCATTTTGAGGATGAAACTCTCATGCTGCGACCACGCATACGCCGGGTTGGGGTGGATGAAACCGATCGCGAACGCCGCGAGGCACGCGAGCGCGACCTTGGGCGTGAGCCGCGGAAAGAGCGCGCCGGCGAGCAGGGCCAAGACGATCACGTGCGGCTTGAGCGCGATGCCCAGCGCGAGGAGCGCCGCCGTCCGCCAGTGCCGACCGCGGAACAACTCCACCACCGCGTGGGCCATCAGTCCCGTGATGATGATATTGAACTGCCCGTTCTGGGCGCTCCCCAGGAGCGTCGGTATCCCCAAAAGTGTGCTCAGCCCGAACCACAACCCCGGGCCGCCGAACGAGTGCCGCGACACAAGCGCCGCCAATCGCCAGAACCCCCACGCCAATACGCCGAGATTGATCGCCCGCCACGCCGCCTCCGCCGCCCCCAGCGGCAGGAACGCCAGCGGCGACGACAGCACCGCCGCCTGCGGGAAATACAGAAAGCCGTGGTACCCCTCGTGCGAGAGTACCTTCGAGCCGTACATGTCCTCGCCGGCCCACCACTGCTGGGCGGCCGTCCAGTACACCGTCGAGACCGAGCGCTTTCCCGGTTTCATTCCTGCGAAGGCGCACACGGCGACGATGAGCACGATCCACGCGCCGACGCCCACCCGTCGCCAGAACCCGTCGGCGGCGGGGGAGAGAGACCAGGCGCGGAAGCGGGTGATGGGTGAGGAGGGTGCGTTGGGCACGGGCGAGTGTACCTCGCGATGGTGAGCCCCGCGCACTACCCTCTGCCTGCATGTCGTCTCCTGCCCCAACCCTCTCCCTCCACGCGATCCCCGACCGCGCGCTCGTCCGCCTCGCAGCGATCGATGCCGAGGAGCGTGAACTGGGCAAGGCCCTTGAAGACCCCGCCGTGCTTGTCGATCACAAGAAGGTGCGCGAACTCTCGATCAAAAGGTCTGCCCTCGCCCCCGTCGCATTAGCCTTTCGCTCGCACGAGTCGCTGAAGAAGGAGGCCGAGGGGCTGCGGGCGATCATCGCGGCCAATGAAGACAAGGAACTCGTCGAACTCGCGCGGGGCGACCTGCCGCGCGTCGAGAGCCAGGCCGCCGCCGCGATCCATGCCGCCCTTTCCTCGCTGGTGACGAGCGAAGACCGCTCGGTCGGCAGCGTCATGCTCGAACTCCGCGCGGGAACGGGCGGGGACGAGGCCGCCCTCTGGTGCCGCGACCTCATGGAGATGTACCAGAAGTACGCGGCCAAGCGCGGCTGGACCTTCGAACCGCTCGAAGTCTCCATCGAGCAGGCGACCGGCGGCGTGCGCTCCGCCGTCGTCGGCATCAAGGGCGAGGGCGTCTGGAGCGAACTCGCCTTCGAGGCCGGCGTGCACAGCGTCAAACGCGTGCCCGCGACCGAGGCCCAAGGGCGGATTCATACGAGCACCGCAACGGTGGCCGTGCTCCCCGAGCCGGAGAACATCGACGTCAAGATCGACTGGGCGAACGAAGTCGAAGAGCAGGCGACCCGCGCCCAAGGCCCCGGCGGGCAGAACGTCAACAAGGTCGAAACGGCGTGGCAGATCCTCCACAAGCCCACCGGCATCCAGATCAAGATGATGGAGGCCAAAAGCCAGCAGCAGAACCGCGAGCGGGCGCGACGCTTGCTCGTGGCGAAGTTGTACGATCTCGAACAACAGAAAAAGCACGCCGAGCGTACGGCGGCCCGCCGCGAACAGATTGGCAGCGGAGGCCGCAGCGAGAAGGTGCGAACGTACCGCTGGAAGGAAGGCATCGTCGCCGACGAACGCTTACCCGGCGAGTACGCTCTCCGTGACATCATGTCCGGGGAGATGGGGGAGTTGTTCAGGGATTTGATGGAGCAGGAGACGCGGAAGAGGTTGGAGGCGCTCTGACGCTCCGGCGGTTCGGACATGGCGAGAGAATCCCGCACGTCGGCGTGACGCGCCTCTGCCCGTGCAGAGCCTCGCCCCGCGCCGCCGCCCCGCGGCCCTCCAACGATCCCCGCATGAACCCCAAGTCCATCCTCGGCGGCGTGGTCCTCATCCTCGCGCTGGCCATCGCCGCGTATCGAACGCTCAACGTCCCCGCGAGCGATCCAACAGTGAAGGTGGTGTCAACCGAGCAGCCCGCCGTCGCGCCACCGAGGCCCGCGCCCAGCACGAGCACGCCCCCAAGCGAAAGGAAGCCGAGCGAGGGCACGACTCCAACGACTAAGCCCGAGAGCAGGCCGGGATCGAAGCCCGGCACAACGCCCGGGGATTCGAACTCCCCCGAAGGCAAGCCCGCCGACGCCAAGTCGAGCAACGCGTCGTTCTTCTACGCCGGCCGACCCGTCTTTGACGCCGAGAACCTCACCCACCTCGAAAATGTGGGATACGCCAACGGCTACTCCGAGTCCAAGCAACAACCGCTCTGGACGTGCTACCACCTCAAGGGTGAGCCCGCGTTCAAGGGCCTCAAGCGCCCCGACAACATCAAGTTCGAGACGGACCCCCGCACCCGCGCCCGCGTGGACAGCCGGGCGTACTCCAACTCCGGCTATACCCGCGGGCACAACGCGCCCTCCGACGCGATCGGCGCGTTCTTCGGCGAGAAGGCGCAGCGAGAAACATTCCTGATGTCCAACGTCTGCCCGCAGAAGAGTGACCTCAACTCGGGCGACTGGAACGGCCTCGAAAACGCCGAGCAGTTCGTGTATCGGCGCCAATACGGTGAAATCTGGGTCGTCACCGGCCCGCTCTTCGAGGGCCAGCCGGGCAGCATGGGCACCATCGGGCGCGAGAAGGTCCCCGTGCCGACTTCGTTCTACAAGATCGTCGTCGTGGAGGAAAAGGGCAAGGGCCAAGCGGGTGTGAAGATGCTCGGCGTCATCATGCCCCAGGCGGCGCAGGGGACGCACCCGCTGCGGACCTACATCGTGAGTGTGGACACCATCGAGAAGCGCAGCGGCATCGACTTCTTCGCCGACCTGCCCGACGAGATGGAGAGCCGCGTGGAGGCGGCGATGCCGGACGCGAGTTGGGAGTTGGACATGATGCTGGATTACGAGAGCATCCGAAACAGGCCGAGACGCTAACCCCGCTCCCAGAGGGAGGGATCGGAGAGAGGGTTCTGCCTTGATGCGTTCCGCGCCCGACCGATCCCGTCATTTCCGCGATCCTTCTTCCACTCTATGTCCACGTCGCCCGACCAAGTGTTCGATATCGCCATCGTCGGCACCGGCGCCGCGGGCCTGATGGCCTCGATCTGGGCCGGACGCACCGCGCACGACGCGGGCACCCCACTCCAGGTCGTGGCGATCGACGGCGCGAAGCGCCTCGGCGCCAAGATTCTCGTGGCGGGTGGAGGGCGGTGCAACGTCACCCACGACGTCGTCACCGAGCGAGACTATGCCGGCGCGTCACCGAACGCCATCCGCAAGGTCCTCGGCCGGTTCGATGTGCCGCGCACCATCGACTTCTTCCGCGCCCTAGGCGTCGAACTCAAGCGCGAAGAGACGGGCAAACTCTTTCCAACGACCGACGAGGCCCACACGGTCTTGAGCGCCCTCCTCAACGAGGCCCGGCACGCCGGCGCTCAACTCCTCTTCCCTTGGCGGGTCGCGAGTGTTCGCCGCGAGAACAACCTGTTCGTCGTCGAACGCGAAGGCGAGCCAACCACCCTCCGCGCTCGTCGTCTCATCCTCGCCACCGGCGGCAAGGCCCTGCCCAAGACCGGCTCCGACGGCCTCGGCTACACCTTCGCCCGCTCCCTCGGGCACTCCGTCACGCGGGACATCTTCCCCGCACTCGTCCCGCTCACGCTTCCCAGGGACCACTGGCTGACCACGCTCAGCGGCATCACGCTCCCGACCACGCTCGAACTCCGCTCCGGCACCAGCAAGCGCCTCGCCGTCTTCACCGACTCCACGCTCCTTACCCACTTCGGGCTCTCGGGTCCGAGCGTGCTTGACCTCAGCCGCCACTTCACCGCCGCACGCCACGCCGACCCGGGCGCACATCTCGTTCTAAACTGGTTGCCCGGCGAAACCATCGAATCGCTCGATGCCAAGTTCCTCGCCCTCGCCAAGGCGAGTGCCGGGAGATTCCTGTGCGATCGTCTCCCCGAGCGCGTCGTCCGCACGCTCTGCGAACACGCCGGCATCGACTTCTCCGCCCCGGCCCACACGCTCACGCGCGAGCGCCGTCGAGCCCTTGCCACGCTCACGTGCGAGACGCCCCTCCCGATTACGGGGGATCGGGGATTCACGCACGCCGAGGCCACCGCCGGCGGCGTGCCCCTCCGCGAGGTTCACCTCGACACCATGGAATCACGCGAGTGCCCGGGCCTCCACCTCTGCGGCGAACTCCTCGACGTCGACGGCCGCGTCGGCGGGTACAACTTCCAATGGGCCTGGGCCAGCGGATACACCGCGGGGGTCGGCGCGGCGCGCGGCATCCTCTCCCCGGTGCCGTGAGGCTCATCCCGTCCACGCCCACATTCCACCCTTCCCCGTCGCGTGCAATACCCTCGCCCAATGCCCGCGCTTGTCTGCGTCCCCATCTTGGTCCACGATGTCCACGCCGCTCTCGCCGAAGCCCAGTCGGCCAAACTCGCCGGTGCCGATCTCATCGAGTTCCGAATCGACGAGTTCTTTACCGGCCGCGACGACGAGGTTCCAGCCGTCGTCCGGCTGGTCGCCCAATCTCCACTCCCGTGCGTTGTCACCTGCCGATCCGCCAGCGAAGGCGGGCACTACGAAGGCGACGACAACGCCCGCATCTCGCTCTACGAACGCCTCGGCACCGCCCGCGGCAAAGGCGAACACCCCCCGCGATACCTCGATGTCGAACTCGCGACGTACGCCCGGTCGGCGAACATCAAGCAGAAGGTGAATCTGGCCGTCGATCATCCGGCCCAACTCCGCGATCTGCGCACGGGCCTGATCTTGTCCATGCACGATTTCGGCGGCCGTCCCAACGACCTCATGCGACGTTTCGCGCAGATGAACTCCGAGCCCGCCGCCAGCATCGTCAAGGTCGCCTACCGCGCCCGCTCCCTCCGCGATTCCCTCGAACTGCTCGACCTTCCCAGCCAAGCGAGTAAGCCCACGATCGCCCTCGGCATGGGCGAGTTCGGCCTCCTCTCCCGAGTCCTCGCCCCCAAGTTCGGCGGCTTCCTCACCTTCGCTTCCCTGCGCCCAACCACCACGACCGCACCAGGACAACCCACCATCCGCGAACTCCTCGATACCTACCGCTTCCGCTCCATCAACAAGAACACCCACGTCTACGGCCTCGTCGGCTGGCCCACCTCCCACTCCCACTCGCCTGCACTCCACAACGCGGGCTTCGCCAGCATCGGCCAGGACGCCGTCTACCTCCCGCTCCCCATCGCCGCCGATGCAGATCGGGAAGCCGCATATCTGAGTTTTAAGGCCACGCTGCTGGAACTCATCCACCACCCCAGGCTCGACTTCAAGGGTTGCAGCGTCACTCTGCCGCACAAGGAAAATCTCGTCCGCCTCGCCCGCGAGCAGGGATGGTCGCTCGATGCCATCGCCCGCGCCACCGGCGCCGCGAACACGCTCGTCCTGTCCGATCTCCAGCAACCTCGTGGGCCGGGTGTTCCATCCGCCTCGACAACGACGACTCCTTCTTCTCTCCCCTTGCCGCACATCCTCAACACCGACGCCCCGGCCGCGCTCGCCGGCCTCTCCGAGGCGCTTGGCACATTGACCACCAAACGCATCACCCTCCTCGGCGCCGGCGGCGTCGCCCGCGCCCTCGCCTTCGCCCTCGCACACGCCGGCGCCCACGTCCACATCGCCAACCGCACGTTCGATCGCGCCGAGCAACTCGCCAACGACCTCGCGCCCCATCTCAAGAACTCTCTCAACGTCGGCACCCTCATCGCCATCGACTGGAGCGTGGCCACGCACACCCCCGCCGACGCGCTCATCAACGCCACCCCCGTCGGCATGAAAGACGGCCCCGCGCCCACCGACTCCCCCATCGACCCCGCCCCTCTCGCGGCCGCGAACCCAAACCTCGTCGTCATCGACACCGTCTACAACCCCATCGAAACACCGCTCCTGCGCCAAGCCAAGCACCTCAACCTCCGCACCATCGACGGCGTCGGCATGTTCGTCCGCCAGGCCGCCATGCAGTTCGAGGCGTGGACCGGCCAACGCGCCCCCCGCGACCTCTTCGACCGGATCGTCCGCGAATCCCTCGCGCCGTGATCTGTCCGCCTTGATGCCGGACCCCTCGTCTTCGCGGCGTTCTTCGTTCATCAACACGTCGTCACTTCGACACGCGCTCTCCTCCTCTCTCTCCATACACTTCTCCATGCCCATCCAAGTCAAACTCACCACCTCCAAGGGCGACCTCCTCATCGAACTCGATGACGTCAAGGCCCCCATCTCCACCAATAACTTCCTCGCCTACGTCGATGCCGGCCACTACGACGGCACCATCTTCCACCGCGTCATCGACAACTTCATGATCCAGGGCGGCGGCTTCACCCCCGACATGAAGCAAAAAAAGACCACCCCACCCATCAAAAACGAGTGGCGAAACGGCCTCAAGAACACCCGCGGCACCATCGCCATGGCCCGCTTGGGCGGCGACCCCGATTCCGCCTCCTGCCAGTTCTTCATCAACACCGTCGATAATGCCTTCCTCGATCGCCCCCAGCCCGACGGCGCCGCCTACGCCGTCTTCGGCAAGGTCATCAGCGGCCTCGAAACCGTCGACGCCATCCGCAAAGTCAAGACCGGCAACAAGGCCGGGCACCAGGACGTGCCGGTGGAGGCGGTGGTGATCACGAAGGCCGAGCGGGTGGAGTAAGCCTCTGGGCGGCGAACCTGGCCGCGGTCAACACGGTTGGATGTTCCTTGAAGTGTTCATGATCGGGTCTGCATGAGGGGGTGCCTCCGCCGCGCCTCGGGCCCTGTGCGCCCATGCCGATCCATACCCTTTCCTATGCCCCTCCGCCTCTACAACACCCTCACCCGCCGCCTCGAACTCTTCATCCCGCGTGACCCCGCGCGCGTCACCTTCTATACCTGCGGCCCGACGGTCTACGACTACGCCCACATCGGCAACTTCCGCTCCTTCCTCGCCGCTGACGTGCTTCGCCGATGGATCGAGAGCCCGCTCTGCGAGTTGGCAACGTCGCCCAAGGGCGGGATGCCTGTGCCACCGGTCCACAAAGGCCCAAGGCACGTCGTCCACGTCATGAACATCACCGACGTCGGACACATGACCGACGACGCCGAGGGCGGCGAGCACGGCGAGGACCGCATGGCCGTCGCCGGCAAGCGCCTCGCCGAGGCTAAAAAATCCGGCAAACTCCCCCCCGGCGTCGCGCTCGACCCCACCAACCCCTACGACATCGCCCGCTTCTACGAGGCCGCGTTCAAGGAAGATAGCCGCAAACTCGGCCTCAAGGTCATCCTCGACGGCGACAAGGACCCCACGCTCAACCCCCGCGCGACGGAGAACGTCCCCGGCATGATCGCCGTCGTTGAGAAACTCATCGAGCGCGGCTTCGCCTACGTCGTGGGCCAGCCCGGCTCGCGCGTCGTCTACTTCGACGTGCAGAAGTTCGCCCCCTATGGCACGCTCAGCGGCAATACGCTCGACCAACTCCGCTCCGGCGCGGGAGGTCGCGTCGACGAAGGCAACCAGGCGACCAAGAAGCACCCCGCCGACTTCCTCCTCTGGAAGGAAGACCCCAGCCACATCATGAAGTGGGATTCGCCCTGGGGCAAGGGCTATCCGGGTTGGCACATCGAGTGCACCGTGATGAGCGCCCGCCGCCTCCTCGGCGACGCCGAGTTCCGAAACCTGCTCACGCAGCACCAAGCCCCCGCCGCCATCATCGACCTGCACAGCGGCGGCGAGGACAACATCTTCCCCCACCACGAGTGCGAGATCGCCCAGAGCAGTTGCGCCTTCTGCGCCGACCCTTCGCACGGCACCTTCTCCACCATGTGGTTCCACCCTCGCTTCCTGCTCGTCGAAGGCACGAAGATGAGCAAGAGCAAGGGGAACTTCTACACCCTGCGCGACCTGCTCGACAAGGGCATCGAGCCCGCCGCCATTCGCCTCGAACTCATCAAAACCCATTACCGCAGCAACGCGAACTTCACGTTCCAAGGGCTCATGGAAAGTGAGGGACAACTCCAGCGCTGGTTGGCCGCACTCAATGCGATGGAGTTTGTCGATGAGACGCGCTCCGTATCGAGCGACCAAGCCAGCAACCTCGATGCACTTTGCCAGAGCATTCAAAGTACGTTCGCAGAAGCGATGAACTCAGACCTCAACGTTGCCGTGGCCATCGCAGAAGCGAACCGCCTTCTCAGAGAGGCAACCGCGATCCTTGGCATTAACCCCTTCGAGCGAACGGAGTGGAAGACTCGTTCGCAGGGATTCCGACCGGGACGACCGTTGCGTCACGCATCGCTTCAACACGTGGTCCGCCTCGCACACTCGCTCATTGCCGTCTTCGGTCTGGACGACGTGTCGATGTCCACGAGCAACACAGCCACCACCTCCGACATCGGCCTCTTCATCGGCATCGCCCCCGACGCCACCATCAACGCCAAACTCGAAGAACGCCGCGCCGCTCGCGCCGCCAAGGACTTCAAGAAGTCCGACCAGATCCGCGACGAACTCCTCGCGATGGGCTATGCCATCAAGGATGTCGCCGGCGGCAAGGTCGAAGTGACGCGGCGATAAGGCCGAAAGCGCCCAATGACAAAGGGCCAAAGCGCCAAATGGGAGTAACGACCACGTGCCTCCGACTTGGCGCTTTGGCCCTTTGCTCTTCGGCCATTTGCTACGCCCGCCGCATCGCCCCCACCATCTGCTCAAGGTTCCGCTCGCGGTGATAATCACTCACCACGAACATCGCATGGATCGCCCCCGGCAACCAAAAGCACAGCGTCAGCACCAGGTTCACGAGCGCCTGGAACCACTTCCCGCACGAAAGCACCGCCATCGGCGGCAACAGAATCGCAAGCACATACCGCACGGCCAATCTCCAAAGCGGGCAGCGAGCGCCCGCCGGATCTTGCTCGGAGTTTCGCCCTCCGGGTTCCACCCGCTTCTTCGCCGCAATGTTTGGACTTTGATCGGCACTCGCCTACCCTTTCCGCTCACGGGGCATCCCGCCCCGGCAACACACACAGGAGCAATGCAATGAGGAAGGCGAATCTCGTATCGGCGTTGGTCAGCGTGGTCGGTCTCACCGTCTCGAGCGCATGGGCCCAGAACAAGAAAGAAGAGCCCAAGTCGGACGCCGGCCATTCGCAGCCCGCGCCCGCCAAGAAAGACGACAAGACGACGGCCAAGCCCGCCGACATGGGCATGCCCCCCGAGATGATGGCCGCCATGATGCCCAACGAGAATCACAAGGTTCTCGAAGGTCTCGCGGGCGACTGGGACGCCAAGATGTCCTTTACCATGGCCCCGGGCATGCCCCCCACCGAAGGCACCGGCACCATGAGGGCCATGATGATCCTCGGTGGTCGCCAACTCCACCAGTCCTTCAAGGGCACCTTCATGGGCATGCCCTTCGAGGGCGCGGGCACCACCGGCTACAACAACGTCACCAAGCAGGTCGAGTCCACCTGGTCTGACAACATGGGCACCGCCACCATGTTCTCCGTCGGCACCATGGACCCGTCCATGAAGTCCTTCACCGTCACCGGCTCCTACGACGACCCGATGCAGGGCAAGGTCACCATGCGCCAGATCACCACCATCACCGACAAGGATCACTACAAGATCGAGTTCTTCAACAAGACTTCCGACGGCAAGGAGTTCAAGTCCGGCGAGATCACCGCTACCCGCAAGGGAGCCGCCAAAGGCGAATCCAAGGGTGAGGTCGGCACCCAGAGCAAGGCCGAGTCCGCCAAGAAGGAAGCCCCCGCTCCGGCTCCCGCCAAGAAGTAGGACTCGACGCCTCCAAACCGAGAGAACTCTCCACAGCCTCGTGGGGCGGGTGTCCCCACCCGACTCGACCCCTTCTTTATCGTCCTCAGTGCCCAACCAAAGGACGCGAGTAATACTCGCGTCCTTTTTCATTGTCTCCTGTTTACGTCACTCCGCGCCGTGGTTCCCTCGAGACTACCTTCACTCCACCGCCGTCCACACCACCTTCTGCTTTGCGTCATAGAGCGCCAACGTCGCGCCCCCCTTGGGCATCACGCCGAGGAACGCGCGGTTGTTCCCCGCCGCGTCCGCCAGCCCGATCCGTGCCGCATCCTTGGTCGCGCCGATGAACACGCGCGTCGCGCCCTCGCCGTCCCCCAGCCGAACGCCCGGCCCATCCTTGCCCAGCGTGATCTCCACGCACGAGGCGCCGTCCTCGTTCAGCATGGCCAACCGAGGCACGCCGGACTTGGTCATCTCGAGCACCGCACGGACCCGTCCGCTCTTGTCCACCAGCCGAAACTCCTGCGACTCAATCGCCCGCACGCGGACTTCCGCCAGTTCTCGCTCCACCGCCGCCAGCCGCTGCTGCAAGGATCGCTTCGCCATCGCTCGCTCCTCTCCTACTCGGTCACGGTCGCCGGGTCCTGTCCGCGCTCGATGGCGATGATCTTGTTGATCCGGCGCGAGTGCCGACCGCCCTCGAACTTCGTCGCGATCGCCACTTCCACGATCTTCTCGATCAACTTCTGCCCGAGCAGATCGCCCGACATGCAGATCACGTTCGCGTCGTTGTGGCTCCGACTCAGTTGCGCCGTGAGTTCGTCGTGCACCACCGCCGCCCGTACGCCCTTCACCTTGTTCGCCGCGATCGACATCCCCACTCCCGTCCCGCACACGAGCACGCCCAGCGACCCGCGTGTGTTCGCGACGGCGTTGGCCACCGCGTACGCCCGCTCGGGGTAGTCGCACGGGGCGCCGTTGCAGTCGCCCAGGATCTCCGCCTCCTGGCCCTCGCGCCGCAGTTTTTCCAGCAGTTGCCGGATGGCCGTCGTTCCGCGATGATCCGCGCCGAGGAACACTTTCATGGGCGTCTCCAAATGCAGCGGTCCTGCCGCCGCCGTGTGAAAAGGTAGTTCCCGTGCCGTCCAATTGCGAGCGAGTCCAAGCCGGGACGCTCCCCGACCAGCCTCCCACCTACGGCCCTAGCCCTTCGTCGCGCCGTCCCCCCGTCGCTCGCCCCCGCCTCCGCCCAGCCGCTCCCGCAGAATTCCCATCATCCGCTCCGCCGTTTCCAGATACAGCGACACCGGCCCGCCGATCGGGTCGGGAATGTCTCGCCCCGTTGGGTCCAGCGTCGTGACCCGACCCTTCGCGCTCGGCAGCATGGTCAGCACCGCGCGCACGTGCCCGCTCGTCATCCCATAGATCTCGTCCGCCTCGGCGATCATCGTCGGTGTCAGCCCCTTCGAGAGCCGGCTCGTCGGCCTCGCTCCCAACTCCTCCAACGCCACGATCGCCTCGGGCGAGATCGCGTCCCCATCCGGCGCGTGCGCACCCGCCGACATGAACCTCGTCGGAATCTTCGCCCCGGCCAACTCGTCAAACACCTTCGTTGCGAGCGCCTCCGCCATCGGGCTTCGGCACGTGTTCCCCGTGCACACAAAGAGCACCCGCCGCTCCATTTTCCGATGGATCGTTCGTGCATCCAGCGCCCCTTCGCCCTCGACGGCATACCCCCCCGCCGCCGTCAGGCGCACCGTCGTGGACGGCTTGCCGAGCCGCGTTGGTCCATCGTCCACCATCAGCACCACGCCCAGCGCCGCCGCCCGCTCCTCCGCAGCGGCCGGGATCGTTCGGTCCGCCCCCCATCCCAGCGCCCAGAGCCGATGCACCATGCACGCCCCCCCCGCCAACTCCAGAATCTCTCGGGTCATCTCGTGATCGGGCACGCGCACGCCGACCACCCCCCCGCGATCAAAAACGCCCGTCGCGACCCCCAGTGCCGCCGTCACTTCACGCGCCCTCGACTCCCCGGCTTCCCACAATAAACGCACCGGCCCGGGCGTCAATCGTGCGATCGCGCGCCGGTGCACCGCCGACTCGGGCCGGAACACCTCCAACACACGCTCCGACGCCGCCGCGTGCCACGTGAACGCCGGCCCATCGTTCGCACCCGCGCCGATCGTCGCGCGCACGCGCTCCACCGACCCGGCGTGCGTCGCCAGCGCCGCCACGCCATATACCGTTTCCGTCGGCAAGACCACCAGCCCGCCCGCGCGCAGGGCCTCAGCCGCCGAGGCGACCGCCTTCCCACGGTCCTCCGACGCTCGTATCCGCAAGATGGGTGGTGATGACGGCACGAATGGTCCTTCGCCCGATGGTAGCGAATTGTTCGGACGTCCGCACCCCCTTGATCGTGTTTGGTCTTTGATAAGTCGAGCCTCGATCGATTCACGTTCGTGCCGCATCCGTTCACACCCCTATCCTCTCCATTGCAATGGCGTTTGCGGCCTCCCGGGAACCGCAAGCCCATTTCGGCTCGAACATTCCCGGGCGGTACGCGCGCCGCTCGTTTCTTCCTCGCGCGGCGGGTGTGATTCCTTCGTCCTTTACGGAGCAGCGGCCATGATTCCTCGGATCTGCGGGCGGTCTTCCCTTGCCTCTCGTCGCGCCTTCAGCCTCGTCGAGTTGCTCGTCGTCATGGCCATCATCGCCATCGTCATCGCCCTCGTCCTCCCGGCCATCGGCAAGGCTCGCGAGTCCGCCAATCGTGCCGACACCCTCAGCGTCTGCTCCCAACTCTCCCAA
Organism: uncultured Phycisphaeraceae bacterium; assembly: GCA_964543905.1. Lineage (GTDB taxonomy): Bacteria > Planctomycetota > Phycisphaerae > Phycisphaerales > UBA1924. Next base: position 410,651 of record CAZIZO010000002.1, read on the forward strand.
GCCATCTCCCAGTTCAAGATCGACAACAACGGCTTCAACCCCGGTCGCTTCTCCGCCGCCGACATGGGGCACAGCGAAAACGTCAACCAGGGTTTCACCACCTGGCACAACGTCATGCTCGACCTCATGGGCGGTGAAGCCCCCGCGCCCTCCGCCAACACCCTCGCCAACATCGGCCCTCGCACCTCCGGCACGCCCCAGATCCTCGTCGACATCGGTCTCATCGGCAGCCCCAAGGCCAACAAGGGCTACTTCAAGCCCCGCGCCAAAAACTTCCCAGGCTCCGACCCCGCCCGCGGCTTCGGCCTCGCGTCCACGGGCAACAACCGTCTTCTCCCGTCCCTCGTTGATTCCTGGGGCAACCCCATCATGGTCTGGATGGCCGACACCACCATCAAGAACTGGGACGCCGACCCCACCGTCGCCCAAAAGGACCGCCTCGTGTCTCCCACATGGAACGATCGCCCGGGCGTCTTCTATTGGGCCGCCAACGCCGGCGTGCTCAAGTCCACGGGCTTGGGCGGCTCCAACGCCAACGTCGTCAACGACAGCATGATCGGTTCCGCCGCCGCGCCCGCCGCCAACTCTCCCCAAATCCAAACCCTCATCACCATCCTCGGCAGCCCCACCATCAACAACGCCAGCACGGGGAACCCCGCCACCATCTACCCCACCGCGCCCCGCGGCGAGTACATCATCCAGTCCGCGGGCCAGCGCGGGCACTTCTTCGGGAAGGCCCGCAAAAACGAAGACGCCACCGGCTGGGCCGGCGGCAACCAACTCACCTATGACGCCGGGGCCCGCTCCTCCCCGCCCCGCGATCAAGCACTCACCGCCGACGACATCCTCGTCTCCGGTGGCGGCTAACAAAGCCCTCTCTCACGTCCCGGTCCCGGGCGGGTGCAGCACCCGACTCGCCCTTTCGACCAGCCCGCGTTGACGCGGCGGGTCATGGTCCCTCCGAGCATGCGGCGTTCAACACCCGCGTCGGCGCGTGTTGTCGTGCCTGGAGAGCCATCGACGCCCGATCTACTTCTTCTTCTGGCTCTTGTCCGCGCTTGCCCGTCCGGCTCCGGGCACCCGCTCGCGGAAGAACTCAAACACGCCCGCGTACGCGTTCTTCACCGCATACAGCCCCGGCCGCACCTGTTGCAACCGGAGCGGAAGGTCCTTCGATCGTTGTATCCCGCTCGGAATCATGGTCCCTTCCGGTTACGTCAACACCTTCCCAACCACGTCGCTCCACAACAATAGCCGTTGCAGCACATCTTCCGCCAGCGTCGCTTCGCCCGCCGCGTCCGTGCGGACCCATCCCGTCCGATCCAGCGCCTGCTCGGAGTCGATCGAGAGCGTTCCGATCAGCGGCAACTCGTCCACCCGCACCTCGCCCGCGTGCACCGATCGACCCAACTCAAAGATCGGCACGCTCAACATCGATCGCAGTCGCACCGGGATCCTCGCCTGCTGATCGGGCGTCATGCCCCACATCGCCGGGTCCTGCCTCGCCTGGTCGAGGTCCGCCACCGCCGGCGCCCGCGTCTCCCACGCCTGCCCGCTGCACCCGACTTCCTCGGGCAACTCCAGGAAACGATCGGGATCGTCCTCCATGCCGTACTGATACACGACGATCCGCGTGGCCCGTGCCGTCGGGAGCATCACGTGGCACCTTACATTCGTGGCTCCCGTGAACTCCTCAAAGTCCCGCGCAACGGCTCGCAGCACCTCTCGCATGAGCCCCGGCTCGGCGTAGTTGGCCTGAAGTCGCTCCACCTCGTCCGTTGCCGACAGGAACTGGGGCACCTGCGTCCGAAAGAACCGGTGCACCGCCAACTCGCCGCGCCGGAAGAGGTCCCGCCGCTGGTCGAGCGTGATCCAGAAATCGGTCGCATGGATGGTCGGGTCCACCTCGACCCGCACGTGCAACAGCCCCTCCAGCAGCGAGCCGAGCAGGCGATCGCTCGCGTCGATGGAGGTGTCCAGCAGGTCCGCGCACATCTGCTTGAACGCGTAGTTCGTCTGATCCTTGTCCTTGGGCGGGGTCACCAGGTCGAACGCCACGACCGGCGCATAGCGCTGCCGTCGCTCATGCTCGAACAGGAACACCGGGAGGTTGCTCGCCAACCCACCGTCCACGAGGTACCGCCCGCCCATCGGGACGGGCTTGAACACGAACGGGTACGAGATCGACGCCCGCACCGCGTCCGCGACCGGCATCGAGGGCGAGTGGATCGCGTCGAACACCTCCGGAGCGTGGCTGCGCAGGTCCGAAGCCACAATCTTGAGTGGAGCGCATCCGGCATCCGCCAGGTCGCCGAACCGGATCGGGTCCGCGTGGCGGAGCGACGGCACCTTCAGGCGGATCTTGCGAAGCACAAACTCCTTCAAGCGATGCCCGTCGTAGAGGCCCAGGTCCTTGAGCAGGGGCGCCAGGACGGGCTTGGACCCGCGGAGCGCGCGGAGGATGTCGAAGAACGAGCCCACGCCGCCCGACAGGTCGAGCCGCGCGTTCTTCGCGATGAACGCTTTCAACTCGTTGAGGCGAGTGCCGTCGTCGTCGAGGAACTTGTGGAACTCGATCTCCTCGGTGCAGATCTGCTCCAGGTCCTGTCCGGTGTATCCGACGGCGGCGAGTGTGGCGATGATGCTGCCGGCGGAGGTGCCGCCGTAGGCGATGAAGTCGATGCCGATCTCCGCCGCCGCCTTGAGGCAGCCGGCGAGCGCCGCGCCCTTCACCCCCCCGCCGTCCAGGATCGCATACGCCTGCATGCAGAGCCCTCCCAGTGCGCGGAAGTTAGGCCGTCGGCGTCAAGGCCGCAAGCAAGATCGGGAGGACTTTTTCGCAGTGACGTGGTTTGTGCGCGCGCGGAGCGTCACTGCGCGAAGAAACTGGTGGGGGGCCTGGGCAGAGAAACAACTCACGCGGTGGATGACAGGCCGGGCACTCACAAGGCAACGACGGATTCCTTGATCCTCGCGGCGACCGACTCCCACCCTTCTCGATTCTGGGGGGTGTCTGCGAATGAGAGCGGCGTACCGATCCTGATCGTGATCTTTGTGGGGACGGGCACCACGCTCGCGGGCCGCAGCGCCTCAAAGCACCCGACCAATCGGCAGGGCACCACGGGCACGCTCGTGCCCGCGACCATCATGCCGATGCCGGGCTTGAAGGGGAGGGGGTTGCCGTCGCGGGTCTTCAGCAGCCGGCCTCAAAGTGGCTGAGGAAGAAGAGCAAGTCTTCGATCGTCACGCCTCCATCCGGAGTTCCGGTCCCGGACCCATCGTCCAAGTCGGCGCTTGCCGTACCGAGTTCGAATATGTCGAGGTAGTACAGCAGGTCATCGATGGTCACGCCGCCGTCGGCGTTCCCGCTCATCGTGGCGTCATCGACGTCTGCCGGGCATTGTCCCTCAAAGGTGCGCATGCAGGCAGGATCGCCAGGTTGGTTCAGGTGGCCGTCGGCATCGCAATCCAGGTCGACGTCAAACTCAAACGCGCCGCCCAAGAAATGCACCACACCTTCGATGATCTCGGTCGCGATCGGCCGTGGCGGGTTCAGGTAGGTGCCCGCGCATCGCAAGAGAGGGACACCCTCGGCGTCGAGCGCGGGAAGAACGCGGTAGTGCCCTGCCGCGAGCATGCGGACGTCGCTGTCGGCGATATAGCCTCCGACGCGAACGATCCGAGGGCTCAGCGAATCCGCCTGCCCACCCACGGCGGCGTAATACCTCGGTGCAACGTCCACCCACAGCGTCGAGCCGCTGGGCTGCTGCTGCAACCTCACGACCGGTGTGAAGATCGACTCCGCGGCGCTCACGAGCGGACCATAGAACTTCAGCCGCAACTCCTGCCGACGAGAGTTGTTTCCGACGGGGCAGAACTCGCTCTGGAGTACTTCTCCCGCATCATCGTCGCTTGTGTATGACGTCCATGCCACGTCAGCCCGGTGCATGGCGTAGGGGACCACTCCAACCGATCCGCCGCCGAACTCGATCGAGGCCTGCGCATAGTGCGGGCGCGGAGTCATAGTCTGGTTGAAGCTCACCACGACATCGTCGAGCCAAGCCGGAGGTACGAAGCCACAAACTGGATCGTTATTGATATAAGCAGAGGATCCGATGATGACTTGCCCTTCGAGCCCGCCATTGTCGAGGATGTCCAGACGATTCGCCAACTCCTGCCCGATGCGTACGACGGAAGCCGGAGGGACCGATGTCAGGTACATCCCTCGGGGAGCGCCGGTGTGATCGATCAGTGAGCCGGCGATCTCGATGCGATCGAACGCGTCGACGAGGAAGGAGCCCTCAAAGTTGCCATAGGTGACATCCGGGCGATTGCACGGGTCCGTGCCCACGATCAGTTCGGCGAGGTCCACGAACGTATCGGACGAGCCGCGCAAAAGACCGACGAAGCCTTCACATTGCAACGAACCGATCGCGTCCGCACGAACCTCAATCTCGAAACTGTCGTTCGGCTCTGAAGTGGTCGCGCGTTGGAAGACAAGTTCACCGATGCTGGGCGCTTCGATCTTCATGGGCCATTCCGCCGACGGTCCACCCGCGATGTCGCCTGTGATCGTGATCTTGGTGATCGCGCCGGTGGAGGTGATGTCGTCGCTGAGGTCGCCATGGATGACAATGCCTTCCGCTGCGGTCACGCTGCCCACCGAAATGGGTGAGGCAACCTGGGTCTCGACGACGATGGGCGCGCTGACCGTGCCCGAGATGTTGATCCCGGGCGTGCTGCTCAGCACGTTTCCAACACTGCCAACGTGCACGCTCTTGCTCAGGCTCGCGGCACGCAGTTCGAGCAGATCGCCGGAGGCGTTGTTGTCGGAGTCGGTGTCGATCTCGGCGTCGATGGGCTAGAGGACGTTGTTCTCGTCGCGGGCGATGAGCGTTCCGATGCCGTCGGTCGCCGCGATCTTCTGGCCGGTGGGGAGGGTGATGGGGCCGCGAACACGAAGGTCGTTGATCGTTCCGGCGGATGAGATGACGGGTCCGAAGACGCCACGCCCGGCGATTCCGTTTTGTGCGCCGACGAGCATCCGATTCACGAAACCACCGACTTCGAACTTGCCCGTCGTTGTGATCGAGCGGCCGATGTCGGCGGCACCGATGACAAACTCCGAACTCACCGTTGAAGTCGCGAGGACGAAGCCCGCAACGTCCCGCCCCACGATCAGCCGTGGGATGCGATCCGATTCGATGGCGATGCCCTCTTGACCTTGCGGATGCCCGATCAGGTCGCGGGCCACCGCCGCCGACACGCGCAGAACCCCCGTCAGATTCTGAAGCGACCCGGGATCAATTCGCAGCCCAGACCAGTCACGGCAGGCGTTTGCCAAAGAGGACTGATGATCTGGAACCACGAAGTCTGCCGGAATGCCCGGGTTTGCCACCACAACATGCACGGGAAAACTCGAATAGCCCGAGGCGGTGATCGGCCCGATGTCCACGTCGGTCGAATCCGCCCACACGTACACGAGGGTCCGCGACGAAGTGAGTTCGATCGGGACCGCCGCCCCAGGGGCCAGGGTCGGGAGTTCGCCAGGCAAGTCGTTGACCCAGCGATGCACGACCGATTGCGCGAGCGACAGCGAAACGACTACGAACGAAGCCGCGACTCCGAAGATCGACCTTGGCATGTAGAAGCCTCCTGGCGTCGGCGCCGACTTCCCCACCACGCCGAGAAGACAAGGATAGCCACTGTTCCGGGCGCGGGAATCGCGCTGGCGATTCGGAGGCCGACGGTGAATGAAGGGTCATGTCCAGAGAATCTGTAGACGAGATCGTTGTTCGGTCCGCCAACAAACTCCGTGCCTTCAATCAATCGCACGCGCACGCCGTTGAAGAAAAAAGCCTCCTCGGTCCACTCCGAGTTCGCGCCCGCGGCATCGAGCAAGCCCCAGGGCGAGACCACCGTCGGGTATGAACCGAGCGGGATCAACTGATGAGCGAAGTTCGGCAGCGCAAACCCCGCGTTCGCCTGGTTCAGCGGGCTGCCGTTGGGGTAGCCCGGAGGTGGACCGTAGATCAGCGGCGTGTCGGTGCCGTTGGGTTGGAGCCACCATCGTCCGGCACCGTTGTTTGCGTTTGGTACAAAGTGCACAGATTTGAGCCATTCATCGAAGGACGGAATCCAGTATCGAGCGCCGGGGCTGCGGGTGAGTTGGTCGGTGAAGTTCGGCCCGTCGTAGCCAAAGGTGCGGGTGTCGTACGCGCCGTTCTCGATCGCCGAGTGGGCGGACGACTTGCCGTTGTGCAGCCAGTTGCAAAGTCGGGCCGCCGTGCGCCAGTCAATCCCACCCACGGGCACCATGCCGGATTTGGAATGTCCGTCCGAAGGCGCAGTTGCTCGCCTGGGCTGTGATAGTCCGGATCGCGTTCCGCGCCGCGGAGGAGGTTGCCGGGGAGAATCAGTTCGGAAACCGGATCGGGGCGTGCGCGGAATGTGTTGTAGAACTCCATCCACTGAGAAGTCGTGACTTCAAACCGACCGATTCGGTATTCGTATGCCACCGACCCGCGTCCTCGCACACGCTGCATTGGGTCTGGCCCGTCATGCGCCGGGTTATTGACCGCGCCGATGGTGACCCAGTCAATCCCATCGGGGCCGACTTGGGCGTGGACCATCGCCCGGCCCGAGAACAGCGCCACCATCGCGCACGCCGCCGCCGTTCGAACATGGGAGTTCATACCTTCAGTATGCAGCACGATTCGCGCTTTGCAAGGAAAGAAGAGAGATGGACGGCAAGTGGTCGCTCGCGTTCGCGGGGCGTACGGCCCGTACCATCGCCCGTGCCCGCCGCCGCGATCGACCAACTTCCCGCGCTGCTCCGTCAATACTGGGGCTTTGACACGCTGCGCCCGATGCAGGAGCGTGCGATTCGGTGTGGCGTGGAGGGGCGGGATTCGCTGGTGGTGATGCCGACGGGCGGGGGGAAGTCGCTGTGCTTTCAGGTGCCGCCGCTGGTGCAGGGCGGGCTGACGGTGGTGGTCTCGCCGCTGATCGCGCTGATGAAAGATCAGGTCGATGGTCTGAAGTTGGCGGGGTATCCGGCGGCGTCGCTGAATAGCCACACGAGCGCGAGCGAGTCGCGCGAGGTGAGTGCCGCGATGGAGGCGGGGGAGTTGCGGCTGCTGTATGTTGCGCCCGAGCGACTGTTCCTGGAGCACTTTCTCGCGCAGTTGCGGCGGATCAGCGTGCGGTCGTTCGCGATCGATGAGGCGCACTGCATCAGCCAGTGGGGGCATGATTTTCGCCCGGAGTATCGTCGGCTTTCGACGCTGCGGGATCTCTTTCCGCAGGCCGCGGTGCACGCGTTCACGGCGACGGCGACGCCCCGCGTGCGGGAGGACATCGCCGCGCAGTTGCACCTGCGCGATCCGGAAACAATCGTCGGCATCTTCGATCGCCCGAACCTGACGTATCGGGTGGTGGCGCGGGGCGATCTGGATCGGCAGGTGGAAGAGGCGTGCCGGCGATATCCACGCGACGCGACGATCGTGTACTGCATGAGCCGCAAGGAAACGGAGCAGTTGGCCGAGTCGTTGCGTGCGGCGGGGGTGCCGGCGCGGGCGTACCACGCGGGGCTGGACCACAAGGAGCGCAAGGAAGTCCAGGACCAGTTTGCGCAGGAGCGCCTCAACGTGGTGGTGGCGACGGTCGCGTTCGGCATGGGCATCGACCGCAGCAACGTGCGATGTGTGGTCCACGCCTCGCACCCCAAGAGCCTGGAGGCGTATCAGCAGGAGACCGGGCGTGCGGGGCGCGACGGCCTGCCCAGCGAGTGCCTGATGCTGTACTCGGGCGCTGATCTCGTGCGCTGGGAACGGCTGATCGACATGTCGGCACGCGATTCGGAGGTCGAGGTCTCGCCCGAGTGGATTCGGCATCAGAAAGAGCATGTGCGGGCGATGCAGCGGTTCTGCACGACCAACGCGTGCCGGCACGCGGAACTCAGCGAGTACTTCGGGCAGAAGTATGAGCCGCCGGCCGACGCGATCGAGGGCGGGCGAGGGTGCGGCGCGTGCGATGTGTGCCTGGGCGAACTCGAGGACGTGCCCGATGCGAAGGTCGTCGCGCAGAAGATCACCTCGTGCGTCGCGCGCCTGGGCCTCACGCTCGGGCGTGACGGCATGCCGATGGAGTACGGCGGAAAGCACATCGCCGATATCCTCAAAGGACGCGCCACGCAGGGGATCATGGATCGCGGGCACGACCAACTCTCGACGTATGGGATATTGCGCGAGATGGACGCCAACGAACTCGCCTCGTGCATCAACCAACTCATCGCGCAGAAGGTGCTGCGGCGAAACATGGGCGAGTACCCGACGATCGGCCTGGGCGAGCGGGCGCGGGCGCTCCTCAAGGGTGAACTTGACGTGCGCCTCGTGCGGACGGCGGGCGCCAAGGCGATCGAGGGCTCTGGCGCCAGCCTGCGCAAGCAGCGCGACACGCTCGACCCCGTTGCGAGCGAACTCTTCGAAGTCTTGCGCAACCTCCGACGCTCGCTCGCGCAGGAGCGGGGCGTGCCCGCCTTTGTCATCCTGGGCGATGCCGTCCTGCGCGAGATCGCGACGGTTCGACCGACCACGACGCGATCCTTCCGCACGATCCATGGCATCGGCGAGGCTAAAGCCAGGGAGTTCGGCGAGCGCTTCGTCGCGGCGGTGGGGGAGTTTTGCCAGGCCAAGGGGGTGCAAGGCGATGCGGGCACGCGAGTCGCGGCCAGGTCCGATGGCGAGACCAAGCCCGCGGCCGAGACCAAGCCCGCGGCCGAGACCAAGGGGAAGGGGCGGTCGGCCGAGATGTTCCGCCATTTCGATGAGGGGCTGTCGCTCGCGCAGGTCATGGAGCGCACGTCGCTCGCGCACCGCACGGTCGCGGGCTACTTGGGCGACTACATCGCGACGCGCAGGCCGGCGTGCATCGAGCGCTGGGTCAGTCGCGAGACGCAGGCCGCCGTGCTCGACGCGGCGGCCAAGACCGGCGCGGATCGTCTGAAGCCCATCTTTGACTATCTGGGTGGGCAGTCCACCTACGACGAGATTCGCTGGGTGCTCTCGTACGAAAAAATGCGATCCGAGCAGCAAGGTTCCTGAACTCCACGGCAACTCCAAGCGATGAGAAGGGGGTCCGTGGAGCCACTGGGTCGGCCGCCCAGGGATGACCAAGGACGAACTGGTTGAAATGACGATTTCAACCGCAGAAGGGGCAGGACTATGAGAATGGAGCAGACCGTTCGTCGGTGGTTCGGCATGGGTGTCGGGTCGATCTGCGCGAGTGCCGCTCTTTCCGGGGGGGCATTCGGGCAGGTGATTCAGGACGTTGGTCTCCTTCCGGGGGGGACCATCTCCGAGATCCGTGGGTTGAGCCAAGACGGCTCGATCGCCGCCGGCATGGCGAACACCACCGGCGGGGTGTGGCGTGCCGTGCGTTGGACGACGTCGGGGGGGCTGACCAGCCTCGGGACGCTCTACAACTCGTCCAGGGGATATGCCATCAACTCCGACGGCACGGTGATCGTGGGGGAGACGACGGTCCCCTCGGGGGCCACACAGGCGTTTCGCTGGACAAGCACGGGCGGGATGAGCGCACTCCCAACGCTTCCCGGGGGAGTCACCGCCGTTGCATTCCGATGCAGCGCCGACGGCAACACCGTCGTCGGGTACGCCAACACCAGCACCAACGTCTTCCACGCGTTCCGCTGGACCACCACGGGCGGCCTTCAAGACATCAACTCGTCCATCCCGGGCGCGATCTCCTATGCCTACGGCGTCGACTGGTCGGGCAGTGTCATCACGGGGCTTCTCCGCCTGCCCAGCACCCCCGACCGCCTCTTCCGTTGGACGCCTTCCACCGGCATGCAAGACCTCGGGGGACTTCCGGGTTCGGCCCAGTCTTTTGGATGGGCCGTCAGCGGCACCGGCAACGCGCTCACCGGGGCGAGCCAGCAGCCGGCCGACGGCATGCATGTCGTGCGTTGGACCCAGCCCGCAGGTCTCCAAGACCTTGGGGGTGGGGGCATGGAGGGGCGTGCCATGAACTCCGACGGCACCATCGTCGTCGGCAACCAGGGGTCGGGCGCGTTCATCCACTCCCAGTTTGCCGGGACGCTTGATCTCACCCAGTTCTTGACGCTTCGCGGCGCGAACACCCTCGGCTGGACCCTCACCCAGTGCTGGGCCATCAGCCCCGACGGCACGGCGCTCGCGGGCATCGGGCACAACGCGCTCGGCACCAACCGCGGATGGGTGGTTCGGAATCTTCCCTGCCTCCAGGGGCCGATCCTCTTCAGCGGCGCGCCGAACCAATCTGTTTGCCAGGGGGACACGGTCACCTTCTCCGTCAGCGCGGGCGGCACCAACACCGGCACCCTCTCCTACCAGTGGAATGGGCCATTCGGGCCCGTCGTCAACGGCGTGACGCCCAGCGGGTCCTTCGTCAGCGGCGCTGGCACCAACTCCATCACCATCTCCAATGTCCAGCCCGCCGATGCCGGGTATTACAGTTACGTCATCTCCAACTGGTGCGGCTACGTCTCCTCCGGGCCGCTCCTGACCGTCACGGCGCCGCCCACCATCGTGAACGAGCCCAACCCCACCTCCGTCTGCCTTGGTGGCACGGCCGTCTTCTCCATGAGCGCCGGTGGCGGCGGGCCTTTCGCGTACCAATGGGAGCGCCACCAGTATCTCGGCCCGGTCAACGTCTTTGTCCCCATCAGTGACGGACCTTCCGGCTTCGGCTCGATCTATTCCGGCGCGTTGACCCCCACCCTCACCATCTCCAACGTCGGCACGTACGACCTCGACCGCTATCGGTGCCGGGTCACGGGCCCCTGCGGGGTCGCGGCCACGGCGCGCGTGCCCCTCACCCAGATCCAGGCCCCGGTCTTCACGACCCATCCGCCGCTGTACACCACGGCCTGCAAGGGCGGCACCTTTTCCCTCTCCGCCGCCGCGACTGGAAACCCGGGCATCCAATACATCTGGGCCAAGGACAACACTCTCCTCTTTGACGGCACATCCTGCGGTTCGACCATCTCCGGCTCGGGCACCCAGACCCTGACCGTCTCCAACGCCTCCGGTGCCGACAGCGGCGTCTACCAGTGCTATGCCTACGGCACGTGCGAGTGGACCCTCAGCCTCGGCGGGCTCGTCGCCGTCTGCGTTGCCGACGTGGACGACGGCAGCAACACCGGCACGTGCGATGGGGGTGTCACCATCGACGATCTCCTGTACTTCATGAACTTGGTCGAGATCGGCGATCCGACGGGCGACATCGACGACGGCTCATTCACGGGCACGCCCGATTGCGGCGTCACCATCGACGACTTGCTCTACTACCTGTACCTGTTCGAGAACGGCTGCTGATCGCCTGTCGAGCGGGCTCCGGGCACCACGCGCCTCCCCTCCGGCGGCGACGTCTCGGCTTCGGCCGGGGCGTCGCCGCCTGCTTCGCGGCGCCGTGCCGGTCAATGGGCCGCCGGGTTGACCCTCGTGCCCGCGCGCATGTTCACCATTTCCACGGCGAGCGAGAAGGCCATCGCGAAGTAGACGTACCCCTTCGGGATGCTCTTCTCGATTGATTCGGAGACCAGCACCACGCCGATCAGGATCAGGAAGGCCAGCGCCAGCACCTTGATCGCTGGGTGCCGGTCAATAAACCGGCCGATCGAGCCCGCGACCGCGATCATCGTCCCGACGGAGATGAGCACCGCCACGATCATGATCTCGATGTGCTTGGCCATTCCCACCGCGGTGATGACCGAATCCAACGAGAACACCAGGTCCAGCATTAGGATCTGCACGATCATGCCCGGGATGGAGACGGTCTTAGCCATGTTCGCGGGGTTCGGGCTGCTGCCGCTCCCGCCTTCGATCTTGTGGTGAATCTCCTTCGTCGCTTTCCAGATCAGGAAGAGCCCGCCGGTGAGGAGGATGAGGGACTTGCCGGTGAACTCGATCCCCCCAACATGAAACAGGGGCTTCGTCAGACCCATGATCCACGTGATCGCGAAGAGCAGGGCGATCCGCAGCGCCAGCGCCAGCACCAGCCCCAACGTCCGAATCTTGTTCCGCTTCTCCTCGGGCAAGCGCCCGACCAGGATGGAGATGAAGACGATGTTGTCGATGCCCAGGACGATCTCCATGAGGGAGAGGGTGGCGAGCGCGATGAGATTTTCGGTGGTGAGGAGGTGGAGCATGGGTTGTGGTCGCGGAGTGTGGCTGAGACAAGAAGAGCACGGAAACACGGAGGGTGGTCACCGTCGACACCGAATCATCGTCTGCGTCGTTGAGGGCAAGGCCTCGAACGACGCGAACCCGGCGGCGAGGCATTGATCGCGGAGCCAGGCGAGTTCGTAGGCGACGGCGGCTTCGGGGTAGCGGCGATCTTCGACGTGCGCCGCGCCCTCGCGATGCAGGAAACTCCATCGGCTGCCGGGGGAGCGATCGACGTGTTCGAGGCAGAACGTCGAGTAGTGCATCCACCCTCCGGGGCGGAGCGTCCGCGCCGATTCCCGCAGATAGCCGACAAAGTCTCCTTCCAACAAGTGTGAAAAGAGCGAGTTGGCAAAAACAAAGTCCTGCGATCCGTCGGGCAGCGGCAGCGCGAGCCCCGCCGCCGGTCCGTCTCCTCTCGTGGGCACCGCGGCCCGGCGGGGGTTGTACGTGCGGCTGTACACCTCAACCTTGTGGAATCGGAATCGATCCGCCGGAAAGTGCGCTCGGCACCACTCCAGCATCTCGTGGTCCACGTCCACGCCGAAGTACGTCCCCTGAAACGTCCGGTCATGGAACCAGTAGTCGCGGAGCGCCATCGCGAAGCGTCCGCACCCGCATCCCAGGTCCACGATACTCGACGAAAGGCCGACATGTCCGGCGGCGATGGCGTCGAGCCAGAAGTTGATGGGAAGCAGGCGGAACTGGGTGCCGTTGAACAGCAGGCGATTTCCCACCCCGACCCGGATCCGAAGGTGGTTCGGGGGTAGCCCCCGCAACTCTCGATAGGGATACGACACGGCCCGATCGAGCACGTTCAGCGGCCACATCAACACCTTCACCCGCGAGAGGGCGGGGATGGCGGGCACGAGGCGGCGGATGGTGCGGTCGGCGATCGGCATGGAGCGCTGCGATCAGGATACCACCGCCTTCCCGTCGCGTCGAACAAAGCGAAAACCGCCCATGCCGCAGGGCATGAGCGGTTCGGCGTTTCGTGCGTTCCAGAAGGCCGGGCAGGGCCTTTCGACCCCGCCCGGGTAGGGCTGGGCGAACTTAGCAACCGGCGTCGAATCGAGCAAGGAAGTAGAGCAGGTCTTCGATGGTCACGCCGCCATCGGGCACACCGTTGCCCGAGCCGTCGTCCAGATCGGCTCGCAAGTTACCGTCGGCGAAGGCGCCGAGGAAGTAGAGGAGGTCCTCGATGGTGACGCCGCCGTCGGGGGTCCCGGTGCCGGAGCCGTCGTCCAGATCAGCGGGGCACTGGACGCGGAGGACCGCGCGACGGCTGGTGACGTTGCCGCACGCGTTGGTGACGACCACCGTGTAGTCGCCCTGGTCGGCTTGCACGACCGGGTCGATGACCAGCGTGGCGCTGGTCGAGCCGGTGATACGGGCGTCATCCGTGAGGTTGACCCCGTTGCGCCGCCACTGGTAGGAGTTGAGCCCGCCGGCGACGACGTTGAAGGTGACCGACTCGCCCGGGAGGACCGTGCGCGAATCGGGCTGGTTGGTGATGGTCGCCGTGCTGCCGCGCGTGCCCTGGTCGGCGGCGGAGAAGCCGCTGGTCCCGCAGGGGCTGGCGGCCTTGACCCAGTAGAAGTAGGTCGTGTTGGCGGCGGCGGAGGCGTCGTTGTAGTTGGTGGAGGCGGGGGAGGCAAGGAGCGTCGCGGTGGCGCTGTTGTTGACGGTGTTGCGGAAGACCTGGTAGTTGGCGGCGCCGTTGACGCTGTTCCACGTCACGAGGACGACGTTGCAGGCGGTGCCATCCGAGGCGGTGACGCCCGTGGGAGCCGCCGCGGGCGGAGCGCCGCGGAAGCCGGAGTTGTTGGCGCTGAAGTTCCCGGCGCCGCAGGTGCCGACGGCCTTGACCCAGTAGTAGTAGGTCGTGCCGGGGACGGCGGAACCGTCGGCGAACGTGGTGCCCGCGGGCGTGCCGATGGAGAGCGCGGTCGCGGGATTGCTGGAGGTGCTGCGCCAGACCTGGTAGGAAACGGCATTGGCGACGGGGTTCCAGGTCACATCGACCTGGGTGCAACTGGTGCCGTCGGTGGCCTGGACGTTGACCGGCGCGCCGACGGCGACGCCGCGGAAGCCCGAGTTGGTGCCGCTGAAGCCGCTCACGCCGCAGGCGTTGACGGCCTTGACCCAGTAGAAGTAGGTCGTGCCCGCGACGGCGGTGGCGTCGGCGTAGGAGGGCGTGAGCGAGGTGCCGATCTGGGCCGCACCCGCGCTGTTATTCGCGGTGTTGCGGAAGATCTGGTACGAAGCGGCGAAGGACGGTGCGCTCCAGACGAGGTCCACGGCGAAGCAGTTGGTCCCATCCGAGGCGGACAGGCCCGTGGGCGCCGAAGGCGTCAAGATGCGAACGCCCGTGGTCGAGCCGCTGGTGGCCGTGCCGCAGATGTTCGAGGCGCGAACCCAGTAGTAGTAGGTCGTGCCGGCGACCGCGGTCGCGTCCACAAAGGGGCTGGCGGTATCGGTGCCCAGGTTCGTCGCGGTGCCGATGGAGTTGGTCGTGTTGCGGAAGATGATGTACTCGTCGGCCTCCGACGAGTGGGTCCACGAGATGGTGACGTTCGAGCAGTTCGTGCTCGTGGCCGAGACGTTGGTGGGCACGCCGGGGATGGCGGCCTCCCAGCCGTAGCCCGGGCTGCTGTTGAACGGCCCGACGTCGCCGCAGGGGCCGACGGCCTTGACCCAGTAGTAGTAGCGGCCGCCGTCCACCGTCGACGTATCGACGTAGGGTGAGGCGGAGTCGGTGGCGATCAGTGTCGCGGTCAAGGGGTTGTTGACCGTGTTTCGCCAGATCTGGAAACTGACGGCATCCGCCGGGGCGATCCACGTCAGCGTGGTGCTGGTGCAACTGGTTCCGTCCGTCGCGATCACGCTGGTCGGCGCGCCGGGGGCCGGACGGTCGGTGATCGTGATCTGGACCGCGTCCCAGTCGCTGGTGTCGTTGTTGCTCGAGGTTCCGTCGGTCGACGAGTCAAGCACGGCGCCGATGTAGTAGGTGCCCGGGGCCAGGTTGCAGGGCACGGTCATCTCGCCGATGTTGATGCGCGACGTGCTCATGGCGGCATAGTCCCAGTTGTACAGCCAGGTGCCGATGAGCGTGTCCGAGGACGAGATCGTCGGGTTCGTCGAGATGTATACGCGGAAGGTGTACGTCTCGAGCGCCGGGTTGGCGTTCGTGGCGTTGACGAAGAGCACGTTGCTTCCCGTGATCGGGTCGCCTTGGCGCAGCGTCGTGTCGGTCACGTTGAAATCCAGCGCCTGAAGATCGAACGTCGTGCCGCGCGTCGTCGGGATGATCGTGTCGTTCATGAAGTTCACGATGCCTTCCCAGAGGCGGCAGTAATGTGCGGAGGTCGAGCGGTTCGACGTGGAGCACACGGCGGAGATATAGCGATCCGAACCGCTGATGTAATACATGCTCGAACCGGACATCCCGCCCCACACGGCGGTGTAGCAGCCGCTGGTGGTGTCGATCTGGAGGCGGTTGTCCGGGCACGAGTCGATCGTGCCGTCCCAGAAGGTCATGTCGCGCCCGTTGTGCAGGCCCGTTTGTCCGCAGGACTGCGCGGGGTACGACGCGTTGTTGTACGTGCGGCCTTGGATCGTCGCGCACGACGAGCCGTAGTTCCAGCCGTACCACCCCGTCAAGAAGCCGACGGCGCGCGTCACGCCGACGAAGCCCACGTCGGCCTGGAAGTCGCCGCTGTTCGTGTACCCCGAGCCCGCACCGTAGTACGTGCCGCGGGCGTAGCCATAGTTGTTATAGATGCCCGAGCCCGGCGTGGGGTCGCCCACGCCGTCCCAGCCCGGGAAGATGTAGATTTCTTCGGCCCAGCCGGTCTGATAGTCCGGATCATCGCGCATGTACACGCAGTGGGCCGCGAGGACGACCGTCTCCGCGTCGATCATGCTGCCCGAGCAGACGAACCAGGCGTCGGCGCCGCCGGGGTTCGTCAGGAATCGCATCGCGACCTTGACGTTCATGCGATACGGATGGGTGTTGCGAGTCGCGGCGGACAAGATCGACATGGTGCCCATGCCCTCGGCTCCGGACTCAAAGCCCGTGATGCCGTCGGCCCCGTGGTAACCGGGGCCCTGGGCCTCGACGCCCAAGAACGCGCGGTTGACCACGATCGACTGCGACTCGCCCGTCTCTTTGTCCATCGTGACGAAGTTGATGTGGTCCGCCGGATTCCATTGCCGCGGCGTGGGGTCTCCCTCTCGCATCGGCATCGGGGGAATCTGATCCAGCGGGGGCATCGACGCCGGCAACCCGACGTGCACGTCCTCGCCCGTCGCGGGACGCCCCGGCTCGCCCGTGTTGATGGCGTTTCCAACCGGCGCCGGGCCCGCGGGGGGCATCGGCAGCGTTTGAGCAAAGGCGGTCAAACTCGTGCCGGCCAAACAGGCCGTCGCGAGGCTCCACGCGCCGCGGCGCGTTCGATTCTTTCGAAACATGATCAGTTCCCCTTTTCTCGGTCACGACGCCTCCGCAGCGACCAAGGCCGGGGGGTGTCCGCGACAGTTCCAGAAATGTGGCTCACCAAGAACGCGAAATACAACACGCACTCACGCGACGTCTCTCCAATCTTCCAAGTATGGGCATTTTCAGCCCGACGGCAAGCAAAATCGCCAGTCTGCGCCGCCCACACTCGTTGCATGCGATGGATTGAACGGCGCTGGCCAACTATTCCGCGTTCGTCGCAGAGGGTCCCCACATCAGTTGTTCCTATATCCGCGCCCGCGGCCACGTTTCCAGGAATCGCAAACGGCGTGTGTTACAGGACCTGTCTCCGGCGTGGTGCGTCGGGTGGCGTATGGCGGCGTGCTTCGGATTCGTGCTCCGCGGGCCAGGCGCGCGACACCCGTGGTCGCCGGGCAGGGTGTGCGACCAATGCGCCGAAGGCCCGCCAAACTCAGCAACCGATCTCGAACCGCTCGAGGTACGCGAGCAAGTCGTCGATCGTCACTCCGCCATCGCGGTTGAAGTCCGCCGCCACGATCCCCTGCCCGAACCATTCCAGAAATGCGAGCAAGTCGTCGATCGTCACCCCACCGTCGTAGTTCACGTCGGAGGCGCAGTTGCGGTCCACGAGCGCGCCCGTGGCGACGACGGCATACCCCTGCGCGCCGACGTTGACGGCCGTGCCTTCCACAAAGACCTGCCACGTTCCGACCTCGGGGCTGTTGAGCAGCACCTGCTCCAGGTTGTTGATCGCATCCCGCACGCCGCCCGCCTGCGACGAACCTCCGGAGAAGTTGTTCCCGTAATAGGTCGCGCCGGTCGGCGAAACGACGACCAGGTCCAGGTTGTTGATCGGGGCAAAGGCGGCATTCACCGCGGCGGGGACGTCGGCGTACGCGAGCGTGATCTTCAGCGGCTGCGCGGCGCTCGTCACGTCCACCAGGAACAGGTGCGCCTCGCTCGTGGCGAGCGCCTGCGGCGCGACATTGCGCACGTCGCGCAGCGCCAAGCGGCGCGGACCTCCGGCAAAGTACACCGCCTGATCCAACTGGATCCTCCCCCAGCCTTCGCGCAAACTCGGGAACCCGGGCTCGTTGGTCATGTCCCGCGCCGAGTTGATCGCCGTCGCCTTCAGGAGCGAGCCGCTCGGGGTGATGGCGTCGTCGGGGTTCGCGGCGCCCGAGGGATAGAAGCCCGAGACGAAGTACTGGCGCAGCAGCACGATCGCGCCCGACACCGCGGGGGCGCTCATCGACGTGCCGCTGAGGATCGAACTGGAACACCCGGTGGACCCGGCCGCCGAGATGATGCTCTGCCCGGGCGCGGTGATCTCGGGCTTTCGGCGTCCGTCGTCGGTGGGCCCGCGCCCGCCGTTGATGCTCATGGTGTTGAGGTCGGGGGACTGGTTGCCCGCCGAGACGGCAAGGGAGTTCTTGGCGTTTTCGGGGTTGCGCACGAGCGTGCCGTCGGACACCGCGTGCACGATCAGATTCTCCTCCTGGTCGTGCTGGAAGGCGTCGATGCCGCGGCAGCCTCCGTCGTACGCCGAGGTGAAGTCGGCGCCCCAACTGTTATTGTGCACGCGTGCGCCCTGGGAGGCGTGGAGCGAATAGCGGGCGAGGTGCGACTGCTCGGTCAGGTCGGGGTGGGTGTTGAACACGATCTTTGCGGCGTAGGCCACCCCGCGCAGGTCGTTGTCGGCTCCGGCGTCGCCCGCCGCGGTGCACGCCACGTGGGTTCCGTGCAGGCTGTAGAGCGAGGTGGTGTTGTACGCGAGCAGTTTTCGATGCAGCGGGCCGATGGGATTGACGGGGTCGAGGAACGAGCAATGCGTCTGCGCCAGCCCGCTGTCAATGACCGCGACCACCTGTCCTTCGCCGCGGAGTCCTCGGTCGTAGAACGGGAGGCCCGTCCGCGTGCCGCTCTGCACCACGCCGCGTGTCGTGCTGTTGCTGCGCTCGTGGTACTCCACCAGTTGCTCGACGAACTGGACGTCGTCGAGTTGCGTCACCGCCTCGAGCGCCTCGGGTCGCAGCGCGATGCGCAGGCTCGTGGTGCGCGCAATCGTCTCGGTTGTGAAGACGCGCACGCCCGGGATCGCGCCGAGCGACCTTGCCGCGCCGGCGGCGTCCGAGTGCTCGAAGAGCCACACGGTCGCGGGGCGCTCCCCGGCGGCGTCCAGGGCGCGCCCCGCGTCCGTCTGGGGCCGATACGCCAGCGGCAGGCGGAGCGCCGGGTCGATCTTCCATTCGCGGCGATATTCACCCGCCCACGAGACAAAGCCCAGGGCGCGGACGCGTTCCGGTGTGGTGCGGGTCAGGTCCGCCATCCACGAGTTTGTGGGAAGGTAACCGTCCAATCGAACGCCCGCCTTCTCCAGCGCCGAGCGCCGCTCCGGCGTCATCGGGCCGTCGAGCGCGAGGACATGGCGGACGCCAGCACGGAACGGACGTGACGCGTCCGCCAGGACGTTCGGCAGCGCCGCGACGCCCACGTCCCCGGTTCGCAGATTCAGCACTCCCGGCGCGGGCACCACCCGTGGCCTGACGATGGCGTCATCTCCGCACGCGGACCAGGCCAAACCCGTGGCCAGCACCAGCCCCGCCGTCCGCGCTCCACCGCCCTTGCCCGCCATGCCCGACCTCCCTTGCAAACACCTACGCGGAAGATACGTTCCTGAAAGGGGATCGGATGCCCGGGAGTCGGGCACGCCCCATCCGGGCGCTTGTGGTTCTTGTTTTGTTAGGCGGCCTTCGAATACAGCGTGGGGGCCACCGGGATGTTCAGCATCCGCGCAATCGTCAGGCGCCAGGGCGAGATCATCGGGCAGCCGACCAGATCGAGCGCTTCGTGCTGCGTGCTGGCGAGCGTGAGGTAGCGCGTCAGCCCGGTCTCGTTGAGGAGCCGTCGATGGCGGTGGTTGAGGCCGACGACCGCGAGTCGTCCTTGTCGGGTCTCGCAGGCGCGACTGAGCACGATCAGCGTGTTGATCCACGCGCAGGAGAAGTTCGCCACGGCGGTCATGTCGACCACCAGGCGTCCCCCCGAAGTTTCCACCAGTTCTCGGAGGGAAAACTCCAGAGCCTCGGCCTGTTCCTCGTGCAACTGTGGGCAGGCGAGGCTCGCGATGGTGGCGGGGCCCACTTTCGCGATGGAGAGTTCCGTTCGAGAAAGGGGGTCCGGTTCGTGGATGTTGAGCATGGCCGTTCCTCGCAAAGATGCGAACGCCCGGGAAACGCACCCGGAGGTTCGCCGCAGGCATGACATGCCAAATGGGGATCCGATTGGCAAGTGCATGGGCGCTCAGGGATGTGGAGATGGAGCGTCCATGACGAACGTGACGACGGACGCGAGCCGCCGGCGCGTCGATAACTTGAGTTTCATCCACGGACGGAATATGAAATCGGCCCGTGGTAGCCGGCGGAGCCGGCGAACTTCTGGGGCTCTGGGCCGTATGGTCCATCCCGGCGCGTGCGATCGGGCGATGTGCGTGCGCGTTTTGATCGGATTTTGATTGGGAAAGAACGTCACTCGTTCTCAGGAGACGTGATCGATGCCCGGCACGATCGAACTCAAGGCCCTCACGAAGCGATTTGGACCTTCGGGGGCGGGCGGCATCTTGGCCGTCGACAAGGTGTCCTTCAGCGTGCAGCCCGGCGAGGTGTTGGGGTTCCTTGGTCCCAACGGGGCGGGGAAGAGCACGACGATGAAGATGGTGACGGGCTTCCTGCCGCCGACGTCGGGCACGGCCGTTGTTTGCGGGCATGATGTTGTGGACCAGCCCTTGGCGGTCAAGGAGAAGATTGGCTATTTGCCCGAGGGAGCGCCGGCGTACCCGGACATGACGCCGGAGGCGTTTTTGAAGTTCATCGCGGAAGTCCGCGGGCTGACGGGGGAGCGGAAGCGGGCGGCCGTCGCGAACGCCGCCGAGCGCGTGCACCTCGAAGGCGTGATGCGTCAGCCGATCGAGACGCTCTCGAAGGGCTTCAAGCGGCGCGTCGGGCTTGCGCAAGCGATCCTCCACGATCCGGAAGTCCTCATCATGGACGAGCCGACGGATGGGCTGGACCCGAACCAGAAGCATGAGGTGCGGAATCTCATCAAGCGCATGGCGGGGGCGGAGGGCGGAGGGGCGGGGCGGGGCGGGAAGGCGATCGTCCTGTCGACCCACATCCTCGAGGAGGTGGAAGCGATCTGCACACGCGTGATCGTGGTGGCGAAAGGGCGCGTGGTCGCCGACGCCACGCCGGCGGCGTTGATGGCGAAGAGCAAGTATCACAATGCCGTGACGCTCGCGGTCATCCCACCCGCCGGCGCGATGATCTTTGATGACCTGCAGCGGGTCGCGGGCGTGGCGTCCGTCGAGGACGGGGGACGCTTCCATACTCCCCAGGGCGTGCAGGTCCGGTGCACGGTCGTCCCCAAGAACGCGAAGTCGATCGCGACCGAGATCAGCCAACTGGCGAAGCAGCGGAACTGGCAGATCGAATCCATGCGCGTCGAGAGCGGCAAACTCGACGACGTGTTTCGCGAACTCACGCTGGGGCACGCGAGCGAGTTCAGCGCGTCATCATCGTCGGGCAAGAAGCCCCAGGAGGTCTCGGCATGAAAGGCTGGCTCCCCGTCTTCAAGCGCGAACTCTCGGGGTATTTCATCACCCCCGTGGCGTACGTGTTCATTGTCGTCTTCCTGCTGCTCGCGGGCGTGTTCACGTTCCAGATCGGCGATTTGTTTGAGCGGCGGCAGGCGGACTTGAGGCCGTTCTTCAACTTCCATCCATGGTTCTACCTGTTCCTCATTCCCGCGATCTCGATGCGGCTGTGGGCGGAGGAGCGCAAGCAGGGGACGATCGAGTTGCTGATGACGCTGCCCATCTCGAGGTTCGGCGCGGTGCTGGGCAAGTTCCTGGCGGCGTGGGCCTTCGCGGGTGTGGCGCTGCTGCTGACGTTCCCGATCTGGATCACGGTGAACTACCTGGGCAACCCGGACAACGGCGCGATCGTGGCCGCGTACATCGGCAGTTTGCTCATGGCGGGCGGGTTCCTCGCGCTGGGGTCGTGCATCTCGGCGATGACGCGGAACCAGGTCATCGCGTTCGTTCTTGCGGTGGTCGTGTGCCTGGGCTTCCTGCTGGCGGGGTTCCCGCCCGTGCTCGACTTCTTTCGGCAGTGGGCCCCGGGCGAGATCGTCAACGCCATCAGCGGGTTCAGTTTCATGACGCGGTTTGACTCGATCAGCAAGGGCGTGATCGCGCCGGCGGACCTGGTGTTCTTCGTGTCGCTCATCGCGATGGCGCTCGTTGCGAACGTGATTGTTCTGGAATCCAAGAAGGGCAACTGAGCCGCGCTCGATGCTCGGCTCTCGATGCTCGCGATTCGAGGTTCACATCCATGCTCACCAAACTCGCAACCCTTGGCGGCCTTGGCGCTCTCGTCGTCGGCTTCTTTGCCGTCAACATGATCGCGTCGACGACCCTCACCGGCAGCCGCATCGACCTGACCGAGGGTAAGTTGTACACGCTGACGCAAGGCTCGCGCAACATCGCGTCGGGGCTGAATGAGCCGATCACGCTCACGCTCTATTACAGCGCCAAACTCGCGACGGGCAACCCGGGCGTGCAGAGTTACGGGCAGCGTTGCCGCGAACTTTTGGAGGAGTATGCCCGCCTTTCCAAGGGAAAGATCAAACTCCGGGTGATCGATCCCGAGCCGTTCTCCGATGACGAGGACGCCGCGATGCAGCACGGGCTTGCGGGGGTGCCCATCAACAACAAGGGCGACACGCTCTATCTCGGGCTCGTGGGCGTCAACAGCGTGGACGGCAAGGAGACGATCCCCTTTCTCGACCCGCAGAAGGAGCGCTTCCTCGAGTACGACATCACCCGCCTGATCTATGCCCTGAACAACCCCAAGAAGAAGGTGGTGGGGCTGATGACGAGCCTGCCCATCGACGGCAACCAGATGGACTTCCGCTCGATGCGGCAGCAGCAGGGCAAGCCCTGGATCATCAAGACCGAAGTGGAATCGCTGTTCGAGGTGAAGAAGGTCGAGACGAACGTCACGCAGATTCCGGCGGGGATCGACGTGCTGTGGCTGGTCCACCCCAAGAACCTGAGCGATGCGACGCTCTACGCGATCGACCAGTACGTGCTCGGCGGCGGGCGGCTCGTCGCGTTCGTGGACCCGCAATGCGACAGCGACATGATCCCGGGCATTGACCCGATGCAGCAGATGCAGATCCCCAAGAGTTCGGACCTGAACAAACTTCTCCACGCCTGGGGCGTGGAGGTGGTCGCGGGCAAGGTCGCGACGGACGATCAACTCGCGCTCAAGGTTCAGGCGGGCGGACAGCGCCCCGAGGTTGTTTCCCACGTGGCGTTCATCGGTGCCGACAAGCGGGCGCTCGCCTCCGACGATGCGATCACGGGGCAGATGTCAAACATGATCCTGGCGACGGCGGGCATCATCCAGAAGTACACCCCGGCGCCGGAAGCGAGCACCAAGGACGGTGGAGCGGCGGCACCATCGGCGGGCGGGCCTTCGCTGACGATCACGCCACTCGTGACGACGACGGAGCGCTCCGCGGAGGTGCCCGTGGCGGAGGTAGGCATGTTCGCCGATCCGAAGACGTTGCTGGCGAAGTTCCAGCCGTCGGGCAAGAAGTTGACGCTGGCGGCAAGGCTGACGGGCAAGGTCAAGACGGCGTTTCCGAACGGCAAGCCCGAGCCACCCAAGCCCGCGGAGGGCCAGGTCGCGCCCGAGCCGAACGCCGCGCCCCAGATCATGGAATCCAAGGACGCGGTAAACGCGATTCTGGTCGCCGATTGTGACATGCTCACCGATCGATTCTGGGTGAACGAGGAGCGGTTGGGGCCGATCTCGCTGGGGTTCCGGAAGTTTTCCGACAACGGTGATTTCGTGACCAACGCGATCGACAACATGATCGGAAGTTCCGACCTGATCTCCGTGCGTGCTCGCGGGCAGAGCAACCGGCCGTTCGATCTGGTGGACAAGATGGAGAAGCAGGCGGAGGGCGCGGTGCAGGCGAAGGTGCAATCGCTGCAGGAAAAACTCCGAACGGCGGAGCAACGCATCGCGGAGATCGAGCGTCAGAAGCCGGGCGAGGAGGGCAAGGGCCTGCTGCTCTCGCCCGAGCAGCAGGCGGAGATCGAGAAGTTCCGGCAGGAGCGGCTTGCCACGCGGAAGGAGTTGCGTGCCGAGCAACTGGGCCTGCGCAAGGATATCGAGACGCTGGGGACGAAACTGAAGTTCATCAACATCGCCGTGATGCCGGTGCTTGTCGCGCTCGCAGCGGTCGGGCTGGGCGCGTACCGCGTGTCCCGTCGCGGCTCGTATCGACGAACGGTGGCGAGCGCGGAGTGAGTCTGCGCGGCGTGCGGATCGAAGGACCCTGGGATTGCAGTTCCTGTGATTGGAGTTGAGGTGGCAGCATGAAGTCGAGTTCGATCGCGGTTCTCGCGGCCGGGGCGCTGGCCCTTGCCGGCGTGGCGGGCCTGGTGATGTCCAGGCGCGGCGAAGCCCCCGCGTCCGTCGCGGGCAAACTTTTTCCCGGTCTGTCGGGCAAGATCAACGAAGCGGCTCGTGTCGAAATCCTCCGGGGCGGTCAGCAGACCGTCCTCGCCAGGGCCGCCGACGGCGCGTGGAGCGTCGAGTCCAAGGGGGGCTATCCCGCGGAGTTTGAGAACGTCAAGACGCTCATCATCGGGCTGTCCAAGAGCGAGATTCTTGAAGAGAAGACCGCCAACCCGGAGAACTATGCCCGCATCGGCGTTGAAGACCCCGCGCCCACGTCCGCCGTCATGACGCCCGAAGCCCTTGGCTCGACCCAGGTCACGCTCAAAGACGCCGGCGGTCAGATTCTGGCTTCGGTCATCCTTGGCAACACCCCCCCATCCTCGGGCGGCTTCAGCGTCGAGCAAGCCAAGTTCGCACGGCGCGCCGGCGAAAAGCAGTCCTACCTCATCAAGCCCGCACCCAATGCCGAGCCCGGCATCTTGACCTGGGTCAACCGGGAAGTTCTCAAGATCGATGGCACGCGCATCCAGTCGGTCAAAGTTTCCACGACGCAGCCCCTCGAAGCCCCCTCCGCCTCCGACGCACCTTCGCTCGCCCCTCCGCCCCTTCCGCAAGACGTCTTGATCGAGCGCGTCCAAGGTTCGGCCAACGAGCCGCTCGGCAAGTTCGAGTTCAAGAACATGCCCCCAGGGCGTGAACTGAAGAGCATGGGACAAGAGGGCCAGATCGCCTCGGCCCTCGCGTACGTTGACATGGAGGACGTGGCCCTCGCCGCCGATGTCGCCTCGGCGCCCATCATCGCCACCGCCGAGTATCGGACGAAGGATGGGCTGGCGGTGGTGTTGACCACGCGGGAGAAGGACGGCAAGACCTGGGGAACGTTCCAGGCCTCCGCCTTTGCCGTGCTGCCCCCCGCCCGGGCGGAAGATCAGCCCGCCGACGCATCCGCGGGCGCGGAGAAGGAGAAGAAGGTCGAGGCGAAGGCGGGCGAGGCGGTCGCAGGCCCGGGCGTTCCCGCCATTGACCCCAAGATCGAGGATGAAGCCAAGGGTCTGAACGCCAGACTCGGGAGATGGGCGTTTGCGATTCCAGCGTGGAAGGCCGGGAGTTTCAAGTCCAACTGGAAGGAACTTTTGAAGGAGCCCGCACCCGCGACCGAAACTCCGGGACCCGTCGGACCCGTTGCGCCCGCGGGCGCTGGTGAGAGGCCCCCGGGCTAGGCGAGTGCAAGGACGAACATCGAAGCGCCCGGGTCTTGGCCCGGGCTTTTTGTGTTCGCGTGCGACGTCGATCAGCACCCGGCATCAAAACGGAAGAGATAAAACAGGAGGTCGTCGATGGTGACACCGCCGTCGGGCGTTCCGGTGATTGTGCCGTCGTCCAGATCGGCCCGCACGTCGCCGTCGGCGAAGATCGTCAGGTAGAACAGGAGGTCGTCGATGGTGACGCCGCCGTCGGGCGTCCCGCTGCCCGTGCCGTCGTCCACGTCGGCGGGGCAGGAAGGCTGGCTGAGTTGGGCGATGTATCCGACGATCGACCCGTCGTTGAGGAGCGCCTGTCCCACGATCGTGTTGCCGTCGGGCGTGATGTCGTTGGCACGGAAGAGGCGTCCGCCCACGAGGCCTTGGGCGCCGAGGGCGATGAGGAGCCCTCCCAGGTCTTCCGCGACGTTGTTTCGCCAGAGGATCGCGAACTCGACGAAGGATCCGGTGGTGGTCTCGCCGACGATGGCGTTGCCCGTCGCGTCCACGCCCAGAGCGGTGTCAAACGTTCCGAACGAGGGGTGGGGGAGTAACTCGGCCTGCCCGGTCGAGGATCGCCAGACGAACGCTCGGTTCCCCACCGATCCAACCGCGACGCTTGCGTCGGGGGAGCAGGCGAGGGCTTCCATGATCCCGTCCGTCGGCGCGCCGGCCGGACGCTCGATGCGAGTAAGGGCGAAGGTTTGTGAGTTCCAGCGGAAGGCCCGTTGCGGGAAATAGTTCACCGTGCCGCAGTCGATCCCGCCGAAGGTCCACTGACCGTCGTCGCTCATGCAGTTGATGCTCGCGTCGTTGAGGAAGAGGAACGGGTTGCCGGGCCTCCAGACCGTCGAACTCGTCGCCGCCCCCGTCACGCTGTAGAAGAAACTGGCGCTCGCCACCCGATTGCCGACGGCGTTGGTGCTGGTGGAGACGGTGCGGGTCCGCGTCTCGGGCGGACACTCGATGGTCTGGGGGAGGTTGGTCCCCACCCAGCGCACGCCGCACGCCCGCCGGGTGAGGTTGGTGCGAAGGTCGATGGCCAGCCCGACGATCGTCGAGCCGTCCGCGGAGATGCTGCGGACCGCGCTGGCGTGGTCGGGCGCGAGCCCATCGAGCAAGACCACGCCCGTCGAGGCGGTCCACCGAAACGCCCGCGAGGTGCCGTCGGAGCGGGAGACCGTGCCCGCGACGACGCTCCCGTCCGCGGAGATGGCGACGACTTCGGCGTCGGTGTAGGGTGCCGGGGCGTGGATGGGCAAGAAGGTGGCCGGACCTTGCGCCATCGCCCAGGAAACGCCCAACGTGATCGCGCCGATCGCCGAACAGGAACGCATCGTCCACCTCCCAACGGCCGAGAACCCGGCCACGTCCGGCCCGCCCGTCTGTATCGAATATACCTCAGATTTTCGGCTTCGCCACCAAACCTCGCCCCAACCGAGAAGATTCCTCTACTTTGTCGGCGCTTCCGGGCCAGTTGCAAACACCTGCAATCGATGTCCTCGAAGCGTCAGGCCCAGACGCTCGCACGCGGCGGCACACCATCCCGCCAACTCCGGGACGTCGATGGCCATCGCCTGTCCATTGTCCAGCCGGATCAGGAGGTCGTGTCCCTTGCCTCCGAACACCAGTTGGAAGTGCGATTGGTCGTCGTCGAACGGCACCCGCTGCACGATCCCCGCCTCTTGCATCAGCCGGATCGTCCGATACACCGTGGCCTTGCTCACCCGGAAGCCCGATCGCTTGACCTGCTCCAGCACGCGGTCGGCCTCGAACATCCCAGACTCGTCGTGCAGGCGGATGACCGTGTCCAACACCTGGGCCCTCTCCGGGGTGTACTTCAACCCCTCCGCCTTCAGTTTGCGACGAAACACGGAGCAGAGCGGATCAAACACCGCGATTGCGTCCGCGTCACGGCCGGGACCTCCTCCCACGTGCGAACTTGACGACGATGAGATGGGCGAACGGGTCGGCATCGCTGTATCCTACGAGTCGGCCCGGTGTGCCGCCGCCTTCTCTACGGGGTCTAACCGCATGGTTTTCACGTTCTCGCGTCGGTTCGAGCGGTTCTGGCCCCTGGTCTGGGCGCTGGCCTTCCTTGGCGCGCTGGGCTTCGCCGCCGCCTGGGGCGGGCCGTATCCGTTTTCCTCGGCGGATCGTCCCCCGCTGCTGGATCGCTGGCTCCTCGGGATGAACATCGTCGTGGAGCGACTCGTCGTTGCGGGGTGGACGCCCTTCATCTATATTGCCGGCGCGATTGGGCTTGGGCGTCTGGCGTGGCCCTTCGTTCGGCTCTCTCGCGAGTTCTTCGCCCTCCAGTGCGGCTTCGGGCTGGCGCTGATGCTCACCTACTCGCACGTGCTCGGGCAGACTGGACTCTTCGCCTCGAAACTCGGGCTTGTTCTCGCGTATGCGCCCCTCGTGCTCGGCGTGCTCATGCTGATCGAGCAGGTCATGGTTCGCCAGTGGGCTCGCCGCGGCGAGATCACGTTCAACCTGGCGCCCATCGTTGTCGTCATTCCCTTGGCCATCCTCCTCACCGCCGCGTGCATCGCCCCGGGCGTGCTCTGGTCCAGCGAGTTTGGTGGCTATGACGTCCTGAGTTACCACCTCCAACTTCCGCAGGAGTGGCTCCGCGTGGGGCGCATCGTTCCGCTCCAGCACAACGTGTATTCCTTCCTCCCGAGTTACGTCGAGGCCGCCTTCATGCACTTGGGCGTGCTGCGCGGCGCGCCGGTCGCCGATGCGGCCTCGCGGGGCCTCCTGATCCAAGACGGCCTCCCGGCCATTTCCTGCCAACTCTTCCACGCCTTTGTCACCCTCCTCTCCTCGTGGCTTCTCTCCCGCGCGGTTCGTTCGGTTCTTCGCCGAGCCGGATTCCAGGATCGCGTGGCCACCACGTGCGCCCTGGTCGTGGGCGGCATCGCGTTCGCGACCCCGTGGGTCCTCGTCGTTGGCTCCCTCGCGTACAACGAGATGGTCCTCATCGCCCTCTTCTCCTCGGCGTTCGTCGTCGCCCTTGAAGAGGATGTCCGCCCCGCCAACCGCGCCGTCTTTGCCGCCCTCATGGTCGGCGTGGCCTGCGGCGCCAAGCCCACCGCTCTTCTCTTTGCCGGCGTTCCGACTGCGCTGTTGATCTTCGGCCTGACTCCTGTTCGCGATTGGCTCCGCATTCTCATCCCGGGCGTCGTCGTCGGGGCCCTCACCCTTGCCCCGTGGATGATCCGGAACTATCAGGCCGTCCACAATCCCGTCTTCCCAGCGGGCACGTCCATCTTCGGTTCCGCCCACTGGTCCGACGAGCAAGTTCAGCGGTTCCAGAAGGCCCATTCCTTCCGCGGCCCGCTCGTCGATCGGCTCAGGCTCCTCGTTCAGGAAGACCCGAATGACCCCGCGGGCAAACGACACCGAGGCATGCTGCATCGTCAGTGGGGGGGGTTCTTCATCCTCGCCGCCATCGCTCTCCCGGTCTGTGCGCTGGGACTTCGCCGTCGGGAGACCCGGGACGCTCGTCGATTAGCGTGGATCATCCCTGCGGCCCTCCTCGCGCAAGTCGGGCTTTGGCTGTACACCACGCACCTTCAATCCAGATTCCTGCTTCCACTGCTCCTCCCCGCATCCTGCGTCCTTGCCGGCGCCTTTGCCGTGCTTGCCCAACTGCCTCCGGCCCTTCGCGTGCGCGCACCGCTGGGCCTGGCCGCCATGCTCATGCAGGTGTTGTTCACCCTGATGACCTACCGCGTCGAACGCGGCGGGAATCCCGCCGACCAACTCCTCTTTCCACCCGCGTTCTTCTCTGGCCTTGTCGGACTTGGCGACGATGTGGATGCCCCCTCCCGCGCCGCCGCGATTGCGAACCACCCCGTCTACTACGTCAACTACCGTGTTCTTCCTCGCGACGGCAGCCTTGTTCTCCTTGGCGATACCGCTCCCTTCTACTACCTCAACGCGCTCACGCGGGAGCCTGTCGAAGTCCGATACGCCACGACGTGGGACACCAACCCCCTTGCTGATGACATCGCCCGAGGAATCAACACTCAGGGGCCCGCGATGGTCCTGCTGGATCGCGCCATGATGGACGTGTGGGAGCGTTCGGGGGTCAATGACCCACGGCTCTCTCCGCCCCTCCTCGACGCGTGGCGGCGCGAGCGCTCCGACACCGTCATGGACTGGTCCCGCATTCGATTCGACCTTCGGCGGGATGTGCGACTCCTTCGCCTTCGATGACAGGGGGGAGGCCCCCCGATCGTCCCCTTCTCGCCGCCCGCACGGGCCTGTTTCGCACGCGTCGCGTATAGTCTCCCGATGACTTCCGCTCCGCTCCCCGACCCCTCCTCGCCACGTTCGAACGTTATCGGTGATCGGAGTCCTTTGAACGGACAAAGCCCGAACGGATCGCTCAACGGGACGCACCCCGCTTCCGCGCTTGAGGCCAAGCCTGCCAGGCCGCGTCGCGCAAAGGTACGTGTTGCCGGGGTCATACCTTGCTACAACCGTCCGCAGGACGTCAACCTGCTGCTGAAGGATCTCTCTCGGCTCGACCTTCGGGACATCGACCTCTGGGTCGTTCTGGTCGACAATGCTTCTTCGACACCCCTTGCTCAAACCGTTCAAGTTCCCGCGAACCTTCGCGTTGAAATCTATCGAGCACCTGCCAATACGGGGGGCGCGGGCGGATTCAACACCGGGATGTCCCGTGTGCTTGCGGGGGAGGGGCTCTCCGGACAGTTCGACCCACCCGAGTTCATGTGGATGCTCGACAGCGACGTCCGCATCACTCGACGCTGTTTGCAGCGCCTGCTCCGCGTGCTGAAAGAGAATCCCGATTTCTTTGCCGCGGGCTCGGCGTTGCACGATCAGTTGACGCGACAGGTGTACGAGATCGGGGGCAAACTCAGCAAGGTCAACGGGTTCTTTTATCCCGCCGCTCGAGGGGATGTGGACCGACGCTTCCTGGTGAAGTGCGATTATCTCGCCGCGTGCAGCGCTCTGGTCCGCCGAGAAGCCATCGAGGCCACCGGGCTGATGCCCGACATCTTCATCCATGGCGACGATGTCGAGTGGTTCCTTCGGATGGCGCAGACCACCGGCAAGAAGATGGTCGGCGTTCCCAGCGCGATCGCGTTCCATCCCCTGTGGGTACGCAAGTTCCAAACGTGGGTCCGCTACTACACCACGCGGAACGCGTATGCGCCGATCGACGCCATGGGCTTTGGAGGACTGACCAGATTCCGTCGGGCCATCGTTGACACGGAGCGCGCCCTTGCGCAAACCATGATGGGGCTTGACGAACTTGCCGAACTGCACATCCAGGGGCTCACCCACGCCGCCGAGGGCAAGACCAAGGGCTACGGGCCCGCGGGCGGCATTTTGCCCGTGATCCAGAGCACGAAGGTGACCCCGTTCAGCGAACTCGCCCGCGTGGTCCGTGAGGAACTCGCCAAGCCCGGACGCAACGGACGCCTCTTCGTCCACCCGCTGATGCTCCTCCGCGTCGTCGACTTCCAGTTGCTCAAGGATCAACTCGCCCAACTTGGGGTCGAGATCACCGAAGACCCCTACTGGAAACGCCGCGGCCTCGATACCCACCGCATTTCGGATACGCTCAAAGCCCTCGCCCGCGCCTTCATCCCCCCGGCGGATGTCGCCATCGTGCCGACCGGGTGGCCGACGAGTTGGTTCCGAGGCCGCACGCTGATCCAGATCACGAGCGACGGATTCCTCGTGCGGCGGATCCACCGACGCCCGGTGCTCCGAAAGGCGGCTAGCGTGTTGTGGCGAGGCCTGAAGCAGTCGGTCCGGCTCGCCTTCCGGCCGCGCACCATCAACGAACTTCCCTCGGCCCCCAAGCGACTCGCTCCAACCGCCGCGGCCGCGCCGACACCCTCGCCCGCACGCGCCTCCTGAGTGCTCGACCGCTGTTCGCCGCGGGGGCGAATCGGTCAACGGGTGAGGAGCCCATCGTGCACACGACGCCCCTCTCCATCATCATCCTGCATTACAACCGCAAGGCGGCCCTGCGCCGAACGCTCATCGAACTCGCCTCGCAGGGCCTTCTTGATGCCGCGCAGATCATCGTCGTTGACAATGCCTCATCCGATGACGCGGTGGGCATGGTTCGAGAACTGTTCCCGGAGGTCCAGGTGGTGGCTCTTGCCGAGAACGTCGGCGTCGCGGGCTTTAACCGAGGCGTCGAGTTGGCGACGCGTGATCGCCTGCTCATCCTCGACGACGACTCGTGGCCCGACGAACACTCGCTCGAACAGGCGATGCGTCTCCTTGACGAGCGACCCGCCGTCGCCGCCGTGGCGCTTCTTCCGGTGCACCCCCAGTCCCGTGCCCCCGAGTGGCCCCAACTGGGCTCGCCCCAGGACGACTGGCCCGTGATGGGGTGCGCCAACCTCGTTCGGACCAAGGCGTGGCGAGAGGTCGGCGGGTATGAAGAGCAGTTTTTCCTCTATCGCAACGACACCGATCTCGCGATGAAGATCCTGGCGAAGGGCGGCCGGATCGCGGCGGACCCGGCGTGGTTCGCCTGGCACGACAGCCCGGCCGCCGCACGCAAGAGCGAGCGTTGGCTCCACCTTGCCACACGAAACTGGGTCTGGCTTGCCCGTCGCCACGGGCGCGGGCTGGCGAAGCCGCTGGGGATCCTCGCCGCCGTCGCGTGGGCCTTCGTGCTGGCGGGGCTCTCGCGCGTGCGACTCGCCGCCGTCCTCCGCGGCGCGCGCGAGGGCGTCCTTTCTCACCGCCCGCCCCTTCCCCCGGGCCTTCATGCCACGGGCGATCCATTTGCGCGACTCCTCCGCTTGCAGTTTCTCTCCATCGCTCGGCGGTAGCCCCCTCATGCGTCTGTTGGCCATGCTCATACCATTGCCGCATGAGCGATGTCGTCAATCACGAAGAGCGGTATCAGCGTCTCCGCGCCCGGCTCGAACGGGTGGGACAATCGCACCTGCTTCATTTTTATACCACGCTTGATCCCTCCTCGCAGAAGGCGCTCCTGGATCGTCTTGCCGCGATCGATCTGGAGGCTCTTCCCGCCCTGGTCGATGCCTACGTGAAGCACAAGCCCGGATTTGTGCTTCCCACCGACGTGGCGCCGGCCCCGTTCTATCCCAACGATCCGTCCGCGCCCCGGCGTCCCTGGAATCGCGAGACGGCGCGACTGGCGGGCGAATCGCTGATCCGTGCCGGGAAGGTCGCGGCCTTCGTCGTCGCCGGCGGGCAGGGTTCTCGCCTCGGATTCGAGGGGCCCAAGGGGTGCTTCCCGGCTGGGGCGGTCACGGGCAAGAGCCTCTTCGCATTCTTTGCCGACAACCTGCTCGCGGCTCGTGATCGCTTCCACGTCCGCGTGCCGTGGTACATCATGACGAGCCCGCAGAACGACGCGGCGACCCGCGCGTTTTTCAAGGACCATCATTACTTCGGCCTTGACCCGCGCGACGTGATGTTCTTTCCGCAGGGCGTGCTCCCCTCGCTCGAGATTACGACGGGCAAGGTGCTGATGGCCTCGCGCAGCGAGCCCGCGACCAACCCGGACGGACACGGCGGGTCCATCAAGGCGTTGCACGTCTCCGGCGCGCTCGACGACATGATGAAGCGCGGCATCGAGCAGATCAGTTACTTCCAGGTCGACAACCCGTGCGTGCGGATCCTCGACCCGGTGTTCCTGGGCCTCCATGTCGCCGCTCCGGATTCGTCGGCCGAAATGTCGAGCAAGATGCTGAGCAAGGCGTACCCCGAGGAGAAGTTGGGCGTCTTCTGCCAGAGCAAGGGTCGCGTCGAGGTGATCGAGTACTCGGATTTGCCGATGGAGTTGCAGCGTGAGCGACTGCCCGACGGCTCGCTGCGCTTCGTGGCGGGTTCGATCGCGATCCACATCATGAGCGTGAAGTTTGTCGAGCGCCTGGCGACCGATCCGAACTTTTCGTTGCCGTACCACCGTGCGGAGAAGAAGATCCCCTGCATCGACCCGCAAACAGGCGAGGCCATCAATCCGACGGGCAACAACGGCGTCAAACTCGAGCGCTTCGTGTTCGACGCGCTTCCGATGTGCCAGAAGTCCATCGTGTACGAGACGGATCGCATCGAGGAGTTTGCTCCCATCAAGAATGCCACGGGCGTTGATAGTGTCGAGAGCAGCAAGGAGATCCAGACGCAGCGTGCCGCACGGTGGCTTGAGAAGGCGGGGGTCAAGGTGGCGCGGACGCCGGACGGCAAGCCCGATTGCGTGATCGAACTGAGTCCCCGCACGGCGATGTGCGCCGAGGATCTGAAGGGGCGCGATCTGCCGCAGGCGGTGAAGAGCGGGGAACAGATTTCGCTGTAGCCGCGGCGGGGAAGCCTCGCCGCGCCCGCCTTCGGGGTCATAGCCTTCCCCATGCCCACCAAGACCGTCATCATCCACGGCTGGAGCGACTGCTCCGATTCCTTCGCCGATCTCAAGAAATACCTTATCAATGAGGGCATAGGCGATGTCGACACGATTTACTACGCCGACTACGAGTCGCGTGAGGACAACGTCACGTTCGATGACGTGATCGACGGGCTGAACGATCGCTTCATCGAGGAGGGCTTCATCGACGCCGATGGCACGGCGAAGCACGACCTCAACATCATCGTGCATTCCACGGGCGGGTTGGTCATTCGTCACTGGATTGCGCGGTATTACCTCGGCCCCAAGCCCAGGCTGGACGACTGTCCCGTCAAGCGTGTCGTCATGCTCGCGCCGGCAAACTTCGGCTCGCCCCTCGCCCATCGCGGCAAGTCGTTCCTTGGTGAGTTGTTCAAGGGTCGATGGAAGATCGGCGATTTTCTCGAAGTTGGTCGCAACCTGCTGGACGGCCTGGAACTCGGAAGCCCCTACCAGTGGGCACTCGCGCACGCCGATCTGCTGAGCGGGTTCGCCCCGTATGCCGCCGATCGCATCCAACTCACCATCCTCGTGGGCATCAAGGACTACACGGGCATGCGTGGCTGGGTGAACAAGCCCGGAACCGACGGCACGGTGGTCATCGCGGGGACGTCGCTCGACTCGCTGAAACTCAGCCTCGATTGCACCAAGCCCAGCGGTGCGGGCGACACGTACACCCCCTACCAGTGGAGCGAGTTCAAGCCCGTCGACGACTTCGCGTGGGGCGTGTTGCCCGATCTTGACCACGGCTCGATCGTTTCGGAGGCGCCGACCGGCGTTGTCGGTCCGATCGTGGTTCGGGCGCTTCGTGCCAAGGACGCGGCGACATTCCGTGCGCATGCGAAGGACCTGCAGGCACGAACGGTCGCGACCTATGCCGCGACTCCCAAGCCCAAGTTCCAGCAGTTCATCGTGCACGCGATCGACGATCAGGACAACTCGATCGGGGATTTCACGCTCGAGTTCTTTATCTGCCGCGCGAGCCGCGTGCAGGGCGGCGTCGTGACGCGAGACGCGCGACTCTCGGGCGTGGAGCAGGACCTGAGCGACGAGGCGAACCGGATCATCACACGCGAGTTCCATCCGCACTCGACGGACCCGAGTTACCGCCGGTTCCTCATCAATCTCGACGATCTGCGGGCGTTGATCGAGAAGGCGAAGGGCCCCGCGTCGCGGGGGGGCTTGGGTGAGGCGGCGGCGCTCTCCATGCGGGTCTACGTGCCACGGGTGGATCAGGGCATCGAGTACGCCGTGGAGCGGCTTCAGAATATCGTGCTGGTGTCGACCGATGAGCGACGAGTCGGGCCGTCGTTCCTCTTTGAGAACACCACCACGCTGCTGGAACTTCGCGTCGATCGACGCAACACGTACGTGACGCTCGCCACCCGTCCGAGCAAGCACTAGCCCCTTGTGCGGGCACGGACTCCGGGTTCGTGGCACACCGTCCCGCGTCGCACGCCCATGCCTCAACCGCGTTCCGAGTTGCCCAGATTTCTTGCCGAGCGTTCCAAGAACGTCCGCCTTTCTCGTGCGCGCATTCCCGCGCTCCTCGCCCACCCCGATTGGCCCGGCGTGGCGTCGCCGCGTCCCACACTCGTGTGGCTCCATGGTCGCACGGCGAAGAAGGAACTCGACCCGGGAAGGTACATGCGGTGCCTCCGAGCGGGGATTGCCACCTGCGCGATCGATCTGCCGCACCACGGCGAGCGGTTCGACGAGGTCGGGCAGCGCCCGCAGGCCACGCTGCACACGCTCCGCGAGGCGATTCCGGAGATTGATCTGGTCGTCGATGCGCTGGCGGACCCGATCTTCGCCGGGGCGTTTGATCTGGACCGGCTTGCCCTCGGCGGGATGTCGATGGGCGGCATGGCGACGCTGCGGCGGCTCTGCGACCCGCATCCCTTCGTCGCCGCCGCCGTCGAGTGCACAACAGGCTGGCTCTCGGGCCTGTACGTGCCGGAGCGGGCACCCGCGCCGTCGGGTGCTGGCGCGTGCAGCGTCGTGATTCCAAAGTGGGTCAAGGATCGCTGGCCCGACGAGCCGCCTTACGAGGTGATCGCGGAGGTGGACCCATCGCAACACCTCGCGGGCTTTCGTCCCATTCCCCTCCTGGCCCTTCACGCCGAAACCGACGAGATCATTCCGTGGGGGCAGATGCAGACATTCCTGGGCATGCTGCGGGGACACTATCGGGCCATGGGCGCGGACCCCGCGATGATCCAGTTCCAAACCTGGCGCGACACCGGCGCTCCCAACGAGCACGCGGGCTTTGGGAAGTACGGCAATGAGGCGAAGAACGCGCAAGCGGACTTTCTGACGCGGGTGTTCTTTGGGGGCTGAAGCCCTCGGGGTCATCCCCCGCCCACCAGCGACACGACCTCGATCACATCCCCCGGCCTCAGCACGGTCGTTTCTTGTTCGCCGCGCCGAACCGCCTTTTTGTTGACTTCGGCCGCACAGAGGGCCTTGCCCAGCCCGAGGTGCTCGATGAGCCCCCGGAGCGTGGTGCCCTCGGGGACGTCCCGTGTCTCGCCATTGACGAAAACCTGCATCGGCGAACGATAGGGAAACGAACGTGCCGTCGGCGGCGTATCAGTGGTGCCGCGGTGTGTGATCATGCTCTGCTCGTTTTCCTATTCTCTCGTGCGAGATCGTCTCTGGGCCTGGGTGGCCACGTGGGTCGTGCTGTGTCTGACGTTCACCGGCTGCGAGGATAAGAGCAAGTACAGCCAGGCCACACCCGAGGCCACGATTGCGACCGCACGCCTGATGGTGGAGGAGGGCAAGGCCAAGCGGCTGGGCGACCTGATCTACGCCGAGAACCCGGACATGCGGGCGTTTCTATCCCGCACGGGCGTCTTCCTGGGCAACTTGCAGAAACTCGGGACCGCCGTTCAGGCCAGGTTTCCCGACGACGTGGCCAAACTCAAGGCCGACCTCGAAGACGCCGCGAAAAAAGGCAAGTCGACCTCCCTGTTTGGGCAACTCGCCCAGCAGGCGATGCCTCGTGGGCGACGGCCCAACATGGATTCGACGCAGGCCCGCGATGCCTTCGACGACGCCCTCAAGAGCCTCCTCGCAGATCCCTACGCCTTCCTTCGTGAGGGCGAGCAGCGCCTGACCACGGAGTATCTCACGGACGATTCCGTCTCCCTGCGCTGGGACCAGAAGCCCATCATGGCCCCCATCGGCATGCGGATGAAACTGGGCGACGATGGCAAGTGGTACTTTGCCCTGCCCACCAACATCCCCGGCGCGTCCGCCTTCCTGCCCAAGACCAAGGAGGAGTACGAGATCCTGGGCGGCCTCATCGAGGTCTTCGACAACATGGTCGTTGACCTGGTCGGCGACGTCGAGAACGGGCGGGTGACGAGCCTCGACAGCCTGGCGCGTTCCGCCGGGGAGAAGGCCTTCCTTCCCGCCGTGATGGTGATGTTCGCCTATTCGAAAGGCGTGGAGCAGCGGACGAAAGCCACTGCCCCGTCCAAGTCTGGCGGATAAGCCCGGGAGATGGTGCCCGGGCATCGCGAGGCGGTTCACTCACCCGTTCTTCTTTTCAAACTCCCGCATGAAATCCGCCAGGGCCTTGCACCCTTCCTTTGGGAACGCGTTGTAGGTGCTCGCGCGGATGCCGCCGGTCGAGCGGTGGCCCTTCATCTGGTCCATGCCGGCGGCCTGGGCTTCCTTGAGGAACTTGTTGTCGAGTTCTTCGCACGCCTTCGCGTCCTTCCCGGCGGGGGCGCAGCGGAAGGTGAGGTTCATGAGGCTGCGGCTGTCGCCGCGGGCGTGCCCCTTGTAGAACGTGCTGCTGTCCAGCACGTCGTAGATGAACTTGGCCTTTTCCATGTTGCGCTTGTGCAGAGTTTCGAGCCCGCCCTGCTTCAAGATCCACTTGAACATCAGCCCGCACATGTAGATTGGGAAGACGGGGGGGGTATTGTGGCGGCTCTCGTCCTTCGCCTGCACGGCATACTGGAGCATGAGCGGGATGTCCCGTGGCGCACCATGCTTGTCCGTCGGCCTGCGCGTGAGCAAATCCTCGCGGATGATGACGAGCGTGGTGCCCGCAACGCCGATGTTTTTCTGTGCGCCGGCGTAGATCAGCCCAAACTTGCTGATGTCCAGCGGGCGGGAGAAGATGTCGCTCGACATGTCGCCAACCAGGGGCACGCCCGCCGGAACGTTCGGCAGCCGCTGCGTCCCGTCCGCATGGCGCCACTGCGTCCCGTAGATCGTGTTGTTGCTGCACATGTGCACGTACGACGGCTTGGGCGAGTACTTGATCTCGGCATCGGCGGGGCAGAAGGTGTGCTTGGTGCCGCGGCCGTCCCAGGCTTCGTGAATCGTGCCGAACATCTTCGCGTGCTCGACGCTCTTCTCGGCCCAGTAGCCCGTGGTGAGGTAGTCGGCCGTCTCGTTGGCGCTGAGCAGGTTCATCGGGATCATGAAGTTCTGGCTCGTTGCGCCGCCCGTCAGGAAGAGCACCTTGTAGTTCGACGGGATGTTCGCGACCTTCCGGCAATCCGCCTCCGCCTCGGCGAGCACCTTGTCATACACCTTTGCCCGGTGCGAGTGCTCGATGATGCCCACCCCCGATCCCATGATGTTCCAGATGTCTTCCTGCGCCTGCTTGATGACCTCTTCGGGCAGGCACGATGGGCCCGCGGAGAAGTTGTACAAGCGACCGGGCGAGAGCCCCGGAAGGTTGAACGAGGCGGGCTTGGCGAAAGACGCGGCGGAGGGGGCGGTGGCGGTGGTCATGCGGAATGGTACGGCGGTGATCGAGCAAGGAGCCATGCGTCCCCGTGCTGGCAACCGCAGGTCGCGGGGCCGGTACGTCCGGGACGCAAACGAAAACGGAGGGCCCTCGGCGCCCTCCGTCATTCCACTCAAGAGGTTGGGTTCGCCCGCGGGCTCAGCATCCGCTCTCGAAGCGGAACAAGTAGTACAGCAGGTCGTCGATCGTCACGCCCCCGTCGGGTGTGCCGGGCGTAGCAGGCGACGAGAGGTCGGCGGCAAGGACGCCCTCGGCGTAGATGGAGAGGTAGTACAAGAGGTCGTCGATCGTGACGCCGCCGTCCGGGGTGCCCATGGAGCTGCCGTCGTCAAAGTCGGCCGGGCAGGGGACGACGAGGATGGTGGCGTTCGAGATGGTGGTGGGGACGAACGCGAGGGTCCCGTCGAAGGGAGCGATGTAAAGGGCGGCGACTCGATCCGGAAACTGCTGATTTCGAACACGAAATAAGCCCTGAATCTGGCGTTCACCGGGAACACCGTCCAATCGCAGCCGATACAGAAAGAGAACAGTCGGATCTTCTGGATGCGCGGCTGGAGTTCCGGGAGGACCTTGGAACGGAGATACCCACCGCGGACCAACCCCCGGCGGCTGCACGTCAGCCCAATCATCAATCTTCAGGACGTCGTCATGCTGACTGACGCTGTAGCCTCCGGGATTCGCATCGTTCCACGGCACGATTCCCACGTTGAACGAGTCGATCGAGTCTTGCGATACGCGACCGGGAGTACGCACCGTCGCATCGAACTGCGTTACGGCAAAGATCACCAAGACCGAATCTCGATTCCACTCCGCCCACAGTCGTACGCGGACCGAGCGTTGAGCCGCGCTGCACGGCACGAGGCCTGTTCTCCATGTCACGCCGTCATCGAGCGAGACTTCCCACCGCATGGTGATGGTGTGTGACTGCGCGAGTGAATGTGTGGCGATCAAGGCACCTGCGATTGCGGCCTTCATTGAAAGCATGTCAAACCTCCGTCAAGGTGTGCAACAGGGTCCCACGGTGTACGGGCAGGTCCCGCCGAGAGCCCCCGAAGCATTCAAAACGCCGCCCGTGGCACACAGGCCAGAAAGGCACGGCACGGGCACCGCGGTCGATTTGATCCTGCTTACGACCTGTGACGCCGTCCACGACGGATTCTCTGCCCAGACGAGGGCGGCAATGCCGCTCGCCAATGGCGCGGCAAACGAGGTTCCCGAGCAGTAATACGAAGGGCAGTGTGCAAAGCTTGCAAACGAACGGAGATTATCGCCCGGTGCAAAGATATCAACGGAAGTCGCTCCGTAGTTTGAGAACGTGGCTCGACGATTGCACTGGTCCGAAGCACCCACGACCAAGATGCTCGGAAACGTGTATCGCGATGGATACAGGTATGTCGTAGACGGTGGAGAGGACGTGTCAATGTTCTGGCCATCGTTGTGTGCGGCAACGACGGCGAGGCCGCCATACTTGTCAAGATAGTAAAATGCATCATACAACGTTTGAGTGGAGGTCACGAATCCCCAACTACAGTTGACGATACTGCCCCCGTTGTTGATCAAATACTCGAACCCAATGACACAGGCACTTGCAGATAGGCTGGCACATATGGTGATTGGCGGGTTGTCCTTAAAGTCCCACATCGCGAGCGACATGATTTTAACTTTCTGCGCTCCACCGGTG
Organism: uncultured Phycisphaeraceae bacterium; assembly: GCA_964543905.1. GTDB lineage: Bacteria > Planctomycetota > Phycisphaerae > Phycisphaerales > UBA1924. The sequence goes on from CAZIZO010000002.1 coordinate 451,005, forward strand.
CCTTCCAGATCATTGTCGCCCCGTGCACCGACGAACCCCGCGACGACCGATCCGTGGTTTCCCTCATAGTTCGGGTCATGAATGTTCTGCTGTGATGCGCCGAGTCCTTCGAACGGATCGCCTCGCAGGTAGTTGACGTCGCAGTTATTCAGGCGAATTCCGTGGATGTCGTCTTTGTACCCGTTCCCGTCATCGTCAAGTTGATTCCCTGGGATTTCGCCCAGATTGACCCACATGTTGTCCTCGAGGTCGTAGCGAGCGTAGTTCACGCCTGAATCGAAAACGCCAACAACGACTTCGGCGGCGTCAGTCCGGACGCTCCAACCGCCGAGGGCGCAGATGTCGGCATAGAGAATCCCCGAAATGCCATTGACCGTTTGCCCCGTGTTTTGGAATTGCCACTGTTCGCCAGCGACGAACCACGGGTCGTTTGGAGGCGATGAGGCGACATCACCCACCAGATCCCGCTCGGCATAAATCAACCCGCGAAGTTCTCTCGCACGCTCGATGAGATCGTCTTCGGTTCCCGTCTCCACGTGAATAATGGACAACCCGGGTACAAAGTTCGAGAAATGGAATACCTCTCCGCGTCCCAGCGTGGCGACGATCTCGCCCATCTCTCGCGCTGGTACTACGCCACGTGGATCGAACCGCACGATGATCTTGCCGGGCGCGTACCTTGCCTCACGTTGTGCAAAAGTGATGGGCACGACGACGATGCTCAGGAGAACGCCCAGCACGGGCGCAGAGATTCGCCCGATGCCCGATGCCCGATGCCCGATGCCCGATGCCCGATGCCCGATGCTCGATGCTCGATGCCCGCTGCTCATAGGAGCCCCCTTTAGTTCTCGGTCACCGTCAGGATGCGCGAAATCTGTGGGCTGAGCAAGTAAATTGTGGCAGAATTGACTGGTTTGCTTTGGAGAGGGCCGGGGGTCTTGCGGATCGGCGTGTCCTTTGTCTGCGGCCCAGGGGACGCATTTGGCCGTTGAAACCTAGCACCCGCTCTCGAACCGGAAGAGGTAGTAGAGCAAGTCATCGATCGTCACCCCGCCGTCGGGCGTGCCCGTGAAGGAGCCGTCGTCCACGTCCGCCGCCAGCGTGCCGGCCTCGAAGATGGAGAGGTAGTAGAGGAGGTCGTCGATGGTGACGCCGCCGTCGCATTGCCCTGTGCCGCTCCCGTCGTCGGTGTCGGCAACGCACGGGCAGGGGGTGTAGCACGAGGTGCGGAAGACGATGCGGGTCGCGGGCTGCCCGTTGACGTTGGCGAAGGACCCGCCCATGTAGAGACGGTTGTTGTGCGGGAAGAGTTTGATGACCTGGGCGTCGGCGCCCCCCTCGACGGTTGTCCAGGTGTTGCCTTCGAGGCGGAAGACGCGGAGGAGCCCGGCGGCGGTGCCCCCCGCGTACAACTTTTCCCCGCTGCCGTCGTTGAAGGGGGCGAGGGTCCAGACGCGCCCGGTGGGGTTCTGCCCGACGGCGGTCCAGGTGATTCCGTTCCACTTGGCGACTTGGGCGAGCACGCCGTCGACGCGGATGTTGGTGCCGCCGACGTAGAGGGCGGGGCCGGTGCCGTCGTCCCAGACGAGCATCGCGTCGATCTCGCCGGTGGCGATGGTGTTGCCGAGGTTGGTGCCGACGGCGGACCATGTGGACCCATTCCATCGGGCGATCATTTTGGTGGCGACGCCGTCGACGTCGGCGAAGCGACCTCCGATATAGAGTTGGGTGCCGCCGCCCTGTCCGTCGTCGAAGAGGGTCATCGCGGTGACGAGGGGGTTGATGCCCACGAGGTTCATGGTGGTGGCGATGGGAGTGACGGTGGTGCCGTCCCAGACACCGACGTTCCCGGCGGGAGTTCCGGCGAGGTCCGCGAACCCGCCGCCGAAGAAGACCTTGGGCCCGCCGAAGATGTCGGTGGAGAGCATGGACCAGACGGCGTTGACGCTGTTGAAGGCCCACCCCGTGCCCAGGGAATGGAACTGCGTGCCGTCCCAGCGTGCGATGCTCTTGGTGTCGGCGACGCCGTCGGCGTCGGCGAAGAACCCGCCGACGTAGAGGTCGCCGTTCATCTCGGCGAAGGAGGTGCCGAAAGAGTTGCTGGGGGCATCGCCCAACCCCGCTCCGAATGCGGACCAGGTGTTGGAGGCGATGTGATATCGGGCGAGGTACTTGGTCCCTGCGACGCCGCCGATGCCCTGGAAGGAGCCGCTGGCGATCAGATCGCCTTGATAGATCGTGAACGCGCCGACGTAGCCCGTGCCGGTCGATACGCCCGGAATGGAGTAGTCCCAGTGCGGCGTGCACTGGGCCACACTCACGCTTGACGCGGCGGTCATTGTCAACATGGAGAAGATGGGGAAGAAAGAGATGCGAGCGCGCATGGGATTCCTTTCGCGGTGAAGAAGGGGCAGGAACCGGTCAATGAACGAAATCGGCCGGGACAGACCGATACGCAACATCTGCGGGGCGGCTCGTGTCAATCCGCGCATTTCCAAGAAAACCCACAGGCGGGAGCCCGTCCGCCGGCCATCAGGGGTTGACGCAGTTCTCAACCGTGCCGCGTTCCTGGTAGACCTTGACGATTCGGACGGCCTCCATGGCGACGGCCATCTGAGCCTGGTCGGTGCTCGCGCCGCAGTGATGGGTGCCGTACACGCCGGTGAGTTTGCCCGTCTCATTCGCGAAGGGGCCCTCGGCCTCGGCGGGCTGGGGATCGAAGACGTCGAGGCCCGCGCGGATGTTCTTCTCCTTGACGGCCCAGCGGAGGGCATCTTCGTCCACGACGCCGCCACGCGACGTGTTGATGAAGTACGAGTTGGGCTTCATGCACTCAAAGAACGCGCGGCCGAAGAGTTTCTTGGTGGAGTCGACGAGGGGGAGATGGACGCTGATGGCGTCGGCGCGTTTGGCGAGGGCGTGCAACGCGGGCGTGTCGGTGCCGCCGAACTCGCAGTGGAGAGCGCTGGCGTGTTGCGGGGTGATGCTGCGGGACCAGACGACGACGTGCATCCCGAACGCGTTGGCGCGTTGGATGAGTTCTTGCCCGATGTTCCCGACGCCCACCACGCCCAGGGTTAGGCCCTTAAGCCCACGCGCCTTGCCAAACTCCTTTTTGTTCCAGATGCCGTTGCGAAGCGCGGCAACCTGGTCGGGTAGGCGCCGATCGCAGCACAACAGCAGGCCCATCGTGAGTTCCGCGACGGCGACGGCATTCATCCCCGGGCAGTTGCAGACCTTGATGCCGCGGCTGGTGGCGGCGGGCACGTCGATGTTGTCCACCCCCGAGCCGGCGCGGATGATGACCCGAAGCCCCTGCGCCATCGCGATGGTGTCGGCCTTCACCATCGTCGAGCGAACGATCAGCACGTCGGGTGCGGCGGCGGCGAGGGTGGGGCCGAGTTTCTCGGCGCCGACTCCGGGCTCGTAGACCACGGACGCGCCCAAGGCCTTCAGCCCATCAATCCCAGCGGGTTCGAACTTGTCGGCGACGAGGATCTTCATGGGGAGACTCCAGCAGGGGAAAGGGAGTGTAGAGGTGCGCCGAAGGACTGGGGCGGAGGGGCCTGGAATGGAAAATGGCCTCGGCGATGCCGAGGCCATCAAGCCTTCCAAGTCGGGGTGATAGGATTTGAACCTACGACCTTCTCGTCCCGAACGAGACGCGCTACCAAGCTGCGCTACACCCCGTGGTGGGGAGGAGTATAGACCGCAAGTGCATGGGCCATCGCGGCATTCGATGGTTCGTGAGCCGCGAGCGGGCTGGGGTTGCGTGCGTCGTGAGCCGACCCGATCTCACTCTTTGGAGAGTTTCGGGATGACCGTGTAGACGTTGTCGTCGAGGGTCGAAGGGTCACCGTCGGGGCCGGCCGAGTAGAAATAGGGCTGGTTACCTTGGCAGGTGCCGCCGTCGGAGTCGCCGGGCTTGGCGGCGGGGGAGAGGCTTTGCCATGCGGAAGTCTCGCGGTCGGCGAGCGTGAAGAAGTTGCGGCGGACGTCGTTGGCGACGGCAGGATTCCAGAGGAGTCGCCCCGTGGTGCCGTCGCGGCGCTTGAACTTGCCGTTGTTGGCCGTGATCTCTGGAGAGACCTGCTCGATCAAGGGGATGGTGGCGACGGGGAGCGAGGCGGCGCTGGCGCGGCGGGGGAAGGTGCCGTCGAAGGACGGGTGGACGTAGCGAATGGGGCGTCCCCAGGCGTCAAGGACGGTGGTGATGGTGGGGACGCCCGGTCCCGGTGTGGCGGTGAGGTCGGGCGGGAGATTGGTGACAACCTTGCTGGGCAGGTTCTGGATCTGCTGGGCGAGTTGCGAATCGCCGACGAGTTTGCATTGATAGAGGAAGAGGCCGATGCTGTTGAAACGCCCGCGGGGTTCGGTGGGACCAAAGGCGCCGTCCAGGACGGGGAGGATCTGGCCCGGGTCCGTTCCAGTGACCACGTCCTGAACAGGATCAAAGACATACGGCGCGGGAACTCGCCCGTCGTTGGCTTTGAGGTAGGTGGCCAGGATCTGATCGAGAGCCTGGAGGGTGTTCCGGGTGGCGTTGACCTTGGCGCCGCTCATGACCTTGCTTCCGACGGCGGTGGCGAGGCCGATCAGGACACCGATGATGCCCACGACGACGAGGAGTTCGACGAGCGTGAAGGCCGGACGTGTGTGGGGGGTGGGCTTTGACATGGTGAACTCCTTACAGGAGGGAAGGTAGAGGTTATCGCGGTGAGCGTGCGGACCGCACGAGATGGGAAGGTGGGGACAGCAGACCAATACGCAAGGCCGAGGCAGCGGATTCGCCGCCGCGGGAGATTTTAGACGGATTATGTTTGGTAGATCATGGTTGGGGTGGATTCACTGGAAACACAGGACTAGAAGATTATGATGACCGTTGATGGACCCAGAAGAGGCCGTGACCCGGATGTCCATCAGGGTGAGGAATCGCGGCTTCGACGGAAGAGAAAGGTCAAGTTGTGTTGCAGACTACTGCGCCAGAGCGCTCGTTGGTGTCGTTGCCGACGAAAGCGATTTCAGAGATGACGATGGTGGAGATTGCGGAGCAACTGGAGCGGGTGACGAGTTGGATCGAGAGCGAGCGCGTGCGGGAGCGGGAGGCGCGGAAGGACTATGAGGCGATCGCGAAGGACGTGGATTCGCGGATCGAGCAGATCAAGGCGTTCGCGCAGCAGTTGCTCGAGACGCAGGGCAAGAAGGTCTCGTCGTTCAACGGGTTGCTGGGGCGGCACGAGCCCGTCCATGTGAGTAATGGGTCGGCGAGGCACGGGAAGTCGGCGGCGCGTCCCGTGGCGCCGGCCAGCGTGAAGAACCTGGCCGACGCGATCCTTGCGATCTGGAGTTTGGACAAGTACAACGAGGCGATGACGACGGAAGAGATTTCGGACGCGTTGCCGGAGACCGGGTACCAGACGAACGCGGCGCCGACCTCGCTGCGATCGAGCATCAATCAGGCGTTGGCGAAGTTATGCCGAACGGCAAAGGTCATCCGGTATCGATCGGACGGGACGCGGATCTCGCCGAAAGATAACAAGTCGCGAGCCCGGAAGTACATCTCGGCGCTCAAGGCACCGGATTCGGACATCGAATAGGCGCAACGAGAACGTGCGTGTGAAGAAAGGGCCCCGGCGTTGGCCGGAGCCCTTTTTTCTCTCTGTGATGGAACGAGGAGTGAAGGATCAGGCGATGGGACCATCGATGCCCGGGCCGGTGATGCCCATGCCGCCGGTGCCCGGTGCGGAGGGGGGCATGGGGGGTCGAGCGGCGGGGCGCGGGGGCATGCCGCGCGGGGGCATGGACATGGCGGACATGGGGCGAGGCGGGGGCATCTGAGGAGTGAGTTTGGCCTTGAAGACGTAGTCGGTGACGCGTTCGCGGATGTTCTGCATGACGCTCGTGAACATGTGGGAGCCCTCGCGCTTGTACTCGATGCGCGGGTCGTTCTGGCTGAAGGCGCGGAAACTGATGGAGTCCCGCAGTTGGTCCATGGCGTAGAGGTGGTCCTTCCAGGCGCTGTCGAGGGTGTCGAGCATGATGGTGCGCTCGAACATGAGGAGTTCGGTGCGGAGGAGGTTTTCGATGCGGGAGCGGATGGCATCCATTCGCTCTTCACCCTCAAGATGTCGGAGCGAATCCGAGATGCCGGCGTTGAACCGTTCCTTGAAGTAAGCGTCGAGTTCCTCGTCGGTCTTGGTGGCCTGGGCCTTGGCGACTTCGGCCTCGATCTGTCGTTCCTCGACGAACTTTCGGCTGGCGGCGAGGAGGTCTTCCTTGACCTTCTGCGGACCCATCTTGAAGGCGTCGAGTTTCCAGCCGAGACGATAGCGGAGGTTGGCCCACCCGATGAGTTGAGCGGCGCCCTCCTGCAGGCCGCCGGGCTGACGCATCAGCATGGCGGTCATCTCCATGGCGTAATCGACGGGGTACTCGATCTCGCGCTTCTGATAGAGTTTCTCCGCCTCGGCCATGATGGTGCTCTGGGGCGTGGTGGAATCGTCGTCGTCCTTCATGGCCTTGATGATGGCCTGCGGATCGATCTGGAAGTCAAACTTGTTCTTGGCCCAGTGGCAAAGTTGGTGCACGCCGTAGTCCTTCTCCACGAACTGGTCGAGCCCGGAGAGGTCGGCGGCGTCGACCTTGGCCTCGGCGGCCCGAACGAGCATCTCGCGGACGCGTCGGCGTTCGGAGTCTCCGCCCTCGCGGAGTTCGGCGGCGTCGATTTCGACGCCGAAGCGGGAGCGGGCCCAGTTGATGAGTCCGGCCGAGTCGAAATCGACGCTGACTTCGGAGCCTTCCATGGGCATGAACTCGCCGAGGGTGAGATCGATGTTGTGGCGGACGTCGTACTTCGCCTCTTCGCGGATCGCCTTCTCCATCTCGTCGCGATCCTTGCCCTTGAGACGATCGGGCGAGAAGGAGCAGTCGAGTTTCTCGCGGGCGAACTCGGCGGCGCACTGCGCGGGGTAGTCGGGATCGAGGTACAGGGCGCAGGCGTCGTTGACGCTGTCGCGGACGTACTCGAGGAGCAGGCCCTTGACGTCGCGCCCTTCGAGGACGCGCTGGCGCAGGCCGTAGAACTTCTGACGCTGGTGCTCCATGACCTCGTCGTAGTCGAGGATTTGCTTGCGGCGTTCGAAGTTGACCTGCTCAACCTTGCGCTGGGCGCGTTCGACGTTCTTGGACACCATGGGGTGCTCGATCGCGTCGCCCTCCTTCATCCCCAGCATCGAGAGCATCTTCGCGGTGCGTTCGCCCGCGAAGAGTTTCATGAGGTCGTCTTCGAACGAGACGAAGAAGCGTGAGGAGCCCTTGTCGCCCTGGCGACCGGAGCGGCCGCGGAGTTGGTTGTCGATGCGGCGGGCCTCGTGACGCTCCGTGCCGATGACGTGGAGGCCGCCCATGTCTTCCACGGAGGTGAACCATCGGATGCGGTGGAGGAGGAAGCGCCCGTGGAGATCGAGTTCGTTGCGAAGGTCCTCGGCGCTCGCGCTGTCGATCCGCTTGGGGCTGAGCCAGGTGTAGTGCATCGCCCAATGGCGGAGGAGTTTGATCTCGAGTTCGGGGAAGGGGATGGACTCGGCGTCCTTCTTCTGGAGGTCGAGTTCCTTGCTGGCGATCTTGCGATAGATCGCCTCGCGGAGTTGCTGGTCGGTGGCGTCGACGGTGAGGGTCCGCGGCGCGATGCCGCGCTTGAGCCAGTGTTCCAGGAGTGCGTCGCGCGTGACGGCGCCGAGTTTGATGTCGGTGCCGCGGCCGGCCATGTTCGTCGCGATCATGACCTGCCCGAGGTGACCGGCGTTCTCGACGATGTGGGCCTCGCGCTCGTGCTGCTTGGCGTTGAGCACCTCGTGCTGGATCGCGTGCTTGTTCATGAGCATTTTGCTCAGTGTTTCGCTCTTCTCGACGCTCGTCGTCCCGACCAAGATCGGCCGACCGCAGTCGTGGAAGGCCTTGATCTCGTCCACGATGAAGTTCCACTTGTCCTTGGCGGACATGAAGACCATGTCATCGAAGTCGCGTCGGACCACCGGCTTGTTGGTGGGGATGCTCACGACGTCGAGTTTGTAGATGTCGTGGAACTCCTGCGCCTCGGTGTCGGCGGTGCCGGTCATGCCCGCCAGGCGCTTGTACATCTTGAAGAAGTTCTGGATCGTGATCGTCGCGACCGTCTGGGTTTCCTGCTTGATCGGCACCCGCTCCTTGCACTCGACGGCCTGGTGCAGGCCGTCGCTCCACTGACGCCCGACCATGGGGCGCCCGGTGTTGACGTCGACGATGACGATGCTGGGCTGCTTCCGACCCGTCATCGGGTCGTTGGCGTCCATGATGACGTAGTCCTTGTCCAGTTCGTAGACGACATGGGCCCGCAAGGACTGTTCGAGGAGGTGGGGGAGGTCGATGTTCTCATCGACGTAGAACGATCCGAGGCCGGCGACGCGTTGCGCCTCGGCGACGCCTTCGTGCGTGAGGTGGACCTGCTTGCGCTCCAGTTTGACCTCGAAGTACTGGGTGAACTGGTTGCGCTCGGCCTCCAGTCGCGGGAGGTCCTGGCGCGCGGCCTCCATCTCGCTCTGGATCTTCGGGATGTTCGCCTTGTCGCGGGTCTGGCGGAGGTCGCCCTCGAGGCCCTTGATCCGGAGTTTGGCTCGCTCGAGTCGATCGTCGGCGGCCTGCCAGGGCTTCTGCTTCTCGACCAGGTGTCGGGCGAGGCGGTCGGCCAGTTCATAGCGAGGCGCGTCCTCGTGCGCGGGCCCGGAGATAATGAGGGGCGTGCGGGCCTCGTCGATGAGGGTGGAGTCGACTTCGTCGACGATGGCGAACTGTCGTTTCTTCTGGACCTGCTCCTCGACGCGGCGCTTCATGTTGTCGCGGAGGTAGTCGAAGCCGAACTCGGAGGTCGTGCCGTAGACGACGTCGCGCGTGATGCCCTTGATGGTGAGCTTGCCGGCGGCCTCGAATTTG
>CAZIZO010000003.1:0-16807 GCA_964543905.1 uncultured Phycisphaeraceae bacterium
TGAAGGGCAGCTCGGCCATGAGGTTCTTCCTGACCATCGCCTCGTGGACGATGAGCCCCGACGCGACGTTGTGCATGAGGTCGAGGGCGCCGTCGAGCGCGAGGAACGCCTCGGGGAGCGAGAGACGGCGGTTGGAGGAATCATCGAGCGTGCGTTCAAGCCACTGGGTGGCGGCGGTGTCATAGGCGTTGCCGACGAGGTTCATCACGAAGCGCGTGAGCCCACAGATCCGCTCGCAGCGCATCGGGTTGCGCTTGTAGGGCATGGCCGAGGAGCCGATCTGCTTGTCCTCGAACGGTTCGTCGATCTCCTTGCGGTTGCAGAGGAGGCGGATGTCGGTGGCGATCTTGTGGAGGACGGCGGCGGTGGAGGCGAGATCGGCGAGGATGAAGGTGTCGTAAACGCGGGGGTAGGTCTGGCCCGTGATGAGGGAGAGGTCAAAGCCGACCTCGGTCGGGCGCGCGTCCTCGTCGCCGGGGATCACGGCCTCGGGTTCGTCGATGCCGCACGAATAGCCCGAATCGGCGCCCGGGGGGACCACGTTGTTGCGACGGAACGAGCGCAGGACACCGTCCAGGGTTCGGTGCAGCACGGCCCGCTCGAGTTGGTCGATGCGGTGGCCGTCGCCGATCAGGCTCAGAAACGAGGCCTGGGTTCCGGTTGCGCCGCGCAGCCCACGCGGGCGCAGGATGCCCCACAACGAGCCCACGAGTGCCCCATGGAAGGGGTGCTGCCCGTCGAGACGTTCCAGCGTGAGGCGGAGGTCGCTGGCCCACATCGCCAGACGCCGACCGACCGTCACGGGCTGCGCGGGTTGGTAATGCGTGAAGCCGAGCGTCGGGATCGCTCGCCAGCGGTGGGCACCCTCCGCCAGGGCGAGGATGAGCCGCGCCGCCTTCGTCCGGACCAGGTCGAGGGCGCTCGCGAGAACCGCGAAGTCCGCGTTGCAGACCACGTCTTGGCTCGTCAGCCCGAGATGGATGATCCCCTTCGCCTTCGGGCACGAGTCGCCCAGCGCGTGGACATGGGCCATCACGTCGTGGCGGAGTTCACGCTCGTACCGCTCGGCGGCCCTCATCTCTTCGTCGGTGATCCCGCCGGGGCGCTGGACGACGGCGCGGAGTTCTTCAACCTGGTCCGCCGTGACCAAGGGCTTGGGCGCGTCCCGCGTGAGTTCGTGCTGCGCCTCGGCCACCGCGAGCCAGACCCGCCGCCACGTGTTGAACTTGTGGCGGGGGGACCACAGGCGGAGCATCTCCCGGCTGGCGTTGCGCGAGGCGAGGGGGGAGGCGTACGTGTCGTAGGGGCTGGTCATGGCGCGTGGAGGAGGGTAGGTGTGACGTCCTGCTGAGCGCCGAGGTGGGGTTCGCGAGCGTCGATGGGCGTGAACTCCGGAGTTCAACGCCGGACACGCGGGCTGGTGGGCTTATCGTTCGGGTCATTCCCGCGATCGTGACGCCCGGACGTATCTCTCAATCCGCGAGAGGGAGGCGAGAAGAGCATGCATACCTGGGACCCGTAAAGCGGGTACGTGATCTCGCATCGGTACCCGCGAAAGTCATCAAGATTCCAGCCGCTGCGCGAGGCGACATCGTGCAGCATGTCGGGATATCTTGGCAAACCCTGACACCAGAAGCGACCAGGTCCGTTTGGCAACGTCGTGGGCGTGATGCGCAAGTCCAGCAGGTCTCGCCGGCGGGAGGGTGAGTTCGGGTCTGCGACTCCATGCACGGCGGTGTCGAATGTCCGGATCTGCGGTGCGGCCTCGGACCATACCTCGCGATGCACCAGAACGTCAAAGATCAGTCTCTTCGCGGGTTCTTCGATCGTCGCGTACACCCAGCGCGTCGGTGTGTCCGAGTCCTCGGCATACAGCGGGTGATTCCCCGGGTAGTACTCGGCCAAAAAAAAGTCCGCCTCCGTTCGAGTGCCGATTCCTTCGGTGGCCAGTGTGTAGTGAACGCATCGTCCTTCAACCTCGATCTCGATCGGGAGGTCGGTAGGTCGGCAATATTCACGCAGGATCGCCCCCTCTCCGGGTTGATCGTTCGGAGACAATGCCCTCCGACCCCATGGCGAACTCTGCAAGGTGCTTGTGTATTGAATGCTGACCGCCGAACGAAGACGTCGAACGCCCTGCGACCCGCCCAGAAGCGCCGTATCACACCAGTCCGCACGCGTCGCGGAGGGATGAATCATGAACGCCACCACGGCCGTCTCGGTGGTGAAACCTTTGATATCGGCCATGCCACGATAGACCGCTTGCCGCGCCGTGGACTCTTGTCGAACTCGGACCGAGGGCATCAGATCGCTCAAGGCCGCCTGCATCGACTTGCGATCTCCAAACTCCCGCCGGACATGATCCTCCCACTCCTGGATCGCCAGGTCCGTGGCTTCCGCCAAGGTGCGGCTGGCGCCTTTGGTGGTGGCCGCCGCCAGAAACGCTCGGAGTGGAACGGGGCCGGGGAGCATCTGTACACCGAGGATCGGATCCTCTTGCCGCAACACCATCAGCAGTCGACTCGTCAAATCCTTGCTCAATCCAAGGAAACGGGAGAGTTCCTGTGGCCTCCTCCATGGACCAGGAAGGGACTCTAAAAAGGATTGCAGCGCGTGGAAAACCTTTGCGGCAATCGCGCGAGACTCTTCGGAGAAGCACGAAGCGGAAGGGTGTATCACGCCCTTGGAGTGGTGGCTACGCCCGTTTGTAAGGTTTGTGTTTGTCATGCCTTCGGTCCAGGTATCGTTAGAGTACATCAAAACACCCCGGATCGCAAATTCTTTCAGTATTCGCTCAGAGAATGTTGACAGAATCACGGGGATCGGTTAGTTTGCCGATCATGGCTCTGGTCTTTGCCTTGGCAAATCCCGTTTCCGTGGTACGTGACCTCGGAGAGCCGCGCGGTTGGGCTTCACCAGTTCGAGTTTGGGAGCGACTTCCGCGGTGAGATCGCAACTTCGGCGAAACGCAGGAGACGTGCAATGCTGAAACACGAGAGATCGATGGTGGCGTCGTTTATGGCGGGGTGCCTGATGATGGGACATGCCCTTGTGCCAGGGGTAGATGCCGTGTCCACGGCCCACGCTCAATGCCAGTTCGCCTGGTCGAGCGGTTATGAACGGCAAGGAGGTCCCCTGGATGCCTACTGGCAATCCATCGTCTTCGACGATGGCAACGGCGAAGCGCTCTATGTTTGCACGAACGGCGGGAGGGTGTACAAGTACAACGGTTCTGCCTGGCAGAAGATCGGGCATGCCTACGGCAACACGTCCGGTGTGGCCAGCGGCATCTGCTACGCGATGACCATCGCCGATCCGGACGGCCCTGGGCCGTTGGGGCGTCAACTTTTCGTCTCCGGATGGTTCCGTCGCATGGCTTCTCCGTCGCAGAGTTCGACCAACGCCTCGACGGCCCACGGCGTGGCGCGATGGGATGGAACGTCCTGGTACAACGAGGGCACCCCGCAAATGCAGGCCACGACCCTCCAAGGACTCACGACCTTTGATGATGGCGGCGGCGAGAAGGTCTATCTCGGTGGCAACTTCGAGATCGGGATCGGACGCAAAATCGCGGTGCGAGACTTCAACGGGCAATGGTCGCTCGTCGGCGAAGAGGTGCCGTCGTTCCAGTCCGGCGACGAGGTCAACGTGCTGCACGCCTTCGACGATGGCTCCGGGGCCGCCCTCTACGTCGGCGGACTATTCCAAGGCGTCGGCGGTGTCACCTCTCCCGGCGTGGTCAAGTGGAACGGAACGGCCTGGGTCGGCCTCGGTGCGGGCGTCCAGTACCACACGGGGGAAGGCGGGCGGGTCTACGGCCTGACCCACTTCGACGACGGCAGCGGGCCCAAACTCATCGCCAGCGGCAACATCCATTCCTCCGGCGGCGACACCTCCGTGCGGGGCGTGGCCAAGTGGAACGGCTCGCAGTGGACGGGCATGGGGGCGGACTACACGCTCGGACGCGTCGGACCCTTCGTCGGCGTCTTCGACACCGGCACGGGCCCCCACCTGTACGCCTTCGGTCCGTTGGGCAACATGGACGCCAAGGGAGTGGCTCGCTGGAACGGAACCGACTGGGAGTCACCCAACTGGGACGCCAACGTCCTGGGACAGCCGCTCACGATCAACGCCTTTGATGTCGATGGGCCAAGCCCCCTGCCCACTCGCCTGATCGCGTGCACAAACCAAGTCATGCAACAGGACGGGACGACGTGGATTCCGCTCCCCTCGTACCCGGCCTCGAACGCACTCTCCGGCGTCATCCAGTTGACCGCCCTCGATGCCGATGGCCCCGGCCCCGGCGCTCCGGCCTTGTACGCCACGGGCGATTTCCTTACCTCGACCAACGGGCAGCCCGTCCTGAAACTCGGGACGTTCGATGGCACGGCGTGGTCCCCCGCCTATGGCGGCCTTCCCAACCTGGAAATCAAGTACGGCACCCTGCCCGATGAGCGCGTCTCCACCGGCACGATCTGCACGACCGTCTTCGACGACGGCACGGGTCCCACCCTTTACGTCGGGGGGGCGTTCAACACGAACAATGATGCCGATGCTCGACGCGTGCTCAAGTGGGACGGTTCAGCCTGGATTGAGGTGGGCGGCGGCATCGGCGGGTCGTTGACCAACGGACCCCGCGTCAACACGCTGATCGGGTTCGACGAGCCGGGACCGGGTGGTCCCTCCCTCTACGCGTGCGGGTTCTTCGCCTCCGCGGGGTCGGCCAGTGTGAGCAACATCGCGCGGTGGGACGGTACGGCCTGGTCGGATGTCGCCGGTGGCGTGGACGGTACGATTGAAGCGAGCGTTGTCTTCGACGACGGGTCTGGGCCCGCCCTGTACGTCGCCGGATCATTCCTCAACGCGGGCGGCGTGAGCGTGAACCGCATCGCGAAATGGGACGGCACCACCTGGTCGGCGCTGGGCATCGGGTGCAACGGCACCGTCTCCTCGCTCCTGGTGCACGACGATGGCTTGGGTTCCGGGCCGGCGCTGTATGCGGGCGGCGCCTTCACGACCGCGGGCGGCGTGAGCGTGAACCGCATCGCGAGGTGGGACGGGTCCACCTGGTCCGCCCTCCAAGGCGGGATGACGCGGGCGTCCGGGCTTACGGGCACCGTCACGGTTCGTTCTCTGGCTTCCCTCCGGGAGCGTGGCGGGCGCGTGCTGGTGGCCGGCGGGTCGTTCGAACTCGCCGATGGTGTGCGCGTGAACTCCATCGCCCGATGGGACGGAACCTCCTGGTCGGCGATGCAAGGCGGGATGAGCACCTTCGTCGGGAACGTCCCGCCCTCGGTCACCACGATGGCGGTCGTGGAGTTCGGCGGCGGGCCCAACCTCTTTGCCGGGGGTACGTTCACCAGCGCGGGCCCCGTCGGCGCGGACGGCTTTGCCCGTTGGATGTACGACCCCGCGGGGATCTGCTGCGTCGCCGACGTGGACGACGGCTCCTCGACCGGCACGCCCGACGGCGGGGTCACGATCGATGACCTGCTCTATTACCTCGCGATCTTCGAGGCCGGAGACGCCGCGGCCGACGTGGACGACGGCTCCTCGACCGGCACGCCCGATGGCGGAGTCACGATCGACGACCTGCTCTACTTCCTTGTCCGCTTCGAATCCGGGTGTTGAGTTCGATCGGCGGCCCACTCCCCGGCCGCCGGCGCTCCATGCTCATCGGAACGCGAGCCCGGCTTCGGCCGGGCTTGCTTCTTTCCGGGGGTGGGTCCGCTCTGGGTGGCGTTGGTGAGCCAGGTGGGGAAGTGGCTCTCGCAGAACTGGTGAGCGTCCAAGATGCGGGTGAGGACGAGGGCCTTGGGGCACGTCTGCTGAAGCGAGAGGGGGCGAGACAACCAGACCCCGGGGTACGCATCGGCGTTCGGCGGGCGCTGTGAAGAACATTCCGAAAGCCGGCGCGGAGAAAGCACACAGCAACAAGCCTGATGCGCGAGCGAGAACCCTCAAGAAGAAGTTCTCGCCGAGGACGCAGAAATCGCAGAGGAAGGCCCGAAAAGGGGCGGGGTGTGGCGTGCGTGCTCTTCGATCCCGTGTTCAAAGATCCGCGAGCACGCACCCTCCGAGCAGGGTCCGTACCTCGATCCACCCTCATCCACCGATCGCATCGATCAATACCTCGCTCGCCTGCCTCGCGAGTTGGAGGATGTCGCTGTGTCTTTGCACGGCGAGGGGGCGAAGCCCCCGAGCCGTGGTTTCGCGGGGAGCGTCGCTCGATTACACTGCGGTGGACGCGTGCGCCCCAAGGACAACCGCCGTGGTTTCGCGGGGAGCGTCGCTCGATTACACTGCGAGCTGGGCCGGACGGAGGTCGCCGAGGCCGTGGTTTCGCGGGGAGCGTCGCTCGATTACACTCAATCCGCGATCCGCACCACGCTCGACCGCGCCGTGGTTTCGCGGGGAGCGTCGCTCGATTACACTAGACCTGCCGCAAATCCCTTGAAATACAAGGATTTGCGGCATGCGCGGGATCAAAAAAGCATGAGTTGCGGGGGTGGCTCCTCGGTGGGTCGGCGGCTTTTTCCAAAGTAGACCTCCATCTTCCCGAACTGTCGATCCGTGACCAAGAGGAGCCGCACCTGCCCGTGGGGCGGGACCGCTTCCCCGACGCGGCGTCGGATCCCCTCGCCCGATTCCTCGCTCGGGCAGTGCCGTGCGTAGACCGAGAGTTGCAGCATCGAGAATCCCTGCGACAGGAGGTATTTTCGGAACCGCGCGTAGTCCCGTCGCATTTCCTTGGTTTCGATCGGCAGGTCGAACATCGCGAAGAGCCACATCCATTGATACCCCGACGGGACGCCCCCCGGCTCCCCGCTTTGTCCGGGTTGGACACGCTTGGGACGGCGGGTCACCATTCCATCAACCCCAGCGGGTAGAAGATTTCGGGCGCCTCACGACCACCGTCTCCGGTTCGATCCGCCCGCACACCCCCCAGCGCCTCGGCGAGGGAGAAGGCCGTCCTCCCGATGCACTCGCTGGTCGATCGCATCTCAGCCTCACCTCGTCCGACTTGGAGGCGCAGGTCGAGGAGTTCGAGGAGGCGGGCCTTGCTCCTAGCGTCGAGCGGGCAATCCCGTCCCCATTCCCCGGCCATCTTGGCCACCTCGGCGTCCACGAGCGGGCGGTACGGCTCCACAAGATCGTCGGCCAGGCAGAAGGGATTCTCGCGGTGGCGGTGGTGCAGGCCGATGGAGGGGTGCAATCCCGCGGCGCCGATGGCGCGCCCGACCGCCGCGCGGAGGATCGCGTACCCGTAGTTGAGGAGCCGGTTCTGGTCCGGGGCCTCGTAACGTCGGCGGAACTCGGGATCACGGAAAAGGAGCGGCCAGTAGCGTGCGGCGGCGCGGGCCTCGACGTTCATCGGATCGCCGGATTTGACTTGCGCCGCAAGGAGCGGGAGATTCCCGTCGTCCTGATGGAGCCCGACCAGGGCCGCCGCCTGGGCCTTGATCTTGGCCTTGACGATCTGCTGCCAGAGGCGCTTCTTGACGGGCAGTTTGGCCGACGCCTGCGCGATCATGCGCTGGGTCTGGAGCGTGTTGGCCCGCAAGGGGAGCATCATCCCGCTGGGGAGGAACGAGCCGTCGCAGACCAGCAGCGGCACGCCCGCCTCCATGAGCGCGTTCATTGCGGGCTGCGTGATCGTGCACTGCGGATGGGCGAGGACGACGGCGGACAACTCGAAGACGGCGACGGAGACGTCGGGCACGCCCTCGCGCTGGACGATGAGGCACCCGTGCCGCAACTGGAGGCGGGCGGGGTCGCGGGCGATCTCGAGGAAGCGATCGGCGGGCATGGAGTTCCTCGTTCTCTTATCCCCCCGCCGGTGAGACCTCGCCGAGGTAGGAGACACTGACCTTCTCGAACGGGCACTCGGCGATCGCCCCCTTCCTGAGGCGGACGATCCCGCCGTCCTTCGCGTCGGAGACGCGCCGCGCGTCGGTGTGGCGGATGAAGCGGTAATCGCCCTGGCTCAGGCTGAGCACGCGGAAGAGGTCCACCCGTCCATCCTTGTCCTTCATCCGCACGTACTCGTTGGGGGCGAGGGTGAACGAGGGGCCGCCGTGGGGCAACTTCATGGGAGGCTCACCCGGTTTGATCTCGATCAACGGGACGACGCGATCCGTCCATGTCCCGTCCGGCGATTTCGTGAACAGCGCGTGGTGATTTCCCCTCGCGGTCGAAGTGACATAGCGTGTTCGGGCTCCCTGCCCCACCGCGCGCGGCTTGTCCCCCGTCGCGATCCGCACCTTGTGGATCCAGTTCTTCGCGCCCGACTTCGTGAGCGTGTATGGGTGATGTTCACGCTGCGCGAATACCTTGTCGGGTGGCCCTTTCAACTCGTCCAACTTGGCTTGGACGGCCCGTTGCACCTTGGGATCGACGATCCGCTTGACTTCGCTCTCGGAGAGTTTATGAAGGGCCTTGCGGACACGCCGCTCGCCGCGGGCTCCTATCGGACGAGAGTAGTTGGTCTCCGCGTGCAGTTTCCCTGCGACGCGCCGGCTCTGGCGGTGGGAGACGTTGATCGCCTCGACCTTGGCGCGGACTTGGGCGACGAAGTTGGCCCACGGCTCCTCGACCGGGGCGAAGAGCCGCCGCCCGACGCGGCTGGCATCTTCGGCTGCCCTTTGGAGTTTCGCCACCGCCGCCGAATCGGTGAGGGCGACCACGAGGGCGTCCACGGCGTGGTGGCGGTGGTCGTCACGTGCCTTTTCTCCTTCGGTACCCAGGATGCCGTTGAGGTGCCATTCTCGGCGCAGGTGCGCGGTCAGGCCGCCGGTGGTGACGAAGACGCGGCGCTTGTGGGCGGCGTCGATCTCGCCTCCGTAGAGCAGACCGAGGAATCCGGCGGACGCCGCGCCGATCTTGCGGGTTTCGGCGAGGTGTCGCTCCGCGAAGCCGTCGGGAATCTCTTTGGCAGTGAACCGTTCGAGTTTGATTCGTGCGGCGGTCCCGCCGAAACGCTTCACGCGGTCGAGGATCTGCTCCCATCGCTCGGGGCTTTGGGAATACGCCTCGAACGGCGTGCGATTCCCCTTGGCCTTGTTCTCTTCGACGTGGCAGAGCGTCTTGTTGAGGTAGGAATCGTCGAGGGAGCGCGACAGCGGCCAGATGTGCTCCACGTCGAACTGCGGCGTGCGTCCCACGAGGTCGGTCAGGCGTTCGCGGTCCATCGGCTTTCCGGTGTACGGGCAGATGAACCCACACTCCTCGGCAAGGATGTAGCGCTCGATGTCGGAGCGAGAGGGCCCGGCCAGCCCCGCCTTGCGGACGATCGCGGCGCGGGCCGAATCGCGCCGGGCCTCCTGCTCGCGCATCTCCTTGCTCAGGCGCTCGCGTTGCTTGCGGGCGCGCTTGAGATCGCGAGCGAGTTCGAGCCGGATCCACGCGGGCTTCCCGTACTTCCGGACCACGGCGTTGACGAGTTTGCGGAGTTCCGTCAGGGCGCGCGTGACGGTCGGGTTGCGCAGGTTGCCCAGCGCCTTCTCCACCGGCGGCAGGAGGTCCCGGACCTCGTTCGGCGCGTCCTCTTTCTTGAACTCGTCCTTCACCGCCGAGGCGTAGGGCGTGCCCTCCTCCATGCGCGGAACGAGCACGGCCAGGGCTTCCTTGCTGTGCGCGGCGAAACCGGGTTCCAGCACGCAGTCGCCGAGCGCCTCGGCCTGCTCGGGCGAGAGTTTCCAGACCGACACCCCACGCTTGGCAAGGGCCGACGGCTTCTCGAAGACGAGGAGGTCTTGCACCACGGCGTCTTTGTCCGCTTCGCTCATCGCGTCCCAGCGCTCGTCGCCAAAGATGCGGCGGCACTTCGCCTCGGTGCGGTTGCCGACCAGTTCCTTCTCGCCGCCCTCTTCGAGATTGAACGTCGAGCCCTTGGGCAGGCCGAACCACTTCTTCTGCTTGAGTTTGGAGAAGGCGATGTCGCCCTGCTTGTCGAGGGCGGCGAGGAGCCGGCTCCGCTCCTCGTTCGTGAGGGACCGCTGCGTGAAGTCGGGGAGCCAGATTTTGAGGTCGTTCACGCGCTGGAGGAGCCGGAACCGCTGGGCGAGACGATGACCCAGCGGGCAGCGCTTCGCGCCCTTGACCAGATCGCACGTCCCGATGAGGTGGCTCATGCTCTGGAGGGGGCGTTGGAAGAAGATCGCGCGGTGGAGTTGGCGCTCGACCTCCTTCGTGAGCGCGGGATGGTGCTTGGCCTGCTCGGCCATCATCCTCCCGAACTCCTCAAGGAACATCTCCCGCGCGGTCCAGCGTCCTCGCAGGCGATCCCCGAGCGTGCCGGTCGGGTCGAGCCTGGAGAAATACTCGGCGAGCGTTGTGCACCCCGCGCCGCGCATCTGCCGTTCGAGTTCGACGATCGCGGCGCGGACGACGCTCGGGTCTTCCTTCCCCCCGGACTCCCCGGCCCCCCCGGAGCCCCCGGAGCCCCCGGAGCCCCCGGAGCCCTTGCCCGCCTCCTCCTCGCCCGGTTTCGTGGCGGCGACGGGCGGTGCGGGCGCATCTTCGGCGGGCGAGACCGGCGTCCCCCTCTTGCCTTTCCATGCTTTTTTCGGCTTCTTCTCGTTGGAGGAGGGAACGGGAGTGGGGGTGGGGTCCGCGCTCGCGCCCTGTGCCTTGCGGTTGCTGAGATAGCCGCGCCGCTGGGCGAGGTGGTAGAGCGCACGGCCCAACTCGAAGGGTTCGAGCCGCCGCGTCAAGCCTGCCGCACGCAGGCGATAGGGCAGGAGTTGGCGAAGGCGGTGGTCGGTCGAAGCATCGGCCTCCCAGGTCGTCCGCAGGTCGGCGTCGAGGTCCTTCAAGAGTTTGTCCCGCCCCTCCGCTGTTGAGATGTCCCCGGCGGGCATGAGCCCAAGTTCTTGCAGCCAGCGGAGAAGCCGCTTCTTGCGCAGCACGCGGCGGCGATACTGCTTGCGGGCCTGGCGCGCCATGCGGCGTGGACCCGCGCGAGACTCGTCTCGCCCGCCCTCGATATCACCCTCGGTCCCGGCTTCGAAGAGGTGAACTCCCAGCCGCTCCACCCCAATCGCCTCACCCTTGGCATCGAGTTGCACGATCGCCCATCCGATCGACGCCACACCCTGATCGAGACCGAGACCGTACGAAACATTTGTGGGCATGTGATTCCCCCAACCGAGAGATAACTTGACAATGCTGCTGAATATGCTATGCTTTCACTGTGTAATCGAGCGACGTTCCTCCTCCGTTATCACGGTAAAGGAAACGTCCGAAGGGCAAACCGGCGCAAGCCGACCCTGAATCCCCTCTTGAAGGGGATTTGTTTTTATGGGGGCAGGTCACCGCCTCAATCTTTGAGCATTACTGCGGAGCGCGGATCGCGAGAAGGTAGATGGACAACTTTCCCGTGGAACATCTGTACAGATCATACCTCCTGGATCGTCAAGAACATGCGATTATCGCGTTGGTTACATCGCGCGCAAGCCCCCGATGGCGGGAGGCTATGGCGGGGTGCAAGTCCATTGGCACAAAGATGCGAGATTAACAGCCTCCTTCGAACCGCTGGAGGAAGTAGAGGAGGTCGTCGATGGTCACGCCGCCATCCGGCGTGCCTGAGCCCGTGCCGTCGTCGAGGTCGGCTCGCACGAGGCCGTTGGCATAGATGGTGATGTAGTAGAGGAGGTCGTCGATGCTGACGCCTCCGTCGGGGGTGCCGGAACCGGTTCCATCGTCCACGTCGGCCACGCACGGTCGCACGTTCACCGTGATCGTTGAAGACACGCCCTCCGTCCCGTTCTGAAGTTCGTACGCCTTGGCCACGAGCGTGTGGGCCCCCCTGAGGCCGGCCGTGTTCCACGAAAACGTGTAGGGCGAAAGATAGTCGGTGGCGCGATATTGCCCATCCACGTAGAAATCGACGCGTCCGAGCGCCCCATCGACCTCCGCCGAGGCGCGCACGGTTACAACGCCTTGGACGCTCGATCCGCCGCTCGGGAACTCGATTCGCGCCGTGGGGAGGCCCAGTGTCAGATAGAGGTTTGCACCGCCACCCTTGAACTGTTCCAAGTCCAAGAGGTATCGCCACCAGTTTGAAAGGTAGAAGTCGGGCGCTCGCCCTCCAACGTGCGGCATGTGTGAGTACCACCAGTTCAGATACTCGCGTTGTGGATCCGCGCCCAAAGGCGACCACTCTCGGAAGTTGATCGCACGCGTGCTGTTGTTCAGGTTGGGGTAGAAAAGCCACGCATCGGCGTTGCTTTGCACGAACCTCGGATTCGCGTAGTCATAATCCGAGGTCCCGTTCACGGGAAAGTGAACGTTGCCTACCCCGCCGAATCCGGGCGAGTCCGTGTCGAGCAGCGCGAAGCGTGCCCATGTGTTGCTGCGATCCCGCGGCCACGAGCCGTAGCAATGTACCATGGTGCTCTCGGCGCGGTGTCCGAACGAGTGGATGGCTTCGCCCACGCCGCGTTCGAAGTTCCATCCCATGATCGAGAAGACCCGTTGGCGACCCGCCGCCGGATAGGCCGGGCCGTTGATCCAGTAGGCGCCTTGGCCCGCCATGCAGGACTCCCACATCCCGGCGATCGGGGGCGCGTAGAGCCAAACTTCGTCGATCTCCCCGGCGTCAACTCGTTCGCCCAGGGCGTGCAAGTTGCAGAAGTCGACGTAGTCGAAGGTGCTGCTGTGGAATATGCGGTTTGCCCAATCCGAGGCAAAGGTCGAGTCGTTGTGCTGAAAACCGTCCTGAAACCGTGGATATTCGTCCGCAACGACCTGCTCCACGATCTGGAATCGTGCCTTGCCATGGCTGCTCGCTTGGAAGTCGGCAATGATCTGAGACGTCAACGCCAAGGGGTTCTGCCATCCGTAGACCTCATGCATGCGTCGCGAACCGAAGTTTTCCATGATTGGATCGAAGACATACAAATACACCTTGGACACGATGGCGTCGGGATCAACGCCCGTCGGAGGTGGCGGGCCCGGGGGAGGGAGGCCGTTCGGATTGAGGTTCATGAATCGGACGCCATCAAAGTAGATTCGAAACCCGTAATCCCAGGTGTCGTGGTGGATCTCGATCTGGTCAACATCGGCGAGATTCGGCGTGCCCGTTGTTGTGCGAGACCACCCGTTACCGCCAGCGAGCGGCGCCTTGAACAACCGCCAGGCGAAGTTGGGAGTCAACTGCGAGTTCGGCGTCAGTGTGATGGTGCCCGTCCCCGTTCGAACGACGACGATGGGCTGGTTTCCCTGCCAGCCGATGGGCGTGGTGTTTTCCGGCCATTCCCAGAAGACCAGGTGGTTGTACGCGGACGCGTTGAAGTTCAGGTTTCCTGAGGCCGGGAACTTGACCCCGGTGTCGAATCCACTGGTGGTTGTGAACACAATGGACGAGGCGCCGTCTTTGACACGAACCGATGAGTTGGCGACGCTCGTCGCCGCATTGTCGACGGGCGCAAACGTCGCCCAGAGTCCCGCGTTGCCTTCGGCAAAGTCCGTCGACTGCGCGCCAGCGGACGAAGCACATGCAAGGAAGAGAAACACGGCGTGCCGGATCATGTTCGTTCTCCAAACGTACTCTACTGGGCGACGGCGCTCGGCGCCATCGGCCCGCGACGCGGACGGCGACGCGAGGTCGAACAACAACGCGTCGGTAAGAGGCGAGATCAGAAGCGAGGGCCTGATGGTTTCACCAGACCCTCGTGTTGAAGCGTGTCGAACCGTGGCTCCGTGAACTTCAGGAATCTCAACATCCGGCCTCGAAGCGCTCCAGGAAGTAGAGAAGATCGTCGATGGTCACGCCACCGTCGCGCACGCAAGTCCCGCTGCCGTCATCGATGTCGGCGGCCAGGAGCCCTTGCTCAAAGATATCCAAGTAGTAGAGGAGATCGTCGATGGTGACGCCACCATCGGGCAGTCCGCTTGACGTGCCGTCGTCAAAGTCGGCGACGCAGACCACAGGGATGGTGAGGATGTTGGACTGCACGGCGCTGGTTGGGCCGCAGGCGTTGGACACCTGGCAGCGGAACTGGTACGAGCCCGGGGTCAACGTGAGCCTGGGCACGGTGATCCGGTTCGTGCAGGCGCTGGGGTTGCCGACGCAATCCACTGGCACGCCGTTGATGGACCATTGGTAGGAGAGGGGCCCGGAGCCCGTCGCCCCCACGGTCACCGAGAAGGGCGAGCAGTTCTTGCGCGAGAAGATCGGCCCCAGCGGCTGCTGGGTGATGGTCGGCGCCGTGCCCACGATCAGGCGGGCGACGTTGGAGAAGGCGCCGGGACGGCACGTCCCCGAGAAGACCTCGCAGTAGAACTCGCACGACTCATCGCCCGGCTCGGGAACGAACGCGGGAGAGCAGGGCGACGCGCTGGCGGGTCCCAGCGGCGTCACCGTGGTGCCGCAGCGGCGGTACCACTGGAAGCCCAGCGCGCTGCCGGTCGCCTGAGCACAGAACTGCACGGTGCCCATCCCGCCGCAGTACGGCTGATCGCTGGGGTGCATCGTGATGGTCGGAGTGGAGGGGACGACGAGGATCGCGGGGGTGCTCGTCTCCGAGCCGCAGGAGTTGGTGACGACGCAGTCGTAGTCACCGGCATTGGCCTGGGTGACGCTCGGGATGGTGTAGCAACCCGAGGTCGCCCCGGGGATGGGGACGCCGAACTTGCGCCACTGGTAGGCGGGCGCGGGTGTGCCGGAGGCGCCAACGCAGACCGTCCAGGACTGGCCCACGCAACGCGTCGCACCCGAGGGTTGCGTGGTGATCTGCGGAGCAGCGTTCACGGTGAGGGTCGCGTTGTTCGAGGGCGTGTTGCCGCACGAGTTGGTGACGAGGCAGTTGTAGTCCGATCCGGCGTCACCGGGGACGACGCCGGTAATGGTGAGGGTCGGCGAGTTCGCCCCTGAGATACGCCCGCCGTTGGCGAGGTTGGTAGTGCCTCGACGCCACTGGTAGGAGAGGGGGGCCGTGCCGGAAGCACCCACGGAGAAGGAGGCTGTGCCGCCGGCGCAGGTGACCTGGTTGTTGGGTTGTGGGTTGATACTCGGGTAGGTATTCACGGTGAGGGTTGCGACCGCGGACGTCACGCTGCCGCAGGAGTTGGTGACGACGCAGTCGTAATCACCGGTATTGGCCTGGGTAACGCTCGGGATGGTGTAGCAACTCGAGGTCGCCCCGGGGATGGGGACGCCGAACTTGCGCCACTGGTAGGCGGGCGCGGGTGTGCCGGAGGCGCCAACGCAGACCGTCCAGGACTGGCCCACGCAACGCGTCGCACCCGAGGGTTGCGTGGTGATCTGCGGAGCAGCGTTCACGGTGAGGGTCGCGCTGGGCGTGACTGAGGGCGTCGCCGCGCTGCAGGCATTCCAGACGTAGCACCGGTACGTGCCGGGCTGGGTGGCGTTGAAGCACGAGCCGGTCGCGCCCGCGATGTCCTGCCCGTTCAACTGCCATTGGTAACTGAACGGGCCCGTGCCGCTCCCCACCCCGGCGCAGAACGTCTGCGCTCCGCCGCAGATCGTGGCTCCCGGCGGGGAGATCGTGAGATTCGCCGCGGGATCGCACACGCTGGTGATGCGAACGCGGATCGCCTTCACGCGCAGGGTGGAGTTCGCGGGCGAGGACTGGCGACGCACCTGGACCTGAAAACCGTTCAGGTAGAGATTGGGATTGGCGTTCCAGCCAAATGTCCCGGAGATGTTGCCGTCCGAGCCCATCTGGTAGCGACACTGATCGTCGGGCGAACTGACTCCCGACGTGTTGGTCCAGTGGTACCCGCTGATCGTCGTGTTCAGCACGTCCACGCGGATCGTGCCCGAATCCCCGGTGTCGTAGCGCCCCATCACCTCGACGCCGACCGCGGTGACAAGCGTGCCGGGGCGATGCGAATAGGCGCTGCCGTTCGCTCGGCGGAAGAGGCGAGCGTTCAGGACCGCCGTGCCCGAGGTGTTGTAGGCGTAGACCCCGTTGGTCGAATCGCACTGGTTGCACGGGCTGCCGCAGGAGGGCTCGCCCTCGGCTTCGGACTCGTCCGTCCAACCGCTGACGCGCTCAATGTCGAAGGCCCAGAGATCGTCGGTGTACGTTTGCCATGCGAAGGCGCGTGGTGCCCACAGGCTGACGACCAGGGCAACCAAGGCCACGATGGGCTTGGAATGTGAGAGATTCCGCACGAGTGTCTCCTTTGGAACGAATGCTGTTCGCCGAAGCGAACCCCCATGGATGGCGGGATCGAACACGCGTGATCCCGCTCGGACGGCGTGCAGCACGGCCACGCCAAGGCGACAACATACCACAACGAGAACAACCGTTTGCAAATCACCTACGCACACTATGTCATTTTCACATTCTGAATCTGATAGTGGTGCATCGCACATTTGGCGCAAATACTGCGCGTGTCGAGCCCCAGCCACACATCAGTATCAACCCTTCGCGCTTATCTTCTAGCCAACCTCCATGATCTTGAGGTTCTGTGCGATACGCCTATCGTGGCTCCCATTTCTGGTTCTACTTCTTGTGGCCTGTGCGGGGCTGGCCCATCTCGCTGCAATCTGCAGTATCTTCCTCCGCGTCCGCCCTCGTCTCCCGCCCCCGGGCGTTGCAGCGTGACGACTGCGCGGCGCGGTGCGTCAACGGAGTGTGGAACTCGGAGCCAGATACTTACAAGTGGGGCTTGGGGAGACGAGGTGCATGGACGGGCGACCGTGCTCCGGCGTCCGCGCGAACACGCCGTGGTGAAATCTTTGACCTCGACCCTGAAACCACCGAGTGCGAACGCTCGACGCCCGGGGGGGCGGCCGCCCCCGCCGGGGCGGCGCGAGCCGCCCCCGGCGCGC
>CAZIZO010000003.1:16817-408791 GCA_964543905.1 uncultured Phycisphaeraceae bacterium
CGACCCCCCCCCCCCCCCGCCGAACGGCACGAAACCCCGCCCCATACACTCCCATGAAAGGAGCGTGCGGGCCGGGTTCGGGACAACCGCTCAGGAGAGCGACGCGACAGATTGGAGACCACCAGCGCCCTTCCGCACATGGGGTGAACCATGGACCTCTGGAAAAAACTCTCGGGCGAACTGATCGACATCATCGAGTGGCTGGATTCCAGCCGCGACACCCTCGTCTACCGCTTCGAACGGTACCAGAACGAGATCAAAAACGGGGCCAAACTCGTCGTCCGCGAGAGCCAGGCGGCGGTCTTCGTCAACGAAGGCCAGATCGCCGACATCTTTAGGCCCGGCACCTACACCCTCGAGACTAAGAACCTGCCGATCCTGGCGACGCTCAAGGGCTGGAAGTACGGCTTCAACAGCCCCTTCAAGGCCGAGGTGTACTTCGTCAACACCAAGCAGTTCACCGACCTCAAGTGGGGCACGATGAACCCGGTGATGCTGCGCGACAGCGAGTTCGGCGTCGTTCGGCTTCGGGCCTACGGCACCTACGCGATGCGCGTGACCGACCCGGGTACGCTCGTGAAGGAGATCGCGGGGACGAACGCCCACTTCACGATCGAAGGCATCACCGAGCAGATCCGAAACCTCATCGTCAGTCGATTCAGCGAGACGCTGGGGGAGATCAAGATTCCGGCGCTCGACCTGGCGGCGAACTACAGCGAGGCGGGCGAACTCGTCGCGAAGCAGATCCGCCCGAGCCTCGCGAACTACGGCATGGACCTGACGACGCTCCTCATCGAGAACATCTCGCTCCCGCCCGAGGTTGAGCAGGCCCTCGACGCGCGGACGAAGATGGGCGTCATCGGAAACCTCAACGCCTACACGCAGTTGCAGGCGGCCGAGGCGATGCGCGACGCGGCGAAGAACCCAGGCGGGGCCGCGGGCGCGGGCGTGGGCATGGGCGCGGGCTTCGCGATGGGCCAGGCGATGGCGGGGGCGTTCCAGCAGGGGCAGATGGGGGGCGGTGGCGCGATGAACGCCGTTCCGCCGCCGATCCCCGGCGCGGCCGCGGCGTTCTTTGTGGCGATCAACGGCCAGCAGGCGGGGCCCTTTGATTTGGGCACGCTCGCGAGCAAGGCCCGCGCGGGCGAACTGATGCGCGACACACTCGTGTGGAAGCAGGGCATGGCCCAGTGGGCGCCGGCCGCCAGCGTCGCGGAACTTGGCGGCTTGTTTGGCGGGCCCCCGCCCCTTCCGCGCTAGCGAGCGGGGCTGATCGAACGAGATCGTGATGTCCAACGCCTCGCCAACCCCGCCTGCCGAAGCCGCCTCGTCCGAATCGCGAGTTCCCGGCCGTGGTGCGCCTCATGCGCCCTCCACCTTTCCCTGCACGCAGTGCGGCGCGGAGTTGGAGTTCAAGCCCGGCACGCGCTCGCTCACGTGCCCGTACTGCCGGGCGCTGAACGAGATCCCCACCGACGATCGCATGATCGAGGAGGTGGATTACGCCAAGATGCTTGCCGAACTGGAGGGCGAGAAGGCCGACCACGAGCACCTCGACGTGCACTGCGACTCCTGCGGCGCGAACGTGCCCATGGCCCCGAACACGACGAGCCAGGCCTGCCCATTCTGTGGCAGTAACATCGTGGCGACGGCCAGGTCGGTCCGGCAGATCAAGCCCGCCGCGATCCTGCCCTTCGCGATCACGCAGCAGCAAGCCTCCGCCAAGTTCCGGGATTGGCTCTCGTCGCGCTGGTTTGCTCCCAGCGATCTCAAGCGATACGCGAGCCTGGAGGGGGACGAGGCGTACAAGTCCGCGGGTGGGCTCGCGGGGCTGTACCTGCCCTATTGGACCTACGACGCGAAATCGACCACGCCGTACACCGGGCAACGAGGCGATGATTACTACGTGACGGTGCCGACGACGGTGATGGTCAACGGCAAGCCCACCACGCGCATGGTCCAGCAGCGCCGAACCCGATGGACCTGGGTCCAGGGCACCGTGCACAACACGTTCGATGACCTGCTCGTGCCCGCGAGCCAGTCGCTCCCGCGCGACCAACTGAGCGAGATCGCCTCGTGGGACTTGAAGGCGCTCACGCCCTATCGGGATGAGTTCTTGAGCGGGTTTCGAGCGGAGAGTTACACGGTGCGGTTGCCGCAGGGCTTCACGGCGGCCCGCACGATCATGGAGCGGACGATCGAGGGCACGATCCGCGCGAACATCGGCGGCGACCACCAGCGCATCCACTCGATGCACCCCCAGTATCGAGACATCACGTTCAAGCACATCCTCCTGCCGATCTGGGTCAGCGCGTATCGATATCGAACCAAGGTGTACCGTTTCCTGGTCAATGGACGGACGGGCGCCATCGCCGGCGAAAGGCCGTACAGCGCCTGGAAGATCACCCTTTTCGTGCTGGCCTGCCTGTTCGCCGTTGGCGTGCTGATCGCGATTTTCCAGATGCGATAAGCCCCCATGTACGGGGTGCTTTCGGTGGTTGGGCGTCGTACACTTGCTCCCTATGCGTCTCCCGGACTTCATCACGTCCCAACTCGTCGTCAGCGCCATCACGATCTTCCTGATCGTGCACGTCATGCTCCTGAGCGTGGCCTATCTGGTGTACCTCGAACGCAAGATCTCGGCCTACATCCAGGACCGCATCGGTCCCAACCGCGTGGGTTTCGACTTCGGCCTCCCCTTCCTCGCCCCGCTCAAGGGCATGCTGGGCTTGGGGCAATCGCTCGCCGACGGGCTCAAGTTCCTGCTCAAGGAAGACTACATGCCCAATCGCGTGGACAAGATCCTGTTCACGCTGGCGCCCATGGTCGTCGTGATCCCCGCGCTCATCGGGTTCATCGTCATGCCTTGGGGGGGGATCTGGGACGGCGTGGTCCCGTTCCTGAACAAGCAGATCACCTCGGGACCCGTTCACATCACCGGCGCGAACATCGGCGTCGGCATCATCTACCTGCTCGCCGTTGCGTCGCTGGGGGTCTATGGCGTCGCTCTCGGTGGGTACGCGGGCAACAACAAGTTCTCGTTCCTGGGCGGTCTCCGTGCCACCGCCCAGATGATCTCGTACGAGATTCCGCTCGGTCTGGCGCTGCTCTCGGCCATCCTCGTGCTCGGCACGATGATCCCGGACCAGATCGTTCGTCATCAGGTGCAGAATGGATGGCTCGTCACCAGCCAGCCCCTCGCCGCGATCATCTTCATGATCGCGATCCTCGCGGAAGCCAACCGGGCGCCCTTCGACAATGCGGAGTGCGAGCAGGAACTCGTCGGCGGGTACCACACCGAGTATTCCTCGATGCGGTTCGCGCTTTTCTTCCTCGCCGAGTATTCCCACCTCTTCACCAGTTCCGCGTTCTTTACGCTCCTCTTCCTCGGTGGCTATCACCTCCCCGGCACGGAATGGGGCTTGCCATTCCTCCATCTCTTGAGCCCCGAAGCCACCAGCCTGTGGGCCGTGTTGGCAAAGTTGCTCGTCTTCGGCGGCAAGATCGTCCTCTTCATCGCGTTCACCATGGTCATTCGTTGGACCATCCCACGCCTTCGCTATGACCAGATCATGATGATGGCGTGGCAGCAGGTCATCCCCATCGCGATGGTGCACGTCGTCGTCGTCTCCGTCATGGTCTACTACAACCAGATGAGCATCCCCGCGATGCTGACGGCCAACCTGATCATGATGGCCCTCGTCGTGGGCATCCAGCCCTTCATCCCCAAGCCCGAGAGCAATCGACGCGTCCCGCTCTATGGTTCGAGATTCAGCCCGATGCCCGGCGAGCGCGTCATCACCCGCCCGACGGACGCGATGGCGCTCGCCGATCATCCGATGGGCGAGGGCGCGACGATGAAAATTCGATCCTGACGCATTGCTGGGCAATTCGGGGAGTGGTCTCGGACGAGTGCGTGCCGAACGACGGTTCATTCACGCTGTCAACACATCCAGTCCGTTCTTCGCGTGGCCGCCACCGACCAGCCTTGTCGGATTCGAACCTGCGGTGTCTCCATGGCGTTGCGCGGAGGCGTCAGGTTGGATCCGACGACCTTGAACGCCCCAGCAATCCCTCCATGCGACGTTTCATCTCCCGCTCCCGCTCGTCCGCAACCTCGGTCAGGCTGTCGGCCTGATGATCCGCGTGGTAACTGCTCCGCACCAGTGCCCCGCTCTCCACAACCTTGAAGCCGCGGGCGAGGCCCTCGTCCTTGAACATCGAGAACTGCGCCGGCGTCACCCAGCGGTGGATCGGGAGGTGGTTGCGTGTGGGCTGCAGGTATTGCCCGATCGTCAGGATGTCGGCGCTGCCGTTGGACGTCCGCGTGCCGGCTTGCACCTCGTCCATCAGGCCCAGCACTTCTTCGTCCTTCTCGCCGATTCCGACCATGATGCCAGTCTTCGCGACCAGGCCTTGCTCCTTGACGCGGCGCAGCAGGTCGAGCGAGCGATCGAACTTCGCGCTCGGGCGCACGGCCGGATACATCCGCCGGACCGTCTCGAGATTATGGTTGATGATGTGCGGCTTGGCGTCGATCACCATCTGCAACGCGCCCCAGTTGCCCTCAAAGTCCGGGATCAAGACTTCGATGCTCATGCCCGGGCACGCCTCGCGGCTGCGGATGATCGTCTCGGCCCAAATCCCCGCTCCGCCGTCGGGCAGTTCGTCCCGGTTCACGCTCGTGATGACGATGTGCTTGAGGCCCGCGCCCTCCCACATCAGCCGCAGACTCTCGGCCACGCGGCGGGGCTCGTCCTTGTCCAGCGTTGCCGGCCTGCCGGTCTTCACGTTGCAGAACCCGCACGCACGCGTGCACGTGTCGCCCAGGATCATGATCGTCGCAACGCCCCGGCTCCAGCACTCGCCCATGTTGGGGCAGCCGGCCTCCTCGCACACGGTGAAGAGACGGTGCTGCCCGAGGATGCTCTTGAGGCGGGTGTATCCCTCGCCGCCGGGCACTCGCGCGCGGAGCCAATCCGGCTTTTTCTTCAAGGAAAGGTGCTGCACGCCGCTGGTGGAGTCATGTCCGGGCGTGTTGTTGAGGATCATCCCCGACAGGCTCACGATGGGCGCGTCGATCCGGCGCATCGGGTCTCCCCCCGCGGGGCGGGGATGGCGAGCGAGGGTTCGTGCGAGGGCGGTTTCGTGCGGTTGGTCCACGGGCTATCGTAGGAAAGGCGGTCAGGAAAGGACGCCCGGGGCGACGTGCGGCCAAGTATGAGGCATGGAAGCGATCAGCATCCCGCAGCGAACGCGTCGAGGAAATAGAGAAGATCGTCGATGGTCACGCCGCCGTCGCGAGTTCCCGTCGCCGAGCCGTCGTCGAGGTCGGCGGTGACGCGACCGAGCGTGTACTGCTCGAGGTAATACAAAAGATCCTCGGTGGTCACGCCGCCGTCGCGGGTGCCGGTGCCCGAACCGTCATCCAGATCGGCGGGACAGCCGGTGACAAAGAGCGTGCCCGTGCCACGTGCCGAGCCGCGGCCACCGACGCGGATGAGGTACTGCTGTCCCGCCACGCCGTTGAAGAAGAGGCTCGACTGCGTGCCGCAGAAATCGTCGTTGCAGGCGATGGCGGTGCCCGGGGCCGCGGGACACGTGTTCCCGTAGACCACGATGCGGGTGTCAAAGGTCGCGCCGCAACTGAAGACCTTGACCGTGCCGGGCACGGGCGCGGTGTATCGCCACCAGCGGTCGTTGTTCACCGCCGGATCGGCGGCGCCAAGGCACGCCGGCTCGTTGGGCCCGGAAGAGCCCGCGAGCCCGTTCGAGAGCGGGAAGGCGCCATCGCCGATCGGCGTGGCCTCCGGACAAGTTTCGTTGGCATAGCCCACGGTGTAGTTGATCGCGCCGCCCGCGACGAGCCCCGCGTCCACCCCACCGGGCGTCACGCCGTCGAATCGTCGAGCGTCGGCGAAGGCGAAGGAGATCGAACCGACGCCGGCCTCGATGGGGATGATCCGGGCGCGAAAGAAGAGCCCGTTGCTGGAGATCATCTGCGCCGTGTTCGACGTGAAGGTGGCAAAGGACGCGTCCGCCATCCCGTCGCCCAGCGAGGAGAGAAAGTCGGTTGGATCGGCCAGCGTGGCGGGCACGATCGCGCCTCGGACCACGCTCGCGGGAGCGCCCAAGAGCGTGCCGTCGAACGACAGCGTCGCGCCCAGAAGGTTCAGTTGCTGTCCCGCGGTCAGCCCGGAGAGCGTGACATCGACGAACACCTCTCGCCCGACCTTGAACTCCGTGCCCGGAATGGACGTGGAGATGTCGAGGCGCGGCTGTGCCATCGCGGTCGCGGCGAGCACGAGCGAGGAGGCAACCCAAAGGGAACGGCGGAATGACACGGTCTTCACGGCTCTATCTCCAACTTCGGTTCCGACCAGCAGGGCAAGCCTCGTCCGCTCCCTTCGGAGCGAACGAAGTGAGATATCGGTCAGGTGATGGACAGGGTCAAGTTGGTCGCGTTGTAGTTGGGCGTCAACGTCAGCCCGCCCGGCAGGTTGACCGGCGTCACCGCCCCATACGTGCCCGTACGTGATGAATAACTGAAGAAGGTGAAGGTATTGCCGGCGGACGGGGTGAAGGAGACGAACCGGGGTCGGAGCGTGCCGGCGAAGGTCACCGCCCCCGTCGAAGCGATGCGTCCGAACTGCGTGTTCGTGGTGCCCGAGATGTCGATCGTGGTCGTCATGCCCGCGGGCAAAGCCATCGCACCGTTGTTGTTCACGAGGCCGCCCGCGGCGATCGTGAGGTTGCCCGTGCTGGCCTGGAAGGCGGTGTTGAAGTTGAGGGTCGCGCTGGCAAGGACGTTCACGTTGCCGTTGTTGCTGAAGTTGGTCGGCGAGATCGTGGTGGATTGCGCCGCGGGAGTGTTCACCTCGAGTGTGCCGTTGTTCACGAGCGTGTAGGTGCCGCCGAAGGATCGGGCCTGTCCAAGTCGAGAGTTGTTCCCCGTGAGGCGGATGGTCGTGCTCGGGCCGATGGTGAGCGTTCCGGTGCCCTCGATGCTGACCCAGGCGTTCGTCCCGGTCGCCTCGATGAGGCTGCCGGCAAAGGTTTGGGTGCCGAAGAAGCCCAGCGTGGAGTCCTGGGCGGTCAGGCGGATGGCCCCGGAGATGGTCAGCCCGTTCTGGATCCCGACCCAGTTCCCGGTGACCCCGAGGACGAGATCGCCCGTGATCGAGACGCCGTCCAGTCGGTTGTTGGTGCTGTTGTTGAAGAGGAGGGTGCTTCCCGAGAAGATGATCGTGCCACCGCGGATCGTCCCGCCCGCGACGGTGAGATCGCCCGTGGTCGAGTTGAGCGTGATCGTGTTGCCCGTGTTGATGAGCGTCCCGGTGACGGCGATGCTGCCGCTCCCGGCGTCGATGATCGGACCGAGCCCACCGGTCGCGGTCAAGGTGCCATCAAGCAGGAGTTGCCCATCGGTGGAGCGGAGCGTGCCGGGCGACGTCCAGTTCGCGTTCACGGTGAGGGATCCGGCGAGCGATTGGAGCGTGCCGTTGTTCGTGAAGTTGGTGGGCTGGACGGAATACTGCGCGTTCGCGGCGCCATTGCCCTCGATGGTGCCGTTGTTGATGAGCGTGTAGGTGCCGCCGATCGAACGGGCTTGACCAAGCCGCGAGCCGGTGCCCATCAGGCGAATGGTGGACGAGGCCCCGATCGTGAGGGTGCTCGTTCCTTCGATCGAAACCCAGGCATTCTGACCCACGGCCTCGACGAGGCTTCCTCCGAACGTCTGCGTGCCGACGAAGCCCAGGGTCGTGTCGTTCCCGGTGAGGCGAACGACCCCCGAGATCGTGAGTCCATTCTGGATGCCGACCCACGCGTTGTTGCTGGCGAGGACCAGGTCGCCGGTGATCGTCACGCCGTCCAGGCGGTTGCTGCTGCTGTTCGTGAAGTTGAGCGTCTGTCCCGCGGTGAAGACGATGGTCCCGTTGCGGATGGTGCCGCTCGCGACCGTCCACGAGCCGGTCGTGGCGTTGAGGGTGATGGTGTTGCCCGTGTTGACCACCGTGCCGGTGATGTTGATCGTGCCGGCGCCGGTGCGGGTGACCTGCCCAAGGCCGGCGGAGGTGGTCAGCGTGCCGTCGATGTTGAAGACGCCGTCGGAGACGGTGATGGTGCCGGGCGAGGTCCAGTTGGTGGCGGTGATGCTGAGGGTGCCGGGCGTGGTCTGGCGGAGTTGCCCATTGTTCGTGAAGGTGTTGGGGTTGACGGATGTCGTTTGTCCCGCGGTCGCGACGGCCCCTTCGATGATGCCATTGTTGATCAGCGTGTAGGTCCCGCCGAACGCACGGGCCTGGCCAAGGCGGGAGGTGCTGCCGATCAGTCGAACGGTCGTTCCCGCGCTGAGCGTCAGGGTGGAGGTGCCCTCGATGGTGATCCAGGAGTTGGTCCCGACCGCCTCGATGAGGCTGCCGGCAAAGGTTTGCGTGCCGAAGAAGCCGAAGGTGGCGTCGTTGGCGGTGACGCGGACGGCACCGGAGATCGTGAGCCCATTCTGCACGCTCACGAACGCGCTGTTGGTGTCGATGACGAGGTCGCCGGTGATGGTGACGCCGTCCAGGCGGTTGCTCGTGCTGTTGGTGAAGGTGAGTTTCTGGCCTTGCGTGAAGACGAAGGTGCCGTTGCGGATGGTGCCTCCCGCGACGGTCCACGATCCCGTGGTGCTGTTGAGCGTGATGGTGTTGCCGGTGTTGATGAACACGCCGGCGATCTGCACGCCGCCGCCGGTCTGGGTGAGTTGCCCCATGCCCGCCCCGGCAAAGGTGCCGTCAAAGACGAAGATGCCCGCGGAGACGAGGATGGTGCCCGGCGAAGACCAGTTGTTGGTGACGGTCAGAGTCCCCAGTCCGGTCTGGCGCAGTTGTCCGTTGTTGGTAAAGGTGCTCGGCGAGATGGTCGCGGTCTGCCCCGCGGTCGAGACCGCGCCTTCGATGACGCCGTTGTTGATGAGGGTGTAGGTGCCGCCGAAGAAGCGGGCCTGCCCAAGGCGCTGCCCGTTGGCGGCCAGTCGAATAGTCGCCGATGGGGCGAGGGTGAGGGTGCTCGTTCCTTCGATGGTGATCCACACATTCGTTCCGGTCGCGTTGATCGAGCCCGCAAAGGTCTGCGTGTTGCGGAAGGCGAAGGTCGAATCGTTCCCGGTGATCTGGATCGTTCCGGAGACGGTGATGCCGTTGAGCACGGTGAGGACGGAGGAGGCATTCCCCAGAGTCAGGTCGCCCGTCACGGTGACGCCATCGAAGATGTTGCTGCTGGAGTTTGAGAAGGTGAAGGCCGCGCCGCCCGTCTGCACGAGCGTGCCCCCGCGGAGCGTTCCACCGGCGAGGTTCCACGATCCGGTCGATGAGTTGAGTGTCAACGTGGCGCCCGTGTTGTCGAGCGTGCCAACCAGGTTGATCGCACCGCCCGTGCGGGAGTATGCGCCCAGCCCCGCGGTGGTGAACGTCCCGTCGAGGTTGACGATGGTGCTGGAGAAGATGAAGTTGCCCGCGTTCGACCAGGGCGTGGTGCTCGTGCCGATCGTGAGCGTGCCGCTGGTGCTGGTGAGTGTGGCGCCCGACGCGTTGGTGAAGTTGGTGCGGATCTCGAGGGAGCCCGCGCCGAGCATGTCGATCGTGCCGTTGTTGGTGAAGAAACTGGGCGAAACGAAGTACGTGGACCCTGCCGCCGGATTGAACTCGATGGCGCCGTTGTTGATCAGGGTGTAGGTCCCGCCGAAGAAGCGGGCCTGCCCGAGTCGGCTGCTAAGACCCGAGAGTCGCAGCAGCGTGGTGGGGGCGAGCGTAAGGGTCGAGGTGCCCTCGATCGTGACCCAGACGTTGTTGCCCGTAGCCTCGATCGTGCCCGTGAACGTCTGCGTGTTCCGGAAGCCGAAGGTCGAGTCGTTGCCCGTGATGCGGACAACCCCGTTCACCGTGAGGCCGTTGAGCACCGTGAGGACGGAGGACGCGTTCGCCAGGGCAAGGTCGCCCTGGACGGTGACGCCGTCGAAGGTGTTGTTGCTGCTGTTGGCGAAGACAAAGCCCGCGCCGCCGGTCTGCACGAGCGTTCCCCCGCGGAGCGTCCCGCCCACAAGATTCCACGAACCGGTGGTCGAGTTGAGGGTGAAGGTGCTGTCGGTGTTGTTGAGCGTGCCGGTGAGGTTGACCACGCCACCCGTGCGGGTGAAGACCCCCAGGCCGGCGGTGGTGAACAGGCCGTCGAAGTTGATGGTGGCGTTGTTCATCGTGATCGTGCCGGCGTTGCTCCAGGGCGTGGTGCCCGTGCCGAGCGTCATCGTGCCGGCGTTGATCTCGATCTGACCCGTCGAGGCGTTGGTGAAGCCGATCTGGAGGTTGTGCGTCCCGGCTCCGAGGGCCCGTAGCATGCCGTTGTTCGTGAAGATGGACGGCGAGATGTACACGGTCTGTCCGGCGGCGGGGTTGAGTTCGATCAGGCCGTCATTGATGAGCGTGTAGGTGCCGCCGAAGAAGCGAGCCTGCCCCAGTCGGCTGTTGTTGCCGCCCAGTCGAAGGACGGTCGAGGGGGCGAGCGTGAGCGTGCTGGTGCCTTCGATCGTGACCCACACGTCGTTCGCCGTCGCCTCGATGGTGCCCACGAAGGTCTGCGTTCCACGGAAGGCCAGGGTCGAGCCGTTGCCGGTGATGCGAATCGTTCCGTTGACCGTGATGCCGTTGAGGATACCCAGGACCGAGTTGGCATTGCCCAGGATCAGGTCGCTGGACACCGTCACGCCGTCGAAGGCGTTGCTGCTGTTGTTGGCAAAGAGCATCCCCGCGCCGCCGACAAAGGCGATCGTGCCGCCCCGGACGGTGCCGCCGAGGAGCGTCCACGTGCCGATCGTCGGGTTGAAGGTGAGGGTGCTGCCCGTGTTGTCGAGGGTGCCGGTGATGTTGACGGTGCCGCCGTTGCGGAGGAAGTTGGAAAGGCCGAGTTGGGCGGTGGTAAACGTGCCGCCGAGGTTGAGCGTGCCGCCGTCGACGAAGAAACTGGCGGGCGCGGACCAGGAGCCGTTCATATTGAGCGTGTTGCCGGCGGGGATCGTGATCTGCTGGTTGATGATGTAGTTGGTGCCGTTCAGCGTCACGGTGGACGATGGGCCGACCATCTGGAGGTCGTTCACATTGCCGCTGAGGCCGCTGAGGTCGGCGTTGCCGCGGGTCACGGCGATCGAGCCCTGATTCTGCAGGATGGTGGGGGAGATGAACGCGGTCTGCCCGTTCACCGCCCCGAGTTCGATGAAGCCCTGGTTGATGAGGGTGTAGGTGCCGCCGAAGAAGCGAGCCTGCCCGAGGCGCGAGTTGTTCCCCGTGAGGCGGATCGTGGTCACCGGGTCGATGGTGAGGGTCGAGGTTCCTTCGATCGTCACCCACACGTCGTTGCCGATGGCTTCGATGAGGTTGCCCGCAAAGGCCTGGGTGTTCCGGAACGCGAAGGTCGAACCATTCCCCGTGATTCGAACGTCTCCGGAGATCGTGAGCCCGTTCAGCACGCCGAGCACGCTGCTGTTGGCGGCCATCACGAGGTCGCCCAGGACGCCCACCCCGTCGAAGGCGTTGCTGCTGTTGTTGGCGTAGGTCAGGGCGAAGGCTTGATCGGTGAAATCAAGCACGCCGCCGCGGATCGTGCCGCCGGCCAAGTTCCAGACGCCCGTGGTCGCGTTGAAGGCGATGGTGCGCCCGGTGTTGGTGAGCGTGCCCGTCAGGTTGACGGCGCCGCCGTTGCGGACGAAGTTGGAGAGCCCCAGGCCGTCGGTGGTGTACGTGCCGCCCAGGTTGAGCGTGCCACCGTCGACAAAGAAACTCGCCGGCGCGGACCACGAGCCCGAGAGAGTCCAGGTTGTCCCGGTCGAGATGGTGGGCTGCTGATCGACGACGTAGTTCGATCCGTCGAGGTTGATCGTAAGGCCCGTGCCGAAGGCTTGGAGATCGCCCACGTTGCCCGTGACGCCCGAGAGGTTGGCGATGCCGCTGGTGACCTGAATCGAGCCCTGATTCTGGAGGATCGACGGCGAGATGTAGGCGTTCTGCCCGGCGCGGGCACCGAGTTCGATGATTCCGCGGTTGAGGAGGGTGTACGTCCCGCCGAAGAAGCGCGCCTGTCCGAGGCGCGCGTT
This sequence comes from uncultured Phycisphaeraceae bacterium, assembly GCA_964543905.1. Lineage (GTDB taxonomy): Bacteria > Planctomycetota > Phycisphaerae > Phycisphaerales > UBA1924. Next base: position 28,942 of record CAZIZO010000003.1, read on the forward strand.
GTCGCCCGTCAGACGAATGGTGCTGCCAAGACCCACGGTCAACGTCGAGTTGCCCTCGATGCTGACCCATGAGTTGTTGCCCGTGACGTCGATCAGGCTGGTCTGGATGGCCTGGGTGCCAAGGAAGCCCAGCGTGGCGTTGTTCGCCGTGATGCGAACCGCGCCCGTGACGGTGAGACCGTTGGTGACCAGGAGCACGGGGCCGCCCGTGCCCGCCATGTTCAGATCACCGAGCACCGTGACCCCGTTGAAGCGGTTGCTGCCGTTGCTCGTGAAGGTGAGGTTCGCGGGGTTCGCGAGGCTGAGCGTTGCGCCGTCGAGTTGCCCCCCTTCCATCGAGAGCGTGCCGTCCACCTGCATGAGGTTGCGGACGCGGAGGCTGCCGCCCGTGATGCGGAGCGACGACGCGACGTTGAGGCTGCGGACGTCGGCGGTTCCCTGGCGGAAGACGACGGCGCCGCCCGGGGCGTTGATCAGCACGTCGTCGGTCGGGCCCGGCACCACGCCGGTATCCCAGTTCGCCGCGACATCCCAGAACCCGCCGCTGGCGCCGACCCAGACCGCGGTGTATTGCGCGATGGTAAACGTGGAAGTTGCCGTGCCCGTCCCCATGACGTTGCCCGCGCGATCGCGCAAGAGCGACCGATCGATGCTCAGGGTCCACGTTCCGGGCGTCAGCGCCGGGAAGGTGGCCTGGAGGCGCGCACCGCCCGCGCGGAGTTGCACGGTCGTGGGCGCCAGCGTTCCGCCGGGCCCGGTCAGCGAGAAGGCCGCCGGATTGGCGCTCGCGGCATCGAGTGGCTCGGAGAAGGCGATGTTGATGGCGCGGAACTGCGTCCCGCGCACGCCGCCCTCGGGCGGGTTGATCGAGACGATCGTGGGTGCGACGGTGTCGGGCGTCAGTTCGAGCGTGGCGAGGGGAGTCAACGCGACGTTGCCGCCCGTGTCGGTCACCCGAATCTGGATCGTCGCGGTGGTCGCGCCACTGCTGCGCAGTGGCATCGGCGCCGATAGATCGAAGGGGAACGAGACGTCGTTTCGCACGACGTTCCCGTTGACGAGGACCTCGACATTGCGCACCTGCACATCGTCGGCGACCGTCGCGCGGAGATTCAGCGTGGAGCCCTCGAGCACCTGGATGCCCGGTTGCCCGGGGTTGGTGTCCAAGGTCGTCGGGTCAAAGGTGATGGTGGGCGCCACGGTGCCCGTTTCAAAGTCGCGGAAGTTCACGATCTGGAGACCGCCCGAGCGCGTGGCGACCAGCGCGACGCCGTTGGCGATCGCGAGCCCGGCCGGTTCGCGATTCGACCCCGCGGGCAAGTTGATCCGCGTCAGGAATCGCCCGGTGTCCGATGGGTTTGAAACGTCGGAGACATCCAGAGCATTGACCCCGCCTCCGGGGCCAAAGAACTCGGCCACCGACACGAGCAGGCCCGACCCCGTGGCGGCGAGCCCACGGGAAACGATGTTGTTCGCGTCCACGCCGCTGATCACGGCGAGGCTGTCCGGGTTCGCGATGTTCACGGTGGCAAAGCCCTGCGAGTTGCTGTTGGTGTAGCCGCTCGCATACGCCACGCCGTTGCCCACGAACAACTTGCCGGACGTGTTCAGGCTGAGGTTCGCGCTCCCGCGAGGCTGGAGGAGGAGCCCGTTGATGGACACGGCGCGCACGACCCCCGCACGATCCAGCGTGTAGAGGTTCTGGCCATCGCGTGCCACCCACGAGATCGCGGTGGTGCCCAGCGCCGCGGTGTCCAGCAACTCGCCCGTCAGCATGTCGTACGAGCGCAACTCGCCGTTGACCGCGGCGTACGCGATGCCGTCCACCACTTCCACGCTGGTGGCGTTCGCGTTGATCGTTCGAACCAGCGAGGGCGACGCCGGATTTGCGACGTTGACGATGTGGAGCGCTGTTCCCGAGGCCACCGCGGCCAAGCGCAGCACGCTGTCCACGCCCACGTCGGTCGCTTCGCCCGAGAGGTCGATCTCGGAGAGGATCACCGGGCGACGGAACTGCGAGGCGTCCACGATCGCCAGCCCGAACGTCCCCGTCGCGATGTACGCCGTCTGGCTGCGAGGGTCGATCGTCGAGCCTTCCACGACGATCTCGTTGGCTTGCCCTTGGAGTTGGAGGGAGCCGATGACGCCCGTGGGGAAGCCCACGTCGTCGAGCGGGTTGGTGCCGTTGCGCACTTCCGCGCCGTCGCGCACGCCGTCGCGATCCGTGTCCGCGTTGCTCGCGCTGCTGCCGACCGCGAACTCGGCGTCGTCGCTCAAGCCGTCGCCGTCCGAATCGGCAAACCTCGCCTGGCCCATGATGATCACGGGCATCTCGAAGTCCACGCCCGAGGGGGGCGTCACGAACTCACTGAACCCGGTGTAGAACGTCACCGGGTCCACCACATACTGCCGATAGCGCGTGTTCGGCGCGAGGTTGACCCCATCGGGGCAGAGCGCGCCGTTCGCCACCGTCACCCCGCGGAACACGAAGCCCGTGTCCACGTTCTGGATGGCGAAATACATCCGTCCCGTGAGGTCCACGTATCCGTTGGAAGCCTGGGCCGCCGCGGCGCCGACGCGGCGAATCTCGAGCGCGTCGAGCGCGACGGCGGTGGACGACCCCTCGGCGCTCTTGATGCGCACCGTCAGTTGCCCGTCCACCACCGTGACCAGATGCGTCGTCGCCGAGAATCCACCGCTCGTGGTGCTGCTCACCTCGCGCCGTTCACCCTCGAAGAAGACGTTCATCCCCGGACGAGCCGCCGCGGCATCGCCCAGCAGCAGCGAGACCTCGTACACGCCCGGCTGGAGATCGACCACAAACGTCGCGTCCTGCGACTCATTGAAGTCACGTCGCAGTGCGCCGATGCCAGGGAACGACGCGCGATCCACGGCGATCCGTGTGCCGCTCGTCCAGCCAAAGCCCTGCCCGGCCGAGTAGTTCGTCGTGTCCGTGACGCGCCGATAGTTCAGCGCGAGAGGCGACCCACCCGTCCCGAAATCGAAGAAGAGGGAACCGTTCAGCGCGTCGTCCACATCGTCCGGCAGCCCGTCGCCGTCGGTGTCCGGGCCCATCGGGGGCTGGAAGTTGGGCGCGCCAAGGTTGATGCTCTGCCCGTCCCCGCCGTTGCCGCTGACCGTCCAGATCAGGCCCGAGTTCGGATCAAAGACCTTGATGGTCCAGTTGGTGTTCGGAGGAATCGGCACCGCGAAGCGGCCGAAGTCATCGCTGCGCCCGACGTACTGCGGCGCCTGACCGGGCAAGCAGAGCACGATGATCCACGATCCGCCCGGACCACCGCCCGGCCCGGGACCCGACGGCGGGACGCCACCGCCGCCCGGGAACGTGATGCCGCCGGGAATGCTGCCCGGATTTGGGAACACGATCACCCCGCCGCCCGGTGGCGGAGGCGGCGGCGGATTGGGACCAAACCACCACGTCGGAGGCGGTGGGGGGGGTGGGGGCGGATTGGGCCCTGGGCCAGGACCCGGACCCGGCCCGGGCGCCGGACCTCGCGGGCGATCGCCCCCACCGGTCGGGCCTGGCGGTGCAAGCCCGTGCCAGCCGGGCTGGGTCACGCCCGTGCCCGGGTCGGTGCGCACGCTGAGCCCGTCCGCCGACACCGTCGCGGTGCCCTCGATCTCCAGGCGCCCCGTCGTGTGGTTGAAGGACAGGAAGTTGAGTTTCGTGCCCGGGGCGGCGTTGAAGACGTTGGGGAACGTCAGCGCCGCGGGCGAGGAGAAGTTCGCCACGTTCGGCGCCTGGATCGTGATGTCGAACGTGTGCTGCATCACGCCCGCCGGCAGCATGTCCATCACCAACTCGGGTGGGACCGTGCTGATGCCGATCTGCGCCGTATTCAGCGGTTGCCCGTTTTCCCCAAGCAGCGAGCCGTTCGCCACCTCAAGCCGCAGCATCGAACGCTGCTCGTTGCTCAGGTTGGGCGAGGCCACGGGGCTCACGTTGAGCGTCGTGGTGCCCGGTCCGCTGTTGATCGTCTGCAGGATCGAGGAATCGATGCGAGGGAGGTACGCGCCGATCGCGCCCGATCGCGGCTCGGTCGGGTCCATCCGCATCGCGTCCATGATGTTGTTCGTGATCCCCGGATCGAGCGTCAGGTCCATCACCATCTCGGGGAAGTACTTCCCCGCCGGCGGGTTGGTGGCCGTGCGCCCATTGATCACGAGTTTGACCTTGCCCGCCGGGATGTTGGTGAACGTGAATCGTCCTTGCGCGTCCGTGAACACACGCTGGCTCTCGCGCCCCAGGATGTACAACTCGACGCCCGCGATCGGGTTGAGGTAGATGTCGTCCGCCGTCATCAAGCGACCGTCCGGTCCGGCGCGAACGTCGTCGAACGTCTCGGCGCGCAGGTCCGCGCCCGGGTCGGCGATCACCCCCGAGAGCGTCGTGCCCGCGACGACCGACGTGCCCACCGTGTTGAACGACGAGCGGAACAGTCCCCCCGGGTTCCCGTCGCCGTCCGCGTCCAGCAGGGTGCCGTCCGCCGCTCGGATCGTCGAGCCGTCCACCACGAGTTCGACCCGCGAATCGCCGGGCATGGGTTGCGTTGGATACAACCATGTGAACGTGCCATCCGCTCCGGGCACGATCGTCGTCGGCACGCGCTGCGATCCGACGGTGAGGTACAAGTTATTTGCGTTCAGCGACGACACGTCGATCGCGCGAGAGAACACCACCTTGGGCCGCTGCGTCAGGCCCGCCTCGTTCGCGTTGTTCCGAGGCGTGACCTCGGTGATCGTGAGCGGCGCTCGCTGCAGCAGCGTGAACGGGATGCTCGTCGAGCGTGTGTTCCCCGCAGCATCGGTGGTCGTCAGGTTCAGCGTGTGCGCCCCGGGCGCGGCGGCACCAAAGTCGATCGCCTGATCGAATCGCCCGGACGAAGTCTCGAACAGCACCGGACGAGACGACCCTCCGTCGATGTTGTACGTCAGCGACGCCACGCCGCTGCCCGTTCCCGCCACCGTTCCGACTAGGCGAGCGCCGGGGTTCAGGTTGGAGCCGGACGCGGGCGACGAGACGGCCAGCGCGGGCGCGACCGTGTCCAGAACAAAGGTTCGAGCCACGATGCTCGAGACGTTGCCCACCGTGTCGGTCGCGCGGAACGAGACCGTGTGGACGCCATCCGCGCTCCCGTCGAGCGCGAGGGTGATCGGGAGTGAGAATCGCCCTTGCGAGTCGAACGAAAGCGGGGCGAAGTTGCCGTTGTCCAGTCTCGCCTCGAGCGACGCGACGTTGTTCAATCCGTCGATGACGCGACCCGTCGCGATGACGTTGGTTCGTGTGGCCTGATCGACCGTCGGCGTCAGCACGCTGATGACCGGCGCCGCCTGGTCGCGAAGGTCCGTGAAGCGCTGCAGGACGTAATCCCCCAGCGATCGCCCCGCCGTCAGGCCGTCGTCGCAACTGCTGCGGAAGTGGATCCCGCCGTACACCCGGCTGGTCGATGCCTCCTCCGCCGCCTGCTGGAAGTTCGCAAAGGTCCGCGTCACCCCCGGCAGGCCATAACTCTGCGAGGAGAAGCCCGTGTTGGTGCCGAAGGTCGCCTCGAGGACGCGCTGCGCCGCCCCGCTGTACGTGCTGTGACCCGAGAGGTAATCGGGGAAGGGAGGTGTGTTGACCAGCGAGTACCACTCCGAGTCCGGGGAGGTCGCCGGGTTGCCGTCGTTCGCGGCCTCACGGATCGCCGTGAATGGACGCCACTGGTTGTACGTGTACTTCGCGTTCCACGCCACGATCGCCGCGTCGCCCAGCGCCACGTTCAACTGCGCGAAGAGACGAGCCGTGTCAAAGAGGCTCAGCGACGAGCCCTGCGCGAGGCTCGCCGCGATCTGATTCCAGTGCCCGGCCGGCGTGTACGTGCCCGCGCCATCGGCCCAGAAACGCGCGATCTGCGTCTGTTCCGCGGTCCGCGTCGTGCTGTCGGAACGGCCGATCTCCTTTACCTCGTTGTATTCCTGCGCATACTGCGCCGAGGTCAGCGAGGGGGGGCCCGAGGGTAGGAACTGCGACGGACTGGTCATCGCGAACGGAGTGACCCGAGCAAAGTTGGGCAAGAGCGCCGGCTGATAGCCGGGGCCCGTCTCTCGCCATTGCCCCGGCGCCGTCCCCGACGTGTACACGTCGTAGTCGTACGCGCTGTCGTTGGCGCGGAGCGCGATCACGATGTCGGCGATGGCCTGCCCCACCGCGACGCCGTCCGTCCGCGATTGCCCCGCCGGGATCGTCGCCAGCGTCTGCGCCAACAGCGCGTCGAGCGCCGGAACCTGCGCGGCATACAACGACGAGAGCACGCGGTGCGCCGCCGCCATCGCCGCCGCGGGCGCCGAAGCGCCGTTGGGCGCGGGAACCCGCGCCAACAGGAAACTCGACGCTCCATTGACCGAGTTCACCGCGTCGTACACCGCCGCGGAGACCATCGCCATCGATCGGCTGGCCATCGGCGGCGCGTCGCCGTTCAGGCGGATCGATTCCAGCATCTGGAGGTTCCATTGCAAGACCGGCTGGGCCGCGTCGTTCGGAACCGTGCGCGTGATCGTCCGCTGGAAGTTCGACGTGTTGCCCGCGAGGTCCGTCGCCACGATGGTGATCGCGTTGTCGCCCGCGTTGAGCAGCACCCCGTCCAGCCGGAAGGCGCCCTGCGCGTTCGCCGTCGTGCTCAGCCCGTTGGGCGCGATCTGCACGAACGCGCCGGGCTCGGTCGTACCCACGAGTGAGACGGCCCGTCGCGTTGTCCGATTGTCCCCCAGCGGGTCCGTGTCGCTCTCCGGCGCCAGGTTCCACACGGGCGTCGCTGGCGCGACGGTGTCCACGATGACCGCCAGCGAGCGATCCCGCGTCTGCCCGAACGCATCGGCGATCCGCACGCGAACCGGAGAGGGGCCCTCGGGCAGCGTGATCGGCACGCTGAAGTTGCCCTGGGCGTTCGCCGTCCCGTTGAACTCGAACGAACCGTTGTTATCGATGTCCACGCTGATCGTCGCGCCGGGTGTCGCCACGCCCACCACCTGGGGCGTGCGCGTGTTCACGTAACTCGTGCCATCGGGCAAGACGGTCCGCGGCGTGGGGCTGTAGTTGAGCGCCGAGGACGCCAGCGGCCGGACGTTCGTGCTCTCCGTCAGGTTGCGGAAGAGCATCGACTGGTCAAAGGCGTTGATGACCCCGTCGTAGTTGGCGTCGATCGATTCGGTGTACCCGGGTTGACCGGCTCCCTTGCCATACTGCGCACGCATCGTGTTCGCGTCGCTCTGCGTGACCGCGCGGTCCGCGTTCGCATCGCCCGGCAAATAGACGTCCACCTCGAACGCGCCGCCGGTGCCGCCTTGTCCCGTGATGGTGAGCGTGTGCGCGCCCGATTGCAGATCGGCAATCGTGACCGAGCGGACTTGCCCGCCCGCGTCGTTCAGGGACGCGACCGCGGGCACCGCCGTCGCGCCGCGCCGAATGGTCAACGCCGCCGGATCGAGTGTGCTCCCCGCCGCGGGTTTGACCAGGAACCCAATCGTGGCGTTGCCGCCACGCAGCGCGAAGTCCTCGGGGCGGATGTTCAGGTTGATGGTCGCCTGTCCGCCCGGCGCAATGCTCCCGCTGAACTGCGCAAACACGTTGTCCGCCGTCATCATGACGCGAGGCTCGAACGCCTCGAGCCCCTGCGGTGCACGGGCGATGTTCGCATTGTCCGGTAACCCACCGGCGCTGCGATAGAGACGCGAAATAAAGGAGCGGATGGACTTCAAGCCCCCCGACGACCACGACGCGTCGTTACGCACAGCGATTCTCCCACTCTTTCCCTGGGCGCCGAAGACACCGGAGCGGCACCCAAACTCCAAGGTGGCCATAGGTTACTCGCCTACGACCATCTTGTGCAAGCGCGTTTTCCGGAGAAGCGCGAGAATCACCCCCGACCCGCCAAAGTTTGTTGACGTCCGCGCGAGATATCGGTATCTGTCCCCCTCGCGTGTATGGTGGCTCCGGCGCCACGTCCCGCGCCTTGCCCACGAGGTTCGCGAGGACTCACTTCTTGTCCGGATTCGGTTCGGACGCGCGCGCTTCATACCAAGCCCTGGCGGACGCGTCGAGTTGCTTCACGTTCATGCCGTAGGTGAGTTCGAGTGCCCTCGCGCCCGCCTCGCGGCGATCGATGCGTCCCCAGAAAAACCCGAGGCGCTCCTCAGGGACTGAGAACGGTCCTCGCCGAAGGAAGTCAATCGCCATCTTCGCGAGCATGTAGCGTGCCGCCTCTTTCGAGTCTGAACTCCCGCTGGAGTTCCAGTTCAGCATCTGCGAGAAGATTCCCGCGTCCATCATCTTGCGTAGTTCCGTGCCGGGTGGAGGCAGTCCGGGCGGCTCCTTTTCGGTTCGCGGGTCGGACAAACTCATGGCGCTGCCCTCGGCGAGCCAGCGCGGCTGGTTGGGGAACCAACTGTTGTGGATCCAGTGCACGTACTCGTGCACGAGTGTGCCCGTCATGGCCGGGAGTGTTTGCAGTTGCAGCACGATCTCGTTGCCCTGCGTGACGCCCGCGAATGACGTGGTGGTTGCGAGCGCGGAGAACTGCTGCTTGTCCGCCACGTACAAGCGAACGTGTGGCGAGTAGACCGTGCCAACGATCGGCGCCAGGCGTTCGCTCGCCAACCGCCTCGCGCCGTCGAAGGCCCTGCTGAGCGCGGTCCACTCGAGCGGGCCGTCGGACGGGGCGCCCTTCACGCCCGCGATCCGGAAGTAGATGTCGAACGCGGGTGACACGTAGTAGGACGCGCCGTTCCACTGGTCGCCTTTCGCTTCCGAGAACGGATCGCCCTGCACCTTCACGCGCTCGAGCCCCTTCGTCGCCTGGAGCCAGTCGCGGAGGTCGCCCGCCTTCTTCGCCCGCACGCCGGAGAGCGCATACGCGGCACCGTGCATCGCCCGATTGACGACCTCGGCGTCGCCCAGGCTCTTGCTGTTCGAGTAGGCCGGAATCTCCCGCAGTTTTCCGACCCACTTCTCGACGGCCTTGGGATCGCCCAGGTCGGCGAACGACGCGAGTGCCGCCGCACGCACCTGGGCGTCGCGATCATGGAGAAATGGCTCCAGCAGTTCGGCGACCTTGGGATCGGTGGTGCCTTCTCCAGCCTTTGCGTTTCGTCGCGCCACGACGCGCGTTCCAATGGCGCGAACCAGCAACCGACGCTCGTCTGGAAAATCCGTCTCCTTGAGGCTTCTGGCCATCTCGGCCAGTCGCTCGGGAGCCGCTCGGCGCGCCAGACCGACCGCGCCGAGCACACGCATCGACGTGCTCTTGCCCTGGAGCAACTCCATCGCCGCTCCCTCGCCCCACGTCGCGTCGATGTCCCAACCCGTGAAGAGCGCACGCTCGGCGGATTGCCCATCGCCCGACGTCGTCGCCAAGCGAAAAGCCTCCTTCGCGGCGAGGTCGGTCTTTGGCTGCTCGCCGAGGCTCGGGCGGTTTGTCACGAGACTCGCGAGAGTCATCGCGATCACTCCCACGATGATCCGGGAGGGGTCTTGGCGAGGTCTCATGGCTGGATCTCTCCGGCGAACTTCCAACTCGCGCGAGACTCCTTCGTGAGTCGCGGGCCGAGCAGGTCCGCGTGGATCAGTTCGACCGGAATCGAGTTGTATTGCAGCAGGAGATCGTTGAACACGCGATCGGGCACGCGGTCCCGCTCGACCATCTCGCGCCACATCGCCCGGATCTGCAGTCCGCCGATCATGTACCCACACTGGTACAGCGGCGAGTAGTCGCCGCCGACGTAGCGGCGCACCTCGCTCGTGGCGGTGAACCGTTCGTGCCCGACGCGGTCAACGAGGAAGTCGATCATCTGCGCGGTGTCCATCTGTCCCAGGTGGAACTTGAGGCTCACGATGATCCTCGCGCAGCGATGCATCCGCCAGAACAGCATGCCCACGCGATCCTCGGCGTTCCGCGCGTAGTTCAGGTCCCACAGCCGCATCTCCCAGTAGAGCGCCCAGCCCTCGATGAAGAACGGCGTCGCGAACATCTGGCGATACGCCCGCACCCGATCGGCCATGAATCCCTGGAGATGGTGGCCCGGGATCAGTTCGTGCGGCACGACGATGCGCGTGAAGTGCTCGTTGTTGCCCCGCATCGACATCAACTTGTCTTCGTGCTTCATCCACTCCGACGGATACGAAACGCCCATCGCTGGTCCAAAGTAGACCATGAACGGCCAGATCTTCTGCTGCTCGGTGTGGATGCGCTCCACACGCCACGTTTCCTCGCACAGCGCCGGGATCGTGATGAGGTCGCGATCCTTCAGAAACTGGATGGCTTCGCGGGAGATCTGCACCGCCAGCGCGTCTTGCTCCCCCGGCTTGGCGTACTTTGCCTTGACCTTCGCCAGCGCGGCCTTCCAATCCCCGTTCAGGCCCATCTCCGTGGCCGCCTTCTTCGCTTCGTCCTCACACCACGCAAACTCCGCTCGCCGATCTTCATCAGTTGCTCGGGCGTGTACGGGATCATCTCGTTGGCCAGGTCGGCGGCGAGCGCCTCGGGCCCGATGGGGTCGCCGATCAACGGGTCGTCGGGCTCCCCCTTGACGCCCGCCACCGTCTCGCGAAGGAACTTCGCATACTCATCCAACGCCCGCGTCGCCTTTCCATAGGGTTCCCGCACCCACCACGAGAACTCCGGAAGATACCCGTCGTTCGATCGATACCAATGGTCCAGCGTGCGGCGGATCGACGACACCGCCTCCGCGGCACGCTGCGCCACCACCGGGGAGTACGACGCCGGGATGGCCGCGATGGTCGTCGTAGCCTCCGCGTTGGCGCCCGCAGGTCCCGCCGAGGCGTCCTTCGCCTTGCGGTACTCGTCCCAGCCTTCGCGGCATTTCTTGATCTGGTCGTCGATGGTGCTCACCAGCGCCGCCGCGGACGCGCTCTCCAGCGCCTTCATGGCGCGCCGATCGCGCTCCAGCCCTTGGACCGTCTTGCGGAACGGCAGCAGCGGGTCCATCTCGGCGAGGCGCCGGCGGTCGAGCGCCAGCCTGGATCGCGAGACCTCGATGAAGTTGCGGAATAGGACCCAATCGATCTTGCCTTGCGGGTCCAGTTGATCGAAGTTCATCGTGTTGAGTTTGCCCCACCACTCGTCATACAGCGCGGCCTGACGATCGAACCAACTCTCCGACCACGGAATGTTCGCCGACTCCGAGATGGAGGACCGATCCGCCTGGTAGGCCCGCACGAAATCGCCCAGGTCGCGAGGAGCCTCCTCCACCCGTGCGGCGGCGGTCAGCGTCTGCCCGTGTGCCGCGCCCGCCGCTCCCAACGCGAGCACCGAACTCACGCCCACCCGCATCCAACACCGTGTCCACGCTCGTGTCATGCAGCCTCCATGTCTGGTCTCGCGGTCGTGCCGTCTCGGCTACCCTCGCCCGATGCCCGAGCCGAGCCAAGCGTAGGAATCTCTCTTCGCTGCACCGCGTCGTCAGCATCCCCAAACACGGACCGCATCACGTCACGGCTTCATCCCTTGCCCACGCACGAACACCCTCGGCATGTCCCTCCTTGAACTCACCACGCTCCTCGCCCTGCTCGCCGCCATCATCGCGTTGACGGCGATTGGACCGAAGATCAAACTCCCGGCTCCCACGCTGATGGTCATCGCGGGGCTGGCGATCGGGCTCATGCCGGGGCTTCCCTCGATTCGACTTGATCCGGACCTCGTCTTCCTGGTGTTCCTGCCTCCGATCCTCTACGCGGCCGCGTGGAACACCTGGTGGCACGATTTTCAGCGCAACCTGACCAGCATCTCGCTGCTCGCGTTCGGCTTGGTGGTCGCGACGATGCTCGCCGTGGCGGTGGTCGCGCACGCCGTGGTTCCGGGCATGTCGTGGGGCGTCGCGCTCATGCTGGGGGCGATTGTCTCGCCGCCCGACGCCGCCGCCGCGACCGCCATCTGCCAGCGATTGGGCGTTTCGCGGAACATCGTGACGGTGCTCGAGGGCGAAAGCCTCGTGAACGACGCGGCGGGGCTGATCTGCTTTCGGGTCGCGCTTGCCGCGATCGTTTCGGGCACGTTCGATCCCGGGCGAGCGGCGATCAACCTGGTCTGGGTCTCCATCGCCGGCCTGGCGGTAGGATTGGTGATCGGGTTCGTGATCGCCGCGCTCCATAAACGCATCCGCGACCCCCTCATCACGACCGGCATCTCGATGCTGGCACCCTATCTGGCGTACCTGCCCGCGGAGAAGTTGCATGTGTCGGGTGTCTTGGCGACGGTGACGGCCGGGCTGTACGTTTCGTGGAAAAGCCCGGTCATCTTTTCGCCCCAGGCTCGACTCGCCGCGATCCCCTTCTGGAACCTGATCATCCTGATCGTGAACGGTCTGGTGTTCGTGCTCATCGGTCTCAACCTCGACACGGCGCTGCGTGCCGTCCGTGAGTACTCCCTCACTCAACTCGCGTGGTACGCCCTCGCCGTCAGTGCCGCCGCGATCGCCATCCGGGTCATCTGGGTGTTCTCTATGTCGCGGGCTTCGCCGTTGCTCGCTCGCCTGAACCCGTGGGGACGTCGCGAGCGACCGCTGAACGTTTCGTCCCAAGCGGTTGTGGCCTGGACGGGCATGCGCGGCATCGTCTCTCTGGCGCTGGCGCTCTCCCTCCCGATCACGATCCAATCGGGCGAACCGTTCCCGATGCGGGACCTCATCGTGCTCCTCACCTTCGCCGTCATCTTCGCGACCTTGGTCCTCCAGAGCCTGACGCTCCCGCCGCTTATTCGCTTCCTGGGCGAGGACGTTGCCGCCGAAGGAGAGAACGAAGAGATTGTGGCGAGGTTGATCGCCTCGAGCACCGCCCTGTCGCGCCTGGAAGGCGAAGGTCGTGCCTCGTCCACGCCGGCCCTGGCGCGCGTGAGAGACGCGTACCTCGAGCGGGTTGAACTCGCGACCAACGAGATCCTCCACGAAACGGTCAGCCGGCACCACGGTCGAGCCGGCTCCGAGGATCCGCACCGCTTGCGGGCGATCCAGGCCGAGCGAGAAGCCATCCTCCGTCTCCGGGAGCAGGGCGAACTCAGCGAAGAGACCTTCCGAAAGATCGAGCGAGACCTCGACCTTGAAGAGTCGAGATTGACCTGAGATCGCGGCCGACGTTCGGCGTCGCGCCCAAGGGGCGGATCGCTTCGTGCAAGGTGTCCACCGTTGCCTGGATCACTCGGGCAACTGGACCGGAGGTTCGGTCGTCGCGGGCTTCGCGGGTGCTGGGGCGGGCTTCGGCTCGGGGGGGACGACCTTGGGCGCCGTCGGGGCGGCTTCGACCTTCTTCGCCGGCTCCGCCTTCGGTGCGTCCATGACCGTCACCCCGCGCGGCACGGGCGCGGCGGGGGCCTCCGCCACCACAAACTCGGGGCCCTTGCGCAACGTCATGTCCATCCGACGGGCGGTGTACGGTGGGACGCTCATCGCGTTGTCGAGCGTGCCCCATGCCGTCCCCGCCGGCATGAGTCGCCACTTCATCGTGTCCCACCCGCGCGATTCCGCGCGCTCGTCATCCATGAACCGCACCACCAGTTGCTGCCCGACCGGAATCTCGCACGTCCACAGTTTCTCACTCGTGCGCGTGTCCACCAGCGTCATGGTCTTTGGCTCGTGCGACGTGCTGATGTACGTGAACGTGTCGTTCGACCGCCCCTGCCCGTGCGGGTGGTATCCCGCCGTGCAGCCCATGAGGCACGTTCCGGCGGCGAGGGCGAGCGCGACGTTCATCATTCGCATAGACATTCTCCGTAGATGAGACCGGGTGCCGTGGCTCCAAAGGTACGCCCTTCCGGGGGATGTCGTTCACGGAGCCCACCCAACTCTATCGGCCTGTCGAGCCCTGGGCACCCAGCATGCACGCCTCCCGTGGTTCGCGGCGGCGATCCCTACCCTCCATCATGCCCGGGTTCTCTCCTGATTCCCTTCGTATCGGTCATGGGTATGACCTGCACCGGCTTGAGCCGCGTCCGCCGGAGGGCCAGGGTCGCCCGCTCATCTTGGGGGGGGTCCACCTTGCGCACGACGCGGGGCCCATCAGCCACTCCGATGGCGATGCCCTCTTCCACGCGATCACGGATGCCGTCTTGGGAGCGCTCAACCACCCGGACATCGGCCAACTCTTCCCCGATTCTGATCCGCGCCATGAATCTCAGGACTCCAGCGTCTTTCTCATGGAAGCCGCGCGTCGGCTGCGCATGACGGGGTGGTACGTCGTCAATCTGGACGCGACGGTCATCCTGGAAACGCCCAAACTGTCACCCCATAAAGAGGCCATGCGAGCCAACATCGCTCGAGCGCTGGGGGTCACCGTCGATCGCATCAACGTGAAGGGCAAGACCCACGAGCGCGTCGATGCCGTGGGCGAAGGCCGGGCCGTGGAGGTCCACGCGGTCGTGCTCCTCGCGCGAACCTGATCGGGGCGGCAGGCCTGGGGCCTCGTCTGATCGGGATGGGTAGCCAGTTCGAGTTGGCGCGACGCATGGTTGGTCATGTCGTCGATCGGTGCTTCCATCCTCGCTGTACTCGGCGCCCTCGTCGGGCTGTGCGCCTCTGGGCTGATGCTGATCCTGCTGGTGGCCAGTTCGCCCAACAGCACACCCCAGCAATGGGCGCAGATTCGAGGGTGGATGATCGCCGTGATGGCCGTCGCGCTGTTCGGGCTTGGTGGCGCGGTCTGGGGCCTGATCGTCAAGCGTCCTTGGGTGGCGGCCGGAGCAGGCTTGGCACCCGCCGTCTTCAGCCTGACGGCGTTCGTCGTCATTCTGCGCTCGCAGCGCTAGCCACGCTTCTTCGCCAAGTGCCGGCGGAGGATGAAGTCGGCGAGCCCGGGGAAGGTCGTCCCCGCGCCAAAGACGAACCGGGCAGCGAGGCTGGGCCAGACTTCGCCGGGTCCGCCGCGCGCGAGACAGCGCACGATCGTGTTCGCCACGTGCTCCGCGGTCTGCTTGAGCCCCTTGGGCGTCTCGGCGAATCGCGTGTTCCCGCTCTTCTCCCGGACGACCTGCGAGAACTCCGTCGTCGTGCCGATCGGATGCACCGTCGTCACGCGGACCCCGGTGCCCTCCAACTCCAGTCGCATCGCACGTCCGACGTGGTCCTGTGCCGCCTTGGTCGCGGTGTAGGCGGCGAGATACGGCACGCCCGACTTCGCGACGCAACTTGTGCAGATGAGCACGTGCCCGCGCTTCGAGGCGAGCATGTGGTTGAGCGCTGGACGGATGGTCCAGAGTGTGCCGTAGAAGTTCGTCTCGAAGATCGCCCTCCAGTCTTCGTCCGTGATCTCGTGCGCTCGCCCCTCGATGCCGTAGCCCGCGTTGGCGAAGACGGAGTAGATCGAACCAAACTCGGCCACGGTCCGATGCACGAGCGCGGCACAGTCTTCGGGCTTGGTCACGTCGCACGCGACCGCCACCGCCCGCCCGCCCGACGCGGTGATGCCTCGGACCAGGTCCGCCAGTCGGTCCATGCGTCGCGCCGCGAGCGCCACCGGCATGCCGGCCCGCGCGCACGCCACCGCCGTGGCGGCGCCGATGCCGCTGCTCGCGCCCGTGATCGCGATGGGGAGACCATGAAGATCGATGGGCACGCGTTACTTGCCCTTGATCGCGTCTTCGGTCGCTTGGCTCGCGTTCTGCAAATCCTTGCCGGCGCCCTTGACCGTCTCGCACCCGCTGGACGCGGCGAGCGCCGCCGCCGCCAGGACCGCCGTGACCACCGCCATCTTGACCTTTTTGGACATGCGTGAGTTCTCCGGATCGATGTTCGAAACAAGGGTAGGCAAGGCGTCTCCCAACTCGCCGACGCCGATCGGCGCGGATGGAACCCCGCGCAGGGGTGACCTTCCGTCCGCGCGATGTGTTCAGAGGTCCTGCTCCGCATACTCGAACGATCGCCGCGTGGGCATGGAGCCGCGTCGGATCGAGATGCCGAAGATCAGCCCCGTCATCATCCACGCCGTCACCATGCTCGACCCGCCGTAACTGACAAAGGGCAGGGTGACGCCGATGATGGGCACGATTCCGAGGTTCATCCCGACGTTGACGAAGACCTGCGCGACGATGAACGCGCAGCAGCCGACGATGACCAGGCGCGCAAAGGGTTCGCGGATGGTCGCCGCCACGGCGAGCGCCGAGACGACCCACGCCGCGTACATCCCCAGCAGCACCAGCATCCCGAAGAGCCCGAATCGATTGCCCAGCACGGCAAAGATCATGTCGTTGTGCCGCTCGGGCAATCGGCTGAAGTGCACGAGCGCTCGCGACTTCGACTCCTCGATGCCGTCGAACTGCCCCGCACCGATCAGCCGCTGCGCCGTCAGGCTCTGCATGTTGATGTCCTGATCGCCCGAGGTGTCGCCCTGGATCTGCTGGAGGAGCCCGACGATGCGTTGCTTCTGGTGTGGCTTGAGCATCGGGTAGGTCAAGGGCGCCGCGAGCGCCGCCACGAACACGATGATCCCCAGATGTCGTAGTTTGGCGCCCGCCGCCACCAGCACCGCGAACAGCGTCGGGACGAACAACCCCGCCGTGCCGAGGTCCGGCTCGAGCGTGATGAGTCCCATCGGCACCGCCGTCAGGATCGCCGGGGGCACCAGCCCCCACAGCGTCCGATGGGTCTTGCTGTACCGCATGTACCAAGCCAGCACCAGCACATAGGCGACCTTCGCGACCTCGCCCGGTTGCAACTCAAACGGTCCAAGGTCGATCCAACCGCGTGCGCCGTTGCGCGGCCGAACGATCGACGTGGGCACGAACGGCAGCAGCACAAAGATCAGGAGTCCGACCGCGAGCGCAAGGAAGACCCAACTGAGTTGCCCGAGCAGGCGATAACTGGGCAGCGCCACCACCACACCCGCGCCGAGCCCGATGCCCACGAGAACCAACTGCTTCATCGCCATCGGGTGGAGCGTCCCGGCCGTCGCCTCAAGTTCCCGGGCCACATCGATCCCATACACCCCGATCGCACAAAGGGCCAGCGACGCGAGCACCACCACCCACGCCGCGCCCGCGCCAACGAGCGCGCGAGCACCCCGCTCCAGCATCGGGAGCGTCCGTCCGGGCGAGGTGTTCGTCGAGATCCAGCCCATCGCTTGTCCCATCACCGTCCGCTAGAGGTAGCCTTCCGCGATCAAGGCGTGCACGATCTGGTTGCAGATCGGCCCCGACACCTTTCCACCGCTCCCGCCAAAGTCGATCACCACCGCGATCACGTACTTCGGTCGATCCCGTCCGACCATCACCACGAACCACGAGTGATCGCCCTCCTCCAAGATCCTCCCCCGCCGCGGCGGGTCTCGTTCTTCACCATCCAGGTCTCGCGGGTCTTGCTCCCGTCCCGGCGAGCGATCCACGATGGGCGAGGCCGTCGCCGTTCCCGTCTTCCCCCACACCTTGACGCCCGCGGCGTTGAAGATCGGTTCACGCTTCCCGGCCTCCCCGATGGTGAGATGGTGCCCCGTCCCGCGTTCGTCGTTGACCGACATCCACAGCCCGCGCTTCGCCATCTCGACTCCGGCCGGATCGAGCCCCAGGTCCACCGGCTCTCCCCGCGGCGCGCTGGCCAGCACTCTCGGACGCACACGCACGCCATCCCGCGCCAGCGTGGCATACGCGTCCGCCGCATGCAGCGGCGTCCACGACACCGGTCCCTGCCCGATCCCCATCTGGATCGCGTCCCCCAACGTCAGGCCCTTGCCCGTGCGATCCTGTCCCAGACGACCGGCGAACTCGTGCCCGATCCCCAGCCCGTACTCCTCTCCCACCCCGAACGATCGGAACGACTCTCGAATGCCCGTCACCCCGAGCCGCTGCCCCAGCGTAAAAAAGAAGATGTTGCACGAGCACATCACCGCCTCGTCCCCGTCCGGGCTGTGCCCGAGTTGATCGTTGTGCGTGCTCTTGAAGCGCTTGTAGTACCAGCATCGATACATGTTCGGCTGGTTCGGGAGCAGGTGCCCCGTGCACTCGATGCCACGCCCCATCGCGTAGTTGCCGCGCGTGATCGCCTCGCTCAGCAGCATCGCCTTCACGATCGATCCCGGCTGGTACGACTTGTCGATGCACCGGTTCAGCGTCGGCGTGCTCACCAGCAACTCCGGATGGGCGCGCGTGTCGAACAGCGTGTCCGGCTGCTCCCGCAGTTGCCTCCTCGTGAATGTCGGCGTCGAAACCATCGCCAGGACTTCCGCCGTGTCGATGTCCAGCACGACCGCGGCGCCATACAGCGGCGTGCCCAGGGGCTGCGTCTCGCTGTGCTGCCCGTGCCACTCCTGCACCGTCGCGAGCCCGAGTTCGGGCGACATGATCGCCTGCACGCGGGCCTGCAGCATCGCGTCGATCGTGAGATGAACGTCCCGCCCGGGCTCGGGCGCCAGCGTCACCTGCTCGTCCGTATCCACGCGCCGCGACAGCAATCCGCGCAGGCCCCGAAGTGTGTTCTCCTGGGAGAGTTCCACCCCCGAATCTCCCACCCGATCCCCGTCCCGATACTCGCCGCGATCCACGGGCACGCCGCCCGATTCGAGAATCGCCCGCGACGCATACCCCGGGTTCGCCTGCAAATACGCCGCGCGGCGATCACTGTCCCCGGGCGAAACCTCGCCCGTCCGCTCGTGACGAGTCGTCCCAAAGATCCGGTCCCGTACTCGACCAAGGATGTGGCACGCCACACCCTCGGCGAGGATCTCCTTGGTCGCCTCCGATCGCAACGGCCCGGGCATCGTCGACAGGTCGATCTGCACAGGAACGCTCTCGAGTGGATATTCCCGATCGCCCGAATCCACGACTTCGACCCCCGGGAGCAGCGGGACCAGATCGCCCTGGCGAAGCGACGGCTCCTCGAATGCGTACGAGCGCGACGCCACCTCGTCCCCATTCCCGATCTCCACTTCCTGGTCCAGGAGCGATTGAACCCCGAACGCCACGTCGTCACTCAAGCGGGGCAGCAGCGTGTGCGGGGCGGCCTGCTCCGCGATGGGGCGCGTCGCCGCCTTCTCGATCTGGGCCGCGATCTTCGCCGTGATCTCTTCACCTCGGCCCTTGTACTCATCTTCCGCCTTGATTCGCCTCATCGTGACGATGTGCTCGAACTTCGACGTGATGTCCGCGATCACCGCGTCCCGGGCGTTGTCCAGCGCCGCTCGCGTCGTGCCCGTTCGCTCCGCCAAGAGATTCCACGCCCGCTCCAGGTGTGCCTGATACAACGACAGTCGTTCCGCGATCAGGGACTCTCGCTCATCGGGCGAGAGATCGAGCCAGCGATGCCCCGCGCTCCGGCGTGCGGCCTGCGCCGCCGACGTGCGCGCCCAGTCGCCCGTGATGACGCGATAATCCACCCGCAGGTCATAACTCGGTCGGTCCTTGGCCAGCACGCGCCCTTTGCGATCCAGGATGCTCCCGCGATACGTCGGCAGCCACACGCGACGAAGCAGCCGTGCCTCCACTTCATCTCGCAGTTCTACCCCCCGTCCCAGCGTGAGTCGGCTTGCCTGCAGCGCCAGGACTCCCAGTGCCGCAAGCGAAAGCCCGCCCAGCAGGAGCATCCGCCGGTGGAACATGCTCGGGATGATCCTTTCGACAATCGCCATCGCCCGGCCCGCAGTCCATGCTCGCCCTCGGGATGCGCGTGCGGCTTCCTACCGCATCGGAATCGCACGCCAAGAGTAGCCGGAACCGCCCGCACTCGCTCGGCGACCATACCGATCGACCCGGCGGCCCTCCGGACGTTATCGACGCTTGTCCCGCGTGATCTGCGCGTACGCGTTGTGGCTATGGATCGACTCGAAGTTCTCCGAGTTGATCGAGAACCACGAGATCCGGTCGTTCGCCTCGAGCGCCACCGCCAAATCGCGCACGATGTCCTCGACGAACTTCGGGTTGTCAAAGGCCGCTTCCGTCACATACTTCTCGTCCGGGCGCTTGAGCACCGCGTACACCGGGCACGAGGCCGCCTCTTCAAGGAGTTTCACCAACTCCTCGATCCACATGTTGCCCTTGAATCGAACCTTCGCCTCGATGCGGCAGCGCTGGTTGTGCGCCCCGTACGCGCTGATCTCCTTGGAGCAGGGGCACAGGCTCGTCGCCGGCGCGGACACCCCCATCACGAAGTCCGTGGCTCCGTTCGCCGTGCATTCAAAGGTCACCCGATAGTCCATCAGCCCGGGCATCTTGGACACCGGGGCCAACTTCCGGATGAAGTACGTGAACGACGCTTCGAAGTGCGCCGTCTCCGCGTTCAACTTCTTGCAGATCGCCCTGGTGATCTCTGGAATTCGATCGGGCGTGATCGGATCGCTGGTCTGCTCATTGAGCACCTCCAGAAAGCGGCTCATGTGCGTCCCCTTCTGGTAGTGGGGGAGGCCCACGTACATGTTCACGCTCGCGACCGTCGTCTGCTCGCCGCCGTCGGGCGTGCGAAGACGGATCGGATACGTCACGTCCTTCACGCCCACCCGGTCGATCGCCACCTGGCGTTCATCACTCGTCGATTGCACATCGGGCATCGCCGACGCCCTTGGCTTCTTGGGGAGTGGCTCGACTTCGGCGGGTTTTCGAGTGTTGGCTCGGCGTGCGGGCATCTCAGGTTCGCTCTTAGTCCAGATTATGGTCGCTCCCACCGGCACTCACCGCTGGAGCAAATCATAGGTTTGCTGGGTGTTCCACACGGGAGGCGGTGACGTCCGCCATGTCCGGCGGCTGTTCGGCGGGTTCCCGCAGAGTCCACCCACCCCATGCGTTCGAGGTCTTTGATGCCGCGGATTCGTGATCGTTTCGCAAGCCGCCTCAGGCGGTCGCGGGCTGTGGATGCCGATCCAGCATCGACGCGGCCCACCCTAACCCAATCGGGATTCCCAGAAACCCACCCGCGAGCCAATCGAACGAGATCGGACGTGCCAGCGTCAGCATCTTGCCCGCCTGCGCGTCCTCCAAGATGCGAGCCCCGCTCAGCATCTGCGCCGCCAGCGGCCCCAGAGTCGCCACGACCGCGAGCGCCATCATCGCGGTGACCAGGCTCGGCCGGCACGCAAACAACGTCGCGATCACCTGCGACGCGCCGCCCGCGGCAATGCCCGCACAGATCGCCGCAAAGACCGCCTGTCCCTTGAGCGGCACGGCCGCCACCAGCCACCCCGCCACGCTTGCCGCCAGCGCCGCGGCACCCACGATCGCTCCCAGGCTCGGCGCCCACTTCCTCGATTCGTCGCGGGTCGCGAGCAGCACGCCCTCCGGGTGATCCTTCTTCCCGAGAGACTGCAACAAGGCCGCCGTGCCCACGCCCAGCGTCGTGACGATCAGACCTTCGATCGCGAGCACGAGCAGCGGGCCGCCGCCGTTCGCAACCCGCAGAATCTCCTCCGTCGTACCCAGCCGCCAGGCTCCCCAGACAAACATGAGCCCCGTTACCAGCACGCCCGTGTCGCGGCTGAACACCATCGCGCCGACCAATCCCACAATCCCCGCCGCCAGCATCATCAGAAGCCCGCGCACCAACCCCGAGACGGGTGACGCGCCCGAAAGCAGCGATGCGGCGTGACCTCCGTCCGTGTCTCGCAGTCCCCCCAGGAGAACGCCGGAGATCATCGGGCCCAGACCAAACAGCACGAACAGAATGAACGTCCAACGAATGGCGGCCTGTCGCATGGGCACATCATCGGGCGAGTTCGCGCGGGAAGCAACCCCGACCCCCCCAAATTTCGACGCCCGTTCCGAACGCTTTTGCACGCCGCTCCAGCGCCATCGCCCGCTGGGCTTACTAGGCTCATCGTCCCGACGTCGGTGGATTACCCTCCGGTGTCTTGACGCCGACGCGATCGATCATGACGTCATCACTCCCGAAACAGTCCAGTCACGTCTTTCATCCCGGCCCGTGGAGTGGGTTGGTCTGGCCTCGTCTGTTCCAGACGCTCTCCCTCGCGCTCCGCCCTGGGCGCGTCCTGCTCGGGTTCGTCCTCATCCTTGCACTCTGGGCCGCCGCCGCACTCCCCTCCATGTGGCTTCCCGATCGGCCCACGCCCGCGCACCGTGCCGCGGAACTGGGAGCCCCGGTCGTTGAACGTCTCCCGGAGGCGATCACGCGCCTCGATCTCCTGTCCGCTTCCGAGGCCTTGCGGTACCTCGTCCTCGATCTGCCCGCCATCGTCGTGGTCGAGCAACCCGCAAGCGCGGCGGCGTCCGTGGCCCTCGGCTTGGTCGTGTGGGCATTCTTCGGAGGTGCCATCGCCCGTTCGGCCGCGACCGAGTTTGCCATCCGCCATCGCCTGTCCTCCCGCAGTTCCGTTGCGTTCTCGTTCTCCAAAGTGCGATCCACCTCGGCCACGCTCGCCTTGCCCATCCTCACCGTGGGCCTCCTTGCCGGGCTTCTGCACATCATCGGCCTCTCGGCGTCCGCCTCACCGATCGTCGGTGGCGCGGTCGCGGTCGGCTTCGTCCTCGTCCTCGTTCTGGCGCTCGTCGCTGTTCTGTTGGTGCTCGGCTACGTCCTGGGGTTCCCGCTCCTCGTCGCCGCCGTCGTCTGCGAAGGAACCGACGCCATCGACGCCCTCCAGCGGACCTTTGCGTATGTTTTGGGTCGCCCGGTACGACTCGTGCTCTATTCCGCGGTTTTCTACGCCCAGTTGCTGCTGCTCGCGATCGTCTGCTCCGCCCTCGCGGCGGCGACCGTCTCGTTCGCCATGCGCTGGGTGCTGTCCCCGGAAACGTCCGGCCATGTCGCCCACGTCCCGTCCTCTGCGCGGGTCTTCCAGGCCGCGTGGATGGCCTTGTTCTTCGCTCTCGCGGGTGGGGTTGTCCTCAGTTTCTTCCACACCGGCTCCGCCGTGCTCTATCTTCTGCTGCGACAGGCCAACGACGGGCAAGACCCCGCCGACCTCTGGCAGCCCGGACACGCCAAATCCGCACGCGAGCGCCTGGCGCGGGCCCACGCGGACTCCGACGCCAGTAGCGAGGCTGATGATGCAGACGCCTGACCATCGTCCGCCTGCGACGCCGGGGACGTACTCGGGCGCGTTCGTGAAGGGTGACGCCTTCGATCGAGCGGTTCGCCTCGCGGGGTTTCTTGCCGAACAGGGCGTTGAGGACCTGGCCATCACCCATCCGAGTCCGCGCCGCCCGTGCCGCGCACGCTCGACCGACTTGCCGGGGTTGCTCGCCACCTTTGCGAAAGAGAAGCCCGCCTCCTTCATCGCGCTCGAAACGCCCGTCGCCACGTTCAACGTCGGCCCGTCGTCGATCGATTGGACCACCCCGCATCCGTCGCTCGCGACGCTGCTCCACGCCCTCGCATGAAGTGGCTCGCGATCTGGTACCTGCTGGCTTCGCTCGCGACGTTCGCCGCGTTCGCGCTCGATAAGTCACGCGCTCGACGTGGCGTCTGGAGAACCCCCGAGCGCACACTCCACGCCTGGTCGTTCGCCGGCGGCTTCGCTGGCGCGATCGTCGCGATGCTCGTCCTTCGCCACAAGAACCGCAAGATCGCCTTCTGGGCCGTCAACCTGGCCATCGCCGCGGTCCACGCCGCGGCCGTTGCTCTTCTCGTGCGGTGATCCCGTCGCGAGGTTATTTCGAAGTCGTGCGCTGCTCGATCCGCTTCTGGCACGTCGTCTGGACAACTCGCTTGACGAAACTCCCGGGCGTGTGCACCTGATCCGGATCGATCATCCCCGTTGCGACCAACTCGTCCACTTCCGCGATCGTCACCTTCGCCGCCGTCGCCATCATCGGATTGAAGTTCCGGGCCGTCTTGCGATACACCAGGTTTCCAAACTCGTCGCCCTTCCACGCTTTCACGAGCGCCAGGTCGGCAAAGAGTCCGGTCTCCAAGACAAACTCCCGGCGTTGGGCGGCTTCGGCCCGCCGAGGAAGCAACTTTGGTTCCATCTCGGCGCACGTGCCCGACGTCGCCGTCGGCGTGCGATTCTGGAATCTCGTGTCATCCCGTGGGCGATAAAACTCGCGAATCTCCTTCCCACCGGCCACGGGCGTCCCGACGCCCGTCGCCGTATAGAACGCGGGGATGCCCGCGCCGCCCGCCCGGATGCGCTCCGCGAGCGTTCCCTGCGGATTGAACTCGATCTCCAACTCTCCACCCAGGTACTGCTTCTCAAAGGTCGCGTTCTCCCCCACGTACGACGAGATCATCTTCCGGATCTGCCGCGTCTGGAGCAGCAGCCCCAGCCCGAAGTCGTCCACGCCCGCGTTGTTGCTGATGCACGTCAGATCGCGGACCCCGGAGTCCCGCAATGCCACGATCAGGTGCTCCGGAATCCCGCAGAGCCCAAAGCCGCCCACCATCACCGTCATGCCATCGAAGAGCACCCCCTTCGACTTCAAGTCGGCAAAGGCGTCGCCCGCGGAAGAAAACACTTTCTTGGACGCCATGGTCAAACCCCAAGGAGAACTCGCGTCGAACTCCGAGGCTGCCGATCGCCCACGCGGTCTCGCGGCCTCGCGACAGAGAATAGAGAACCCGCGCGATCGAATCGAGCCCACTTCCCGGACACCCCGCCTACTCGTCCGGGATCGCGACCAGTTGGCTCCGCTGAAGGGTTCCCTCCGCTTGCCCCGCCGACCGCAGCCGCACCCCCATCCCATTCACCAGACTCAATGGAAACTTCTCGCGTGCCGCCTTGAGGCGCGCGCTGTCGCCCACGAGCGGACGGCGCTCGTCGTAGTCCTCCGGACCAAAGACCCCGATCGTGATGATGCTCATGTTGGGGCCGTGGTAGTAGTACGCCTCGTCCCCCTCCGCGCGCAGTCGCTTGACCGCATCCTCGGCCGTCTTCCGAAACTCCTTCAACTCCTCGGGCGAAGGCTTCCCCCGATCGGGCCTCCCGTACGCGTTCACCTGCAAGGTGTACACGGCGACCTCCGCCCCAACACGGGCCTTGACCGTGCGAAGATCGAACGCGTCGAACGTCGTCGCCGAATCCGCCGACGCTGGAGCAAGCATCGCCGCCTGCATGAAAGGCAACTCACCTTCCACCACGATCGATCGCACACGCTGCAGATCCGCGCGAGCCTCCGGCATGGCGGGGTCTCGGTATCGGCCGTACGCGATCACGTACGCGTCGCCTCGACGTTCCAGCCTCGCCTCCGGCAAGCCCGCCTTGTCGCGCACCTGCTCCAGCAACTCTCGCCCGCTCAGTGGATCGCTCACGCTCATCAGCGAGATCGTCCACATCGTCGCGCCCGATTGAGGGGATGATCGAGCCGACACCCCGAGCATCGCATCGCCTTCGGGCCCCATCCAGGGGGCCATGTTGGTGCTTGCTTCCTGCGCCGATCCTGTCCCACCCGCAGAACGTTCACTGCGAACACTCGTTGAGCACGCACCCAGCGCCACAGTTGCGCATCCGAACAGGAACACACGTCTGAAAACTCTTTTCCCGTTCCGCTTGAAAAATCGGGTGGTTTCGTGGGACATTTTTTCAGGGGTCCGTCGCGTGGTTATCGCATGCAACAGTTGTTCTTCCAAGAGTTTAGACTCGCTTGAGGCGAAGAACTCGATTTTGATGCCGATTTCGGGTGGACGACGATAGATAGGGGGTCCACGCAAGGCCGCGTGGAATCGTGCGGCAGGATGAATCCCGCGTTGCGCGTTTCCCTTGGATGCCTCTCGTGGAAGGAGTTGTTTGGTATGGACGAAGTAACCCCAGTGCGCCACAGGCTGTTGGACCGCGCGGGCTTGGGCATGGTGCCCGGGCGTCACGCGTTCGGCAACCTCGCGACCATCCTCCGTCGAGGGGGTGTCGCCGACAGCGTTGAACTCTCCGAGTTCGCGATGAACCAGGCCCGCACCAGCAGGGCGCCATCCATCCGCCACGACCTCGTCGCCCAGGTTCGAAAGCAACTCGCCGACGACACGTACCTCCTCGATGGCATGCTCGACGTCGCCCTCGACCGTCTTGTGGCGAAGATCGCCAAGCCCTAGCCCGTCGCGAGGCCGAGTGCGGCCGGATACGACGCTCGATGTGGGCCTCTCGGACGAGGCCCCCCACACACACGGATGAACCAGACCGCGCACCCTCGCACGACACGCGTGTCCGCGAGCCGGCTCTCGGAACGCCCCCGAGGTTTCCCCCTCGTGCATCCTCTGAAATCGATCGGCCCGACCTCCCAACAACGGCACAGGTTCCCGACCTTGGAGGTCCCCATGCTCAGCGTCTTTGGGATCATGTCCAAAATCCTCTTCTCCCCCGTCTGGCTCCTCTGGCGGGCCTATCTCATGCTCTGGTGGGCCTTCGGCGAGGAGCCGCCCAAGCCCTCCCCGGCCTCTCAAAGCCCACTCCGCCAAGACGCACAGGGCTCCTCCTTCGAGGTCATCGATTCCCGCGAAAGTGTCCCCCTCGCCCCTCGCCCCACCGGCGCGCTGATCGCCGGCTTCGTCAGTTCCGTCTTCACCTTCCTCGCCTCGGGCGGCTTGAGCCGACTGGCCGTCGTGGAAGGGGCCGACCCACGCGCGGCCACGCTCGTTTGGCTCTGGGCCACCGCGGCCGCCACCTTGACCAGTATCTTCGTCGTCCGACGTGTGGAACGCCGACGTCGCGCTCGGGGCATGTCGCTCTTCCAGGCCGCCAAGGCCAAGGCCTCCGCCGCACGCACCGCCTGCAAGAGGGCGGCCACCTTCGGCGGATGGCGCGCCGGGACCGCGTGCGTCAAGGCTGCGGCCACGGGCTGCGAACGGGCCTGGCGGTTCTCGCACGACCTCGGCGCGAAGGCCAAGGCCGTCGCGCCCGCCCTCGCCAACAAGTTGGCCGGCGTGGCCCGCGACCTGAACGACCCCGTGCGACCAGCGGCCAAGACGAGCGCGTAACGCTTCCTTATCCGCCTCTCAAAACCAGACGCCAGCAGCGATGGATCCGCTTGTTGCGATAGTCCGCGGGGATCGTCTGGTTGGTGATCTCACGGAGGGTGAAGCCCAGCCCCCGGAGCAACTCCTCATCGAGTTTGAATCGACGGTAGTTGTTCGAGAAGTACACCACCGCTCCCGGCGCGAGCCTCGGTGTCAGCAACTCGAAGACATCGCGGTGGTGCTTCGCCACTTCCCAGTCCTCTTCCGTGGATTTGCTGTTCGAGAAGGTGGGCGGATCGACCACGACCAAGTCGTACCGCGCCGCGCGATCCTCGCCCCCACGAAGGAACTCCAGCACATCCGACTTCACCAATCGGTGCTTCCCGGGCCAAAGCCCGTTCAGCGCCATATTCCGCTGCGCCCAATCCAGGTACGTGTTCGAAAGGTCCACGCTGGTCGTGCTCGAGGCCCCACCAGCCGCGGCGTACACCGTGAACGAACCCGTATAGCAGAAGAGGTTCAGGAACCTTTTCCCCGCCGCCTGCGCGCGAACCATCTGACGCGTCTGCCGATGATCCAGGAACAACCCCGTGTCGATGTAGTCCGTCAGGTTTACCTCGAACCGCAGCCCCCCCTCCCGCACCACGGTCGTGTTCTTGAGGTCGCCCTGCTTCTCGTGCTGCGTGAGGCCACGCTGCCGATGCTTCTCCTTGACGTAGACGTGCGCCAGCGGCACGCCCACTTCGTCCGCGATGATGGACCGCATCAGGTCCATCCAATCCGCTTGCTGAGCAAAAGTCCGCCCATGCTCGCGCTCGTATTCCGCCACGTGCACCCGGTCTTCGTACCGATCCACGATCAACGGCACGTCCGGACAGTCACGGTCGTACAGACGATAACACGTGATGCCGCGACTCGGGTATCGCCGAAGGTGGTGCACGTTCTTTCGAAGGCGTGATCGAAACTCGTCGGCCTCCTTCGTGTCCCTTGTTCGCAGGCCGCCAAACGCCGGAGCATCGCTCTCGCGCGCTCGGGGTGGGCGCCGGGAGGTGGGTTGCGCTTCGAGATGGGGCCCCACCGACGATTCGACCTCGTCAGCGTCGCCCGCCGTCAAACTCGAAGATTCAACCACCTCCCACGCCGTCGACGGCGTCAGAGCGTTGCGCGTGTCACCTGATCGCGGACGCTCCGATTCCGCAACGGGCCGATCGCGTCCCCTTTGCATCTCCGGCGGCTTGGGGCCCAGGAAGGTGTAGTACGTGCACTCGATCTGCGAGTTGAACAGTTTCCGCCGACGCGAGGCCCGCTGCCCCACGAGCGCTTCCATGTCTTGCCGCGCCGTCAGAATATGGAACGACCAGGTCGGCAACCTCCTCAAAACCGTGGGCATCGTGCGATACAGCCGCTCGATCTGCTCATCCTCCCCAAGCCTCACCCCATACGGCGGATTGGTGACCATGCACCCGTACTCGGCCGTGCTGCTCAACTCCGCGAAATCACGCTTCACGAAGTGGACCTCTCGCTCCACGCCCGCCGCCCTCGCGTGCTGCCGCGCCAGCCCTAGCGCCACCTCGTTCACGTCCGAGGCGTGCAGCGTGATCGGCAGCGTCGGGAGCGCCCTCGACGCCGCCTCCCCCCGTGCTTCGCCCCACGTTTCGCGCGAGAACGCGGGCCATGCCTCCGCCGCGAACGCGCGCCGCAGCCCCGGGGCCATCCGACGACCGATCATCGCCGCCTCGATCGCGATCGTGCCCGTCCCGCAGAAGGGATCGACGAATGGGCGATTCGGTCGCCACGTCGACAGCAGCACGAGCGCCGCCGCCAGCGTCTCCTTCATCGCCGCCTCGCCCACCGTCGGGCGGTAGCCCCGCTTGTGCAACCCCGCGCCCGACGTATCGACCGTCAAGGTCGCAACATCGTCGAGCAGCGAAACTTCCACCGGCACCGTGGGCCCGCTCTCTGGCAACGCGTGCACGCGATGCGCCCGCATCAGCCGATCCACGATCGCTTTCTTCACCGCCCGTTGCACCGCCGGCACCGACGACAGTTGGCTCTTCACGCTCCGCCCAGCCACCGGAAACGCGAAGTCTCGCGGGATCCACTCTTCCCACGCGATCGCCTTCACGCCCTCGAAGAGCGCCTCAAAGTCCGGTGCCCCGAACGTCGCCACACGCACCAGCACGCGATCCGCCGCACGCAGCCACACGTTCGTGCGAGCCATCGCACGCTCGTCGCCCGTGAGCAGCACCCGCCCCGTTGAGATCGGCTTACCCGCGTACCCCAGCGCCTCCAGTTCGCGCACCACGACCGACTCGAGCCCAAACGCGGTCGCGACGAGGATGTCCAGGTTTCGTGCCAAGCACCGATCATTGCACGTTGCCACGCCAGCGTCACGCCCGCTCTTCCCCTATTCGTGCGACCGACGGTCCGAACTCCACCCTCATCTCAATGTTGCCCCACCCGAGTGCACGATACTCCTTTTCATGTGCCGTTGGGTCCTCTATCAGGGTGACGAGATCACGCTCGCCTCGCTCGTCACCGAGCCGGCGCACTCCATCATCAAGCAGAGCGTCCATGCCGCCGAGACCGAAGAACCGCTCAACGGCGACGGGTTCGGGCTCGCGTGGTACGTCCCCGCGATCAGCGATCGCCCGGGCCTCTTCCGCAGCGTCACCCCCGCGTGGAGCAACCAGAACCTCCTCGAAATGGCGCGGGTGACGCGCAGCCCCTGCATCCTCGCCCACGTCCGCGCCGCCACGTCGGGCTTGCCCGTGGCCGAAACCAACTGCCACCCCTTCACCAGCGGACGCTACGCCTTCATGCACAACGGCGACATCGCCCGTTTCCATCAGATCCGTCGTTGGCTTCTCGCCGACCTCAGCGACGCGGCCTTCACCGCAATCAAGGGCTCCACCGATTCCGAGCACCTCTTCGGCGTGTTCCTCGACGAGGCGGCCGAGGGGGACCTCCAGAACGCGCCCGATCGCGCCGCCGCGCTCGCCAACGCCCTCGAACGAGCCTTGTCCCGCGTCGTCGCGCTCAGTGATCGCGCCAAGGCCAGCCTCCCGCGCCCGACGGGCGTCGCCCAGGACGAAGACTTCTGCTATCTCAACTGCGCCGTCACCGACGGCGTCTGCTCCGCCGCGTGCCGATTCACCACCGATCGCGACGAACCGTCGAGCCTCTACGTCCACGCCGATGTTCGCCGCGTCATCGTCGCCTCCGAGCGCCTCACCCCGGAATCGGGCTGGCAGCAGGTTCCACGGGACAGCCTCGTGATCGTCCGCGAAGATCGCTCCGTCAAGGTTCGTCCTATGCGGCTTCAGGGCGTGAACCTCCGCGACGCCGCGTAGCCCGAACACCCCGCCCGCCCTCGCGGCGTCGGTCGGCGCCTCAGTACGCCCGCCCCTGCGCCGCTTTCCACTCCGCAAACAACGCCGCACATTCCTGTGCCAACACCCCGGCGTACGCCCTCACCGGGCTCCGCCCTTCACCATACAGCCGCTCGATCGGCATCGCGATCTCGCTGAACCCGGCCTCGTCCGCGTCCGCGATCCGGGCCCCGAAGTACACCGCATCCAACTTGCTCCAATGGATCGCCGACGCGCACATCGGGCAGGGCTCCGTCGTGGTGTACATCACACACCCCGACAGATCGATCGTCCGCAGCGCCTTCGCCGTGTTCTGGATGCACACCACTTCCGCGTGCGCCGTCGGGTCCGTGCGATGCCACACTTCGTTATGCCCTTCGCCCACCACCCTCGCTCCCCGCACCACGATCGCTCCGAACGGCGACTGGCCTTTGGAGATCCCCGCACGGGCCTGCTCGATCGCGAGCCGCATGAACTGCGCATGGTCAATGGACATAGCGGCCAAGCATATGGACACCATGCCCCGAACCCCCGGCCCTCCTAATCTTCTCCCCAGCGGGCCTTCGCCCGTCACGCAAGGAGTCGCGGCATGAATCCCACCTCTCGCTCGTCCTGGTTGTCCCTCAGTCTGCTCCCCCTTCTCGCCCTTGCCAGCCTCCCCGGATGCCGCGGGCACACCAACTACCCCGCCATTCCGTCCGCCCGGCTTGCCAATGACAACCCCAACGAAAAGAGTCCCGATCAGGTCATCCCCGAGGCCATGCGCTGGCTCATCGCCAAGTACGACCCCGCCATGAAAGATCGCCCCTTCGCGATCAATGGGCCCGAGGGTCTTCGCCGTGCCTATTACGAGCGCATCGCGCGCAACTCGGGCCCCTTCGGTGAACCGCTCACCCCAGAAATCTGGGAATCCAAGTCCATGCCCATCTTCCATATCGCACGCGTCTGGGTCCGCGAGCGTGAAGCCAAGGTGGACATCCTCCGTCCCCGCTCCGACATGACCGACGCCAAGGGCCAGACACTCTACCAGGGCATCACCGTCACCCTGCAAGGCGAGCCGTTCCGTCCGTGGCGTGCCGTCTACGGGCGGAGTTGGGAGGACGGGATCATCCAAATGCCCGAGCCCTACTTCATCCCCGCCGTGGACAACCCCGAGCAGTATCGCCTCTGGCGTGCCGAGAAACTCAAGAGCCTCGAATCGGACTCGGCCATGCCCACCGAGCCGACACCTCAACCTCAACAGCCCGCCCCGGGCACCGAGGTCCCCTCGAACACGTCCGCGCCCCAGGCCGACGGCAACAGCACCCGCATCGACGTCCCGATCGTCCCCGCGGAACAGCCGCAGGAAGGCCAGTGACGATTCCCACCTCCGGGGTCGCTCGGCTCACGCGCCACCTCCAGTAGGCTCGCCCTGGCCTCGCCTCGCCGCGTGCGCGAGGCGTCGGTTCTACCATGCCCCATGCCCCGCCACCTGCTCGGTTTGCAAGGTCTTCCCGCTGCCGACCTCCTCGAACTCCTACGCGCCGTGGAGAAGTCCGACACCCTCGCCACCCCGCTCGCCGGCCGCATCGTCGCCAACCTCTTCTTCGAAGATTCCACTCGAACACGCACCAGTTTCGCCGTCGCCGCCAAGCGCCTTGGCGCCGAAGTCGTCGATCTCTGGGGCTTTGCCTCCAGCATCAACAAGGGCGAGACCCTCATCGACACCGCAACCAACGTCGAGGCGATGGGGGTCGACGTCATCACCGTCCGCGCCAAACAATCCGGGGCCGCCGATCTCATCGCCCGTCACGTCATGTGCCCCGTCATCAACGCGGGCGACGGCAAGCACGAACACCCCACCCAAGGCCTCCTGGACACCTACACCTTCGCCGAAGCGCATGACCGCCTCGACCACTTCGATCTCTCCGGGCTTTCCATCGCCATGGTGGGGGACATCGCCGCCAGCCGCGTCGCGCGGTCGGCCATCGCTGCCATGACGACCCTCGGCGCCAAGGTGCTTTGCGTCGGCCCCGCCCCAATGGCCCCTCCGTCGCTCGAACGACTCGGCGTCCATGTCGCACGCACCCTCGACGAGGTCGTCGAGTCCGTCGACGCGGTCATGATGCTCCGCATCCAGTTCGAACGCCATGAGGAAAGCAGGTCCGACGCCAGAAAGGATGCCGAGCCCGTGAACAAGGGGGGTGTCCTCGCCTCTGTCCGCGAGTACCGCGACCTCTACGCGCTCACCCCCGAGCGTGCCGCTCGCATGAAGGATCGTGCCATCGTCATGCACCCGGGCCCCATCAACCGCGGCATCGAGATCGACGCCGACGTGGCCGACGGCCCTCGATCCGTCATCCTCCGCCAAGTCGCCAACGGCGTGCGCGTGCGCAAGGCCGTCCTCGCCTGGGCGGTGGGGGGGTGATCCTCCTGCACCCTACGCCGCGATCCTCGCCCTCCCAGAGACCAGGTCCGTGAGCGAGCGGGCGCGACTCGCCCACGTGTGTTCCCGTTCCACCCGATCCCGCGCCCGCCTCGCGAGTGCTTCGCGACGCGAGGCGTCGCTCAACAGATGATCGACGCACGCCAGCGCTCCGCTGGGACCGTCGAAGATATCCACTTCCGTCGTGGGCTGCAACACCCCATCGAGCCCCACTCGCCGCACACTCGCGCACGCCACCCCACTCGCCACGATCTCCAGCGGCTTGAGGTTGATCCCCGCGTCGTCTTGCCAGCGCATCACGTTGAGCCCCACGCGACCTCGCGCATACGCCGCCGACATCTGGTCATACGCCAACTCCCCCATGTGCATCGCCTTGCACCCCCACGCCAAGAGATCGCTCTTCCCAAAGACCGCCACGCGGAATCGATTCGCGAGCAGGCAGAGCGTAAAGGCCCGCTCCATCGCCTCCACCCTTCGCACGCCCATCGTCACCAGCACGAACAATCGCGGATCGCTCATCAATCGCTCCGCGGCCCGCGCCATCTCGCCCCCCTCTCGAACGATCGCATCGATCCGGGTCAGCATCGCCGCGTGCCGATCGCATACTTGCCAATCGATGAGCCTCCCCACCAGGGCTCGCATCGCGGTCTCCATCTCCGGCACCGCTCGCGTCGCCTCGTTCCCCAGTTTGATCTTGAGCCGGGCCGCCTGATCTCGCCGCACCGCCTCATACTCCGGCTCTCGCGATGCCAACTCCCGCAACGCCACCTCGCTCGGCATTGGGTCGCCCGGTCCAAACGACGCCACCACGTCATACTCAACCGTCACGCCTTCCACGGGATGAAAGACCTCCGCGTCCACCCCATACGCCTGCGCGATCGTGCGTCCATAGCCCAGCACCCGTCGCATCTCCTCCGCCGTCGCTTCGTTGTTGATGACGTGCGTCAGCATCGGGCTCGCGATCAGCGCATGCCGGTAGTACGCCTGCATCGCCCCCGAGTGTGCCCACTGCGGGGCATCCAGCCAATAGCAAACATGCGGGACGCCGATCAGGTCAAACACCGTCGCCGGTTCTCCGTTCCGCATCCCGTGCATGTACGTCGTCAGCCCATTCGCCCACATGCCAAACGTGCCCTCGATGCGCTCCCGCCTGACGATCTTTGCCAGTTGCTCCGACGCTCTCGACATGATCGCACATCGTTGCGACGGCGAGCGTTCGCACGCCTGCCAGACCTCACCCACCTCCAGCGTCAGCACCTCATGCCCCGCGCTCGCAAACCCGCGCATGAGGTCACGCATGATGCTCCGGGAGTTCGTCCCCGGTTGAGCCAGAAAGAGCCAGCGCATCCCCGAACATCGGCACGTCCGCCCTCTCCGCGTGCGTTCGTTGATCCCCCAAGCAGGGTCCGGTCTTCGTTCGCCCGACGCGTCACCCGCGGGCGCCTCACCCGCACGCCTACGGGTCCGATTCCCCGGCTACCCTCCGCCTTCACGCGCCCATCTTCGCCCTCGCCCCACCCATGTCTGTGTATCCTTCTCCCCTCATGTCCCCCGCCCAAGGCCCATCCCACCGCCTGCCCACCGACACCGACGACGGGATGCTCCTCATCATCAGCGGGCCCAGCGGTGCGGGAAAGACGACGATCACCCGCGGCGTCGAACGGACCATCCCCGACGCCGTCTTCTCCGTCTCCGCCACCACCCGCGAGAAGACCAACCTCGATGTGGAGGGGGTGGATTACCACTTCGTCAGCGACGAAGAGTTCGAGCGGATGAAGGCCGCCGGCGAGTTCCTTGAAACCGCCGGCGTCTACGGTCGCAAGTACGGCACGCCTCGGAAATGGGTCGAAACCCAACTCCAACGCGGTCGCCTCGTCATCCTCGAGATCGACGTCGAAGGGGCCATTGCCGTCAAGCGCCAGATCCCCGACGCCTATTCCATCTTCATCCTCCCCCCGAGTGACGAAGAACTCCTCCGACGTCTCCGTGAACGCAAACGGGAAGATGAGAACAGCATCCAGAAACGCTTCAGCAAGGCGCGAGAGGAGATCGCCCGCGCCCGCTCCTGCGGCGTGTACGACGTCTTCATCACCAACCGCGACCTCGACGCCGCCATCGCCCAGGCCATCGAGATGGTGCGATTGGAGCGCGCACGCCGTCGCGGGCTCAAGTAGTCTCCCGCGGGCCCTCACGCCCAATTCAACAGACGGATCATCGCCCTCGTCGGTCGGATCATCTCGTTGCCGTGCGCCGCCACGAACGCTCCGATTTCCTCCACCGCAACCCACCTCGTCTCTGGGTACTCCCAGTTCCTGGGCTCGCCCATCGCCCGCCTCGCCACGCCCAGATCACCCGCGTCACATCGAAAGACGATGTCGTCGCTGAACGCTACGGGATCACGCACGATCGCGATCGCCTCGCCCACGGGAAACGTTACGCCGATCTCTTCTTCCATCTCCTCCATCAGGTTGCGACGAAGGTCTTCCATGCTGAGCCTACGCACACTCGCGTGCGGCGGCGTCACGCCACCCGCCGGACCAAACTCCCACATCCCCGGATAGATTCGCACGCCCTCGCCTCGCCGTCCCAGCAGAACGTGCTCCCGTCCCTCAGCGTCCCTCGCCACCACGACCGCCGACACGGCCAGCAGACGCATCCCCGTCCGAACCCGCGGTTGCACGATGAGGCGCTGGAACGTGTCGCGCCGACAGTGAATCGTGGCCTCATCAAAGTCAATCGAGACCACCGACAGGTGCGGCCCGTTGTACACACGCGGATTCGACGACACGATCTTGCCCCACTCGCGCTCCACCTCGGCTGACGCGCCCGGCGCGTCCAGCGGCGAGATCGCCACCGAGAGCGCCTCCGCCGTCGAGGCGTCGTCGCGCACGATCGCATGTATCTCCAGACCGTGATAGGAGACGTCCGGGAGCCGCTCGATGCGGTACGGCCAGTGCCTCCGGGCCTCTGGTGGTTCGCTTGACATGCTCCCGCTTCACGAAAAATGCCCTGGGTCAACTCCTTCGCGCGTTCCACCAACCCCAACGCTCCCCACCTCATCCCAGCATCTTCCCAAGGTCGGGCAGCACGCCCTCGAGCCCAAGGTCCTTCGCCTCCGCGTCCATCGCCTCCTTCACCTTCATCTGCGCCTGCGCGATCGCGCTGTTCACCGCCTCGGCAATCAGCGAGCCCGCGAGTTGGTGCGTCTTCGCGTCCGCCGCCATCCCCATCACCAACGCCGGGCTCAACTCCACGTCCAGCACCCGCATCTTCCCATTGACCGTCACACGCGCCGCCCCGCCCCCGGCCTCCGCCGTCACACGCGTCGCCTCCATCTTCGTGCGCACACGTTCGCCCGCGGCCTTCAACTGGTCCTTGTTCTTCATCAGCCCCGCGAGGGCCGACATCGCTTTGAGATGATCAAACATGACCGGAGGGTAGAGGCTCCTCCGCCCCCGTGCGACTCACGAGATCGTCAACGTCGGCTTCGCCTTCCCCTGCCGGAGCATCGCCAGCGACACCTGGTTCTCCACGTGCGTTGCCATCTCGTTCAACGACTTCGCGAGCACACGCCCCGCCTGGTCCTCCGCCTTGAACTGAAAGTTCGACGTCGGGTCGCCCTTGTCCGAGTTCACTCGCAGTGAGATCGTGATCGGGATCGAGCCCAGGAACGGCACCCCCAGCCGTTGCGCCATCACCTCCGCCCCGCCTCGCCCGAAGATGTCGTAACTCTTCCCATCATCTCCCACGAAATAACTCATGTTCTCCACCACGCCCAGCACGTCGATCTGCAACTGCTGGAACATCCGCGCCGCCCGGATCGCGTCGTCCTGCGCCACCTTCTGCGGCGTGCACACCACCACCGCGCCCGTCACCTGGATCATCTGCGCCATCGTCAGCGACACATCCCCCGTCCCCGGAGGCAGGTCGATGATCAGATAGTCCAACTCCCCCCACGCCGTCTGCTCCACCAACTGCTTGAACGCCCCATGCGCCATCGGCCCTCGCCAGATCAGCGGCTTCTCCGAATCCACCAACTTCCCCATCGTCATGCTCTTGATGCCGTGCGCTAGGAACGGCTGCAACATCCCGTCGTGCACCACCGCTTCCATCGTCGTCAGACCCAGCATCGTCGGCATCGATGGTCCGTAGATGTCGCCGTCCAGCAGCCCCACGGCATACCCACGCCGCGCCAACGCCACCGCCAGGTTCAGCGACACCGTGCTCTTTCCCACGCCCCCCTTCCCCGCGCCCACCGCGATCACGTGCTTGACCCCGGGAAGCGCCGGCGCGCCGCCCTGGGGCGATGGCGCTCGCGACGCGGGGGCCCGCAAGTTCTGAATCGGGCGGTGCCCCTCGTTCACACCCCCGGCGCCAGGTGATGCCGGAGGCGCAGCGGCCGTCGTCGGCCGTGCGGGCGCCGCCGCAACCGGTGTTGGCGCGCTCGCCGCCGCGTTCGTGACCGGCTTGGACGCCGGTGCCGCCGCCGACGTCGCACTCGAGCCGACGCTCGGGGATGGGCTCAGAGGCTTGCCCGTCGTTCCGGACGGGGGGGCCGTCGTGGTCGCGGCTCCGCCGCGCGAACCCGTCGTGCTCGCTTGAGGCGACGAGACGCCCGCCCCCACCGCCACGCCCTTCGCGGGCGCGCTCGCGGGCTTCACCCGCGGCGCCGCCATCCCGCCGAATCGAACCGTGTGCACCACCGTCCCGAGGTCGTTGACATACTCCACCACCAACGAGTCGATCATCACGCCGATCTCGCGCGCCTTGTCCGAGAGCGCGCGATGACACTCCGCCGCCGTCCGGTCCATGTCCGCCGGACCGGCCGTCGGGTTGAGTTGCAACTTCAGCCCAAGGTACGTGTCGTTCGCGCTCGCCCACACCACATGGTCGCCGCTCACGAGATCACTCCCACGGGCCACGCCCGGCACGCTCCGCAGGGCTTCAATGATGATGTCGTTGGTAAATGACATGGTGTCCGACCCGGAGACGATCCCACGAGAGGGTGTGCCCGAGAACGTGCATGGTAGGTTTGTGCCGCCCTCGCCTCTCCAACTTCATCATCGGGGCAATCCGGGCGATGAATGAGCGTTCAGCCTCCCGAACGGGCGGTGCCGCTGGGAAAGTCGGCATCGTCCCATACCGCGTGCGGGCTCTGGGTCGTTCCTGCCGCGTACGCCACGCGTAGCGTGTGAGTTCTTCTTGAGGAGTGTTGCCATGATCCGTTCCTCGTCGTCCGTCGCCTTCCCCGCTCGTTCGTTCGGGCTGCTCCTCATGATCTGCGGCGCCGCCCTCTCTCCCGCCCTTGCCGTCGCCGCCGATGATCCACCGCTGAAAGGACCCAGGGTCAAGGACTTGGGCGTACCGGGCGAAGTCCGCCGCTTCGGCACCGATCAGCAAGGTGATCGAAAGGACCGCAACCCGGGCCTGCAGCACGGCCTGTTCATGCGCGCCATCAACGCCCTCAAGGGCGACCAGGCCGACCCCAAGGTCCGCCTCTCCGATGAGCAGGCTCAGAAGATCGACGCCATCGACCGTGAGTTCCGCGAGCAGGCCCGAGCCTATCTCGCCAAACACGCCGATGAAGTTCGCCAACTGATCCGAGACCTCCCCGAGAACGAACGGAAGCGCGTTCGCGAAGGCCTCGCCTCGCGCCTCGACAACGCCGACATGCCCAAGAACGACGCTCCCAAAGGAAAGGGCCGTCGTCAACCACCCGCCGACCGCGAGATGCAGGACGCCGCCCCGATCGACCCCGAAAAGGCCGCCGCGGCAAAGGCCCGCCTACGCGAGATCCACGACGCGGCTCCCCAAACCACCGAAGTTCACGCCAAGATCTTCGCCGTCCTCAATCCCGATCAGAAATCCGCGGTCGAGAGCGCGTTGAAGAAAAGCAAAGAGAATGCCGCACCAAAGCGCGTCGCCGTGGATTCCAAAGATTCGCCCCCGCGTGCCGACGCGCCCGCCCGCGAGCGTCTCCGCGAAAAACTCAAAGACATGACCCCCGAAGAACGCCGGGAAGCGATCAAGAAACTCCGCGACCGTCGTTCCAATCCCGATCAAGACCGGCCCAACAAACCAAAGAAGTAACCTCGCGCATCGTCGCACATCTCACCGCCGCGAACTTCACCACGGCATTCTCTCGCGACTCCATGCAACCGCCGGGCGTGCCAACGAGGCGCATGTCCGGCGGTATCTTTCTCGTTTGTACGCATTCTGTACGCATAGCAATGAAGAAATTGTGATTTTTTGGAAGGGTTTTTGTCCGGATATCGCAAACTTCGTGCAACATGCCGTCCGATAGTTCGCTATATTACCGTGATCTCTCTCTCCTCCAGCGGGGCGCTGTCAACGATGGCGCCCTGCTTTGTTGATGGGCCAGCGAGGTGTGAAGATGGGCAATTTCGCCGACGGGCCTGTCCTCGTCACCGGCGCTGCGGGTTTCATCGGATCGCACGTCTGCGAGCACCTCGCCGCACAACGCGCCACCGTCATCGCTCTCGACAACTTCGATCCATATTACTCCCCGGCGCTCAAACGCGCGCACCTCGCCGCCGTTGAGCAATCCGCCCGCGCCCATCGCGCCTCCTTCTCCTTCGTCGAGGCCGACATCACGGACGCTCGTGCGATGGAGGACCTCTTCAAGCGACACGCCCCCGCCGGGGTCATCCACCTGGCCGCCAAGGCCGGCGTTCGCCCCAGCATCGCCGACCCGCCCGCCTACATGCACGCCAACGTCCTCGGCACCAGCGTCCTCCTCGAATGCGCCCGCAAGGCCAACTGCTCCCGATTCGTCTTGGCCTCATCCAGTTCGGTCTACGGCAACGCCTCCACGGTCCCCTTTCGCGAAGACGATCCCGTCGATCAACCCATCAGCCCCTACGCCGCCAGCAAGCGCGCCTGCGAGTTGATCGCCCACGCCCACGTGGCCCTGACTCGCATGCCCACCGCGTGCCTGCGTTTCTTCACGGTCTTCGGCCCGCGACAGCGACCCGACCTGGCCATCCAGCAGTTCATGCAGCGCATCGTGCGCGATGAGCCCATCCGCATGTTCGGTGACGGCTCCTCCAGCCGTGACTACACCTACATCGATGACATCGTCACCGGAGTGCTCGCCGCCTACCAACGCATCGACCAGCACGCGTTTCGCATCTGGAATCTCGGCGGCAGCCATCCCACCTCCCTCCGCGACATGATCGCCACCATCGAGCGCGTCGTCGGTCGTCGGGCCCGCATCGAGCACGCCCCCGCGCAGCCCGGCGACGTCGAACGCACCTTCGCCGATCTCACCCGAAGCCGGGCCGATCTCGGGTACGAGCCTCGCACCTCCTTCGAGCATGGCGTCGCCAGGCAGTGGGAGCATCTGCGAGCCTCCTCCGCGACGTAGCCACCCCCACAACGAAAAAAGCCCACGGACCGATGTCCGTGGGCTCCAATCGTTCGAGGAATCGCCGGCATCACGGCCTCGGATTCGATCCGTCCACCATGTCGCCCAGGCGATTCTCACGCGCTCGTCGCAACTCGTTCACGACCGCTGAACGATCCGGCGAACCCACCACGCGATTCGCAAACCGCGACGAGTGCGGGCGGAGTTGGGCGCTCAGCCCCTGCCGCTGGATCGCGCTCCGGGCGCTCTGTGCACGAGCCATCTGCGCCCGCGCCGTCGGCGACACATACCGCTGCGTGCGATAGTTCGGCGTGCTCGACGTGAACGGCCCTCGGTGCGAGTTGCGGTTCGACCGAATTTCAATCCGGATCACGCCGTCATCCTGAGGCGGGCTCGGATCGTCCGCCGAAGGCGCTGTCGGCGATGGCGCCGGCGGTGTCGGTTGAGGCGTTGGCACGCTCTGTGGCTGCGAGGGCGGATTGGTCGTCGTGGTCCCCGCCCGTCGATCTCGACGTCCACCCGACGTGGGATTCGGATCCCCGCCTCGCGTGCGCCGAAGGTTCGACCCCTCGCCCGAGGGCGGAGGCGTTGGGCCTGGATCATCCACCACCGGGGCCGGCTGCGGAGGAGGGGCCGGCGCGAGGGGCGCCGGTGTCGGTCCACCACCCTGGTCGCCCGGAATGTCCGGTGTCGGCGACGGGGGTGCCGGGGGTGCCGGGGGTGCCGGCGGAGGCGTGCTCCCACCGTCCCCAGGATCGTTCACGGGCGGCGGGGTCGGGTTGTCCGGTGCCGGCGGTGTCGGATGGTCCGGCGCGGGCGGCGGCGGAGCCGGGGGAGTCGGGTTGTCCGGAGCCGGTGGCGGCGTCGGAGCCGGCGGCGTGGGATGGTCCGGTGCCGGGGGCGGTGCCGGGGGCGGTGCAGGTGGTGGCGACGGCGGCGGCGCGGGCGGCGTCGGCGGCGGAACGTCCGTCGCGAACTCCATCACCAGCGGCACCGTCATCGTCGTCGTGTACTGCTGGACCTCCGCAAACCTCGCCTCCGAGTTGATGTTGTCCCAGATCGCCACCCCGTTCGCTCCCGCCAACTTCGGGAGTTCGAACTGGTTGCGCAGGTTTCGGGCGTTCACCATCTGGTGCTGCCACTGCCCCGCGTTCACCGTGTAGCGGTGCGAAATAAACGCGATCACCGGCCGCCCGTTCGCGATCTCC
This sequence comes from uncultured Phycisphaeraceae bacterium, assembly GCA_964543905.1. GTDB lineage: Bacteria > Planctomycetota > Phycisphaerae > Phycisphaerales > UBA1924. Next base: position 70,150 of record CAZIZO010000003.1, read on the forward strand.
ACCGTCTCACGTACGTTGCCCGTGATGTATCCTGCGGCCTCTTCCTGGCTGTCCTGCCCGATCCGGTAGTTCGGATTGCTCTCCACCGTGTAGTACAGCGAGTACACGTCGGGGAAGAACACGTCCATCGCGTCGTACAACCACATCAACTCGCGCCGGTGCCGCTCTCGCCACGCGGCCAGCCGATCCGCTCGCAAGTAGTCGTAGTACCGCCGGGGCGGGTACAGGTAGTAACCCCACTTCACATTCGGACGAAGTCGCTTGCACTCCGCCAACGTCTCCAGGAAGAACCGCCTCGCCGACTCGTTGAACGTCTGCGCGAAGACCTGCTCCTGCAGGTCCGCGTTCAACCCCGTCAGGAGGTGCGGGCGATACTGCCGGATGAAATCACGCCAGTCGTCCTTGATGTCCAGGTCGTGCGCCAACGGCCCCTGATTGCTCGGCACGTTGATGATGAAATCCCACGCCGGCGTGAACCCCTCATAGTCCAACGCGCCGAAGCCCTCCGCGTTCGGATTCGGGAACTGCTCCGCCACCGTGCGACGCAGCCGGTCCATGTGCCGCGTCATGTAGTTCTCGTCCATCTCCACCACGTGCATGCCCGCCGCCGGGAAGATCCCCGTGTTCCATTCGTAGAACACCTGGATGTTCCGGTGGATCGGTGCCTCCCCGAACTGGATGGACGCCGTCCAGTCCCGCCAACGCTCCCCGGGGGCCGGATTGCCCGACGCCACCGCCCAATACACCTTGAACTCGCTGTTTGCCGGTGGGGCCTGCCCAATCGCGGGGGCTCCCAGACCGCACGTCAGCGCCATCGCCAGCGCGAGTCGGGCAATCGGTCGGAAGGGACGGAGAAGACTCACCATGGCTCAAACTCCCCGCGGCATACCTCGCCGCATATCTCTACCATCGTGAATCCCCCGGGTCGCCGCAACTCTTGCGCATGAAGTGAGTTGAATATGACCGCAACCGATCCGACTTTGGGGGGCCTGCCACTCGTGCCGCCCGGCACGCCTGCGCCGGTTTCGTCCACAGGTTTTCACCCCGATCGATCTTGACATCTCCTCACGCGTATCACATGCCGCGCTCACTTCTCGGAACCTCCCGCACCCAGTTTCTCGACCGCCACGCACAGCCCAAACCCGCCTAGGCCGATAGCATGGGACGACGTTCGACCTGATCGCGCTTCCTCATCACCCTGGTCGGACGTGTTCCTGCCCCCAGTTGTATGGACTTTTCAGACCCAAAGTTCCTCGCGATTCTCGCCCTCGCGCTCGTCGGCGGGTCCGCCCTCTTGTTCTCGCTCCTCAAATCCCCAAAGGCCACCATGGTCGTGGTCGGCCTTATGATCTTCGCGGGCGCCTTGGCCGCCCAGGACGCCGGGTCCGATATCGTCAATGCCACCTGGCTCCGCCCCATCCAACTCCGGCGCGCAGAGATCTACCTCGTGGGCGGGGTCCTCGTCTCCATTGCCATGCTCGTCCATCTCGGACGCTTGGGCACCAGGTTTCCTCCCGTCGCCGCCGTCACCCTCTGGCTCATCAATGTCTACGCCGGCACCCTCGACACGCATCACTATGACCCCAAAGAGGGTGTCCTCCGGATCATCTTTGCCACCGTCACGCTCGTCCCCACCATGTTCATGGTCTCCGCTCTCATCCGTGATACCAACGACATCCTGCGTTGGTTCCGCATGGTCGGCATCGTCGGCGCCGTCTGGACCGGCGCCTGTTGCATCCAGTTCGTCCTCGATCGTTCGCAACTCGTCTTCCCGGGCACGGCACGCTTCACCGGACTCCTCGGGAACCCCCAGTCCGCCGCCGTCTACATCTCTCCCATGACCGCCCTCATGACCTGGCTCGTCCTCAACGAAACCTCCAAAAAACTTCGCCTCTTCTGGATCGGCGTCGCCGGCGTTTCCATCATCCTCCTCGGCTGGACCGGCTCCCGCACCGGCGCACTCACCTACATGATGGGGCTCACCGCCGTCCTCTACGCTCGCGCCGGACGCGCCGTCCTCTTCCTTCCCTTCGTCGCCCTGGGCGTCTACGGGCTCTTCTCCCTCACCCAAGCCATGGGCGTCGATCTAGGCCTCGACCGCCTCACCAGCGGCCGCGACACCCGAACCGAAGTCTGGATGATGCTCATCGAGGACGCGCTCAACGCGCCCATCCTCGGCATGGGACAGCAGCGCCGCGGCGGCGTCGAGAACAGTTACCTCCTCGGCTGGGTCATCTACGGCCCCGGCATGCTCCTGCTCATCCTCATCATGCTCGGGAGCGCCGCCTTCCAAGGGCTCCGCCTCCTCTTGGCCCGCGGACGCCTCGGCTCCCTCGAACGCCGCATGGCCGACTACGTCCTCGGCTTCTACGCCATCTACTTCACCGGCGCCATCTTCGAGTGGTACATCGTCGCTCGCCTCGAAGCCTCCATCCCCATGTTCGTCATCTTCAACTCCGTCGGTGCGCACCTCCTCCGCACCGCCAAGTGGCAGGAGATGCACGGGGAGTACATCCCCGACGCCGAGGAGTTTGCCGAGATGGTCGAGGAGTACGGGCGCCCCGCCGCGTAGCGATCCTCGGCGCCTCGCCGCGCCCGGCGAGTTCTACCCTCCGCCATGCGAATCCTGCTCACCAACGACGACGGGTTCCGTGCGCCGGGCATCGTGGCGATGTACGAAGCCCTCATCGACCACGCCCGCCAGTTCGGGGGCCCCCTCGGCGCTCCCCGCCGTGCCGCCGACCTGCCCGCCCGTGCGGGCGACGCCACCCGCACACCGCAGGACGTCGTCTATCCCGTCGCCCCTCTCACCGTCCAATCCGCCACCAGCCACGGGATCACCTTCCACACGCCCCTGATGGTTCGCCACGAATCCGTGGAACTCTCGGGCGAAGGTCAGATGTCGGGCTTCAGCGTCGATGGCCGCCCGGCCGACTGCGTCAAACTCGCCATCGCCAACCTCTGGCCTGAGCGGTTCGGCGAGGGCTCCCGCCCCGACCTCGTCATCTCCGGCATGAACGACGGCGCCAACTGCGGGATCAACGTCATGTACTCCGGCACCGTCGCCGCCGCGATCGAAGCCGCCTTCCTCGGCGTCCCCTCCATCGCCGTCAGCATGCGCCGCTCGGGCGGCAAGCCCGATTACGCCCTGGGCGCCAGGTGGGGCCGGCTCGCCATCGAGCGTCTCCTCGCCGCCGGGCCGCTCCGCGCTCACGACTGCATCAGCATCAACGTTCCCGCGACCGACGGCTCGGGCCCCGATCCGGCCGGCCCAGTTCCTCAAATGTGTGTGTGCCCGATGAACACGCACGGCCTGGTCGACAAGTACGAGAAACGCGTCAGCCCGCTGGGCGATGTGTACTACTGGGCCGCCGGGCACGGCCTGGACTTCAAAGGGACCGATGGCGGCACCGACGTCGATCTCCTCCTCAAAGACCGCATCACCATCACCCCACTCATGTACGACCTCACCCGCCACGCCTACATGGACGACCTGCGCAAGCGCGTGAACGCGTGATCACGACCCGCCCCGGCGAGATCTCTGACCCCTTTCGCGTCCCCCAGTCTCAGTGGTGTGCCGCATGTCCGTGCGAGTGATCCTTCACGCCCTTCAAGATCGAGACGGCCATCTCCGGCGTCAGGTTCTCGTACAGCGTCTCATCGACCAGCATCGCCGGAGCCGTGCCGCACGAGCCGAGGCATTCCAGTTCGATGAACGTAAATCGCCCGTCGTCGGTCGTCTCGCCCACGTCCACGCCCAGATGGTCCTTGATCGCCTGCGAGAGCGCCCCCTGCCCGCAGAACTCGCACGCGATCGATCGGCACACCTGCACGAGGTGCTTCCCCTTGGGCTTCAGCCAGTATTCCTCGTAGAAACTCGCCGTGTCGATCACCTCCGACGGCGCGATCTTCAGAAACTCCGCGATCTCCATCATCGCCTGGTGCGGGATCCAGCCGTACTCGTGCTGCACGAGGTGGAGCGCGGGCAACAACGCGCCGTGCGACCGCTCATACCGCGGCATGTACGTGCGCGAGAGTTCGTCCTTCATCCCGGCGGTCAGGTAGGGCTGATCCCGCCGTTCGATCTTCATCGTGCCCGAGGGCTTTGTGATCCAGGCCATAGGTGCATAGCGTACGCACGCGTTCGCCCACGGACGCGACCTGTTGGCCGCGAGTCACCCCGTTGGGCGCTCACTTCTTCGTGCCCGCCTGCGGCGTGGTCAGGCACACCACCTTATCCGGCGACTGGAGCACCACGTAAATCGATCCGTCCGGCCCGCAAACCACGTCGCGGACTCGTCCCATCCCGTGGATCAGTTCCTCGCGCTCGACCAGCGTCCACTCGCCCTTGTCGTTCTTCGCCACGCGCACTCGCTGTACCGTCTCCCCCGCCAGACCTCCCGCCACGAAGTCGCCCCGCCACTTCGCGAACGTCTCCCCAGCCTTGCCCGGGCGCACCACGTCCAGCCCGCACGCCGCGATCGACGGTAACCAGCGATACGTCGGCATCGCGAAGTCCTGCCCTTCCTTCGGCCAGGGCGTCGCGAAGGGCGTGTCGTTGTAGTTGATCCCAAAGCAGATCACCGGCCAGCCGTAGTTCTTCCCCTTCTGCACGGCGTTCAACTCATCCCCGCCGCGCGGCCCGTGCTCGGTGTCCCACAACTGTCCGTTCAGGTCGATCGCCAGCCCCTGCGGATTCCGGTGCCCGTACGACCAGATCGCGGGGTAATGTCCCTTCGCCTGGTCCTCCTCACGGACAAACGGATTGTCGGTCGGCACGCGTCCGTCGTCCCACAGGCGAAAGACCTTGCCGTTCGGACGATCGAGTTTCTGGGCCAGTTCGCCACGCCCGCGCTCCCCGATGCCGAAGAAGATGAAGCGACTCCCATCCTTGTCCGGCTCGGTAAAGACGATCCGGCATCCGTAATGCAGGTCGCCCGTGAGATAGTGCTCGGGCTTGGCTTGCCAGATCGTTTGTTCGCTGGTCCACGCCGGGGGGCGTTGCGTCTCGTCGATCTTCCCGCGGACGATCTTGGTGAACGCGACCTTCTTTCCCTCCACGTCGATCTCATCGGAGAACGAGAGATAGACCCAGTCATTCGCACCGCCCGGTTTCCCGAAATCCGGGTGGACCGCCACGTCCATCAGCCCGCCCTGTCCTCGGTTGCGCACCTTCGGCGTGCCGCGGATCGGGTCCGACAGCGTCCCGCCGGGTTTTCCGGTGCTGTGGATGCGTACCTTCCCGCTCTTTTCCGTCACGAGCATCCGCCCGTCGGGGAGGAAGTCCACCGACCACAACGCCTCGCCTTGATCATCGAGGATGGTCTCCACTCGATAACTATGGTGCTTGCTCTGGTAGAAGCCGTTGGTCGCTTTGGGCCCACCCACCCGCGAGCGATAGTCCCGCAACTGCAACTCCCGGATGTGCACCACGAGCGACCACACTTGCGTGTCGCTCAGGGATTCGCCGTACGCCGGCATGCCCTTCTCAGGGATGCCCATCTTGATCGCGTTGAAGAACGTTCGGTCATACTCCTGTCCAAACAGCGGGTCCGTCAGGAAACTCTTGGCGCCCGCGCCTCCGCCCTGACCGTTGTTCCCATGGCAACTCGTGCAGTTGCTCGACCACAGGCGATCCACGCTCTGGGCCGAAACCATCGTGCTCATAAGGGCCACAATCGAACCAAATGCCAGTGCCGTGGTGTGTTTCATGGGGCAGGATGGTACCGCCTGCCCCGCGCCGCGTGGCCCTTGCATTCTCACGTCCCCAGATTCTCGCGGTTCGGACTTTGGGTGGTGTTCGAGCCTAGCCCAGATTCGCCGATCCCGGGGCTTGCCTAGCATATGACGAGTGGGAAGGACTCGGCCGGTTGTCGGCCGCCTTCCTGTTCGCCGACGCTTTCGCTTGCCCGAGTCGAAGTCGCTGGTTCACTGGTTTTACACGGGCAAGTTTGGAAGTCTCATGAAGCTCTATGTCGGGAATCTGTCGTTCAGCACGTCCGAGGATCGTTTGCGCGAGGTCTTCTCGGCCTTCGGCGAAGTCACCTCGGCCTCGCTCGTGATGGACCGTGAAACCGGTCGTCCGCGCGGGTTCGGTTTCGTCGAGTTCAAGAACGACGAGGAAGCCAAGGCCGCCATCGCTGGGATGAACGGCAAAAACATCGACGGGCGTGACCTCACCGTCAACGAAGCCCGTCCCCGTGAGGCTGGCGGCGGTGGTCGCGGTGGCTTCGGCGGCGGCGGTGGCCGCGGTGGCTTCGGCGGTGGTCGTGGCGGGGGTGGCTTCGGCGGTGGTCGCGGCGGCGACGGCGGCGGCCGAGGCGGCTGGTAAGCCTCTCCTCTCATCCTTTGCTCACGCTCAACCCGGGACCTCCGTCCCGGGTTTTTTTTCGCGCTCGCTCAACCTTCGACACGCTCCTCAGCCGCCCGAGGCCTTCGCCGGGTACCCCATCCCCTTGAGCATCTCCACCACACGATCTCGATGGTCCCCCTGTAACTCGATCGTCGCCGCCTCTCCCATCTTCGCACCCGTCCGTTCGCACGACATCGTCCCGCCCGTCGCCAGTTTTCCCTTGAGCATCTTCAGTAGATCGCCCAACTCGGGAGTAGTCGCGTTCGGCCCCTTCGCGATCCCCGAGATCACCGTCACCATCTTGTTCCCACGCTTCTCACGCCGCACCCGCGCCTCCTGCGACTTGGGCAGCAGCACCTTGCCGTCGTTCCCGCGCGGGCATCGGCACGCACCGATCGCTGCGCCGCACACCTCGCACGTCACGGGCCGTTCCAACGCCGTCCCTGCAAACAGGCCGCTCATGGTCCAGCATATGTCGATCCCCGCAAAGAAAAAACCGGCCCTCGTGGGCCGGCGTGCGGTTCTTCGACCGTGCTTGGGGTGCGTGGTTCAATCCTCGTCCACGCCCATCGCCTTGTGCATCTCGTCTCGCCCCTTCGCGATCTCCGCCAGCAACTTGTCCGCCTCCGAGCCTTTCCCGTCCAGGATCGCCTGCTCCACATCGACCAACTTCCGCAGCACGCCCAGCAGGCTCGTGCGATACTCCTTCTGCCACTTCACTTTCTCCGCCTCGTCCTTCGCCTTCTTCAAGACATCCGCCGGCACCGGTGAACTCTTCGCGATCACGCACCCCCGCTGCATCTCCCCAACCAGGCGAAGGTTGTCGTCCTTCTTCGACGCGTCCGTCACCTGCCCCTTGAGCGACTTGAGCGCGCGATTCATCATCTTCATCCCCGCGTCGGCGCCCAACGCCTCGCGCGCGCCAGGCCCGCCCGGCCCACGCGGCGGACGCCCCTCCGAACTCCCGGGCTGACCCTTCGGAGCACCCTCCGGCCGCGCGGGTTGCTTCTCCCCCTCCTTCGGCGCGGGCTTGGTCTCGGGCTGGAAGGCCCATGCCGCCAGGGCAAGCGAAGCCACGGCGGACGCGAACGCGATCGGACGGACAAGACGATGCATCAGGGAATCCTCCAAAGGTGCGCTCCGGCGAACACTTCGCCGGCAACATGCGGTCCATCAGCATATCAACACGCGAACGCTCGCGCGCCCAAGCCATTGCCTTTCACCGCGATTCCTGCCCACCCCGCACGCCTCCGAACCCCTTGAATCCGTACCCCAGAAACGCCGGCCGACCACGCTTGCCGTCGCCGTCGAGCGTTCCGACCAGTTCCACTCGCTCGAAGTAGGGTTCCCAATCCTCGACCGTCTTCCCCCCAACCAGCACGCCCGGACGACCCGCCAGCCCATCCGCGTGTCGAAGATCCGTCTCCGCCCAGTAGTCATATTGCGTCCGCCTTCCCTCCAGCATCAGGGCGCTCGAGCAATAGACCGTCGGCCTCCCGGGCGTGTAGAACGCGAGGTGGGCCGCCCGTCCGTAGTGCAGCGCCACGATCATCGCCTCCTTCCCCGTCTCGCTTCGCAGGTGTTCCACCAGGCGAGCCACATGCGCTCCCATCCGATCGGCGCCCATGAACCGGTGAACCGGGATCAAGGGACGACGTGGCCCCGCGCTCGCCTCCCGAACCCTCCCCGTCAGCGACTCGTACTGCCGCGCGATCCACTCATACCCCGGCTGCACCGCCCGCCCGAGCAGGTCCAGCCGAGGCGTCACGAGCGCGACCACCATGCCCACGATGATCGTCAGACGCCAGCATACTCGCGTGGCGTTCTGCTGCCGTCCCGATGCGAGCCACGCGTCCATCCCGCGCACCACGGTCAGCCCCGCAAGGCACATCCCCGTCAGGTACGACGCGAGCGCCCAGTTGCCCTCGGGTTCCGCCACGAAACTGACAAGAAAATAAAACGCGAGCAAGGGAATCGCGCAGCACAAAAGAAAGAACGTCCCCGCGGTCGAGTCGTGGGGAGTGCGGCCCGACTCACAAGGCCCTCCGGCCCCATCCCGCGGGCGCCCTCGCCAGCCCTGCCACGCCCCCCACGCCCCCATCCCCATGAGCGCGATCGCGGGGCCGATCATCCCGATCTGCGAACCGACATAACTGAGTGTCCACCTCGGGTCATACCGCCACCCGCCCTTGCCCTGCGTCACCGGCATGTCGCCGCCCGCCACGCCCAGGTGACCCAGCAGGTGCCCCAGTGTCGGCCACTGATGCTGCTGATTCCACACGAACACCGGCGTCACGCACACGCCGAAGACCACCATCCCCACGAGCATCCACCACGCCCATCGCCTCGCCACCTCCAGCATCCCACGACGCCCCGCAGCGATGGCATACAGCACCAGTCCAGGCACGAGCAGCACGATCGTGTACTTGTACAGAAAGCCCACGCCCAGCGCGAGCCCCAACGACACCCACGCCCCCCGTGATCCACGCCCCAGCGCCCGCCACGCCGCCCACGCCCCCGCCGCCCAGCAGCACGCATACGGCCCGTCGATCGTCAGCAACAGGCCGCTGACCTGGAACATCGGCACCAGCACAAAGCATGCCGCCGCAAAGAATCCCGCACGCCGCTCCCCCGTCGCATCCCGAGCGAGCGCCGCCAGCAGCAGCGCCGTCACGCCTGCGAACACAGGCGACGCCGCCCGCACCACAAACTCCGCGGCCCCCGGCGCCGTCCAATCCCCCAGCAGCCATCGCGCGAGCGCAATCGTCCACGCCACGCCAGGCCCCTTGCTGTAATACGACCACTCCAGCCGCCGGCTCCACTCCCAATAGAACGCCTCGTCCTCCACAAGGTTGTACGGGCAGAGCCAACGAAGATACACGAGGCGTGCCGCCGTCACGATCAAGACCAGCAGCACGCTCGCCTTCCACGAGGCCGCCCACGGCGCGAAGCGCACGTGTCCCGATGCTTCGATCTCGCTCGGACGATGGTTCAACGGACGCGCAGCCTCCCTTCGTCGCGCTCCCGCGCTCTCGTCAATGGCGCGCCAGCGATCGATACACCAACAGCGTGTACAACGTCAGCCCGCCCACCCCGGCCCACATCAACACCAGCCCGTTCGCCCCCACCTGCCGAACCATCTGTTGACCCCCCGAGATCGTCACCAGCGACACGATCGCCGGCACAAAGGTCCACAGGTACACCGTCAGCGGCATCCGCTTGCTCATCTTCAGCGCGGTCACCGCGCCCGTCAGAACCATCACCGCGCAACTCACCGCCATCGCCCAGCGCTCGTGCTGCTTGCTCGTGATCAACCGCATCAGGTCCGCGATGTCCTTGCTCAGTGCGTCGGCCTGGACTTGCACGAGCGCTTCGTTCGCGTCGCTCCCCGTCTTGGCCCGCGCGACAAGGTCCCGGGCCTTCAACTTCAGGATCGCGTCCGCGGGCCTGCTGGGCAGCGTCAGATGGTCCACCGTCAGTTGCGCCCGTTCCGTCGCCGTGTCGTCCGCGGGCGAAGGCGACGTGCCCACCACGCGCGTCCGCACACGCTCCAGACGCAATCGAATCGGCGAGCGCCTCGTCGCCGGATCAAACGAGAGGTCGGCGATCAAGGTCGCGTCCTTCGCCGTCATCGCCAGCCGCGTCGCCGTGGATCCTTCGCTCCCCGCCCGGTTCAGTTCGACCTCCACGCCGCCCTCCGCCGAGGGCGTGATGACGTACTGCCCCGGCCCGGCATTGGGCTTGGGCGCCAGCCCCTTCCCGCGCACGATCACGTCCTGGTCCCGATCGTCGATCAGCCGAACCTGCCCCACGCGGGCGAGGGCGGTCGCGATCTCCTTGATCGATGCCGATTGTCCCAAGGCCAACGCCAGTTCGCGGCGCCGGCGGTCCACCCAGTTCATGCGCTCGGGCAGGTCGCGCAACTCACGCAGTTCCCCGAACGTCAGGAACTTTGGATCGGTCTTCGTTGGCGATGGAATCTGGTATGTTCCCTCCACGCGGTCCTTGACGTACGCGTTGTTGACCGACTGGTCGATCACCATCGCGTTGCTCATCCGGATGAAGACGGGCGCCAGTTCGGTCCCCTCTCCCGGCCCTTCGCCCGCGCTGGGGGGATAAAACCACAGGTCGGCCCGTGGCGCCGCGACTTCTTGCACGATCTTCCCCGATCCGTCCGTCTTGACGGCCATCATCCGCGCGAGCATGACGTGGTCCACCCCGTACTCCGCGTCATACGAGTGATGCGCCGCGTCCGCGATCACGTGCAGCCCGGGTGTCAACTCCACCCCCGTCCCCTTGGGGATCTGCATCGCGAGATACCGCGGCACGTTCACCGTCACCATCCTCGTCGCCTGTTGCAAGAAACGAGGGATCAACTGCTCGTTCAGGAGCGCCAGCATCCCCGAAAGGAACAGCCCCGTCACGATCGCCGGGACCAGCAGCATCCGCAGGCTGATGCCTCCCGCCTGCGCCGCCGTGATCTCGTTGTCCACCGCCAGACGGTGGTAGACCAGCGTGGACGCCAGCCCCGCCGCAAAGGGCAACGCATACGCCAGCATGGGCGGGATGATCAGGCCAATAAACCGGATCGCGTCTCCCGCGCCCAGTTTCCCGTCCGACATCGGCTTGATCGCCGCCGCAAACGCGATCACGCAGACCAACACTCCCGTCGCCAGCAGAACCAGGCGGGCGAGTTCGTACAAGATGCTCCGGCTCAGTGTCCGCGGAAACCGCATGGGTCGCGGATGATACTGGCCTCACGCCCCATCTTCCCACTCCCATACTGGACCTTCCTCACAACTCCTTTCGCCTCCGCAACCGAATGACCTCCAAACATCCCGCGATTCACGCAACCCATTCCGCGTTCGGACTCGTATCGGTGTGCGCTTTTCCTTGCACTTTCTTCAAAGTGGGGGCATACTGATCGGGGGATTGTTTTCTGCCCCTTGCCGCGGTTCTCGGTTCTCATGGTGAGGACGTCCGCAAACAAGCGGTGCTGAGGCGCATCGGCCGCGGAGCGGCCGTGTGGAGTGAGATCATGTCCAGATTGTCGTGGCGTTGCAATGCTCTCCTGTCCGTGTGCGGACTGCTGCTCGGGTCCGCCGCTTCCGCGCAACTCATCCCGGGCATGGACACCGAAGTACCTTCCTCGCCCGCGCGTCTCGATCGCCTCCACGTCACCACCCTTGGGCGGATCGTCGAAGACACCTCGGGCCTCCACACGCCAACCCCGGGCAACTTCTACCGCGACCGCCTCAACTGCCCAGCCACCATCCTCCACTCGCAGGATGTCTTCTCGGGCGGCACCTTCACCCTCCAGGGCGGCTTCGCCGAAGGAGAAATCGCCGCCGCTTCCTACACCCTGCCCGGAAACCTCTTCCCCATCCAAATCAACCTCATGGAGATCATCGTCGGTCAGCAGAACGCCACCGTCCAGACCACCACCCAGTGGTCCATCCTCGTCTACGACGGCTTCCCAACCGATCCCCAGCCCTCCGGATTCCCCATCGAATACTCCAGCGACGATGTCATCCTCCCCCACATCGTCATGAATCCCGGCACGCGCGCCACCAACGTCCAAGTCTCCGTCGATCCCAACGACCCAGACCAGATTTTCATCTACAACCCCAACAACCTCGCCCAGAAGACCTTCACCATCGGCCTCCGCATCGACCAGCACCACAACCAAACCGCCAACCCTTGCTTCACCGCGCCTCCCGCGAACGAGAACGCCTTCCCCGCCACCGACAACACCGTCATCGGCTGCGGCTCCGGCTATGCCCAACTCCAGCAACCCTCCCAGAACTGGCTCTACGCCGTCAACTGCGGTCCCAACGGCTGTCCTCCCAACGGCGGGTGGACTCGCTTCAGCAGCCTCCAGGCCGACCAATCCATCTTCGGCATCTGCCTCACCGGCTGCCGCCCGCGCGGCGACTGGCTCATCCGCGTCACCTATGACCCCGTCAACTGTCCGCCCCCCGAGGGCGCGTGCTGCTTCGGCACTCAAGGCTGCTTCCTGGCCCCGCAGGCCGCCTGCCAAGGCGCGGGGGGCTCCTGGAAAGGACCCGGCTCCGTCTGCGGCACACGCGACGCGCAGGGCAACTTCCCCGGATGCATCGCGCCCCCGAATCAACCTCCGACCGCCAACGCGGGCAGCGACCAGACCGTCACCGACTCCGACAACTCCGGTGCCGAAACCATCGTCGTCGACGGTTCCGCAAGCACCGATCCCGACGGTTTCATCGCCAACTACCGCTGGACCGAAGGCCCCACGCTCCTCCAGGATGGGCCCGCGCTCCTCTCCCGTGATTTCCCCGTCGGCGTCCACACCCTCACCCTCACCGTCACCGACAACGCCGGCGCCACCGCCACCGACACCGTCGTCCTCACCGTCAACCCCGGTTCGCCCCCGTGCGTCGCCGACGTCGATGACGGCTCCGGCACCGGCACCCCCGACGGGGGCGTCACCATCGACGACCTCCTCTACTACCTCTTCATCTTTGAAGCCGGCACCACCGACGCCGACGTCGATGACGGCTCCGGCACCGGGACGCCCGACGGTGGCGTCACCATCGACGACCTCCTCTACTATCTCTTCCGCTTCGAGGCCGGGTGCTGATCCTGCGGCCTTCCTCGGGTCTTGACGCTCTGAGAGAGGCGACTTGACCCTCCCTCCACGCTCCGGCGTGTCGGGCCATTCGTTGATCCCACCGGGCGATGCGCACACGCCCCGCCCGGGTTTTCGTCTGTTCCCCCGCGCTGCCACGCGGCTTTCGGAGGTGGAGAAATGAAGTCCTTGTCGTTCCGTGCGTGCTCAATCCTCGCCCTGCTCACCGCGAGCGGGATCGCCCAAGCCCAAGACGGGCTCATCGTCGGCGTCGACAACGCCGCCGAGCCCGTGTACCTCCGCACCGCCGGCCAATGGCGATCCCTCTTCGACGGCGTCGAAGCCTGGGGCCTCGCCGGCGACAACTCCTCCTGCACCCTCTACATCAGCGCCGGCTTCGAACTCTACCGCTTCCGACGTGGGGCCGTGTCCCCCACCCTCGTTGGTCCTTTCACCGACACCGTGACTCAAAGCAACATCTCGATCCAGGGTCTTCTTTGGAACAATGGCGCACTCTACGGAACGCGCACCACCTCCAGCGGCGGCGTCGTCGAAGGCTTCTACCAGATCAACGTCGCCAACGGCGATTGCCAACTCGTCCTGGCCACCAGCCTCGATCTGGACCTTAGCGGCTGCGACGCCGACCCCGCGACCGGCACCATCTACGCCCTCTCCGACACCAGTTCCCTCAACCCCGCTCCCCCAGGTCTTTATCGCGTCACCTTTGACCAGGACCCGCCCGTCCGGATCACCGATTATCGCCCTGCCAATCAATGGTCCGGACGTGGCTCCACCGCCGACGTCGACGGACTCGCCGTGGGCGACGGTCGCGCCTTCATGATCATCGACGAGCCCGGCGAGTTCGCCGTCTACAACCTCGCCTCCCGTGCCTACGAGACCAACCTCGATTCGCCCTGGACCACCTCCAACACCTTCTCCGCCGGCGCCTGGGCCCCCTGCTTCACCCGCCCGGGTTGCATCGCCGACGTCGACGACGGCACCGGCACCGGGACCCCGGACGGCGGCGTCACCATCGATGATCTGATCTTCTACCTCGGTATCTACAGCGACGGGAACTCCGCCGCCGACGTCGATGACGGCTCCGGCACCGGCGTGCCCGACGGCGGCGTCACCATCGACGATCTCCTCTACTTCCTCTTCCGATATAGCGAGGGGTGCTAACCCCCTCCCACAACCTGTTTCGTGAGTCTGGGTAAAAACAATCTCACGAGAACCGCTCAGTTTGTGTTTCTACAGCCATTCTTTCAACAAATCCGCAACCCAGGGTTGCGGATTTGTCATCTCGTGGTAGACTGGGCGGTCCCGCAGCGGGGTGTGGTGTTGGCATTTCGCTCGCGGTGATCGATTCGTGAGGAGACCAGACATGTTCGTGTGGGATGAAATTCGTGCGCGCCGCCTTGCTCAGGCGGTCGGTGCCGTAGGCGCCGTTTCCATGGCCGCTCTCGCCGGGGCTACGGGCCCCTTTGGAGCCAATCTCATCATGAACCCCGGTGCCGAGGCAAGTCCAGGCGCCACCAACGACACCCAGCACCTTGCCCTCCCGTTCTGGGACCTCACGGGCCTCCTGACTCCCGTCCGTTACGGCACCCTCATGCCCTCCACCGCCCCGGGGCCATCCGATCGCGGCCTGAACTTCTTCGCCGGCGGTCCGAACAACTCCATCTCCAGCGCCACCCAGGTTATCACGCTCCAGCAGGGACTCGCCGTCATCGATTCCGGCCTCGCCACCTACCGCCTGAGCGGTTGGCTCGGTGGGGCCCTCTCCCAAGATGACACCATGATCCTCTCCGCCACGTTCAATGACCTCAACGGCGAAAGTCTTGGCACGGCCACGCTCAACGGGCCCACCGCCGCGCAACGCAACAACATCACCTCCCTCCTTTTCCGCACCCGCACCGGGCTTGTCCCCGCCGGCACACGCAGCATCAACATCGCCCTCATCTCCTCGCGACGATTCCCAACCTACAACGACGGGTACGCCGACAACCTCGAACTCATCCTCACCAACCCGTGCACCGCGGACTACGACCTCGACGGCGGCGTCACCATCGACGACCTCCTCCTCTACCTCTTCGATTTTGAATCCGGAAACCTCGATGCCGATGTTGACGATGGCAGCAGCACCGGCGTCCGCGACGGCGGCGTCACCGTCGACGACCTCCTCTACTTCCTCCTCCGCTTCGAACTCGGCTGCTAACTCCTGGCTCTCACTTCCCTCGATCGCCCGCACGGCCTGTGCGGGTTTTTCTTTGGAGTTTTTCAAGCCCAACCCCGGTTTTCCCTTGTGCGGCTCCTCGCTTTCGCGCATACTTCCGACATGGCCCTTCCCCTCCCACTCCGAGCCGGCGTCGCCCCGCTTGCCGCATGCTTCCTCGTGGCCCCCGCCCACCTCGCCTGCGCCCAGACGGGCTCGCTTCCCCACCATGAGCGAAGGCTTGTCGTGGACACGGGCCTGATCTCCGTTCCCGATTCGGACCTCGCGACCCTTCCGACCCTCCTCTTTTCGACGGAGGTTCGAGTGCCGGGCGCCGCGTGGCTTCGTCTGTGGTTTGCCGACACCCTCCTCCCGGGCGATCCCGCCGCCGACGGTGCCTTCCTTCGCCTCACCTCGCTTCTCGACGGCGCCACCCAGCACCTCGATGCCCAGTCCCTTGCCTGGTGGTCCAACTCCTCCGCCTACTTCAACGGCGACGCCGTTCGTCTCGAACTCTTTGCCTTTCCTTCCACGGGCGAGGCGCGCGTCGCGATCCACCGCGTCACCGTCGGAGAGATTCCCACCTACGCCGATCGCTCCATCTGCGGCACCGTCGATGATCGCACCCTCTCCTCCGATCCACGCACCGGGCGAGAGATCGTCGTCGGGGTCAACAGCCCGTGCACCGCCTGGCTCATCGACGACGCCAACCGCACCTTGCTCTCCGCGGGACACTGCGCCCCCGCCCCGCCCTCGGTCATCCAGTTCAACTGCCCACTCTCCGACGCCAGCGGCGTCGCCCAGCACCCTCCGCCTGCCGATCAATATCCCATCGACGGCACATCGCCCCAAACCGTCAACGGCGGCATCGGCAACGACTTCTCCTATTTCGGCACCCTGCCCAACTCCGAAACCGGGCGCACCGCGTATCAATCCCAGCGTTCCACCTTCCGCCTCGCCTCCGCCGCGCCAACCTCCACCGCCGGCCGAACCATCCGCATCACCGGATACGGGTCCACCTCCACGGGCGTCAGCCGCACCTGGAACTTCGCCCAGAAAACGCACGTCGGGCCCTATGTGGCGCTCAGCGGCACCACCGTTCGCTACGCCACCGACACCACGGGCGGGAACTCCGGGTCCGCCGTCGAAGACCTCTTGACCGGGCTCGCCATCGGCGTCCACACCCACGCCGGCTGCTCGTCCACGGGCGGGTCAAACCAAGGCACCGCGATCCAGTTGCCCGCGTTGCAAACCGCGCTGGCGAACCCCAGAGGCGTCTGCCTCAGCGGCCGCGCGCCATCCGCGCCCGACGCCTCGATCTTCCTCGCGGGCGATCTCAACAACACCGCCGGTTCGATCAACACCACCACCGGCGCATACTCCACAACAGTGGGGCAGGACGCGGGCCTGGTTCGTCTCCAGGGGCTTGCCGTTGATCCCTTCGGGAGCCGCCTCTTCGCCCTCGCCGATCAGCGTCTGATCTATCCGCTCGGCAGCCCCGTCCAATCCTCGTGGCCCATCACCGGAACCAGCGAAACGCTCAACGCCCTCGCCTTCGATGCGCAGACCCGAACGCTCTATGCCATCGCCCAGGCCACCGGGCAGTTGTTCCGCCTCAGCCCCACGGGCGTGGCCACGCCCCTCGGCCTGCCCCAGGGCGGTCGCGTCGGCGCACTCGAGTTCGATCATGCACGCCGCGTCCTCTTCGCCCTCGACGACACCACTTCCAACGCCGGCACTCGCCTCATCCGCATCGACACCTCCGAGGGCTCCCACGCGCTCGTCGGTCCGCTCGGCGCCGGCATCACCGACTGCAACGGCCTCGCTTCCAACGGCACCCTCTTCACCGCCGACGCCGTCAACCGCAACCTGTATCGCATCAATCCCGACACCGGCGCCGCCACCCTCGTCGGCGCGACCCAGGCCATGCTCGGGGCCTCCTTCGGGATGGCCGGATTTGATCCCGTTCCCCGTTGCTTTGCCGATGTCAACGGCGACGCCGGTGTCTCCATCGACGACCTGCTCCTCTACCTTGACCTCTTCGCCCAAGGACAACTCGCCGCCGACATCGACGACGGTTCGCGCTCGGGCCTCATGGACGGCGGCGTCACCATCGACGATCTCCTCTGGTATCTTGCCCGCTTCGAAGAGGGGTG
The DNA here is from genome assembly GCA_964543905.1 of uncultured Phycisphaeraceae bacterium. Lineage (GTDB taxonomy): Bacteria > Planctomycetota > Phycisphaerae > Phycisphaerales > UBA1924. The sequence goes on from CAZIZO010000003.1 coordinate 87,480, forward strand.
CTGAGCGTCCGCTCATCCGCATCCAAATCGGCACACCCGAACGGGCGCGCACAACCCACGTCACTGCAGCGCCGGCCTCCCGTTTTCGGACGGACGTGCTCGGGCGTTCCACCAGATTCGTGGTGACTTTGCGTCTCCCTACAGATCGCCGTCAAGACCGATCGCGTATCCTTGTCGTCGCGCGGGAGGGGGGGCCATCGCGCCGGGCGGGTTGAGGATTGGATCAGGAGAGATTCGGATGAGCGGACATGCCGTTGGACGTTCATGGGGACGCCTTCTCGGGGTCGGTGCGGCGCTTTCGTTGCTCGCCGGTGGCGCGAGCGCGCAACTCCGCATCGTCACGTGGAACGTCACCAACTACGGCACGACGTCCACCACGCGCAATCCCGACTTCCAGACGTGCATCTACGGCGTCGTTCCTTCGGGCCTCCCCCTCGCCGGGCAATCCATGAATCCCGACGTCTTTGTTGGGCAGGAGTTCACCTCCGCGACCGCCGTGACCAACTTTCTGAACATGCTCAACACCGCACCGGGAAGTCCGGGCGATTGGGCCGCCGCTCCCTTTGTCAACGGGAACGACACCGACAGCGCGTTCTTTTACCGCACCAGCAAGGTCGTGCTGGTGGGCGGCGCGGGTGTCGTCGTCGCCGTGGGCGGGGGCGATACGTGCAATCAACCCCGAAACACCATGCGATATGACATTCGCCCCGTAGGCTACACCAGCCCGGGCGCGACGGTCGGGATCTACAGCGTCCACCTCAAGGCCCAGGGCAGCGATGCCGCGTGCCCCTCGGGCGAAAACTCCTTTGGTCGCCGACTCCTCGAATGCCAGCGCATCCGCGACAACGCCGAGGGCGTGAACACCAACGGCCCGGGCACGGGTCTCCCCGCGGGCTACCACTTCATCGTCGCGGGCGATTTCAACATTCAGACGTCGTCCGCCGCCGACTGGCAGGAACTCGTCGGCTCGCAAGTGAACAACGCCGGGCAGTGCTTCGATCCCATCAACTCGCCTGGGTCTTGGAACAACAACGCCACCTATCGCTGGGTCCACACGCAGGACCAGGCGACGCAGGTCGATGACCGATTCGACATCATCCTCACCTCCATCGGGCTCGTCGATGGGCCGGGGTTCAACTACATCGGCGATCCCCTCCTCAACTACAACACCCTCGCCGCCAGCCGATCCACCTGGAACCTCCCGGAACATTCGTACCGGTGCTGGGGGCAAGACGGTGGGAGTTACAACCTCACGCTGCGCACCACGGGCAACACGATGGTCGGGCCCGTCATCGCCCAGGCCCTCATCAACACCGCGAATGGCAACGGGCACCTTCCCGTTTTCGCCGACTTCCGAGTGCCGGCGAAGGCCTCCTCGCCCGCGTCGATCAACTTCGGCCAAGTCCAACTCGGTGCCGCCGCGACCCAGCCCCTCGTCGTCACCAACGCGGGCGACACCGTCACATGGACCACCAGCGGGATCGCCTCCCTCAACTACACGCTCGCGGCCTCGTCGGGCTTCACCGCACCCTCAGGCTCCTTCATCGAATCCCCCGGCGGAGGGGGGAACACGCACACCATCTCCATGAACACCGCGACGCTGGGCCTCAAGTCCGGCACCATCACCATTTCCTCCGATGACCCCGATCAGCCGACACGCGTCGTGAACGTCACGGGTGAAGTGGTCCTTCCGCCCAACGTGCCCCCGATCGCCAACGCCGGTCCGGACCAGAACCTCATCGACTCGGACCTCGGCGGCACCGAGCCCGTCACCCTCAACGGCTCGGCAAGCCACGACCCCGACGGGACCATCGTTCAATACCGCTGGTCCGAGGGCCCGACGACGCTGGCCACCAGTGCTTCCCCGACCAGCCTGATCACGCTCGGCCTGGGGGTCCACACGATCCAACTCGAGGTCACCGATGATCGCGGAGGGATCGCCTCCGACACCCTCGTGGTCACCATCACCCAACCGCCCAATGTGCCCCCGATCGCCGACGCCGGCGCGGATCAATCCGTCGTCGATGTGGACAACAGCGGGAGTGAGAGCGTGACGCTCAACGCCTCCGCGAGCAATGACCCCGATGGCGCGATCGTCGATTACCAATGGGTCGAGGGCTCCAACATCCTCGACCAGGGACCGAACGCGACCTCCGTGGTGGTGCTGGGCGTGGGAGTTCACACCATCTCGCTCCACGTCACCGACAATCGCGGGGGCACCGCGACCGACGTGGTCGTGGTCACCGTCGAGGCCGGTTCGCCGACCTGCATTGCCGACGTGGACGATGGCAGCGGGACGGGCGTTCCTGACGGCGGGGTGACGATCGACGACCTTCTCTACTACCTCGTGATCTTCGAGGCCGGGTCGCTGGACTCGGATGTGGATGACGGAACTTTCACGGGCACGCTCGACGGCGGCGTGACGATCGATGACCTGTTGTACTTCCTCTACCGCTTCGAGAGCGGGTGTTAGGACCGAGAACGACGTCGCCCGCGAACAACGATGGTGTTCGGACATTCGTCCGAGTTGGCTCGGCGGTCCGTTGCGCGGGGTAGATCTGGGTCGCGGGGTGTGGCTTTGATTCTCGCGATCGGCAGTCTTTTTTGAGATCGTCTGAAACAGGCTGGCAAACGACGCGCGTATCTGGTATGAAAGAGCAACGGCACGCCGTTGAGGTCGGCCCATTGGGCCGGGTGACGGGGCGGCCAGAGTTCACGGGCGGCAGATTGGGGATTTGTTCGCTCTGCGAGGATTGGGGCTCGGCGGTCCTGTGCGGCCTTGAACGCACTTCGTCGGGCGATTCGCAGGGTTCGGAATCGGAAGTGGCGGGGCGCGGGCCTCGCGTGGCGAGTTGTCGAGTCCAGCGTCGCCCGAGGAATCGGGACTGGCGCGCAGCAATAAGGGAAGCGGACATGCGCAAAGTGAGAGCGGTGGGTCGTCGCGGCTCGTGGACGAGCGTCGCGATGGGCGTGGCAATGTCGATCTGCGCCGGCTTGGCGTGCAGCGCGAGCGCGGTGGAGGGACTTCCCGCGTCGAAGTTCGCGTCGTACACGCAACCGGACGTGCGCCTGCCGCAGGCGACCAACGACCTGATGACGCGCGTGCCGGGCGTGCGCGCGAGCACGCTCGACGGTCGCGTGGCGCATCTCTTTGGCATGCCCATGAACTCGGCGGGGACGGCGGACGCGGCGATGCAGGACTGGATGAAGACGAACGCGGGTGCGTTGGGCGTCCCGAACCTGGATGTACGTGTGGAATGGGCCGACGAACTCGATATGGGCCGCTTGACGGTGTATGCGGGGAAGCAGTTCATGGACGGCGTGCCGGTGGAGTACGGGCTGACGCGCGTGCTGGTGCTGAACACGGCGACGGATCACCGCGTGGTGTCGGTGGGCGCGAAGTTGGCGCAGCCCCCGTCGGGCGGGTTCAAGCCCGACGCGGTGGGCGCGGCGGACGCGGTGCTTGCGGTGCAGAAGATGCAGGCGTTCCGGGACCTGACGATCTGGGGCGATCCGGAGATGGTGGTGTTCACGGGGCAGGACGAGTTTGACCAGCCGATCGAGGCGGTGCGGGCGTGGAAGTTCACGGGCGAGCACGCGAATCCCGAGGCGATGCGCACCTTCACGTTCTTCGTGGACGCGGCGAGCGGGGACTTGGTGCACGCCCGCTACGACATCCATCAGATCGACGTGACGGGCAACGTGCAGGCGTGGATCACGCCGGCCCCGCTGGGCAACGCGGCCGCCGACCACGCGGGCAATCCGCCCGCGCTCCGAGGCGTGCCGGACATCCGCGTACGCATCAACGGGAGCGACGCGACCTCGGCGTTCACGGACGACAACGGCAACTTCACGATTCCCTGGGCGGGCACCACGCCCGTCACGGTCGATTGCAGCGTCGGGAATGGTGAATGGGTGGACGTCGCCGACGCGGTCGGGCTGGCCTTGCAGAGCGCGAGCGCGACCGTGACCCCGGGCACGCCCGTGAACTTCGTTCTCAATGGGCCCACGGGACGTTCCGAGCAAACGACCGCCCACGTCAACGCGTTCACCTACGTCACGCTGACGCACAACCACTGGAAGCAGTACGCCCCGACGAGCACGGTGCTGGACCTCAATGTCGTGGCCAACACGCAGGTCAGCGGGACGTGCAACGCGTTCTTCAGCCCCGCGAACCTGACCACCAACTACTACAACTCGGGCGGCGGGTGCAACAACACCGCGTTCAGCAGCGTGGTTTCGCACGAGTACGGGCACTACATCGTCAACCGCCTGGGCCTCGCGCAGGGCGGGTTCGGCGAGGGCTTCGGCGACACGATGTCGATGATGATGTACGACGATCCGGTCATCGGCCGCTTCTTCCAGACCTCCGGCAACCCGGTGCGCACGCCCGACACCGCGAACCAGCAGTATCCCTGCACCAGCACCGCCGTCCATACCTGCGGGCAGATCCTCGGCAACATCGTGTGGGAGATTCGGCGGTCCTATGGCAACCTCCTGGGCGCGACGCTCGGGCGTGAACTCGCTCGCCAGCAGCACGTCGATTGGGCCCGCATCACCACGGGCGGCACGGGCACCAACACACTCAACTCCGCCCACCCCTTGACCGCCGAGCAGTGGCTCACGATCGACGACAACGACGGGAACATCGGGAACGGCACGCCGCACTACGCCCAGATCTGCGGCGCCTTCGCGCAGGGCGGGATCACCTGCCCCACGCTGGACCTCCTCAACTTTGAGTATCCCGACGGGCTCCCCACGCAGATCAGCCCGTCGGCGGGCGCGACCTTCCGCGTGAACGTGGTGGCGGCGTCCGGCGGGTCGCCCCAGCCCGGGACCGGCCGCCTGTATTACAGCGTGAACGGCGGCGCGATCTCCAACGTCGCGATGACGCAGGGCGCCCCGAACCAGTACACGGCGACGATTCCCCCCGCGTCGTGCGGCTCGCAGGTGCAGTACTACGTCAGCGCCCAGGCCGTGGGCGGCACGGTCGTGCTCGATCCGGATGGGGCACCGGCATCGACCAACTCGGCGATCGCGGGCTCGTCCGTCACGGCCACCTTCACCGACACCTTCGAATCGGCGGGCGCGTGGGTCGTGGGCCCGAACACCGCCACGACGGGCCTCTGGGAGCGTGGCAATCCGAACGGCTCGGCGGCGCAGCCCGAGGATGATCACACCCCAGGCGACGGCGTCAACTGCTACTTCACGGGCCAGGCCGCCGTGGGCGCCGCGGTCGGGACCAACGACGTCGACGGCGGGGCGACGCTGCTCACCAGCCCCACCTTCGACGCCTCCGGCGGATGCACCGCGTTCGTCGAGTACTGGCGATGGTACAACAACAGCGCGGGCTCGGCCCCGTACGAGGACTCCCTGGTCGTGCAAATCTCGAGCAACAACGGCTCCACCTGGACCACCCTCGAGACGATCGGGCCCGGGAGCGCGGCGGACAACGCGGACGTCATCGGGGGATGGCGCTTCAGCCAGATCAATCTCGCCGATGTTCCGGGCCTCGCCCGGACGAGCACGATGAAGGTGCGATTCACGGCGGCGGACTTGGGCACCGGCTCGATCGTCGAGGCCGCGGTCGATGATTTCCGTGTCGTGGTCGTCGGCAACGCGGGGTGCGTGGCGGACGTGGACAACGGGAGCGGGACGGGCACGCCCGACGGCGGCGTGACGATCGACGATCTCCTCTACTACCTCGGCATCTTCGAGGCCGGCAGCGTCGCGGCGGACGTGGACGACGGGAGTGGGACGGGCACGCCCGACGGGGGCGTGACGATCGACGACCTGCTCTACTTCCTCGCGCGATTCGAGGCCGGGTGCTGATCGACGAACGTGCGTTTCACGAGGGCCGAGGCGAGAGTCTCGGCCCTCGCTTTGTCGGACGGATTCGTACACGACGCACACGGAGCAGAGCATGGGCCTTCATCGAACTGTTGTTTCGATTCTCGGCGTGGCGGGGTTGGCGGCGGGGGCCTTGGCGCAAGACGCCTGCGTTGGATTTGACGAGCACGTCGGATGCGGGAAAGCGTGCGCCCTCCGGCAGCGGGCGGCGATGGGGCTCGACATCCACGACTACAGCCCGGCCTATACGGATCGAGAGGCGTTCACGGACACGGACCTGCTGGAGGTGGACCTCGACATCGAGATCGACCCCGCGACGGGGAGCATCGCGGGAAGCAACATCATGCGGGTGCGATCGCTGGTGGATGGGCTGACCACCTTCACGTTCATGCTCCGCAGCAACTTCACCATCGGGACGGTGACCATCAATGGTGGAACGGTGCTCGCGGCGCCGGTGGCGACGGGCTCGTACGGACGCCAACTCACTTTGGACCGGGCGTACAACGCGGGCGAAGAGTTCACGGTGCGCGTGCCGTACAGCGGGATCGCGGTCTCGCGCGGATTTGGGTCGATCGAGTTCCAGACGCAGAACGGGGTGCCGATCGTGGCGACGTTGAGCGAGGCCTACTTCGCGGGGACGTGGTGGCCGATCAAGGACGGGGACTTTGGCCTCGCGGGCAACAACGACGACAAGTCGATCGGGCGCCTCGCGATCACCGCGCCCAACACGCTCAAGAGTGTGTCGAACGGCCTGCTGGAAGGCACCGACGTCGTCGCGGGCGGGAAGACGCGATATCGCTGGCGGACGAACTATCCGACGGCGACGTATCTCTACTTCTTCGGCACGACGAACTACAACCAGTGGCAGCGCACGTACAACTACCCGCTGAGCGGAGGGGGGACGGGCTCGATGCCGGTGCAGTTCAGCATCTATCCGGCGGACGACACGCCGGGCAACCGGGCCGCGTGGGAGCGCACGCTCGACATGCTTCCCGTGTTCCGCACGGTCTTCGGCGAGTACCCCTTCATCAACGAGAAGTACGGCATCTACCAGTTCCCCTTCGGCGGGGGCATGGAGCACCAGACGTACACGGGACAGGGGACGTTCAACGAGAGCGTGACGGCCCACGAACTCGGGCACCAGTGGTGGGGCGACAACGTCACGTGCAAGACGTGGAATCACATCTGGTTGAATGAAGGCTTTGCGACCTATTCCGAGGCGTTGTGGCTCGAACGCCAGAGCGGCGCGCCGAATGCGAGCGCGCTCCAGGCGGCGATGAACGCTCGCCGGCCGAGCCAGGTGAGCGGCACGGTGTACGTGCCGGATGGTGCGGCGGGCGTGGGGAACATGAACCGCATCTTCAGCAGCACCTACTCCTATCGCAAGGGCGCGTGGGTGCTGCACCAGTTGCGGCACGTGATCGGTGATGCCGCGTTCTTCCAGACGCTCGCCAACTATCGCGCCCAGTTCACCGGACGCGGCGCCACGACCGATGACTTCGCCAACGTGGCGTCGGCGACCAGCGGGATGGACCTCACCAACTTCTTCCAGCAATGGGTCTACTCGGGCGGGGCCCCCGCGTATGACTTTGGTTGGCAGACCGTCAACCTCGGCGGTCAAAACTATCTGAGGCTGTCCATCGCACAGACCCAGGACCCCTCCTGGGGGGTGGGGGGAGTCTTCTCCATGCCCATCGACGTGCGCATCGACACGACCGGCGGCGCCTTGACCGTCGTGGTGCAGAACACCGCGCGCACGCAGCACTTCCTCATTCCCATCCCGGCGGCGGCGACGAACGTCACGCTGGATGAGTTTGATTGGATCCTCAACACCGGCGAAACGGGCGTGGCCTATGTGAATGGCCCCGCGAAGATCATCGCGGTCACGCCCGCGATCGGCTCGTCCAGCGCGATGGCGCCCTCAAGCGTGCAGGTGGTCTTCAGCGAGGCGGTCAACGCGACGGCGGGCGCCTTCACGATCACCGGCCCGGGCGGGAACGTCACGGCCACGTTCGCCTACAACCCGGGGACACGCACCGCGACCCTCACGCCCACCGCGGCGCTCGCCGCGGGCACGTACACGGTGAACGTGGCCTCGACCATCACGACCGTCGCCTCGGGGCAGGCACTCGACGGCGAGATCGTCGGCGGGGCGCTCCCCAGCGGCAACGGCGTGGGCGGCGGCAACGCCTCGTGGACGTTTACGGTTGAACCATCCTGCATCGCGGATATCGATGATGGGAGCGGGACGGGCACGCCCGATGGGGGCGTGACGATCGACGACCTGCTGTACTACCTCGGCATCTTCGAGGGCGGGAGCGTGGCCGCGGACGTCGACGACGGGAGCGGGACGGGCACGCCCGATGGCGGGGTGACGATCGACGATCTGCTGTACTACCTGCTGCGGTTTGAGAGTGGATGCTAACCGTCCGAAAAGGCGGCACGGGCGGCGTTCGGGCCGCGTAGATCGTCTTTGCCGGGGCGAATCCCTGTGTTCCGGGTTGGAAACAAGGAAAGTACGAAGTAGATTTAGGGAGCCCGAGCGAGAGAATTGGCTTATATGACATGGACGCCCGCGGGTGCGACGGAGAAACGTGATGAAGGTGCAGAACTGGATGTTGGGTGCGGTGATGGGTGGGATGGTGCTGACCGCGTCCTCGGCGCTCGGCGTGGACGCGGTGCCGCGTGCGGGCAAGATGGGGCCCAACTTCACATGCAGCCTCGATCTCGCGATGGCGCAGGATGAACCTGAGGTGACGATTGCCTTGACGCGGGGCTATCCGACACCCTTTGGGTGGATGCTGGAAGACACGATGCCGGGCGATGACGTGGCGCCGGCGACGTGCTTCTCGCGCGAGAAGCCGCCGCCGCCGGACGTGATCGAGGCGCTGACGCGAGAAATGCTGGGCGTGTACACCGATCGCTACAACGCGATCGATCGCTGGTCGGGCTCGATCGGCGACCCGATCACGATCACATGGAGTTTCGTGCCGGATGGAACCGCGCTCCCCGCCAACCCGGGGTCGGCGGCGAACAGCAGCCTTTTCGCCCGGATGGACGCCCTGTTCGGGGCGGCCAACCGTTCGGTGTGGATCTCTCGCTTCGAGCAGAGTTTCAACCGATGGGCGCAACTCGCGGGGTTGCGCTACACGCGTGTGAGGAACGGGACGAACGACTGGGACGACGGCGCGGCGTGGGGTGCGGGTTCGAGCGCCACGCGAGGCATGGTCCGTATCGGCATGCGGAACGTCGATGGGGTCAACGGCATTCTCGCCTTCAACCAGTTTCCATCCAGCGGTGGGGACATGGTCCTTGACTCGAGCGAGACGTGGACTGCCGGCGGCGGCTCCCACCTCTTCCTCCGCAACACCATCATGCATGAGCATGGGCACGGCATCGGCCTCGCCCACGTCTGTCCCAGCAATCAGACCAAACTGATGGAGCCGTTCAACAGCAGCGCGTACGACGGGCCGCAGCAGGACGACATCCGCGCCGCGAACGATTTGTACGGCGACGTCTATGAGTCGAACAACACCGCCGCCACCGCGACGGCGCTCGATCCGAACACCGCGACCACCGATCTCGATCCGTTGACGCCCGGCACGACGTTCAACTTTGGCAACACCATCCCCACGCCCGCGGTGACGGGCGCGGCGCTGCTGAGCATCGACCCCAACCTGGACGTGGACAACTACAAGTTCGCGCTCACGCGATCTCGGCTCGTCACCGTCACCGCGACGCCCGTGGGCACCTCCTACACCGACGTCGATCAGAACCAGGACGGCTCGTGCCAGACCTCGGGCAACACCGCCAACGCGCTCGCGGCCGTCGATCTCACGCTGGGTGTGTACAACTCGGCGGGTTCGGTGGCCTACGGCACGGCGGACAACACGAGCGCGGGCTCGCCCGAGGTCTTGACGGGCATCCTCGTGCCCGCGGGCACCACGACCGTTCGCGTCGGTCGGGTGGGGGCTCAGACCGAAACCCAACTCTACCGCCTGAGCGTGCAGGTCTCGGCGGCCAACCTCACCGTCACCGCGAGCGACGGCACCTTCCAGGATTTCGTCCGCTTGAACTGGTCGTCGATCCCCAACGTGACGCAGTACCTCATCTCGCGCAGCACCACAAACAGTTTCATCACGTCGCAGACCATCGCGAACGGGATCACGGGCATCACCTACGAGGACACGTCCGCCGTGCCCGGCACGACCTATTTCTACTGGATCCGCGCCCAGCAGAACGGCTCGGTGCGCCTCGTGACGGACGATCCGGACTCGGGCTACCGCCCCGCCCCGCCCGCGTGCGTCGCGGACGTGGACGACGGCAGCGGCTCGGGCACGCCCGACGGGGGCGTCACCATCGACGACCTGCTGTACTACCTGGGCCTCTATTCCGCGGGCAGCATCGCCGCGGACGTGGACGACGGCAGCGGCACCGGCACGCGGGATGGCGGCGTCACGATCGACGACCTGCTGTACTTCCTGCTGCGGTATGAGGCGGGGTGCTGAGGAACAGCGCCCGATGACCATGGGACAAGGAGTTGAGTCATGAAGAGCCCTCCCGAACTGGGAGGGCTTTTTCATTGGCTCCGCGTTCACACGGTTTACTTCGGCACTCTCTGCACGGTGTAGTACGCCACGGTGTGGAGGAGGGGCTTGCCTTCCTTTTCACCTTCGCCCGCTTTGGCTCGCAGGCCCGGCATGGTGAGTTCGTGGACGTAGCCCATGCCGCCGGAGCGGACTTCGTTGAGTTTCAGGTGGACGACGCGTGGACTCACCAGCGTGGCGGACGTGATGGTGTGCTTCTTGGTGTCCATCTCGGGGCAGCCGTACTCGGGGTGGTATTCGTAGGTGTAACTGGACATCTTGTAGGAATCGACGCTGGCGGCGGAGGCGGGATCGACATCGAGGGTGAACTCGAGGTCGAAGCCGTCGGGGGTGATGCGCATTTCCTTCAGTTCGAAGGGCGTCTTGCCGGTCCAACGGAGGCGTTCGATGCCGAAGCGTTTGCGCCCGATGGAGCCCCAGCCGCGATCGGTCTGCCCGACGAACATGGAGCCGTCGTTGCCCCAGGCGAGACGGTTGACGCCGCACTGGAGGCCTTGGCGGAAGGGGTAGCAGGCGCCCTGGTAGACGCCGTCGATGTTTTCAATGGAGACGCGATTGACCATGCAGAGGGTCTGGTCGCCGACGAAGACTTGGCCTTGGAAGGGGCCGAAGGGCGCGGCTTTGGCGTTCTTGGAGGCGGGTGGGTAGAGGAGGAAATCGGCGACGGACTGGCCCATTTTCTTGTAGGGGAACCAGATGGTCGCGGGGGTGACCACGGGCTTGGGCGCGTTGGGGTCGTAGTTGGCGCGCCAGCGCAGGCCGGCGGGATGACCGGCGAAGGAGCCCGGGAGGAGGGGCGACATGCGGTTGGTGGCGACATAATCGCCTTGGTTGTCAAGGTAGAACATGGTGCCGTCGATCCACTCGCCGATGCCGTTGGGCGAACGGAGCCCGTCACAGACGGGGGTGGCCGAGCCGTCGGGCTTGACCATCATCGCCCAGCCGCGGAAGGGGACGAGGGCCTTTCCGAGCGAGGCGCAGAAGCCGACGTTGAGGGTGACCCAGGCGTTGCCGTGGCGGTCGAACTTGGGTCCGAAGGCGAACTCGTGGTAGTTGCCGCTGACGCCCCAGGCGTCGGAGACGGTGTCGTAGCGGTCGGCGATGTCGTCCGCGTCGGTATCGGTGAGACGGGTGAGTTCGCCGCGCTGGACGCAGTAGACGGCGGTGATGTCCTTGCCGCGGGAGTCCTTTTCCTTGCGGACGGCGAGGCCCAGGGGCTCGTGGAGGCCCGAGGCGAACTTCTTGAACTTCGCGTCGAAGCAAGGTTCTTTGTACGCGCCGTCGATGATGTAGACGTCGCCGCGGCGAGTGCAGGCGATGGGTCGGCCGTCGGGCAGGATGTCGAGTCCGCCGGCCTCGATGACGACGTCGTCGGGCATGAAGATGGAGGTGACGGTGTAGTACTCGGCCTCGGGCGTTGGAGGAAAATCGACGTCGAGGTGATAGCGGAGGAGGTCGGTGGTGTAGGGGTCGAGTTGCGGCGTGCTGCTGATCTGGAACTGGAAGCCGCCTTCGCCCTGGCTCACCTTGGCGAGCATGTGGTTGACGCCCTTGTTGAGGCGGAGTTTGACCTTGTGGGAATCGGGATCGAGGCCGCGCTGGACGTCGGCGTCGACGACGAGGTTGCCGTTGAGCCAGAAGCGAAGCCCGTCGTCGGAGCCCATGTTGACGTCGATGGTCATATCGCGAGGGGCGGTGACGGTGCCGTAGAGGTAGGTGAGGCACCAACTGCCGAGGTTGCCTGGGCAGTACTGGTTGAGTTCGACCATCTCGTTGAGGATGGGGCCGATGTTCTTCCAGGCGACCTTGGTGTTGTCCTTGCCGTCGTAGGTTTTGGCGAGGTCCGGACCGGCGCCGCCGGGAGTCATTTTGGAGAGTTCGTCCTCCGGGGGAAGAGGCTTGGCAAGGAAGCCCATGTTCTTCCAGGAGTTGGTGAAGGGGAAGTAGGAGGCGACGTGCCAGTCGTTCCACTTGACGCGATCGGCGACGAGGAGATCGAGCATGCGATCCTCGGTGGCTTTGCGTGTGGCGAGTTTCTGGTAGGGCTTGCCCTGGATCATGATGGGAGTGCGCTCGCCGGCGTTGGCGAGTTGCCCGGGCTCGACGGGGGGTTGGGCGAGGGAGGAATGCGCGAGGCCCACGATGAGGGTGAGGGCGAGGAGGGAGGGCTTGTTCATGGGGTCACCTCGATGCTGAAGGAGGCTTCGCCGTTGGCGGGCGTGATCTGGAGCCAGTGTTCGTTGTTCTTCTGGTCGATCCACTTGAGTTCGCCCTTGGCGAGTTCGTAGTCGCACTTGCCCGGGCCGGGGTTGAACGTGGCGAGGACGAAACGGCCTTTGAGGACGAACTCGCGACGGAGGAGCGCGCCGGGCGTGGTGGCGGGAAGGAAACGTTCGAAGACGGTGATGGAGGACGTGCCGCTCGTGATCTCGTACTCGAACGTGGGCGTGCCGGACTTGTCGAGGGTGTAGCCCTTGAAGAGGTAGCCGGCGTCGTGCCCGGTGGCGGTGGGCCAGGAGGTGGGCGTGCCGAGGGCGAACGCGGGGCCGTTGGGGGCCTTCCACTCGGTGTTGCCGCGACCGCCGGCGATCATGCCGCCGCGGTTTTTCCAGGCGGCGGAGGTGTCGAGGAACTCGCCCTTCCAGGCGCTGACGAGTCGGACGGCGGTGGCGTCGAAGGCGAAGTGGGTTTGCTGGGGATACCCGACGGCGATCCCGCGGCTGCCGGCGTCGGCGAGGAAGACTCGGAAGACGACGGGCTTGTCCGTGACCTTGAGCATGTCGCCGCCCTTGACCTGGAGGCCGTCGGGTGGGGGGGCGAACGAGGAGAGGGACATGTAGGCCCAGAGGGCGTCGATCTGCTGCTGCGGGTCGCCGCCGAAGACGTCGGTCACTTGACCCTTGCCCGTGACATAGAACTGTGGCATGCGGGTGCCGGGCTTCCAGCGGACGGGGTCGCGGACGTAGACGTTCCACCAGTCGTAGCGGATGCGTTCGGCAAAGTCGGTGATGTTGGGACCGGGCGTGCCCGCGGGCGGGAAGCGTCCAAAGACGTGGCACGAGATGCAGTTGAGGCCCTTCTCGCCCATCAGACGGCGCCCGGCCTGGGCGATCTCGTCGGTGGGTTTGGGCTCTTCGCGGTCGCGTTCGGGCCACACCCCGTCGCAGGAGGCCAGGTGCTGGGGCAGGTCGCGGACGAGTTCGGGCGCAAACTGGGGCATGCGGGTGCCCATGTACGGGCGTGCACGCCCGGCGTTCATCAAGACCTTGCGCAGCCAGGGGCTGGTCAGTTTGAAGCCCACGTTGGTCAAGTCTGGCGCGAGTCGGCCTTCGTCCCCCAGTTCGGCCTCGGTCGTGATGCGGAAGAACATCCGCTGCTCGGCGTTGGGCCCGCCTTCCCCGTCACGCATGTGGCACGACGTGCAGTTGAGCACCTTGAACGCGCGATGGGCGGCGTCGATGGGCGCCTTGGCGTTGATGATCTTCTTCACCTCCACAAGCCCCGCGTTGATCGCCGCTCGGTCGGCGTCGGCGAGCGTGTAGCGCGGGGTCTTGGCGTCGCCCGGGTCCATGCAACCCTTGCCCGGGGTGAGGTCGGCGAGGGGCTTGGCCCCCCTCGTCGCGAGGCTCCCGCCCGTGGTGACCTGGTGGCACGACGCGCAGCCGCGGGAGGCGAAGGCGGCCTTGCCTCTCTCGACCTTGGCCGGGTCGATCTTGAAGTCGATCGTCTTGTCGGAGAGGCCCGCTTTGCGCATCACGTACGCGGTGATGACATCGGCCTGCTCGGTCGAGAGTTCCATGCTGGGCATGCGCCCGCCGGGGTGGAGGTCGCGCGGGTTCTTGAGGAACTCCGAGAGGGCCGCCGCTCGCCATTTCTTTCCAACATGGGCGAGCGAGTTGATCGTCGGGAGTTTGGGGGTGGTCTTGGGGAGGGAGTCGTCGTAGAGCGCCTTGTCGGGCGCGTCGAGCGCGCCGTGGCACATGACGCAGCCCATGACGTGGTAGTCATACCGACCGTCGTCCATGATCGTGCGCTCGTTCGCGACGGGCTCGAACTTCACGGGCCCACCCATGCTCACGAGGTAGTGCACGATCGCGTCGGCCTCCTCGATCTCCTGCTCGCTCTCGCCGAAGAGCGCGGGCATCGCGCTCCCGGGCTTCATCTCTTGCGGCTTTAAGATCCAGGTCCGCATCCAGCGCGGGTCGAAGTGTTCCCCCGGGTTGTTCAAGATCGGTGCGGCGACCGGCGTGATTGCGCCCCGTGCCTGCTCGTTGGGCGCATGGCAGGAGACGCAGCCCAACTCACCGATCTTCGACCGTCCATGCAACGCCTCGCGGCTGGCCTTGGCTTGCGGGCGCGCGAACGTGGGGACCGAGCACGCCCCGATCGGCATGGGTTCGGTGAAGAAGCCCGGATCGTCAACCCCCGCCCGCTCGCGGGACCAGAGCACGCGCAGGCGGGCGGCCCGATCGGCGTTGCGCGTGAACCGGGCCGTGACCATCACCTTGCCCGCCTTGAGCGCGAGCGCCTTGGTATAGCCCGCGCCCGCCGGAGCAACGGCCGGGCGGGACACGCTTCCCAACTCCTTTGCGGCGCTGTCGGAAACGCTGATGGAGGCGGCCCCGCCCTCGCTCTCGATGCCGAAGGTGTACGTGCCTGGGGTTTCGATCGTGATCTCGGTGGAGAAGGTCGCGGAGAAGCCGCTGGCGGGGACCGTGGGGACGAGCGATTCGCCCGGGAGCAGCGAGAACGCCGCGGACGCCGCCCACTGGCGGGGCGTGTCCTTGTCCATCTTGACCCCGGGGCCCACGACGGCGAGGGCCCAACCCGGGAAGAGTTCGACGGAAGCGGGCTTGGCGTCCGCCTTCGCCTCGCTCATGGGCGCGGGCTGGGCCCCTGCGAAGAGAGGCGAGAGCGCGAGCGCGGCGGCAGAGACGAAGAAGCGAGAACGGTGACGAGGCCCGGCCTGCGACCGAGCGGGTGTACACGGCATGCGATGCTCCTCACGCGGGACGCGCCCGCGACGAAGAGCGTATCCGAAGACTGTCGCCTCCGCACGCGAGTCCGTCACGGGCCAACGAAAACCGGGGCGACGATCGCCCCGGTCCTGCGGCCGACGGAGATTGGGGGTTACTGCGGATTTTGCGGCGAGGTGCCCGCCGGCGTGTTCGCGGGCTTGGGCGTCACGATCTCGGTGACGGGCACCTGCACGCCCGTGCCCGGGACCTGCACGGGCTGGAAGGCCTGCCCGGGGCGGAGCACATCGACGCGCACCGGCGTGACGATGTTGAGTTTGAGTTCGCGGTCCATTTCGGCATTGCCGATCACGCCCACGACCAGCCCCAACTTGCGATCGAGATCAAACTTCGCGTCCGGCTTGATGTAGCCCAGGGTGCGGGGCGAGAGCCCGCCCACGGACTGGATGCGGTACATGAGCGGCAGACGCTGTCCGTCGTACACCGTCGAGGGCTGGAGCGTCCCGATGATGGTGTAGACCCGGGACTTCTCGATCTCGGCGAGGCTGTTGCGGACCTGGATCTCGTTGGCGTCGAGTTGACGCTTCGCGTCCTCCGCCGCACGCACGCGGTCGCGATAGTCGCGCCGGATCGCGAGGAACTCGCGCCGCGCGATGAGTTGCTTCTTGCGTCCCGTCATTTCCGGCCCCTGCGCCTCGATGGCGCGCTGCAACTCGGCCATCAACTCGTCGTACTCCGCCTCGCTCGCGGGCTGCTTCGCGACCCGCTGGAACGTGGCTTCGAGGTCTTCGAGGCTGCCGATCTTGCGTTCGGCCGGCGTGCCCGCGACCGTCGTCGCCGCGCCCTGTGGTGCGGCGGCGCTGACCTCCACGGTGGGATTGGTCGGCGTCTGCCCCGTCGGTTGTGGAGGCTGGGTGAGGTCGGTGGTGGGGGCGGGTTGTGCCGACGCCGGGGTCGCGGTGGACGTGGTCGTCGCGCTCGGGGCGGCTTCGGGCGTCTTCGTTTCGACTTTCGGTGGCGTCGGCGCGACCTGATTCCCGGCTGCGGCGACCTCGGCGTCGGTCGCCTTGCGGATCGCGCTCATGGGCACGTAGCCGCGGGCCGCCTCGGGCGCCTGCACCCGATACGCAACGACCACGCCCTCCTTGTTGGTCACGTTCTCGATGAACTTGAGTTCGGAGCCGACCGGGAGTGGCGTGTCGAGCAGCGCCTTCCAACTGCCGTCAAAGCCGGCGATGGTGCTGGCGGCGCGCAGGCGGCTGGCTTGTGTGAGTTTGACCACGCCGCCCTCCTGTTTGCCGTGCTCGGCCTGAACGAACGCGGTCATCTTCGCGGGGTAGGCGATCCGGGCGTAGAGCGAGCCTTCGCCGTCAACCCGGACGACAAATCCCCTGGGCAGTTCGGCGACGGAATAAGACGTGTCGGTGAAATAGCACCGCACGGGGACTTTGTCGCTCTGGATGGTGGCCCAATAGGGCTCGGCCGCTTGGACCTGCGCGGACACGGGCGACGGGAGCGTGCCCAGCGTCAACCCGGCGCAGGAGATCAACAGCGTGTGCAGCGCGACGCCTGGGAAAAATCGGCGGGAGGGATTCGATCGATTCGACATCATGACCACTGACTCCTTATCCTTCGGCCCCAATGGATTCAGGCGGGGCGGCCACCCATTTGGATTTTGGGTGGGTTGTTCGGGCGGGTGGAGGCGCATTGACAGCGGACTCAGCCACTGTGGACGAACCCCGGCATCCTTCCTTCGACCGGTGCGAAGGTTAGGCATGACAATCGTTCCCTTGTCGGGTGGGTGGGTTGCGAGTGTCCCATCCTCGTGCCGCGATGGGAAAAAAAGGGCCCGCGAGCGCCCGATGCTGGGCGGTGACAAACCCAGACAAATCCCTCCCCGCCTTTGACCCCACGCTCTAGTCGGAGTACGTTGTGTCCCCCATGCACGCCGATCGCCGAACCGCTGCTGTCCGCCTTCTCTATCGCGCGGGGGCGCTCGCGCTGGGCGCGGGCGGAGTTTGGGCGATGTCGGGATGTTCGACGAGTCCGCTGGATGCGAAGGCGGAGGCCGACCTGAAGAGGGCTGTGCGCACGGCGGCGTCGAGGGAGTTGGCCGAGGCGCAGAAGCACCCGCAATCGGTGACGTTGACGCGCGATCAGGCCGCCGATCGCTTGGATATCCGCCCGCAGGTTCGTGAGGAACTCGACAAGATGGCGGGTGCGGAATCGTACTCGGCATCACCGCCGCCCCTGAGCAATGACCTTCTGAACGAGCCGTCGCGCACGGTGATGCTGAGTCTGGAGCGGGCGATCCGCTCGACGGTCTCGAACAACATCGCGGTGCAGTTCGCACGGCTGAGCCCGGCGATCTCGGAGGCGCAGGTCGTGACGGCGGAGGCGGCGTTCGACTGGGTGCTCTTCGCGAACACCTCGTACACCAACACGGACCAGCCGACGGTGCGGGGTATCGGCGTGGGGAACACATCGCAAGCGATCAACACGACGGGCGGGCTTCGCCGCCAGTTGGTGGGGGGTGGGCGCTTCACGGTGCAGCAGGAGTTCAACTACACGCAGACCCGGCAGCCGACGAACACCTCGCCCAGCCCCGCGAACTCGCTCGCGTACGTCGTGCAGTACGACCAGCCGCTGTTGCGCAACGGGGGCTCGGAGGTCGCGCTGGCGGAGATTCGTTTGGCACGGAATGCGGAGCGCAACGCCGTGCAGACGCTCAAACGCGATCTTCTTCGGACCGTCGGAGACACGGAGCGGGCGTACTGGCAACTGGTGCAGGCGTATCGGGAAATTCAGATCTTGCAGCGTCTGCTGGAGCGCGGCATCCAGGTGCGCGACCAGATCGTGGCGCGACGCGGGATCGACGCGAACCAGGCCGCGATCGGACGGGCGAACTCGACGGTGGAGTCGCGGAAGGCCGACGTGCTGCGGGCGCAGACGAATCTTCGGCTGGTGAGCGATCGCCTGAAACAACTGATGAACGATCCCGACGTCCCGGTGGGGTCCGAGGTGATCCTGATCCCCGCCGATCGCGCGGTGGACGAGCCGGTGAAGTTCAGCCTGGTGGAATCGCTGCGATCGGCGGTGCAGTATCGCCCCGAGGTGCAACTGGCCATTCTGTCGATCGACGATGCCACGATCCGGCGCATGGTGGCCGAGAACGCGCGGCTTCCCGACCTGAGCCTGCGCCTCCAGACGCGTGTGAGCGGGCTGAACGACAGCCCCAATCGGGCGCTCGGGGACGTCGTCGATGCCGGGTTTGTCGACTACATCGCGGGGCTCGTGTTCGAGCAGCCCATCGGGAACCGCCGCGCCGAGGCCGACCTCCGCCGACGCTCGCTGGAGCGCATGCAGAGCGTGGTGGCGTATCGCAACACGGTGCAGCAGGTCATCGGCGAAGTGAAATCCGCGCTCGACCGCATGGTCTTGAACTATCGCTTGACCGATCAGACCAAGGCGAGCCGGGTGGCCGCTGCCGACTCGCTCCGCGTGCTGCTCGTTGAGAAGCAGACGAACCAGGCGTATACCGTCGAGCGGCTGGACCTGGAACTGCGCGAGCAGGAGAACCTTGCCCAGGCCGAACGGCAGGAGGTGGGGGCCCTCATCGACTACAACACCGCGCTGGTGGACCTGTTCGCCTCCATGGGCACCCTTCTGGAGCGCAATCGAATCGAGTTCGTCGTCCCGACGGCGTTGGACGCGCTCCGCGGGGGTGACTGGACCAACACCACGCCGACCGTGAACTGGACCGGGGGCATAGGGCCGGAGAGCGATCTCTATAACAAACGCCGAACTCGGTGAGGGCGAGTCCTTGGCGGACCTTGCCTTTGTGCGGCACCAGCCTAAACTCCCCTCCCACTTTGGGCGGCCTGTTTTCTTGCTTGCCCCACGGAGTTTGAACCCATGTACGCGATCATCGAAGAGTCGGGCGGGCAGCGCAAGGTCACCAACGGCGAGGAGTTCCTCATTGACTTGGCCGACGGCGGGGAAGTCGCCAAGGGCAAGGCCATCACGTTCGACAAGGTGCTCGTCGTGGGCGAAGCGGGCGGCAACGCCAAACTCGGGCAGCCTTACGTCGCCGGCGCATCGGTTACCGTCGAGGTGGTCGATCCGATCGTCAAGGGCGAGAAGTTGCACATCTGGCACTTCCGCGAGAAGAAGGCCTGGCAGAAGAAGACTGGTCACCGCCAGCGCTATACCAAGGTGAAGGTCACCGGCATCAAGGGCTGAGTCTTCCATCCGGACTCGTTGAGGCACGCCTCGCGTTGCGGGGCGTGTTCGTTTTTGTCCCGCATGAGGTGAACCGTCCGGCGGCGTGGCCTTGACTTGTCCGCTGGCTCGCGTGAACGGCACGGACGCGCGTGTTTCATACACTCTGCCGTGCCCGACGATCCTTCCTTGCCGCCCGTCGATGACGAGGGCTTCCTGCCCAAGGACGCGCCACCCGCGTGGGGGGTGGAGTCACGCGAGGAACGGCTGGCTCGGCTGTTGAAGAAGGCTCGGAACTTGCCGGCGATCCCGGGTGTGTACCTGATGTCGGACCACAAGGGGGTGGTGATCTACGTGGGCAAGGCGGCGCGGCTGCCGGATCGCGTCGCGTCGTACTTTGTGCCCAGCGCCGATCCGGGCGGGCGGAAGACGGCGATGCTGGAGGTCGTGCACGACTTTGACATTCTCCCTTGCGCGGGCGAGTGGGAGGCGCTGCTCGCGGAGAATCGGCTGATCAAGGACATCAAGCCGAAGTTCAACACGCGGCTGATCGACGACAAGACGTTTCCGTATCTCGCGGTGACGGGCAAGGAGGATTTTCCGCGTGTGTTCCTCACACGCTCACCCGCGGACCCGGAGTTGAGGGGCGCGAAGATCTTTGGACCGTTCGCGAGCGCGGGGGCGTTGCGCGAGGCGATCCAAACCCTGCAGCGCGTCTTCAAGTTCCGAACCTGCAAACTCGACATCATCGAGGGCGACCCCAGGAACAAGCACTTTCGCCCGTGCATCCTGTACAGCATCGGGCAATGCACCGCGCCGTGTGCGGACAAGATCGGGAAGGAGGCGTATGCCGAGGACATTGAGCGATTCGTGCGATTCCTGAACACCAAGCGCACGGTGCTGCTGCGTGAGATGCGGGAGGAGATGGGCAAAGCCGCGGAGGAGTTGCGATTCGAGCGGGCCGCCATCTTGCGCGATCAGATCAAGTCGATCGAGAAACTCGACGAGCGCGGGACGCGCGACGACGGCTGGCAGCCCGAGGCCGAGGCCACCATCATCGACCCGGAGAAGGGCCTCAAGAGCCTGCAGAAGACCCTGGAGATGGACGAGCCCATCCGCGTGGTCGAAGGGATCGACATCGCGCATCTGCAGGGCAACGAGACGGTCGCGAGCAAGGTGTGCTTCGTGGATGGCAAGCCGCTCAAGGCCCAATACCGACGCTATCGGATCCAAACGGTGAGCAACGACGACTATTCGAGCATCCGCGAGGTGGTGAGCCGGCGGTACCGCGAGGCCGGGAAGGGCGAGGAGTTATACCCCGACGTGATCCTCATCGACGGCGGGCTGGGGCAACTGCACGCGGCGCTGGAGGCGTTTGAGCAACTGGACGTGAAGCCGCCGATGGTGATCAGCCTCGCCAAGAAAGAGGAGTTGATCTACGTGCAGCGTCGCGGTGAGCCGATCCGCCTGGGGAGAGAGAACGCGGGGCTTCGGCTGTGCCAGTCGATCCGGGATGAGGCGCACCGCTTCGCCCAGCACTACCACCATGTGCTTCGCCGGAAGAAGACGCTGGACGAAGAGTGAGGGCCTACAGACGGGCAACGGCGTCATTTCCGTACAAACACGTGCCGGGAGACATGCACACTTGCCTCGATGATGGGTACGCGCGGGTGCGCGTGCAAGCCCATCCTCGGAGTGCTGCCGATCATTTTCGCGGCGTCGCTGGACGTCATGAAGCCCTCGAATCCGGTGGAGGGGATGCTCGCGATCCAGGTGATCTGGAACCACCGGCGTGTCGCCCATCGCCCGTGCTTGGCCGCACAGAAGACGAACCTGGACACGCTCTGAACGGTGCAACACGCCCTCGATGCGGGTGGGAGTACCTTCCGTCGGCCGGCGGCGACTATGAGGCCGCTGTCGCGACCGGATGTTCCATTCGCGATCGCGTCAGCAAACCGTCGGGAAGGGTGGCCACCCGCACTCCCGCAACCCTTCCTGATTGGGAATGCTCACGGAGTGCACCATTGCGGGATCAACATCCCGCCTCAAACCGCACCAGGTAATACAGCAGATCATCGATCGTCAGCCCGCCATCCGGAGTGCCCGTGCCGCTGCCGTCGTCGATATCTGCCCCCATCTCACCCACCTCGAAGATGGAGAGGTAGTACAGCAAGTCGTCGATCGTCACGCCCCCGTCCGGCGTGCCGCTGGCATAGCCATTGTCCACGTCGGCGAGGCAGTGGTACACCCGCCAGACCGAACTCACGCCGTCCGCGATGTAGAGCGTCGGGTTCCCGCGATATCGATAGGGACCCGTGTCCACGAACATCAAGTACGCCGCCCCCGGCAGTCCGCTGATGAACAGACGCACCGTTCCGTCTGTTGAAACCGTGTGCACCGTTCCCAACGGCAAGTTGGCGACATACAAATCACGTGTGAACAGGTCGACTCCTGGGCCGAACGCCAGGCCTTCGATCCCGGGCGAGAGTTGCGCTCGTGGCAGCGGCGCCCCGCTTGTTCCACTCGGATCGACCACGACGCAGTACACCCGTCCTGTGCTGTATGACGACACCCACATCCCGCCGCACGCCAAGGATCCGCTCGTCCCGAGTTCAAAGGTGAAATAACGCGGGTCCGTGTTCGGCATCGGACAGAACATCGATCGCTCACCGCTCGGCAGATATCGCAGAATACCATCGTCCTCGTCGTTTCCCCATTCGGATACGTACATGTACCCGCCAAAGGCGTGGCCCGGCGTGCGATCAAACTGCAACTGCGCCGGCCCGGGCTGCCCCGCGAACCATGGCATCCATCCTGGACCTAGAGGCGGTGCGCACAGCAGCGGCAATCCTGGCTCGGCTCCACCATGGGAAATCGCAAACCTTGGCGGCGCGGGAAACGGGAACCCATACAACACCGCCGTGGGCGCGGGCAAGTTCGCCAGCGGAGCATCGATGTCGATGCCGTACGGCGCACCAGGCGTCAGGCTTCCAGGAAACCCGGGAATCCGAGTGAAGGGCCACTCCGACCCATCGGGCCTGATCGACACGACTTCACGCCCTCCGAGTTCCGAGATGTACATCCAGCCGCCATATGGCCCGTCCGGCATGTCGATCAGGCCGAACTTTGGCGCCAAAAGTACCGGTCTCCCCGCCGCTTCGCCCGCGAACGGCTCGATGATGAGCCCGGGTACGGTGCATTGCTGCGCGGCCGCGCTCTGGCTGATCAGGAACAAGGCGAGGGCCGTCGTCGTCCGTCGGAGTTTCAAGCCAGTATGCATTTGTGCGCCTCCGCAGGAAACCATTGGATTTGTCGCAGGACATATCTCTCTGACGCTCGCTCCATCATGCTTGTCCGCATAGGGCCGAACCGCCAACAAGGAAATATTCCCAATTGGGCACGTTGGCCCGCGAGTCTGTCAGACGCCGCCGATCGCGTCGGCTCTGCTGGAATGATTCCAAGGAAGTCACGATCGAAGCCTCGGACGGTCTCAAGTCCGAACTCGGACACGCTCGCCACGTCTATGGAGAGGGTTCGCCCGCAGGACTCTGTCAGAGACTTATGCCAAGGGCTCGCGACCAATCTCGACTGGAGGTATTCCTGTCCATCCGGAGCGCTCGGACGAAGGAGATTGCGCTCCCGGGCAGGTCGAAGCGAAGTTTGATTCGTCGACGCATCGAGATGGGTGTTCTACGAACGAATGGGGCGAGGCCGTCGTTGGCACGTGGGTTGCAATCCGTCGTCGGGTTCAAACCTGTCACACCGACACGAAGGAGCAGTCCATGCACAACACCGACCGCACGCAGCAGTACCTCGAGACCCCGAACATGGAGAACGCCTACGAGTACCAGGAGTTCCCGCAGGGTGAGGTCTATGGCGAGTATCAGGGAGAGCAACAAGGCGAGTACGAGGGGGCGTACCAAGGCGAATCCGACTTTGAGTACCAGGGCGAGTTGGTTCATCCCGTCACTGGAGAGATCAACCAAGAACTTGAGATGGAGTTCGCCGCAGAGTTGTTGAGCGTGAACAACGAGATGGAACTTGACCAGTTCCTGGGCAAACTCATTCGCCGCGTCGGGCGCGGATTCAAGAAGTTCGCGCGATCGGGGTTCGGGCGCACGCTGGGCGGCGCGCTGAAGGGCGTCGCAAAGATGGCGTTGCCCATCGCGGGGCGGGCCTTGGGCTCGTTGATTCCAGTTCCCGGGGTGGGCACGGCTCTGGGCGGGATGGCGGCCGATGCGGCCGGGAAGGCCCTCGGTCTTGAGTTTGAGGGGATGTCGTACGAAGACCGCGAGTTCGAAGTCGCGCGGCGCGTGGTGCGCACGGCGATCGAATCGGCGCGGGCCTTGGAACAGATTCCCGAGGGCGAGGTCGTGATGGAGGGGGAGATCCTTCGCACGATCGGGAACATCGCGTCGCGCTTCCTGCCCGGCGCCGCCGGGTCGATCTTGGGCGCCATCACGGGGCAGGCCGCGTCGGGCGCACAAGGTAGCGGGGGGATCGGGGGCAACTTCAACATCCAATCGCCCGGCGGCTGGCGTATCTCCGCGGGTGGTCAGGCGGGCGGGCAAGGGAGTTATGGCTCAACGGTCGGCGTCAACACGTCGGCACCCCCACTGCGCGTACCGAGACCCGGACCTGTTCCCAGTTTCCCACCGCGTCCGATCGGTGGTGGTGGGGGTGGTGGTGGACGCCCGCGATCTCGCGGCGGGCGTTGGATTCGCAGCGGCCGCAACATCATCGTGCTCGGTGCCTAATCGAGCCGCATCGTTCAACGCCGTCGTCATCTTTGTGGAGTCGTCGATCTTGTTCACGCGTAGGCGTCGGCATCGTGCCGACGCCGCGCCGGGAGGTGTCCTGTGCCCCATGCCGATGCAATGCGATTGCTCGAGTACGAGGCGAAGGCCCTGCTCGAACGTGTGAGCGAGATACGCCCGTTCGCGCTGACCCTGCCGATGGTGGCGGCGGCGGCCCCTTCCGTCGCGGCGCAGGCCGCCATCGAATCGCTCCTTTCCAACGGGCGGAACGAACTCCGACGCCTGATCCAGCGATTCCTCGCGTGGTTGGGGTCACCCGACGGCGTTCGCTCGTCGCCCGCCGAGGCCCAGCAGCGATTCACGACGGTGCGACTGCGATTCCTCAGCACGATCACGCAGTTCGACACCTTCGCGGACATCCTGGCGGAACGCAGCCAGCACGCGTACGGCGAGTTGTTGGCGGGGCTCGACGTTGCCGCGGCGGACGCGCTCGAACTTCCCGGGCGGCTCTTCGACCCGCCGCCCATCCTTTGCCACCTCGATCGCGGCCCCGGCGCGGCCATCCGGCGCGCCCGGACGCGACTGCCCGGGGGCGGGGTCTCGCCCGTGGCGATCGTCCGCGTCCCGCGGGAGCGCATGGTCGGAAGCGCGATCGCGTCCTCGCTCTTCCACGAGGTCGGGCACCAAGGCGCAGAACTACTCAATCTTGTGGAACCCATGCGGCAGGTGCTGCTCGGCGTGGCTCGGCGGGGTGGGCAGGCCTCGCCGGCGTGGAACTGCCTTGCGCGGTGGATCAGCGAGATTCTCGCGGACTTCTGGAGCATCGCGCGTCTGGGCATCGGTTCCACCACCGGCCTCATGGGCGTCGTCAGCCTGCCCAAGGCGTTCGTCACCCGCGCCAGCCTCGATGGCCCGCACCCGACGCCCTGGATTCGCGTGAAGATCAGTGCCGCGCTTGGTCGGGGGCTCTACCCCGATCCGCAGTGGGATCGTGTGGCGTCGCTCTGGGAAGAGTTCTACCCGCTGCGCGAAACTCGACCTCAAGACGCGGCGCTCTTCCGCCTCATCGAGAGCGTGCTCCCCAGATTTGTGGCGATCGTCCTGGGATATCGCGGCGATCGCCTGGGTGGTGCGGCGCTCGCCGAGGTCTTCCCACGCGAGGACCGTGCGCCCTCCGAACTGCGACGAGTCTGGCAAGCCCAGCGACGCTCCCGCTCGGCACTCGCCAAGATCAGCCCG
This sequence comes from uncultured Phycisphaeraceae bacterium, assembly GCA_964543905.1. Taxonomy (GTDB): domain Bacteria; phylum Planctomycetota; class Phycisphaerae; order Phycisphaerales; family UBA1924. The sequence continues at coordinate 113,130 of CAZIZO010000003.1, forward strand.
TCGCTCGCGTTCGCCGTCGTCGGGCAGGCGCGGCACGATGCGGCCATCGGTCCCGAGGCGGAAGCGGCGCTGCTGCGTCGCCTGCTGCGGTACTGGGCGCTCAAATCAACGATCGATGCCTCGGAAGTGTGTTCGTCGGTTCGAAAGCCGCGGGGGCTCGCCCTCGCCGTGTGATGACGATTCAAGTGTCCCGCACCCCGCGCCGCGCCGGCGCTCCAAAGGAAAAGAGCCATGTCGAGTTTTCCCACCTCAACCGTCTCCCACCTCAAACTCCAGCCGCAGATTCCCACGCCGATCGACGGCGCCGGATTCGTCGCGTTCTATGAGATTGTCCGCCTGGCGAGCGAGGCGTTGAGTTTCAATCACTACTCCAGTTTCCTCAACGTGCTGTTCTGCGGCCCCAAGAGTGGGAGCAAGGCCAACTGGCCCTCGCTGCTCAAGGCGTTCATCAAGGAGCAGCACAACAAGCCCGACGTGTCGTGCGACCACTTCGCGTTCAGCGGGCTCAAGGCGTACGACCAACTGCGGGAGGCGACCGAACTCTTCGTCGGCGCGCAGGCGGTCATGATCGAGGATTGCTGCGGGTGCGACCGGGATTTGGACGTGAGCGACGAACTCGCGAAGCGCCGGATGGAGGAACTCGAGAACAAGGCGCAGAAGGATGCCAGCGAGGCGGACGAACTGAGCAGGCTCCGGGCGCGCTTCTACAACAAACCGACGAGCACGACTCCGAATCCGTTCCAGTTCGGTCCGTGCAGCGAGGCTGAGGTTCGCCAGCGCTTCCGCACGAGCGACTTCACGCTCGATCAACTCAAGGCGTTGGCGAGGAAGTTGTCGGTCAAGCCGGGGAGTATCGAGTGCCAGCGCGATGGGACCAGTTCACAAAGTTCGGGAGCGTCCGAGTCGATCACCACATCCTCGAGCGGTGCGAGCGACGCCGGCGACGCGCTCGAGGGCGTCCTGACCTTCATGCAGCAACTCCTGGAGAACCACGAGGGCATCCCGCTCAAGGACTGCACGCTGGGCAGCGGCAACTGCATCGGCGTCCTCGTCAACAAACTCCGCTGCCCGCCTCTCCTCGAACTCATCTGGAGTTACTGGATGGAGCAAGGGATGCTGGTGCAGGGGCTCAACGCCCTGACGCTGCGATTCCAGAATCGTCGCCCGATCGGGCGCGATCCGCTCGCGAGGTGCGACATCTCGCCGCTTCGTCCCATGAACAACATCTTCTGGGGCTACGTCCAGCGTGAGTACGACCGCCTCACGGTCGTGCGCCGAGCGTATGAATACGACCACCATTATGGCCTGCGCCTCGATGGGAACGCGGTTCCGCGTTTGAGCCCCGCCGACTCGCGCTCGCAGTTCATCGAGGCCTTCCATCGTCTGCTCGCGGATGCCAACCGCTACTACCGGACGTCGATGGACACCACCATGAACGCCGATGGATTCCCGATGCTCAACAGCCTGCGCGAGTTGCACCTCGTGCTCGCCGAAGGGGCCCACAACCAGTTTGGTGATCTGCCCACGACCGCACGCACCGAGATGCTCGTCCAGCAGTGGATCCTCGCGCGCCCCGAGGTGCGTGACTTCCTGGGCGGTCGACCCGGCGTGCCCTACCCCGAGCGATGGATGCCCCACCTCGAATCCATGCGTCAGATGATGGGCTGGAACGACACGACGATCCGCCACTACCGTGACCTCGCCACGTTCGGCGAGCGCCTCTTGCTCTCGATCCGCTACCTGCCGTGGAGCACCATCAACGACGCCGAGGTGGCGAAGCGATGGGCCGAGTACTGGCGTGCCGAGGTGCAGGCGTACCTGCACAGTTATCGAGCCGTGACGGGCGTGGACCTGGGAATCGATGACGTGCGCCTGACGCAATCGGGCGCGCACCTGATCCAGCCTTCCGATCTCATCCGTCGCCGGCGTGCGTCGATTCGTCAAGTCGTCGGCGCGTGAGCGCCTTGCCCAGGAGGTCCGACTATGACCGCCTTTGCCACTGCTTTATCCTCCGGCTCTTCCCGCCGTTGCACGTGCTCGTCGCGCTGCTCGTGCGCCAACGACGGCTGCCGCTGTCGGCGCACGTGCTCGTGCGGGCACTCCTACACCCCGCCGACGGCGTTCCGTGCCGCGAGCGATCCCGCAGCGATGTGGAGCGATGTCGGCGACGACCGCGAGTTGAACGAGTTGGACCTGGAAGTCCGTCGCCGCGCCGCACGTCACGCCGCGGTCGCAGCGTACCGCCGTTCGAGAGGCTCCGCATTCTCGAACCCGTGGCGAGCGTCCAATGCTCTACGCGCAAGGCTCGCTCGACAACGTCAACGCCAATGGCTATCGCGCCTGCGCTGGAATCGCCACTATGCCAGCCGCCTGGGTTGGGGCCGCTCTCTGCCCCACATCCTCCGCACCATTCGTTGCCCGCGTTGTCCCATAGGCAGCCCGGGCTTCATCGGTGCGCTCGCCCGCTGGCAAGCGCGGATCGGGCTCGCGCCCACCGGCGTCTTGACTCCTGAGACGTGGCGCGCGATGCAATCGCAATCCGCCGACCGGGCGCGGGCTGCACCCGCACAGGCGGGGTCGGGCGGGCCGCCGCCCGTAACCAGCCCGGGTGCGGACGCAGGCCCGAGCGGCTTCGAGCCGGATGGTGCGGACTCGGTGCCGGAACCGGGTTTCGAGCCGACGCCTTCACTGATGGATCAGTCGCCCGACGCGCCGCCCGACCTCGGAGCGGAGGGCGATCCCGAGCCAGACGCCGGTGATGCGCCGAGCGAGGAACTGGGCGTGGGGTTCCGAGGTCGGCGCTCGTACTGGAACACTCTTCGTCAGCGGCAACCGGTGTACACCCCGCCGAGCCCTCGTCCGCTCGGAATGTCCCCGATTACGGCGACTCGCTCCGCGCCGCGAACACACTTGACGCCCTGGGCTACGGGGTTCCGACCGTGAGCGGACCCGACGTCGTCATCGACGCGCACTGCCACGCCGGACCCGGCGATGGGTTCGTCGGTCCGTGGGATACCGACGCGCCACTGGGCGATTACTTGCGGCGTGCCGATCGCGCGGGCATCACGCACACCGTCGTGTGGGCGGCGTTCCATACCGACTACGCCGTGGCAAACGAGGCCGTCGCCGCGCTCGTGCGGTCGTCGCGCGGGCGGCTCTTTGGGGTCGCGTTCGTGCACGCGGCACGCGATCGTGGTCGCATCGCCTCGATGGTCCGTTCGTGCATCGATCGTCACGCCTTCCGCGGGATCAAGTGCCATCGCTACGACGCCCGCATCACTCGGGAGGTCTGCGAGTCGGCCCGCGAGTTCCGCGTCCCGATCGTCTACGACCCGATGGGCGAAGTGGAATCGGTGGACCTCTTCGCGCCGCTGTATCCGAGCGTGAACTTCATCATCCCGCACCTCGGGAGTTTCGCCGACGACTGGAAGGCGCAGCGCAACTTTATTGATATCCTCGCGCGGCATCCGAATGTGTACACCGACACGTCGGGCATTCGGCGATTTGACCTCATCGTCGAGGCCGTCGAGCGCGCAGGGCCGTCCAAGGTGCTGTTCGGAAGCGACGGTCCTTGGCTCCATCCGGGAGTCGAACTCACGAAGGTGCGCGAGTTACGTATGACGATCGAGTGCCAGCGACTTGTCGAGGCTGAGAATGCCGCAAGGCTCTTTCGACTCGACGTGCGCACGCCTCAGTTCTCCCCCCGTGAACTCCGTTCCGCCGCGCGTCGCAACTGAAGCGCACGCTCACTCATGCCCAGTCGCACCGCGGCGAGGCGCAGGCTCCCAAACTCCTCGATCGTCACCCGGATGGCCTCCTCTTCCGTCGCGCGACCGATCTCTTTCAGTTCGGCGCCCGAGGAGAGCGCGGTCCGCACAAGGCTCCTCAGACTTTCGCTGGATCGCCAGTCGGGAACTTCGATGGCCTGCTCCGTGAGCGCCCGGATTTCGCTCTCGGGGAACGCGCCAAGTCCCACGGGCCCGGCGCCCACGTGCCTCCGGGCCATGACTCCCACCAGTTGCCGCAACTCTCGCACGTTTCCGGGATACGAGCGTGCACGCAAGTACGCTTGCACGGCGGTCGAGAACCCCGCGCTTGCCGACGGACCCAGCGCTTCACGAAGAAAGTACTGCGCCAGTTCCAACACATCCTCACCCCGATCTCGCAGCGCCGGCGTGCGAATCACCCCGCCCGCAAGACGGTGGTAGAGGTCTCGCCGAAAGCGTCCCGCGTCGACCTCACGCTCCAGATCACGATTCGTGGCGCAGACGAGACGAAAGGCCGACCGTGCCCACGTCGTCCCACCGACTCGCTTGTACTCTCGATCCTGCAGCACGCGCAGGAGTTGCACTTGAACATCGAGCGGGAGTTCGCCGACCTCATCAAGGAAGAGCGTCCCGCCGTCGGCGAGTTCGACGGCCCCGGCTCGCGCGGTCGTCGCGCCCGTGTATGCGCCCCGCTCATGTCCAAACAGTTCGCTTCCCGCCAGGTCACGCAGCAGCGTCGTGCAGTCGAGCACGATCAACTCCCCCTTGGGTGATCGTCGATCCAGCGTGTGAGCCAATCGGGCCAAGACCTCCTTTCCGGTTCCGGACTCTCCGGTGAACAGCACGGGCAATCGCCCGAAGAGGGCCTCCTCCGCTGTTTCAAGCACGGCCCGCCGCCAGGCGACACTTCGCCCCACCGCGTTCGCCCACCCATTCGCCTTGACCAGTTCCCAATCAACTTCCGCCCAGCGCCCGAGCCGCGCGACGATCGTCTGGATCGGCTCGGGAGCCCCCCCGTTCCATTCGATAACGTCCTCCGCGCCGGCCCGCAGAAGTGCCGCCGATTCGTGCAGGCTCCAAGGCGAGGTCTTCGTCTCATCGACGACGACGAGCATCCGACCCGGAGTCCTCACGCCCGCGTGCGCGACCACGCGCACCGACGCTGGGGCGGCGTCGCACACCACAACAATCGTCGCGCTCGTGCTGCCAGTCCGCCTCATCAGGCTCGGAGCCGCCGTGTCCATGACGCGCTCCAACGCCTTGCCGATGTTCTCCGCTCCCGGCGCGCACAAGATGGAATACTCGCACGGAGTCACGGCGAAGGGCCTCGGCGCGATTCCGTGCGCGGTCACACATGTTGCGTCTGCAACTCGCAACAACAGTCTACTTCGAAGCGATAGGACAATGCGGAGAGCGCACGCGATTTCAACCCGACTTCACCGACGGTCAATCGTCGCGCAAGGATTGCGCTCCATCGAACTTCCAGATTGCAGTCGGTTCTGTACTTCGGAAGAAGGGTACCCGCGGCCGCCGCGGTCCCTTGGTATCCAACTCTCATCCGTTCCCTTTTGTGCCAGGATCACTGAGAACAAAAGGCGTTGCAAAGTCAGCACCCGGCCTCGAATCGGGCCAGGAAAACAGCAGATCGTCGATGGTGACGCCGCCGTCGGGGGTGCCGGTGGTGGTGCCGTTGTCGAGGTCGGCGCGGGGGCTGGCGTCGGCGTAGAGGGTGAGGTAGTAGAGGAGGTCGTCGATGGTGACGCTGAGGTCGGGCGTGCCCGTGCCCGTGCCATCATCGAAGTCGGCGGGGCAGAGGACGGTGATGCGGAGGGGTGGGGAGCACGTAGTTGAGCACCGGATTGCCCGCATTTGAATACGCACTAACGTGATGATTGGGAGGAACACTTGTGTTGCTCCACCCAAGCCGAGCCGAAACAACCCGCGTGCCGGGCGAACCGTCGAGCACGAGTCGACACGAAAAGACCGAGATGGGATTGTCCCAGATGGCAATCACGCCAAACACAAAGGGATTGATCTGGCGTGGCCAGATCCAACCTCGACCTTCGCCCGGTAGCGCGGTGTCCAACGGGTCGTCGATCTTGATCACATTTCCGAAGCGCGTGGCGGCAAAGCCGAACGCGCTGTGCATGAGTCCCTCTCGGCCGAACGAGTCCACAACGTCACCTGCGCCAGCGCCGTTCTCGAATGCGATGACACCATCGAAGAACGTTTGTCCAAAGCACATGGAAAAGTCTTGGGTCGCAGGTGGGTCGATTTGAACCCGAGCACGCAACTGCACGGAACGCAACGACACGGGCACTTGGACAGGTTCCGATGTCCACGAGTAACCGTCGGTCGACGCCTCCCAGAAGAACGTGCTTGACTGCGGCACCTGAGCAGCGGCCCAAGTGCCGGAAGATGCAAGAACCACAAGCAGCAGAGAGACAGTCGACAGGATCGAAGGGCGAATGATGTGGCTTCTCATGGGCAACTCCCGTAGCAGTTCGTGACAGGCGGTCTGCACGATGGGCACGTGGCTCCGAGTGCACCCGCAAGATTGAGGCGTCTGCCCGTTGCGCAGTAGGTGGAGAATCCCGAATTATACGTGCCAGAGTTCAACACCTGAGAGATGACTTGGCTGTAGGTCCAGGTCGGATGCTCGGCCCACACGAGCCCACACGCTGCCGCGACCATTGGCGCAGCAATCGATGTGCCTGCCTGATACACCGGCGGAGAAGGAGATGCTCCGTCCAGAAGCCCCAGATCGACCGCGGGTTGGCTACACCTTGATGGCGTAGGCGGCGACCTTGAGGGCGGCCTCGGCGAAGAGGGTGTCTTCCTTGCGGCTTCGCATCGTGCTCCCGCTCACGCGCTTCTCCGCGCTGTTCACGCTCTCGCACATCCAGCGTTGCCCGTAGTCGCGCGGCCGCATGTCGTGGAACGCCGTGCGATCGAACCCGCCCACGCCCCCGTCGCGCCGCTTGACGGTCACCGGCGCGTAGCTCGGCGTCTTCGCCCGCTCCCAGTTGTCCCTGTGCCACGCCTCGGAGTCGAACGCGCCGTCGCCCCAGAGCATCGTCGGCCGCGACCGTTCGCACGCTCGACCCGCAGCCCGAACTGCCCATGCTCACCCTTCGATCACTTGCCCATGCCCAACTGTTCGCACCCTCACGACATCCGGTTGCGCCTTGGTTCTGGACAAAGCCCCTTTCAGTCTCGTCGGGCTGATGCAAAGCGGATCAAAACCAACATTGAACGGCCTGGAACTGCATTACACTCAGGAGCCTTCCACGACCATCTGATGCGCGTTATGCCCAGCTCTCCGAAGTCTGCACAGGACTGTGCACTTGGCCCGCATTTTCTGATATGCTGGTCGACGTCAAAAGGTCTGTCCTGCGTTCCTCCTGAGATCGGAGTTCAAGCGATGCATCGACGCACGGCACTCTCGGCATGGTCTGTCATCCACCTCTTGGCCTTGTGCGCTCCCTGCCACGCGGCCACGGATCTCACCGCATTCGCCCCGATTGGACACGCGCTGCAGGGGCCGAATGCCACCGAGTCGCCCGTGCAGGTTGGGGATACCCCAAGCATGGAAGCGGTCCAGATTGAACGGTTTTCAGTACCCGTTGCCGTGTGGGGCATTGAACTGCCGGCACCGGCACCCATTCCATACCGATCTCGCGACACCATCGTGGTGAACACCGCCGCGGCCACCGGCAACGGAAACGACATCATCTCCTTCGGCGATGCGATCAACAGGGCGAACGCCGCGGGAGGAGACACGACCATCACTTTCGGCGGAAGCGTCAACTGGAACACCGCGGTCATCGGCCCGAACTTTCCACGCATCACCGCGAACAACGTGACCATCCTCGGCGGCTTCAATGGGAACAACCCGCGCATCCAAATCGGAGGGGCGTCAAACTTGGACGGGATTGTGATCGCCGGCAACAACTGCCTGGTCGAAGGTCTGTACATCTCCTCGTTCGGCAGAGGGATGGTCGTTACGGGGTCAAGCAACATTATTCGCTCGTGCACCTTCGGCGCGAACAATCGAGATGGCATCGAGATCAACGGTGCGAACAACATGATCGGTCCCGGGATCATCGCGAACAGCAACACCCGATTCGGCATCATCATCGCCGGCGCGGGGGCCACGGGCAACACGATCTTGAATAGTCAGGCTGCCTTCAATAGCAACCCAGCGACGGCGTGCGGCTTGGGCATCACCGGCGGCGCATCTAACAACACGATTGGCCCGGGTGCCCTGTTCGCGGCGAACGGCTCGGAGGGTGTGGTCATCCAAGGGGGCGCACACGACAACACGTTTACGCAGTGCGGGATCGGCCAGAACCTCGCGCCCGTTTCGACGGCCTATCCCAACGGCCACAACGGCGTGGGTATCAGCGCCTTCAACGGCCCACCGGTACGCAACCGATTCGTTGACTGCTCGATCGGCGGCAATGGTTGGGGCGGCGTCTTCATCACGGGCGTTGACTGCAACGGACATACATTCGAGCGGTGCCGCATCGGAACCTCGCCCAATGGGCTTGTTGCGAGGCCAAACGGACAGCACGGCATCACGTTCGCCGATGGAGCGAAGGAGAACACCGTTGGGCCTGACTGCGTGATCTCGGGCAACGGATGGGCCGGCATTGCTTTCTACGGCAACGCAGGTTCGACGGAACGCAATGCGGTCTTGGCCTCCATCATCGGGCTCTCGGGAGATCAGTCGGCTGCGCTGCCGAACGGCCAGCAAGGCGTGGCCATTTTCTCTGTGGCGGCAACGGGAAATCCGTCCCGCGATCATCTGGTCGGGCAGAGCAACGTGATCTCGGGCAACACGGGTGACGGTATCTTCGTCAATGGGGAGGCCGCACTCTCCAACACCATCATCGGCAATGCGGTGGGCACCTCGCGCGATCGATCGACCCTGTGGCCAAACAGGGGAAGAGCTCTGGCCGTCGCGAACGGTGCGCAGGCCATCATCCGAGGATTGGACAACCACTTTGCCGGCGGGATCGTGGGCGGACCAAACCCCGTGCCAACGGTGCGGGTTTATGACGGCGCCAAACTCCGTCTTTCCGATGAGGTGCCGACGATCGCGACGATTGGCGGTGCGGGGCCATCGGGAACACCGACTCCGGCACAAAGAAGGTTGGAAGTTCTCCCGGGCGCGGAAGACGGCACGAATCGGCCGGGCTGGATCGAACTGGCTGGGGCCGAAGTGGAATCCGATGAGGTCGTCCTGATGACCCGGACCGTTCCCATGCCGCCCAGCGAGACCACCAGAGCGATGCTGACGGGCGCGGGCTTCCTGAACACCGATTCCGTCGTAAACCAAGGCCTGATTCGAGTGGAAGGTGCATCTTCACCGCGGCCGGAACCGATGCGTTTGTCTTCAGTTCCGATTTGCCGATCGCAACTGTGGATGCGCAATGACTTCGCGCAGGGACCGTTTGGGACGTTGAAGGTCCGCGTTGGCGAGGCCAATCGGGTATCGACCTCTCTCGGATGGTGTCAGGCATGGGAGTTTTTAACGTGCGAGCACGTCTTTTACGCAGCAGGGGCTTGGCGTGCGGGGGGCGTTCTTGAACTCGATCCAGACGTCGTCACTTTCGACATCGCCGATCGATTTATTCTCTCCATGTATCCCGCTGCAGGAAGTCGATTTGAGATCGTGCGAGGACTTCCGATCGACGATGACAAGTTCTTTGTTCTCCACTACCTCGAGGCTGAGGAGGCGTCCACGAGTAATGCCACGCAAGCCCTCCAACTTGTCGTACTCGAAACTCCTCGTAACGTGGTCTCGAGCGGTCGAATGACGGCTTCGGGTACTCCCGTGTCAAGTGCCATTCGTCCGGGCTTGTTGGTCGTGACACACGGAACGATCAGTTCGGCCGACCGAGGCAGTGGTTTCTTGGAGATTGCCGAGGCGATGTACTTGCACGCCGCCAGGGATGAGTGGGCCGTCGCGACCATGGACTGGTCAACTGAGGCATGCGACCAGCCGATCGACACGGCCGAAATCGCCATGGACATTGGGGAGTCACTTGTGCAATGGATGCACGAGGTCGGCCTCGGGCAATATCAGGCGGTACACGCCATGGGCCACAGCTCGGGTTCGTGGCTGGCGGACGGAATCGTGGATCAGTGGAAGCGACAGCACCCGGCCGCATGGACGCACTTGACCGTGTGGGACGCTTTCAACACGATTTTGCGAGGACAGCCGGGGCGACCCTATCCCGTCCTTGGTGAGACCGCCAATTACGCCGACCATTTCGTGCATATGAGTGGGCTCGGCCTCTACGCGTTCGGCACGAACGATGTGCTGCCGAACTGCGTGAATGTGGAACTGTCGTACCTTCCGGAAGCGATCACACCATCGTGTTTTCTTGATCCCTTCTGTTCGCATGCATTTCCCTACAAGCCGTGGTACAGGCACACGGCCGAGTATCCTGCAGATTATTCATACCAGGGATCACGATTGGGGTATCGGAACTCCGCCGTGTATCGTGGACTTTCCGTTCGGCCTCGATTTGAGCGTGATCTGCAACGCGGGGTGCACCTCGTGGTCGCCCCGAACGGGGTCATCCTTCGACGACTTCCCACGTGGACCATCCAGTTCCGCCCCTCAGATCTACCCGCGGACGTCAGTCCGACCGGGACCGTCGTCATCAATCCTGACGACGTCATGCTTTATACAGGCTCGCCCGTGTGGATCGACCTTCATGTCGCGACGGACCAACCCGCGAACTGGATTCGATATCGATTCCAGTTCTTGACCTCAACTTCCGGCACGCTCACCACCACCGTCGACGGCGAATCGGTCCTCGAAGCAAGTGACGCCTTCCAGGCAGGAGCGTTGGCCAGCGTCGACACCGGCAAGCTGCGGACTCAGCGAGATTTGCACCCCGGCGTTCATACCGTCCGCATTCGAGTTGATCCCGCAGGCGTGGAGCAGGTGGTGGTTCGCATCGCCGATCTCTCGATGGGTTATGACGAAATCAGGCCGATCTGCATCGCGGATGTTGACGACGGCAGCGGTACCGGCACGATCGATGGTGGCGTAACCATCGACGACCTGCTCTACTACCTCGGTTTGTACGAGGCAGGGTTACTTGGCGCGGATGTGGACGATGGCCAACAGTTGGGCATCCGCGACGACGGTGTGACCATCGACGATCTTCTCTATTTCCTTCAGAGGTACTCGGCTGGGTGTTGATTGCCTGTGGGGCCCTGAGTAGATCTAACTTCGTGCATCATTTGACTTATGAGAATGTCTGTTTTTACTCTGCCGGAGGTGCGACATGGACGCACGCGGGCAGATGGACGGAACTCGTGCGGTGTCAGGACCTTGCGAGGTTTGGGAGGGGCTGGTGGGCCGCAACGGACCCGGCGAACGGGGTCGAACGGTAGAACAGTCTAATCGCAAACCGACGCCCCTCCAGCGCCCCTTGCCGGTCACTCCGGCCGGTGACCAATCTCATTCTCACGCCGGCCAGCATGACGCCTAGGCGACGGGCGTGCCCCAGTCACGCCCCTGGACCGTCCACACCCCCCTCCCCCCCGGCCCCCTCGACCTCGTGGGTGACCTCCACGGCGAGATCGGCGCCACGCGGGAGTTGCTCGCACGGCTCGGCTACTCCGAGCGGGGCGACCACGCCGGCGGACGGACGCTGGTCTTCCTGGGCGACCTCATTGACCGCGGCCCCGACAGTCCGGGAGCGGTGCGGATGGTGGCCGACATGGTCGATCGCGGGCGTGCCGTGTGCGTGATGGGGAACCACGACCTCAACGCGGCGGCCCTCAATCTCAAGGCCGACGACACGTGGTTGCTCGACCACGGGCCCGTGCACGCCACCGAGACCAAGGTCTCGTCCCACCTCGAGCGGGAGGAGATCCTCGCCTTCCTGCGCTCGCTTCCCCTGGCCATGTCGCGAGATGACCTGCGGGTCGTGCACGCCTGCTGGGACGAGGCGGCGATGGCCCAACTCCAGCACGAGCGCGACATCGCCGAAGCGCTCAACGGCCACCGCGATCGAATCAAGACGAAGTACGCCGGGCACTCGGACAATGTCGATGTCACGCTCGCCCTCCAGAACGAGAACCCCGTCAAGATCATCACCTCCGGCCCCGAGGCGCGGGCGCCCGAGCGCTTCTTCGCCGGCGGCACGTGGCGGCATGAAGCCCGCCACCCCTGGTGGGAGACGTACGCGAACGAGCCGATGGTCGTCTTCGGGCACTACTGGCGCGTGCCCATTCCCAGCCTGCAGAAGGACGACGGCCTGCTCTCGGCGTACCCCCTGCACAGCACGCTGGGCCCGGGACGCGCCATCTGCATCGACTACTCCGTCGGCGGTCGCGCCTCGGAGCGGCGTGAAGGCCGCCCGAGCAACTTCCTCGGTCGCCTGGCCGCCCTGCGCTGGCCCGAGCGCGAGCTCGTCTTCGACGACGGCGAACGCCGCGCGGTGATCGATCCCGGCACGCCGCCGAGCGTTGGAGGCACCCGCTGATGTACAACCGCCCCACCAAGCTCGCGACCGCGACGACCAATCTCACCGGCAGCGCCTGGATCGAGCCCGGCCGTACCGTCGCCGCGTCTCCCGCCGCACGCTACCTCGACGGCGTGAAACTTGGCTCTCGCCGCACGCTCCAGCAATCGCTCACCGCACTCGCCGGCGCGCTCGCGGGCCAGGGCGTCGATCCGCTCACCTTCCGCTGGGAACGTCTCACCCGCACACAGACCGTCGATCTGCGGACCACGCTCAAGAGCACCTTCGCCCCCGCGACGGCGAACAAGATGCTCTCGGCCCTCCGGGGCGTGCTCCGTGCCGCCCGCGACATGGGGCTCATGTCCGAGGGGCAGTTCCAGACCGCGGCCAGCCTGGAGAACATCAAGCCGACCGACCCTGAGAAGCCCATCGCCACCGTGAACGCTGCCGTCCTCACCAAGCTCTTCGCCGGGTGCGTCCAAGAGGGCGGCGCCTCGGGCCTGCGTGACGCCGCGATGCTGGCGATCTTCCTGAGTTCGGGCCTGCGGCGTACCGAGGCCGCCGCGCTCGACATGGGGCACTACGACGCGAAGGCCGGGCTCCTGCACATCGCGGGCGAGCGGCCCGAGTACGACCGCCTGGTCGCCCTTCCCCGCAACGCCAAGCGCGTGTTGGACGATTGGCTCAAGGTCCGCACGATGGAACCCGGGCCGTTACTGGTGCCCGTGGATCGCAGCGGGCTCATTCGCTTCCGCCGCATGACCGACCAGGCGATCTACCTGATCTTCGAGCGGATCATCGCCCGCGCCGGCGTGCCGGAGGTGACGCTCCGCGACCTTCGCCGGGCGTACGTCATCGGCCTCATCCGTGCCGGCAAGACCATGGACGAGGTCCAGGACCTCGTCGGCCACGTGAGCTGGATGACGACGCAGTCGTACCAGGTCTGGGCTGAGGACAAAACAACCGCGAGTTACGACCTCTCCGAGATCCCGTACGTGCCGCCGACGCGGCTCAGCGCCACCACAAGCACGGCAACGACACCCCGTGCGAAGCCAAGGGCCACGAAGTCGGGCCCGAGGGCCGAACCTCAAGCGAAGCCCCGCAACCCCGCATCCTCCGGCAGTGTCTCAGTCTGAATCCTGAAATCGAACAGTTCCGCTTGCCAACAATACAGGTGCGGGGACAACGCCCACAGAAAGGAGGCAAATCATGAGAAAGCTCCTTGCTTTCCTGATGTCGCCTCATGGATCACCGGGAAGCCGGATAAGCACACCCTCCATGCGTCGATCGTGATGCGACTGGGACCGATGTGGCGATTGAACCCAACTGCTGCCCACCCGATGCAGGCCGACGGGAACAAAAACTCCTTGCTCGGGCTGGACAGGCAACCAGCAACGAAAACCGCTACTCAGGCGGTTTTTGTGCTCTCCGACTCATCCGCTTTCTTTCCCTCCCAGGAGTGTCCGGAGCCCCGCGGGCATGCGCTCCGCCTTGGCGCGGTCGAGCACCACCCAGCCTCCGACCGGGCCTATCCCAAAGGCTGCCGCCAGATCCGCCTCCATGATTCCGTAGAACTGCTCGAACGCTTCCGGGGCGATGTATGCCTTCGCCACCCCCGGCTCCTGCTGGCGGCGATCCGTCCACACCGTGAGAAGGCACCGCTTCTTCGCCGCCGGCGGTGCGAACATGATGCTCTTGGCCCAAGGCCTCACATGCAGGCCCACCTCCACCGCCGCATCGTACCGCGTCTTCGCCACGGTCCCCACGCCATTCTGCTCGGCCTGCACCAACATCGCGTCGGGTGCGGGCGCCGGAACCGAAGACCGCCGACTCGTAGCGACCGATTCCTCCCCGCTCTCGTGGATGTCCCGCGCAAGCCGAAGCGGTGGACCGAAGCGGACGTGAACGCGACCACCGAAGCGGCGGTGGCGATGGTGTTCGATCGGCTGTTCGGGCTGACGCCGGAAACCGACGACGACGGCGACGAACGGCCCCGGCTGGTGACGCTGGCCGACGACGGGAAGCGGGCGTGGGTGACGTTCTACAACGAACACGCCGGCGAGCAAGTGAACCTGTCCGGCGACGAAGCGGCGGCGTGGTCGAAGTTGGAGGGATACGCGGCTTGGCTGGCGCTGGTGGTTCACTGGACCCGCTGGGCGGCGGGTGACGCCACGCTACGCGATCCGGCGCGGGTCGATGAGGCGAGCATCGCGGCGGGCGTGGTCCTAGCCCGGTGGTTCGGTGACGAAGCCCGTCGCGTCTACGCGATCCTGGGCGAGAGTGACGACGGCCGGGCTACCCGTCGGCTATTGGAGATGATCGGACGCATGGGTGGCGACGTAAGCGGACGCGAACTGGTGCAACGGTCCCGCATGTTCAAGACGGTGGCCGATGCGGAGACTGCCCTGTCGAAGTTGGTGGGGGCTGGTGCGGGATCGTGGACGACGCCCCCGCAGCGCGGGCGAGGTGGTCCCAAGGCTAGACGGTTCGTGCTCTCACCCGTCCACAGCGTCAACGTCTACAGAAACACCGCGAGCGATGATGAGAACGCGATTTCTGTAGACGTTGACGACGTCGACACGGTCGCCGCCGTAGCCAGTGGAAGGGGGAGGCGATGAGTAGATGCCGGCGCTTGCAAGATGGCGGGTGAGTTCCCACAGTGCGAAGCGGCAGAACGCACCAGGGTGATGGCTTCGGTCCAGACTGGCCGGAGGTCCCTCAACTCGCACGGGTGGTACAGGACCGCCACCGCACATCGAACCGAAGCCGAGAGACTCGCCGACGGAAGCGGGTTGGAGGTAGGAGTGAGAAGCATGTTCTTGATCGTTCGAGGATCACCTCGCGGTCCGCACCATGCGTTCCGCACGTCAGCGCCGAGTTTGACGAGCGCCCGCATGGCATCTCCACCCAGTGCGAGCACACAACCAGGTTGAATCACCTCGGCCTGAAATCGAAGGAAATCGAGACACCGTTGCCGGTCATCCGGATCTCCGGAAAGCGGGCCGACGCAGCCCTTGGCGTCATCCTTGAGTCCCATGAGCGCGTTGGTGAAATAACACCGGCTCTCGAGCACTTGGGCATCGGGCTTGACCGACGCGCGAACTGAGGCCTTGGCCGCCCAGGAAGCCCGCTCGCTCCGAGAGCACCTTGCGGAGTTTGTCGCGTACCATGAGGGCAAAGGCACCGCGGCCGACACCATCGACGCGGCCGAGAACCGGATCGATCGCATCCTTGGCGCAGGCGGCCTCGACACGGTTGCGGACCTGTCCCCCGCACGGGTTGTCGCGGCGGTAAATGTGCTGAGGAAGCCCCCAAAAGGGCGTGGGTTGAGCCTCAAAACCTCGAACCACTACATTGGAGCCGTGCGGAGTTTTTCGCGTTGGCTACACCGCGAGAAGAGATCGCGGGTGGATAAACTCGTGAGCCTGCGGGGTTTCAATGCCGAAACAGATCGCCGGCGAGTGCGGCGTGAATTGACCCCCGACGAGGTCTCACGGCTCGTTGTGGCGGCTACGAAGTCGCCTGCGGTGATCGTCCCACGCTCGTGCCGGATGCCGCGACCAAGGCCCTTCGCACCTCCCGCGTTCGAATGTCATGCCCCGAGTGAGTTTGGGCGTACCGGATCGCGTGTGGCACGGGTTTCCGTGCGGCGGAAGTGTCCAGCGTCACGCCGGAGTCGTTCGACCTTGACGCGGACACCCCCACGGTCACGGTGGAGGCGGCGTACTCGAAACACCGCCGTCGAGACGTGCAACCGATCCGACCCGCGCACCGACGTCGGGCCAACCCGAACGGACGGGGCAAACACTTTGGGCCGTATTTCTGTGGCTCAACGCAGCACCGTGCGAGGTGGTGCGTTCGGGTGTGAAAATGCCGAGGGGCGGACTCGAACCGCCGACCTCCGGGTTATGAATCCAGCGCTCTAAACCAGCTGAGCTACCTCGGCGAAGTCGGGCGAATACTAGCGCGCCTCGCGAGGCAGCGGCAAGGGTGGCGGGGAACTCGCTCGAGCGTTGTTCGCGGTTGGACGAGGGCGGTCGTTTCGAGCGCCTCGTCATGCCCCCCCGCCTCGGCTCCTCTCGGTATGGCTACTCCGCGCGTTCGATGTCCAACGTGAGCATCGCGTAGCCATCGATCTCGAAGTGCTCGACGATGATTTCCACCTCGCCGTCCTTGGGCTGCACGAACGTGCCCACGTCGCGCGTGGGGGCGTGCCAGGTCCAGTTGTCGATGATGGTCCTGTCGTTGACACGAACGCGGATGCCGTCGTCGCTGGTCGTGACGAATCGCCACGTGCCCGCCGGCAGGTTGATCCTGGTGCGGGCGAGGGTGCCAAAGTGATCGCGGCCAGGCCAGTCCTTGGTGTCGAGGTTCGTCGCGATCGGGAGGTCGCGTGGGCCTCCGTGGGCGAACGAAAGATCGAGTGATGGAAGAATGATCTTCGCGGTGGCGGACTTGGCGAGCGCGTGCCAGGCGTCGTGGTTCTGGCGCGGGTCGCTGGCCTCATCCCACGCGAACAATGTGCACTCCCAGTTGACTCGCACGATCGTGCCGCGGACGGTGTGCGACCACGTCCCGGACTCGAGTTGGATCTCGTACGCGTTGACGCCGGGCTCGACCGACACATACAGCAGCGCGGGCCTACTGGCCGATGAGGGGACGAGGTGCATGTTTGTCTTGCCGCGGCCCATCTCCTTCGCCGTGATCGCGTCCGGCACGCCGCGGATCTCGTAGACGACCGCGTCGCCTTCGCTCACGCCCTTGCGGATCATCGGGCTTGCGTGGTCCCAAGGTCCCCATTCATCCATGATGATGTTGCGGCGGCCGGCGAGTCTCGCGCGGGCACCGACAGGAGAGGTCAGCCCGATGACCTCAACCTTGGGCAAGATCGCGTCCAAATCGGGGTTGGCATCACGGAACGGGCAGCACACGTCGAGTTCGAGGGCGTTTGTCGTGCTGATCTTGACCGAGTTCTTGGCGTAGATGTTGTCATCCACTTTTCCCGTGCCACCGACGTTGCGAATCTGGACGCCGATCATCTTGGCGTTCGCGTGCCGCGCGCCTGCAAACGGGTGGCCATCGTTCATCTCGAACGTGTTGCCGACGATCAGGTTGCCCGACACGCCGAGATAGCCCGCTCGCACACCGGGGAGGTCGAGGAGTTGGCGATCGTCATCCCACCAGAGATGAACGCCACAAAGGTTGTTCAAAAGCGAGTTGTTCACGATCGTGTTCTGCGATCCGTGCTCGATGTTGATGGCGCCGCGTTCAAGGCCGTAGGCCATTCCGCCGTTGCCGGTGAAGACGTTGTTCGTGATGAGCGTGTTGCGCGAATACCCGCCCCAGATGCCGCAGATCGCGTTCTCGATGAAACGGTTGTTCGCGATGATGTTGCGGTGGCTGAAGGTCAGTTCCAAACCGTGTGCGGCGGCATAGGAAAAGTCGTTGCCGACGAAGGTGTTGTCGTTGCACCCACGCGGGGTGGAGTAGAAATCCGCGGCGGCGGGCGGTCGCTCTCCGATCGCCTCCTGACCCCCAAACCCGAAGAACCCATCCCCCCCATGCGTCGCCGAGTTCTCGACAAACACATTCCTGTTGCACTGCTCGAAACACAGGATCCCGGCTGAATCCTGCCCGCGGTTGTAGACCCCCTCGCGGTGCCCTCGCACGCAGAAATCGAGTGCGTTGCGGCTGATCGTGTTCTCGCTGCTCCGCCACATCGCCAGCCCCCAGCCCGAGAGGAACGAGCAGTCGTTGTCGAAGACCTTGCTCGTGTTCACGCGGTCGAGGATGATGCCGTTCTGCCCGCGTCGCACGCGCACGTTCTTGATCGTCACGTCGTTCGAACGCTCGACGCAGAGCGCCGCGCCGTGCTGCGTGACCCATTGCTGCTCGTCGTTCTCATGCGGGAAGAGCCAGTCGGAGGAGTCCTCCCGTTCCGGGGTGCTCTTGAGTCGCTGGCGGTAGTTGTCGGACAGGTCCGCCGTGTCCACCGTCAGCCCGTCGGCCTCCCGCGCCCGCACGCCCACCTTGTACCCATGCACACGCACGCCGCGGAGCGTGACGTTCTGATGTCCGTTGACGGCGATGCCGAGGCCCGTGAGCGTGTTCCAAGGCGTGCCCTCGGGCGCGCCACGCAGCGCACTCCGCTCGTCAAACTCCACCGTGATACCGTCGGCCCCGATCTGGATCACGCCGTTGTTGTTCGTGTCGGCGATGATCGCGGTGGGATGGATAAGCACGCGGCAGGATCGCGTGATCACCGTATCGTCCTTCACCACCATCAGTTCGGGCCGCGGCTCGCCCCCAAGAGCGGCCGACCCCAACACCACCAGCAACGCGGACACCGTGTATCGCATGCCTGAGGGTACAACGACCGGCGGCACAGCATGGAGAGACGGTCAGACGTGTGACAACGCTCGGCTTACGCCGACTTTTCGCCCTCGTGCGAGGTGGCGACCGGTTCCTGAGCCGACCCACGGCTCACCCGCGCGTCCTTGCCCTCCGAGGTCAACGGAGCGCGGTAGGGCTTCTCCTGCTCGATCTGGCGATCCACGTCCGGGCGCTTGCCCGCGTCGTTGACCTCGTCTTCGATGCCCTTGATGCCCTTCTTGAACTCGACAATGCTCTTGCCCAGACTGCGCCCGACCTCCGGCAGTCGATGTCCGAAAATCAGGAGCGCAATCACCAAGATGATGATCATGTGGCTCGGGTGGAGCAGATCGTTGATGAAGGCCAGGGTCATCGTGTTTTCGCTCGTCATTACGCCCAGCATTCCAAGGCTCCTTGCCCCCGCTCGCGCCCGTTCCGCCGCAGGACCGGCCCACAACCCAACGCCCGCCCGCCTAGTCGATTGCCCGACGCGGCCCGCGTTCAGGTCATGATAGGGAGCCCGCGGCCCCCTTTCCGCTTTCCTCACCCAATACGGGTTGACCCCGTGCGCCCTCGGCTTACCCTACCCATCCAGACCGAAAGGTCGGCGGGCAGTTAGCTCAGTTGGTAGAGCACCGCATTGAAAATGCGGGTGTCCCCGGTTCAAGTCCGGGACTGCCCATTCTCGCGCCGCAGCGCGAGGTCCCCTCCAACACAACAACCAGTGCACCGCGACGGCTGCCTTGTGAGGTGGTGTCGTTCTCGACGCTCAGCAGGCGCCTCGATCACGCGCACGGAAGGACGCGGGTCATCGATCGTGATGCGGCCGTCGGAGGTTTGTTCCACAACCGTCGTGGCACTTCCGCTCACGCCAGCATCGGATCGCCGGTGAGCCGATGTGTTGACATCACGCGCTCCAATCGGCACATCACCCGCAGGTCGGTCCGATCCGGGGGGATCCTTCACGGTCACACCACTGGTGGGCATGATTCGAGCGAGACCCCTGCACATCATTCCATGACAGAGGGTTCGTGGGTGTTCATGTTCTCGTTTAGAAGTTGCTGCCGGCGCCGTGCGTTCCGCCGCGTGGTGCATTCTCGGGGGGATCGTAAACAATGGTGCCAGGAACCTTCGCCGGACCTGCCGCCACTATGGTCATGTGGGGGTCATGTGGGGGTCATGTGGGGGTCATGTGGGTGGTCGATCCGAGTTGGACGACGAGCCGCAGTGGTGCTTTGTGTCGGAGCGCGTCATGGCTGATCCCGTCACGTCGATCTTGAGTTCGTATCCCATCAACGACTTTGGTCCCATCATGAAGGGCATGGTCATCGGCGGGCTCGGGATTTTCCATGTGTTCCTGGCGCAGTTTGCCATCGGTGGGGGCATGCTGATGGCCTACTTTCAGTGGCTCGCGATGTCGGGCCAAGAGCCGGTGGCGAGAAAAGTCCTCGACTCGTACTTCAAGTACCTCGTGCTCGTTTCCTTTGTCACCGGCGCCCTCACCGGCGTCGGGATGTGGTTCACCAGCATCCAGGTCTCCCCGGGCACCATCGGCAAGATGGTCGATGTCTTTCATTGGGTGTGGGCCACCGAGTGGGTCTTCTTCTGGGTCGAGGTGGTCGCCGGGTACGCCTTCTACCGGTACGCCAAGGTGCTGCCCGATCGCGTCCGCCTCGCGTTGCTCCTCATCTACAGCGTCGCCGGGTGGGGCTCGCTCTTCTGGATCAACGGCATCCTCTCCTGGCAACTCACCCCCGGCGAATGGGTCCGATCTGGGAACATCTGGCAGGGGTTCTTCAACGCCACCTTCTGGCCCAGCCTCTTCGCCCGGACCATCGCCTGCGTGGTCATCGCCGGGCTGGTCGCGGCGGTGATCGTCAACACCATGCCCGAGGTATCGCGTGAAGATCGCACCCGACTCATCAACCGCACGGCCCGCTTCATGCTCCCCATCGTCGCGATGCCCCTCTTCGGCCTCTGGTTCCTCGCCGCGTTGCCCGAAGACAGCCTTGCGTGGGTGATGGGCGGCAGCGTCGCGATGACGCTCTTCATGAACCTCGCCGTGGGCGCGAGTGTGCTGGTGGGCGGATATGTGGTCCTCGGGCTCTGGCGTCAAAGGTTGTACATCAACGGCGCGACGGCGACGCTGCTCCTCGCCCTCGCCTTTGGCGCCACCGCGGGCGGTGAGTTCGTGCGCGAGGGCGTGCGCAAACCCTACACCATCCGCGACGTGCTCTTCAGCAACGCCATCTCCCCAGAGGATGTGGCTCGCCTGCGCGAGGTCGGCTGCACCGCCAACGACCCCTTCCCCCTCCGCGACGCCGCGGCGTACCCGTCCGATCAACTCCGACTCGGGGCCCTGACATTCCGCAACCAATGCGCAGTCTGCCATACCGTCCGAGGAGTCAACGGGCTCACCCACCTCATGGGCTCCTGGTCGATCGATCAGCAACGGATGAACGTCGCGAAGTTGCAACGAACCAAGGGGTTCATGCCGCCGTTCGCGGGCACCCCAACGGAACTCGAGGCTCTTGTGCAGTTCGTCCGCTGGGAATCCGCCGGGAGGCCCCCAACCCACGAGCCCTCCCACGACCCTCGCGTGCTGACGCAGATCAGGGCATGGCTCGACGAAGCCGGAACGCAGCCCGCGCCGATCGCTCACCCAGCATTGCACTCGTCCGCTCTTCCCGGTCCCGCCGCCCGCCGCTAGATCACGCCTGAACTGAAGGTTCCCATGCACCAGACCTTCCCCTTCCATCTGCCCGCTCCAACCGCCTGGTACGCCGTGCTCTTCGTCGTCACGTTGCTCCTGCATCTCGTCTTCATGTCCTACGTCCTCGCGGGCTCGATCATGCTGGGCGTGGCCGGGCTGCGCGGACGGCTCGGGCGTGCCCCAAGGCCCACCGAATGGTCCGCGGTCACCACGATCCTCAAGGATTGGATGCCCTTTGCCCTTTCGGCGGCGATCACGGCGGGCGTCGCGCCGCTCCTCTTCGTGCAGATTCTCTATCAGCAGGAGTTTTATACGGCCAACCTGCTCTCGTTCCATCGCTGGATGGCGATCCTGCCGGTGCTCATCATCGCGTTCTACCTCCTCTATCTGCTCAAGGCCCATCGCCTCGAGGGCAAGGCCGCCCTCCAGGGCATAGTCGCGCTGTTGGTCATGGGCGGCTTCCTCTTCGTCGCCTGGTCGTGGGTCGAGAACCACCTCCTCTCCCTCCATCGAGACGCGTGGCCCGCCCAGTACGCGGCCGGCGCCATGCTCTATAAAGACTCGGCCATCCTTCCTCGACTCGGATTCTGGTTCGTCGCCGCCTTTCCCACCGCCTGCCTGGTGCTCGCGTGGCAACTCCGACTTGGTGCTTCGGGTGTTGATCCACCCACCGCCCTGAAGGCGCAGCGCCCTGTCGCGGTCCTCGCGGCCATCTCCATGGTCGCAGCGGCAGTGGCATCCTGGCTGGTCATCCCCGGGTCGGCACGCGATCAACCGGTTGGACAATCCGCCTTGGCATGGATCGTCATCGCCTCGGTTGGCGCACTCGTGGCGGTCTTCGGCTGGGTTGCGGTCGCGATTCACCAGAGGACCCACGGGCTCCGATGGATCTTCGCCAGCGCTGGAACCCTGGTCTTCTGGATGGGGACGCTGGCCGCACGCGAAGCGGCCCGACTTTCGATCCTGGGCTCCGAGTCCCTCTTCGCACGCCATCAGCGGGTTGGCACCATCGCCGGGCTCGTTCTCTTCCTTGCGTTTGCGGTCCTCGGCGTGGGCACGATCATCTGGATCGTCCGCTCCATCGCGCATGCCCGTTCACGCGCATAACCCTCCAACCCGGGTCCGGGTCACCGGTGCTCCACTCCATCCTTCCGTCGAGTCGGGCGGAGCCGTCCTCGCTCCCCGGCGCCCAGCGTCGGAGAAGCCGTCGGAGCCCATGCGGTTTGGCGGCATGCCGTTGGGACACAGCGCCGAGCCACGATCTCAGGTCCGATGACGACGACGAGCCCGACTGGCTCCCGGACTACTTGCCCGCAAAGTCGATCACTCGCGCGATCTCGCTGCGCAACTGCCCGCGCGGCACCACGCGATCCACGAGCCCGCTCTTCTTGAGGAACTCGCTGCGCTGGAAGCCTTCGGGGAGTTCCTGGCGGATCGTCTGCTGGATGACGCGCGGGCCCGCGAATCCGATGAGGGCGTTGGGCTCGGCGAAGATGACGTCCCCCAGCATGGCGAAACTGGCGGTGACGCCGCCCGTCGTCGGGTCCGTGAGGACGCTGATGAAGAGCCCGCCCTTGTCGTCGTAGCGTGCGAGGGCGGCGCTCGTCTTGGCCATCTGCATCAGGCTGAGCCCGCTCTCCTGCATCCGCGCGCCGCCGGAACAACTCACGATGACCAGCGGCAGGTTCGTGCGAGTCGCTTCTTCGATCGTGCGGGTCACGACCTCGCCCACCACGCTGCCCATCGAGCCCATCATGAACGTCAGGTCCAGGCACGCGATCATCGCCTCGCGCCCCTTGATGAAGCAGCGACCGGCCTTGATCGCGTCCTTCTCGCCCGTCTTGATCTGCTCCGCCTGCAACCGGTCCGCATACGTCTTCAGGTCGCGGAACTTCAGCGGGTCCGTCGGCGTGAGCGTCTTGAACATCTCCTGGAACGAGTCCGTGTCGGCCAGTTGCTTCACCCGCTCGACCGCGCCAATGCGGTGGTGGTGGTTGCACTCCGGGCACACGTGCAGGTTCGCCTCGAGATGCCGGCGATACACCATCTTCGAGCAACTCGGGCAACGCAGCCAGAGGCCCTCGGGGATCGACGCGCGTCGCGCGGGTCGGACTTCACTCCAGGTGCGGGTCGCGGGTGAAGGTGCAGTCTTGCTCATGCCTTCTTCCTCTCATCACCAACGCCGAAGCGTCGGGGAGTGTCAATCTGGGAAACCCAACTGTCGAATCGGGTGGCGGCCTGTACCGCTGCGCACCCCCATGTCCATCACGAGTTCTTCGGAACGGCCTCGTGGACCTTCCTGCGTCTACATCAGGAACGTCTTGATTGCCGCCGGCCTATAGGCCTGTAGCCTATCGCCGGGCACGCTCATTCGCCGGACCAACAGGCTCTCCACCGTCGATGCCAAGGTTGACGCCAGGTCTGTTATCGGTCGCTCTTCACACGCCGCCGCAATGATCTCCAAGGCCATCGGCCTGGCGATGATGGCGAGGGACTCCCCAACTTTGACGCGTGACATCACGCCGGCGACTTTGGTGAGGAGGCGATGGCGTGCCTGATCGATCGATTCGCCCTCGGGGGGGATCACGCTGGCCGGGTCCGCACGCCACGCCGCGAATGCCGACGCGTACCGCTGCGCCGCCTCTTCGGTCCGCATGCCTTCCCAGAGCCCAAGCCCGAGTTCACGCAGTTCCGCGTAGGCCTTGAACGATCGACCCCACGACCCGCAGGCCGCCTTCGCCAAAATCCGGCAGGCCTCCTCCGGCCCGCAGATCACGCGGGCGGGCGGGGCGGCCGCACGGTCGAGCGATCGTTGCAGGTTCGCAACGGCCTGCGGCGCGAGCGGAATGTCCGATTGACCGCTGAGGCGGTGCTCCATGTCCCATGCGGTCGGCCCGCCTGGGATCAGAACGACCTCAACCTGTCGAGCCGTCGACATCGACGTGGTTCCGTCGGGGACGCGGGTCGGCAACGGGCCAAACCCAACCTGTCCGCGTCCCGGGCGTAGTCAGGAATGGTAGCGATCGGTCAACGCCGGACCACTGACCGAGAACGGACACCCAAACAAAATACAATCACGACCCCCGAATGAGGCGAATGGCCTCGGGGCGACGGGCTTCGGGAAGCCCGAAGATCGCCGAACCGGCCACCAGCACGTCGCACCCGGCGTCCCGGACGCGGGCCGCGTTCTCGGTGGTGACCCCGCCGTCGATCTCAAGCCGCTGGCGGGGCGTCAGTCTTGCCTTGATCGCGCGCACCTTGTCGAGCACATCGGCGATGAACGCCTGCCCTCCAAAGCCCGGGTTCACCGACATCACCAGCGTCATATCCGCCAGGTGCACGAACGGAAGGATCTTCTCGACCGGAGTGGGGGGGTTGATGACCAGCCCAGCCTGCAAATCCAAGGTCTGGATCTTGGTGATGAGGGGCGCAATCCCTTCCGGAGGAACCGCCTCCACATGGAACGAGATGTGGTTAGCGCCCGCCTTCGCGAAGGGTTCCACGAACATCGCCGGGTTGCTCACCATCAGGTGCACGTCGAGGTACGCGTCCGGAAGTGCTCGTCGCAGCGCCTTACACAGGTCGGGCCCCATCGTCAGGTTGGGGACAAAGTGCCCGTCCATGACATCGAGGTGCAGCAGGTCCGCTCCGCACTCCAGCACGTTCTTACACGCCGAGGCCATGTTCCCAAAGTCCGCGGCCAAGATCGACGGCGCGACAAGCGGCAGGCGGGTGGGTTGGACGAGGTTGAGCATGACTCAGAGTAGGAAGTCGTCGATGCGAGTTCATGCTTGAAATACCCAAACGTCATGCAAACAAATCGTCGATATTAGTCCAATATCCCGTATTATTATGCATTTGTAGTCATTTTTTGTGGCCAAGTGCATCGAGAGCATGCATCTATACGAATAATGAATGCGAACCGCAGCCGTGGGACGGTGGCGGGAGGTCCTTTGGCATGCCGGGTTTGGAGCGAACGGTGGCAAGAGTCCGAGCGATCCATCACGAGCGAAGTCACGCACGCGGGTGTGGCGAGGCTCGTTTCTCCACCTCTTCCCGCGATCGGATAGCCTTCACGCTTGCCCTGGCTCGACGAACTTCAATCCTGGTTGACGCGATTCGACGAGTCGAAGCGTCCGGTTTTTCGGCGGAACATTCGCCTATCGAGCGCGGTCGTGGCGTGGCTGCGTACACCGGGCGTGACGTCCGCGCAGGTGGAGGCGTTTGCCGAGTTGCTGTTGAGGCTGGACGCGAACCCATTCTGCGAAGGGTCGGAGGCGATCACGCGCCACGACATGCCGGGGCTGCGCTGGGCGAAGTTCGACGGACACGCCGCGATCTACCAAGTGGATGCGGCGAAGGACCAGGTTCGCATCGCCAAGTGCGTCTAGGCGCACGGCTTGACAGTCCGGAGGTTGTGCCATGCCGCTGATCTGGGGTTATCCCACCGTCACGAACAACGGTCAGGTCACGCACGTGATGGTGCCGATCGCCGAGTTTGAGAAGATGAAGGGCGCCGTGGGCGCGAGCCCCTCGCCCGACGACATCGACGACGCGGTGCGCACGTTGAACGATCCCACGGAATCGTGGCAGGATGCCGACGCGGTGCTGGCGAACCTGCTGCGCGACGGCCTCGCCTCCGTCCGCAAAGCGCACGGCCTGACCCAGCAGGAACTCGCCCAGGCGCTGGACCTCTCCCAGCCGCAGGTCTCCCGATTGGAGAAATCGTTGGATGGCGCGACCGTACGCATGCTGAGGCGCTTGGCGATGATGTTTGTCGGAAAGCCGGGCCCTTCCGGTCGCGAGTAACGCGAGGGCCTCTCCACACGCCGAGCCGCGTAGCTCAAGCCGCGTCGGAAACGGAACGCCACTCCGGTTAGAAGAAGCGGTGTCCATGCTCCCGGAACCGGCGGACGTCCTCCTTGGTCGGCATCGCGAAGTGGCTCTGCTCGCTCTCGGGGTTCGGCATGAGCGGCGGGTTGCCGGCTTCGACCAATCGCACGCACTCGATGATCGCCTCGGCCGCGAGGTCTTTGCTGCGGGCCATGACGTCTTCGAGCGTGTCGTGGGGCCAGAGGCGATAGCGCTTCTGCACGACGATGGGTCCGTTGTCGAGTTTGCGATCGACGAAGTGGACGGAGGTTCCTCCCCATTTCTCGCCGTTGGCGAGGGTCCAGAAGGAGGGCATGAGGCCGCGGTATTTCGGCAGGAGCGCGCCGTGGCAGTTGACGATGCCGAAGGGCGTCTGCATGCGGAGGTCTTTCTTGTAGAGTTGCGTGCCGGAGATGCTGACGATGAACTCGACGCCGAGGTTGCGGAGCATGGTGCGGAAGGACTCGCTGTTGACGTCCTCGGTGCGGTGGACGGGGACGTTGTACTTCTTGGCGACGGCGGCGACGGTGTAGCACTTCTTCGTCGAGCCGAGCAGCCCGTTGACGATCTTGGCGCGAACCTTGTTGAAGACCATCTGGGTGGCCTTGAAGCCGAAGTAGACGAGGCCGTAGACCTTCATCAACTCGATCGCGGTCTCCCGCATGGTCCTCTTGCCCTGGTTGTTGCCCTGGATGTTGATGCCGGCGGTCGAGTCGGCGAACTCGCGGAGGTACTTGTCGAGCACCTTGGGGAGGTAGCCGGTCTCGTCCTGGATAAAGACGTACTTCTTAAGCGTTCGCCCGGGGGGTTCGAGGACGAGGAACTCGTAGCCGGACTTCTTGGAGCCCGGGAGCGTGGGCTCGAGGATGAAGGCGCTGCCCGAGGTGGGGGGGGTGGAAGTTGGGGAAGTCGGGGTCATCGGGCGAGATTATCGGCGTGTTTGGGCGGTGTCGAGAGGAGAACGGAAGATCGACCGGAACGGTCGCTTCGAGGGCGAGGGCGGTAGCCAATCCCGGAAGAGACTGCGCATGGGAGTGGTCGAACGCGCGGCGTCTCGACGCCACACCGGGTTGAAATGAGGATCACGACCATGAACCGCACTCGCGCCGTCATTGCTCTCGCCACGCTCTCGCTCGCCGCCACGGGGAGCCTTCTCCTGGCGGGGCCGCTGAATCCACCCCACGGGCCGGTGGCGTCGACGATGAAGACGTTGACCGAGGTCGAGCCGCGCATCGCGATCAACGCGACAAACACCCCCGGCGACGCGATGGCGATGGCCGTCATCACGCAGCCGGGGTCGTATTACCTCACGAGCGATCTGGTCACGACCGGGAGCAAGTGGGGCATCCGGGTGCTGGCGAGCGACGCGACGATCGATCTGAACGGCATGAGCATCCGACGTGGCGAGGGCGCCACGGGCGCCAGGGGCATCACCGATGACGCCGACTCCGAGAACGCCCCGCAGACCATTCGCGTCCAGAACGGCACGATCACGGGATTCTCGTCGAGCAACACCGGTGGTGTGTACTGCAGCGGCAACACCGCACTTTCAGTGCGGGACCTGGTGGTGACGAACTGCGAATCTGGCGTCAACAACGAGAACGGTTCGATCCTGGCGACCAACGTGCACGCCAGTGGAATCTCCAGCACGAACGGCCTGGGACTGCGCGGGAATGACGGCTCGACCTTCGTCGCGTGCGACGCGAGATCATTCGGACGCGGCTTTGAAACATCGGGCGGTCTTGTGCGCTCGTGCACGGCGTACGGTTGCGGCACGGGCATCGATGCCACCCGATCTCGGGTCGAGGGGTGCGTCGTCAGCACGTCCTCCTCGGGAGCGATCGGCGTGCGGGCGAGCGCGTACTCCGCCATCGTCGGGTGCATCTTCAGCGTCATGGAGGTGGGCGTACGGATCGAGTCGCTGGGCGTGCTCGTCGAGGATTGCACGTTTTCGAGTTCGAGCCATGGCGTGCAGGTCTTTGCGAACGAGGCCGTGATCCAACGAAACGTCTTCAAGATCATCTCCACCGCCGCGAACAACGGGACGTGCATCAAGACCGAAGCCTCCGCGACGCGTGCCATGATCCGCGATAACCAGGCGTCGAACTTCAACTTCGGGATCGTCCTCAACGCCGCGGGCTCCACGGTCACCGGCAATCGCTTTGGCAATCCGATCTCTTCGGCCACCGCGATCTACTCCTTCCCGACCGGCACGCGCCATGGCCCCGTGATCAAGAGCGTGGGCAGCAGCGCGCCCGTCACGGTCGGTTCGAACTCGGCGGTGTCGGCCCCCAGCACGATGGGGTCATCCGACCCCGACGCGAACTTCTACTGGTAATCCCGTTCGCCCCGCGTCCGCTTGCCTCGGATCGCCACGCCGCACTCCACACGAGGGTCCGCCCATGAATCGCTCGATGGTCCTCTTCGCCTCACTGCTGGCGGCTCCCGCCTTCGCCCAGTCGAACGTCTCGACGCTCCACAAGGTGGCGTGGAGCGAGAACGGCGGGTGGATGAACTGGAAGGATGCCGGCTCGCCCGTCGGCACGCAGGGCGCCCGTGTCGGCGTCTCCTTCCTCTCTGGCTTGGTCTGGTGCGAGAACCTCGGCTGGATCAACCTGGGCGACGCGACGCCCGCCAACGGCATCGCCTACACCAACACGACCGGCGCCGACTTCGGCGTCAACCTCGACGCCCAGGGGCGTCTGAGCGGACTGGCGTGGGGCGAGAACGTCGGTTGGATCAACTTCGCGGGCGGAGCGAGCGCGGGGCCGGCCTTTGCCGCTCGCCTGGATCCCGCCTCGCAGCGGTTCCGCGGCTATGCCTGGGGCGAGAACATCGGCTGGATCAACCTGAACGATGCGACCCACTACGTCTCCCTCGCCTGCCCGGCCGATCTCGATGATGGCTCATTCACCGGAACGCCCGACGGCGGCGTCACGATCGAAGACCTGCTGTATTACCTGGCGATCTTTGAGCAAGGGATCTGGACCGCCGATCTCGACGACGGCAGCGCCACGGGCACCCCCGACGGCGGCGTGACCATCGACGACCTGCTCTACTTCCTGGTTCGCTTCGACGCCGGATGTTGAGCGACGACGCCGGTCGAACGTGCACGGTTCTTCCCCGGGCTCGACGAGGGACGGCGTCCACGTGGAGACGAGCCGGCTCACGGCCCCTCGAAGTACTCGGGGATGGTGGCGCCCTGCCACGACAGGGTGCGTTGGCGATAAGGCGAGACAAGGGTGTAGTTGGTGGGCGGTTCGTCCCAGGTGTCGAGGTACATGCGGATCATGCCTTCCCCCGCACGGACGAACTTGGCGTGCCCGTCCACATACGAGACGTTGTACCCGTCCTTGCCGTGGTTGTTCCAGGGGTCGGGATAGTTGTTGATGCCGTCGGGCCGGCCCAGGCCCGGGAAGCGCGACTCGTCCTGATCGTTGTCGATCGCGAGCATGACGCGATCGGGGAAGGTGACCTGGGTGTGGGTCTTGAGGACGTTTCGAGAGAAGAGTTCGAAGACGCCCGGGACGTCCTCGCGCCGCCAGCCGAGTTGTTGGCCGATGGAGACGTTGGGCGGGGTGAAGACGATCTTGCCATCGAGATATTTGCCGGCGGTGAACCAGGCACGGATTTCGTAACTGTGCCCACCGGCGTCGTCGGCCTTGTCTCGTGCGGCCCAGTACGTGTCGCGGAGGAAGTCGCGCCCGTAGGTCTGGAGCACGTCGTTGCCTTGCTCCTGGCTGAGCAGGAGGTTCGGATTGATCCTGTTGCGGGTGGAGGGGCAGATCGCGACGTTGTAGTTGGAGATGTACTCGGGGAAGAGCCAGCCGATGTTGTCCTCCCAATCGAAGAATGCGGGGAGGTAATACCCCGCGCGGGACTCGTTGGAGTAGGTGGTGCAGGCCATCGCGAGTTGGCGGGTGTTGGAGAGGCACTTCTGGCGGCGCGCGTTCTCGCGGGCCGAGCCGAGCGCCGGGAGCAAGAGGCTGATGAGCAGCGCGATGACGGCGAGGACGACAAGCAACTCGATGAGCGTGAAGCCCGCGCGAAGGCTCGGCGCGTGCATCAGGAATCTGCCTGCTTTCTCGCCGCCTCGGCGATCGCTCGTCATGCCGATATGGTACAGTTCCCGCGTGCCGAGGGTGGTGTGGGCGGCGTGGTTTGCCGCAGTTTCTTCCACCTTCGGTCCGAACGGGAGGAGAACCATGCCCCACGCCAGCATCCGTGCGTCCTTCACCACCGCCGCGTTCGCGCTCTCGATCGGCGGGGGTGCGTTCGCGCAGACTTCGCTCAGCATTGATTTTTCCGGCGCGAGCATCAGTTCGCTCTCGACCAACCCGGCGGACCTGGTGCGCACGAGCACGGGCACCATCGACGCGGCGCCGGGATACCTGACGGCCTTCAACCCGGTGGTGCGTGGGACGGGGTTCCTTGGGCTGGTCGTGATCCCGAGCGACACGCCGCTGGGCGACGTGCTCAACGGCTTTGTGCCCGGGCAGCAGCGGATCCTGTACTCGGCGGTGCGGAATCCGGGCGCGGGCGTCCCGGTTCAACTCTCGCGCGAGACGCTGGCGGGCACGTTCTCCGGGCTGAATCTGTCGCTCACGTTCACGCAGAACATCCTCGCCAATCGCACCGGGCAATCGGGCGTCCGCAACATCACCAAGCCCTTCGGTCTTGGACTCAATCTTGTGTCCGGTGGCGCGGTCTATCAGACCTGGACGCCCCCCGCCCCGCGTACCACCGAGTTCCACTTTGATGGCGATCTCCAGAGCGTCCTGGAGTCCGGTCTCGCCCCGACCTCGGGGCCGGGCAAACTCCGCTACCTCGACGACCCTCGCCACGGCCCGATCCTGGGAGGGCCCGGGCAGGAGAACATCTATCCCAACCCGCCCACGCCGACCGACATCACACGGCAGCAGTCGGCGTTTGGCACGACGACCTCGTTCGGCATTCCCAACATCGGGAGCGAGGAGGACACCGTCTATCGCGTGAGCCCGCCGCGCAACCTCGCGGACCCGACGAATCGAGCCAAGAGCCGGGGGATCGGGCTCGCGTTCTGGCCCAACACGCGCGACCACTGGCCCGAGGATCGCCACGGGCAATGGACGATGATCTGGGATCTGCTCATCCCGCCCGTCGCCTTTCAGGCCGAGTTCGCCGCGGTGCTGATCGAGGACAACCACAACAACGACTCCTCGGGCGACGCGTTCATTCGAATTCGAAACGGGCAGGCGACCTTCGGCTATCAGTCGGACTTTGCCACCTACACCAACTTGAACGTCCAGCCGAACACCTGGTTCCGCCTCGCGCTGTCGAGCGATGGGTATCGTGCGAACACGGGCCGTATCTTCGTGAATGGTCAGTTCCTGGGGACCACCCAGGGCGACTGGATCTACAACTCCACCAAGTCCACCGACCCTCGCTACGGCGACATTTCGAGCACGAATCCGACGGGCACGCCCGTTGCCCCCGCGACGTGGAACTCGTGGGGGCAGTTCCCAAGCCCGTGGGCCCAGGCTCCCAACGCGACCCTCGCGCCCATGGCCTCGACCGTCTGTCTCTTCTCGGATCTCCAGGGACGGGGCGAGTCCTTCTATGTCGCCAACTTCTTCTTCACCGACGAGGCGATGACCGACGCGCAGATCCAGGCGCTCGGGGGCCCGAACGCACGCGGGATCGTGCACCTGCGACCCGCCCCGCCGAGTTGTGTGGCCGACGTGGACGACGGCACGGGCACGGGTTCGCCCGACGGCGGGGTGACGATCGACGACCTGTTGTACTACCTGGGCATCTTCGAGGCCGGTGTCCTCGGGGCCGACGTGGACGACGGCACGGGCACGGGCACGCCCGACGGCGGGGTGACGATCGACGATCTGCTGTACTACCTGCTACGGTTTGAGGCTGGGTGCTGAGCCGTTCGTTCGAATCGAAGGGCCCGGGAACGCTCCACCACACGTCCCCCGGGGGTTGCGGCATTAGGGCGTGCAGCAGCATCCGCACCCGTCGTCCACGACGCCGAGCGTGGCGCGGCGCGGGAGGTGCTCGGCGTGGCGCCGGATCTCTCGGTGCATGATCTCGCGATAGTGCCGGAGGCGTTGGTCGGCGTCGTCGAGCGCGCCGCCGAAGGTGCGCGTGAGGTCGTGGTAGATGCGCCGCACGGGCAACTCACGGACCTTGAGCCCGGCGGCGGCGGCCTGCACCCAGAACTGCATCGGGAAGGCGTAGCCGTTGACGGTCGGCCTGAGTTTGCGGAGCGCTTCGACGCGGTACGCCTTGAAGCCACAGAACGCATCGGTGAGCGTGCACGCGAGCGTGTCCGCGAATCGGCAGTTCAGTTCCTTGGTGATGGCGGCGTTGATGGCGCGCCGCTCCGGCGGGGGGACGTCGGCCTCGGCGCCCTCCCGCATGTACCGCGAACCGCTGATGACGTCGGCATGCCGAACGCCCTCGCTCGAGGCCGCCGCCTCGACAAACGAGGGGATCGCCGCGGGCTCGTGCTGCTCGTCGCAGTCCATCGTGATGAGCCATTGATAGTTTTCGGAGATGGCCCAGCGGAAGGCGTCGCGCATCGATCGCCCGTACCCACGGTTCACCGCGTGGCGAATCACGTCGATGGGGTACTCGGGCAGGATGTGCGGCGTCTGGTCGCTCGAGCCGTCATCGACCACGAGCACGTTGCCGGCGAACGTGAGCACGCGATCGAGCACGCGCCGGACGTACTTCTCTTCATTGAAGACGGGGATGGCGACCAGGACACGCATGCGGAAGATCCTTCGCGGCCAATCCATGGCCCGAGTGTTGGCCGGGCACCCCCAGCATGCCGCGGGCGAGTGTATCGTGGAGAGGTACGCGGGATCGGGCGGGGCGGATTCATCAACCACGCGCCCACCGTCGGCATGAGCCCGACCTCACTCGCTGGCGTGGATCCATCGCGGGTCGATGTCGGACTCGTCGGGCGTCGTGCTCGCCGAACGCGCGAGCGACGTGTACGCCGCGAAGCCGAACGGCACTTCGGGGGCGTTGGCCGCGGCGTCCTTCGCGGCTTGCCCGAGTTGCTCCATCGACTCCTCCGAGAGTGAGTGGAATGCACGCACCGCGTGCACCGGGAGCGTGAACACTTCGCCTTGCGGCGTGCGGATCTGGAACACGGTGCACTCCACGGCTTGCGAGAGCCATTGCTCGCGATGCTGCTTGCCCAGCACGCCGCATCCGAAGACGGGCTGGACCTGCGCGATGGGCACCCGAAGGCCCGTGTTCGTGACCACGCTGAATCGGCCATCGAGCAGGTTGGCGGCAGGTGCGGGGGTGGGGGATGAGGACGAGCCCTGGTCCTGGCTTGGGCTCGTCGGGCGTTCGGACGCCGCCCAGAGGGACATCAGGATCTCACGCACCACGTTGGACCAGAAGAGTTCGCGGGCCCGCATGGTGGGCGTGAGGAGTTCCGCGCCGATGGACCCCGGGGCGGGCGGAGCCTTGGCGCGAGACGCCGTCGCACGCGAGGGGGCGCCGGCGCGCGGGCTGCGTGGCTTGACACGGAGGCCCGACTTGATGCGTGCCTTGGGCATAATGCCTTTCGTTTAGAGCGTGAGGTTGGTGCCGAACTCGCCCGGTTCAAAGACGTGCAACTTGGCGACGTCGATCGCGAAGCGTTTGGAATCGCCCGCCCGCACGTCGCTCGACGCCGCGGTCCGCACGACGACGCGTGAGCCCGCCCCGGTCACGCACGACAGGTCCATCTGGTCCCCCAGGGGCTCGACCACGTTGACCGTGAGGTCGATGGCGGGGGAGCGCGTGGCGTCGAGCGTGAGGTACTGGGGACGCACCCCAAGCACGACGCTCGTGCCGACATGGGAGGAGAGTTTGGCGGCGTGGGCGGCGCTCAGGGGGAGCCGCGTGCCCGAGGACCCTCGCTCCACGAACATGACGCCGGCGGCGGCGCCTTCGAGCGTGCCTTCGATGAAGTTCATGGGCGGCGTGCCGACAAACCCGGCGACAAAGCGATTCGCGGGATGGTTGTAGACCTGGAGGGGAGAATCGGCCTGCTGGATCAGGCCATTGGACATGACGACGATTCGGTCGCCGAGGGTCATCGCCTCTTCTTGATCGTGGGTGACGTACACGGTGGTGGTCTTGAGGCGCTGGTGGAGCCCCTTGAGTTCGGCCCGCGTGGAGACGCGGAGTTTCGCGTCGAGGTTGGAGAGCGGTTCGTCGAACAGGAAGGCCTTGGGTTCGCGGACGATCGCCCGTCCGACGGCGACACGCTGGCGCTGCCCGCCCGAGAGCACCTTGGGCTTGCGATCGAGCAACTCCTGGATGCCCAGCATCGACGCCGTCGAACGCACGCGCCGGTCGATCTCGTCCTTCTTCACGCCGCGCAGTTGGAGCGCGAACGCCATGTTCTTGTACACCGTCATGTGGGGGTAGAGGGCGTAGTTCTGAAAGACCATCGCGATGTCGCGGTCCTTGGGGTGGACGTCGTTGACGACGCGCCCGCCGATGGCAATGGTGCCCGAGGAGATGTCCTCCAGCCCGGCGATCATGCGCAGCGTCGTGGACTTGCCGCACCCCGAGGGGCCCACGAAGACCACGAACTCGCCGTCGGTGATCTTGAGGTTGAACTCCTTGACGGCTTCGAAGCCGTTGGGGTAGGTCTTGCGCACGGATTGCAGGTGGACGTCGGCCATAGGCACAATGCTAACGGGTCTGGGCCCGGTTGGCGCGGCGTGTCCCCGCGTCGGGCGGGGCGCATGGGCCCAGCCGTCATACGCGGCACGGCTTGACTTCGAATTCGCGATCGGCGGGCGCACGCGGCAAGCACGCGCGTTGCGGGGCCGATACCCACGCTGTTCGCAACTTCTTGGGAGTTCCAGCGATGGGCCCGTCCGAAAAGTCATTCAATCAGGTCAAGGCAATCCTCGGCAAACTCGATCGCTCGATCGATCAGTTGCGCGAACGCCGGACGACGCCCGCAGCGGAGTCAACGGTCGGTTCACAGGTGGTGCCCACGCCCTCCCGAACCACGATGATCCCGCCTCCCGCACCGGCTCCGGGTGCGAATGCCACCCCCACGCGACCAGCCAGTCAGTACGGCCGCGCCACGCCGATTCCTCCCAGCAAGTCCAACTGAAATCACGTCATCGTCAACGCCCCACGCGCCTGCATGGGGACATCAGTGCACAGGCGGCCGCCTCGACAGGGCGGCCGATTCGCGCTTTTGGAAGCCCCCTTGCCTCCGCCTCGCCCGCGCGTAGCATTCGGACGAACTGGCGATGATTCCACATAGGGGATTGGTGTAACGGTAGCACGAGTGACTCTGACTCACTTAGTCTAGGTTCGAATCCTAGATCCCCTGCTTTTCCACTCAACAACCGAGTGTGCTCTGAGTTGCCAAGTGCTGTCTGATTGGTCACTTGCATCGCTCCCGGTGTTTTCCTGACCCGAACAGGTTGGCCCGATTGTGCCGCACAATGACCCGGATTTGACACCTCTTGGGCACGGTTGTTGCCCGTCGCTGCGAGTTCGTGGGGCTCGTTCGCACGTCCAATAGTGTGGGGAGTGACCGCACGGCCGATGCGAGTGGGAGCAATCCTTCGTCCATGTAGGTTTGAGTGGTCAATCGAATGTCCCGGTGCCGCCTGATCCGTTGGGCCACGGGCTTGGAACGCCCGCCACCTCCAGCACGGTGGCAAAGGAGCGCCCACGGTGCGTGATTGGCTTGCGAGCAAGGGGTGGGGGTACCGCCGTGGACCCGCGTCCGGGGCGCGGAATGGTCCTCGCGACGACGCGGTCGTTCCCGGGGTCGCCGGGCGGTGGCGAAGTCCGATGGTTCCAGTGCGGAACGGGTTGGATCCAACATGGGCGGGCGGCTCGTACCCAAGCGGAGTCCGGCGTCGGCGTCGTTTGGGCCGCGAGTTTCTATCGAGATACAGCCGCACGGGAAGTGCCTCATCCGGGAACTGGAGGAGCGATTCCCCTTGACCACGACGATGGAGTCCGCGAGCGCGTCGATGCCGAGTGAATCGCAACCCGGCTCTCCCGGATTGGTACCATTTCGGGATGCCCGAATCGGATCCCATGGAGTTCCGCTCCGCCGCCGATCGATACGCCAAGGGTGATCGCACGGCATTGGACGACTTGATTCTTCAGGTCTATCACGAACTGCGGCGCATCGCGCAAAGCCTGATCAAGAACGAGAGTCCGAGCCAGACCCTCCAGGCCACGGCGCTCGTGCATGACGCCTTGTTGCGGCTCGCCAAGTCGAATGGACAGGCCATTACCGATCGGCGGCATCTGGTCAATCTCTTTTCAAAGGTGATGCGAGACTGCCTGACCGACCGTGCACGCCACAAGGCGACGGAGAAGGCGGGGGGAAAGGTCCGACACCAGCAACTCGAGCCCCACATAGTGGGGCACGTTCGCTTGCCGGTGCAGGACGAGTTTACCGAGGAGGCGCTCGTGGCGGTGGACGACGCGATGGAGCAACTCAAGGAGGCCGAGCCCGATTGGGCCGAGGTCATGACGATGAAGTACTACGGGGGGCTTACGTCCGAGGCGATCGCCGCCGCGACGGGGCTCGGCACCGCGACGGTGACCCGTTACCTCCGCTACGGACGCGAATGGCTCCACGAGGCCGTCAAGAAGCGCATCGACGACCAAGCGTGATTCCCTCGTGGACTTCGCACGCTCGCGCACCGGACTAGACGCTGAAGGAGGCCCATGAGTTCGCCCCTGCGACGCGAGATGGAGTTGTTCGATGCGGCCTGCGATGCTGCGCCCGATCAGCGGCGAGCACTCCTGCAGCGCGAGTGTCCGGACAACCCCGTGCTCGTGGAGCGTGTGCTCCGGATGGTTGAGAAGAGTGTGGCGCGAGGTCCGATCGCGGGCGAGGACGCACCTGCGAGTTCGTTCGCGCGTCCCGGACTGCGCTTCGGCGAGTTCACGCTCGAACGACGCCTCGACGACGCGCACTCCCCCGGCGGGTTCGGAGAAGTCTGGCTCGCCCTGCGCGATCAACCCCACCAACAGGTCGCCATCAAGATCCTGCGTCCGGACATGCATTGGAGCGAAGCCA
Source organism: uncultured Phycisphaeraceae bacterium (assembly GCA_964543905.1). Lineage (GTDB taxonomy): Bacteria > Planctomycetota > Phycisphaerae > Phycisphaerales > UBA1924. Next base: position 150,423 of record CAZIZO010000003.1, read on the forward strand.
TCGCCCGCTTTGAGCGCGAACGCAAAATTCTGGCCTCGCTCAGTCATCCACACATCGCCCAGTTCCTCGGGAGCGGCGTTTCTCCGCATGGTTGGCACTATTTCGTGATGCAGTATGTGAGGGGACAGCCCATCACCTCCTACTGCGACGCCCATCGCCTCGACACACGTTCGCGCTTGGGGCTTCTCGCCGCCGTCGCGGCCGCGGTCCAACACGCGCACGCCAAGGGCATCGTGCACCGGGATCTCAAGCCCGGAAATGTTCTGATCGAGGAGCACCAAGGCGTTCCACACCCGATCGTCATCGACTTCGGGATTGCGAAAGCCGTCGATCGACCGGTTGCCGACCTGCTGGGGCGTACGCTTGCGGCCTCGGGAATCGGATCTCCCGAGTACATGAGTCCGGAGCAAGCCGGGCTTCGCGCGCTGGACATCGACGCACGCACGGACGTCTACGGGCTGGGTGTACTTCTCTACGAACTTCTCGTGGGCGTCACTCCATTTGGATTCTCGTCACAAGCAGAGGTGAGCCTGCAAGCCGCGTATGTCCGCATCGATCGTGACGAGAGGCCGCGGGCATCGCGACGGTTCGATTCCCTTGACCACCGACGACAAACAGAGATTGCGCGGGCACGCTCCACGGTGCCCAGAGCGTTGAGGAAGTTGCTCCGCGACGAACTTGAGTGGATCCCTGCCAAGGCGATGGAACTCGAGCGTGATCTGCGATATGCCACCGCGCATGAGTTCGGACGCGACCTCGACAACTACCTCACCCATCGCCCACTCATCGCCGGACCCGGAACGCCCTGGTACGAGACTCAGAAGTTTCTTCGCAAGCACCGCGGACCCGTCACGGCGGTGGGCGTCATCGCCGTGATGCTCGCCCTGGGCATCGGGGGCACTTCGTATGGACTGTGGAAGTCCCAGCGCTCTCTGATCGTCGCCGAAGAGTCTCTCCGCTTCCTTGAGAATGCCCTCGAAAACACATCTCCGAACCGCTCGGGCCCGGAGACTCGCCTCATCGACGTCTTCCGTGAGGGGGAGGACCGCATCGACTCGGAGTTCGTGGATCGTCCGGAGGTTCGCTGGAGGCTCCACCGCACGTATGCCAGGGTCTACCGCGGCCTTTCCCTGCCCGCCGAGGCGCTCGCGCACGTTGAGCAAGCACTGCAGACCAGCACCGGTGTTCTTTCGCCCTCTTCCCGAGAGCGCCGAGACCTCGAACTCCTCCGGGGCCGAACCCTTGGCGACATGTGCGATTTTCGCGGCGACGCGGCGAGCGCGATGACATCCGGCAACTGGGGTCCACTGCTGCATGACCTCGGGGACTACGACGGCGCGGAGTATTTCCTACGTCTGGCGATGGAGGCCCTGTCCGGCGACCCGTCCTCGACGGAGACGATCCGCGCGGAGGTGCTCGACAACCGTCGGGAAGATCTCACTTGGCTTCTCCTCGACGTCGGGCGCCTGGACGAGGCGGGCGATCTGGCCGAGCAAACTCTGCGCTCGCGGCGCGAGCGCTCGGCACAGAGCCAGGAGGTCGCCTCCTCTCTGCGCACGCTCGGGTACGTGTGGTTGGCGCAAGGAAGGGCGGACGAGGCTCGAACGTTCCTCGAAGAATCCGCGAAGATCTTCGCCCGATTGCAGGGCAAGGCGGGCACACCCATCGAGAACCTCTCTCGCCTGATGTTGTCGTCCATCGACGAAGATCAGGCTCTCTTTTCCACGAGGAACGTACATTCCCTTTCGAGAACGGTCTCCCAAGACCTGGGCCCGATGCGTTGCTTCGAACCCATATGGGTCCGCAATCGGGCGCGACTGGCGTCCCGGCGCGGCGAGGGGGCGCGGGCGGACTCCTTATTCGCTCATTCGATTACGATTTCCGCGGTCTACGAGTCGGGCGACGCGTGGCGACCGATCGAGGCACACACGCGCTTGTCCTGGGGACAGGCGCTGCATGCCGAGGGACGACTCGCCGATGCCGAGGCAAACCTGCGCCTCGCCCGGGATGCGGCCAGCGAGGCGCCAGAGGGCGTGGCGCAGGGCGCCATGGCCGCGATCGATCTTGCACTCGCGCGAGTGCTGCGCGAGGCCGAACGGACGCGCGAGGCGGTCGTGCTGCTGGCGGGCGCCGTTCGACTCCGCCGCGCCACCCTTCCAAAGAGCGCCTGGCCGATCGCGCACTGCGGGTTTGAACTCGCCTTGACGCGTACCATGCTCGACAATACAGACGCCGCCCGCAACGATCTTCGCTCCGCTCTGGAGGAACTGGAGGCGGCGCTCGGCGGCGAGGCGGGGGGGCAAGCCTCTGTTCACACACCAAGGTCGAACGTACATCCGCTGCTCGCTCGCGCTCGGGATGAGTGCGAAAAATACTTGAAAGGCTCAATCAAGCCTTGACACCGGAGCCGATTCTTGTTAGGGTGTCCTCAAGTCTGAGGACGCGGGTGCACCTTGGGGGATCTTTTCGTGGGTCTCGACGGGTGGCATGGACCTGTGGCCAGATATGAGGGGATGTTGCCATGGCCGTATTCCGTGATCAAGCGTCGCCGGGTATGGCGCGTTCACTCGTGTTGTTTATGTCGATTCTGAGCGGATGTGCGACCGCGAGAGCGCAACTTACATATGTTGAAGCGTGGACGCAGCGCGTTGGGCCGGGACCGGCCGGCATGACGCCGTTCCTGCTTCGAACGATTCGGCGCTCCGACTCGATCAACGTACCTGATCGCTCTTCTCTTGCTGTGGTCGGGACAGGCTATCTTGACATTCTTGAAACTACTCCCGGCTACGGGCTTCGCTCCGCATCTCGTCGGAGCATCTTCGGAATCGGGATGAGCGTGACGGCCTCGGGAAATGACTGCCGAACCTTTGGAGTCTCGGACATTACGATCGCCCGAGCCGACAACGACGTTCTTCCGCTCGTCAATACGGGGCGAGGTGTCCTACGCAATGCGCCGTCCGACAGCCAGGTGATCTCAAACGCTGTGGGTGTCGTGAAGTCGAGGTTTCTTGGATCCTACCCGCTTCCTGCCATGGTTGGGGTCGTGCCCACCGGGTCGTCGTACTCGATCAAGAGTCGCGTGTTGACAATCGTAAATGCAACCCCATCATGCGACGACGAGTGCGGTCGCCCTCGCGGGCGGGACGATACATGGTTTGGAAGCAACACGGTGATGGGGATCATCCCGGGACGTTTTTTCGACGCTGCGGAGCCGAACCACTTTGCCGTTGCGGCCAACAGTTCGACCGCGGGCTTCGTCCAGACATTTGAGCCACAGTCGTATTACCTCGGCAACTGCCGAGAGTGCAGTGGTCCATTGTGCCAGAACGAGGACCAGCCTCGCGGTGTGCAGTTCGTTTCACGCTACGGATTCACCACAGGCGCGCCGATCCAAGCCCTGGGCGCCTCGGAGATGGTCGAGCGGAACTCTTTCGTCCAAGATCTCGTGGTTGCCTCCGTCGCCTCGAACGGCACGGGTCGACTCGAAGTCTTCTGGAATGATTACCAGAACCTTCGGTTCACTCGGGTCGGCCCGATTCTGACCTTCCCGGGCACTCCCAGGGCCCTTGACATCGCCGACATCGATGGTGATTCGGATCCCGATGTCGCGCTCGTCGCCTCCGCTTCCAACGGCGCGGGCACGGTGTACATCTTTCTCAATAATGGGGTGGGTGTCTTGTCCCAGGCGGCCTCTTTCCCGTGCCTCAACGATCCCCGCGCAATCGCGGTTCGTGATTTCACGGGTGATTCTCGGATTCTGGATCCAACCGCAACCGATCCAAGCCCTGACCACCTCGATATCGCCGTCGCCTCGAACTCGGCAAACGCCGTCACCGTGTATCGTCGCGCCAGTTCCCTTTGTGCGACGCCGCTCACCTGGCGTGAGGCACGCCCAAGCGTGCCGGGTGACGCGCCCGTCCCACGCCAGTTCGCGATGGCGGCCTACGACGATGGCTTCTCACCCAGCGACCTGTCTCAATCCGGCCCTCGCCGCAACCGTCTTGTCCTATTCGGCGGCTACACCTTCTTCCCCGCGCCCGGGCAATCCAACTTTCTCCAAGATACCTGGGAATGGAATGGTTCCTCATGGAGTCGCTTCAGTACTCCCGCGCCACCGCCCCGATACTCCGGGAGCATGGTCTTCGACCCCGTTCGAAACGTCACCCTGCTCTTTGGCGGGTACGGGCCCGGTCGCGTGATCTACCACGACCTTTGGTCTTGGAACGGGCAGACCTGGACCGAAGTGTCTCATGCCCCACCCTCGACGTGCGCCGCTTCGAACACGACCTGGCCCTGCGCTCGCTATGGGCACACGATGGCCTTCGATTACGCGCGCGGCGTCGTCGTCATGCATGGTGGACACAACAACCCGGATTGGGAAGACATCAACTACCTCAACGACACGTGGGAGTGGGATGGCACGTCCTGGGCCCGTCGCAGCACCGCCAATAGCCCTCCGCCTCGAAAGGACTCGGCTCTTGCGTACGACTCACGTCGGAATGTCTGCGTTCTCTTTGGCGGCATGATCAACCCGGTTACCAACGCCCGCCTCCAAGACACCTGGGAGTATGACGGCAACAACTGGGTCAATCGGACGCCCGCCTCGGGCTCACCGGCGCTCCGCGACAGCCACTCCTTTGCGTACGACGCGTCGCGTGGCGTGTGCGTGCTGTTTGGTGGCAATGGCAGTGCGGAACTTCCGGGCGTGAACGACGCGCTTTGGGAATGGAACGGGAACGCCTGGACCCGCGTCCCCTTCGCTTCACCTGCGGCACGCTGGGGCAGCAAACTCTTGTACGACCCCGCTCGAGAAGGTCTCGTTCTTTTCGGCGGACGCGAGCGAGGAGCCACTTCGGAGAGCAATGCCGTCTGGCACCTCGCCCGATCGTCCATCACCGCGCCTCCGCCCGCGGTCGTCACGCGTCGGCCCGGCGAGACCGCAGAAATCTCCGCGGCCGTGTCATCGAGCGGCCCAACGGTGATCCGCTGGCGCCGAAACGGGATTGAACTCTCCAACGCCGGCCGAATCTCCGGGGTTGACACCCCGACGCTGCGGATTGCCTCCGCGCAACCGAGCGACGAGGGGGTCTATTCCTTCTCGATCCGCACGCGCTGCGGGAGCGAGATCGCCGGCTCCACCCAGTTGTTCGTCCGCCATTGCGCGGCAGACCTCGACGATGGTTCGGGAACGGGCACGCCGGACGGCGGTGTCACGATCGAGGACCTTCTGTACTACCTTGCTTTGTACGCCGAAGGCCGATTGCGCGCCGACCTCGACGATGGCTCGGGCACGGGCACGCCCGACGGCGGCGTGACGATCGACGACCTGCTCTACTTCCTCACCCGATACGACCTCGGCTGCTGAACGCGTGCTCGAAATCTGACATCTGTATTGCGAGGGTGAGTTGCAGTCGGTTCATGAGACTGTCAGAGTTGTCATGGATGTCCGCTGGGGGCGGTGCTCTTGGCTTTGGTCATGGGTTTGATGACCACGCTTTGGCAGGCCGAGTCCAAACGGCGAGAGGCTCAACGAGCCGACGATCGCGCCGTGGCGGTGTTCAAAGCCGAAACCGAGGCCCGCAGAGCCGAGGCCGATCAACATCGTCTGGGGTTCTGCGGGGAAGGGCAACTTGGTCGAGTGGCCGCACATGATGCGAGATGTCCGGTGGTTGCGGATCACGATGCCGTCGGCTTCGCGCTCGCGGGGCGATGCCCGAGGAAGAACTTTTCGTGCGTGATGTGATCAAGACCGCCCGGGAATCTCGCTTCCTGGCACAACCCCACGGATGAAGCGGGCGCGAGCGGGTGTGGGCCTCGGGCTCCATCGCGCACGCCTTCATCCCCCTCCGTGAGGATGAACCATGCGCCGTGCTCTTGTCCTGACCGCCCTCATCGCAGTGACCACCTCGTTCGCCGCGTGCAGCGCCCCCCCCGGGCGATCCAGCGGTCGTGTGGATGTGTCGGAAACCACGCGTGGCGAACGCCGGACCGTCGACGTTCTGCCCGCCGATCTTTCTTCTTGGACGCATCGGGCGGCTCAGGATCTCGCCCGCGAGGTCGAGCGCCTTGCGGAAGAAGAAAACGCCGGGCGTCGGCTCACGATCATCTTCGGGAGCATCACGAACAAAACCAACAACCGCGTAGGCACGAGCGAGATCGAGCAGATTCGCGATCGGTTCGTGCAGCGAGTCTCCCAGAACGACATCTTCCGGCGCAACGCGGTCATCGTGTCACCTCGTCGCGAGCGGGAAAGCGAGTATGCCGAGGAGTTTGGGAAGAGCGAGGATCTCTTGGGCCGAGGGGGCTCGGGGGGTCCCGCTCTTCCCAACCCCGAGGGGAGCTATCGCCTCGCGGCGACGATGGGAGTGATCGAGCGCGGCGGGGCGGTGCTGACGTCCCTCCAGTTCCGGCTCGTCAACTTCCACACCGGGCAGGAGGTCTGGAACAACTGGTACGAAATGAAGCGCGGCGGGTGATCGACCCCGCTTCGTCTTCTCGCCATCTGAGTCGACCCACCACGTTCTTCCATGCACTCCCCACCGAACCGGAGTTCACATGAATCCCGCCCTGTCCATGAACGACTCTCCCTGGCTCTGGACCATCGTGCTCGGGCTTGCCTTCATCCTTCTCCTGGGCGTGGGATGCGCGGGCACGCGCCAATCCACGCGGCTGACCCTGGATGATCAGGAGCACGTCCGTTCGGAGATCGAGTCCCAACTGCGTCAGAGCGACCTGCTTGCCGACCGCACCAGCACGTCCCCCCGGATGATCATCTCCGTCCGCCGTTTCGTCAACCTCAGCACCGACCTTCTCTCGGATGCGGAAGAATGGCGACTCCTGGAGCGCGTCTGGCCCGAGGGGGTTCGGCGCGAGAAGAACATCGTGTTGACCATGAGCGGCAAGGAAGCCCGAGCACTCGCGGCGCGTGACGACGCCGAGGTCGGGACGAATGCTGCCCGTGTCCCCACCCACACGATGGACGCGGTCCTCCGCTCCACCCGTCGCACGTCGGGCACCGACCGCACGGAGTGGTACACGTTCGAATACACCGTCTCCGAACTTTCCTCAGGCGCACGCCAGTGGATCGGCTCGATCGACTTCAAGCGTACCGCCTCTGGAAAAGTGTGGAACTAGCCCGAATCACGAGTCGGCATCCTGCTGCGCCCGCCTCAAGGTACGCGGTGTACCTGCGCTTCCCCAAAATCCCAACCCCGAAAAGGAGACTCCCTATGCTCGCGTCTGGAACCGGCTCGAACCGTACGACCCCCAAGCCCGCGCTCGTCGGCTTCTCGATCCTCGCCCTCGCGTTTCTCGCAGGAGGGTGCGCGGGGCGTTACGACAACAATCTCGTCGACCTGATGTCGAAGGGGAAGTACGCCGATGCCGCCCTGCGTGTGGAGTCCAAGGCGTCAGCCGAAACCGCCTACAAGGTCCGCGCCCTCAACCAGCAGCAGCAGGCACTGCTCGCGGACGGACGACCGGGGGAGGCCGAACCCGTCGCGATCCAGGCCTTTGACATCCTCCGCACCCAGGGGCTCAACCCGGACAACACCGTCGTCTCGGTATCGAGCGTATGGAAGGGGGAGCCCTTCGAACAGGCCATGACCTTTCACTACGTTGCGCTGACCGAGATGATGCTGGGCAAGTGGGACCAGGCGCGTGCCGCGGCCACGGCCTCTCTCTTTCAACTCAAGGACTTCCACGAGAACCAGACGTCGAACAAGAACGGCGAGTTCGACCGCGAGAAGTTCGCTCGTCTCGCCGCGCAGAAGTTCAACAAGGACAAGAAGTCCGACTACCTCGACCACGGATACCAGACGGTCGACACCAACTTCGCCCTGGGCTACGTCATGAACGCGATCGCCAACCTTGGGCTCGATCGTCGCGAAGAGGCTGCCGACAACCTCAACGCCGCCGTCCGCTTCAACCCGGTCCTGGACATTCTGCGTGATCAACTTCTTGCCGGCGATTACAACACCATCTTTGTCGTGGATTACGGGCTTGCGCCGCGGAAGATTGCCTTTGGCCCCTACAACGCGCTTGCAAAGTTCGAGCCCACCTGGCAGAGCGACGACACGCCGGTGACCGTTTCCGTGAACCAGGCGATCGCTTCCGCTTTCCCGTGGACGAGCGACCTCAACGCGCTGGCTCAAGACCACCGCTGGACCGCGCTCGACGACGTCCGGATGGCTCGCGGGCGGCTGGGCGACGCGATGATCATGGCCGGGACCGCCACCGCCGCGTACGGCTTGAACCGCAAGAACGACATGGCATCGTTGATCGGAGTGGGCATCGCCGTGGTCGGTGCGATCCAGCGCGCCAGCGCCGCGGCCGACACCAGTTACGACGAGATCATGCCCCAGCGCACCTACATCGCGCCCTCGCGGATTGACTCGCCCGATTCCACTGTCCAGATCGCCGTCGGCGATTCCGTCAACTCCCGCCTGCTCCTTCCTGCGGTTCAGCCCCCGCCCGCAGGCGAAAGGTTCCAGGTGAAGTATGTCCGCCTCGCTCCCGCTTCAGGCAAGGACCTGCCCCCGGATTGGACGACCTCTGGACGCCTGCTCTACGCCAACGACGCCTCGAACGTATCCGTCCCGGGCGACGACCTTCCGTACATCCTCGGCGGGCGCTGCGTGCGCACGCCTTCTGAGGAAACGCTTGCGCACTATCAGGCCGCCGGCTGGCTCCAGGGATGGACGCTGGAACAACTCCGAAACCTCTACCTCGAGGAGGGCATTGCGATCGACGGGCTGTCGCCCACGGGCCCGACCGCAGACAAGAGGCACGTTCTCGAGGGCGGCAAGTCGCTCGTCGCGCCTCTGCCCGGCACCGCAGGGTTTACTCGACTCTTCGCCCAGTCGCATGCGCCCTATGTGCCCGCCGGACCCACCGTCAAGTCACTCGCTGCCGAGATCGCCAGCACCCTCGCGGGACGCACGGGCGAGCCCGCGACTCCCATCGCTCGGGCCGAACGTGTCCACGCAGCCTCGCGCTAATCAGATCCACACCACCCCTTCAGGAGCGTTACCCATGCAAAGACTCCCCCACGTACTCGCCCTTACCGCCGCCGCCTTCACGCTTGAGGCCTGCAACACGATCAAGGCGCCGCCCGCGGCGATGACGGACCCGTTGGCCGCCCACGACTATCCGCAGGTCGTGATGCTCGGTGGACTCGAACCCTACCTCAAGGTCTCGAACGTCGTCCAAGACCCCGGTCCCCCGATGGACGTCACGGTCTTTGCCCGCAGCCTCACCAACGGCGAAGAGCCCCATGTTCAGTATCGATTCACCTTCCTCGACCACCAGGGGCGAAGCCTCGAGCGCGACGCCGCCTGGCATTACATGTCCATCCCGTCGCGGACCCGGGTCGAGTTTCGCGCGAACGCCCTCGACTCCCGCGCCGCCGATTGGCGCCTCGAAGTCCGCCCCGCGCGGTAACCCCATAGCCCGCTGCAAACTCCCGAGCCCATCCATGCCCCCATCCACTTCTCAAGGTATTCGCACGCTCGTTCTGGCCTCGGTGCTGACCTGCGCTACTTCCCTTCTCGGGCAGACACCGCGAGCGCGATGGACCGAGCCGCAAGCCCCCGCCCCACCGCTCGCCCGACGCCCCGACACGCCTCCGCCCACGGTCGACGCGGCCGACCGGCGCACCGTCGTGAGCGATGCGCTGCTCCAAGCCCTTCGCGACTACAACGACCCCCGCATTGCCATCGCCGCGATCGTCGTGCACGCCGACAAGGGGCTCGAGGGGCAGTTGCAGCGTCAGGGCGTCGCCACGACGCTGGGGGAAGGGATCAAGGGCTACCTGGCCCATCCTCGCGTCCATGTCGTGGCGGCGTCGGCGGGTGCGATCGACGCGATCCCCAACTTCTCCACGCTCGCCCGGTCCCAGCCGGCCGGTGCCGCGGTCGAGCTTGCGAGGTCGCTGAGCGTCGACATCGTCATGCTCGTGACCTTGATCCCACGAGAGGGCGACTACCTCGCCAGTTACAGCATCGTTGATGCCGCCCGATCCCAGACGCTGGGTGCCTGGTCATTCGACCTTCAAGCCAAGGGCGCCACCCTTGACGCCGCTCGCCTTCGCAACTACTCCGCCCATCTCGCCCAGGCCTTTGCCGAGGATGTCATTCGCTCGAAAGACGCCGCGAAGTTCATGACGATCGTCCTGCAGGGCCTGAACGAGCACGACGTCGCCGCAGTTCGGGAGTCCCTCACGCGCGTGCCGGGCGTCACGGTTGTCACCACGCACCTCGAAGGCCTCGATACGTCGCCTCGCGAGTCCGTGCGCGTCGCATGCGCGGAAGGTGTTCAATCAACGAAGCCCCGCGTGCTTGACGCGATTCGGTTTGCGGCGCCGACACCTGTGCGCGTGGTCGCCGACGCGGCGGCGCTCCTTGTCCTCGAGGCCGCGCCGTTCCAATCCTCCGCTCCCATCGGTCCATTCGCTCGAACGCCGGACGATGTGCCTGTCCTCGCGGACGTGCTGCGCAAGGCCGGAAACCCGCGCCTCGCGGTGCTGTTTGACACGCCATCGGATCACGAACGCAAGCCTTCAGACCTCACGATCGAGGAGCAGGAACTCCGTGCTTCCGTTCGCGAGAAGTTCCGCCAACTCGGGGCCACGGTGGTCGAGATCGATGTCGCCAACGCACGATTGCGTCAGGAAGCGGCGGAGGCCTCTTCCAACTCCCAACTGGAACTCGCGCGGCAGGTGGCGAAGACGGAGCCCTACGAGATCGCCATCGTCGCGTCTGGTACTCCCACACCCGTGCCACGCTATGCGTTGACCGCGCTGAGCGTTGCGAGCGGGCGCATCCTGGCCGAGTGCCCCGCCGCCTACGCGATGGATGCGGTGGGCCCGGTACTGACTCCCGTCGCGGTCGAACGTCTCGCCTCCAACGCGGTTTCGCGTCTCTCCCTGGGTATGCGCACGAGCCTCTCAACTCCCACGCCCGTGGTGCTTCGCGTGTCCAACCTTTGGCTGGTGGACGATCTCGAACGAACGCGCCGCGCGTTCGCCCAACTGCCGGGAGTCTCGAGTTCCCGCGTCCGTGAGTTCAAGGTTGGAAAAGGTGATGGATTTGCGACCCTGTCCATCGACTACTTCGGCGGGTTCGCCGACCTGCTCGTCGCGATGCATCGTTGCCACGCCGACCTTCCATTCGACTTCGAACTCCATGCCGCGACCCCGGAGCAACTCAACCTGCGTCTGAAGGACCGCTGATGTGGATTGACCAGGAGCAAGCCATGATCGCCCCCTCGCCCGCCGCTTCACCTCTGGACGCGACCGATCGCTCCGCGTCTCGTCCTCACACCTGTGGCACCAAGGACGCTTGGATCGTCGCGCAACGATACTTCCTCGCCCCCCTCATGCCCCTCCTGAGCGACCCCGCCATCACCGAGGTGATGGTCAACGGGCGCGATGCGGTCTTCGTCGAACGGCATGGACGAGTCGAGCCCGCTCCCGCTCGCTTCGCCACCGACGCCGATCTCCTTGCCGCCGCGCGGAACATCGCGCAGTTCATCGGACGTCGCCTCAGCCCCGAATCCCCGATTCTCGATGGTCGCCTGCCCGACGGTTCTCGTGTCTGCATCGTCGTCGCGCCCATCACCTCCCACGCGGCCTCGTTCACGATCCGGAAGTTCTCGTCCACGCTTCTCTCGCTTCCAGATCTCGCGCGAGCGGGCGCGGCCACACCAGAGGCGTTCGAGTTTCTCAAGATGGCCATCGAGGCCCACCACAACATCATTGTGAGCGGCGGCACGGGCTCTGGCAAGACCACCCTCGTGAACGCCCTTGCCTCGTGCTTCCACGACCATGAACGCGTCATCACGATCGAGGACACGCGGGAGTTGCAGATCAGAAAGCCGCACGTCGTCGCTCTCGAAGCCCGTCCAGCCGACCGCCACGGGCGACATGCTGTGTCCATCCGCGACCTCTTTGTCGCCTCGCTGCGCATGCGCCCCGACCGGATCATCGTGGGCGAAGTGCGGCGTGGAGAAGCCCTCGACATGGTGCAGGCCCTGACGAGCGGCCATCGCGGGTGCCTCTCCACCCTCCACGCCAACACGCCGGCGGACGCCTGCCGGCGCCTTGAGACCATGGCGATGCTTGCGGATGTGGCGATCACCCCGGCCGCGCTTCGCCGGCAGGTGGCCGCCGCGATCGATCTCATCGTCCAGACCGGGCGACGTTCGGACGGTTCACGCTGCATCACGCACATCAGCGAAGTGGAGTTCGACGATGCTCGCGAGTCCTTCCGCGTGCAGGACGTCTTCGCCACCACCGCGGACGAGCGGCGAACGCTCGCCTGGACAGGGCGCACGTCCCGCCTCGGCACCGAGGTGCACAGCATGGGGCTCGCCCACCCGGTTCATTTGGCCCGCCAGGGACTCTCCCTTCCCGCCGAGACGAAACCTCTCCGCGGGACGCCCAGCACACACCTCGATTAGGAAGTTCTATGCGCCCATCGCGATCGCACGCCCGACCGCTGCGTCTCGCACGAGTTACGCTGCGTCGCCTTCACCATCATCGCTCGGGGATGGTCATTGAGCAGTTGCTGCTCTGGAGCATCGCGGTACTTCCCATCGCCGCCGCCGTACCCACCATGTTGTGGTTGCTTGCCCGGGTGTACTACCGGATCTCCGCGGTCGTCACGGGCCCGTTCCCTTGAGCATGAATCACGAAATCGGCGCACCGAACTGATCGATTTCTGCTCCGTTCCTCGCTGCCAGAGTGTTGACATGCCCGACGAATACCCACCGGTTCCGTCAGGGCGTGGCGTTGCGGGCAACGTTGTCCGCGTTGCGTCCGTTGGACGCCGATCCCCCGCTCCCGCTCGGGGACGATCGCACCTCTGCGGGAATCCGCGCCGCCGGCACCGCGGCAATGTCGAGAAAGGCCCGTGCTATGACTCGTTCAAGTTCCCTCCGTCTCGTGTCGTCCCGCACGTTCCGCAAGTTCCACCTCGATGAACTGGGCGCGAGCGTCACCGAGAAGATCCTCCTCACGGTCATCGCCCTTGGCGGGCTGGTGGTCGCCGGCGCCGCCATTAACTGGGCCATCGAGAAGATGAACGACAAGGCCCGGGACGTCGACAACCAGCAGATGACGCAGTTCGGCCCGTGAAACTGTCGCCGGTCAACTCTGGTTGAACGCCACCCACACGGGCCGCATCCTCCATTCGGGCTGCGGCCCATTCCAGCCCTTCGCGGACACCCCATGCCACGCACGGCCGACCCAAAGCCGCCCCGCCCCGTCGCACGCCGCCCTCACCCTTGGATTCGGGGCGCCTCGCTCATTAGTTTCATTCTTGCGCTCGCCGTAGCGATCACATTCTTCATGCGAATCTGCGATTGCGACCTGTCGCTCTTCGCGGTGTATGTCGCCCTGGTCCTTGCGGCCGCAGCCTGCGTCGATGCCGCACGGGGGGTCATCCCGAACTCTCTCACGTACGCCGCCGCCATCACTTCCCTTGGGTTGCTCATGGTCTCCAGTGCGCCCCCAGCGCGAGGCGATCGATGCGGCGAGGACGGGCGCACGAAGACCCCTTTCCACGCGTTTCACGATCAACACAACCATCAGGACCCACGCCCCCAGGAAGCGACTGGCGATGCTCGGCACACCGATTGGCTTGCCGGTCCGGGACGAATCCGAGGCCTCCTCGGCATGGCGATCGTTTCGGCCAGCGCGCTGCTCCTGTTTTTCGGGGGAGCCTGGGGCGGCGGCGATGCCAAACTTGTCATCGCCATCGCCCCGTGCCTCGGCATGGAGTTCATGATCGGCACCCTCGTCCTTGCCCTCGCCCTCAGCCTCGTGCTCGCGGGCGCGAATGGCTGCACGCGTGGTGCCTTCCTCCGCGTTATTCCCGCGCTGCTCCACCGCCACGGTCCGCGCTTGTGCACGCCTCCAAAGGCATTCCAGTTTCCGAAGGGGCGCGTGCCCTTCGCGCCGCCCCTGTTCGCGGCGTACGCCGTAGTGCTCTTCTGTGACCTCCCCACATTTGCCTGATCTTCCCGATGAACCCTCACTCTTCTCGACCACTCTCTTGGACCACCGACGGGGTCCTGTTCTTCCTCGTTCTGCTCTTGCTTTGTCCCATCCACGTTCTCGCATCGGGCTTCGACGCAGACGCCCTCCTCGTCTTTGCGCTCTCGCTCGCGCCCATGCCTGCCGCGCTTGTCCTGTGCGGGCGCCTCGTCCTCCGGATCGCTCGTGCCGGCAAGGCGATCAATCCGATGCACGACACCCACGGGTGCGTCACCGTCGAGTGGATTCTCATCCTTCCTCTCTTCGCTCTGATCTTCCTTCTCATCATCCAACTCGCTCTCCTGGGTGCCGCCGCCCTCGTGGTTCAGCACGCCGCATTCGCCGCCGCTCGCTCGGGCATCGTCGCGCTCCCCGAGAACGACACCTCGGCTCCCAGGATCGCTGCGGCACTCGCCCTCACCCCCATCGCGCCCGAAGGTCCCGCTCGATCGGACGTCGGCCTGGTGCTCCAGGACGTCTCCAATCGTCAAGGACGACCGTGGCGATTCCACGCCGGTGACGCTCGCTTCGCGTTTGCGCACGACGCCCTCCAACTGACCTTCGATCCACCGCGACTCTCCGGTGGACCAAAAGATCTGCGAGCGCGCCTCACGTTCCCGTTCTGCCTCTCCCTCCCCCTCGCCAACGCGGCGCTGGCGCCGCGCGTCGAGTTGGTTGCCGGCCTCCGAGCACGATTCTTCCGCATCCACGCCGACGTGACGCTCTTTTCCCCGGGTGCCCGTACCCGCATGTTTGGCTTTATCCCGGGAGGCTATACGCCATGAGCATTCGCCAAGCACGAGCCCTTCATCGTGATACCCGCGGCAGTATGAGCGCTGCCATGTTGTTCCTCGTCGTCGTTCTCTGGGCCGCGATCGCCCTCGTTTGGAATGTGGGTGTAGCCGTGGACGAGAAGTACAGAGCGCAAACCGCCGCGGACTCCGCCGCTCATGCCGCGGCGGTCGCTCTCTCCCGAACCACCAACGTCGTGACCGCGACGAACATCCAGATCGTTCGCGCCGCCTCGGCCGAGTCGCTCGCGTTCGCGGTCGTTCCCACCGCCCTCGCGATCATTGCAAACTGGAGCGAGGAGATCGGCTCCGCTGGATGGCTTGCTCCCGTGGTCGCGGCCTACATCGTCGCCTTTGAGTTCCCTGTCCTGCTCTACTTCCTCGAGCAAACCGGCCCGACGGCCCTTGGTGAGGGCTTGTCGCAGTCCCTTCTCGATCGCGCAAAGGACCTCCACGCCTGGCAACGGGAGACCATTCGAGCCACCTCCACGTTCATCGAGCACCAACGGCAGTCGATTCAGTCCTTCTACGCGTGCGAGATCACCTTGTCGCAACTCGGGAGTCGCTCGAGCGTCCTACGCCCGCCCGTCCGGACGCCTCACGGCCTGCTTGAATCCCATGCCACCTTTGCCCTTCTCCTTGAAACGCGCATCGCCCTTGATCGTGCAAACTGGGAGCGTGCCCTCAGGACCATCCGCCTCGGAAAGGGCCCTCAATCTTGGGCAGCGTCCACTTCGGCGATGGGCGGAATCGTCACACTCCTCGTCAACGGTCGCTTCCACGTCCTTGAGTCCCATGCTGGGCTGCTCGAGCGCTCCCCGACCGATCGACAGCGGGCCCGTGCCTTCGCCGTCACCGCGGTTGCCAAGCCGCGTGCGTGGTCGCAAGAGCGGCATGCGATGCCCGGGCTGTACCCAGACACGCGAAATCGTCCCGGCTCGTCGCTCGCCTTCGCGCAGGCCGAGACCTTTCACCCGGGCGACCTGAACTGGCTCCCCGCACCCTGGCGGGTCTGGTCCATGGCCGGCTGGAACTGGCAGCCCCGCCTGACCCGCTCGACCTCCCTTCCGGACCTGCTCCGCCAGGACGACCGCCTGCGTCAGACCTTTCAACGTGTTGGAGCACCCGTCGATGATCCCGCGTCACTCCGTAAACTCATCCAGCATTAGGGCTTCGACGCGCCGGGGCACCGCCGTCGTCGAGTTCATCCTGCTCCTGATGCCGCTGGTCAGCGTCGCGCTCTTCGCCCTGGCGCTCTGGCATGTTCGCGCCCGCGCCCAGTTCCAGCGCTTGGGCGCCCACGCCGACGCCTTTCACGCCGCGCTCGATCCCGACCACACCTCGTCCGCCCTGCTCCGACCTTGGCTTGCCCTCAAACGGACGAGCACACAGGCCTTCCCTTCCTTCCCCGTCGATCTTCGCGTAGACCGCCTTCCAAACTCCAACGCCCTCGGCCACGCCGACGAGCGCATCCACGCCGCCGCGGGAGTCTTCGGGCGACTTCCATCCGTGCATGTCGAGCGTGTCGCGGCTACCGCACGCCCGGCCTGGACGTGTCGCTCGTTTCCCTTCGACGCCACCCAATCGATTTCTGAGCAGTCCATCGTCCGCGACTGGTTCCGCCGATCGCTCCGCGTCACGACGGGCGGCGTCGAGCGGGCGCTCCGCCTCGACACGCGACTCCTGTGGTAATCCGTGCTTGTGCTGATCGGCCGAGGCTGGGTTCCACGCTTCCTGAGCGAAAGCACCCGCTTCCCATCCGGAGTCACGCATGCTGGAACGTACCGACAAGCTCTTCCTCGCCCTTGCCGCCGGCAGCGGGCTGGCGGCCGCCGCGTTTGCCTACGTGTACCTTCAGGTTAAACGCCCCGAGCCGCCGCGTTATGTTGAGATCACCGTGGCCGCACGAGACCTCAAGTCCAATCATCGCGTCACCAGCGACGACCTCACGACCCTCCGGGTCCCCGCGGAGGCGACTCAACTTGTGGCCAACGCGTATCCGGCCGGCGACCGTGATTCCCTGATCGGTCTCCAAGTCGGTCTCCCCGTGCCCAAGGCGATGCCCCTGTTGCCTGGGCACTTCCTCAAACTCCAGTCCCTCACCCTCGCCGACGACAAGGTCATGATGTCCATCCCTCTCTCGGGTCCGGCATCCGTCTCGCCACTCGTCGCTCCGGGGCATCACGTTGACATTCTTGTCAGCATTCCCAAAAAGCAGGATCAACACATCGCGAAGGCCACTTCCCCCGATCCGGCCACCCCTGCCGATTACATGCGGCTTCTCGCGGATCGCCTGGGCGCTCCTTCGACGGATGCGGTCCAGACGATCACCGTCCTCCACGACGTCCGCGTCGTCTCGGTCGATGATCAAATCGCCCGTTCCACGACCGAACTCCTCGGGATCAGCACCGACGCCGACGACCACGACCGTGCGGCCTCCATCACGATCGAGGTGTCTCCTGCCGACGGCACGCGTCTGCTCGACGCCTCCGCCCGCTTCCGCTTCCCGGTCACGCTCTTCGTTCGCCCGGAATCGGAGAACTCGCGTTCCTCTTCGACCAGCCGCTGACCCCCTGGATGCCCCCTCCCCATGCGCGTCGAGGTCCACAACTCGATCGATAACTCCCACCGCTTCGCCCTTGACAGCGATTCGGGCTTCACAATCGGCCGGGCTCCGGGCTCCGATGTCCGACTGGAATCGGATTACGTCTCCCTCACGCACCTGTACATCGATCGCATCTCGTCCGGCTGGCGGGCCCGCGTCGCCCCTGATGCTCAGCCCGTCCAGATCAACAACTCGATCGTCCGCCCCGGGCAATCCGTTCGCCTCCTTGAACGCTCGACCCTGCTCCTCGCCCAGTTCGTCGTGCAACTCGACGAGGCCACCGTCGACGCCGGCGCTCGCCCGGATCGCTTCGCCGAACTTCACCGCCTCCAGCATCGCCTCCACACGCTCACGCTCGACAGGCTCGACCTCCGTCGTCTCCCCGTCACCCACGATGGACCGGCTCTCAACGATCTTCGCGCCGTGGACGACGCGATCGAACACGCTCTCCGAAACGATCTCCGCCCGGAGATCTTTGGGGATGCGGGCATGCGCTCCCGCCTCCTGGCCTTCGCCGTGTGTCAGCGCCTCGAGTCCGCGAATGCCAAGCCCTCATCCGGTCCCGAAGAGGTGCTCCCAGCACGCTCGCGCGTCGCACTTTCCGCTCCGAACCCCATCCTCGAGCAGCAGGCTCAAGCGTGTGTCGCTCGCGTGCGTGCCGCCCTGGGCGACGCCCAGGACCAGGAGGATTCCCACGTTTACTCCGAAGAGCGCGTGGCCGCCGCCGTCGCCACCGTCGAGCCACGTCTGAGCGGTCCTCTGATCGAGTTCATCATCTCCCGCTTCCTCAAGAAACTCACCTGCGACCTCGTTTTCGGCCTGGGTCCCCTCCAAGACCTCCTCGACATGCCCGACGTTGACGAGATCATGATCGTGGAACCTTCCGTCGTCTTCATCGAGCACCGCGGACGCCTCGTTCGGAGCAACCGCACCTTCGTCAACGACCAGACACTCATTTCCATTATCGAGCGCATCGTCTCCCCGCTCGGACGCCGCATTGACCGATCCCAGCCTCTGGTCGACGCTCGACTCAAGGACGGCTCCCGCATCAACGCCGTCATCCCGCCCCTGGCCATCAAGGGTCCATGCCTCACCATCCGCAAGTTCTCCCGCCGGGGCGCCGCCCTCGACCTCCTCGTCCGCGAGCGTCGCTCGCTTCCGCCCGCGGCGGCGGCCCTCCTCGATGCCGCCGTTCGTGCCCGCAAGAACATCCTCGTCGCCGGCGGCACCGGGGCGGGGAAGACCACGCTCCTCAATGCTCTGGGCCGCGCGGTTTCTCCTGCCGAACGCCTCATTACGGTGGAGGATTCTGCCGAACTCCACCTCGAACACCCACACGTCGTCGCCCTCGAAGCACGCCCCCCCAACTCCGAGGGCGCGGGGGAATACACCATTCGCGACCTGGTTCGCAACGCGCTGCGCATGCGTCCCGATCGCATCATCGTGGGCGAATGTCGTGGCCCCGAAGCCCTCGACATGCTGCAGGCGATGAACACGGGACACGCCGGCTCGATGACGACGATCCACGCCAACAGCGCCGAGGACGTGATCCCCCGCCTTGAAACCCTCGTCGCATCCGGATCCTCGATCCCGCTCCCGGCCATCCGCCGCCAGATCGCCCAGGCCCTCGACCTCATCGTCTATATCGAGCGCCACGATGAGCGCCGCCTCGTCAGCCAGATCACGGAGGTCCTCGACATCGACCCGATGACGGGCGAACTCGATCTTGCCGACATCTTCCGACTCCAGTCCTCCGCCGACGGACCTGTGCTCAGCCCGACGGGTTCGGTGCCCACCTTCCTTGAGGACATCGTGGAGTCCGGCTTGCTTGAGCCGCACGCCTGGCTTGTCCAGGAGATTTCATGCTGAACTTCGATCCATCCATCGCCGCTGTGGCATTCCTCGTCGTCGCCCTGGTCACGGTGGCACGCCTCGCCCGCTCGCCCTTGCGTGCCCTCTTCGACCGTGAGCGCGCATGGTGGGCCTTTCACGCCGACCGACTCGCCTTCGACGCTCGCCTCGCCTCGCGATCCGCCGCCTCCTTCCTGCTTCTGGTCCTCTTCGCCGGCATCGCCACGGCCCTGCTCGCACCCTCGCCCATTCTTGCCCTCGCCGCTCCGCCAGCCCTTTGGAGTGCGCGGCATCTCCTCGCCGCCCACCTCTGGCATCGCCGCCGCGACCGCATCCAGCATCAACTCCCCGAAGCCCTTCGATCGATCGCCGGAGCCGTCAACTCCGGGCTCTCCCTCGCCCAGGCCATCGACCATGCCGCACGCACGGTGCCTGACCCCGTCGGCGTCGAACTTCGGATCATGTCTTCTCGCTACGTCTTGGGCGACGATCTGGGCGTCGTCATCGACTCCGCTCGCGACCGCCTCCAACTTCCAGACTTCAACCTCTTCGCCACCGCCATCCAGGTGGGACGCTGCATGGGGGGTGATCTCGGGCTCGTTCTCAACCGAATCGCCAAAGCGGTCGAGTCCGTGCAACTCATGCGCGGGAAGGTCCGCGCCGCCACCGCTCACGGCCGCACCAACCTCAAGTTTCTCGCCGCGGCTCCATTCCTCATGCTCGCCATCATCAACGTCATCGACGCCGAGGGGGTCGCGCTTCTTTTTTCCACGCCGCTCGGCTGGCTCTTCCTTGCGATCGCCGGCGCCTTGTGCGTCTCGGGTTTCCTCTGGGCGCGACGACTGGTCCACGTCGAAGTCTGATCCTCCAGGTCTATTCCCATGCTCGACTCCACCCCAATCTTCGCTCTCGCCAGCGCGCTCGCGACTGGCGCGTCGAGCGCACTCCTTGTCTGGATTGCGCGTGGTGCACGGTCAACCGTGACTCGTTCCGACGGCACCACTCCGTCGGCAATCGTCGAGTCTCTTGCCCTCCTCACCGAGCCCCTCGAACGCCTCGTGCGTCGGGCCTGCCCGCCCACCTGGCTCCAGCATGTTCGGCGATGCTCCATGGCCGATCCCGCGATCGAGCGACTCGGCGCCGATCGTTTCCTCGCGTTCGGGCTCGCGGCGGGCCTGGCCGCCGGCGCGGCCACGCTCCTTCTCCTCGCCTGCATCCGTGCCACGCACTGGTCGTGGATCGTCCTGTTCATCGTCCCCGGCGTGCCCGCGGTCGCCACCCTTTTGCTGACCTCCGCGTTCCACGAGCACCAAGCCGCCGTTCGTCGCGACTTTCCCTACGCGCTCGACCTGCTCGTCCTGCTGTCGCGTGCGGGGGCGTCGACGCCGATCGCACTCGAACGCACGTCGCAGCAGCTTTCCACAAGTCCATTCGCCGATGAGTTGGCCCGTGCCCTTCGTGCCATCGACCTCGGCACCGAGCGTGCCGACGCGCTTCGCTCCCTCGCCGTACGCGTGGATGTCCAGGAGGTGACGAGCTTTGTGGACACTCTCGCCCAGGCCGAGTCTCTGGGGCGACCCATTGCCGACGTCCTCGAGCGGTTCGCCGATCGCCTGCGCGAGCAGCGATCCCAGAATGCCGAGTCCCTGGCCGGCGCCGCGGGCGTCAAGGTCCTCGTGCCCGGCATCATCGTCCTGTTGGGAGTCATGATTCTCCTGTTTGCCCCCTTCGCGCTGCGATTGATTCGCGACGGAATCTCGCTCTAAGCGTGCTGCCATGCCCACCGCAACCCTTCGAGTCTCCGCCGGCCCCTCGTCAGGTCGCTCGATCGCCTGCCACCGCGGGCGCTACGCCCTGGGGAGGGCCACGACCTCCGCTCTTCGCATCGAAGATTCGGGCGTCCAGTGGGAACACTGCATCATCGATGCCGACGAGAACAATCTTTGGATCGAGAACCGTGCCGCCTCCGGCACAACCCTCGCGGGCAAGACACTCCGCGCCCGCGCCCGCCTTCACCACGGCGACGTCATCCGCCTTTCGCCTCGTTCGGAGGTCATCGTCGTCGCCCCCCATCTGCGCCGCTCGCGCATGCCCGTCGTGCTCGCCGTCCTCGCCGGCCTGAGCGTCTGCGCAGGCGCGTGGTGGTTCATGTCGCGTCCAAAGCACGATGCGGAGCCATCTGCGTACCAAGTCCGTTCGGCACTCGTCGCCCTCTCCACTCGCCTTGCCGACCCGAAGCGCACCGAGCGGGCCATGGAGGGTCTCGCCTCCACGCTCCACAACGCGTGCCGTCTTGAGGCCGCCGGCGATGCCCCGGCCGCGCGCCGGTTGTTCCACGATGCCTGGGTTGCGGCCTCCGCGCACCTCAGCCCCAAGCGAGCCCTTTCCCTACGCGAGGCCGTGTCGTTCCTCAACTCGCCCAACTCCGCGGTGCGCTCCACGAACGACCATCTCCTCGCCGCCGCCGCCGCACTCGCTCACGACCGGTACACACAACTGACTCCCCCGCCAAAGTCAAAGACATCGAGGTTCAAGCCATGACCAAGGCCACACGCCGTTCCTTCGGTCGATTCACACTCGAAGAAGATTTCCGGACGGGCACGAGCGGTCGCGTTTTCAAGGCAACCGAGCGATTGTCTTCGGGTGATTGCCGCGCCGCCGCTCTCAAGATCTTTCCGTGGCGTGCACCGTCCGATGAACACAGCGCCGCCCGTTTTCGCGAGGAGGCAAACGCGCTCCGAGAGTTCGGTGGAAAGTCAAATATCGTCGAGGTCCGCGACTTCGGCATCGACGACGGCATCGCCTGGATCGCCATGGAGTACCTCCCGCGTTCCCTGGAGGACATCGTCTCCGACGAGCCCGCCCAGGAGTCGACCGTACTCGCCGTCCTCCGCGACGTTGCATGCGCCCTTGACTTTCTCCACTCCCGAAAGCCAGCGCCCGTTCTCCATCGCGACATCAAGCCGGAGAACATCCTCGTCTCCGACTCCGGAGTCTACAAGATCGCCGATCTCGAACTCACCAGTGCCGTCCACTCCCGCTCCACGAAGAACCACATGACGCCCAGATTCGCGGCACCCGAATCCGCCAGCGGAGACTCCAGGGCCGAGTGCCCCGCCAGCGACCTGTATTCCCTCGGCATGGTCGCCTATTACCTCCTGCTCGGGCGGTCGCTCTTCAATCAGCAGTTTGATTTTTTCGATCCCTTCGCCACCGACGTGGCGCCAGCCGATCCTGATCAACAGGCCATTCGACAGGCACAGGCCTGGATGCAGTGGCACTGTACGCCCCAACTTGTTCTGCCCGAGGCCTCGCAGGTCCTGCCTGCCGTCCGTCCCGACCTTTCCCGCGTCATCGCTCGCCTCACGGCAAAGAACCTCGACGAACGCTACACCTCCGCGCGGGAGTTGCTGGTCGATCTGCGCGAGATCGACGGTCGCGTCACGATCTTCGACACCTCGCCTAAGTCCACCTCGACCCTTGCCCGCGCCATCGACTGGTCCAGTCGTTCCTGGACCCCGCGCGCGATCGCCATCAAACTCGCGGCCCTCCTCGTGCTCGCGGTACCCCTCGCGGCTTGGGCCTTCATCCCGCGGGCTCCCCTCATCCTTCTTCAACCGGGAACCATCTTCTCCGCCCAAGGCCCTCTCGTGCCCGTGCGATTCGACGTCGAAGACCTGCCGTCGGGTGCAGAGGTCCGCGTCGGCGAGGGCGACCAAGCGCCCGCCGCAACACCCGAAAATAAATCTGACCGGCGTTGGACTCTAGCCGCGAATCTGCTGATTCCCGAACCCGGACGTACGCCAACGACCATCCGAATCGTTGGCGCCCAGGGCCGGATCCTCGCCACCATGCCCATCGTTGCCGAACGGCGTCCGCGGCTCCGCCTCCGCCTGACCACCGATCCTCCCACCGAAGCGGTCCGCCTCAGCGTGACCGACGCTGAGCATCGCGCGCACACGATCACAACGGACGCAGACGGGTCCGCGTCGGTGCTCGTTGATCCGGGGCCTTGCGAGATCCAGGCCGACCATCCCCGATTCGTCCTTCTGAGTTCCAGCGCGAAGTTCGACGTCAGCGAAGACCCTGAGCAACGCGTCCGCCTCCGTCTGGCTCCACGCTTCGGCACGCTCTCCGTCGCCGTAGACCCCCCGAACGCGACCGTCAGCATCGAGCGAGAACCGGGCTCCTCCCAAGCGATCTCGACCGCCGACTCCACGGCGCCCGTCTCTCTCGAGCCCGGCGTCTGGACCATTCGCGCCTCCGCGCCAGGTCACCAACCTCTCGCTCGAGAGGTTCACATCGAGCGTGGCAAGCCTGCACGGATCTCCCTTCAACTTCAGCCCAAAGCCCCACCCGCGCCCCTCATCTCTTCCGATCCGCCCCCCATCAACCTCGACGAAGTCGCCCGCTTTGTCCAGACTCATGCACCTTGTGCCCAGTTCAGCCTCACGCACGTCGAGCCTCCGGGAAAAGTCCGCGTTCGTGGCGTCGTCCTCTGCCAAGCCGAGTTCGACACGCTCATGGCTCGCCTCGCGCCCGTTGCCGACCGTCTCATGGTGGAGATTCGTGTCGATCCTGAGGAAACGCGACGACTTGTTCTCGCGGCGCTGCGCAAGGCCGGTGGGGTGCGCCCCACCGCGCGCCTTACTGACGAGCAGACGCGTCTCCTCATCGAAATCGAGACTGGAAGTGGGCTCGGTCTGCCCAAAGCGACATTCATCGCCTCCACATTCGTTCTCGATCCGTCAGCCCTCACGGTTCGCGCAGCCCTCGAGTAGCAACAGCAATCCCAGAACGGTGGATCTGCCTGTCGTGGACACGGCGATGTCGTCGCCTGACCCGTGGGTGCACTCGGAGAGTACCGCATCGCGATGAAGGCGTCCATGGCGGCACCGGACTCTCCTCGCGCGTGAGCCACATGACGTGGGTACTTTAGAGTCCATTTGTTGACTTTGATATCTGTTTGTCTATCATTTGGCCGATGGAAGATTGATCGCGTCCTCTCGGTCAAGAAAGACCGGTAACGTCTATCCTCGTGGGAGAGTGTCGGAGACTCGGAGGCTCACCGTGATGACCAGACATCCGACGAACACCGTTCGACGCCTGACCTTTGCCGGAGTGATGCTGGCGGTGCTGGTTGGGGCGTGTTTGGGTTTTTCGGTGAGCACGTTCGACTACGCCGAAGGCACGTCGTATCTCTCCAACGATCCCAAGGCGTGTGTCAACTGCCACATCATGCGGGATCAGTTTGACTCGTGGCAGAAGTCGCCGCATCACGCGCACGCGACGTGCAACGACTGCCACGTGCCGAACGATTCCGTGCTCGCAAAGTTCTACGTGAAGGCGGAGCACGGCTACCGCCACAGCAAGGGCTTCACGCTGCAGAACTTCCACGAGCCGATCCAGATCACGAAGGAGAGTCTCATGGTGGTGCAGGACAACTGCCTGCGTTGCCACGGGGAACTCGTCTCCGAAAGCACGGCGAGCCACGTGCATGGCTCGAAGGGTATGGACTGCACACATTGCCACGCGGGGATCGGGCACGGCCCGCGCCGCTAGATCACGGAAGGAACGCACCTATGAACGCTCGAACCACTCGTCGCGGAGGCATCACCGGATTCTTGTACGTGCTGGTCGCGATCGTCGTCGCCGCCGTCACCGTCGGCGTGATGCTCCTGCGCGACAACATCCGCCAGCGCAAGGACGAGGGGAAGCAGATCGCGTTTACGCTCTCGAATCTGACGGAGAAGACGATCGACCCCGCCGAGTGGGGCAAGAACTTCCCGCGTCAGTACGACGGGTACATCCGCACCGCCGACAACGAGCGCACCCGCTTCGGAGGGAGCGAGGCGATGCCCGTCGAGGCGCCGGGGCAGCCGCCGAGCGGGAAGACGGCGGCGACGTCGAAACTGGAAGAGAATCCGAGGCTCAAGACCATCTTCAACGGCTACGCCTTCGCGCTGGATTATCGCGAGCGTCGCGGGCACGCCTTCATGCTCCACGACCAGCGTGAGACCGAGCGTGTGAAGCAGAAGGCTCAGCCGGGAGCCTGCCTCAACTGCCACGCGTCCAACGTCGTCGCGTTCCGCCAGGCGGGGCTCGACAAGGGCGCGCCCGGGTCGCTCGATGACGCGCTCGCCTCGGAGCACGGGCAGGCCCAACTCTTCAAGGGCTTTGAGGTGGTGTGCGCGATGCCGTACAACGACGCGACGAAACTCGTCGAGCATCCGGTCACGTGCCTGGATTGCCATGACCCCAAGTCCATGGCGCTGCGAATCACCAAGCCGGCGTTCATCAACGGCATCCGGGCGCTCGCGAAGAGCGCCGACCCCGTCCCGCACTTCCCCAGCGTCGAGAAATGGCGGAAGGGCTCGCGTTCGAACGAGTACGACCCGAACAAGGACGCCAGCCGACAGGAGATGCGTTCGATGGTGTGCGGACAATGCCACGTCGAGTACTACTTCAAGGGCGATGGCAAGTTGCTGACATACCCGTGGCACAAGGGCCTGAAGATCGACCAGATCGAGTCCTACTACAACGAGGTGGGCTGGACGGACTGGACGCACAAGGACTCCGGCGCGAAGGTGCTCAAGGCGCAGCACCCCGAGTTTGAGTTGTGGAGCCAGGGGATCCACGCCCGGAGCGGGGTCTCGTGCGCGGACTGCCACATGCCGTACGTCCGTGAGGGCGCGATCAAGATCAGCGATCACCAGGTGCGCAGCCCGATGCTGAACGTGGCGCGGTCGTGCCAGGTGTGCCACAACTACACCGAGTCCGAGATCAAGGAGCGCGTGGACATCATCCAAGGGCGGACCAAGGCCCAACTCGATCGTGCCGAGATCGCGGTCGTGGCGCTGATCGAGGCGATCAAGGAGGCCAAAGCCTCCGGCGCGACGGACGATCAACTGGCCAAGGCGAGGGACTTCCAGCGTCAGGCCCAGTGGCGGACGGACTACATCAACGCGGAGAACTCGATGGGCTTCCACGCGCCGCAGGAGGCGATGCGCATCCTGGGCGAGTCGATCGACTACGCCCGACGCGGCGAGGTCGAAATCGCGAAGTTGGGCCTCAAGCCCGCCAGCACCCCAGCGCCGGCGGCGGAATCCAAGCCCAGGTAATGCGAATCCGCCTGGGGCGGTCCAAGCGAACATCGAGCACGGACGCGGCGTCGTGCCTCCGGCCGCGTCCAACTCGGTTCCTACCCTCGCCTCGCATGGGCTCCGCCGTCATCGAAGTGGCCAACCTCACCCGGACCTACGGCCGCCGCCGGGGCATCCAGGACGTGAACCTCTCGATCCCCGAGGGTTCGCTCTACGGCTTTCTCGGGCCCAACGGCGCAGGGAAGACCACGACGATCCGCGTGTTGCTTGGGTTCCTGCGCGCCTCCAGCGGCACGGCCCGCGTCTTTGGCCTGGATGCTTGGCGGCAGAGCGACGAGATCAAGGCCGAGGTCGGCGCCATCCCCGGCGATTTGAGGCTGTGGCCCTGGCTCACCGGCCTCTCCGCGCTCCGACTCTTCGGTCGCGTGCGCGGGCGAGACCTCATGCCCAAGGGGCGATCACTCGCCGATGAACTCGAACTCGATCTCAAGGTTCGTGTTCGTGCCATGTCCCGCGGCATGCGCCAGAAACTCGGGCTGATCCTCGCCCTCGCCCACGAGCCTCGACTCCTCATCCTCGACGAACCGACCACGGGCCTCGATCCGCTCATGCAGGATCGCCTGCGTGAGATCCTGCGACGCATGGCCCAGAAGGGGCACACCGTCTTCTTCTCCAGCCACACGCTGGGCGAGGTCGAATCGCTCTGCGACCGCGTGGCGATCGTGCGTCAGGGGCGACTCGTTGCCGACGACACGCTCGAATCGCTCCAGCGCGCCGCGGGGCACGAGGTCACGATCGTGTGGAAGGGCGGGATGCCCCACGCGAGCCCGGATCGCCAGCCCCTGGGCGCGACGAGCGCGGCCGTACCCACGTCGATCCCCGACTTCCTCATTCTCTCCGAACGCTCCCCCACGCGATGGGTGGGTTCTCTTCGCGCGCCGGTCTCCACGCTGGTCGCCTACCTCGCCGACAAGCCGATCGAAGACCTCACCATCGCCCGCCCTGATCTCGAATCCCTCTTCCGGCGCTTCTATGAGTCCGACACACCCACGGGGGGGCGCTCATGAAATGGCTCCCGCTCAACCTCGGCCTCGTGCTTCGCGCCCTGCGCGAGATCATCTGGCCCACACTCGTCTTCAGCGGACTCGTCGGCACGATCTGCGGGATGCTCTCCTACTTCCTGCCCCGCGTGCAGGCGAGGTTCATGTCGCGCGGCTTCGTCCCTCCGCCGCTCAAGGCCTTCCGCGAAGCGCTCTTCGGCTTTGATCCGGGGAACGCGGGCGTGGCCGAGATGGCCTTCGCGCTCGCGTGGAGCCACCCCGTCATCATCGCCGTCCTGTCGGCCCAGGCGATCCTCGTCTGCACGCGCATCCTCGCGGGGGAAGTCGAACGCGGCACGATCGACGTGCTCCTCGCGCTGCCCGTGTCCCGCTGGCGGCTCTTCGTCAGCGAGTCCGCCGCATGGCTGTGCAGCGGCGTCATGCTCCTGGGCGGCCTCTTCCTGGGCAGTTTCATCGGTGCCCAGTTCATCGCGCCCGAGTATCGCCCAAGTTGGCCGCGCCTCGCGATGGTCCTGGCCAACCTCGCGCTCGTCTACAGCGTCATCGCCACCTCCTCGATGCTCGCCGCGGTGCTCACCGATCGGCGCGCGAGGGCCGTGCTCAGCGTCATCATCCTGACGGTCGCCTCGGTGCTCATCAGTTTCCTCTACACGCTGGACCCGTCGCTGGAGTTTACCAAGAAACTCCGGTTCCTCAGCGTGCTCGACTATTACAAGCCGGTGAAGATGCTCATGTCGGGCGAGTGGCCGGTGCGCGACCTGCTGTGGCTGGGCGGCGCGTCCGTGGTCCTCTGGCTGAGCGCGGGCGTCGTGCTCTCGCGGCGCGATGTCACGACGACATAACGGCGCGGGACGACTAACCTCCCGCATGCTCACCATCCACACCGCCTACCTCGGTAGCAAGAAGTGCGACTGCGCCCACCCCGAGGGTGCGAGAATCCGCACCGACGCCCCCAAGGACATCGGCGGCGACGCCAGCGCCTTCTCGCCCACCGACCTTGTTGCGACCGGGCTGGCGAGTTGCATCCTCACGACGATGGCCATGTGGGGCGAGCGTCATGGGCTCGACCTCACTGGCGCGAAGGCCACCGTCGAGAAGCACATGAGCCAACCTCCCTCCCCACGCCGCATCGCACGCCTCCCGGTGGTCGTCGAAGTGCCCGCCCGGGCGGTCGCCCCGGAGTTGCGGGAGCGGATGGAAGCGGTGGGGCACAAATGCCCCGTGCACGCGAGCCTCCACCCGGAGATCGACGCGCCGATTTCGTTCCGCTACGTGTGAGTTCGGGCCGGACGCAGGGCCCATCTCGCGCCCCGACGCGGGGCGTCGATGCCGGGGGTGCTCGTGGGGTATCCCATCGCGCCGCCCCGCTACCCTTGCCTCCTATGTCGAAGCCCGCCGCCCCCGCCGCTCCCACCAACCTCCGCGACCTCACCGCCCAATACCTGGCGATCGAAGCCAAGATCAAGGAAGGCGGCGGCGCGAAGGCCATCGAGCGCCAGCACGAGAAGGGCCGCCTCACCGCACGCGAACGCGTCTCGAAACTCATCGACCCGGGCACGTTCTTCCAGGAGACGGGCCTCTGGGCCGCGTACGAGATGTACCAGGACCACGGCGGCGCCCCCGCCGCGGGCGTCGTCACCGGCCTCGGCACGGTCCAAGGACGGCGCTGCATGATCATCGCCAACGACGCGACGGTGAAAGCCGGCGCGTTCTTTCCGATGACGTGCAAGAAGATCATCCGCGCACAGACCATCGCCATGATGGCCCGCCTCCCGCTCCTCTATCTCGTCGATTCCGCCGGCGTGTTCCTGCCCATGCAAGAGGACGTCTTCCCCGACACCGACGACTTCGGCCGAATCTTCCGCAACAACGCCGTCATCTCCGCCATGGGCATCCCGCAGATCGCGGCGATCATGGGCTCCTGCGTCGCGGGCGGCGGGTATTTGCCGGTCCTGTGCGACACCTTGCTGATGACCGAAGGATCGGGCCTCTACCTCGCCGGCCCGGCGCTCGTGAAGGCCGCGATCGGGCAGGACATCACCGACGAAGAACTCGGCGGCGCGACCATGCACGCCAGCATCAGCGGCACCGTGGATTTTAAGGAGAAGGATGATGAGGCGTGCATCACACGCCTGCGACAGTTGGTCGGTACGTATCGCCCCTTGTCGATCGACGCGGCGATGAGGTACGTGGAGTCCGAGTTGGGTCAGATGTCCGCCGAGGTCTTCGACTGGGCGCAGGAGGAAGAGCCGGGCGGCCGGACCACGCTGACCGAGCACGTCCGAGTCGATGCCGCCAAGAAGTATGTTTCCCCCGAAGCGATCCAGAGCATGCTGCACGCCTGGAGCGAGCGGCTGATCGATGGCACGCCGTCGGGCAAGGTCCCATCGTTCCACAGTGCGCAGCAGGTCTACGACGTCTTCAACGACAAGCCGGGTTCGCAGTATGACGTCGAAGAGATCATCGCGTGCTTGGTCGATGCGCGTGCGGAGAAGGATTCGGAAGGCCGCGAGAAACTCGCGCCGGGCTGGGACGAGTACAAAGCCGACTACGGGCAATCCATCGTCTGCGGCTACGCCAAGATCGGCGGTCACGCCTGCGGCATCGTCGCGAACCAGAAAAAACTCGTCCAACGCACCATGCCCGGCGGCAAGTCCGGCCCCACCAAGGCCGTCCAGATGCCGGGCGTCATCTACGACGACTCCGCCGACAAGGCCGCCCGCTTTATCATGGACTGCAACCAGCGCAAGATCCCCATCATCTTCCTCCACGACACCACCGGCTTCATGGTCGGACGTGACAGCGAGCAGGGTGGCATCATCCGCGCCGGCGCCAAGATGGTCAACGCGATGAGCAACAGCATCGTGCCGAAGATCGTCGTGATCCTTGGGGGCAGTTACGGCGCGGGCAACTACGCGATGTGCGGGCGCGCCTTCGACCAGTTCATGTCGTTCGCTTGGCCCAGCGCCAAGTGCGCGGTCATGGGCGCCAACCAGGCCACGGGCGTGCTGACCACGATCGAAGAAGCCAGCCGTAAGCGCAAAGGCGAGACCATCGACCCCGAGACGCACAAGCAGATCTATGCCGCGATCCACGCGAGTTACACCGAGCAGGCCGACATCCGCCACGCCGCCAGCCGCGGCTGGGTCGATCGCATCATCGAGCCGCACAAGACGCGGGAGGAGTTGATCGCGGCGCTCGACGCGGCGGCCCAGGGCTGGGATTACACCGCCGAGTTCAAGACGGGGGTTCTGCAGACGTGACCTCGAGCGGTGCCGTCCCACGCTCTGCGCGAGACGTGATCCAGGTGTCGGCGCAAGATCGTCGGGTGCTGCGCTGGCCGTGGTCGGTCCTGCTCGCGAACAAGATGCACGAATGGTGGATCAAGGGCACCGGGCGCCGGATCAAGGGGCAAGGGATGATCGGCGCCGACGAGCGGACGGTGCGCGATGGCTTCGCGGCCCTCCGGGGCAAGGACTTCGACGTGTACAACCTGCCACAAGTCTGGGTGGAGCGCCGCCAGGTCCCGATCGCGATCGACGGACGAGTTCCGCGAGTCCACGCGAACGTGATCGACCTCGGATGCGGGCCGGGCTCGTCCACGGAGGTGCTGTGCTACTTCGCCGATCCCTCCTGGACCATCACGGGCTTCGATCTCATCCCGCACGCGGTGGATGCGGCCCGCCAACGGTCGGAGGCGGGTGGGTTTCGCAATCGAGCCGGCCGCGTCGTGCGTCCCCGGTTCGTCTGCCAGAACATCGCGAACCCCTTGCAGATCGACGGTCGCCCGCTCGCCGACGCCAGCGTGGACTTCGCCATCTCGGGCGGTGTGGTGGGGCTCTACCTCCAGCGCGAGCAGGTGCGCCGGCTGGCGGGCGAACTCGCGCGCGTGGTCAAGATCGGCGGTTTCGTGGCGCTGGATGCGGGCCCCGCAACTCCCGCCGCCCCGCTCCGCGCCATCCTGGCATCGGCCGGATTTGGTTTCGTGCGCACCTGCAAGAGTTTCTTCGTTGAACCAAGGCCGAAACTCGTCTTCCGCCGGGGTTGACCCCGCGCACAACGACCGCTCGATCGCGGACGCTCAAGTGTTCCATTCGCTTACGCGCGTCCGGCGGCCTCGCCCTTCTCGGCTTCGTCGTCCACCAACTCGACCGTCTTCGGGACCACCTGCACCCGGACACGCGTCACACGCGTGGGCTCGGCCTCGAGCACCGTCACCAGCATGCCCTCCGAACGCAAGGTCTCGCCCGCCTTCGGTATTCGCCCCAACGACACCGTCACGAATCCGCCCACCGTGTCGTAGTCCTCGCTCTCCGGGAGCACGATGCCCAACTCGTGCAATCGGGGATTTACGTCGTCGATGTAGGCTCGGGCATCGATCTCGGCCGACTTGTGGGCGGCATCGATCCGAACGTCGTCGCTCTGTCGCTCCGGTTCCTCGTACTCGTCCTGGATGTCGCCGAACACCTCCTCGACGATGTCCTCGATCGTGACCAGGCCCGCCGTGCCGCCAAACTCGTCCGCGACGACGGCAATGTGCACCCGCTTGGCGAGCAACTCCCCAAGCAACTCCCGCACCGTCTTCGTCTCCGGCACATACATCGCCGGCCTCAGGAGCGACTTCAAATCAAAGGTGCGACCCCCGCGGGCCCCGCCCCCCTCGCCCGTGGGCCCCGCGCCCGCGAGCCAACGGATCAGGTCCTTGACGTAGAAGAACCCGAGGATCTCGTCCAGGCTCTCGCCGTAGACCGGGATCCGGCTGTGCCCACCCTTGCGGATGAACGCCACCACCTTTCCAAGGTCGCTCGTCGCCTGCAGCGCCTCGATCTCCGTGCGGGGGGTCATGATCTGCCCCACCGTCGTGTTCCGAAAACTCACGACCGCCTCGATCATCGCCGTCTCGGCCTCGTCGAACTGCCCCTCGTGCTTCGCCTCGTGCACCGCGCTCAGCACGTCTTCCTGGATGGCCTCCGCCTCTTGTTCCTCGGTCTTCCCCACCATCCGACGGATCACGTTGTCGAAGAACTCGCCGATGGACTTGAACGGCGTCGCCACGACGAACGCGAACCGAAGGAGCGGCGACCAAAGGTAAACGATTGGCTCGGCGGCGTGCCGCGCGATCGCCGTCGGCAACAGCGTTCCAAACACCCACACTAGGATCGTCGACGCCCCGATCGCGACGAGTCCGTCCTGCCACGAAGGGGAGACACGCGCCGGGTCTATGGGCGAAACGCCACTCGGGTCGACCGCGGCGGTCGTCGCCGAGAGCCGGATCCCCGCCACCCAAAACGCCATCGCCACAACCACAAGCATGTTGCAGGCGACGCGGGGAATCAGGATCGCCGTCGCGTGCCCTTCAATGTCCGACAGGATCGTCTCGACGCGATGCCGGGCCCGGTCGTTGTTCCGCCGTAGCGCCATGTCCTCCAATACCGTCCGGGCCACATCGCGCAGGGATTGGGCCAAGGCCGAAAACAGGCTTCCGGCGGCGAGTGCGGCAATCCATGTCACCAGCCAAACTTGTCCCAACGGTCAGCCCCTGTCTGGTGCGAACGCGTCCTAAGGCTTGTAGATCGCCCCCACGCCTATACCCGTGAGAACCGCATCCTCGACTCGGTGCATCAGCCCCGCGTCGGACTCTTCATGATCATCGAACCCTATGCAGTGCAGCACGCCGTGGATCGTGTAGAGCAGCAACTCGCGCTCTACAGATGTTCCGAGAACCTTCGATTCACGCTCAGCGACATCATAACACGCCAAAATATCCGTACATAATACGCACTTTGACCGTATGTATATCGTACCTGTTGCCTGGTCGATTTCAAGTAGAGGTGAAGGGGGGGGGGCAGGGGGTGTGGCGGAATCTGTATCGCGCAGATCGAACGTGAGGACATCGGTGGGCCCGGGGATGCCCGAGTATCGCTGATGGGCGTCGGCCATCTCGGCATCGTCCACGATTCGGACCCCCAGGTCGCCGCAAACGCCCATCAGTTCGGCCGCAGCGCGCACGCTCGCCCGAAGCCACGCGAGCGACGCCGGGGTGATCTTTCCCGTGGCATCGTACAGGTCGAGATTGAGGGTGGCGTCGGTCATTGCGGGATGGGACGCGGCAGGGGATTCCCAGCCCCCTTCAGCGCGTGGTGGTCAAGTCTATCGATCCGCACAGGTCGGAAGGAGCACGCGAGCGGCAGCGGGGTGGATGCGCACGCGGAGGTCGAGGCCGGGTGCGTCCGGGAGGGTCCCTCCCGCCTCGCCGTCGAGTTGATACGGCGTGTTCGCCTCGGGCGACGTGATGCGCACCTCGCGGACTCGGCGTTGGATCACGCCGGGACCCTCCTGCGCGCGTCGCCATCGAGCGGCGAGCAGGTGGGTCAGCAGTTCGACGCGAGTACGTGCGGGGAAGAAGATCAGATCGAGCAGACCATCGCTCATCTCCGCCCAGTGGGCCGGATCGAGTCGCATCGCGTACTGCCGGCTGTTGGCGACGATCACCATGCCCGGCTCGTGATGGACCAGCGTCGTGCCGTCGGCCTCGATCGTCAGCATGGGCAGGTGCGGATCGAGGAGTTCGTGCGCGATGGGCACCATGTACGACGCATGTCGGATCGGCCCGGTGCGCCGGGCCGCGAATCGGCGGATGACCCCGGCATCGGGCCCGACGCTGCACATGAGCGCGAATGTGGTCGGGGCCTGCCCTTCGTGGGTGCACGACGCCAGGTCGATCGTGCGAAATCGGGGGCGGTTGAGCGAGCGCACCGCGAGGTCGAGGTCGTCCGTCATGCCGAACTCTCGGCTAAAGAGGTTTTCGGTGCCCAACGGGATGTGGTAGATCGCCAGGCCGAGCCGGCAGGCGACGTCGAGGGAACGATGGACGGTGCCATCCCCGCCGACGATGAAGAGGACGCGATCACCAACCAAGGGGTGCCCCGAGAGTTCCTCCGCCCGCGCGGCGGGGATCATCAGCGCGTCATGCCCGGCGAGGCGGATGTCCCGATGCAACGACATCGCCACCTCCGGAGACCGGCCCCGTCCGGAGGTGGGATTGAAGAGGATGAGGTGCGTCAAAGAGGGACTTATGGGCTGACCCCGGCCTTCGCGTCCGCGGGCTTCTCGATCAGCGTGTACCACGCGAAGAGGTCCTTCTCGAGGTCCATTCCGTCCCGGTCCCAGCCGATCGCCTTGCCGAGTTTGCGGGCCCACTCGTCGTCGTTCTTGTCGAACTCGACGACGCGCAGGCCGTGCTTTTCGAGCATCTCGCGAGGAAAGGGGCAGCGACCATCGGCCCAGGGGATGTAGTCCTTGGGATCGGGCTTCTGCGCGGGGCAGAGGTTGTAGAGGATGATCTTCCCGCCGGGTTTCAAGATCCGGCTCAGGTGCTCCACGAACTGCTCGTTGCTCACGCCCAGACGGACGAGCAGTCGCTCGTCCACCGGGTGCTCCGGGTTGATGTAGCCGTTCTTCAGCGTGTTCTTCGAGATGATGAGGTCGTAGCCTTCGCCGACGCTCTCAACGGCCTTGGGGTCGGCGGGCCACTGCCCGAACACGAGTTTGAGTGTGCCGTCCGGGCCCGGTTGCCCGGCGATCGGCGCGCCCTTGATCACCCCCTGGTCGTTCGGATCGTGGTAATACGCGCGGAGCAAGTCGTCCACGTCCACGCCCGTGACGTCGGCCCCGATGCTCGCCAGCAGGCGCAGGTGCCCGATGCCCCCGAATCCGAAGTCGAGCACCTTCTTGCCCTCGAAGGCATTGAAGGTGCGGGGCTGCGCCCCGGGAAAGGTGGGATCGAGCGGGGGCTTGGGCGCCTTCTCCGCGTCGCTCGTCGTTCGTTCGACCTCGGCGGCGAGCAGGTCCATCGCCCGCGCGTACGCCACGGGCGAGCCATATCGCGTGTAGTAATAGAAGCCCTCGTCCAACTTCCGCTCCTCGAACTTCTTCTGGTCCTCGGGCGTGAGCCGGGCAAACTCGTCGGGCGTCGCCGCCTTGCGGTCCGCCTTGTTCCAGTAGACCACCCGCTCATCGATGATGGGGAGCCAACTCGCCGCCACCAGGAATCGCTTGGCCCCGTCCGTCTGGAGTTGGAACACGATCCGCGACGCCTCGCCTCGGATCAGTTCCATCGGACGCGGCGCACCGTCGGCGACTCGGGGCTGGGCATGGGCGACGCGGGCCACCGCGGACGGGATGAGCGAGGCGGCGGCCAGGGCGATCGCGGAACACCAAGTAGCAGTTCGCAGCAAGGGGTCACCTCCAAGAGTTGCACTCGCGTGCAGGAAAGCAACGGTATCCTCATCCTGGTCTTCACAGGGAGTCTCATGATGATGCGCCACGCGGCCGTATTC
This sequence comes from uncultured Phycisphaeraceae bacterium, assembly GCA_964543905.1. GTDB lineage: Bacteria > Planctomycetota > Phycisphaerae > Phycisphaerales > UBA1924. Next base: position 186,208 of record CAZIZO010000003.1, read on the forward strand.
CTTCTGGTCTTGTGCGGGTTGAGTTGGGTTTCATGGGCTCGCCAAGGGGAGGTGCCCAAGGAGCCGTCCAAAGAGCCGGCCAAAGAGCCGCGCGTGTTTCGAGAGATCGCGGTGGGGGAGGGGCCCAAACTCCGCTACGCGCTCGTCACGCCCCCCCACTGGAAGGAAGGACAGCCCGCGCCAACCCTCGTGGCCTTTCCACCCGGCGCGCAGAACGAATCGATGGTCGAGATGGGGCTCTCGATGTACTGGGAGGCCGAGGCCGTCCGGCGGGGGTGGGTCGTCGCCAGCCCCATGTCGCGTGAGGGCAAAGTCCTCATGCAGGACGAGCCGGCCCTTCTGGCGCTCCTGGATGACCTCGCCAAACTCGGCCCTCCCGAAGGAGGAAAAGTCCATCTCGCCGGGGTGAGCAATGGTGGAAAGACCGCGATGCGCCTCGCGACGCGCCACCCCGCTCGCGTCGCGTCGCTCCTCGTGCTCCCCGGTGCGCCGGGAGCGCCCGAAGAGTGGGCCCGCCTCGACAAACTCAAGGGCATGAGCGTCACGATGTACGTGGGTGAGGAAGACCGCGTGTGGCTCCAGGAATGCAAGAGGGTCCAGAACGAACTCCAGCAACTGGGCGCGAACGTGACGCTGCACGTCATGGAAGGACAAGGCCACGTCCTGAAGATCGAGCCGTCGACGCTCTTTGGTGCCCTGGAGAAGAGCCGCCCACGGGAAGCCTCCGCCGCGCCGACTCCCAGCGCGTTCGCCGGCGCCTTGAGTGGCCCGTCACGCGACGACGCCGTTCGACAGGTGTCGGGCGTGCTCGATGACTTCCATGACGCGGCCTCCAAGGCCGACGGGCCACGCTACTTCGCGCACTTCGCCGACGACGCCGTCTTCCTGGGCACGGATGCCACCGAACGCTGGACGCTCACCGAGTTCAAGGCCTTCGCCAAGCCCTACTTCGACAAGGGGAAGGGCTGGACCTACACGTCGCGCCAGCGGCACATCAACCTGACGCCGGACGGGCACGCCGCCTGGTTTGATGAACTCCTTGACAACGCCAAACTCGGTGAATGCCGAGGCAGCGGCGTGCTCATCCGCGTGGGCGAGGGCTGGAAGGTTGCGCAGTACAACCTGTCGATTCCGATCCCCAACGCGCTCGCCGAGCAGTTCGCGCAGACCATCGCCGAAAAGGCAGGACGAAGTGAACGCAAATGAACGACCGAGGCGTCGGCGGGCATGCGATAAGATCGCGCAAACTTGCAATCCCCGTGTTTCCCTCATCGCTCGCACCACCTTTACTTCTTCTTCACGCATCCCCCCACGCGACGACCCCGATTCAACCCCGCGAGCCGACCCGGCAGACGAGAGAGGAAATTGTGATGATCCCGGTCCATCGACGCGCCTTCCTCCAACGTGCCGCCGCCGCCCCCTTTGCCTTTGCGGGGCTTGCCGCGCTCACCCGCCGCGCCGGCGCGGCCCCGTCCGTCGGCTACGGCCCGCTCGTGCCCGATCCCAAGGGAATCCTGAGCCTCCCTGTAGGATTCTCGTATCGCGTGATCGCCCGCCGAGGTCAGGAGATGTCCGACGGGCTCCTCGTCCCAGGCCAGCCCGATTGCATGGGCGCGTTCCCCGGTCCCGCGGGATCGACCATCCTCGTCTGCAACCACGAGAACGACGTGGAGCCCGCCAAGGTGGGCGCGTTCGGCGAGCACTACGAGCGCCTCCCGCGTGTCGACCGTGCCAAGATGTTCGACGCCGGGCAACTCAAAAAGCCCCTGCTCGGCGGCACCACCACCCTCGTCGTCGAGACCAAGACGCTCGAAGTCAAGAAGCATTTCCTCTCCCTCGCCGGAACGGCACGCAACTGCGCAGGTGGCGCCACGCCTTGGGGTTCGTGGCTCACGTGCGAGGAAGACGTGACCCCCGCCGGTGACACGTTCGAGCAAAGCCACGGGTATGTCTTCGAAGTGCCCGCCGACGCGGAGAGCGGTCTCGTCCAAGCCCAGCCCATCCGCGCCATGGGACGCTTCAACCACGAGGCGTGTGCCGTCGATCCCGCCTCCAACGTCGTCTACCTCACCGAAGATCGCCCGGATGGGCTCCTGTACCGGTTCATCCCGAACCAGACGGGGCACGTCGGCGCTCTGGCCAAGGGTGGGGGCCGCCTGCAAGCGCTCGCGGTGCAGGATCGCCCGAGCCTCGACACGCGAAACTGGAAGGAACGCGCCGTCCGCGCGGGCGAATCCCTCCGCGTGCGGTGGGTCGACCTCGAGGACATCGAGCCCGCGAAGGACGATCTTCGCGTGAGGGGCTTCGAAGCCGGTGCCGCAAGGTTCGCCCGTGGCGAGGGAGCCACCTTCGGTGGTGGGGCGGTCTTCTTTACCTGCACCAGCGGCGGAAAGGCCCAGCGCGGACAGATCTGGAAGTACGTGCCCAGTGCCGAAGAAGGGCGCCCAGGCGAGTCCACCCAGCCGGGCTCGCTCTCGCTCTTCATCGAGCCCGACGACGCCGCGGCCATGAACATGTGCGACAACCTCTGCACCGCACCCTGGGGCGATCTGGTGCTGTGCGAGGATGGTGAAGGGCGAGATCGAGTGCTGGGCGTCACGCCCGCGGGCGAGTTGTACCTCGTGGCCCAGAACACCCTCTCCAACTCCGAGTTCGCCGGCGCAACCTTCTCCCCGGATGGCACCACCCTCTTTGTGAACCTCCAGAACGACGGCCTCACGCTCGCGATCCAAGGACCGTGGCGCCGCCGCGATTGAGCACCCACCACGATCAGCGTGACGGACGGGGTTCAGTTGCTGTTCGTGATCGCCGGACGCTTGGGCGCTTCCGCTGGGGCCCGCAGTTCGGCGTCATGCTCCGACGCGAGGCGGAATCGCTTGGCCACCCGCAGGCATCGCTTGGGGGAGATCTCGATGAACGACACCCCACGCAGATCGTGCCGCATCACGTGCAGTCTTCCGTACACTCCAGGCTCGATCGGGACCATCCGCCGTTTGAGGTCGATGAGCAGGACGATGGGCTGCCCATGGTCCCTGGCGAGGAGGATGCTCATCGTCGGGCTGATCTCGTAGTCATACTTCCAGCCGATGATCTCCAACCCGGGTGGCACGTCCGCGAGCGTCAGCGCCTTCCCGAACCGCTCCTCGGTGTAGCGTCGGAACTCCGCGTCGTCCGCACAGACCTTGGCCGGCGTCATCCCCGCATGGACCTCGCGTGCATAGACGCGCACGGGCATGGCCTGGGGCCAAAGGACGTACGCCGCCACGCTCGCCACCAGCATCACGATCGCCGCCGCCACCCAACGCCGCCAGCGGAATCGGTCTCCTCCCGGGCGAGCGAGGACGCACTCGATGTCGATCCCCGCCGGAATCGGCCCACGCAAACTCCGGATCGCCGAATCCACGCGCTGCTGCAACGCCAACTGATGCCGAAGTTCGGCATCGTCGCGGAGGCGATCTTCAAACGCCGCGTGCTCCGCGGGCGTCATCTGACCGTCGAGGTAGCGGTCCAGTTCGAGGGGTGCGGGGTTGGAAGATTCATCGTGGTTCATGGCATACTTCAGATCACACATGGACTACGTCGATCGAGTGGACGGTGCGTTGCTCCCCGCGATCGCCCCTCGCAGGTCGGCACGGGCCCGGTGCACGTAACAGGCCGCCGTTCCTTCCGGCACCCCTAACGCCAATGAAATCTCCTGATACGACATGCCCGCGAGTGCTCGCATGAGCACGCACGCACGCACCGTGTCGTCGAGCGCGTCCAACGCACGACGAACGCGCCGACGGTCATCCTCGGCTTCGGTGCTCGTCGACGCGTCGGATTCGGGCACCGGCGTTTCCGTACCAAGTTCCAGGCTCGTCTCGGCGTGGTGTTGCTTGAGCATCCGTCGTCCTTGGTTCAGTGCCGTGAATCGAACGATCTGCCCCATCCAGGCCGCGAAACTCGTCGAGGGATCAAACTCCTCGATCTTCCCCCACGCGATGAGTGCGGCCTCTTGCACCACGTCCTCCGCCCCGTCTCGCGTGCCCAGCACCGCCACCGCGATGCACCACAACGACCGCCACGACCCCTGAAATCGCTCCACAAACTGCGCACGCGACAACCGGCGCGGCGCGGCGGCGTCGATGCGGAGTTCGGGCGACCCTGCGTGGCTCATGCGGTCCTCTTGTCCATACTTGAATGTCCTGTCCGCAACTCTCCTTGCAGGTTTGCACGCCAGCCACACCCTTCTCTCTCGATCCACGCGCTCGCCCCATCCTATTGTGCCGCCCATGCCGGTGGAAGGGTCCAGTAATCACGACGCCGAGACGACGTCCAGCGGGCTTGCCGAGATGGCCAAGATCGCCCTCCCGACGGTCGCCACCATGACGTCCTACACCGTCATGACCTTCACCGACAAGTGGCTCGTCAGCCGCATCGGGCCCGATCCCATCTACGTCGGCGCGCAGGGCAACGGCGGGCTCGCCTCCTGGGTCGCCATCTCCATCGCCCACGGCACCCTCATGGTCATCAATACCTACGTCGCCCAAAACCTCGGCGCGGGCAAGGCCCGCGAGGGCCCGGCCTACGCCTGGAACGGCATGTGGCTTGGGATCCTCTACTGGCTTCTCGTCCTGGTGCCCTATGCCTTTTTCCTCCCATCCATCTTCCGCCTGGCCAAGATGGACGAGCAGCAGGCGGTGCTCGCCAGCGAGTACGGCATGATCCTTCTCTACGGTGCCGGGCTCACCCTCGCCACTCGTGCCGTAGGCCAGTTCTTCTACGGCATGCACCAGGCCTCGGTGGTCATGGTCGCGGGAATCGCCGCCAACCTTGTCAACCTCGTCCTCAGCGCCGTGCTCGTCTTTGGACCAAACGCGCCCGACGCGCTCGGTTGGTTTGGTGCTTCCGCCGCCGCCGTCGCTCGCGCGCTGGGCGTGGACGCCTTGGGCGTCAAGGGCTCCGCCATCGGCACCGTCCTCGCCACCGCCGTCGAACTCGCCGTCCCCCTTGCCGTCTTCCTCGGCAAGAAGATGAACGATCAACTCGGCACTCGCGCCGCCTGGAGACCCTCCCGGTCGCACCTCCGCGATCTTCTCAAAATCGGCTGGCCCAGCGGGCTCATGTTCGGCAACGAGATGGTCTGCTGGGGATTCTTCATGGTCTACCTCGTCAGCCACTACGGCAAGGAGCACGCCACCGCAGGCTGGATCGCCCACCAGTACATGTCACTCAGTTTCATGCCCGCCGTCGGCCTCTCCGTCGCCTGCACCGCCATCGTCGGGAAGTACATCGGGATGGACCGTCCCAACCTCGCCGAAAAGCGTGCCTGGCTCGGTGTGCGACTCGCCTGCCTTTACATGGGCCTCTGCGGCCTCGTCTTCGTCGTCTTCCGTCACCAACTCGTGGGCTTCTTCGTGCCCCAAGACACGCCTCCATCCGCGATGGAGCGCCTGGTCGAACTCGGCTCGGCCATGCTCATCGCCACCGCCGCCTTCCAACTCTTCGACGCCATCGCGATGGTCCTCTCGGGCGCCCTGCGCGGTGCAGGAGACACGATCTTCCCCGGGGTCATGACCGTGATCGCCGCATGGACCGTCATCGTCGGGGGCGGCCTCGCGATGATGCACTTCTTCCCGCGCCTTGAATCCATCGGCGCGTGGATTGCCGCCGGCGCCTACATCGTGACCCTCTGTGCCGTGCTGCTCTTCCGATTCCTCGCGGGCCATTGGAAGAACATCCGCCTCGTTCGGTCGGACCCCAAACAAAGCCCTGTTGCATAGGTGTTGGGGAAGTGGAGAGTTTCGCCCGGCGGTTCTAAACTAGTCGCTTTCCCAGGGTTCGCACGCCGACCGCGCATGGGCCGACAGGCCCGCATGATGCCGTCGGCACGGAGGATTCCCACGTATGGCTCACGACCCGCTCGACATGGTGATCGGCACGGATGAAACCGTTCGTCGCGACACCGCCACCGCCAACAAGCACCTCCAGGCCGCCCTCAAGGCCGAGGAAGCGGGCGATCGCGCCCTGTGCGTCGCGGAACTCCGAAAGGCGACCGCGGCCGACACCGAAAATCCCGAACTCATGTTCCGCCTCGCCTACCGCCTCGACCTCATGGGCGAAGAGGACGAAGCGATCGCGATCTACGAGCGCTGCATCAGCAAGCCCCCGGCGATGATCAACGCCCTGATGAACCTCGCCGTCCTCTACGAAGATCGCGAGGACTACGCCTCCTCCGAACGCTGCCTGCGCCAGGTCCTCGAAACCAACCCGAACCACCTCCGCGCCCGCCTCTTCATGAAGGACGTCCAGGCCAGCCGCGAGATGGTCGTCGAGCACGAGGACGATCGCGATATCTTCAAGAAGAAGGCGATGCTCGACACGCCCGTCACGGACTTTGAACTCTCCGTTCGCGCCCGCACCTGCCTCAAGAAAATGAACATTCGCACCCTCGGCGATCTCCTCAAGATCACCGAGGTCGAACTCATGAGTTACAAAAACTTCGGCGAGAGCAGCCTCACCGAGATCAAGAAAATGCTCCAGGCCAAGAACCTCCGCCTGGGGCAGGGCCTCGAAGACGCCCACCGCGCCGCACGCCGCGCGCTGATCGAGCAATACAAGGGCACGGGTCAGGAAGCCGTCCTGGCCAAGCCCGTCAGCGATCTCGCCATGTCCGTTCGCGCTCGCAAGGCTCTCCAACTCCTGGGCATCGTCACCCTGGGCGACCTCGCCAGCCACACCGAGGCCGAACTCATGGGCGTCAAGAACTTCGGCGCAACGTCCCTCAAGGAAGTCCGCGAACGCCTCGCCGAGCACGGCCTCGCGCTCCGCAAACTCGAGAGTTGATCACATCGACCCCGCCTGCAACTGGGCCCCGCTCCCGCGGGGCCTTTTTCGTGGACACCATCCACCAGTCCAGCCGCCCCTCAGGGGGCTCGCCCCCCGGCCGATCCTGGGTTTCGCCACCCGCGCCGCGTGGAGATCGAGCCCCGCCCGACCCAAACCCGCCTTGCCGCCGCGCTCTCGCGATCTACCCCAGCGTTCCGCTCGCCCATCACCACACCAGTGATCCAAAGTCCGTCAGTCCGATGGGCTCGCGCGTCCAGAATGCCTCCCCGGCCCGCGTCCCGATCCGCGAGCCGAAGAAGCGGTCCTCCGCCCGGATCCACTCCAGCACGCCGGCGTTCTTTGGGTTCGCCGCGAACTGCGTCGCATACGCTCGCAGCGATTCGTACTTCTGTTCCGCATATCCCGTCGTGTCCACGATAAAACTCGGCGACGGCACGCTCCGCAGGTGCGAGCAGTAGTAATAAAAACACCACTTCGGATAGATCGGCGGTCCGATCTCCAAATACCCGGGCGGCACCGGCATCTCCACCTTCGTCAACTTCGCATCAAACCTCGCATCCTCCCCGATTCGCGTCACCGCGACGTGATCCGGGTGTGCATCCTCCGGGTGCGGCATGAAGATCACGCTCGCCTGGTGCGCCCGGATCACCCCCGCCACCTTGTGCCGCGACTCCAGCGTGTGCGTCACCTTCCGATTGGGCAGGTCGAGGAGGACTCGCCGCACCTCGCACACCACCTCCGCCCCGCCCCCGTCCTCCCGCCGCGCCACCGGACACAACGCCTGTCGTGCCGCCTCCGCCTCCAGCAGACGCGACGCCCGATCGCCGTGTGGCGTCGGGCTTCCGTCCGTCAAGTCCGCGATCAACACCCGATGCCCCATCGCCGACAACTTCGCGATCGTCCCGCCCATCCCGATCTCGGCATCATCCGGGTGCGGAGCAAGGACCAGGATGTGGAGCGGCTTGACCATCATGGGGCGAACACAACGGGAACGCAGGACAACCGCGAGCAGCGTATCCATCGTCAACCGAGTCTGAGAGGGCCATGAACAACCCGTTCCCTCTCGTCTCGCAGACCGGTTTGTCGCCGTGACGGTTCTCGAACGAACCGGATCGAGTTCGGATCTCATCAAGAGAGCAGCCTCCGTGGTCCCAGCGTCGCCTCGTGGAACAAACGAGACGAGAGTAACTTGGCGACACATTCTCGGACGTAAGAGATTGCCCATGCTGTCAAAGAGATGGGAGACTGGGATGTTTGCAAATCCTGACAAAATACAAAAATGGGCGAATGCCAGCAAAATCTCAGAATTTCCTCAAAATAGCCCTCGACACGCACCCCGCCTTCTGGTACTCTTGCCCCCGACAAGACATTGCGCCATGGGGTGAGGTTTCCGCCCGCAGCCCCATGGCCGTGAGAGAGTGATCGAGAGTTCCTGAGAGATTTGACTAAGGAGGAGAGTCCATGACTCAAGTTCGTTTTGCTGCCGGGTTGGCCATCGTCGCGGCCGCCTTCGCGGCGGGTACCGTGAATGCCGATGTCGTCGCGAGTTTCACCTACGACGACCTCTCCGGCAACTACGACGGCGCGGGTAACTTCCAGGCTCGTGCGGTCGATATCGCCGGCGTCTTGCAGACCTCCGGCGACACGAGCAACCTCGTGACCAGCCAGACGGCTCTTTTCGCCCCCGGTTTCGTCAGCCGCTCGGCCGCCAATGCCGTGATCAATATCAGCGTCAACAACTTCGGTTGGAATGGGCCCGACACGGCCCTCGGCAGCGGCAACTTCACGTTCGCGGACGTGACGGGTGCGACGGTCTCCGGCACGATCTCCGGTGAATGGTCCAGCCCAGGCTTCGGCATCTTGTTCTTCAATGGTTCGCTCTCGGGCGTTTCCTTCAGTGGTCCGACCTTCATTGGCGAAGTCGGCGCCTGGGGAACCAACCTCCCGGGCGGTCCCCCATACGATGGCGCTATCGTTCAGTTGACCTTCTCCGGAAGCGGCTTCTTTAACAACGCGTTCTCGGATCGGGCAACGGGTTCGACCCTTCAACTCGTCCCCACCCCCGGCGCCTTGGCCCTTCTGGGGCTCGGCGGCTTGGCCGCGGCTCGCCGTCGTCGCTGAGTTTCGGGCTCCAACAACCCTCATGGCCACGTGACTCACAGCACTCTGGCCGATCAGGTTTGACCTATGCACCCCCAAGTCTGACCCACTTGGGGGTGTTCGTTTTTGGTCTTATAACATTTACGTACCCTTACAAACATAAAATGTATCGCGGATTGTTCGTTTTTTAGAAGGATGAAAGCCCGTCCAGGGCTTCAAAACATTGAAATTTTCTCCACGGTTTCCGTGCTTTTGCCAAATCCTGTGGCATGTTGTAGGTGCTGGCCCACCGTGAAGCCGGCAACGCACCTGTGACGCACACGCCGCGTGGTCGCGCGGCTTGAGATTTGACTGTAAGGAGGAGAGTTCGATGTCGACTCGTACCACTCGATTGATGCTCGCCGCTGGCGCCCTTGTCGCTGGCCTCGCGGGTTCCGCCAACGCGGACGTGATCGCTACGCTGACGTATGACGATCTGGCTGGCTCGTTCAACCGCAGCGGCAACGGCGGCCTCTTCGTCGCCCGCGCGGTGAGCCTGCCTGGGGTTCTCCAGACCTCTGGCGCGACCAGCCGAATCGTGCCCGTCCAGGGCAACGCGGACTTCGTCCCAGGCTTCGTTGCCGGTGCGGACCCCGCCGACTGCGTCATCAACATCAACACGGTCATCACCGGCCTCAACACGGCCACCGGCGTTGGCAACTTCGTCGCTACGGACATCGACGGCGACACCGTGACGGGCAACCTCTCCGGCGAGTGGACCTCGGCCGGAGGTGGGATCCTCTTCTTCAACGGTGCCCTCACCAACGTGCAACTCAACGGCCAGGTCTTCAACGGGAACTCCGGCTCGTGGGACATGGACCTTCCCGGCGATCCGCCCTACGAGGGGGCCATCGTCCAACTGACCTTCTCCGGTTCGGGCTTCTTCGATCAGAACTTCGAGAACCGTGCCACGGGTTCCACGCTCCAGATCGTTCCGGCTCCTGGCGCCTTGGCGCTCTTGGGCTTGGGCGGCTTGGTCGCGGCTCGTCGACGGGCTCGCTAAATCCAGTGTTTTCACGGGTCACGATGAAAAATGTGATCTGAATCAAAACCAACACGTTCCCGCAGGCGAAAGTCTGCGGGGAACGATTTGTACCGGACATTCTCGGACGGTGTGTTCGTCCGCGATTTACCGGACTGTTTGAGGATTCGGCAGGCAAAAATGATTCGCTGAAATGAGTGGAAAGGTATTGACATCCATTCGTGTAGGCGGCACAATGTGCCTGCTGGACTGAGTACGGTCCGGCGAGAGTGAGATTCCTGGCGCCAGTGTCCCCCTGGCACCGAGTGGAGATTGGAGGAGGGTTCGATGAGCTTCCGTAAGACTTTGATCCTGGTAGTGGCCGCTGGTGCGGCGAGCATGGGCGCGACGGCGAACGCCGACGTGATTGCCTCGCTCACGTACGACGACCTTTCCGGGTCGTACAACTCCGGCACGCAGACGTTCACCGCTGCCGCTGTGAATAATCCGTTCTTGCAGACCTCCGGCGACACCAGCCGGTTGGTTGCGACGCAGAGCAACGCGTCGTTCGCCCCCGGCTTCGTGAGCCGGTCGGTCGCGAACTTCGTCCTGACCTGCACGGTCGTCCCGACTGGTCCGAACTCGGCGACGGGCATCGGCTCGTTCACCGCGACGGACGTTGACGGTGACACGATCACCGGCACGCTCAACGGCGTGTGGGGCCGTCCGGCTCCTGGCTTCATCTTCTTCAACGGCACGCTGACGAACGTGAACATCACCTCGGACGACAACAACTTCAACGGCGAGGCTGGGGCCTGGAACACCGTGTTCCCGTCTCCCGCTCCCTACGAAGGCGCGATCGTCCAACTCGTCTTCGGTGGTTCAACCTTCTTCACCGGCAACTTCAGCAACCGCGCTGTCGGTATCACGGCCCAGATCGTTCCCTCGGCTGGCTCGCTCGCCCTCCTCGGGCTCGGCGGCTTGGTCGCTGGTCGTCGCCGCCGCTGATCTGGCTTCCATCGCAGATCTCCAACCCCTCGGCCATGCCGGGGGGTTGTTGTTTTTGCCCGAACGGCGACAGCATGCAGGCTTGGTCGCGGCTCGTTGATCCTTTCGGCATCGAAGATCAGATTTCGCCCACGATCACCCGCGTGGTGAACCAGTTGTCGCTCAGTCACGATCCGGTCCGGATCGCCGATGCGCGTGACCTGCGCGAGATTGTGATGTGGTGCTCGGCGTCGGAGAATGCCTGCGAACGTGCGTGCACGCGGTCTGCTTGACCACGCCGGCGCGATATCGCACCTGGGCTGAACGCGTGGGCGGGCGTGATGCACGCGAGTCCCGGGACGCGTCGGAAGACGGCGATGCGCGGATGTGCATGTCATGTGCATGATGCGGGGACGACCTCGACTCTCCCTGGATGAGCGCACGCTTGAATAAGGAGCGGTGCCCCTGGGTCTTGCCGTTCTGACGCGGTTTAGAACACACAAGTGTGGTGGCCGGATCGGTCTCAGCGTGATCGCGGCACGCGCGTGTGCGGCTGCGGAGTGCGCGCTGAGGGTTGGTCGCCTCGAGGCGAGTGGCGGGTGGCGGGCAGCGAGCGGCGGGTGGACGGGCGAGGGTGCCGTGCGATTACGGGCTGCGAGCCGAGGGCGCCGGATTCTGTCGAGTTCTCATTCTTGAAAACGGGCGAGCGAAGAGGCTTCCAGAGTTGAGAATTGACTGCGGGCGAGCGGGCTTGGGGGGGGGAGGGGACGGCATGCGTCGGTACCAAGCCGTGGGGCGAGCGCTTTGAATTGACGCGACGTCGTGGGATATGCTCGGACGGTTGCGGACTCTCTGGTCGGCGATGGGGCCGACGTTTCAGGGGCGGAATGGGCCCGAGCGAGGTGCGCATGAAGATCGTGGTATTGCGTGAACGCGGACCCGGCGAGACTCGAGTGGCGATCGTGCCCGAGTCGGTGAAGAAACTGATCTCGGCGGGGTATGAGGTGGAAATCGAGGCGGGATGCGGATCGTCGGCGTACTTCGCCGACGGCGCCTATGCCGAGATGGGCGCCAAGGTCTCGACGGATTGGGCCGCGCTACTGGGCGCGGCCGATCTTGTTTTGAAGGTGGGCCCGCCCACGGTAGGCGGGGCGGGGGACGAGGTGGCGGCGATGCGAGAGGGCGCGGTGCTGCTCACGGGGCTGATGCCGCTGCGCAATCACGAAGCGGTGCGGGCGTTGGCGGAGAGGAAGATCACCGCGCTCTCGACCGACGCGATCCCGCGCACGACGCGCGCGCAGGCGATGGACACGCTGAGTTCGATGGCGAACATCGTGGGGTACAAGGGCGTGCTGATCGCGGCGATGGAACTACCCCGGTATTTCCCGATGCTGATGACGGCGGCGGGGACGGTGCTGCCGGCGAAGGCGTTTGTCATCGGCGCGGGCGTGGCGGGGTTGCAGGCGATCGCGACGGCGCGGCGGCTTGGGGCGCACGTGAGCGCGACGGATGTGAGGCCGGAGGTGAAGGAGCAGATCGAGAGCGTGGGCGCCAAGTACGTGGGGATTGAACTTGCGCAGAGCGCCGCCGCGGGGGGCGGGTATGCGAAGGAACTCTCCGCCGAGGACAAGGCGAAGCAAAAGCAGTTGCTCGAGGAGCAGTGTGCGTTGAGCGACGTGGTGATCACGACGGCGCTGATCGGCGGGGTGTTCGCGCCGCGGCTGATCAGCGCCGACATCGTGAAGCGGATGAGGCCGGGGAGCGTGATCGTGGACCTGGCCGCGGACGGCGGGGGGAACTGCGAACTCTCGCGGCCGGGCAAGACCGTGGTGGAGCATGGGGTGACGATCGCGGCGCCGCTGAACCTGCCGGCGACGGTGTCGAACCACGCGAGCGTGCTGTGGTCGAGGAATCTGCTGAACTTCGTGCAGGCGTTCACCAAGGACAAGGCGTTCCACCTGGACCTGAACGACGAGATCATCAAGGGCGCCCTCATCACGCACGCGGGCGACATCGTGCACGCGAAGACCAGAGAGGCGGTGCAACGTGGGAACTAAGCGAGTGGATCATCGGAGGCATGCCCCCCGGCCCGCGGGCTCGAAAGCCGGGGGGGCGGGCGCGGGCGCGGGCGCGGTTCGAGCGCTCGTGATCCTGGGCCTGTGCGTCGCGAGCACGCACGCGAGTGCGCAGGAGGCGCCCGCGAAGCCCGCGGGGACGCACGCGGGCACGCTGACGGGGCTCGATTTCGTGTCGATGCTGTTTGTCTTCATGCTCGCGACGTTCATCGGGCTCGGCGTGATCCGGCGGGTTTCGCGCCTGCTGCACACGCCACTGATGTCGCTGACGAACGCGATCTCGGCGATCGCGGTGATCGGCTCGATCATCGTGGCGGGAGGTGAGGAGTATCCGACGTGGATTCGCGTGATGGGATCGATCGCGCTCTTCGCGTCGATGACGAACATCATCAGCGGGTTCATGATCACCGATCGCATGCTCAGGATGTTCAAGGAGACGAAGGGAGGCCCATCATGAACCTCCTCGCAACGATGATGGATAAGGTCGCGAGCATGCCCGGGGCGCTGGCGGCGTCGTTTGGCGGGATGGCGGCGTGGATCGAGGTGGCGTATCTCATTGCTGCCGGCCTCTTCATCTTCTCACTGCACTGGATGAGCGATCCCAAAACGGCGCGCCGAGGCGTGTACGCGGGCGTCTTTGCCATGGCGGTCGCGATCGTCGCGACCTGGGCCAAGCCCGAGGTGTCCAGACATTTGTGGGTGATCCTGCCCATCGCGGCGGCGGTTGGCCCGGGCGTCTGGCTGGCGCAGGTGCCGCTGACGGCGGTGCCTCAACGGACGGCGCTCTCGCATGCCTTCGGCGGGTTGGCCGCGGGCCTCGTGGGCACCGCGAAGTTCTTGTACTGGTTCCACCATGAGCCGCAGTTGCTGACGTCGTTCCGTGCGGGCGCGATCGTGCTCGAAGTCTTGCTGGGCTACCTGACCTTCACCGGCTCGATCATCGCGGCGGCGAAACTCCAGGAAGTGAAGTGGGTCCCGCAGCGCCCGTGGGTGTACAAGGGACAGAACGTCGTGAACTTCACGGCGTTCATCATCGCCCTCATCCTGGGCGGGGTGCTCATCGTCCATCCGACGCAGACGTCCGCGCCATGGATCTTTGCGGCGATCGTGTTCCTGGCGTTCAACTTCGGGTGGATGCTCGTCATGCCCATCGGCGGCGCCGACATGCCCACGGTCATCGCGATCCTGAACGCGTACGCGGGGCTGGCGGCGGTGGCGATGGGCTTCGTGCTCGATAACAAACTGCTGATCACGGCGGGCGCGCTCGACGGCTCGTCGGGCCTGATCCTTTCGATCATCATGTGCAAGGCGATGAATCGCTCGTTCACGAACGTGCTGTTCGGCGCGTTCGGGCAGGTGCAGGCGAAGGCGGCGGGCGGTGAGCAGAAGCAGTACAAGCCCGAATCGGTCGAAGACGCGGCGGCCATCATGGCGGACGCGCAGTTGGTCGTGATCGTGCCGGGATACGGCATGGCCGTCGCGCAGGCGCAGCACAAGGTGCGTGAGTTGTACGACGCGCTCAAGAAGAAGGGCATCACGGTCAAGTTCGCGATCCACCCCGTGGCGGGGCGCATGCCGGGGCACATGAACGTGCTGCTGGCGGAGGCCGAGATCCCGTACACGGACCTGGTGGAGATGGACGAGATCAACCCGGACATGGGTCAATGCGACGTGTGCCTGGTCGTGGGGGCGAACGACGTAGTGAACCCGGCGGCGCGGTACGACAAGGCGAGCCCGATCTTCGGGATGCCGATCATCGATGCCGACAAGGCCCGGACGATCTACGCGATCAAGCGGAGCAAGAACCCGGGCTTCGCGGGCATCGACAACGAGTTGTACTTCCTTGACAAGACGAGGATGCTCTTTGGCGATGCGAAGGCGGTGGTGGGCGAACTGGCAAAGTCCGCCGCCGGCGGAGGGAGTGGGATGCACTAACTCGCGGGTCGCGAGGCCTGGGCACAGGCAGCATGCCAGACGCTTCGGAGCAGGCGCTCGAAGCGTCTGGCAAAGGCCGGCGCGTCGCACAGCGGCGAGGCGAGCATGCGCGGGCGGAGTTCCGCTCGGAGCCGCGCGAGGCGGACCGCGTCGCGAGCGAGTGCCGACGCCTTCGAGACGTAGTCGTCGGGCGAATCGGCGATGAGATCATCGAGGCCGACGGCGTGCAACAGCGACGCGCCGACGCGCGAGGCGTGTCGTGACCCGCGGAGCGTAAGGACGGGCACGCCCATGTAGAGCGCTTCGCAGGTGGTGGTGGTCCCGTGGTAGGGATAGGTGTCGAGGGCGAGATCGACGCGGTGATACTGCGCGAGGTGATCCCCCGGGGCGTCGTTGGGGCCCTCGATGCGGACTCGCGAGGAGTCGAGCCCCAGTGCGGCGAGGCGCCCCGTCAGGCGATCGCGGAGATCGGGGTCCTTGAAGCCCATCGCCTTGAGGAGCAGTCGTGAGCCGGGCACGGCGTCGAGCACGCGCCCCCAGAGTCTCAAATCCGTGTCGTTGAGTTTCTGGGTGGCGTTGAACGAGGCGAACGTGAGGGGTTCGCCCGCGGAGCAGGGGGATGGGGCAACGGCGGGCGATTCCGGCGGGGGCGTGAAGCACAGGAAGCACGGGTCGAGACGCACGAGACGCTCGGTCGCGAGGGCGTCGGCGTGCGGGGGTGGATCGGTGATGGAGTCAACGATGCGATAGTCCACGCACGCGAGGCCCGTCGTGTTGGGGTAGCCCAGGTACGTGACTTGGATCGGCGCGGGGCGGTGGGGGAGGAGTTCGAGGGCGTGCCACGGCGTGTGTCCGGAAAGTTCGAGGAGGATGTCGACCTTGTCGGCGCGAATGGCGCGGGTGAGGTCGTGCCAGGAGATCGTGCCGATCTCGCGCCAGACGCCCGCACACGCTCGGAGGCGGGCGGTCATCGCATCGGCATGCCCGGTGGCGGCGGTGTCGAAGACGAGCAGTTCGAACCGCGAACGGTCGAGGTGTTCGAAGAGCGCGAGCAGGAAGAAGGCGACGGAGTGGCGGTGCAGGTCGGGCGAGAGGACCCCGACTCGGATCGTGCGATCCGGGTTCGGGTCGTTGATCGGGCAGGAGGACGTCGGGTACTTCTGTGCGACGAGCGCGCCGTACTGCTCGTGGGCCCGATGGATCTCTTCGTCGCGGGCGGTGTCGAGGTAGTTGAGGGCATTGCAGAGGTTGCTCGCGATCGTCGCGTCGCGCGGCATGAGGCTCGCGGAATCGCGATACAAAGCGACGGCCTGATCGGCCCGGCCCGCACTCAGCAACCCGGCCGCCGCGCACGCGACCAGCGCGGGATCGTCCTGCGGCACCCGGCCGTCGATGACGCAGGCCTCCGCGGCTTGCACGGCGAGCCCTCGCGTGGACAGGATGCTGGCGAGCGTCGCGCGGGCGCGCCGATCGCGCGGGTCGATCGCCACCGCGGCCTGCGCGTGGCGCAGCGCGTCGTCCAGTCGCTTCAGGCGCAGGCACAGGTAGGCCTGGCGCGTGCGGTGCGAGCACGGCTTCGGATCGAGCGCGGCCGCACGATCGGCGAAGAAGATCGCCTGTGCGGGCTCATCCAGCATGGAGAGGATCTCCGCCATCCACGCCTGGAGGGAGGCGTCGGCGGGATGACTTTGGATTAGACGCTGGCAGGTGGATCGCGCTTGGGCCCACTTGCCCTGGGCCGCGAGCGATTGAAGGAGGTTCAGTTTGGATTCTGATTGGTTCATTTGGGGTGGGAAGAGCGGGCCAAGATGATGGTATCGGTGGGCGGTCCATGAGGAGCGGAGATCGTTGACCGAACGGGCGGGCGGGCTATGATGTTGACCTTACCCCCCGCGCCGCAACCGGCACGGGGCGACAACGCAGGCCGATTGAACTACCGCGTTCGCCTCCTTGCCTGGGGGGCTACCCGAGATGTCGGGGGACCGGTGGGAGGTAGACGCGAATGGCAAAGAAGGAAGTCACACAAGTCTTCAAGATCATGGCCGTCGGTGGTCAGGCAACTCCCGCCCCACCGCTGGGTCCGGTTCTGGGCTCGAAGGGTGTGAACCCGGGGCAGTTCATCCAGAAGTTCAACGCCGCCACGCAGGCGGTGAAGGGCAAGTTGGTCGGGTGCATCGTGACGGTGTACAACGACCGCAGTTTTGAACTTGAGGTGAAGGGCTCGCCCGCGTCGGCGATGATCAAGGAATACGCCAAGATCGAGAAGGGCTCGGGCGTCCCCAACAAGAACAAGGTGGGGACGATCACGAAGGACAACGTGAAGAAGATCGCCGAGGCGAAGATGGCGGACCTGAACGCCGCCAGCGTTGAAGCGGCGATGCGGATCATCGAGGGCACGGCCCGTTCGATGGGCGTGACGGTGGCGTGAGCCCGAGGGCTGGCGGGCGAATCGACAACAGGTCAACGTGAGACGTCCAAGCCAATCAAGATCGAAATGAACACGAAGGCGGGATGGTAAACGAACCCTTCCCCCAGCCCCCTCTCACAAGGAGGGGGAGTAGGAGCGCGGAACACATGGCACAACGGATGGCAAAGCGCGCGAAGGCGAACAGCGAGATCAAGGCGCAAGCACCGGGAGCACTCCCGGCGCCGGAGGCGGTGGCCCTTCTGAAGAAGTTCAAGATGCCCAAGTTCGATCAGACGGTGAACGTCTGCATGCACCTGGGTGTGGACACCAAGCAGGCCGACCAGGCGATGCGCGGGTCGATCAGCCTACCCAAGGGCATCGGGAAGACGAAGAAGGTCGTGGCGTTCTGCACGAGCGACCTGGCCCCGAAGGCGCTCGCGAACGGCGCGATCAAGGCCGGCGGCGAGGAACTCGTGGCCGAGATCGAAAAGGGCTGGATGGACTTCGACGTCGCGGTGGCCTCGCCCGACATGATGCGAGTGGTGTCGAAGTTGGGCAAGGTTCTTGGCCCCAAGGGGCTGATGCCCTCGCCCAAGGCGGGCACCGTGACGACCAACGTGGTCGAGGCGGTCAAGGAATACTCGGCGGGCAAGGTGGAGTATCGTGCGGACGCGGGCGGGAACATCCATGCCGTCATCGGCAAGATGAGTTTCCCGCCGGAGAACCTCGTGGCGAACCTGGAGTTCTTCATCCAGGCGATCGAGAAGGCCAAGCCCGCGACGGCGAAGGGCACGTACATCAAGCGAATCACGATCTCGGGGTCGATGACGCCCGGGGTGCAGATCAAGTATGTCTCGGCGGCGGAAGCGGCGGAGTAAACGGGAAGGACCTGTAGACCGGGCACCGAAGGCTGGTGCCGAGGCTTCAGAGGGCTTGAAGACGAAGCGACACACCAGTGCCTAGTGCCGAGTGCCTAGTGCCTGTCCGAAGGGCGAACCATGTCGAAGCAAGTCAAAGAAATCATCATGCGGGACTACAAGGCCCGCCTCGACGGGGCCGAAGAAGCCGTGCTGATCAGCATCCGCGGCGTCAAGGGCACCGACACGACCAAGATGCGCGGCGTGCTGCACAAGAAGAAGGTGCGCGTGACGGTCGTCCGCAACGCGCTCTTCCGCAAGGCCGCCGAGGGAAGCAAACTCGCTCCCCTGGGCGACCTGATGACCGGCGCCAACGCGCTCGCCTATGGCGGGCAGAGCGTGGTTGAAGTGGCACGCGAACTCGCGGGCATGGTCGCAACCTACAAGGGCCTGGAACTCAAGGGCGCGATCCTCGACGGCGTGCTCTTCAAGGGCAAGGCGGGCGTGGAGGAACTGAGCAAGTTCCCGACCAAGGACGAGGCGATCGCCCAGGCGGTCACGCTGATCGTCAGCCCGGGTCGGAAACTCGTTGGCCAGATCAAAGGACCCGGGAGCGCGATCGCCGGGATCATCAAGACGATCGAGGAGAAACTCGAAAAGGGCGAAGCGATCGCGAAGAAGGGTTGAAACGAAATAATCTCGCACGTCTTACTGGTCCGCATGTGCGGATGAAATGACCGGGTGTTCCGGTCGCCTCTGGGACGGCAGGTCGCCGGGACTTTCTCGGCCATGAAGGTGATAGACATGTCCACGATGACGGTTGAACAACTCGGTGACGCGCTCGCGGGCCTCTCGCTCAAGGACGCGGTGGAACTCGGCAAGTACATGAAGGACAAGTACGGCATCGAGGCCGCCGCCGGCGGCGCGGTCATGATGGCGGCCCCCGCCGCGGGCGGTGGTGGCGCGGCGAAGGCCGAGGAGAAGTCCTCCTTCGACGTGATCCTCAAGGCCTCGGGCGACAAGAAGATCCAGGTCATCAAGGTCGTCCGCGAAGCGACCGGCCTCGGTCTCGCGGAGGCCAAGGCGCTGGTCGATGCTCCGGGCAAGCCCGTCAAGACCGGGCTCTCGAAGGAAGACGCCGAGAAACTCAAGAAGTCGCTCGAAGAGCAGGGCGCGACGATCGAACTCGCCTGATCGGGCGATCTTGATCAGCCTCGCTCGACACGTTCAGACGCATCCCTCAAGCCCGCGCATGTCGCGGGTTTTTTCGTGCGTTGTGGTTCCTGCTCCCGATTCCGGGGAGGAACGCCACAAAGATGGGTCACGCTCCCCGGATCGTGTGGTGTGACGGCGTGAGGGGGACAAGTCACTCGTGGCCGCCCGCGAATCTGCCGATGCTCTCCTTTGAAGAAAGGGGACTCGGCCGTGTGTGGCTCGACGCAGAACGCACCCCATGACGGGGAACGATCGAAGGTGGGCGAAGTCCACCTGGCTGGAGCCTGCGCGGCCTTGGATCGGGCCTGGGCCGCGGTGGCGCTCTATGACCAAGGGCACGCGGCACGGGCGAGAGCGCTCTCGGAGTGTGTGCGGGGTCTTCGAGAATCGGGCATGCCGCGCCTTCTGCTCCGGGTCGACGCGCGGGGATGGTCCTGCGCGACGCACACGACGGGTGCACCGGGGGGAGGCGACCTTGCGAGGTTGCTGCACGCGCTGGATGTCGTCGCGGTGGACCTCTCGTCGGCGATCGACGAACGGCGCTTGGAGTCGGTGCTGGAGATGCTGGCACGAGCGCGGGCCGAGGCGTGGCGAGGGGCGGCGCTCGAGGGCGAAGTGCGTGCGGTGGTGGGTGATGCGGCGAACCTCGTTCCTGTTCGAACGGGTCGACTGACGCTTGTCGAAGACGACCGGAGCCCGGAGGTGCCCGCGGCTGGACAGGGCGTCCGCGCCGTCTCGTGGACGGAACTCGCGGACGTGCTGCTCGGGAGCGGAACGAGCGAAGGCGAACGGGGCGAGGTGATCGAGGGGCGGCTGACCGCGATGCTCGCCGACGCGACGGTGCATGGGAACGCGTCGCGCGAGATGGCGCAGATGGGGCGGTTCCTCGACCAGTTGCCGCAGGATCAGAAGGAGATCGCCTCGGCTCGGATTGCGAAGTGGATGGGCGCGCTCCCCGCCGAGACGCGGGAGGCGCTGCTCGCGATGAACGACGAGACGGCGCCCGGGATCGGCAAGTTGCTGCACGCCTTGGCGGGCCGGCTGCCGATCGAGCACCTGCTCTCGGCGTTGGAACAGAGCACGTCGAGCGCGCCGGGGTCGAATGCTCGTCACAACCTGCTCCTCTTCTCGAAACTCTCGGCGCTGGCGATGGACAAGTCGGTGGACCTGCAGAAACGGGTCCTGGATGCGATGCATCGCCTTGGGACGCCCGGAGGCTCGTCGATCTCGACCGGGGGCGATGGTGGATCGACGTTCTCGGCGATCGGTCGGTTGATGGAGCCGAATCAGGCGGACGACTTCACCCCGACGGACTATCGCGATCGTCTCCAAGCGCTCGCACAGGAGATGCTGCGGTCGGCCGCGGCGAGCAAGGACCCCGACGAACTCTCGAACGAGCGATCACGCGTGCGCGTGGGCGAGATCGTGTCCTACATCCTCGACAACCGGGCTGGAGAGGCGCCGAGCCACGGATTGCTGGAGCATCTTGCGCGGGCGATCGCGCCCACGCTGCACGACGATCGGCTGGATGCGTTCGAGGCGGCGGCGCGGGCAGGCCAGGCGTGGGCCGACGCGGGGAGTTCGACGGATGAACTTCGAACGTCGGCGAAGGGGCTTGTCGAGAAACTGCTCGACCCCGCGGTCTTCGAGGCGGCCCTCTCGGTCGCCGGACGTCATCCGTCGGAGCGCGATCGGTTCTTGAAGTTGCTGGACGCGCTGGGCGAACGGGCGCTCGATCGGGTGATCGAGTCGATGCCCGCGATTCGGAGTTCAATCCACTCGAGTCGAGGGGAGTGGATCGACGCGCTCGAGCGGTGGATCGCCGGCCGTGAGAGATCATGGACGGTGGATGACATTGTGCGGCTCGCCCGAGGCCCATCGCTCAGCGACCGCGCGATCCTGGCGCTGATGCGACGCGTGCCCATCACGACGCAGGCACGGGCGATCGACACGATGGCGACGATGCAGGACGATGCCACGCGTCGGCGTGCCTATGCGCTGTGGGACGCCCTCTGCCCCCGCTGGACGGGGGCACAGATCCGGCACGCGATCCTGGACCGTGACCCCCAGATCGCGAGCATGGGGCAGGCTCGCCTGGCGCGAGACGCGACGACCAACGAACTGTGCGGGATGCTGCGGTCGCTCGCGATGTCGGTTTCGGAAGAGGAGGCCCGCCTGGCGCAGGCGGTGGCCCGTGTGCTCGAACGCGCGCCGGAGGACGAGTGCGTGCGCAAGACGCTGAAGATGTGGCGCTACTCGCCCGTTCGCCTTCGCGCCGGGCTCCTGCGCAAGGGCGTGAAGGGGGCCGCCGCATGATCGAGCACGTCCGCGACGTTGTCGCTCACCTGCATGCCGCTATGCAGGCGAGGAAGGTCTACGGCGAGGACCACCCGGTGTGGGGCGGGCGGCTGCGCGAGGTGGCCCGATCGCTCGGTGCCGCCACCTCCAACGGGGGCGAACTACGCCTGGTGTGCATCGGTGGGCGGGTGTTCTGGAATGATCAGTCGATCGTGGAAGGGTCGGGGCCCGGCTCGATTGGAGAGGCGCTCGATCACGCTGGTTTGTCGTGGCTTTCCGTAGGATCGGGAGTGAGCGAGGATGAGTTGGCGTGTCTCGTTCGAGCGTGCGCCGCGGGCGAGGACCTGCGCGCGGCGATCGACGGGTGTCCAACGCTGCGCGTGGGGACGGCGTCGGTGGCGGGCGAAGGAGATGCGGCGACGAGTGGGGATGCCATGCCGCTCCGCCGCTTCGCGCTGGACGAGGTGTGCGACGAGGTTGGGCAAGGTCTGGAGGGGGCGATCCTGTCGCCCGGGGAGTCGGCGCGGCGTCTCGTCGGGGTTGTGGATCGGATCGCCGCGGTGGTCGCCTCGGCACGGACCGCCATGCTCCCGCTCGCCTCGTTGAAGTCGCACGATGAGTACACCTACGTGCACACGGTCAACGTGGGGATCATGAGCGCGGCGCTGGCGGAAGCGGTGGGGCTTCGAGCCGACCAGGTGCACGACATCATGATCGGGGCCATCCTGCATGACATTGGAAAGCAGGTCGTGCCCAAGAGCATCCTGAACAAGGGGGGCAAACTGACCGACGAGGAGGCCGAGGTGATTCGCCAGCACCCGGTGAACGGTGCGCGGATGCTCCTGGACTCGGGCGACCTCCCCGACCTCGTGTCGATCATCGCGTTCGAGCACCACATGCACGTGAACGGCGGGGGCTATCCCAAGATGCCCAGGCGATGGGTGTGTAACCTGGCGGGGCAGATTGTGCACGTGGCGGACGTGTTCGACGCCTTGCGCACGAACCGACCCTACCGAGCAGCGCTGAGCACGATCGAGGCCTGCGGGATCATGTACCGGGGTGCCGACAGCGAGTTCGATCGAGCCTTGCTCGACGCGTTCTTTGGCCGCGTGGTCGTTCGAAGCGAGCGTGATTCGGGCACCGAGACGGCGAAGGCGGCGTGAAGACGCTGGAACCGTGCGGTTTCCCATACGGTAAATGTTTAGTATTGTATTTGTAATAAATCTGTAAGGTATGACGATGTGGCGAGGTTGGATGGAGGGCTTCGGGGCCGAAATTTTGCGAATCTTTTTCTTGACTTTTTGCGGGGACTTGTTTGAGCCCAAGTCGGGCGTGGTATAGAGTTTGCACTTGTCGCGACACGGGGCATGACGGGCACGTTGGTTCAAACTCATCCCATGACGGTTTGGTTCACCGGCAACTGATTCGCCGGATCGGAAGGGTTCTCAACTTTTCCGACCGGACTTCTTGTCGGCACGGTGCCCGTGCCCATTCTCCGCGCCGCGACATCGACATTTCGCTCGCACACTCTCCACGAGGAAATCGATGGCCGCACATCCCCAAGCCCCACTTCCCACCGGCGTCCTCCCAGGCTCGACCAACACCGGGAACGTTCCTCCCGCCGCGAAGGTTGTTCGGAACTTCGCGAAGCGTGGCGACGCGATGACCGTACCGGACCTGACCACGGTTCAGACGGACGCGTACGAGCGGTTCCTCCAGTTTGAGAAGGGCCCGGACGAGCGGAACAAGAACCTCGGGCTTGAGTCGCTGTTGCGCGAGATCTTCCCGATCGAGAGTTACGACGGGACGATGAAGTTGGAGTACACGCGCTACCAACTCGAGGAGCCGCGGTACACGCCCGACGAGTGCCGCGAACTGCGCCTGACCTACGGGCGGCCGTTCAAGATCGGCGTGATCCTGAAGCGCGAGGGTCGCCCGGACATGCCGGAGGAAGATATCTACCTGGGCGAGTTCCCGATCATGATGGGCGGCGGCGAGTTCATCGTGAACGGTGCCGAGCGTGTGATCGTGAGCCAGTTGCATCGTTCGCCGGGCGTGGACTTCTCGATCCTGTCGAGCGAAGGCGACCGTCCGCTGCATAGCGCCCGCATCATTCCCGAGCGTGGCTCGTGGATCGAACTCGAGGTGACGAAGAAGGACGTGCTGGCGATGCGGATCGACCAGAGCACGAAGATGGCGGCCACGACGTTCCTCCGCTGCCTGGACGAGAGCGTGGCGACGACCGACGCGATCCTGGGCCTGTTCTATGAGATCAGCGAGATCGCGGCGGACAAGGTCAAGCCCGATCACTGGGCGGCGCAGACCATCGTGGATACCGAGACGGGGGAGGAGATCGTCCACGTCGGTCGGCAGATCGGCGAAGAGAACGCGGCGAAGATCGTCGGGAGCAGCCTCAAGAAGGTCCGCGTCATTCAGAACCCCAGCGACGCGCTGATCCTGAACACGGTCGCCGAGGAGCGACTCGACCTCTTCGAGGCCGAGAACGAGTATGAGCGGGCGCTCCTCAAGGTCTACGGGAAACTGCGGCCGGGCAATCCGCCGCAGGTGGAGAAGGCGAAGCAACTCTTTGCCGAGAAGTTCTTCGACGAGAACCGATACCGGCTGGGGCGTGTGGGGCGCTTCCGCATCAACCGCAAGTTCGACCTGAACACGCCCGAGGACATGATGTTCATCCGGGCGGAAGACTTCCTGCGCGTCGTGCAATACCTGCTGGACCTGCGCAGCAATCGTCCCGACCCGAAGACGGGGCGTCCGGCGGCTCAGGTGGACGACATCGACCACCTCGGCAACCGTCGCCTCCGCACGCTGGACGAACTGGCGGTGGAGGAACTCCGCAAGGGCTTCCTGAAGTTGCGTCGCACGGTGCAGGAGCGCATGTCGGTCAAGGACCCCGAGGAACTCGCGAAGATCGCGGACCTTGTGAACAGCAAGAGCATCAGCAGCGCCATCGACTTCTTCTTCGGGCGCAGCGAACTTTCGCAGGTCGTGGACCAGACCAACCCGCTGTCGTCGCTGGTGCACGAGCGGCGACTTTCGGCCCTTGGGCCGGGCGGCCTCAACCGCAAGCGAGCCGGCTTCGAAGTTCGCGACGTGCACATTTCGCACTACGGGCGCATCTGTCCGATCGAAACACCCGAGGGCACGAACATCGGCCTCATCGCGTCGCTGGGCATCTTCGCCTCAATTGACGAGTATGGCTTCCTTCGCACGCCCTATCGCGAGGTGAAAGACGGCAAGGCGACGGGGAAGCACATCCATCTCCGCGCCGACGAGGAGATGAAGGCCGTGCTCGCGCCGACCGATGCCCTGGACGAGGATGGCAAGTTGAAGAAGGGCGCGATCCTTGCCCGCGTGGACGGCGAACTGGCCGAGGTGGATTCGACCAAGGTCGATTACATCGACATCTCGCCCAAGCAGATCGTGGGTATCTCCGCGGCGTTGATCCCGTTCCTGGAGCACGACGACGCGAACCGTGCGCTCATGGGTTCGAACATGCAGCGTCAGGCGGTGCCGCTCATCCGCGTGGACCCGGCGTACGTCGCGACGGGCGTGGAGAAGGCGGTGGGGCACAACACGGGCATGGTGGTGAAGGCGAAGAACGCCGGCACCGTGACGTACGTGGACAGCCAGCGGGTGATCATCGACAACGCGGACGAGTATGTGCTCCGCAAGTTTGTGGGACTGAACGAGCGGACGTGCCAGAATCAGAAGCCCATCGTGAAGATCGGGCAGAAGGTCGAGAAGGGGCAGGTGCTGGCCGACGGCGCCTCGACGCGCTTCGGCGAGTTGGCGATCGGCAAGAACGCGATGATCGCGTTCAACACCTTCGACGGGTACAACTTCGAGGACGCGATCGTGATCAACGAGCGCGTGGTGCGTGACGACGTCTTCACGAGCGTGCACATCGACGCGTTCGACGTGGAAATCCGCGAGACGAAACTGGGGCGTGAGGAGTTCACCCGCGACATCCCGAACGTCAGCGAGAAGATGCTGCGGAATCTGGACGAGCACGGCATCATCCGCATCGGCGCCCGCGTGGGCCCGGGCGACATCCTCGTGGGCAAGGTCAGCCCCAAGAGCAAGACGGAGTTGACGCCGGAAGAAAAACTGCTGCACGCGATCTTCGGTCGTGCGGGCGAGGACGTGAAGAACGACTCGCTGGAAGTTCCCGCGGGCGTGGAAGGCATCGTGATCGGCGCGAGGAAGTTCAGCCGTCGGCTCCACATGAACGAGGAGCAGAAGAAGGTCCTGAAGAAGGAGATCGCGGACTACGAGAAGTTGATGGATCAGAAGCAGATCCAACTCTTCAAGCAGATGGTGAACGCGATCAACGAGGTCATCGGGACGCCGATGGTCGACCCGAACACGCGTCAGAAGGTCGGCGCCAGCGACATCGACGAGGTCATCCTGGAGCAGGTCCGCACGTTCGACATCAAGTGGATCAAGGGCAGCAAGGAGAGCAAGGGCGACGCGGAAAAACTCTTCCGCGCGTTCTGGCCCCGCGTGCAGGCGATCTCGACCGAGAAGGCCCGCAAGGTCGCGCACATGAAGCGTGGCGACGAGTTGCCCACGGGCGTGCTCGAGATGGTGAAGGTGTACCTCGCGACCAAGCGCACGCTGTCCGTGGGTGACAAAATGGCCGGCCGCCACGGCAACAAGGGCGTCATCGCCCGCATCGTCGCCGAGGAAGACATGCCGTTCATGGAAGACGGCACGCCGGTCGACGTGCTGCTCAACCCGCTGGGCGTCCCCAGCCGCATGAACGTTGGTCAGTTGCTCGAAACCCACCTGGGTTGGGCGGCCCGCGTGCTCGGGTTCCAGGCGATCACGCCCGTCTTCGACGGCGCGAGCGAGGAATCGGTGCACAAGGCGATCGACGAAGCGAACAAGCACGTGCAGGCCCGGCTCGATCAATGCGAGAAGACCGGCACGTGGCCGCATCCGCGCGAGTTGCTCGCGAAGATGCCCCGCGGCGGCAAGATCCAGTTGTTCGACGGGCGCACGGGTGAGCCCTTCCATCAGAAGACGACCGTCGGCTACATGTACCTCCTGAAACTCCACCACCTCGTGGACGACAAGATCCACGCCCGCGCGACGGGTCCCTACTCCCTCATCACGCAGCAGCCCCTCGGCGGCAAGGCTCGCACGGGTGGTCAGCGCTTCGGCGAGATGGAAGTCTGGGCGCTCGAAGCCTATGGCGCCGCGTACATCCTGCAGGAGTTGCTCACGGTCAAGTCGGACGATGTCGAAGGCCGGACCAAAATCTACGAGAGCATGGTCAAGGGCACCAACAAACTCGAGGCGGGCATGCCGGTTGCGTTCGACGTGCTCTGCAACGAGTTGAAGGGCCTGGGCATGAACATCACGCTGGAGAAGAAGAAGGTGGAGGGCGGCAGCCTGCTGTAGCGCCTCGCGAGACGGACCGAGCGGGCGCTTGGCTCGCGAGGTGAGGGCAGTGCATCGGCGTCGGGTTGTAGAGGACTCAGGATGAATCGGTGTTCGACGAGTCGGCACCGCTGGACAGAAAGGAATTCGTGCCATGGCCGAATCCGTGTACGATCGTGTGAATGACTTTTCCGCCGTCAAGGTCACGCTGGCGTCGCCCAACGACATCCGCGCGTGGTCGTATGGCGAGGTGAAGAAGCCCGAGACCATCAACTACCGCACGTACCGTCCCGAGAAGGACGGCCTGTTCTGCGAGCGCATCTTCGGGCCCGAGCGCGATTACGAGTGCGCCTGCGGCAAGTACCGCGGGACGAAGTACAAGGGCATCATCTGCGATCGCTGCGGCGTGAAGGTGACGCACAGCCGCGTCCGCCGCAAGCGCATGGGGCACATCAACCTCGCCTCGCCGATCGTGCACATCTGGTTCTTCAAGAGCATGCCGAGCCGCCTGGGCACGCTGCTGGGGATGAAGACGAGCGATCTCGAGAAGGTCATTTACTACCAAGACTACGTGGTGGTCGATCCGGGCGACACCGAACTCAAGTTCAAGCAAATCCTCACCGAGGACGAGCATCGCGTGATGACGGACAAGTACGGCAACGCGTTCCGCGCGCTGATGGGCGCCGACGCCATCCGCGAACTCATCGAGCGCACGGACCTCGACGAGATCGCGAGCAAGATCCGCGACGACCTGCGCGACACCAAGAGCAAGCAGAAGATCAAGGACTTCGCCAAGCGGCTGAAACTGGTCGAGCAACTCCGCGGCAGCGAGAACGACGCGGCGTGGCTGGTGATGGACGTCATCCCCGTCATCCCGCCGGACCTGCGGCCGCTGGTGCTGCTGGAGAGCGGGAACTTTGCGACGAGCGATCTGAACGACCTGTATCGCCGCATCATCAACCGCAACAACCGCCTGAAGAAGTTGATGGACCTCAACGCCCCCGAGGTCATCATTCGCAACGAGAAGCGCATGCTGCAGCAGGCGGTGGACGCGCTCTTTGACAACAACCGCTGCCGTCGCCCGGTGCTGGGCAGCAGCAATCGCCCGCTCAAGTCGCTGACCGACATGATCAAGGGCAAGCAGGGCCGCTTCCGTGAGAACCTGCTGGGCAAGCGCGTCGATTACTCCGCGCGATCGGTCATCGTCGTCGGGCCGGAACTGAAGTTGAACCAGTGCGGCCTTCCGAAGAAGATCGCGCTCGAACTCTACCAGCCGTTCATCATCCGCAAACTCAAGGAGCACGGGCTGGCCGACACGATCAAGAGCGCCAAGCGCATGCTGGAGCGGCGCGACCCGGCGGTGTGGGACATTCTCGAAGAGGTCATCTATCAGCATCCCGTGCTCCTGAACCGTGCGCCGACGCTGCACCGCATGGGCATCCAGGCGTTCGAGCCGGTGCTCGTGGAAGGCAACGCGATCCGGATCCACCCGCTGGTCTGCGGCGGGTTCAACGCCGACTTCGACGGCGACCAGATGGCCGTCCACCTGCCCCTGAGCGTGGAGGCGCAGGCGGAGGCGCACGTGCTGATGCTCTCGCCGCACAACATCTTCTCGCCCGCGAACGGGAAGCCCATCATCTCGGCGTCGCAGGACATCGTGATGGGCGTGTACTTCGTGACGTTCGAGATGCCCGACGAGCGCCCGATCGAGCAACTGAAGCGGTTTAAGGACCGCAAGGAAGCGATCCTGGCGATGGAGCAGGGCAAGGTGGATGTGCACGAGCGCGTGATCATCCGCGTGGACGGCTTCGACACATACGTGGATTCGCAGACGGGGGCGATCAAGAAGATGCCGGCGAACATGCGTCTGGTGACGACGCCCGGGCGGGCGCTCTTCGCCGACGTGATGGCGAAGGGCATGCCGTACTACAACTGCGCCCTGGGCAAGAAGGGGTGCGCCCGGGTGATCGACGATTGCTACGCGATCGCGGGTCGTCCTTCGACGATCGACCTGCTCGATCGCCTCAAGGAGATGGGTTTCAAGCGATCGACGCTGGCGGGACTGTCGTTCGGCATCACCGACCTTCGCATCCCGAAGGAGAAGACGGCCCTGCTTGAGGAGTCGCAGAAGCGCGCCGATCGCGTGGAAAAGAACTACGACCGCGGCATCATCACGGCCCGCGAGCGCTACAACCAGTTGCTGGACATTTGGTCGCATTGCCGCGAGCAGGTGACCAAGGCGCTCGTCGAAACGCTCAAGAACGATCGTCGCGACGGGGAGGGCAACGAACTGGCGGTGGACGACAAGAAGGCGCCGCGGTACCTCAACCCGGTGTACCTGATGGCCGACTCGGGCGCCCGCGGCAACATCAGCCAGATGCAGCAACTCGCCGGCATGCGCGGTCTGATGGCGAAGCCCAGCGGCGAGATCATCGAGACGCCCATCCGCTCCAACTTCCGCGAAGGCCTGAACATCCTGGAGTACTTCTCCTCGACCCACGGCGCGCGAAAGGGCTTGGCGGACACGGCGCTCAAGACCGCCGACTCGGGCTACCTCACGCGCAAGTTGTGCGACATCGCGCAGAGCGTCATCATCGGGGAACTGGACTGCGGGAGCAAGCGCGGCGTCATCAAGCGCGCCATCTACAAGGGCGAGCAGATCGACGTGCCCCTCCGCGACCAGATCATCGGGCGCGTCAGCGTGAACGCGATCGTCAACCCCGTGACCGACGAGACGATCGTCAAGGAGAACGAGATGATCACGCCCGAGGCGGCGGCGAAGATCGAGGCGATCGGCCTCGACAGCGTCGTCGTCCGCTCGCCGCTCACCAGCGAGAGCAAGGCGGGGTGTTCGGTGCTCGACTACGGGATGGACATGAGCACCGGGCGCATGGTGGAGCCGGGGCTCGCGGTGGGCATCATCGCCGCCCAGTCGATCGGCGAGCCGGGCACGCAACTCACGATGCGGACGTTCCACACGGGCGGCATCGGGACGCGCTCCATCGAGGCGAGCGAGCACAAGTCGGCGAACGCCGGCGTGATCGAACTGCGGGACTGCAACGCCGTCGCGAGCAAGGACGACGAAGGGCACGACTGCTGGGTGGCGCTCAAGCGCAACGGCGAACTGGCGGTGCTCGACGCGAAGGGGCGGGAACTCGAGAAGACCAAGGTTCCCTACGGCGCGTACCTGCTCGTGAAGCATGGCGAAGAAGTCAAGAAGGGTCAGGCGCTGGTCAAGTGGGACCCGCACCGCGTCCCGATCCTTGCCGAGAAGGAAGGAAAGGTGCAGTTCGTCGACATCGAGGTCGGCGCGACGGCCCGCGAGGAAGACGCGGGGCGTGGGCAGAAGGCGCTCGTGGTGATCGAGCACAAGGGCGACCTGCATCCGGCGATCAACATCGTGGATGGTCAGGGCAACATCCTGGACTTCCACTACCTCCCCGCTCGGGCGCGTCTTGAAGTGAAGGACGGGCAGGAGATCAAGGCCGGTCAGATGCTGGCGCGTCAGCCGCGTTCGGCGGCGGGCTCGCAGGACATCGTCGGTGGTCTCCCCCGCGTGACGGAAATCTTCGAAGCCCGCAAGCCGAAGGACCCGGCCGTCATGGCCGAGATTTCGGGCAAGGTCGAGATCCACTCCGACAAGCGCAAGGGCAAGATGACGATCCGCATCATCAGCGATGCGGGCATCGAGAAGGACCATCACGTCTCGACGGACAAGCAGTTGCTCGTGCACTCGGGCGACTATGTCACGGCGGGCGATCCGCTGACGGAAGGCCCGCTCGTCCCGCACGACATCCTCCGCATCAAGGGCGAGGAGGCGTTGTGGTCGTACATGCTCGATGAGGTGCAGAACGTGTATCGTGCGCAGGGCGTGACGATCAACGACAAGCACATCGAACTGATCCTGAGCCAGATGCTTCGGAAGGTGAAGGTTGAAGGTCCAGGCGACACCGATCTCCTTCCGCAGGAGGTCGTGGACAAGTGGACGTTCAAGCAGAAGAACCGCGAGATCGAGAACATGGTGCGCGTGACGGAGGTCGGCGGCACCGATCTCAAGGTCAACGAACTGGTCACGAAGCAGGCCATTCGAGAGGCGAACGCGAAGGCCGAGGCCGCGGGCAAGGAAGGCGCGAAGGCGAAGAAGGCCCGCCCGGCGAGCGGGCGCACGCTGCTGTTGGGCATCACCAAGGCCGCGCTGTCGAGCGAGAGTTTCCTCTCGGGGGCGTCGTTCCAGGAGAGCACGAAGGTGCTCACCGAGGCGGCGCTGCGTGGGGCCGAGGACGACCTCATCGGCCTGAAGGAGAACGTGCTGCTCGGTCACCTCATCCCCGCGGGCACGGGCTTCCGTCCGTACCAGGAGATCAAGGTCCGCCCGCTGGTGGAGTTGCCTGCGGAGACGTACGAGGACGAGGACGAGATGATGGCGGAGGCGGCGGCGAAGGCCGAGAGCCTTGGTGCCGATCGCCACGACTCGCTCGCAACGCCCCAGATCGAGATTCCAGGCGGCGGCACGCTGAGCAGCCTGCGGGACTCGATCATCGGCGGGACCAAGTCACCTGTGAAGGGCTAAGCCCTGCAAGACCACGGCGTAGGACCAAGCCCGGGAGACGATCCCGGGCTGGGTTTCGTGTGGGAGGGCCGTGAGAGGGGCGCGCACGACCGACCGGGCGTAGGCTCCACGCGGTGTCTCCTGGAGGATGGCGGGCGATCTCCAGGAGGTCGTGCGTTGTAGGCACCCTATAATCAGGGTTCCCATGCCTATACCCCGCGTTGCCATCGTTGGCCGGCCGAATGCCGGGAAGTCGTCCCTTATGAACATGATCGCGGGGGCGAAGGTCTCCATCGTCGATCCGACGCCCGGGGTCACGCGTGACCGCGTGACCGCGATCGTCGATTTGCCGTCGCCCGTCAAGGACGGGCCGGTCAAGCCCGTCGAGTTCGTCGACACCGGCGGGTTCGGTGTCTACGTGAAGGAAGGCGAACGCTTCGACGAGGTTGGGGCGGATCTGGCGAAACTGACCGAATCGATCGAGCACCAGATCCAGCAGGCCGTCGAGGGGGCGGACGTGATCCTGTTCGCGGTGGATGTGCAGGCGGGGGTGACGCCGGCGGACGAGCAGATCGCGCGTATGCTTCGGGAGCGGCGGTTCCAGCGGAAGGGTGGGAAGAGCAAGGCGGGCGGAACCGCGGGCAAGGAGGCGAAGAGGACGGAGGCGGCCGCGATGGAGACGCCGCCCGCGCCAGCAGCCGAGGCTGGCGAGCCGACGGGTTGGGGCACGTTGGCGGGATACCAGTGGAAGAAGGCGGGTTCCCCGGCTCCGGCACCGGAGTTGCCGGCGCCAGGGTCCAAGATCGCGGAAGGCAAGCCCGCGTCCAAGGGCGGTCCCGTGGTGCGTGTGATCGCGACGAAAGTCGACGGCCCGAAGTGGGAGTTGCATGCCGCCGAACTCTCGTCACTTGGTTTCGGCGAGCCGCTGCTGTGCTCGGCACGTAACAACTACCTGCGGCGCGACTTCCTTGACGGGGTCTATGAGATGCTGCCCGAGCCGAATCCCGAGGAGACCGCGAGGCCGGCGGCCGACCTCATGCTCGCGATCGTGGGCAAGCGGAACAGCGGGAAGAGCAGCCTGGTGAACTATCTCGCGGGCGAGCCGCGGATGATCGTGAGCGAGATCGCGGGCACCACGCGGGATTCGGTGGACGTGCGTTTCGAGTTTGACGGGAAGAGCATGGTCGCGATCGACACGGCGGGGCTTCGTCGCAAGCGGAGTTTTCAGAACGCGATCGAGCACTTCGCGTTTGACCGGACGCAGCGGGCGATCGACCGGGCCGATGTTGTGATTCTTCTGTTGGACGCGACCGAAGCGATCAGCCAGGTCGACGAGCAACTCGGGCAGTTGATCACCAGCACGTACAAGCCCGTGATCGTGGTGGTCAACAAGTGGGACCTGGTCGAGGGCAAACTCGATGAGAAGGGGAAGAAGATCACGCCCCAGACCTACGAGGAGTACATCCGGCGTGAGTTGCGCGGGCTCTTCTTCGCGCCGATCTCGTTCATCTCGGCGAACGAGGGCTGGAACGTCCGGCAGACGATCAACCTCGCGTTCGAGTTGAAGAAGCAGAGCGAGGCTCGAGTGACGACGGGGAAGTTGAATCGCCTGGTGCGTTCGATCGTCGAGACGCGGGGGCCGACGGACAAGTATGGACGATTCGCCAAGGTGTTCTACGTGGCGCAGACGGGGGTGGCGCCACCGACGATCACGATGGTGGTGAACCACCCGGAACTGTTCACGCCGAACTACCTTCGGTTCGTGATGAATCGATTCCGAGAGGAGTTGCCCTTCGAGGAGGTCCCGATGCGCGTGGTCGTTCGGGCTCGTCGGCAGCGTGAGGACGACCTTGGGGCGGAGGCGGATGGCACGGGGCAGGTGCGGATCACGCGAGGGCGCAAGGGCATGGACATCCGTGCCCGCAAGCGGCTGGAGCAGGTCTCGCTCGGGAAGGGCATCGTCGCGGGCGAGGGCGAGTTCGACGAGAGCATCCTGGACGACGCGCACTCGCAGGCGGTCGAGATTGACCTCGAGAACGTCAGCGAGAACGTGGACGAGTACTTCGACGAGGACGAATAGGCGTCAGCCCGCGCCGGGCAGGTTCTTGTCGATCCAGTCGTCCTGACGCAGCACGGCGGCGCGATTGCTCCGGTCCTTGCGCTCGTTGCGTCGCTGCGCGAGCCGGAAGATACCACGCGTCCAAGGTGTGGAGGGCAGTTCCTCGCCCTGGGAGTGGAGTCGCAGCCACTTGGCGAGCGCCGGGGCATACTTCGTCACGAGTTCATCATCGAG
Organism: uncultured Phycisphaeraceae bacterium; assembly: GCA_964543905.1. Lineage (GTDB taxonomy): Bacteria > Planctomycetota > Phycisphaerae > Phycisphaerales > UBA1924. The sequence goes on from CAZIZO010000003.1 coordinate 220,158, forward strand.
CGCGACGAACATCTGGGCCGAACCGGGATCACCCTGGCGGCCTGCGCGTCCGATGAACTGGCGGTCGATCCTCTTCGCCCCGTGCATCTCGGTGAGGATGACGTGGAGCCCGCCATTCCTTCTGGCGGCGTCGGTGAGGCGGATGTCCGTGCCACGCCCGGCCATGTTCGTCGCGACGGTGATGCTGCCCACCTCGCCCGCTCGCTCGATGATGCTCGCCTCCTCCTTGTCGTTCTTCGCGTTGAGCACCTGGTGCCCGAGATCACGCTCGGCGAGCATGCGCGAGAGCATCTCGGACGCGGCGATGGAACGCGTGCCGACCAAGATCGGCCGACCCTTCCGAGAGATCGTTTCGATCGACTGCACGATCGCGTGCCATTTCTCGCGTGCCGAGCGGAAGATGCGCATCGGCATGGAGACGCGGGCGATCGGGCGATTCGTGGGAATGACGACGACGGGTCGCGAGTAGACGCGCTCCATCTCGCCCGTGGCGTCGGCGGCGGTGCCCGTCATGCCGCAGAGGAAGGGGTAACTGCGATAGAACCGCTGGAAACTCATGCGGGCGAGGGTCTCGCGGTCGGCGGTAATTTCCAACTTCTCCTTCGCCTCGACGGACTGGTGCAGGCCGTGCTCCCACTGGCGATCCTGCAGGAATCGGCCGGTGTACTCGTCCACGATGACGATCTTGCCCTCCACGATCTGGTAGTGCTGCCCGTGCAGATAGCAGTGCTTGGCGACGAGGGCCTGCCGCACGAGTTCCTCGCCGCGACGGGTCGCCTTGAAGATCGCCCCGTCGGGGTTGGACGCGATGACGTCGAACATCGCCTTGAGGCGGTGGCTGCCGCGGCGTTTGATCTCGGCGCGACGGTGGACGAGGTCCATCTCGTAGTCGGGACCTTGGTCCAACTTGTTCGCGAGTTCGCAGGCGTAGGCGTAGGCCTTCGCCATGTCGTCCTCGCGCCGCGACCGGGCGATGATGAGCGGGACCACGCCCTCGTCGATGAGCACGGCATCGGCCTCGTCCACGATCGCGGCGCGAAGCCCGGGGACCATCGGCGCGACGACGCCCGCCTGCTCGGGACCCAGGCTCGCCATCACTTGACGACCCTGCCAGGCGGTGGAGATTCGGCCAAGGCGGATCTGATCGCGGAGCCAGTCGGCGGTGATCTGCTTGGGCGTCCCGTAGACGATCCCGCGGGAGTACATGCGTGTTCGCTCGGGGCTCTCCATCTCGCCGACGATCGCGCCGACGCTGACGAGGCAGCGGTTGTAGACCTTGCTCCGCGACTCGGCATCGCGTGTGGCGAGGTAGTCGTTGACGGTGAAGACGTGGACGTGGCGGTGCTTCCACGCGAGCAGGGGCGCGACGAGCGAACCGGTCAGCGTCTTGCCCTCGCCCGTGAGCATCTCGACGATGGTGCCGTGGAAGAGAGCCAGGGCGGCCATCATCTGCACGATGAAGGCTTCCTCGCCGGTTTGTCGGCGTGCCACTTCGCGCACGATCGCGAGCGCGCGCCGGAGCACGAGGGTGTCCTGCCGTCCACGCAGGAAGACCTCCCGCACGCGGGCGATCTCGTGGTCCAGGGCGGCCTCGGAAAACCCGCGGATCTCGGGCGAGAGGGCGTCGACGGCCAAGGCCTCGGCGCGGAGCCTCGCGAGCGAGGACTGCCGATGCGCGAGTCGAACCCGGGCCATCGCGGGGAGGACGTCGAGCCCCTTGGAGAGACGGGGGCGACGTCGCCTCGCCGCGAGCGAGTCGTACATCACCTGGTATTGCGTGACGACGCGGCTCATCTCACACCTTGGCCCGTCCTTGCAGGAGTTTGTTGAGGCGGTCGGTCCATTGCGCGAGCAGTGGCTTGCTGGGCAGGGTGAAGCGCAGGCGCACGCGTTCGCCGGGAAGCGGGAACGCCCGGAGGTCGTTGGCGGTCTCGTCGCGACCGGCGTGATCGAAGTCGGCCTTGAAGTAGGCGGTGAACTGCGGTCGCTTGGATCGCAGGCCGCTCGGGTCTTTCGCGTCGGGCTCCATCGTGCCGCCGCCGGAATAGGTGAGGGATTGGTGCTCCACCTCGTGGATGCCGGCCTGGAGGACACGTTCGGTCTTGGCCGGGATCACCTCATGAACGCGCGTCATGCGTCGCAGTTCGACCTGGTACGCGTCCGTGCCGAGTTCGAAGAGCCAGAGCGCCTCGGATTGAGAGAGGCCGGCGGTAATGCGCAACTTGTTCGGGGCGGTGTTCACCACTTCGCAGAGTGGTTGGCCCTCGTGAACATAGGCGCCGACGAGTTTGGCGGGGTCGTCGTGCACGACGACCCCGTCGTGCGGGGCGCGCACGACGAGGCGATCGAGGCGTTCCTTGTAGTAGGCCGCGAGTTTCTCGAAGGCGTCGACGCGGTCCCTTGCCACGAGCGCCGCCGCCGCGTTCTTGGCGATTGCCTGACGTTCGAGGACGCGCGATTCGTCGAGTTGGGCGAGCGCGACGCGATAGTCGGCGACGAGTTGCGGGCTGACGCACGTCACGATCGGTTCGCCCTTGGTCACGGGATCGCCCGGGCGTTTGTGCGCCGCCTGGACAAAGCCGTCGGCCCCGAAGTAGACACCCGTGCGTTCCTCGCTCCAGACGACGCCCTCGGCACGACGCCAATCCGGGAAGGGGACGGCGCCGACAAGGAGCAGACCGACGCCGATCATCAGCAGGCTGACCAGGATCGCTCGCCCTCGCTTCTCGGCGAGTTGGGGGCTGCTGGCGAGCCAATGAACGAACTGCCCGGCGGGGAGGATGAACCACATCGCCGCCGTCCAGACCGCGAGCACGAGCCCGAGCGCGAACATCTGCCCCATGACGTAGAGGGTGATGGAGAAGAAGAGCACGATGCGATAGACCAACGCGCCCAGGCCATACACGAAGAGGATGAGCGCCTCGCCCGTCTGCGAGGTAGGCGGCACCGGGTTGCGGATCCGATACACATGCTTGTGCATCAGGAACTTGAGCATGTTGGTCGAGCGCTGCATGAGATTGGGGACCTCGAGCAGGTCGCTGAGCATGTAATACCCGTCAAACTTCATGAGCGGGTTGGCGTTGAAGAGCACGGTGGAGATGCTCGCCGTCAGCATCGCGTTGAAGGCGAGTTGCGAGACGAAGGGAGAACCGCCTGCGTTCTTCCAGATCAGGGCGGCGCCCGCGGCGACGGCCAACTCGAAGATCATTCCTCCGGCCCCGACCGCGATGCGCTGCCACTTGCTGCCGAAGGCCCATGCCGCCGAGGCATCGACGTAGGGCGAGGGCACGAGGACGAGCATCATCATCCCGAACTCGGGCACCTGCCCGCCGAAGCGCTTGCAGATCAGGCCGTGCCCTGTCTCGTGGATGAGTTTGAGGAGGACGTAGACGGCCATCAACCAACCCCAGTTGCCGGGGTCGGTGACGGTGCGGAACTCCTCCTCGATGCGGCTCCATTCTGGGAGCACCTGCGTGAGCGCAAAGATCACCCAGGCGGCCCAGGCGAGAAGGCCCACGCGATTGAGCAGCGGTCGGAAAATGGGCTCCAAGGCGCGCAAGATATGGTCGGGGTTGAAGAGTTTGATGCGGAAGTACATCAGCCCGATCAACTGCTGCTGGACCTTCTTGCCCAGGCGTTCGCGCCCACGGCGCAGGAGTTGCTCCGTCTCGGGCGGCACGTCGGCGGCGAGCAGGTTCGACGTGAACAACTGGGAGAGGAGTTGGATCACTTCGTTCTGCGTCGGGGCGTCGTCGCCATGGCGCGTCAGCGCGAGTTCCCAGACCTGCTCGACGGTGCGCTTGCCGTCCAGCAAACTCAGGAACTCGTGCGAGACGGGCGAGAGGCGGTAGTAGGCGTTGCTCGCGGGGTCGTGGACGACGTGCCAGCGCGAGCCTCGGTAGTGCTGGCGCGTGATCTGGACGTGCGGGCGCAGGCGTGGCTTGAGTGCCCGCACGCGATGCCAGAATGGGGAAAAGGTTGGGCGTTCGCTCATGCGTGATCACCACCAGAGCCAAAGACGTGCCTGATCCACGATGCGACGGGCGCCGATCCAGAGCAGGCTGCGCTTCTCGGTGTTGAACCTGGCCTGTCCCTCCACGCCCGGACGAAGGGTTTGCATCAAGGCCCTGGCCTGGGCATCTCCGGCCTCGGGCTGGAGCGACATGCGCACCTCGTAGGCGTTGACGCCGTCCCGGGCCTGCGCCAAGGGCACGATCTGCTCGACGATGCACGGGATCTCCCGATCCGGGCTCGACTTGGGCGAGACTTCACCCGTCTGATCGACGCGGATGTAGGAGATGTCTCGATCCTCGACGCGCGCGATCGCCACCAGTTCGGAAAGGTCCGCGATCTTGAACAACTCATCGCCCACCTTGAGGCTCGCCTTGACTTTGTCCTTGATGTCGGGCGAGATGATCGTGCCCGCGATCGGGGCCCGCAGTTGCGCCTGCACGATCTGCTCGGCGAAGCGGTCTCGTCGTGCCCTGGCTTGATCGACTTTCGCCTGCGCCTGCTGCGCCGCCGCGAGGTCGGGTTTCTTCATCGCCTCGTCGGCTTCCTTCTCGTACTGCAGGATCTGGGCCTCGGCCTCGATCAGCCCCAGGCGCGTTTGGCGCGTGTCCAACTCGGCCAGGAGTTCGCCCGCCTCGACACGCTTGCCCGACTCGATCCCCGGCGCGATCTCGAAAAGGACGCCGTCGAAGGGGACCGAGACGATGCGTTGCTCGCGTGGGCGAATCTCCATCGGGGCGCCGATGCGATACGTCACCCGGACGAACGTGACGACCAGTGACGCGACCAGCAAGAGGACGCCCACCAACTTCCAGACGGTGTGCGTGGGGCCCACGAACCAGGCCCCGGCCTTCACGAGCGAGTCCTTGGCGCGGAGGGCAAGATTCCGATCGTCGCTCCGCCGAACCACCAGCACGGGCGCGACGAGGTCGAGCGCGGACTGCACCAACTCGATGGTCTTGAGTTCGACGCGAGTATCACCCTCGCCGCCGGCCTCGACCAGGACCACGCCCACCACCCGATCGCCGTCCTGGTCGCTCACGCGCAACGGGAAACTCGCCACGCGCAGGCGCGCGTCCGACGCCGCAAGTTCGCGATGGGCATGGACGACGGCACGCGAGAGCACCGGGTCCGCCGTCGGGCCCTCTTCGGGCGGCGGCGGATAGAGCACCGGCTGCTCCTGATCGAGGCACTCGTCCATCGCCGCTTCGAGTTTCTGCACCATCGCCATGCGGCGATCGACGTTCTCGGTGTCGCTGATCGCGACCATCTTGATGGAGCGACGATCACCCTTGCCCATCCCGCCTTGCACCCAGCCGAGCGCCACGCGATCGACCGCGAGTTGCCGAGCCAGGTCGTTGACCAGATGGAGCGCGCACGCCTTGAATCCCGTCGTGGTGTTGACGGACGCGATGAGTCGAGACGCGAGTTCGAGCGAGGCGCCGGCGGCCTTGGTGCGGTGCAACGCCTGCTGCGACGCGTGCGAGAAGATGTACCCCGCGAGCACCTCGACCAGGGCGAGCGTCGTCTGCAACGCCTGGCGCGAGCGATTGTCCAGGAAGAGCGTGGCCACCCCGCGCAGCGGCATGATCGCTGATTCGTGGGGCAGCCCCGCGTAGATCGGGACCGCGAGCACGTACGCCCGGGTGGGCGAACCTTCGTAGAACTGCTCCTCACCGCCGATCCCGAAGACGCGCGTCTGGCGATGCTGGGCCGCGCTGCTCGCGGCCGACTTGGACTCCTTCACGTGCTCGATCGTGGACTCGTTGACGCCCGCGCCGGCCATGACGGCCGCCACCGCACGCGAGCGGTCCTCGGGGCTCGCCTGGTCGCCGCCCTCGACGGGAACAGGCCAGACCAACTCCGCTTTCGCTTCCGGCACCGCCTGCTCCTGCTCGCGCTGCCCGGTGACGGAAAAGAAGACCGCCTGTCGCGCTCCGCTCACTTGCCCCAGCACGCTGAGCAGGCGAAGCACGTACGCGCGATCATCCTGGGCCGGCGCGGTCAGTTCCGCGACCACACGCTGCCAGCCGGGGGCCTTGAGGTTGGAGAGGTCAATCATGCTTGGGAAACCTCAACGTGTGCCGTCGGACGTCATGGAGGACGATGGAGTGGGCCAGGGTCGGGGAGTCCGGGTCGCTCGTTTGGGTTGGATTACTTCCCACTCCCGCCCCCTTCGTGCGAGGCGATCCGCTTCACCACGCCCTCGGGTGGTGCCGTGAAGCGAACCCACGCGGGATCGCCCGCGACCAGCCGCGACGCGCCCGCGGGGTTCGCGAACTCGACCCGCACGCGACGCGTCCGACTGCTGAAGTCCGCGACCGGGGAGACTTCGATGACCTTTCCCTCCATCATGCGGAACTTCCCCCCGGCTTCCACCAGCACCCAGGCCTTGTCGCCGTCTTTGACCAGTTGCGTCGCCTCGTCCAGCATGCTCGCGGGCACGTCGATCCACAGCATGTCCACGTTGACAATACGAATGACCTTGTCGTTCTCCGACACGGATTGTCCCGCATCCACCTGGATCGTGTCGATCTGCCCGTCGAAGGGCGCTTGCAAGCGGAGGTGCACGATGCGCGCATCGAGTCGCTCGATCTGCACGACCTCCTGCCGCTGGTTGAGAATCGCCTGCTGATACTCCACGGTGGCTCGGTCGAGGGTCAACCTGGCTCGATCCAACTCCTGCGGCGAACTCCCGCCCTGCTGGCGCGCCTCCTGCAATCGCTGGTACTCGAGTTCCGCAAGGTCCATCGCGGCCTTCGCGCCCTTGATCGGCAGGTCCGTTTCGGCGCGCATCCGCTGGAGTTTCAAGAGCGCCTGATCCTCGCGGTCATCCCCGCGGATGAGCAACTCGCCCGCTTTCACACTCTGCCCGCCCTTCACGAGTACTTCTTGGACCTGGGTGGGTTGCGAGAAGCCCATCGTGGCGTCACGGCTGGGGCGGGTGAACGCCCGATAGCCTCCGAACTCGCGCACGACGCTGTGGTCGGCGAGGCCGGTCGGGCTCGTGGGACCGCCATGTTGTGCCGGGGCAAGCGTCGGCAAACCCAGCAACGCGGCAGAGGCCGCGAGTTGTGCAACAGTTCGAATCATCGGACCCCCAAGGTTCGCGCCAACTCGGTGGCGCGCGGTGCGGGTGGGCATGCGATCAAGTATACGAACATGTGCCGGCCCATTGTTCCATTTCTCCAACCGAGTCCTGATATTGCAGGAAAGCGCAGGGGCACAGGGCCGACCGCCAAGGGTTTGACGCCTAAAATCAGGTTCCCGAACAAAGTCCGCTCCGAGGAGCGAGTCGCACGTGGTCTGGAGTTTCAATCGGTCTGGATCACCCTGTTCGGCGACTCTGAACGCAGGAGATTTCACTTGAGCACGATGTCCGCCTCGAATGTCGCCGTGAAGGGTTCGTCCGCGCTCGCGGTTGCCGGGGGCACGCCCGTCAGCGCGAAGCCGATTCCGTTCATGTCCACCGCGTTGACGCAAGGCGACATCGACGCCGCGGTGGTCGTGCTCAAGTCGGGCATGCTCCGGGCGGCAAAGAAGTGCGAGGAGTTCGAGCAGAAGTGGGGGGCGTTGACGCAGGCGAAGCACGCCATGACGTGCGCGAACGGGACGTGCGCCTTGCAACTCGCGTACGAGCCACTCTTCCAGCCGGGGGATGACGTGCTCGTCCCGGCCTGGTCGTACATCGCGACGGTGAGCATGGTGGTGGCCCGCGGGGGCAACCCCATCTTTGTGGACGCCAACCCGGAGACCTACCAGATCGATCTCGCCGACGCGGCGCGGAAGGTTACGCCCAGGACGACCGCCATCGCCGCGACGCATTTGTATGGATGCCCGGTGGACATCGACGCGACGCAGGCCCTGGCCGCGAAGCACCACCTCCGCGTGATCTACGACGCGGCCCAGGCCCACCTCGCGACGTACAAGGGCAAGGGGTTGGGCGCGTTCGGCGATGCCGTCACCTACTCGCTGTACGCCACCAAGAACCTCGCGACGGGCGAGGGTGGATTCATCACGTGCAACGACGACGGCCTTGCCCGCAAGATCAAACTCCTCCGCAGCCATGGCGAGACGGACAAGTACCTCCACGAAAGTGTGGGATACAACTACCGCATGAACGACATCACGGGGGCGATCGGGCTTTCTCGGCTGGAGAGGCTTGCCGACCAGACCGCGGCCCGCCGTCGCGCCGCGGCCCGGTACGACCTCATGCTCCGTCGCATCCCGGGCTTCAAGCCCCCGGTCGCGACGCCCGGGAGCGAGCCGGTGTACCACCTCTACACGATCCAGATGGACCCGCGGGCCTTCCGATGCACGCGGGATGAGTTCTGCAAGGCGCTGGGGGCCGAGGGCGTGCCCACGGCGACGCACTATCCGCGTCCCTTGCCCGCCCAGCCCGCGCTCTCCAAGTGGAACAAGAACGATTGCCCCATCAGCGACGCGCTGTGCAAGGCGGTCTTCTGCCTTCCCATGCACCATGACCTCGGGGACGATCATTTCAAGATCGTCGAAGACGCGATGAACAAGGTGGCCGCGGCCTATCGGGCGTAAGACGGGTCGGGGCCATCCTCGCCTTTTTGGGCTCGGTGAGCCGGTCACCGCGGCGCGATCATTTTTTTGCGTTGCCGACGACTTCGCGTCGCTCGTTCTGGTAGCATGGGCGCGGGGGGGCTGGCCGCAACGTGTGGCCGTGCCCCAACGCTCGTCCGTACTCGTGAACGCGGGAGGTCGCCCATGAGCCATGCGAAGGTGTGTTCGAATCGAGGACGGTTGGCGGTGTCGCTCGCGGTGTTGGCGTGGGGCGGGAGCGTCGCGTGGGCGCAGGAGTATTACCGTCAGAATCCGGTGAACGCCGCGGGTGGATACTCGTCCCAGGACGCTCGGAACACGGGCGGTCTGGGATGGTTCAGCGAGGTGGCGGACAACTTTCCCGGTCAGGCGGGTTGGAGCATCAACCAGTTGACGTTCTGGGGCGGCTACGTCTCCGATCCGGCGACACCGGGCCATACGCGGGGATTTTCGATCCGATTTTATGCGGACGACAACGGGCGCCCCGGCGCTCGCCTCTACGAGCAGGACCAGATGACGTTTACACGCACCGAGTTCTACAACTCGGGTCCGATCCCGCCCACGTTCCCGAACGGGATCGCGGGCTACCGATATGAACTGTTCCTCCCGACGGCGTTCGATGTTCCCGCGGACGGGATGTACTGGCTCTCGATCGTGGCGATCCTTGATCGCGGCGGCGGTTCGCAGGAGCCCCAATGGGGCTGGGTCCAGACCGCGGGCGTGACGCCCCCAGGTGGGTTGCAATGGTTCTTCAGCCCCGGCAACTTCAGGGCGATCAACACGGACATGTCGTTCGTCCTCAGCCGCGAGGGCCCTCCGCCTCGATGTGTCGCGGACGTGGACGATGGAACGGGATCGGGGACGCCCGACGGCGGCGTGACGATCGACGACCTGCTGTACTACCTGGTGATCTACGGCGACGGGAGCATGGCCGCCGATGTCGATAACGGCACCTTCACGGGTGTGCCCGATGGTGGCGTCACGATCGACGACCTGCTGTATTTCCTTGTGCGCTACGGAGACGGCTGCTGAACGAGGCGGACCGTGTGGGCGAGCGGTGCTCGCGTGTAGGAGCGATAGAAAAGGCCCTGAGGGAATCGCTCAGGGCCTTTCTTGATCCGTCATCTTTGTGGAGCGTTGAACTTAGTCGAGAATCTCGACGACGACGCCCGAGCCGATGGTGCGGCCGCCTTCGCGGACGGCGAAGCGGAGGCCCTTCTCCATGGCGATGGGCTTGCCCATGAGGTCGACCTCAACGGTGACGTTGTCGCCGGGCATGCACATTTCGGCGCCGCCGAGCAACTTGACGCTGCCGGTCACGTCGGTGGTGCGGAAGTAGAACTGGGGGCGATAGCCGGAGAAGAAGGGGGTGTGTCGGCCGCCTTCTTCCTTGGTGAGGATGTAGACCTCGCCCTTGAACTTGGCGTGGGGGTTGATGCTCTTGGGCTTGCAGATGACCTGCCCGCGTTCGACGTCGTCCTTTTCGATACCACGGAGGAGGACGCCGACGTTGTCGCCCGCGCGACCTTCGTCGAGGGTCTTCTGGAACATTTCGACGCCGGTGATGACGGTCTGCTTGTTCTCGGGGTAGAGGCCGACGATTTCGGCGGCGTCGCCGACCTTGATCACGCCACGCTCGACGCGGCCGGTCGCGACCGTACCACGGCCCTTGATCGAGAAGACGTCTTCGACGCTGAGGAGGAAGGGCTTGTCGACTTCACGCACGGGCTCGGGGATGAAGGTGTCGATGGCGTTGAAGAGATCGTCGATGGGCTTGCACGCCGCATCGTCCTTGGGGTTTTCGAGCGCGAGTTTGGACTGCCCGCGGATGACGGGGGTCTTGTCGCCCGGGAACCCGTACTTCTTGAGGAGTTCGCGGATTTCAAGTTCGACGAGGTCGAGGAGTTCGGGGTCGTCGACGAGGTCGACCTTGTTCATGAAGACGACGATGTGGGGCACACCGACCTGACGGGCGAGGAGGACGTGCTCGCGGGTCTGGGGCATGGGGCCGTCGGCGGCGGAGACGACGAGGATGGCGCCGTCCATCTGGGCGGCGCCGGTGATCATGTTCTTGACGAAGTCGGCGTGGCCTGGGCAGTCGACGTGGGCGTAGTGACGGTTGGCCGTCTGGTACTCGGTGTGGGAGGACGCGATGGTGACGGTCTTGTTGGCGTCACGGACGGTACCGCCCTTGGTGATTTCGGCGTACGTCTTGGGGATCTCGCCGTTCTTGACGGCCGAGCGGGCCGAGAGGGCGGCGGTCAGGGTGGACTTGCCGTGGTCGATGTGACCGATGGTGCCGACGTTGACGTGGGGTTTGGTGCGCTGGAACGTGCCTTTTGCCATGGGAAACTCCAATACTTCTAAAACAGATTCTCGGGACACCCGCTATAGAAGGCTTGGGGCGGGGCTTCCCAGATCGCCTCCACCAAGCCAGCCGGGCCGCGACCGAACACGGGCCGCAGCGAGACTCAACCAGAATGACAGTCGCGGTTGCCAATCGCGACGGCGAAGCGGGCTTGGGGCAGGTTGCCCGTCCCCGTTGCCGCGTTCGCCAAAGCCACCAATGGGACTTGAACCCATGACCTCTCCCTTACCAAGGGAGTGCTCTACCACTGAGCTACGGTGGCGACCAAAGCCCTTCCTGAGAAGGGTCAAGATCGTAGCGGCACCGGAAGGCGGGTCAAAGGGCCAATCCGAACTGCCCGGTCCTTGCCCAACCCACCATACTGCGTCCGTACCCATTCGGAGTCCGAACGTCGGAAATCGACGTGGAGGGGCTGCTAGGTTGCGGGCTCGACGGCGATGTCCAAGGGGAGGGTGGTGCCTCTTGTCGTACTTGTAGTCACGACACGGACACGACTCACGTCATGCAGGTACATCCGCACGTGCTCGTCCTCCTTCCGGGGGGCAGCAAGAAAGGTAGAGGACGGTATGAAGATGCGCAAGAAGAATGCCGGATCGTTCGTCGTCGGTCTCGTCGCGCTCGCCGCGGCCGCCATCGCCCAGCCCGGGGTTGTAGAGGTCGCCAGCGGCCTCCCGCACACCTCGCTCGGCGGCGCGATCATCGGCCCTGCCGATGGACGTCGCCTCCCGGTTCGCAACCTGGGCAGCAGCGGTGAAGATGGCGTCGAGGTCCAACTCCGTTCGCTCTTCGGCGGCGGCGTCGCCATCGATACCGGAGGATTCCTTGCCACCGCCGGCAGCGAGATCAAGATCAAGCATAAGGGCTGGGATGGGCTGATCTACCACCGCCATTCCATGCGAAGCAACGGGGATGGCACCGGCTCCGATACCTTCGACTTCTCTCCGCTCGGCGTCTCTTCGTTCCAAGTCACCGATTATGACTCGTCCGGCCACCCCATCTCGTCCTTCGTGGTCAGCGGTCCTATTGCCGACGTCGACTGGCTCGGCCAAGTCATCCAGTGCGCCCCGCCCAGTTACTGGGTCACCTACGGCGGTTGGTTTATGGTCAACGGCAAGCCCCACTACGTGACGTGGCGACGTTGCGTGACCCTCGCCTCCGATCCCACCGGCGGCGGGTACGACTACGCCCGCGTCGTCAGTCCAATCTTCTCCCCGGGTGCTGAGCCTTTCGGCCTCGATTCCATCGAAGTCTCATCCAACCTCCCCGAGTTCACCGTCGTCGCCTCCGAAGTTGCGACCTTCGGGGCGGCATCCAACGGCCTCGGGCAGGCCCACATCTCCGAGCAGTGCGCGTTCTCCACCGGCGCGTGCACGCCCGACGAACGCAAACTCGTCGTCAACAACATCGGCAGTAGCGGGCAAGACGGCGTCGCGATCGACCTGCCGGACAACGGCGGTGTCCAATGGCGCCGCCGCGACACCTGCTGCCCCTCGCCCGGGCATACCACGCTGACCCGCCTCATCGATGACACCGGGCACGAGATCGCCACGCTCACCGAATCTCCCAACGGCTCGCTCGCCGAGCAGAACGTCACCTGCGACTTCTCTGCCCTGGGCGTTTCAGGTGTCGGCGTGCGATGCCTTGACGAGAACGGCGTGCAGATCGCGTATCTTGAATATCCCTTGACCACCACGATCACCGTCGCCTCGCCCAAGTGCCCGCCCGGCATGTACTGGGGCCTCCGCAATCCGCCGAACCTGGGCTGGGGATGCATGCACTACATGGACTTGGTCCTCCCTGGCGGAACCACCGTGCCCGGCACGTTCATGGTCGAGTTCGTCGCCCTGGGCCTCTCGCGTGCACCCCAGGCTCGCACCATCGAGACCACCACGAGCGGTGTGTCCGAGTTCGCGATCGAACAGATGACCACGCTCCCGACCCCCTGCCCCGCCGACGTCGATGACGGCTCCGGCACCGGCTCGCCCGACGGCGGCGTGACGATCGATGATCTCCTGTACTACCTCTTCATCTTCGAGGCCGGCGACCTCGCCGCCGACGTGGACGACGGCAGCGGCACGGGCACGCTCGACGGAGGCGTGACCATCGACGACCTTCTTTACTACCTCTTCCGATTCGAGAGCGGCTGTTGAGCACGTCCAGACCCAGAGAACCTTGGACGTGCGTCGAAACGCCCACGACGGTGCACTCATCGAGCCCGCGAGTTCGTTCTCGCGGGCTTTGGTTCGTGGATCAACCGAGCCCTACACGATGTCGCGGGTCCGGATGCCGTCCACCACGCGATCGATGTGGAGCGGGTTCGCGTTCTTGAGTTCGGGAGGGAGGAGCATGTCGGGTGTGTTCTGGAAGCAGATGGGCCTGCACCAGCGCTCGATCGCGTGCGCGCCGACGGCGGTGGAATGGGGCATGTTGGTGGCGGGGAAGGGGCCGCCATGCACCATCGAGCGGTTGACTTCGACGCCGGTGGGCACGCCGTTGTAAATGAGGCGACCGACACGTGGCTCCAGGATGCGTTGGAGCGATTTGGCGATGCCCGCGTCGAGTTGCCCCGCGAAGATCGAGGCGGTGAGGCTGCCCGGGATGAGTGCGGCGGCCTCGTCCAACTGGTCGGTCGAGTCGCAGAGGACGAGCACGGCACCGGGGCCAAAGCACTCTTCGCGGAGCGTCGGGTTGGCGTGGAAGGTGGCGAAGGAGCACCGGAGGAGGACGGGGGCGCGTCGGACGGGGCCGGTGGAGGGGCCGGTGAGTTCTTTGCCGGCGATGAGGCTGGCGCCGGCTTGGGCGAGGTCGTGGATGCGGGCGTCGAAGGTGTCGCGGATGCCGCGGGTGAGCATGGGCTGCGGCTCGGTGCGGTTGAGGGCCTCGTGGAGCGCACGGGTGAACTCTTCCTGTCCGCGTCCCTTCGCCGCAAAGAAGAGCCCGGGGCAGGTGCACATCTGCCCGCAGGAACTGGTCATGGACGCCGCGAGGCGATCGGCGATGGACGCGGCGCTGGAGTCGAGCGCCTGGGGCAGCAGGAAGACGGGGTTGACGCTGCCCATCTCGGCGAAGACGGGGATGGGGATCTCGCGGGCCGCGGCGAGACGGGCGAGGGCCATCCCGCCTTGGAAGGAGCCCGTGAAGCCCACCCCGCGCACGAGGGCGTGCGTGACCAACTCTTGCCCCACTTCCATGGCGCGCGAGCCTCCCGCGTGAAGGAAGGAAAAGGTGCCCGAGGGAAAGTTGGTTTCGCGCACGGCGGCAACCACGGCGCGCGCGACGAGTTCGCCCGTCCCGGGATGCGCCGGATGCCCCTTGACGATGACGGGGCACCCGGCGGCGAGCGCCGAGGCGGTGTCCCCGCCCGCGGTGCTGTACGCGAGCGGGAAGTTGCTCGCGCCGAAGACGGCGATGGGACCCAGCGGGCGGAGCATCTTCCGAAGGTCGGGCTTGGCGATGGGGCGGCGATTCGCGTCGCCACGGTCGATGCTCGCTCGAACCCACGAGCCCTCCCGCACGAGTTCCGCGAACATCCGGAGTTGGTTGACGGTGCGGTCTCGCTCGGAGGTGAGTCGTGCGGCGGGCAGTCCGGTCTCCTGCCCGGCCAGCGTGATGAGCGAGAGGTCGAGGGCCACAATCTGGGCGGCGATCGCGTCGAGCAGGGCGGCCCGGTCCTTGGGCGTGCGCTCGAGGACGAGCGGAAAGGCGGCGGCGGCGGCCCGGGCCGCGGCGTCGACGTCGTCGCGCGACGCGGACGTGAACGACACCGGGATGGATTCGCCGGTCGTGGGGTTCTGGGCCTGGAACACGCGAGATGCGTCGGCGGGGGCATCCTGCCCCGCGATCATCGAACGTCCGACGACGGCGATCGTTCCCGTGGGCGTGGGCTGTGCGGAAGGGGGCATGGCGTCGCCTTTCGGTGGGGTGCGAGGATCTAGCGTAGAGATGCCGCGAGGGCGGGGGTGGCGTGCTCGGCGGGCGGGGGCGTGCATGGATGGGCACCGTTCCCGTCGAGATGGCCCGGGCGTTATCCTCTGGGGGCATGCTCGCGCGAGTTCAATCGTATTTATTGGAGGGCATCGACGCCCTTGCCTGCGAAGTGGAGGTCGATGCCGACGAAGGCGTGGATGCTCGGACGGTGGTCGTTGGGCTGCCCGACGTCGGGGTGAAGGAATCGATCGAGCGAATTCGTACAGCGTTAGTGAACTCGGGGTACACCTTCCCGCGGGGTCGGGTCCTGGTCAATCTGGCGCCGGCGGACGTTCGCAAGGAAGGCCCGGTCTTCGATCTGCCGATCGCCGTGGGGCTGCTCATCGGGCAAGGGATCATCATGGGCCGAGGCAACCGGAGTGCCGCGGCCGACCATGAGCCACTGGATCATCGACGGTTCTTGTTTGGTGGGGAGTTGGCGTTGGATGGGCGCCTGCGTCCGATCAAAGGGGTGATTGCGCTGGCCGCCCTCGCGAAGGCGAAGGGGATGCAGGGCGTGGTGGTGCCCGCGGACAACGCGGATGAGGCGGCGGTAGTGACCGAGATCGAGGTCTACGGCGTGCGCACCCTTTCGGAGGTGGTGGGGCTGCTGACGGGGGCGATCGATCTCCCACCGCACCCGGCCCCGGACGTGAATGGGCTGTTGCAGAACGCGCCGGCACCGATCGACTTTGTGGACGTGCGCGGGCAGGAGGCCGTGAAGCGGGCGATCGTCGTCGCGGCGGCGGGAGGGCACAATCTGCTGATGTTGGGGCCCGCGGGGACGGGCAAGACGATGATGGCCAAGGCGTTGCCGGGCGTCTTGCCTCCGCTCACGCCGGACGAGGCGCTGGAGGTGACGCGGATCTATTCGGCGTCGGGCCAACTCCCGCCGGGCGAGGGGCTGGTCACGACGAGGCCGGTGCGATCCCCGCACCACACGGCGAGTTCGCCCGCGATCGTGGGGGGCGGGATGGTGCCCAGGCCGGGCGAGATCTCGCTGGCCCACCACGGGGTGCTGTTCCTGGATGAGTTGCCGGAGTTTCCGCGGTACGTGCTGGAGACGCTGCGTCAGCCGTTGGAGGACCATGTCGTGACGATCGCTCGCGCTCACGGGGCGGTGCGATTCCCGGCGAGTTTCATGCTGATCGCCGCGATGAACCCGACGCCCAAGGGCGATGTCGCGCCCGGCGAAGTCGGCAAGCGGGCGATGGAGATGTACTTGTCGCGGCTCTCCGGGCCGCTGCTGGATCGAATCGACATCCACGTCGAGGCGCCGGCGGTGCCGTGGAAGCAACTCTCGAGCGCTCCCAAGGGAACCAGCAGTGCGCAGATGCGAGAGCAGGTGCTGCGGGCCCGCGCGACGCAGGTGGCCCGCCAGGGGGCGAAGAAGCCCAACGCGAGGCTGAGCGGGAAGGAGTTGGACGCCGTGGCGCCGCTCGACGAGGTGTCCCGCACCACACTGGGTCATGCGATGACGGAACTCGGTCTTTCGGCCCGTGCGTATGACAAGGTGAGGCGGATCGCACGAACGCTCGCCGATCTGGACGGGCTGTCGGATATCCAACTCCATCACGTGACGGAGGCGGTCTCGTATCGATTGCTCGACCGCAAGAGATGATCGCGGGTGTGCGCGGGCGAGTATTGTTGTCGCGTATGGGAAAGCCTCCGCTGCCTACCAAAGTGTGCCCCGTGTGCCGACGTTCGTTCACGTGGCGGAAGAAATGGGAACGGGATTGGGCGAACGTGAAGTACTGCTCGAAGAAGTGTGCCCGCACGTCGAAGGACCAGCCCCGTGCGTGGCCGCTCGTCGAGGCGCTGGAGTTCCTTCGTGATGAGGGTGGACGGTCGTTGCGAGCGCTCTGCAACGAGCGTCCGACGCTGATCGTGCTCCTCCGTCATTCGGGCTGCACGTTCTGCAAGCAGACCCTGGCCGACCTCTCACGCGGGCAGGAGTCGATCGCGAACGCGGGAGTTCACCTCGCGATCGTGGCGATGTCGCCCACCTCCGCGGACGTTCGAGCCCTGGCCGACAAGTACGGCGTGAGGCGGTCGTCCTGCTTCGCGGACCCGGATCGGGTCTTGTACCGCGCCCTTGAACTCAAGCGAGGCGGGATGCGCCAACTCTTCGGGCTCCGCGTCATCCTCGGCGGGCTGCGCGCGTTCGTTGAGGGGCACGGCGTCGGTCGGCTCGAAGGCGACGGGTTCCAGATGCCGGGAGCGTTTGTGGTGCATCAAGACCGGGTGCTGCGTGCGTATCGACACGAGACGGCGGCCGATCGCCCGAATCTCGAAGCACTGGCTTGCGAGGTCACGAGGTGAGCGGCGAATCGATCTACGGGAGTTCTCGCGCAGGTCGGCGGCGCTTGCGCTTTCGGGCCTCGGTCCCGCCGCCGAGGGCTCCAAAGTCAAGCAAGACGGCGATCACGAGGAGCGCGAGGTACCAGCCGTCGATGCGGCCGTGGTGGTTTTTGGCAAAGGCATAGGCGAGCGTGGTGAAGGGCATGAAGAAGAAGCCGAGGATGAGCCACAGCCCGGAGTGGATCGCGCGGGAGAGATAGTCGGAGAAGAGGAAGAGCAGCACGATGACCAAGCGAGGCAGGCCGAGCGCGAGGAGAATGAGGAGGCAGGGCATGGTGGATTGTTCGCCGACCGACGCCGGCGGTTTCAGCCCAGAGTTCTCGCAGGCATGAGTGCACCCGGCGGATGTCGGCCTTGCGCGAGGGCGGCGTCAGGGCCCGATCCAACCCAGGCGCGTGACGATCTGCACGACGAGAAGGGCATATACGCCCGCGAAGAGGTCGTCGATGAGGATGCCCCAGCCGCCGGGCACGCGTTGGAGTTGGCGCGCGGGCCAGGGCTTCACGATGTCCATGATGCGGAAACTGACAAAGGCGAGGGCGAGGGTCATCAGCAACGCCGGCCAACCCGCCACGGCGGTGGGGGGCAGGAACAAAAGGGGCAGGCATTGTCCGGCGGTTTCGTCCGCGACGACTTGCCCGGGGTCTTTCTTGCCGAAGCGGGCCTCGGCGGGCTCGCCGTCGCGGATGCACGCGCCCGCGAAGATCACCAGCACGAGCGCCATCCCCGCGTGATACAAGGTCCAGAGCAATGAGCCCGGAACGAACGCCTGGCCTTGGCTAAGGCCGAGCACGAGGGCGGCGAGCACGACCGGGGGGAGGGATCCCCACGTCCCGGAGGCGGGTCGCAGGTGCCCAAGGCCGAAGGTCGTGATCAGGCGGAGCGGCGATCGGGTCATGATGCGGCGCCGCCTTCGTTCGTGGGCGGGCCGTTGAACTCGCTCACCCCGCGCCGGGCGTACGGAATCCCGCTGAGCACGGTGACGACGACGGTCGTCCAGGTGATGCTGTCGATGAGCCATCGTCCCCAGGTGCCGGGCCTCACTTCCGTGGCACCCAGCGTTACGAGGATGGCGGGGATGGCAAGGGCCTGGACGATCATCTTGGCCTTGCCCGACCAGAGGGCCGACGCGTCCTTGCCCTCCTGCTCCATGACCGCGCGGATCGAGGTGACGAGGAGTTCACGCCCCAGGATGACGACGACCATCCAGGGCTGGATCCCGCTGACCTGGAAGAAGGACCCGTCCTCGAGTTCGACGCCGAAGCGCGGGCCGGCGAGCATGATGAAACTGCCGACGACGAGCACCTTGTCGGCGAAGGGGTCCATGATGCGACCGAACTTGCTGACGACCTTCCACCGGCGGGCGAGCGGGCCGTCGATCGCATCGGTGAGCGCGGCAAGCCCAAAGAGCGCGGCGGCGGAGAGGTAGGTCCAGATCGGGCGCAGTGGAGTGATGGGCGAGCCGGTGCGTTGCACGTGCAGCAACTCTCTTGCCTTGTAGTCCGCGACCGCCAGCAGGACGAAGAACCCCGTCGCGATGAGCAGGCGGAGGACCGTCAGCGCGTTGGGCAGCCACCGCCTCCATCCGACGGCAGACGCCAACGCGGGGGACAACACCAGGGGCCCAGAGTTCACGGGGCACATGGTAGCGGAGGTGCGGCGAGGCACGCCTATTCTTTCTTGGTCAAGCCCTGATCGCCCACCCTTCCTTGCTGGAGGCCGGCGAGGCATCGCCGCGCGTGCATGTTCGATCGATTTACCGACGCGTTCCAGGGGCTCTACAAGAAACTCTCGGGCAATGCCTCGCTCAGCGAGCGCAACGTCGCCGACGCCATGGCCGAGGTCAAAACGGCGCTGCTCGATGCCGACGTCAACGTCGAGGTCGTCGATTCGTTCTGCGCGAAGGTGATGCAGGACGCGATCGGTCGGCACGTGACCAAGAGCCTCAAGCCGGGCGAGGAGATGATCGGCATCGTGCACGATCGCCTGGTCGAGGTGCTGGGCGGGAAGGTCGATCGCACCCCGGGCCTCTCGCCCCTGGATATCCCCGCGCCCATCGCCGCCGCCACCGCCGCGCCGCCCGAGCCCCCGATTTCCAAGGCGTCCAGCGGTCCCACGGTCGTGATGATGTGCGGCTTGCAGGGATCTGGTAAGACGACGACCTGCGGCAAGGTGGCGGCGTACCTGAAGAAGCGCGGGCGGAGCGTGATGGTGGCGGCGGCGGACTTGCAGCGGCCGGCCGCCGTTGAACAGTTGCAGACGGTCACCGAGCACGTCAAGAGCGACATGCCCGGCGGCGCGTCGGTGCAGTTTTATGGCGAGCCCGACAAGGTGGCGGCGTACGGCAAGGCGGTTGGTGTGGCGGTGCAGGTGTGCCAGCGCGCGTACGACGCGGCGAAGAAGGCGGGCGTGGATGTCCTGATCCTCGACACCGCCGGGCGTTTGCACGTCAACGACGAGTTGATGGGCGAACTCACCCAGGTCAAGCAGAACCTCAAGCCCCACCACATCTTCCTCGTCGTCGACGCGATGACGGGCCAGGATGCCTTGCGTTCCGCGAAGTCCTTCCACGACAGGCTCAGCATCGACGGCGTGATCCTCACCAAGTTTGACTCCGATACCCGCGGCGGCGCGGCGATCTCGGTGCGCCACGTCACCGGCGCTCCCATCAAGTTCATCGGCACGGGCGAGAAACTCGACGCCCTGGAAGAGTTCCATGCCACGCGAGTCGCCGGACGAATTCTCGGGATGGGCGACGTCGTCTCGCTGGTGGAGAAGGCGCAGGAGGAAGTGAATGCCGACGAAGCGCAGAAACTCAGCGAGAAGATGCTGGAAGGCCGGATCACGATGGACGACTTCCTCAAGCAGATGAAGACGCTGCGCCGGATGGGCCCGCTGAAGCAGTTGCTGGGGATGTTGCCGGGCGTGGGCCAGATGCTGAAGGACGTGAACATCGAAGATTCGCACATGGACCGCGTCGAGGCGATGATCTCGTCCATGACGAAGAAAGAGCGCGAGCATCCCGAACTCATCGACCACTCGCGCCGACGCCGTATCGCCGCCGGTTCGGGCAGCAAGATCGACGATGTCAGCCGACTCGTCAAGCAGTTCATCGGCGTCAACGAGATGTCCCGTCGCATGGCGGGCCTCAGCGCCAAGGACAAGGTCGCCGCCATGAAGAGCATGGGCGGCGCACCCGGCATGCCCGGGGGCCTGCCCGCCCTCCGGAGCAAAGGTAGTTCTTATTCCTCGAGCATCAAGGATCGGTTCAAGAAACGCAAGCGATAGGAGGTCGTGCCCGTGAGGTTGCGGATGCCAGTATGAGCGGCCTCTCCTCACGTCCCGGCGTGGTTCTCGCCGAACATTCCCCCGGGATGCTGCGTCCAATCTGTATTCCCCCATTCTCGGAGTTCCCATGCGCCCCGTGGCCTTGTTCTTCCTTGTGATCGCCGGCTCCACCTCGCACGCCGTGGCCCAGACGGCCCTCGGAAATGGACGGGGGTTGGAACGCGACCTGCGGGTCGGCGGGACGGGCCTCACTCCCCGGGAGGACTTCGGAGCCATTGTCCGATATCGCAATGCCGTCGTGACGGGTCAGGCCCCCGGGGGGGCGGCCTTCCGGGGGCGCGTGGGCTACACGGATTCCAGCGAGTTTACCTCGCGTCTGGGCTCCGATGATCTCTACCGCTTCCGACGGGATTCGCTGTACTCGGGGCTCGGTGGCATGGGCTTCCGCGGCACCGAGTCGCTCCAGTACCAGTTCTCCTTTTCCACCGGGAACACGCGTCGGACGGCTGATCCGTACCTCGTCCCGCGCACCGGCGGTGCGGCGCCCGTTTCGGGCGCGGATCGTCCCGCGCCCGCCGCCGTCTCGGCATACCAACTGGCGGAAGGCTCACGATCCGGAACGCTGCGATCGACGTCCAACTACGCCGCCAACCAGGGCCTTAAGCCCGTCGTGATCGGGTATCGAAGCGTCGCGGGTCAGGAAGAGCCCGTGGCGGCGTCCACGCTTCTGGGGATCAAGGGCTTCGCGCCGCGGGCCTTTGATGCGCCCACCACCGAGGCGGACGGGGCAAGGCCCGAGGGTGCTCGTCCCAACGCGGCCCCACCGTCGGCCGCGCCCGCGCCCGCCGTCACCGCGCACGACGAGTTGAGAGAACGGCTCCATAGGCTGGCACCGGAGATGTTCAAGGCGGGGCCATCGCCCGCGGTGCCCGAGGCCCCCGCGGTTCCTCCCGCGGAGCCGACCAAGAGAACGCCCGAGCCAGAGCCCGCGACCAAGCCCGCGACGACGCCCGTGCCCACGCCGGCGGGCGAGACGCCCACGCCCTCGCCGGGGGACGCCCAGGCCACGACGGAATGGCAACGTCGCGTGGATCAACTCCGCCGCGCGATGCGCCCCGAGCCGGGCAAGACGGATTCGTCCGAATCCCGCGGGCGATTCGACCCTTTTACACAGCGATTGGATAAGGAGACGCTGGCGCTGATCCGCCGTGCGGGCGATGAGCAAACCAAGTCGTACATCACCGAGGCCCAGGTCGGTGCTGCGGCACCTCGAAATGTGTACGCCAACGCGATGGAATCTGGGCAGAAGTTCATGAAGTCCGAGCGGTACTTCGATGCCGAGGAGCGATTCGCCTTCGCCCTCTCGATGAAGTCGGGCGACCCGACGGCCCAAGCGGGGCGAATCCACGCGCAACTGGGCTCGGGCTTGCACGTGTCGGCCGCCTCCAATCTCCGCGACCTGCTCGAACAGCACCCGGACACCGCGGGCATGCGCTATTCGCTCGACCTCCTGCCCGCACTGGTTCGCCAGCGGCAGTTGCTCACGCAACTCCGTGCCAACATTGCGGGTTCGGACCCCAACGCGCGCCGCATCCCGCGCGAATCGGCGCTGCTGCTGGCGTATCTGGGGTATCAGCGTGGCGACCCCGACGCGATCCGAGAGGGACTCGCGGCACTGCGGGCGGATGCACCCGCCACGGATGCGGCGTTCCTCGCCTTCCTCGAGGGGGTCTGGTTGCCACAGCCCCAGTCCGAAACCAAGTAACGTGGTTTGGATTATGTTTGTACAATAATCGCGATCTGATTGGAATTTTGCAACGATTGAGCACGGATTTCGCGTCCGCCGGATATCCCGCAGCGGAAATAGCGAACAATCCGATGTGATGGGCGCGGGTGCCCATATCAGTCTTTGTTCGGGTAGTGCTTTGACCGCGACGGCCGATCCATCTTCGTTCCATCGGCGGGAGGTGATCCTCCCATCGACGACTCCCAGCGATTCGTTGGCGGATGCCAAGCCGCTGTCGATCGTGGATTTTCTGACCGATGGATCGCTGGCGGCGCTCTGTGCGGAGTTGTCGAGGCTGACGGGGGTGTCCGCGCAGTTGCGAGACGCGGCGGGACGGGTGATCTCGCGCAGCGATGAGAGTCCAACGCCGTGGACGGTGTCCGATGTGCCCCTGGGACGGTCGGAGTTGGAGGCGCAGGGCTACACGATCGTGCCGCTCATCCTGGGCGACCAAACGATCGGCATGTTGACGCTCGCGCCGGGGCAACCGCAACTGTCACCGGGGGCGCGCCCCGCGCTCGAGCGGACGTTGCAGTTCCTGGCCAAGACGAGCGCGGAGATCTGTGGGCATGACGTGGAGTTGCGTCACCGGATCAAGGAAGTGGGGGCGCTCTATCGCGTGAGTTCGCTGCTCGTGCGTGCCGCCGGGCCCGAAAAAGTGCTGGAGGTCGCGCTCGAGTCGGTGCTCGACGCGTTGAATCTGGACGCGGGCTCGATCATGCTGCTCAAGGATGACGACGGCGTCATGAGCGAGCGGGAGGAAGACCTCGTTCTCAAGGCCTCGCGCAACCTCTCGCGGGATTGGCTCGAATGCCCCACGCCGCTGAGCAAGGACCGGCAGTTCGATCGCATGGCGCTGCAGGGGCAGATCGTGGTCTCGGAAGACTTGCGGAGTGATCCGCGGGTGCAGATTCCCGAGCGGACCGCCGCCGAGGGGCTGCGGGCCGCGATCCATGCGGGCCTGGTCTTCCAGGATCGTCCGATCGGGATGATCCGCCTGTACTCGCGCACGCCGCGCGTGTTTACCGATTCGGATCGGCGGCTGCTGCGGTCGATCGCGCAGCAGGCGGCGGTCGCTGTCGAGCAATCTCGCCTGCTGAACATCGAGCGTGAGGAGCAGCGCATCCAGCGTCAACTGCAACTCGCGACGGATGTGCAACGGCGCATGCTGCCCAACGGCGCTCCCAACGTCAAGGGGCTCGACATCGCGGCGAAGTACGTGCCCAGTTTTGAGTTGGGCGGTGATTTCTATGATTTTATCGATCTGAACGGGCACATCGGCATCGCCGTGGGCGACGTGGTGGGCAAGGGCATCGCCGCCGCCCTACTCATGGCCGCGGTCCGGTCGAGCCTCCGGGCGTACGTGCAAGACCTGTACGACCTCGACGAGGTCGTCCAGAGGGTGAACAAGGCCCTTTGCCGCGACACCCGCGACAACGAGTTCTCGTCGCTCTGGTACGGGGTGATCGACCCGAACACGCTCCGCATGACCTACTGCTCGGCCGGGCACGAGCCGACGATCGTCGTCCGGGTTCCCAAGCATCGCCCGCCGACCGCGGCGGACATGGACGAACTCGGCGTGGGCGGCATGGTCGTCGGGATCGATCCCTCGCAACGCTACCAGCGGTCCATCTATGACCTCAAGCCCCGCGACTTCCTCATCGCCTACACCGATGGACTGGTGGACACCACCAACTTTGCCAAGCAACGCTTCGGCAAGAAGCGACTCCGCGAGACGATCCTCAAAGCCATTTCTGAAAACCCCGACCAGTCGGCCCATGACCTCCTCGAACGCATCCACTGGGAGGTCCGCCAGTTCGCGGGGCTGAGCCCAAGGCCCGATGATCACACGACCGTCGTGGTGCGGGTGCTCGATTTCGCGAAGTCGCGCTAGCAGGATTTCCAATTTCAATCGGCGGCGATTACGCTCTGTCTTCTCGGAGAGCCTCGCCCATGCTCATTGGTATCCTCGGCGCAGGACAACTTGGCCGGATGCTCGCCCTGGCCGGATATCCGCTCGGCATGCGGTTTCGTTTTCTCGATCCGGCGGCGGACTCGCCCGCGCGATTTCTCGGCGAGTTTGTGCATGCCGAGTTCACGGATCGGTCGTCGCTCGCACGCTTCGCCGAGGGGCTTGACCTCGTCACGTTCGAGTTTGAGAACGTGCCCGTGGAGGCGGTGGAGTTTCTCTCCGCGCGTGTGCCCGTCTTCCCGGGGGCCAAGGCGCTCCTCGAGGCACAAGATCGCCTCGCGGAGAAGACGTGCTTCCAGACGTGCGGCCTGGAGGTGCACGACTTCGCCCCCGCTTCCACCCGCGCCGAGTTTGACGCCGCCGTGGCGCGCCTGGGCTTGCCTTGCGTGATCAAGACGCGGCGAATGGGCTACGACGGGAAGGGGCAGGCGGTGGCGCGGGATCTCGCGGGCGCCGACTCGGCGTGGCGCACGCTGGGCGGACAGCCGTTGCTGCTGGAGAAGTTCGTGCCCTTTTCGCGGGAAGTCTCGATCCTCGCCGCGCGATCGCGGACGGGCGAGGTCGCGTTGTACCCACTCACCCAGAACGTGCACGAGAGGGGGATCTTGCGATCGTCCATCGCGCCGGCACCCGACGCGACGCCCGAGTTGAAGGCTCGTGCCGAGGGCTACGCGTCCCGCGTGCTGGACGCCCTCGACTATGTGGGAGTCCTCGCCATCGAGTTCTTCGTCGTGCCCGATCCATCGCATCCGACGGGCGTGCGGCTGCTCGCCAACGAGATGGCGCCGCGTGTGCACAACTCCGGGCACTGGACCATCGAGGGGGCGCACACCAGCCAGTTCGAGAATCACCTGCGTGCGATCGCCGGGCTGCCGTTGGGCCCCGCCACCCTGCGGGAGGGCTTGGCGCGGGCCGCCATGCACAATCTCATCGGGCGCTCGCCGCCCATCGCGCACATGCTCCGCCTCCCGAACGCGCACGTGCATCTCTACGGGAAGGCGGAGCGCCCGGGGCGGAAGATCGGGCACGTGACGATGTGCTGGAGTTCCCTGTCGGATGTCGATCGTGGAATGGCCGAGGCTCGCGAACTGATCTGGAAGGACGCCGAGGGGCGTGCATAGGTCTCGGAACCCCGCGACGGGAGGGCCTTTGCAGGGTCAAAGTTGAGGTCGGGCGTGTCGGGCGTTCCTACACTCGGGGTTCCCCAAACGAACGAGGACCTCAGCATGGAAGCCGGCATTGTCGGGTTGCCCAACGTGGGCAAGAGCACGCTCTTCAACGCACTCACGAAGGCCAACATCCTGGCCGCGAACTATCCGTTCGCGACGATCGAGCCCAACGTCGGGGTGGTGCCGATCCCGGACCCTCGGCTGCAGCGGATTACCAAGTACATCCCGCCCCAGAAGACGATCCCGGCGACGTTACGCCTCGTGGACATCGCGGGCATCGTGAAGGGCGCGAGCGTCGGCGAAGGGCTCGGCAACAAGTTCCTCAGCCACATCCGCGAAGTGGACGCGATCCTCCAGGTCGTGCGTTGTTTCACCAAGGCGCCGGGCGGAGAAGAGATCATCCACGTGGCCGGCAGCGTGGACCCCATCCGCGACATCGAGATCATCGCGACGGAGTTGATCCTTGCCGATCTGCAGACCGTGGACGGCGCGATCGGCAAGGCCGAGCGTGCGGCCAAGAGCGGCAAGATCGAGGACGTCGCGCGATATGAAGTGCTCAAGAAACTCAAGCCCGCGCTCGACGCGGGAAAGCCCGCTCGAACCGTGAAGATCGACGACCACGAGCAGCAGAAGCAACTCAGGCAACTCGGGCTCATCACCACCAAGAAGGTGCTGTACGTGATGAACGTGGACGAGGACGATCTCGAGGGGAAGAGCGAGGCCTGCATGAAGGTTCGGGCGCACGCGCAGGCCGAGGGGAGCCAAGTCGTGCCCGTCTGCGCCAAAATCGAGAGTGAACTTGCACAGATGGAAGGCGCGGAGCAGCAGGAGATGCTCGAGGCGCTGGGTCTCAAGGAGCCGGCCCTCGCGGCCGTGGCGCACGCGACGTACCACCTCCTCGGGCTCCAGAGTTACTTCACGGCGGGTGAAAAGGAAGTGCGGGCGTGGACGGTGCCCATCGGGGCAACGGCTCCGCAGGCGGCGGGTGTGATCCACACCGACTTTGAGCGGGGCTTCATCCGGGCCGAGATCTACACCATCGAGGACTTGGAGAAGTACAAGAGCGAGAAGGGGATCAAGGAGGCGGGGAAAATGCGCGTGGAAGGGAAGGATTACGTGATGAAGGACGGCGACGTGTGCCACTTCCTGTTCAACGTGTGACCGTCCGTCGGGGCGATTGAGAAGGTGGGCAAGCGGTGCATGAACGCGACGTCATAAGGAGGCGCGTACGCGATGTCGTATGCGCATCTGGCGCTTGGGGCTTGGATTGATCGCGCCGTGCGATCGAGGCACCCCGACGGGCAATGTGGGAAGAAGGGCTATCTGTTGCCGTCCGTTTTTGGAATCGCAAGTCCAAAAAGACACAACGCCGGGGGTCAGCCGGCGTTGTGCGGTCATTCTCAACTGTGTCCCTGCGGAAGGGTAGGTACAAGTGTGTGGTTCTCCGCAGAGTCGTCAGGCACCGGGATTAGCGGCGGCGACGGCCAGCGACCAAGCCACCCAAGCCCAGGAGGGCGAGAGCGCCGGGGGTCGGGACGAAGGTCAGCGTGCCCGTGCGGAGTTCGGGGTTGGGATCGTTGACCGCGGTCGTGCCGCTGGCGTTGTTGTACCAACGGACGCCGGTGGTGGTGGGGTTGAGGAACTCGGTGATGGCGAGCGAGATGGTATCACCGAGGTTGTAGTTCGAACCGACCGTGAAGGTGTACTGGAAGATCGCAACAGGGTTGCTGCTGTTGAAGCGAGTGCCCGCGAGGGAAGGGGCGTTCTGACCGACGGCGATGCGGCCACCGGTGCCCGAGCCACCGATCGTCAGCACGCCAAGGTTGAGGCTGCTGGTGGGGAGAGCGGTCGCGGCGGAAGCGGCGAAGGGGGCGAGGCGGCCGTTGCCGTTCGCGAGGTCCTGCACGCCGGGACCGAGCGGATCGGTCGAGGGGCCGGAGACCGACCAGGGAGCGAGAGCGCTGTCCGAGAAGTTGGACGCGGTGAGTTTGAACGTCGCACCAGCGAGACCAACCGCGTCGGCGCGATCGGTGCTGGCGATGATGCGAACGCGAACGACGTCACCCGTGTTGACGTTGTTGCTCGCCGCGAAACCGCCACCGTTCACCGAGGTCATGATGGAAACCGTCGAGGCGGCGAAGGCAGAGCTCGCCAAACCAGCGACCACAACAAGAGCCAGAGCGTTCTTCATCTATCTACTCCTCACTAGGAACTAGCCGGATGTTCCGGACCCACACAACTTGGAAACACGGAGGACCGTCCGACAGGGGAAATATACCTCGGCCTCTCAGTCTTGGGAAGCCCTTTTTGGTCAAAAACGCAGATTTTTTCGTGAGTTTCCTGGCAAGATGGGGTTTTTGTAGCATGTTTGGTTTATTCATGATGGGTGTAAACATCTGGCGATCACATCAAAATACAAGAGAAAACTCTTGAAATTGGCGACGTCGTCGAACATGCTCGATCTATAACCAAACATTCGGTGAGATTTGTGTAACGACCGCCGAGTGCGCTGGGGACTCGCCTCATGGCTCGGAAGAACATAGAGCAAGGGTGATTAGTCCTATAACTCTGTGCCCAAGGACAGAGGAGTTTGGTCTCCTCGTGCCAGGTATAGACGACACCACCCCAGATCGATGCGCAAATGAGAGGTATCGCGACGTGGCCTAACGCATTCGCCGTCGTGTGGCGAGCGTGAGACCAAAGCCCGTGAGGGTGAATGTGCCCGGTGCGGGGATGACGATGTGGAGGGGAGAAATGGTGTCTTGAGTGACGGGGGCAAGAAGAGACACGGCCCCGTGGTAGGCGAGGAAGTACGCCGCTCGCTGCGAATAGATCGAGTCGAGGTCCACGCTCGCGGTCCACATGCTCGTGGCGACCACCGAGTTGAGTTGCACCGCATAGCGGAAGACCACGGCCTGCGATCCAGGACGGAAGTTGGTGCCCGCGAGCGCCGGCGGGAGTTGGCCGCACGCCACACCCCAGGCGAGATTGGTTGTGGCGGTGGCGGCGTTGGCGCCAGCAAAGCGGAGTGTGGAATCGGGGTCCAGATGGGAGGTGAGGACGCCTGAGGCGGAGGTTGAGCCCATGCCGGGCGAGGAGAAGGGCAGGATGCGTCCGAGGTTGGTTTGAGGCTCTTCAGGAACACCCTGTCCGTCGGCGGAAGAAAAGGGGAGGACGACATCGCCCAGGGAAGTGTTGAAGTTTGTGAGTTTGGGTTGGAACGTGATGCCGGCGAGGCCGAGGACGGTGTTCATCGTGTCATGGGTGAGTCCCACGCGGACGCGAATCAAGAGGGTGTTCCCGGGCTGGGCGAGGATGGTGCCGCCGTGCCAGGTTTGGCCTTGGTCATAGGAGCCCTCGAAGGTGATCTGGGTGCGCTGGGCGAGGGCAACACTCGCGAGGGCTGTGGCGGCGGCGAGGATGGCGCGTGGGAGCATGGGGACCTCAGCGGGAGGTGGGGATGCAGGTGGGCATACGGCGGCGCGATGCGATGACGAGGGGGAACACGCCGAGCGAGAGGACGCCCGGTGCAGGGATGACGATGCGGAGGGGGACGATGGTGTCTTGGCTGACGGGTGCGAGGAATGGGTCCATGCTGCTCCTTCGATACCATGATGCTCGCTGTTGCAGGATGGAAGCGAGATCGACGGTGGCGAGCCACTCGGTGTTGGTCGCGACGGAGTTCAACTGCACGGCGTAACGGAAGACCACAGGATCGAGACCCCCGCGGAAGTTGGTGCCGGCGATGGAGGGGGGAATCTGGCCGCTCGACACGCCCCACGCGAGGTTGGTGGATGGGGTGACGGCATTGGCGCCCGCGAAGCGGAGGGTGTTTCCTGGATCGACGTGCGCGGTGAGCAGGCCCGATGCGGACGTGGAGGTCATTCCAGAACTGGCGAAGGGAGCGATACGACCGACGTTGGTTTGTGGGTCTTCGGGCACGGCCCCGCCGTCACCTCGTGTGAAGGGGAAGACGACGTCGCCTTGCGCGGGCGAGAAGTTGGTGAGTTTGGGCTGGAAGGTGATGCCGGCGAGGCCGAGGAGGGTGTTCGTGCCGTAGTTGATGAGGGAAATGCGGGCGCGGATGAGGAGTGTGGAGCCTGGGGCGTAGGGGATGGTGCCGGCGTGCCACGTGTGACCGTGGTCGAGGGAGCCCTCGAAAGTCACTCGGGTTTGTTGCTGGGCCAGCGCGGGGGTTGCGACGGCAAGGGCGAGGAGTCGGGTGAAGGGCGAGCGCATGGGGATCCTCCGTACCCATAACATGCATCACGAACGGAAGATTGGCAAGGAAATGGGCAAGATATGTTGGGTGGGAGAGCGAGTTTTGGAGAGATTCCAAGGTGCTCGAGGACGGGCCCTCTGGACTAGGTGGGAAAGCGTCTTACGGAGTCGTGCTCGGTGTCTCGAAACCGGGGCAGGCGTGCCATCCGATCCGGCAACGAAGGCGTGGAGTGTGCTGATCGCGAGTGGTCGGAGGTGGAAGGTCGAGGCCGGCTACGTGCGATCCTTGAGGCGGACGACGAGGCGGAGGCCGGACCACCTTTCGTCGATGGCGCAGCCCTTGTTGTCGACC
This sequence comes from uncultured Phycisphaeraceae bacterium, assembly GCA_964543905.1. Taxonomy (GTDB): domain Bacteria; phylum Planctomycetota; class Phycisphaerae; order Phycisphaerales; family UBA1924. The sequence continues at coordinate 250,224 of CAZIZO010000003.1, forward strand.
AACCCAGTTTTGAGGGAGAGGTCGCGGACGGTGGATTCGCGGAGGTCGGTCTGGAGGCCGGAGGAGAGTTTGGGCCAGGCAATCCAGAGGCCGCCGGCCTGGTCGAGGACGGCGGCGCACTTGGGGAGGGACGAGGCGAAGGAGGCGAGGTTGGGGCAGAAGGCGACGATGACGTCGTAGGGGCCTTTGCCGAGTCGGCGGTCGATGGAGATGCCTTCGGGAAGTTCGCCGAGGGTGGTGGTGATGGTGGCGGGAGCGTGGAGAAGGAGGAGGCGATGGTTCGGCTTGAGGCCGAGTTTTTTGGGTAAGGGGGTGCCTGAGTAGCCCGGCATGGTGCGATCCGACCATCTCAATCGAACGTGCCCTTCACATCGATCGCGAAGTCCATGATGATGGAGAGGTCCTTCGCGTTCTTCTTGCCGACGTTGGCGAAGCGTTTGACGAGGTTTTTCGCCTCGCCGGCATCCTTTGCCGAGAGTTCGGCGAGCTTGCTCCACTTGTGGTTGAGGACGTCCTTGAGGTCGATCTTGTCGGGGCCGCGGTGGTTGCGGGCGTGGCCGCCGGGGTACATGACGAAGCCGGAGTCGTGGGAATCGCCCTGGTCGTCGGTGATGACGATGGAGGTGGGGATGCCGTCGGGGTATTGGGCGTCGTAGTCGGGGCCCCCGTGCTCGAAGGTCATTTTGGACATGAGTTCGCGGGTGAGGGGGTCGTGGAGGGCGGCGGGTCCGAAGTCGTGGGGGAGGAGCATGACGTCCTTCCAGCCGATGTGGTTGACCTTCTTGGCGGCGCGGAGTTCGAGGGCTTTTCGGAGCATGGTGCAGACGAGGTAGAGCATGGAGTGGTCGGCGGACTGGCGGGTCTTGGGGTCGCGTTTGGCGGGGTCGCCGATGATGCCGAAGGCGGGCTCATAGGCGCGGACGAGGATCTTGCTGATGCAGTCGCCGGTCTGGTCGTCGAGGAGTTGGGGGCGCTTGTTGAGGATGTTGATGAGCCCCTGGAGGGCGCCGGCGGACTGGTGCTCGTAGAGGCCGAGTTTGAAGTGCATGCCCATGACGGTGAAGTCGGAGCCGGCGCGGCTGAGGTAGAGGTCGAACGGAGAGGCGTCTTTCTTCTGCGTGTTGGCGTTGGTGGCGCCGACCTTCTGGAACATCTGGCCCGGACCTTCGAAGATGCGGAAGATGGCCTCGGGGTTGCGGAAGATGTCGCGCGGGCCCAGAAAGCCGGACATCGAGCGTTTGACGCTGAGGATGGCGGCCTCGGTGCTGATGGCGGCGGAAGCGCCCTTGCTGTCGCTGAGTTGCTTTCCGGCGCGGATGGCGCGGAAGGGGATGTAGTGGGCGACGACCATGCCGATGGCGGACTCGATCTGTTCGGCGGTGGCGCCCATCATGGCCCCGAACACCGCCGCGCTCGCGATGGCGCCGTGCACGACGTGATCGATCTTGTAGGTCTTGAGGGAAAAGACTTCGGCGAGGCGGCCTCGGATTTCATCGTGCAGCACCATCCCTCGGAGGGCGAAGGCTCCGTCCTTGCCACGAAGTTGTGCGGCGGCGAGGGCGACGGAGTAGAAGTCATTGTGTCCGAACTCACCCGCGCGGTGGTGGGGGCGGTCTTCGCTGTAGCCGAAGTTGGTCCCGTTGCTGTCCCATTCGCGGACGGCGGCGCAGTTGGCGACGATCGCCTTCTCGGGCTGGGTGTCGGTGGACGAGGCGAAGCACGGGACGCCGGTCCGGACGCTGTGCCTGGCCCAGGGGACGCCAGCGAGAGAGCCGAAGCCCGCGGGGGGCGTGCGGTAGTGCTGGGCCTCATTGCGGAGGAGGTTTGGGGCGTTGGTGCCCAAGGCGAGGGCCGACACGCCGCAGAGGCTGGCGTCGGCGAAGAACATCTCCGTGCGTTCAAGCACATCGGGGGCGGGCTCGCCCTTCTTGCCGGCAGAGTCCGACATGAAATCGAGGGCAAAGTTGGCGAGGCCGAGGGCCTGGTTGCTGTCGGCGGGGAGGAAGACCTGGGTGTCGGAAGGCATGGGTACGTCCTGCGTGAGTTGGTGCGATGGGGCGCTCGATGGCGCGGGGTGGAAGGGTACACCGGCAGGAGCGTGGAATCCGAGGCCTGACTCGGCCGGACGTGTGTGTGCGGATCGTGCGGATCGCGGCAAAAGGAAAACCGCCCGCGTGGGCGGGCGGTCGAGGTGAGCCTGTTCGATTCGGTCAGGCGCTCTCGCGCTTCTTGACCCGCAACTCGGCGAGCGGGCGGGGGTTTTCAACGCACGCGGCGTCGATGACGTAGTGGGCGCCGTTGTTGTCCATGTCGGGCAGGACGTACATCAGGGGGAGCATCAACTCCTCCATGACGGCGCGGAGGGCGCGGGCGCCGGTGTCGCGCTTCAGGGCCTTCTTGGCGACGGCTTCGAGGGCATCGTCGGTGTAGGTGAGTTTGGCGCCTTCGAGGTTGAAAAGGTGCTGGTACTGGCGGATCAGCGCGTTCTTCGGCTCGGTCAAGATCGAAATGAGCGCTTCGGTCGTCAGCGGCATGAGCGGCGCGAGGACGGGGAGGCGGCCCACGAACTCGGGGATCATGCCGAACTCGATGAGGTCGTCGGCGGTGACCTGGGCGAGGATCTTGGCGGATTCCTTGGTCTCGTCGGTCTCGGCCTGGTCCATGGTGAAGCCGATGCGGCTCTTGCCGAGGCGTCGGCGGATGATCTCTTCGAGCCCGACGAACGTCCCGCCGCAGATGAAGAGGATGTTGGTGGTGTCGAGTTGGATGTACTGCTGCTCGGGGTGCTTTCGTCCGCCCTGCGGGGGGACGTTGCTGGTGGTGCCTTCGAGCATCTTGAGGAGGCTCTGCTGGACACCTTCGCCCGACACGTCTCGGGTGATGGAGACGTTGTTGGACGTCTTGCCGATCTTGTCGATCTCGTCGATGTAGATGATGCCGCGTTGCGCGGATTCGAGGTCGAAATCGGCGGACTGAAGGAGTTTCAGGAGGAGGTTCTCCACGTCTTCACCGACGTAGCCCGCCTCGGTGAGCGTGGTGGCGTCGCCGATGGCGAAGGGGACCTTGAGCATGCGGGCGAGGGTCTTGGCGAGCAGGGTCTTGCCCGAGCCGGTGGGGCCCATCATCAGGATGTTGCTCTTGTCGATCTCGACGCTGCCCGCCTCGGCGGATTCCAGGTGGAGGAGGCGCTTGTAGTGGTTGTGGACGGCGACGGTCAGGGCCTTCTTGGCGTGGTCCTGCCCGATGACGTATTGATCGAGGAACTCCTTCATCTCGCGGGGCGCGGGGATCTCGCGGAGCGAGGTGGAGGCGGACGAGACGCGGCGTCGCTCCTGCTTGAAGATGTTCTGGCAGAGGTCGGTGCAGTGGTTGCAGATGTACACCCCGTTGGGTCCCTCGACCATGGGACCGACGTCGCGGCTGGTCTTGCCGCAGAATGAGCACGTGGTGACGCGCCGGCCCTTGAAACTGCCTGCGTCGGCGGTGCCGCCGGGTGGAGTCGAGTCGCCGCCCTCTGTCTTCTTCGCCATGAACGCCTCGTGGAGATGGTGAATGCGCCCGCGCGCGATGGTAAGTGTAGCAATCTATCGACCAAGCGCGCGGTGGTCTGTATCGGCTGTGAGGCGAATCGCGCAAGTTTGGATGCGGACCGCCCGGATAGGGGGATCGCGGCGGAGACGCACGCCCCTTCGGCGTTATCCACGGGTGGGTGGGCGCGGGGCGCCCGTCGGCTTCGAGGGCGGGCCCGGCGAGGCACGATCGCCCCGCAGACGCCCGATCATGGCGCGACGCGTGGCCTCAAACTCCTCGCTCGTCATCTCGCCCCGATCGCGCATCCCCCGAAGGGCATCCATGAGCGAGCCCTCATCGCTTCCCTCGGTCGGTCGGCCCAGGATGCGCTTGCGAAGGGCGAGGACGACCAGACCCGCGACGACGGTGATCACGATCAGGATGCCCAACCACAGGACCACCGGGAGGATGTCACCCTTGGGTTGGAGTTGTTGGCCGAGTGTGAACATCAGAGAGGCTAGGTCTTCAGGACGATTCGCGCGGGCTCGCCACGAGTCGCGGTGAGGCTCGAGGTCTTCGTGCGTCGGCTTTCCTCGTGCCCGGTGCCCGCACGCCTCACGAGAGTTTGATCAGTCGTCGTCCGATCCACTCGAACGAGGTGAGGAGCATCAGCACGATCCACATGATGGGCTTGTCCCAGAGCGTTTCGATCTGCGGCGTGCCGCTCACGCGGAGTTGCCGGTTGGGAAGAAGGGTGGGAAGGTTCCGGAGGGCGGAGGGTTCGAGCACTTGGCCCCCGGTCTCGCTGGCGAGGTTGGCGAGGAAGGCATGATCGGCCTGGGGCTGACGCATCTCATCGTCGGGGAGGAGGACGCGGACGTGCGCGGCAAGTTCGGCCGCGCTCAGGAGCGGGTCTTGCGAGTCGATCCGATAGGTGCCCGGCTCGCTCGCGATCCACGAGCCCGTGAACGTGCCGACGCCCGCGGGAGTGGACGCCTCGGGCTTGAGTTCGATCTCGGTGACGGACGATCCCGGAGCGGCCCCATCTTTCACGACACGCACGGTGATCGAGGGGGGCTTGCGCTGGACCAGCGATTCGTCGAGAAGACGCACGGTCACGCGGACCTGTTGGTCGACGGGGGTGATCGTGGGTGAGGCTTCGAGGACGGCAGGTTTTCCCGTGCGGCCCAGGCTGTCGCGGGCCAGGAGGCGGACCAGCGGAATCCAGAATCGTTCCGGGAGCGCTTCGCCCCGCCCAAATCGGTATCGCCAGATTTCGTCGGTCGCGACGTAAATCACCCGCCCGGCACCGTAGCGCATGCTGACGACGACGGGCCTGGCGGCCGCGGAGTCGATCGCACCGCCCCCGCCGGCGATCACGGGCGCCGCCAGCGCGAGCGTCTCGGCCGTGGGCTTGAGCGTTGCCGGCTCCAGTTTCTGCGCCCAGCGAAGGACGGACCAACCGGTGTTGGGATCGCTCAGCGCGACGGGCCAAGGAACATCGACGGCATCGCCCAAGCGGAGGACCCCAACCCGCGTGGACGCTGGTCCGGGCAGGAGGACGACGGGTGAGAGCCACGCGCCGGGGCCGACGTTGCCGCTCGGGTCTCCCTCGGAGGCCTGGAGCGAGAAGGGAAGGAGGTCGGCGAGCGGAGTTCCGCGCCAGGCGGCGGGAACGGCGCCGGAGCCGGCGATCCACATCAGGCCCGCGCCACGTGAGGCGACTTGTTCCTTGATCTGCTGGAGTTGCTCGTCCGAAAAGACGTCGGGACGCAGATCCCCGAGGATGATGGCGTCGAAGGGTGCCCAAGCCTGGGGTGTGCGCGGGATCACGTCGAGCAGATCGGTGCCTTCCTGCAAGTAGCGGCGCTCGGACGAGAGGATGGTGATACTGGAGCGCATCGAGCGCTCGCGGATGAGGTTGTTCTTGAGGTAGCGATACTCCCAGCGTGGGTAGCCGTCGAAATAGGCGACGCGGATGGGGCGGGAGACGATCTCGACGCGCACGTCGCTCGCGTCGTTCTCCGGGGCGAGGTCGGGCTGATCGCCGACGACGCGAACAGACCACTCGGGCGTGCCGGCGGTATCAGGGCGTGAGGTCAGCGTGATCTGCTGGGGCGCGCTGCGAGCGGGGAGGGGACGACGATCAAGGACGGTCCCGGTGGACTTGTCCACGAGTTCGACGCGTCCCGTGACGTGGTCGCTCGCGCCGCTGCGGGAGAGTTCGACGTTGACGGGGACGAGGTCGCCCACGAACACCGCGTTGGGTGCCTCGACGCGGGCGATGGACAGGTCGAGCATCTCGTTCGGGCTGCCCAACGGAACGGGAAAGATGGGAATCTGGCGGCTTTGGAGTTGACGCAGAAGGCTGCGCGACGGCGCATCGGCGGATCGTCCGTCGGAGAGCAGGACGATGCCCGCGACGGGCCGAGCGGCGATGCGACGGAGCGTCTGGTCCAGGACGCTCGCGATCGTGGTCCGTCGCCCCTCGGGTTCGGGAAGCACGAGCCCGCTCGTGCCCGGGCCGGCGTCCTCGGCGAGGCGGAGGTCGAACGCGGCGGCGTCGAAGCCCAACGCGAGGAGGTTGCGATCCTTCGAGACTTGTTGGAAGGTGGGCCAGGCGTCCTTGAGCGTGGAGATGAGTTGGGCGTCGCGGGTGATCGTCGTGTTGTTCGGCCCCGTGGCGTCCTTGATGCTCATGGAGGCCGACCGATCGGCGAGGAGCACGACCCAGTCCTTCTCGATGCGTTCTTCGAGTTTGGCGAGTTGCGGGCCGGAAATGAGGAACACGATGAAGAGGAGAAGGAATCCGCGGAGGATGGCCAGCGTGGTGCGGGCCCCGCGCGGGCCGAGGAGGCGGGAATAACTCCACGCGGCCACGGTGAAGCAGCCGGCCGCGATGAACAACCACGCCCACGCCGGGATCGGGTGCGCAAAGGCGAAGACCACGCCCTCGTCGCCCGGCTTGAGCGTCTTGAGCCCGAGGAGTTGGGAGAGGGGACTCGTCATGCCGCCGAGCGGGCCTCCCGGGTGTCGAGCGCGTCGGCGGGTGTTGAGGGCGACGCGTCCTCAAAGTCATCGATCTTCGCGTGGCTGAAGAAGCGGGCCATCACCAGTTCGGCGAGGGCGACCACCCCCGCGGCGATGAGCAGGGGGAGGCTGATGGGGGGCAGGTCCTTGGGGCGAGCGAGCGCCCTGGTGATCGCGTCGGGTGGCGCCGGGCCGGGCGTGATCTCTCCGCTGGGAGGGAGCCACTCGACGCTCGCGACCGGGGAGAGCCACGTGCGGATCTCGTCCTTCGCACGCGGCTCGGTGCGCGAGCCCCTGGTATCGGCGTTGACGGCGAGAAGGCCCGCGCGTGTCCCGCCCGCCCCTCGAAGTTGCCACAGCCCGCGCGAGCGGAGCGGCGCCAGCACGCGTCCGTTCGGATCGGCGGTGAGCGTGGCGGTGTTCTCGGTGTTCAGCGACACGAGTTCGACGGCACCGGTGGGGAGCAGCGTGGGCTGCCCGGCGAGGGCGAGGCGCGTGCCGATGGACCGTCCCAAGCCCTGGCGAACGAGTTCCTGGAGGAGCGGAACCATGAGGGGCTTGGCGGGCAAATCACTCCACGCGAGGTCGGGGGAGGACGCCATATAGAGCACGAAGCCCCGGGTCGTTGGGGCGGGCGAGGTGCTCGGGTCGGTGGGCTTGGGCACCGCGCCGCGGGTGCTCGCGATGATGAAGGGAGTCCCGTCGCTCAACGCGAGGAGGGGCTCGAACGAACCGGGCTTGCCGGTGGGTTCAAGGATGCGGAAGACACGCACGGGACGGGTGAGGTCGGGAAGTTCGCCCGCGATCCCGGCGAGCATGTCGAAGGTGGTGGTGGGGCGGTCGCTGGCGATCGGGGCGGGCTCGGCCAGGGCGCGAGACTCGCGCGCGACAGTCCACTCGAGCCCGAGCGACTCACTCATCATGTCGCCCCACGTCTGCACGCTGGTCACGGGTGGAGCGGTGATGAGCACCACCGCGCCCGCATCGGCGGCGGCGGCGACGCGACGCCAGCCCACGGCATCGACCAGGTCGGGGCGGGCGAGCACGACCACGTCGCTGCCCGCGAGCACGCCCAGCGCCCCGCCGCGCGCGTCGCCCAGGTCGCGCACAGGGTCGATGACGCGAATCGTCATGTCCCCCGCCTTCCGCGAGCGGAGCGTCCCGTCGTCCGACGGTTCGAGTGCAAGCGAGAGCCAATCGCCCGGAGCGAACTTGTCGAGCGTGGCGCGCCCCGCGGCGAGCGGCGGGGAGATGAGCGACACGATCAGCCGATCGCGCACGTCCAGCGGACGGTCGAGCGTGTTGTCCCCCTCGATCGCGTCGCGGTCGATGCTGACGCGCAGGACCGCGCCCGCGCGAAGCGACGCGGCCCCCGGGAGGTCCACGAGCATCGACACGCTGGTCGTCTCTTCCCCCGGCTTCCAGCGAACGACGTGCTCCTTCCCCGCGACGTTCGCGAGTTCGCCGGGAGGGGCCACGCGGGCGCGGAGTTTCGTCGTGTCGCCGGATTGGACCGCGAGCCCCGAACGCCGGAGTTCGACGCGGACTTGCGTGCTCCCGCGTTCCTCGCCCCGTTCGCCCTCCCCCGGCGGGACCACGAGAACGGAAGAGACCGGCTCGGCCCGGAGCAGGGCGATGTTGTCGAGCAGTTTGGTGGTCGGCTCCGACGCGAGCAGGCGGGGTGGAGCGCCGGGGGCGCTCGCCAGCGGGCGGAGCGGCACATCGAGGTCCGCCGAGCCCGTGCGGAAGTCGCTGAGGAGCACGAGGATCTCCTCGTCGGGGGGCGTGGCGGGTGCGGAAGTGCGCAGATCGCGGAGCAGGCTGAGGGCCCCGGGCAGGTCGGCCGTGCCGTCGGTTGCCTTCAGCGCCCGCAGCGCCGAGAGCGCGGAGTCGAGGTCGCTCGTGGGCGGCAGGACGAGCGGATCGGCGGGCGACCCGAGCGCGATCAGCGCGGCGCGATCGCCCAGAGAGGCGTCCAGCGGACGAAGGATGGATTCGCCCACGACCTTGTGGGATTCGAACGCGGTCGTGGTTTCGTTGGAGCGTGCGGAGGAGGCGAGCGAGTTGTCGATCAGGATGAACACGGTGCGGGGGCCCGTGTTCCCGAGCAGCCCCGCGGCGCCGAGGATGGGCTTTCCCAACGCGAGGGCGAGCAGGGCGATCAGCACGCATCGCGCCGCCAGGAGAAGGATCTGCTCTAGGTTCAGCCGTCGACGCTGCTTCTTGTACGCTTCCAGCAGGAACCGCATCGCCCCCCACGCGACGGGCTTGCGCCGGCGTCGCATGAGGATGTGGATGATGATCGGGACCGCGACGCACGCGAGGCCGACCAGGGCGAGGGTTGGGTTCAGGAACGTCATGGCGTGATTTAGCCGTACTTGCTCCGCTTGATCCGGGCGTTGCGCCTCGCGACAAAGGCGGCGAGCGGCGGGCCCAGCCAGTCGTGCGTCCCGAGGCGTTGGTAGTCGTAGCCGAGCGCCCTCACGGCCTTTTCGACCGCGGAGTTGTGCGTGTGGATCGCATCGAGGTACGCCTTGCGCAGGGCCCGGGGGTCGATCCGCAGCGTCGCCTCTCCTTCCAGCCCCTCGAACGGCAGCGCGTCGCGGAATCGAAACTCCGTCTCGGCCTTGTCGAGAACCTGGAAGGCAATCAGATCGTGACCCGCGTGCTTGACGCGCGCGAGCGCGGCACGGACCTGCTCGATGTCCGCAAAGAAGTCGCTGATCAGCGCCACCACGCAGCGGTTGTTCAGTTTGCCCAGCACTTCGTCCACGATCCGCGGCAGGTCCGTCTTGCGGCTCTTGTTGTCCTCTTCCGTCCAGTGCAGGGCGAGGGCGCCGACGATCTGACGCCAGGTCCCCTGGCTGCTCGAACGCTTCACCATCCCGCGGATGTGATCCGAAAAGATCGCGAGCCCCACGCGGTCGCCCTGGCGGAGGGTGATGTAACTGAGCGCGGCCGCGAGGGCCGTCGCATGGTCAAACTTCGTCCAGTTGCTCCGCCCGTCGGGGCTGAGCGTGTGCCCCGCGCCGCTGGCGTCCTCGAACGTGCGTGAGCCGTAGCCCATGCTGCCCGACGCGTCGACGAGGACGACGAGGTCGAGGTTGGTTTCCTGTTGATATTGCTTGAGGTGGAGTTTGTCCGATCGCCCATAGACCTTCCAGTCAAGGTGGCGGAGGTCGTCGCCCGCGACATAGGGTCGATGCTGGGCAAACTCCACGCTGAACCCCTGGAACGGGGAGCGGTGCGTGCCCGTCGAGAGCCCCTCGACAATCAGTTTCGCGCGCAGTTCGAAACTGCCCAGGCGGGCGAGGGTCTGGGGGTGGAGATAGAGCGAAGCGTCGGCCTCTGGAGGCAGTTGGATCGGAGTTGGAAGTGCCGGATCAGGCATGGGGGTGAGGATGCTAGAGCCGGAACGGTCGGTGCGTCGCGACGTGGCGAGCAGAAGGTCATCGGGGCGCGGGGGTGAACCCGATCAAGGTTCGTTGCCACGAGGTCGGGGATGCAGTTGGCCCAGAGGCCGCCCGTGCCGCCTTGTGCCGCCTTGTGCCGCCTTGTGCCGCGCGAGCGTAGGAGAGGTCAGAAAACACAATGCCCCGAGCGTGTGCTCGGGGCATTGGTGGATTTCAGATCAATCCGATCGGCTGAAGCCGAGGTCGGGATTACCGACGGCGGCGAGCCATGGCGAGACCACCGAGGCCGAGGAGGGCAAGGGCGCCCGGGGCCGGAACGGCGTTCACCGTGATGTTGAGGCCGGCGATGTTGTCCGCGGTGACGGAGGCCAGGAGCGAGCCCGTGCCGCCTTCGGTGCGGTACCAAGAGCCACGGCTCTGGAGGATGGAGGAGAGGTCAACCGTCGCGGTGAGGTTGCGAACAGCCACGTCCTGAGCGAGGTTGATGCTGTAGCGGAACACGACGACGTCCGTGCCGCGGCGGAAGTTCGTGCCGGCGATCGAGAGTGGGGTCTGGCCGTTGGCAACGCCCCAGGCGATGTTGGTCGTCTGGGTGACCGCGTTCGCACCGGCAAAGCGGAGGGTGTTGCCACCATCCACGTGGCTAGTGAGGAGGCCCGAGGCGGACCCGGTGCCCATGCCCGACGAAGCGAAGGGCAGGATGCGGCCCGTGTTGGTTTGGGGCTCTTCGCTGACGCCCGTGCCGTCAGCCGTGGTGAAGGGGTTGCGGACATCGGCGGCCGACCAGCCGGTGACCTTGGGCTGGAAGGTGATGCCGGCGAGGCCGAGCACCGTGTTGGTGCCGGCGTTCACGAGGGTGATGCGGGCGCGAACCAGGAGGTTGCCGCCGTTGAACGCGATGTTCCCGCCCTGCCAGGTCGCGCCGTTGTCGGTCGAACCCTCGAAGGTGACCTGGGTGTTCTGAGCGGAAGCCGTGGCAGCAAGACCAGCGGCAGCAACGAGAGCAATAGCAAACTTCATCTGACGTCTCCTCACAGTTGAGAAAAATGGGATTGACCTAAACCCACACACTTGCATGAAGAACGAACGACTCGTTCTGACCCACCCACAACATGCATCAGGAATTCAAAAGTGCAACCCATTTCGCAAAATGACTTGACGAAAAGTGCAAATTCTTGAGGAGATTGTCCATGGCACCCTGTCAAAACCCGCGCAGATGGCGTCCTCCGTGCAATCCGCACAGGATGAACGTGCTTATTGGACTATGAACGATCTAGAAGCCCAACCGACCCTTTTTAGTTTCCCACTCGGCCACCTCGCGCTTGTTGTCGCTGGGGAGAGCACCGGGTCCACCCTTCGCAAGGTCTTGCAAGGCCTTGACTTCCAGACGGGATAAACGGACCGACTCAAACTCATAGTCTCTCCAAGCCTCCATCGTTTGGGGAATGATTGGAGCGAGGAGGTCGTGCATGGCCTGCGCATATTCGCGGATTTCGAGTTGGGCGTGGGTGTCCATGCGCAAGGCCAGAAATCGCAGGATGTTGTGTAGGTCGCACTTCCAGTACCACTCGGTGTAGACGTTCACGGGCAATCCCATCCGCGCCAACTCTCGAGACACGCCTTGCTCAGTCAAGCCGAGGTAGCGGGGGTAGAGGGCTTCCGTATCATGGAGGTACTGGAGAAAATCCTGGGCGGTCTTGATCTCGCTGGCCTCGCCGCCCTTGAGATTGAAAGTCTCCTCGCCCCCTTGGCGGTTGGACTTCGACTGCTTTCGTACGGCGTCCACGGTGGGGATATAGAAGCGATCCTTGACGATGGAATAGCGGGCCGAGTACTCGTTCACGTTCGCGGTGCGATGCCGGATCCATTGTCGGGCGACGAAGATCGGCATGGCGATGTGGAACTTGAACTCCACCATCTCAAAGGGGGTGGTGTGCCGATGGCGGAGAAGGTAGCGAATGAGGCCGCGGTCTTCGCTGACCTGCTTCGTGCCAGCCCCGTAGGAAACCCTGGCGGCCTGCACAATCGCGGAATCGGCTGTTTGTCCTTGGGGCACCAGCCGGGGCATGGCATCGACGAGGGCGATGAAGCCATGATCGAGGACCTTGGCCTCGATGCGTGAGGCGCCCTGCATCACGTCGAAGTGGGGGACCTCGTGGGGGATACGGGTGAAGGATGGATCGGCGGATGGCGACGCGGGGGTGGCGGGGGCGGACATGTCGAGAGGGTACGCGGGTGCGAAATCGCAAAGGGCGAATCGACAGTGCAAATGCAGGCTGGGATTTCGAGGACGAAGGAGCGACGGTGGGCGGGTGGTCGGCCGGTCCACGGCGGAGCAGTTCCCGGTATGGTGCGAGGATGCACGCACAAGGGCTTCTGGGCATCCTGGTACTCCTCGCGATCGCGTCCGTTTTCTCCTCGAAGCGGTCGGCGGTGCGCTGGCGGATCGTGTTCGCGGGTGTGGCGCTCCAGTTTGTTCTGGCGTACGCGCTGTTGAGGTTTCCGTACGTGGCCAAGCCCTTTGAAAAGATCGCGCTGGTCTTCACCACGATCATCGGGTTCGCGGATGAGGGGACCTCGTTCCTCTTTGGCCGGGCGGCGGACGCGAGCGGGCCCTGGGGCTTCATCTTCGCGGTGAAGGTGCTGCCCGTGATCGTGTTCTTCGCGTCGCTGATGGCGGTGCTGTATCACTTGAGGATCATGCAACGGGTCGTCGCGGGCGTGGCGTGGCTTCTCCGCAAGGCGCTGGGGATCACGGGGGTCGAGGCGCTCTCGTCCGCGGCGAACATCTTTCTCGGGCAGACCGAGGCGCCGCTGCTCGTCCGGCCGTACATCGCGGGCATGACGCGATCGCAGATCATGGCGATCATGACGGGCGGATTTGCGACGATCGCGGGGAGCGTGATGGCGGCGTACGTGGGCATCCTCGGCGGCTCGACCGAAGAGGGGCGCGTGCTCTATGCCACACATCTGATGACCGCGAGTTTGATGTCCGCACCCGCGGGCCTTGTCATGGCGAAGATCATGCTTCCCGAGGAGGAACGGCCGCGGGCAGAAACGGTGAAGGCGCTCCTCGCGGATGACGTGAAAACGAGCAACGTCGTGGATGCGGCGGCGTCGGGCGCGACGGATGGGCTGAAACTCGCGCTGAACGTCGCCGCCATGCTCGTCGCGTTCATCGCGCTCTTGGCGATGATCAACTACCCGTTGGCCGCGATCAGTCGATTGGAGGGGATCGCGGCGTGGCGTGCGGCGCGGGGCATTCCCGAGTTCACGTTGCAGAATCTGCTCGGGTATCTGTTGACGCCCATGGCGTGGGCGTTGGGGATCGGGTCGAGTGATGCCCGCGCGTTTGGGTCGCTCATGGGAACCGCGGTGATCGCGACGGAGTTCGTGGCGTATCTTGACCTCGGGAAGCACGTCGCCCATGGCACGATGTCGCCCCGCGCGTGCCAGATCGCGACGTACGCGCTGTGCGGGTTTGCCAACATTCCGAGCATCGCGATCCAGATCGGCGGGCTGAGCGCGATGGCGCCGGAGCGCCGTGCGGACCTCGTGAAGATTGGTCCTCGAGCGATGATCGCGGGGGCGCTGGCGTGCTGGATGACGGGGGCGGTGGCGGGGGTGTTTCTCGCGTAGACGTCGTTCAGGACACGATCGCGCCAGGGGCGATGTCGCTCTTGGGCGTGAGGATGACGACCTTGCGGTCGGCCTGCGGGGCGGCGGGGTCCTTGGGGACGTTGCTGGCGGCGAGGAGCATGCCGCGGGACTCTTCGCCGCGGATCACGCGTGGGGCGAGGTTGGCGACGATGATGATGGATTGCCCGACGAGTTCCTCGGCGGTGTAGTGCCCGCGGATGCCGGCGCAGATCTGGCGGGGCGTGCCGCTCCCGTCGTCGAGTTGGAGTTTGAAGAGTCGATCGGCGGAAGGATGGTTCTCGGCCTTGACGATCCTGGCGACGCGAAGGTCCACCTTGGCGAACTCGTCAAAGGTGATCGTGGGCTTGGCTTCGGGTGGCGCCGGAGCCGAGACGGGCGGCTGGGCGGGCGCGGAGGACGGCGATGGGGCTTGGGACATGGGCACTCCGAAAAAAGAGTGCAAGGTTATGCGAGCGAATGCTTGAGCGCGGGGTAGCGCGAGAGGATGCGAAGGCACTCGTCCTCGGAGAGGATGGGGTGGTTGGTCATGCCCGTTTCGAGCGTGCGCAGGATGTAGGGCAGGCAGGTTCCGCACCCCTCTCCACACCCGGTGCGGCGCTGGAGTTCGTCGAGGTCGCAGCCGGTGGTGCGTGCGATGTCGAGCAGTTCGGCGAAGGGAATGTCGGAACAGATGCAACGAGTGACGGCCACGGGCGGACTCCGGAGCGTGCCGATGCAGGCTGACGCGCGGCAAGTCTACCTCACCGGGCGATCTCGTCACGTGAGAAAAACACATCAAAAACAGGGATGAACGACCGCTTCACCAGTTGGTCAGGAAGTCCAATCAAACGATCGAGTCGCACGCTCAAGGCGTCGCGGTCAACCAGCGATCCGCGTCGGGCACGTAGTGCGGATCGTTGTGGAGGCCGACCGAGCCGAGGCGAAGGCGGCGATCGGTGAGCCAGTCGGGTTGCGAGCGGCGGACCTTGGCCGAGGAATCCGCGTGCGCGGTGATGGTGGCGCTGGAGCCGTGACGGAACGAGGTGGTGGGCGAGGAGTTCGTGACCCATCCCTCGTCGGGATCGAAGAGTTCGGGTGGGTCGAGGAGCGCGACGTTGCGTGGGCCTCCCCACAAGTTGATGAGCGTGTCGGCAAAGACGAAGGTGTCGGAAGGATTGCGGACGTTACAAAGTCGCTGCCAGGGGCGGAATGAGATCTGAGAACCCCAGCCGGGAGTCATGGCGGGAGAGAAGAAGTATCCGTTGTAGCCGTAGGTGCTGGTGGGCTTTGAGGAGAAACCGGCGGGCTGGGGGGTGTAGGTGCCCCACGGTTGGGACGGGCATTCAAAGGCGCTGTGGAGGGAGAGGGCGGAGTCGAGGTACGGCGCGATGAACCCGCGGGCGTAGTCGACCGTGCTGGTGGCGGAGTCGAGGACGCCCCACCAGTAGATCGGATCGCGGCCGCCCGTCTGCGCGCTGGTCCAGTAGGCGAGGGGCATGACGCGATCCTTATAGTCGTTGGCGTACGCGGACCATCCGATCGCGAGTTGACGCTGGTTGGAGAGGCACTTGGTGGTGCGTGCGGCCTCGCGCGCGGCGCGGAGCGAAGGGAGGAGGAGGGAGATCAGCACCGCGATGACGGCGAGGACGACGAGCAGTTCGATGAGGGTGAACGCGGGACGCCGCGAACAGGGAGAATGCATGGGCGGGGACGCGGGCCCCCGCCCATGCCTCACCTGATCTCCTCCTCCCACTCTCCCATCTCTCATCGCTCGTTATCTCCCGGAAGCCATGTCGCTGGGCTCGCGCAGGCGCAGGCCCTCGCGCAGGGCTTGGTGGTCGTTGACGTTGATGGCGCCATCGCGGTCCACATCGCGAAGCCCATCGCCATGCTCCCACGCGAGCAGGTCGTCGATGGTCGCGTGCTTGTCGTCGTTGACGTCGAGGCGTGCGGGCGTGGGGCCGAAGGCGAAGAGGCCGCCTTGCCCGATGGTGTAGAGGTTTCGTTCGGCGAGCGCGGGGCTGCTGCCGGCGCCGACGAAATGATCGCGGACGAAGGCGGGTGACCTTGGGCTCGCGTCGAGGTCGAGGACGCGCAGGGCGGTGGAGTACCCGGTGTCGTCTTGATTGTCGTTGAAGGGAGGGGTCGGCACGAGGAGGGCGGGGGAGCCGCCGCGGGTGGAGATGATGGGCTGCTGGGTGCGGCCGCCGACGAGCAGATACTCACCGGGATCAGGGATGGCGTCCTGGTCGGCGTCCACCCACGTCGCGCTGACGGAATCCCACAATCTTGAGGCTGTGGAGCAGTGATCCCGGAAGACCTCGATGGTGGGGAGGGTGCCGAAGCCCGCGATGCCGCCGGAGAGGACAATGCGTCCGTCGTCAAGCGGGATGGGGATGGAGTTGGTGCGATTGCAGAGGGTCGGTGTTTGCCAGAGAAGGGCTCCGGTGTTCGCGTCGAGTTTCACCAGGTGGCTTTGGAAGTAGGTTGAGGCGTTGGTGGTGAAGTTGTACGTGGCGGCGTAGAGGGCCCACGTGTCGCAGGCGGTGGTGGGCCCGCGGACGCAGACGCCCCCGAAGAATCCTTCGGGCAGGCCCTGGGCGGTTTGGAAGGGGCTGGTCCAGACCCAGAGGGGATCAGGGGAAGGATCCGTGGTGGTGGCGTCGTAGGCGCGGATCTCGCCTGGGAAAGTGAGTGCGTTCTGCACCCCGGTCGAGGCGACGAAGACCTTGCCGTTCGCGTAGGCGGGCGTGTTTCCCGACGTGCCTGGGAGCGGGACGGACCACACGATCTCGCCGGGCAGGAACGGGTTCTTTGAGGCGTCGAACGCATCGACGTTGATGCCGTACAGAAGGCCGAAGCCGGACGCGCCGTCGTAGTCCGTGATGAACGCCCGGTTGCGGGGCGAGAGGTCGCCCCCCGACGAACCCGAGGTGACGACGGCGCTGGCGTTCACAATGAGGTTGGAAAGATCGGCGGACCAGCAGAACCGCCCGTCGGCGAGGGCGAACGCCACCAGCGAGGCGCCGGACGCGACGAGCACAGTGCGATGGATGGGATCGATCGTGGGCGTGGAATAGGAACTGATCGGAAAGGCATAGGAGGTGCGAGCGAGGAGCGATTGCCATACCACCGTGCCATCCACACGACAAATGGCAAAGAGAAAATACTGACTCATAGTGGAGCCCGAGGGACGTACTCGTCCAACCGCGAGGAGCGTGTCCTCGAAGACGACCACGCTGGACGGGGCCACGAACTGGATCGTGTTCCCGTTCAGGTCGGTGGCGCAGACCCACAAGGGCGAGGCGAGGGAGGGAAAAGGAAGATCGCTGACCGCGACGCGATCATCAGACCCCGTGAGCGTGGTCCACTGGGCGTGGGCATGCGAACTCAGCGCGAGCACGCACGCGGCGAGATGACGGGCACGGAACGCCATGACAATCGCCCATCGGCGTCTTTCGACGCCGGAAGGGCGCTCCCCTCAGGACGGCACTCGCCGACGACGGGACACGCCGAGGGCGAGGACGAGCGAGGCAATCGTGGCTGGTGCGGGCACGGGCGCGACGTCGGAGAAGGCGTCGATCTCGAGGTTCCCGCTCGCGGAGAGCGGGAGGCTGACGCGGACGAAGGAGATGGACGAGAGGCCGACGGAGGCAAGGTCGATCCCGGTGCCCCCGCCCGACCCGTTGTAGCCGGCGAGGATCTGCGGGTAGGTGAGCCCGATGGGGTTGAAGGCCGGGTCAACGGGCATGGTGAAGTCCGCGAGGACGCGTCCCGGCGTGGGGTCGAAGGGGTCGAGCACGTCGCTGAAGCCGAGGGTGGGGAAAGGACTGTCGGGGCGAGTGTTGGGGACGGTGAACCAGAGGTTGCCGTCTTGGCTGACTTCGAGAACACCCTGGGCATTCGACCCGAAGACCCCGATGGCCCGGAAGGTGTTGAAATCGACCTGATACCCGGTGTTGCCGAACGCCAGAAGGTCGATGCCGAAGGGGTTGTTGGGGTCGTCGGTGACGGGTTGATCGAACTGGACGGTGAGCGACCCGCCGGGCCCGATGGAGACGATCTGGTCGGCGAGGTACGCCGGGCTGTAGGGATTGACGTTGGAATCGCCCCACTGGGGGTCATGGCTGATGCGGGACGGTTCGCCGAGCGCGGTGGAGGGATTTGCGAGGTTGGTAAAGGGCGTGTTGCCCTGCGAGAACTGAACAACACGGGAGGCGAAGGGGCCGGTGGCCCATGCCGACGAGCCCAAGGTCAGGAGCGCCAAAGCACTGGGCAGAACGAAACGAGAACGAGATGTGGTCACCACAAAGGCCTTCCCCGCGCAAGGGCGCGGCGAGCATGCCGATTCGCGCGGCATGATCCCCGTCCAGAGAGGACGGCGGCGCGTGCGCGAAGACGCGGTGGAAGCGCGCGGCATGGGGACGTGTGCCGCGAATCCGCCGGATCCCTTTGGTCGAACCACCGGCGTCGTGCCCGAGGTTCGACCCGCGAGGGCCGCCCGACATACTCATTCGACGCACGTCGAACGAGGCTCCTGGCAGGTCTTCCGGCTTCGGGCGGTGAACTCCGGCCTTCCCGCCCCATCGTGGAGCAGTGGCACGAAAGTGGAGTTCACGAACAGGCCCGTTACGGCGGCGCGTCCGCGGTGGTTTTACACCACACTTCCCTTTTCAGCCCGTGCGAGCGCACGAGCACCAAAGAACGCTCTCAGCATACAGACCCGGCGGCGATTGTCAACCCACGCGCGACGAATTCATGTGTTCGCGAGCGGGTCTAAACGGTTGGTCCGGACGATGTTGTGAAGAATCGGTGAAATGCCACGCACGCCTCCCGCGGGCTTGGATGGCCGCACACCGCGGACGACACCGCGATTCCTCGGCAGCCCACCTGTTGCAACGCGGAAGCCCGGTCCGCGTCGATGCCGCCGATCGCGAGGTGGGGCACACGCGACGCGAGCGGATCGGCGAGGTATTGCTTCAGATAGTCCGGCCCGACGATCACGTCCTTGTGCTTGGTCGTTGTTGGGAACATCGGTCCGACGCCGCAGTAGTCGGCCCCGGCGCGGGCGGCGGCGCGAGCCTGGTCCAGGTTGGAGGTCGAGACGCCGATGAGCAGGCGACGCCCGGCGATGGCGCGGACGTGCGCGACCGAGAGGTCTGTTTGTCCCAGGTGCACGCCGTGCGCGCCCGCGGCGAGCGCGACGTCCGCACGATCGTTGATGATCACGCTCGCGCCGTGCGGCTTGGCGAGATCAAGGAGGATGGCGGCCCGACGGACGAGTTCGCCGCCGTCCAGGTCTTTTTCGCGCAGTTGGAGGCAATCGGCACCTCCTTCGAGGGCGAGTTGAGCGACGCGATCCCACGCGTGGTGGGCGCACAGCGATTCGGTCAGCAGGACGCACAGACGCCACTGCCGCGTCAGTCCGGGCGCGAGCGAGGTGCGGAGACGCTGGTCGAGCGCATAGACCGCGTAGCGGGCGCGCTCGAGCGCACGAGCGGCGTCGGGCGCACCGCTCACCTTGGCCGCCTCTTCCAGCGAACGAAGGGCCTCGCTTGCCCGCGCGCCCGCGGCGGAGGCGACGGCGTGCAGGTCGGGTCGGTCCACCTCGGCGACGGTCTTGATCGCGGTCCCCACATCTCCCGGGGTGTCGCGCGACGCCAACCGCTGGGCCGAGTCGAGCGGGAGCAAGGCGAGGGCGTCGCGGAGCCCGTGTCGCTGGGCCTTGAGTTCCGCGCTCAGCGCCTCGTCGTTCAGCACAAAGCGGGCCAGGTCTTCCATCACCCGCAACGCTTCACGGGCTCGATTCGCGTTGGCATCCAGAATCCGGGCGAGGGGCGACATTCAGAAATGGTACGAAGTGTCGCGCGTTCATGGGCCCAGGGTGGTCGTCGGCGGGGCTGGAACGAGCCGTCGAGTCACCAAAGGGATCGTGGGGCGACCCGATCTTCCGTGGGGGAGCCATTGCCGGACTTGCGACGATGCGACATCTCGGGGGCAGTTCAATCCCGCGACCGCTGGCTTTTCGCTCGCGACCCGCCCAGAATCCCGCATGCACGACCCGATTCCACTCGCGCCCGATCCGCGCGATCCGGGGAGCCGACCCAGGCTCCCGGGGGGCGTGGTCGTGCGGGACACGCCGGACGAGGTGATCGACGCGATGCTCGCGGACTTCTACCTTCACGCGAGTTCATGCGTGCGGACGTTCGGAGATTTCCAACTCGCCATCTCCGCGACCCCGGCGGGCGAGCAGATGCTCCGGCGCCTGATGTACGACCTTTCGTACCGTGATTTCCCGTGGGCGCGCACGCGGCTGTGGGTGGTGGACGATCTGTTCGTGGCGCGCGAGGATGAACGCCGACGGTCTCGGACGATCCTGGAAACGATCGTCTCGCAGTCCGATCTCCCGCCGAGCCAGTTCCATCCGATGCCCGCGTCGGACGAGCACGAGAGCGTCGTGGATGCCGCGAACGCCTACGCGGGCACGCTGCGTGAAGTGCTCGGCTGGCGCGAGAAGGGGCACGATCGCCTCGATTATGTGTATCTGCCGATGTCCAAGGGTGGGAGCCTCGCCGGCTGGCGGGGCGTGAAGGGGGACGGGAGCGAGCGCCTGGTCGAGAGCCACGAGGACGAGGGCGATGAGCCCTCGCTCTCGCTCACGATGCCCTTCCTCAACGCGGCGCGGTTCGTGGCGGTCTATGCCGTCGGCGAAGGGCTGGCGAGCGACCTGGCGCGACTGGACCATCGGCGTGAGCCGCGCCCGACGGAGATGCCCGCGGCGCATCTGAAGCCCCTCGCGGGCGAACTTCGCTGGTATCTGGATCGGGCCGCGTGCGGGCAGGCGGCGGGGGTGTGACGGCAACATGGTGAACTTCTCCGTCCAACCCAACGAGCACGTCGCCTTCAAGGTCCTACACGAGGACAACGATCTGGTCGTGGTCGAGAAGCCCGCGCGCCTGGTGACGCAGCCCGGCCTTGGGCATGAGAGCGACACGCTGCTCAATGGGCTCTTTGCCAAGTGGGGCACCAAACTCCAGAACATCGGACGCGATCGCGACTTCGGCCTGCTGCATCGCCTGGATCGCGAGACGAGCGGGCTGCTCATCGTCGCGTTGCGGGCGAAGGCGTATGACGCGATGCGGGACGCCTTTGCGAACCGCAAGGTTCGCAAGTTCTACTGGGCGATCGTCGCCAGAGCGCCCGAACCCGAGTCGGGCGTGATCACGTTGCCCATCGCCGAGTTTGAGGGCACCGTCGGCGGGCGGCGCGGCAAGTCGAAGAAACTCGCCCGCGTCTCGAGCACGGGCAAGCCCGCGGTGACGGCGTATCGCGTGTTGGACGCAAACCACTTGGGCGCTTTGCTCGAATGTCGCGCGGTGACCGGCCGCCTGCACCAGATCCGTGTGCATCTCGAGGCGATCGGGAGCCCGATCCTGGGTGACGGCATCTATGCGCCGCGGGGCGTGAGCGACGCGTCGCCCCGATTGGCGCTGCACGCCCATCGCCTGGTGTTCACGCACCCGGTGAGCGGGAAGAAGATCGACATCGAATCGGCGATGCCGACGGACTTCAAAGGGGTCTTGAAGAGGCTCGGGCTGAAGCGTCCAGCGCCGAGGCCTGAGCGAGCCGATTTGGAAGCGCCAGAGGAGGCGAACTGAGGTTTCCTCGACACACGCCACGGATCGCGCATGCGGTGCTTCGGCGCGGGACCTCACGCGGAGCGAGTTGCGCTCGACGATCAAACCCCCAGCATCCGCCTCAGGTATTGGCCCGTGTGGCTCGCGTCGACCTTCGCGACCTGCTCGGGCGTGCCCTTCGCGATGACGCGCCCGCCGCCCTCGCCCCCCTCGGGGCCAAGGTCGATGAGCCAGTCGGCGCACTTGATCACGTCGAGGTTGTGCTCGATGACGACGAGGGTGTTGCCCTGGTCGGCAAGGCGCTGGAGGACGCCCACGAGTTTGCGGATGTCCTCGAAGTGCAGGCCGGTGGTGGGCTCATCCAGGATGTAGAGCGTGTTGCCCGTGCCCGCGGTTGCCATTCGAGCGGCCAAGGACGCCGAGAACTTGTCTTTGGAGGACGAGGCCACAGGCCCACGGCGAGGCGCCCCCTCGTGGGCGTCGAGATCGTCGTCCGCGCCGTCGATCGACCCGAGGTCGTCCGATTCGTCCTCGTCGCGTCGTGCCGCCTCGGTGCGCCGCGCGTCGGCCTTCCTGACCGCCTCGTCCGCCTCCACCTCGTTCTTCCAGCCCTTCGCGAGTTCGGTGGCGAGTTTGATGCGCTGGGCTTCGCCGCCCGAGAGTTGCGTGCTGGGCTGTCCGAGTTGGATGTAGTCGAGCCCTACGTCGTGCATGCATTGCAGGAAGCGGAGGATCTTGGGGTGGTTCTCGAAGAAGGCGAGCGCGTTCTCGACCGTCATGTCGAGCACGTCGCTGATGTTCTTGCCGCGGTACTTCACCTCGAGCGTTTCGCGGTTGTAACGGTGCCCGCGGCAGACTTCGCACTCGACATAGACATCGGGCAGGAAGTGCATCTCGATCTTCTTGAGCCCCTGCCCCTGGCACGCCTCGCAACGCCCGCCGCCCGACTTGCCCGGCACGTTGAAACTGAACCGCCCGGGCTGATAGCCGCGAATCTTGGATTCCTTGGTTTGCACGAAGACCTTGCGGATGTCGTCGAAGAAGCCGGTGTACGTCGCGGGGTTCGAGCGTGGCGTGCGCCCGATGGGGGATTGATCGACCTCGATCACCCGATCGATCGTCCTTGGAATCTTGACGCTCGCGTGAGCCCCGGGCTTCTCGCGTGAGCCATAGATCTCCGCCTTCATCGCGCGCAGCAGGATGTCGTTGACGAGCGTGCTCTTGCCGCTGCCGCTGACGCCCGTGACGCAGATGAACCCGCCCACGGGAAAGGCGGCGTCCACATGCTTGAGGTTGTTCTCGCGGGCGCCCTTCACGACGATCGCGTTCCTTTCGCTCACGGGCCTGCGTCTCGATGGGGTTTCGATCGTCCTTCGCCCCGAGAGGTACTCGCCCGTCATGGAGCCTGGGGTGGCGCAGATCTCGGCCACGGTGCCCTGGGCGACGACGCGCCCGCCGTGCACGCCGGGCCCGGGCCCGATGTCGAGGACATGATCGGCCTGGCGGATCATGTCCTCGTCGTGCTCCACGACCAGCACGGTGTTCCCGATGTCGGCGAGGTGACGCAACGTCGCGATGAGGCGGTCGTTGTCGCGCTGGTGCAGCCCGATCGTCGGCTCGTCGAGCACGTAGCACGCGCCGACGAGTCCGCTGCCCACCTGCGACGCGAGGCGGATGCGCTGCGCCTCGCCCCCCGAGAGCGTCGCCGTGCGACGATCCAGCGAGAGGTACTCCAGCCCCACCCCCGTCAGAAAGCGGAGGCGATTGTTGATCTCCTTCAGGATCGGCTCGGCGATGGTCTTCTGCTCCGTGGAGAGCACCAGGCCGCTGAGGAAGCGGATCGCATCGGGAATCGTGAGGCGGGAAAGTTCGGCGATGTTGAGGTACGCGAGCGCCTGGGCCGAACGAGGTTCGCGTCCTCCCGGCCTCCCGATCACGCTCCCCGAGCGGATCCGCTCCGCGTCCACGGCGTTCTCGCTCTCCAGCAGCACGTGCAACGCCTCAATCTTGAGGCGATCGCCCAGGCACGTCTGGCACGGCTTGGTCGACAGGAACTGGCTGAGGTACTCCTTGACGTTGTCCGTCTCCGTGTTGTTCCACCACGCCATCGTGTCGGGGATGACCCCCTTCCACTTCGCGTCGTACTTCGCCTGGTCGGCGGGCGTGCTGCCGTGGAGCAGGATGCGGCGGATCTCGGCGGACAGGCTCGCGAACGGCGCGTGGAAGTTGACGCCGAAGTCCTTGCAGAATCGCTTGAGTTGTCGGGCGAACCACCCCTTCCAGTGCCCGTTCTTGCTCCAGCAGGCGATCGCGCCCTCGCCGAGCGAGAGTTTGTGGTTGGGAACGATGAGCCCCTCGTCCATCTCCAGGATGGTGCCCAACCCGTTGCAGGTCGGGCACGCGCCAAAGGGCGAGTTGAACGAGAAGAGACGCGGGGCGAGTTCCTCGAGCGCGATCTCGGGATGGTCCGGATCGGCGAACTTCGTGCTGAACGACCGGTCGTGCCAGGATGATTCCCCCTTGCCCGTGGGTTGCTCGACGCTCGCGATCACGAGGCCATCGGCCAGGCGGATCGCGGACTCCACCGACTCGGCCAGGCGCTGTCGCACGTCGTCCGCGAGCGTCAGGCGATCGATCACCGCCTCGATCGTGTGCTTCTCGTACCGCCCGAGTTTCAGCGGGTTTTCGCCCGGCTCCTTCAGCACCTCGCGGAGGTCCTTGATCTGCCCATTCACGCGAGCCCGCGTCCAGCCC
This sequence comes from uncultured Phycisphaeraceae bacterium, assembly GCA_964543905.1. GTDB lineage: Bacteria > Planctomycetota > Phycisphaerae > Phycisphaerales > UBA1924. The sequence continues at coordinate 274,207 of CAZIZO010000003.1, forward strand.
TGCTGCGAAAGGTCTTCGAGCACGTCGCGGTGGAAGCCCTTCTTGCCCCGGACGACGGGTGCGAGGATCATCAGCCGCGGGGTCGCTCCACCAAGTTTCGCGGCACCAGCAAGGATCGCATCCACGATCTGCGTGCTGCTCGTCGCGCTGATCGGGACTCCCGATCGCTCCAGGACCGTCCCGTCCTTCTTCGTCTTGGTCGGCGCCCACGAGTGCGGCCGTCCGCAGCGTGCGTAGAGCAGTCGGAGGTAATCAAAGATCTCCGTCGTCGTCGCGACCGTCGAGCGCGGGTTGCCGCTCGCGCTGCGCTGCTCGATCGCGATCGTCGGCGGGATCCCCTCGATCTCGTCCACGTCGGGCTTCTTGAGTTGGTCCAGGAACTGGCGCGCGTACGCCGAGAGCGATTCCATGTACTTCCGCTGACCCTCGGCAAAGATCGTGTCGAACGCCAGCGAACTCTTCCCGCTGCCCGACAACCCCGTGATCACCACCAGTTGATCCCGTGGGATCGTCACATCGATGTTCTTCAGGTTGTGCTCGCGGGCTCCGCGCACGCGGATCACCCGTGCGGCCTCGTTCGCGCGGGTTGGTGCGGGCACCTCCACCGCACGCTTCGCGGGCTTCGGCTCGGTCGTGGCGGGCAGTTTGGACGTAGTCGGCGGCACAAGGCATCTCCGGATGGCGGGAAGTCGATGTTCGGAGAATGATAGCATTTCCAAACAAAGATCGAACTATAGCGGCAAGGCCGGCCGCACGTCGTGCGTTCGACGAAACCGATGCGGGCGATTCGGCTCCGATCTGGGTGATGCTCCGCAGTTCATCAGACGAAGCAAAAAACCCCGCGACCCGCGCGGGGCGATATCACGTGAAGGGCCGATCTCCGAGCGGGGTTTCAGCAGCCCTCTTCAAAGTGCTGGATCATGAAGAGGAGGTCATCGATCGTGACCCCGCCATCGCGGGTGCCGGTGCCCGTGCCATCGTCGAGGTCGGCGGAGGCGAGGCCTTGCTCGAAGAGGTCGAGGTAGTACAGGAGGTCGTCGATCGTGATGCCGCCGTCGGGCGTGCCGGTGTAGGTGCCGTCGTCCACGTCGGCGGGGCAACCCGGGCCGCCAAAGAGAAGAAAGGGGATGTCCTTGGAGACGTCCGGCGCGCTTCCGGGCTTGCCGGGGTCGATCGCGTCGAACCACTGCCCCGTGGTCGTCCCGACGGGACGATACTGCCGGGCGTTCCATCCGCCTTGGGAGCGGGTGTTCGCGAGGGTGACCTGCGGGAGGAAGCACTCGCCATTCGCGCCCGTCGAGATCTGCCAATCGATCCAATAGTGCCCCGGGGCCAAGTAGACGTTCGAGAGGCTGAGTTCGAGACGCCAGAGGCGGCGCGAGGTGTCGGGCGCCGCGGGGAACGGCCCGATGGTGCTGCTCGGGATTCGGTAGATGTCGGTCGGCGTGACCGAGAGCAAGCGGTTGGTGACCGCGTCGCCGGCGATCACGAAACTGTTCGCCTCGCCCGGTCGCCCCTGCCAGATGCGCACATTCGCGCTGCTGAAGGGCGACGAGATCGCCGCGGGCTGGTAGGCGAACAGCGACACGCGGCTCAGCGACCACCCCGTGCCGGCGGGCACCGTGAAGTCGTCGGCAAATCGGTACGCGCTCGTCGACCCGGCGGCATGGGCGGAAAAGCCGATCACCCCGTCCGCCTGTCCGCCCGAGGCGGCGGCCTCGCTCCACGACGCGCCCGCGGGGGCGGGGATGCCGCTCCGGCTCACGCTGCTCAGGTTGAGTGCGGGCGTGTTCGGGTCGGCGCTCCCGTTGCTCACGAGGGCCGATTGTCCCAGGGCCCGCGAGGCGATCACGCCCAAGAGGGCGGCGTGCAGGACGAACGGGGTGGCGTGCTTGGTGGTCTTCATCGCGTGGTCTCGCGGGTCGTGGACGGGGGTGAAATACGGACGAAAGAACTCCTCGAATCGAAAGACAAGACGCATAGCCCGAGCCCGATCGCCTCAGGCGACGATGCCTCGCATGGTCGGCGTGTAGCCCGGGAACGTGTCGGCGAGATTGGTATTCCCGGCGCGTTCGGCAAGGATTTCGGCCAGGATGTCGCGGTAGTCGATCGTGACGTTCAGGTCGATATTCTCGAAAAGTTGCCCAGGATTGAGTCCCGGCCATTGGGTGAGGACGCGACCGCCTTGGACGGCGTTGCCCATCACGATCATCGCGTTCCCGTGCCCGTGGTCGGTCCCGAAACTCCCGTTCTCTTGAAGGCGGCGTCCGAACTCCGACATCGCCACCAGCGTGAACGTCGGCGCGGTGGCGGCGGTCATGTCTCGATAGAACGCACCGAGCGCCTCCGCCAGCGTCGTCATCAAGACCGACATCTGGCCCGTCGGCGTCGAAATGCCCTCGTTCTCGTGCGTGTCCCACCCGCCCACGTCCACCGCGACCGCCTCCACACCCACCTCGGCCTTGATGAGCGCCGCCACGGAACGCATCGCGGTTCCAAATCCACCCGTGGGGTAGGTGGCTCCACCGGCCGGGACATAGTTTGCAAACTCGATCGTGTTGAGCAGGTCAATGGTCTGGATGGTGTTCAGTGCCGCGGCCTGCAACGGGTCCGGGACGGCGCTGTACATGTCGTTGAGCGCCGCGGTGCGGGCGACCACCGTGGTCGAACTTCCCGTGATGCCGAACGTGTCCAGGTTGGGCACGGGGAGCGTCTGCGGTCCACCGACGAGTGCACGCTGGAGGCCCGTCGCGATGCCCACCCCGCGGAGAATGGCCGCGGGCGACGCGGGGTCGGTCACCGCAAGGTGTCGCCCGAGCCAGCCCGTTCCGAGCGAGAGGTCGCGGGCCTTGCCGACTTCCATGAATCGCTGGGCGTCAAAGTGGGAGCGCGAGGGGTCATTCAGCCCGCACGCGTGCACGAACGCGAGTTTGCCGTCGTTGTACGCCTGGAGGAGAGGCTGCATCTGGGGCGGGATGCCGAAGAGCACCGTTCCTCCCCCGGGCGCCGGGTTGGCGCTGTTGGGGAGATCGAGCAGTTTGTACGTCGCCGTGCTGTCCGGGCGAGGGATGGCGAGCGTCGGGCGAGAGTTGTAGTAGTTTGTCTCGGTGTAGGGCGTGCAGAGCGTCAGGCCGTCCGCCGCTCCACGGAGAAAGATCGAGATCACGGTGTCGCGCATCGTCGAGCGGTAACTGCTCGCGAGCGAGACGCGTGGGAGCCACGCGGGCGCGGCGGCGGCGGCGAGCGTGGCGGCGCTGGTGACCGCCATGAACTGCCGCCGCGAAAGTTCGGCATACTCAGGACAGCAGTTGGCGCGATGGCTGGGGTTGGTCATGGGGGCCTCGCTTGGAATCGCGGACATGCCGCGGGGTGGGTGGAAACGGGCGATCGAAAGCGGCGGAGGGCGTCGGACGGCGTGCGTCGGGCGGGCTAGTACCACTGGAATCCGGGCGAGCCGATGGCCAGCCCGATCGCCTCGCGAAGGCGCTGGTTGCTCACGGGATTCGGCAGCATGTAGTCTCGGATCCGGTTGCGATCGAGCGTGGACATCTCGCCGCCGAAGAGCGCGTTGTTGATCTTGTCCGCGAGGGCGTCCGCCTGGGTGTCGCCGCCCGCGAACTCCGTCGAGTTGACCGCAAGACCGCTGATGCTGTTGTTCATCAGGCTCGCGCCGAAGTTCCAGCGTGGGATGATGTACCCGACCCAATAGTCCATGTTGTCCGGATACCCGTCGGGCGTCGCCCAGAAGAACGGTCGCTGCCCCGCGGCGCCCAGGAGCGTCCGCATCGTCGACGTGGACGTGATCGTGGTCGGGAGCGCCCGCAGCGCCGACACAAAGTGGTGGTACGGCCTCTTGTAGCGCGGCGCCGCGTCGAACAGGTGCTCGGGCTTGAGGATGGTGCGGATCATCGCCTTGATGTCGCCGTTGGTCGAGGTGTACGTCGCGGCGACGGAATCGACGATGCTCGTTCGCGTCGATTCCCCCAGGAACCAGGTGCACATCTTCTTCGCGATGAACCGCGCCGTGTTCGGGTGGTGCGCGAGGATGTCCAGCACCGCCAGGCCGTCGTTGATCCCGCCCGCGGTGATCACGTTCCCCAGCACGGTCTTGGGGCCCGAGGTGTGCCGGCTTGCCGTGAAGACAAACTCGCCCGCATTGGGGAGCGTGTTCCGCAGCGCGGCAAAGCCCCACCCGCTGAAGCACTTGGCGACCTCGATCACGTCCTGCTGCGTGTATCCGCCGTCCACGCCCAGCGTGTGCAGTTCCATGATCTCGCGGGCGTAGTTCTCGTTGGGCGCGGCGGCGGTGCTCAGTTGGTTGTCCAGGTAGCCCAGCATCGCCGGGCTGTGCGCGCTCGCGTCGAGCAGCGCCGGGAACGTGCCCAGCGCGTGCGTGCGGATCACCGCGCGATCGTCCACCGTCTTCAGTTTCGTGCACGGGTTCTTGTTGATCTCGATGTTGAAGTGGTCCGTCCAGAACTCCACCATGCGCTGCAGCAGTTGCCTCTGGCTGAAGACCGATCGCCGGATCGTCGCGTCCGTCAACTCGTTGCTGATCTGCGCGTCCGCGATCGCCAGAAGTTGCAGGGGCGTCATCGTCAGCGTCGTCAAGCCGCTCAGCGTCGCCTCGTGCACGCTGTCGTCGATCGCGTCGGCGTTCAGGTGGTACTCGAGATAGCCCTGATACCCCAGTTGATTCGCGAGCGCCACCTCCGCCGGGTTGATCCCCAGCGTGATCCGGCGGATCAGTTTGTTCACGAGCGCGTTGGGGTCCACGTCCGCCGACACTTCGCGGGGCGGGTCCCCCATCGCGCTCGCGCCCGCCCACATCGCCGTCAACGCGCTGATGCTCTTCAGCCCTCGCAGAAGACCCCGGCGCGAGACCCCGCCCCCTCCCGCCCCCATCTCGGGCGCGATCGAGTTTGCTCCCGGTGTCCGCGTCGAGTCTTCCATCTGTTCCAGTCGCGACATGCTCGGCTCCTCGGCGCTCGCGTGACGCGGGCGCGGCCCGATCTGCAGGTTGGTGACCTTCCGATCCTCGGGGTCGATCCCCGAACAAGACCGCCCAATGTACCACCCGACCCCAGATTGCAGTGAAATCGCGGTGAACCGAAACTAAATATCGAGGTTCCGTACGCCTGACGGGTCGCACCTGGCTCGGCTTCACGCCCGTCGGTCCCGCCTCCCCCCCGCGGGGTCCTCGATTCACCGCCTCCCCGGATATCCTCCTTTTCACCTCTGGAGATTCGCATGCTCCCCATCGTCCTCCTCGCGGTTGCCCAGCCCGCTCCTGCCCAGCCCGACAAGCCCCTGGTCCCCTTCCCCCACCCGCTCATCACCGAGGTGCTCTATGCCGTCCCGTCCGGGAAGGATGGCGACGCCGATCAGAACGGCAAGCGCTCGGCGACCGGCGATGAGTTCATCGAACTCATCAACCCGCACGATAAGCCCATCAATCTCAAGGGCTATGTCCTCTCCGACGCATCCTCGCAATCGGGCGATGAGGCCGCGGGAGACTCCGCCAAGGAGCCGCCCAACACCAACATGCCCTACCCCAAGGACGACTCCGGAAAGCCGGAGAACGTCCGCCCGGGAGACAAGCCCACGTCGCCCGGCGGCGGGGTCACCAACGCGCCCAAGAAAGAAGCCAAGCCCCAGCGATCTCGCGCCAACACCGATTCTCGCATCCGCTTCGTCTTCCCCGACTTGATGCTCCAGCCCGGCGAAGTCGTCGTGGTCTTCAACGGCCACGAGGGCTCGCCCGTCGGTCCGGTGGGCACGACCTCGACCGCGGCGAAGAAGAACGAGCGATTTCACAACGCCTATGTCCTCACCATGAACGCACGCAATCGCTACGTCGCCCTCTCGAACTCGGGCGACTACGTGCTGCTCACGGACCCCGCCGGCAAGGCCGTCGAGTGTGTCCGCTGGGGCGATCGCAAGCCCGACGAGGGCGTCGATCCCGCCCTGGATGAGACGGCGCCGATCTCCCGCGTCAGCGTGCAACGCCGCGGCCTCCGCGGCGGGTTCGTGGACCACACCGACCTCGACCCGGCGGCCAAGTACAGCCCGGGCAAGTTCGAAACCAAGGGGCCGTGATCTCCACCCCGCGTGGGCGATGGGGCGTGAGCCAGGCTCGCGTGAGGCGTCTTGCGCGAGTCGTTCGAACCCCAAAAGAACAACCGCCCGCGTCCTTCGACGCGGGCGGTGACTGAGATGAACTCAGGGTCCGAAGGGGGCTGGATTAGCAGCCGGCTTCGAAGCGGAACAGGTAGTAGAGGAGGTCGTCGATCGTGACGCCGCCGTCCGTGGTGCCGGTCCCCGAGCCGTCGTCGACGTCGGCGCAGATCACGCCTTCCTCGAAGATGACGAGGTAGTAGAGGAGGTCGTCGATGGTGACGCCGCCGTCGGGCGAGCCGGTGCCGGTGCCGTCGTCAAAGTCCGCGACGCAATCGCCGTGGCACGAGGTCACGCAGACGCCGTCGGAGTCGGTCGTGAGGCTGAGTTGGACGTTGAGGTTGGAGCCGGAGGTCGCACGGAGGTGCCAACGGTTGTTGGTGGTGGTGACATCGAAGAGGCCGATGCCGACGTAGTAGGTGCCCGCGGGGAGGTTCCCGTTCTGGCCGGCGTAGGGGAGGCCATCGCCCGGAGCGGGGCGGGGGCCCACGTTACCGAAGGAGAGTTGCGAGAGGGCGGCGGAACCGCTGTCGTCATCGGTGGCGACGAGGTTGCCGGCGTCATCGAAGAGGAAGATCTCGGTGTCGGCCGTGGGGGTCGAGCCCGAGTTGGTGTCGATGTCGAGGTAGTTGGTGGGGTCGGCGATGTCGCAGACGTTGAAGGAGTACCAGAGCAGACCGCGGAGGCCCGTGGCCGCCGCCGCCGACTGAGCGCCGGGAGCCGCGAGGGGGCTGCCGCCGTTGAAGATGGCCTCGGTCAGGTCAGGAGCCACCGACGGAGCCAGGGTCGAGCCGTTGGTGTTGGTGGCGAAGTTGACGGTGACCGTGCCGCCCGGGCCGGTGCTGGAGCGGGTGTAGGAGTCACCGAAGGAGGAGTCGCCCGCGGCGCCGGTCGCGACGCCGAGGTAGTAGGTGCCGGCGGCGAGTTGCCCGTCGCGGCCGTTGTACTGCGTGCCGTCGCCGACCTTCTGGCGGATGCCGATGCCGAAGGAGAGTTTGGCGTTGGTGCCCGAGCCGCCGTCGTCATCGAAGGCGACCAGAGCGCCGCCGCTGTCCCAGAGGGCGATCGAGGCGTCGCCACCCGTGCCCTCGGTGTCGATGTCAAGGAACTGGCCCGAGGCGTCGGTCGCGTCACCGTTGAGGGTGAAGCAGACGATCGAGACGCCCGCGGCGGGGACGCTGATGTTGGCCGTCGCGCCGCTGTCGGGGATCGCGCCCTGCGTGACATCGCACGCCGGCGGCGGGATCTGGACGTCGCCCTTGAAGCGGACCATCACGCCGCGCTGGGGCGACGCGTTGATGAAGCGGTGCTCGATGTCGCCCGCGGCGGCGGGGGCGCCCCCGTTGCCGAGGAAGACGCCCGCGCTGGCGCACATCGTGGCGGTCAGCATGTCACGCCCGTAACTCGGGGTGGTGCTGCCGGGGGAAGCGGGGTTGCCCAGGACGGGCGCGCCGCTCTGGCTGCCGAAGACGACCGAGAGGTTGGTCGCGGAGGGGCAGGGCTCGGCGAGGCCGCCGGCGAGGCTTTCCCAGTTCGGGTTCGTGTCGCCGTTGGTGTCCGCGGGGGTGAACCCGTCCGTGACCCAGGCGATCTGGAGGGCGATGCCGTTGTCATCGGCGGGGACCGTCACGCCGCCACCGGCGAGGCCGGTCAGGCCGTTGGTGATCTGCCAGTAGAAGCCCGCAGCGAGGCCAGCCGCGTCGACGCGGACGACGGCGAGGGGGAGAGCGTTGGTCGCGATCATGGGCGTGCCCGAGCCAGCCTGACCCTGGAAGTTCACATCGTCCTCATCCCAAAAGATGAGCATGATGTCTTCCGTCGTGGTGGGGGCCGTGATGACCGCCACGCCGTAGGTGATCTCGGTGATCACGCGGGGGAGGGTGTACCCGGGAAGCGCCCAGGCGCTGTTGGCGAAACTGATGTCCTCGATGACGTTGGCGCAGGCGCCCAGGTGGGTCGCCGAGCCGTTGCCGAACGTGTTCGACAAGCAGTCATAGGTCGTCTGGATGGCGCGGCCAGCATAGGGCTGGGCGGGGGCGCCGACGACGGGCAGGGTGATCTCACGAACGGGCAGAGGACCAGCGAAGTCCTGAGCCGTGGCGCTCGCGGCAAGGCCGGCGAGCACGCTGAGCAAACAAGCATGACGAATCTTCATCGAAACACTCCTCTCAAAGAAAAGGAACCCAACCCGAAAAGTCTCGCCGCGGCTTCGAATACCGCGGTTTGACGAAACTCCTGAACCGGCCCACGCGAGAACCCACGCAGGCACCCAAACGGGGCGGCGACCACCAAGGCCGTCACCCATCGATCGGTCTGAACATGAGCCCGGTTTGAAACCAAGCCCTCTCCACGCGATTTTTATCGCGCTTCGACTTTGGGGCCACCCAGAGCGGTGGGCCACCTTGTGCAACAAACATCTCTCTTCCGAACTCGGATGGACTACACCCCAATCCAAATATTTGAACGCCCGGACCCTCGTTCGAACACACGGGCGCGCCCAGAAATGGGCTCACTTCCTCCGTTTTCTACCCCTGCGAGCGAGGCTCAACCACACACTACTCAACGTCCAAGATAGCAGATTGATTCCGAGGTGCAACGCAATCTTCATCGAATTGGGACGTGCAATCGTGCGTTCTGGGGAAAACCATTGGCGTCATCAAGCCAATGTAAACGCTCACGGAGAAACGCTTTCAGGCGATGCCGCACCGCAAGTGGGTTCGGGACATCCGGGATTGGCTGGCGACTGTTCACGCCGGCGTCAAGGCCGAGCGTCGGGACGACATCGCCTCAACGAACTGGTCAAAGAGGTAGCCCGCATCGTGCGGCCCGGGCGAGGCCTCGGGGTGATATTGCACGGAGAAGACCGGGGCGTCCTTTAGACGAAAACCCGCGAGTGTGTGATCGTTGAGATGGATGTGCGTGGGCTCGCCTCCTGCCTGGGCGAGCGAGGCAGGGTCCACCGCGAAGCCGTGGTTTTGCGACGTGATCTCCACACGCCGGGTGAGTAGGTTGAAGACGGGCTGGTTGATGCCGCGATGCCCGAACTTCAACTTATAGGTCTTGGCGCCGATGGCGAGGGCGAGCAGTTGGTGCCCGAGGCAGATGCCGAACATGGGCATCACGCGGTCACGCGGGCCGCTCAAGAGTTCTCGGAGCGTGGCGATCGTTTTTTCCACGGCGGCGGGGTCGCCCGGGCCGTTGGAGATGAAAAGGCCCTCAATCTCGCCCGAGGCGTGCATATCACGGATGGCCTTCGCGGGTGTGTCGTGGGGGACGACCACGAGTTGGCAGTTCCTCTGGGCGAGGTTGCGAAGGATGTTCCGCTTCGCGCCGCAATCGAGGGTGAGGACGCGGTAGGGGGGCTGTTGTTTGGGTGAAGGTTCGGTGGTCCAAACCCAGTCTCCGAGCGTCTCGGACCAGGATTGGCGCGAGGCGCAGCCGACGAGCGGCACGAGGTTCTGCCCGGCCATGGAGGGCGCGGATCGAGCGGCTTCGACGAGGGCCTGGTCGGAGAGGTCGGTGCGATCGGTCAGGATGCCCTGGATCGCGCCGGTGGTTCGGAGTTTTTTGGTGAGGGCACGGGTGTCGACGCCGGCAATCCCGAGGACGCCGGAGCGAGCGAGGTAGTCGGAGAGGGACGAATCGGCGCGGAAGTTGGAGTATCGGCGTGCGAGTTCGCGGACGACGAGCCCCGAGACCTGAACCTTCTGAGATTCGACATCGACGGGATTCGTGCCCGTGTTCCCGATCATGGGAAAGGTCTGGACCAGGATCTGACCCGTATAGGAAGGATCGGTGAGGGACTCCTGGTAGCCCGAGGTTGCGGTGTTGAAGACGACTTCGGCGGAGGTGAGCAGGTTCTTGCCGGTGGCGCCGAAGGGTGTGCCGTGGAAGACGGTGCCGTCGGCGAGGGCGAGTCGGGCGAGGGGGGTAGTCATCAAAGGCGGAGTGTAGGGGCGCGGGGTGCAAGAAAACGCCCCGTGCGGGAAAGTCGGCGGTGACGCGGAAGCGAGCGTCGAGGCGGGCGCCCGACGCGATCGCGATGGACGGTACACTGTCCGGCTCGGCGGCGCCGCGTCCGCGAGGAAGAACCGGTCGCGGAATGCATCGTCGGCGCGTATGGAGTGTCCCATGATCCGAAGTGGATGGAAGTTGGTGGCGGCGTCTCTGGTGTGGTCCTTGGGCTTTGGCGCGCTGGGCGGCGCCCCGCAGGGCGAGGCGTACGTGGCGGTCGTGGGGGGCAAGGAGACGCCCATGCCGGCCATCGGTGAGGGGATGGGCGATCCGTACACGGTGCAACGCATCCTGGACGAAGGGATCCACCGCAACCAGGTGATGGAGCACCTCAAGTATCTGTCGGAACAGATTGGGCCGCGGCTGACGGGCTCGACGCGAGGGCAGCGGGCGAACGAATGGGTGCGCGATCAGTTCATGATCTGGGGTTTGCACAACCCGCGCTTGGAGCAATGGGGCGAGATCCCCGTGGGCTTTGATCGCGGACCCTCGACGGGGAAGGTGCTGCTGCGGCGAGAGGTGCGCGCGGGCGATCGGCGACCGAGCGAGGGCGCGCCCGGGCCGCGCCGGCGTCCACGCCCGCAGGGCACCGCGGAGGAAGGGCGAGAACCGGAGTCCACCCCCGCGCGCGGCGAGGGGGCCAAGGACGAGCCAACGCACGACGACGTGAAGATCGAGTACGAAGAACTGCGGGCGATGGAGTTCACGACGCCCGCGTGGACGATGGGCACGAACGGCCCGGTCCGCGGGCGAGCGATCAAGGAGCCGCAGACGGAGGAGGAATACCAGGCGGTCAAGGACCAACTCAAGGGCGCGTGGATCGTGGTCCAGGCGCGCAGCCCGGTGGCGCAGCGCGGCGTGCGGAGCGAGGTCTCCTCACGCATCCGCATGCGGGACGACGCGATCCGAGCGCTGGCGGACGGCACGAAGAAACTGGAGGACATGACCCTCCCCGAGAAGTTGGCGGTGAGCGGCGCCGCGGGCTTTCTCTCCGCGAGTCGCGACGAGCGGGTGTGGACCGGGCAACTCAACGGCTGGCGCGAACTCACGCTCGACACGGTGCCCAAGAGCATCGAGGTCGTGGTGCGCCGGGGTGATTATGACTTCATCAACTCGCGGCTCTTTGACAAGGAGCCGATCGAACTCGAGTTCAACCTCGACCACAAACTCTTCACGGGCCCCGAGGGCGCGAAGGTGCCGACCTACAACGTGATCGCCGAGATCCCGGGGACGACGTGGCCCGAGCAGGTGGTCATCCTCTCGGCGCACATCGACTCGTGGGATGGTCCGGGGTCGCAAGGCACGACGGACAACGGCACGGGCACGACGGTCATGATGGAGGCGGCGCGGATCTTGATGGCCGCGGGCGCCCAGCCCAAGCGCACGATCAAGTTCATCCTGTGGACGGGCGAGGAGCAGGGGTTGCTCGGTTCGCGCGGCTATGTGGAGAAGCACAAGGGCAAGATGGACAGCGTCTCCGCGGTCTTCGTTGACGACGGGGGGACGAACTATCAGGGCGGGCTGCACTGCATTCCGGAGATGGCGGACATGCTCGCGGCCGCCACCGCACCCGTGAACAACAAGTTCTTCGATGGCGTGACGGGCAAACCGCTGAACGTGAACATCCAGGTCGAAGAGAAGATGCCGCAGGGTGGCGGGAGCGATCACGCGAGTTTCAACGCGATCGGCGTGCCGGGCTTCTATTGGGATGAGGTCGGGCGGGCCGAGTACACCTACGGCTGGCATACGCAGCACGATCGCTTTGACCTGGCCATTCCGGAGTACCTCAAGCAATCCGCGACGTGCTCGGCGGTGACGGCGTATCGCCTGGCGTGCGCCGATTCGCTCCTGCCCAGGGAGATGAAGAAGGAAGAGAAGAAGGAAGCCATGGCGGAACCCGCGAAGTGATCCTCGGGTGCGTTCGATCGTCGCCCACGGGTTGGCCGGATCATGGCATCACGCAGGCTGGGCGAGCACCAACCACTCCGCGTTGCCCTTTCCCTTGGACCCGCCGAGGATGGGGGATTTGGTGACGCCCAGCACGCGCACCCCGAGCATGGGGAGCATCGCGAGCGATTCGTCGAGGATGCGTTGCGCGGTGGGTTCGTCGAGCACGCCGCCGAGGGGCACGGCCTTGGGGTCGCGATCCTTGAGTTCGTAGTGGGGCTTGACGAGGGTGATGATTCGGCCGGCGGGCTTGATCCATCGCAGAGCGGCCGGGAGGAGCAATCGCTGCGGGGTCCAACTGAGATCGGCGACGACGAGGTCCACGCGACCGGCGTCGCTGGCGGGGCCCACGTGCAGCGCGTTGGTGCGTTCCATGACGACGACGCGCGGGTCGTTGCGGAGTTTCCAGGCGAGTTCGCCGTAGGCGGTGTCGATGGCGATGACGTGGCCCGCGCCCGCTTGGAGGAGGCAATCGGTGAAGCCGCCCGTGGAACAGCCGAGGTCGGCGCAGGTGAGTCCATGCACGTCGAGGGTGAACACATCGAGGGCGTGTCGGAGTTTGAGCCCGCCTCGGCTTGCGTAGTTTGGAGCGGGGCTGGGCGAGGGCGTTGGGGGATCGATCGCCGACATGGGAAGGACGGTAGAGGCGCGGAGGGGGCGTCGTCGGGGGCGGGGTGGTCCGATCCGTGGGTCGTGCCTGTGGCGCTCGATCGCAAGGCGACAAAAGAGCATGATCGACCGCAAAGGTTCGAGCGATTCCGACATCGGCTATGGGGAGACACCAGAGCCGCGATGTCGTGCGCGCCGAGCAGACGATCGGCGTGTGGCGGAGCGCGATCTCCGAGTTGAGAGTTCGCAAACTGTGCTGGAATTCCAGCACTTTTCTGGCAAACTCTGTTTTCTGATGTATCTTCGCACCATGAGCACTCAAATCTCCTTTTGGGGTGTCGCGTTGGCCGGATTGGCGGGTGTCGCGGGCACGTTCGGCACGGTGTCCAGCGCCCTGGCGCACGGCGAAGTTTTCATCGGTCGGCGGGCGAGCGGGCAACTGACGCTCGATCTCACCGAGTTTCCTCTGCCGTTCCATCTCGAGCCATCGTTCATCCCGGGCTTTCCGGGGTTCGCGGCGGCGGATGTCGGCGTGGTGGCGGCGGTGGAGGATCATCCGGTGGAGGACTTCTTCATGCTCTCCGAGCAATCCAACATCGAGTTGGTGATCGCGAGCACGACGCCCGGGATCATCTTCTTCAACGGCCTGACGCCGCTGAGCCCGGGCGAGGCTTTCCCGTGCGGAGCGCCGATCTTCCATCTCCATCCGATCATCAACGTGCCCGCCGGCGACGTGGGACAGCACTACTTCATCGATGTCTACGCGAGGGACGTGAACAACATCCACGCGCCGAGCGCGACCGTTCGGCTGGAGTTTGAGACCGTGCCCACGCCGGGCGTGCTGGGTGTGGCCGCCGTCGGGCTCGTCGTGTGCGCGCGTCGGCGGCGTGGTTGACCGAAACGACGACGGAAATAGACCTCCTGAACATCCCAATGACGATCGAGGCCGGAGGGCTAACCTTCCGGCCTTGTCTGTTTGTTCGGGTGTGGCGATACCAAACCGGCCCCGCACGCGGGGCCTACCCATTTGGAGAGTTTCGTGATGAAGCCCGTTGTCGCGTCGAGCGTCCTTGCTGTGGCCGCCCTAGCAGGGTTGCCGATCCCCGCTCAAGCCCAGGCTCCGGCGGGTGCGCCGTCGGCGGCGATGCTGCGGTATCCTGCGGTTGGCCCGACGCACATCTGCTTTTCGTATGCGAACGATCTCTGGCTTGTGCCGCGTGCGGGGGGCACGGCCGTCCCGCTCGCGAGCCCCTCGGGGCTGGAAATCCTGCCTCGGTTCAGCCCCGATGGGAAGTCCATCGCCTTTGTCGGGAACTACGACGGCAATCGCGACATCTACACCATGCCCACCGCCGGGGGGGGCCCGACGAGGGTGACGCACCATCCGGGGGTCGAGAGCCTTGCCGGGTGGACCCCCGATGGGACGAAACTGCTCTTCTTCACGAGTGGTTTGCAGGGGATCCCGCGCCAGGTGCGACTCTTCACCGTGCCCGCCGAGGGGGGCATGCCCGAGCCCTTGCCCATGCCCTACTCGGCGTTTGGCTCCTTCTCGCCCGACGGCAAGAGCATCGCCTTTACGCCTTGGTCGATCGACACACGCACTTGGAAGCGCTATCGCGGTGGGATGGCGACCGATATCTGGACGCTCAACCTCGTGACCGGCGAATCCAAGCAGATCACGGATTGGGAAGGCGGTGACACGCTCCCGATGTGGCATGGGGACACCATCTATTACCTCACCGACAACGGTCCCGAGCACCGGATGAACATCTGGGCCTATGACACCAAGTCGGGGCAGCGCAGGCAGGTCACGACCTTCAGGGACAACGACGTGCGGTGGCCCAGCCTTGGGCCGGGGGAGAACGGCGGGGGCGAGATCGTCTTCCAACTCGGCACCGAGATGCGGCTGCTCAACCTCAAGAGCGGCGAATCCAGGCCCGTGCAGGTGAGCGTCCCCGGCGCCCGTGTCAGCATCCGACCCAAAGTTGTGGATGCGTCCAAGACCATGTACGGCTATGACCTCTCGCCCAGCGGCAAGCGCGTGGCGATCGAGGCCCGCGGCGAACTGTGGACCGCGCCCGCCAAGGAAGGCACGGTCCGCAACCTCACCAACACGCCAGGCGTGTATGAGCGCTCGCCCGTCTGGTCGCCCGATGGGAAGTGGATCGCCTATTTCTCCGACGCCACGGGGGAGTACGAGTTGTACGTGCGTCCATCGGACGCCCGCGAGGGCGAAGCCAAGAAGGACGAGAAGAAGGATGGCAAGGGCGACGCGAGCGACGGGCCGACGACCTCGCTCGTCGGCAAGCCCGAGCCGCGCAAACTCACCACCCTTGGCCCCGGTTTCCGCTTCAACCCCACCTGGTCGCCCGACAGCACGTGGATCACGTTCACGGACGAGACGAGCACGCTGCGACTGGTGAACGTGGCGAGCGGCGAGGTAAAGGTGATCGTGCAAGACCTGCACGATTTCGCGCCCAACGCGTCCTGGTCGCATGATTCGAACTGGCTGGCCTTCGGGAAGACGGACGATGAGTCGGGGACCGCGAGCGTGTGGGTCTACAACGTGCAGTCGGGAGAGAAGACCCGCGTGACCGACCCGATGTTCCCGAGCACGAACCCCGCGTGGGATCGCGAGGGGGAGTTTTTGTACTACCTCACGAGCCGCACGGTGACCGAGCCGATCTACAGCGACATCGATTCCAGTTTCGTCTATGCGGGGTCGGACACGATCGTCGCGCTGCCGTTGCGCAAGGACGTGAAGAGCCCCTGGGCGCCCAAGAGCGACGAGGAAGAGTACAAGAAAGACGCGGCCAAGGGCGAGAAGCAGGGCGATGAGGCGAAGAAGGAGGAAGGCAAGAAGGAGGAGCCCAAGGGCGACGACGCCAAGAAGGACGAAGGCAAGAAGGACGAGAAGAAGGCGTTGAAGATCGATCTGGACGGCGCCGAGTCGCGCGTGATCACCGTGCCCGTGCCTCGCGGACGCCTGTCGGGCCTGAGCGTGGTCGACGGCAACAAACTGCTCTACATCCGACGCGACATCACCAGGTCGTTCTCCGACGACGACGACGGCCCGACCGGCGGATCGATCAAACTCTTCGACCCCAAGGCGAAGGAGGACAAGGACGGCAAGAAGCCGAAGGAAGAGACCGTCACCGCGGGTGATGGATACTCAACCTCGGCCGATGGCAAGAAACTTGCCGTCATGAAGGACGGCGCCATCACCGTCTTCGACATTGCCCCCGGCGCGAAGGGCACGAAGGTGCCCACCGCCGGCAACATGTCCCTCACGATCGAGCCGCGGACGGAATGGAAGCAGATCTTCGACGACGCGTGGCGCATGTACCGCGACTTCTTCTATGAGCCCACGATGCACGGCACCGACTGGAAGGCGATCGGCGCTCACTACAAGGACATGATCGACGATTGCTCGACGCGTGAGGACGTGAACTGGGTCATCGCCGAACTCATCTCCGAGTTGAATATCGGGCACGCCTATGTCACCAGCCCCGGCGATGTCGAGGACGCGCCCAACGTCTCGACGGGCCTCCTCGGATGCGATTATGCCCTGGAGAACGGCGCCTACAGGATCACCAAGATCTACACCGGCGGCATCTTCGACTACGACGCGCGCGGGCCCCTCAGCCAGCAGGGCGTGGACGTGAAGGAGGGGGATTACCTCCTCGCGGTGAACGGCGTCCCGGTGGACACGAAGAAGGATCCGTGGGCGGCGCTCGTCGGCAGGGCGGGCAAGCCCACGACGATCACCGTCAGCAGCACGCCCACGCTCGACGCCTCGGCGCGCGATTACCTCGTGACGCCCAGCGGGAGCGAGATGACGGTCCGCTACCGTGCATGGATCGAGAAGAACCGCCAATACGTCTTCGAGAAGTCCGGCGGCACGATCGCCTACGTCTACGTGCCCGACACGGGCATCAACGGGCAGAACAACCTCTTCCGCCAGTTCTATGGGCAGCGCCACTTGCCCGCGATGCTGATCGATGAGCGCTGGAATGGTGGCGGGCAGGTGCCCAACCGCTTCATCGAACTCCTCAATCGCCCGATGAGCAACTACTGGGCCAAGCGCCACAGCAAGCCCGACGCCTTCCCCTTCGACGCTCACCACGGCCCGAAGGCGATGATGATCAACGGGCAATCCGGCTCGGGGGGCGACTGTTTCCCCGCCTACTTCAAGTTCGCCAAACTCGGGCCGCTGATCGGCAAACGCACCTGGGGCGGGCTGGTCGGGATCGGGGGGAAGCCCCCCTTCGCCGACGGCGGAAGCGTCTCGGTTCCCGAGTTCGCGTACTTCGATCTCGACGGCACGTGGGGCATCGAAGGGCACGGCGTCGATCCGGACATCGATGTCACCGACGACCCGGGCAAGATGCTCAAAGGTGAAGACCCGCAACTCGACGCCGCCATCAACTACCTTGTCGAGCAGGTGAAGAAGCACCCGAAGAAGCCGATCAAGAACCCGGCGGGTCCGGATCGATCGGGCATGGGCATCAAGCCGGAAGACAAGTAGGCGCCGTCGCCCGAGGCTCCGAACTCAATCATGTGGCATGGACCCGGTTCGCCGGGTCCGTGCCTTCTTTGTCATGCGGCATCGGTTGCACGACGAACTTCGGGCTGCCGTTCGTGTCAGCAGCCGGCTTCGAAGCGGACGAGGTAGTACAGCAGATCGTCGATGGTGACGCCGCCGTCGGGGTTGCCGCTGCCCGAACCGTCATCGACGTCCGCGAGGCACGGGGGTGGTCCCTTTCGGCAGGGGCGAGGGACGATCACGGGGTAGTACTTCAGTTTGTAGAACGCGCTCTGCCCGGGGTTGGCCTGGAAGATCGGGAGGGGCAAGGGGGCGAGGCCGGGCTGCACGGGCTCGGCGAGCACCTGCCCGTTGTCGACGAGGAACAAGCCCATCATCCACATCTCGCCGGGGCGGGTCAGTTGTCGAGGATCGAAGTCCAAGGGCATGTCGAGTTCGACGAAGACATCGAAGAAGGAGTTGGGAGGGATCGTGCCCGGACCCGAGAAACTAAAGAGCGCGTTGGGGCGAGGGTTGTCGGGGGGAATGACGTCCACCGCCGCCGCGCGATACGCGTTGGTGAACTGTTGCACCTGCGCGACGATGGCGGGATCGTTCTCCGTCACGAAGGGGCCGTAGCCCGGGATGTCGTCCGGAACGCGATCGCAGGGCGAGTCGTCAAGGAACGCGCCGAACGTCATCCGCGTCGCGAACACGCCCGCATTGATCGCGCTCAGCGGCAGGTTGGGAAGCGAGCACACGCACTTCTGCGTCGGGAGCAACGGCATCGGATTGCTCTGGTACAGCGGGCGACCGTCCTGACGGAAATAGCGCACCACCGCGCGCTGGCGATTGGGGTCGAAGGGGTGCGGGTAGCGCTTGATGATCACGCAGCAGACGATGGGCGGTTGCGGCGGTGGTGGAGGTGGGTTCTGTGGCGGGGGAGCGCCGCACGCCCAGACGATCGCCGCCGCGACCAGCGCGGACAGCATGAACACGGTGAACAGCAGTTTGGCTCGACTCATGATGAGCCTCCAAATGGGCCCACGGCGTGTCTCGTCGGGGAGGACTCCCGAGTGTGACGCCGCACACGCGACGCCACGGCGAGGGCACGTCGAACACGGCCCACTCTGGATATGCGGACCTTCCACCTCGTCCTTGCAGTGCAATCTCGCGGGCGGTCGAGCGTTTGCGTCCGCGTGGGTGCGGGTCGAGCGTGTGCTTCGGCATGCAGAGCCTGCCGTCGGCTCGGGTTACCGGTCGCTCACGGGGAGCGGAACCATGAATCGCCTCGTTTTTGGGGCAGAAAGGCTTGCGGCGATGTCGCCGCGCTGTAGAGTTCGACGGGTTCGCGGCGTGCGCGAGCCGGATGGACCTCGGAAAGACGAGAAGAGGAGCATGAGGATGGTGGCCCGATATGTTGGTGTGTCCCTTGGGGTGCTGGGTGCCGGTGGCGCGATCTCGCAGGCGCAGACGTTGGTCGCGCGATCCTGCCAGTTGAACTACAACTACGTCTTCGGCGCGGGTGGAGATTCGCACACGGGCAACGACGTGCGCCCGCGAACGTCGCTCCTCCTTGCCGATTCCGACACGACCGGCTTCATGGACTCGACGAGCGGCGTGCTGCCGGGCGGCACGCCCTACTCGGCCGGGGTCTCCACCTCGCTCCAGTGGGAGTATGCCGTGACCGGCACCGCCCGTGAGATCCAGTCCATCGCCGCGAGCGCCTCGACATCGTCCACGGCGGTCTTCAGCGGCGGCGGGACCGCGGCCATGTTCGCGACCAATCCGGGCAACAAGATCGAGCACGCCTTCCGAGTCCAGATCGCGGTTCCGTATCGCCTGTCGGGCACGATGAGCCTGCCCACGTTCGACCTCAGCAACGCGATCTCGCTCCAGCGTTTCGATGGGTTTACGTGGCAGTATGTCTTCACCACCGCGTTCCTCACCGGGACGCCCACGACGTTCGACTCGTCCGGGGTGCTGACCCCGGGCGAGTACCGCTTGCTCAGCCTCATCGGGCTGAATGTGCAGGGAAACCAGTCGGGCACCCGCTCCTACACGTACCTCTTCGAAGTGCCGGAGCGAGGTTCGTGCTTTGCCGATCTGGACGATGGCAGCGGCACGGGAACGCCCGACGGCGGAATCACCGTCGATGATCTGCTGTACTTCCTCGCGCTCTTCGAGGCCGGCGCCATCGATGCCGATGTGGACGATGGCAGCGGGCTGGGACACCCCGACGGCGGCGTGACGATCGACGACCTGCTCTTCTTCCTGCTCCGCTTTGAGCAAGGTTGCTGACGGACCATCGGCGCCGAACGGTCTTCCCGTTCGAGGGTGTTCCGCAACGCACGGCCTTTCGCCGTGCGTTGATGCTCACACGGGAAGGTCACCCAGATCGTCGTCGTTCGTGGGGCCGCCGCCGTCGCGGTGCCCCTCGATCGGCCCGGTCTTGGGCCGCCCGCTGAACGAACTGCCGCGGGCGGGGCCGGTGTGGAAGGGTGGCTCTTCACCGCCGTCCGTGGTCGCTCGTGACGCGGGCGCGTTGCTCGGGAAGGTGTAGGCGGCCTGGCTTGGAGAGGAATACCCCGGGGTCGCGAAGCCCGATGGGCCTGCGCTCGGTGCGCCGAGCGAGCCGCGCGCCACGGGCTTGCTCTCGACGAAGCCCATCGGCGGGATGGCGTGCGGATCGAAGTTCTTGAAGCGGGTGGTGGAGGAATCCCACTTCAGTTTCACGACGCCCGTCGGGCCGTTGCGTTGCTTCGCGATGATCAGTTCGGCGGTGCCGATCTTGTCCGCGTTCTCCGGGTCGTTCATCCACTCCTCGTCCTGGACGTGGTAGTAGTCTTCGCGGTGGAGGAGGATGATGACGTCGGCGTCCTGCTCGATGGAGCCGGACTCGCGCAGGTCGCTCATGCGCGGGCGGTTGCCCTCGCGGGTCTCGCTCGCGCGGTTCAACTGGCTGAGGCACACGACGGGCACGTTGAGTTCGCGGGCGAGGGCCTTGACCCCGCGCGAGATGGCCGAGACCTCGACCTGTCGGCTCTCGCGCGCGGCGCCCGGCGCGGTCATGAGTTGCAGGTAGTCGATCATGATCGCCTTCACGCCGTGCTGCGCGACCAGCCGTCGGGCGCGGGCGCGGAGTTGGAGGACGGTCAGGCTGGGCGTGTCGTCGATATAGATGGGGGCCTTCTTGAGATCGTCGGCGGCGATCATGAGGCGTTCGAGTTCGTCGTTGCTGATGCGATTCGCGCCGCGCAGGGTCTGGCTGCTCACGCCGCTCTTGGCGCTCAGCAAGCGCTGCACCAGCGACGATTTCGACATTTCCAGGCTGAAGATCGCGATGGGCACGTTCCGCGTCGCGGGCGCGCCGGGCACGGGCTGCGAGCCGGTGGCGATCTGCTCGGCAAGGTTGAGCGCGAGCGCCGTCTTGCCCATCGAGGGGCGGGCGGCGATGATGATGAGTTCGCCGGGCTGCAGACCCTGCAGCATCCCGTCGAGGTCGCCGTAGCCCGATCGCACGCCGGTGAACGCGCCCTCGCCGAAGTCGTCGGCCTCGATGCGCTTCATCTCCATCTCGAGCAGGTCGGCCAACTTGGTCGGGTCGCTCGAACTCTCCTCCTGCGCGATGTCAAAGACGCTGGTCTCGGCCTTGTCGAGCACCTCCCGCGCCCCCTCGGGCCCGAGATCGCCCACGTGGTACGCGTCGTGCAGGATCTGCCCCGCGGCCGAGATCAGCCGGCGGAGTTTCGCCTTGTCCGCCACGATCTTCGCGTAGTGGGGCCAGTTCACGGGCGAAGGCACGCAACTGGCGAGTTCCACGAGGTACTTCGTGCCACCGATCTGATCCAGCACGCCCTTGTCGTGCAGGAGCGTCTTGAGTTGCACCAGATCGCACGAGTGCGAGCGGTCGTACAGATCGAGGAGCGCGGTGTAGATGTGCCCGTGCTTCTCCGCGTAAAAATCCCCCGGCGACTTCACCTGCATCAGCACCTCCCCGATCACCTGCGGATCGAGGATCATGCACCCCAACAGCGACATCTCGGCCTCCGGGCTTTGGGGAGGCTCGCGGTCGAAGAGGCGTCCCACCGGGACGGTTGGAGGACCGGGACGTCGAAAGGAAGGATTGGGCGCGGCGTCGAGCATCGTTCGGACTGTCTGGACCAAATGTCTCGCAGACAAGGGACCGAGTACGGACAGGAACCGACCGACTCTCCACGGATTGTTCACGGCCAAACCCGGCGACGTGCGCGAGGTCTGTCAGTAGGGACGACGGCGTGTGGCTTCGTGCAGACTTAAGCCCAACGGGTTGCGGAAGCGCATCTTTTGCCGTGCGGCGGTCGGGCCGCGGCCTTTTGGCCGCACCCCGGCGGTCTTTCGCGGGACCGATATCTCGCCGAAGTGGGGTGGCGGCGGATTTTCCGCGTGAAGATGGAAAAGCCAAGGACAAGCGACTTGCCCGTCGATAGGCAACCCTGTTCCGGGAGTTCTGTCGTGCCGCGTGGGTGACGCGGGTTCATGAAGGAGACAGAAGATGAAAGTCGCAAGTGGACGGGTCATGAACTTGACCCACCTGCTCGATCTGGCGGGAACCTATCGGGGCTTCTCCCGCAAGCAACTCGCCGAGGCGTTGGGACGCGATCCCACGAAGTTGTTCTCCGCGACGGCGAACCCCAAACTGGACTACATCGTCCGGTTGGCCGACGTGCTGGATTGGCACGTGGGCGACGTGGCCGAGGCCATCTGGGATGGGACGGAGGGCGAGGCGGCCTCGCCCGCGCCGGGCGGTGACTTCGAGTCGCTGAACGTCGAGTCCAAGGCGGCGCACAGCCAGGGGCACTACGCGCGGATGTACGAGTTGTCGCAGCAGATGCTGGCGGTCGCCACGACGCCCGAGCAGCGGGCGATCGCGTGCCTGCGTGAGGGCGGCGCGTGGGACGGGCAAGGGCGGTACACGAAGCAACTCGACGCGGTTCGGAAGGGGCTGGAGGAGAGCCCCATCTCGACCGATCTTCGCGCGTTGCTGCAGGTCAATCTCGCGAACGCCTACTACACGCTGGGGCAGTTGCTCGAGGCGCGCGCGATGGCGCGTGACCTGATCGAGCAGTGCACCGCCGAACCGCCCACGAGTCGGGCCGCCCGCGCGGCGCACGCCTTCGCGTGCTACGTGCTGGGACAGGCCTCGCGGTGCCTGATCGGGCAGCACCCGGACCGCGCCAAGGTCTACGCGGCGCAGGCGAAGGACGCGCTGGGCGAGTCCGTGCGTTTGTACACGCAACTCGTGCAGGACTTCAATCACGAGCCGTGGCGGGGCATCATCAACACGTGCCAGGGCGGGATCCTGGTGGCCGAGGTGGCGCTGGGCGAACGTCAGCCGCAGGCGATCATCGGGCACTTCCTCGACGGGCTCAACGACGTGATCGCGCCCGCGGGCGATCGCCTCGAAAGTTACGGATGGTGGTGCATCTTCGGGTGCGAGGTCGCGCTGCGCCACCTCAACGGTTCGGAACTGCAGCGATCGATGGCCGTCTTTACCAACAAGGGCTATGAGATCGCGGACAAACTCAACAACTGGGCGATGAGAGAGCGCCTGTTTGCGATGGAGTTCATCCAGCGGCAACGCCTGAATGAACTGGCCGGATTCCCGGTCGAATGGACGATCGACAGCGAGGAGGTTCGCGTGATCGTCGGTGCGATGGGGCGTTTCCCGTCGTTCCGGTCTACGGGTTGGAAGATCCTTGAGACCGCCACAGTGATCCGCGACGACGCGGAAGGAGGGAAAGTATGATGATGCATGGACGAATCCTCAGGAACACGATGCTGATCGCGATGCCGCTGCTCACCCCGGTGGCCGACGCGCAGCCGACGATCATCGTGGCCCATAGCGAGCAAGGACGGGTGAACCTGTCCTTCGTCGACCACAACGGACTCCCGCGAGATGTCGATATCAACACGGACCACGGCACGAACCCAACGACGGGCGGCCCGCACTGCGTCGCCGACCTCGACGACGGCTCCTTCACCGGCACGCCCGACGACGGGGTCACCATCGATGACCTGATCTACTACCTCTACGCCTTTGAGATGGGCTTTGCCAGCGCCGACGTCGACGACGGCTCCTTCATGGGAACGCCCGACGGCGGGCTCACCATCGACGACCTTCTCTACTACGTCGAACGGTTTGAGTTGGGGTGCTAGCCCCTCGGCACCACCGCGCCGCATGGAGCGGGATGGGAAACAAAGAGAACGGCCCGGGCGAGACGCCCGGGCCGTTGCATTTGGGACACGATGCGGAACCGAACTCGATCAGCAGCCGGCCTCGAAGCGGACGAGGAAGTAGAGGAGGTCGTCGATCGTCACGCCGCCGTCGGGCGTGCCCGTTCCGGAGCCGTCATCGACGTCCGCAGCAAGGACGCCGCTCTCGAAGATGGCGAGATAGTAGAGGAGGTCGTCGATCGTCACGCCGCCGTCGGGCGTGCCGGTGCCCGTGCCGTCGTCAAAGTCGGCATCGCAGGTGAAGCCGAGCGTGAGGGTGCCGGCGCCGAAGGCGGTGGTGGTGTTGCCACCCACGCGGATGAAGTAGGTGTTGCCGCTCTGGAGGCGGAGGTTGCTGATGATGCTCTGCTGGCTGCACCCGGTGATGCCGGCGTTGTCGTTGCAGGCGAGTTCGGTGCCGAAGCAGGAGCCCTCGTGAACGCTCAGCACGGTGTTCCAGGTGGTCCCGGGGCAGGTCGCGAGGCGCAACTTGCCGGGCCCGGGGGGCGAGTACTGGAACCACACGTCGCGCGAGAGGGGCGTGACGCAACTGGACGCGCCGTCGTTGGTCGATTCCGTGGTGTCGAGCGGGTTGGCGCCGACGGTCGCGACCGTGGCGTTGGCGCAGTTGTCGTTCGGGGCCGGCGCGGGCGCCGGGTTGATGGAGAGGTTGGCCGTGCTCGTCGTTCCGAGGAACGCCGTCGAAGGGGCCGCGATGCGGATGAGGTAGGGGGTGCCCGCGGTGAGGGCGATCGAGCCGATGCGGCTGCGCTGCGCCGAGCAGCCGGTGGTGGGCCCGATGTTGAGATCGTTGTTGCAGGCGAGTTCGCCCCCGTTGCAGGAGTCGTAGACGCTCACGACCGTGTCGTAGTTGGAGCCGCAGGTCTCGATGCGGTAGTTCTGCGTGGTGGTGGGGGTGAACTGGAACCAAAGGTCCGCCTTGAGCGCCGCGGCGCACCCGGAGAAGTTGTTCGCATCGTCCACGAACGAGCCGCAGGGGGACTGCGCCGGAGCCAGAACGTTGGTGCCCTGGGTCACGATCCTCGGCGTCGCGCAGGTGTCGTTGGTCGCGGCGGGGAAAGCCGGGTCAACTTGCACGATGGCGTTGGCCGACTGCGCGGGGGTCCCGCATGGCCCGGTGACGACCGCGTAGTAGGTGCCCGCGTCGGCGGCGCTGAGCGGCGGGTTGATGCGGAGTTGGTTGGTCGACGCGCCGGTGGCGTTGGAGCCCGTCGGCTGCACGCCGTCCACGATCGGCGTGCCATTCTTGTACCACTGGTACGAGAAGGTCTGCGTGCCGGACGCGGCCACGTTCAGGATGATCGACGACGAGCACGCGGAGTAGTTGGTGGGCGTCGTCGGGTTGAGCGTGATGGTGGGGGCGACGCACGCGGGTCCGCCCGTGACTTGCAGGATCCATGGCGCCGCGCCCGGGATGCGTTGCGTTCCGCCCTGGAAGCCCACGATCTGGTTGCCGTCGGGAGAAATTCCGCTGGGGAAGCCCAACTTGGGCAGCCCGCGGTTGGGGTCTCCGGCGTCGCCGATGGGCCCGTAGTTCTCGAAGATGCCGGGCGTCCCGGCGGCGACGTTGTAGTCATACCAGTCGGTAATCATCCCGCTGGCGGCAGTCCAGATGAACCCGCCGGACATGAAACTCCCGCACGTGCTGTAGACCGCCGTGCCGACGATGATGTTCCCATCTTCGGACATGCCGGTGGGTGTGAGGTTTGGCGGCACGTTGCACGAGGTCACCGATCCCGGGAGCCATGAGGCGGGTGTGCTCAGGTTGCGACCGATCTCGATCGGCGCGTCCCACGAGTTGGTGCCCGCGTTCCAGAGCCACTTGGCGATGAAGAGCCCGCCCGAGGTGTCGGCGGCGCGCCCGACGATGATGGTCCCGGCAGGATTCATGAAGAACGAGCCGGGCGTCGTGGAATAGGTGTACGGAAAGCCGCTCTCGTTGGTGCCGTTGGGGAGATAGGACATCTCATACTGGCTCGTGCCGGCGTTCCATCTCCAGACGACGGGGCGTCCGCCGTCGGGGTCCGCCGTCGGGGTGCTGCTGACGTTGTGCTCCTGCGCGCCCATGATGACCAGGCCGTCGTTGCTCACGGCATACGGATTGCCCGTGCGGCGGCGCCAGGTGTTGGACGAGGTCCGGAAGGGCGTCGGCAGGACCGTGAACGTGTTGGTGTTCGCATCCCAAACCCACGCTCGCCACTGGAACGTGTTGTTGCTGATCGTGGTGCCGGCGGCGCTGTTGTACGTCGAGATATAGCCCTGCCCGACCACGAAGCGCCCGTTGGCCGAGATCGAGTTGGGATTGAGGAACGAGCCCGTCGAGCCGCCGCTCGAGCCCGAGCCGTAGACCATGAGGCTCGGGACAATGGGGAGCGAGCCGAGCCCGGTCCACGAACTGGACGACGAGTCCCAGCGTGCGCCGCGAGATTCGGTCGCCGCCAGGAGAGCCGGAACGAGCGTGGGCGTGGTGCTGAATGGAGGCGAGACGCCCGTCGCCGTGTTGCCCGAGACTTGCGGGTTGTTCAGGATGTTGCCGATCTGGTACACGCCGTCGGCCGAGATGGGGCCGCCTCTGGTTCCACCAAGATCGATCCCGGTGAGCGTGCTCCCGCTGAGGGTCCAGCGCGCGCCGCCCGCCGTGACAAGCCCGCCGCCGCTGATGTACACAGTCCCACTGATGGAGTTCGTGACGCCCTGCGGGACGCCTCCGCCCAGCGACGTGATGGTGGGTTGGGCCGAGGCCGTCCCCGCCGCCGCGACGATGGCGGCCAGACACAAGTTTCTCCACGCGTTCTTCATCGTTCGGACTCCTCTTCTTTTCATTCGCCGGCGAAAACGCCAGAACCACCATGAGGCCGCCATCCCGTGGACGGCGTGGCACCCGTCAGAGCAGACTATCAGAACTCCTGTTTGTTTTCAATAGTGTTTGTACAAACTTTCAGAAAAAAAATCACCAGTGCGATGAAAAGAGACAGTGCGCCGGTACCATGTGCCGACAAGCATCCAACGGACACCACTCATGAGCGTACTTGACCAAACAAAAACCGCACAACTCGTCGAAGATACTCGCAAAGCGCTTCAGGGCGTGCGGGGTGCTCTCATTGAGTTGTACGCCTCGATCGACGCGGACCCGTCCACGCCCCAGGAGACCGCACGGCGATTTAGCCTCAATCGCAATCTGACCTGGAAGGTTTCGAAGGTCCTCAACGGTGCTGACGCGTTCGCAACCCTCAACCACCTGCCCGGGCAGCAGGGGCTCGAGATGGTGATTGGCGCGATGCAGAAAGCCGGCGCGCCCTCGCACGTGGTCGATCAGGCGCGTGTGGCGATCAGCCAGTTCATGGAGGTGGTCGATCGCCATGCCGGCGGGCGCGAGCACCTCGAACTCACCCTTGAGAGCATGGGGCTCTTCGAGCGAGAGGGCGGGCTGGAGAGTGGCCGCGAACTCGCGTTCCGCGGGAACAGCATGGTCTGGGGGGTGCAGGCGAAGACGCGCGTGGGCCTGGGCATTCTTGCCCCGTCCGCCCGCACGCCGGGCGCGAATGACTTGGCGCTGATCGCGGGGCTGGTTGGATTTCGTCGTTTGCGTCCGTCCGTCTCGTGGCGGCTTTTCCGATCGCAGTTCCACGACGACAAGGGACACGACATCAAAGCGCCGGAGGAACTGGAGGAGAAAGCGCCGGGAGATCACCCACAGATCCTGCGCGAGTTCTGCTCGTCGAACATGCCGCCGCTGGAGTTTCGACAGACCCCCGACGGTCGCGAGTATGTGCTCCCGGGCGGTCCGGTGGGCAATCTCGCGGCGTTCGATTGCTTCTACGGGTACGTGATGCGCGGGCTCCCGAATCGGGCGGGTCCGAATGATGAGTTTGGCTCGGTGGCGGCGGCGTTGACGTTGCCGGTCGAGGGCTTGATCTTCGACATGCTCTTCCACCGCGACGCGATGCCGGCAAAGGCGCCCGAGGTGCTGGTCTACGGCTTCCCGCACGGCGGCCCGGACGATCCCTCGCAGCAGACCGTGCGCAACCTGCTCCCCATCTCGCACGTGCCGGTCGAGTTGGCGGGGAGTCCGCCGGCGGTCGCCACCCCTCTTGTGCCGCGGTATTCGCAGTTGGTCAACCGCATCTACGAGCGGATGGGATGGCGCGCGGAGGACTTTGTGGGGATGCGGGTGCACATGCGCTTCCCCCCGATGTCCTCGCGTGTGGTGCTGCGTTGGCCGCTGGCGTAGCGTCCCCGACCACGTGGTCGATCGGTTCAAGGCGACGTTGGCGGGGTGGAACCGAACCACGAGATTGAGTTGGATTCGTCCCCGAAGGCTCGTACATTCCCCCGTGCCCCGGGGACGTCATTCCGAACTTGAGTGCTTCGTGCTTGGCCTGGTGTGGCAACTGGGCGGATGCAGCGCCTACGACGTTCGGCGCACGATGGGAGACTCCCCGTCGTCGCAGTGGAGCGCGAGCACGGGGGCGATCTACCCGCTCATGCGGAGGCTCCAACGTCAGGGCCTGGTGACGATGAAACAGGAGAAGACGGGGCAACGGGCGAGGCGGGTCTACACGATCACGACGACGGGTCGGCGCGTGCTGCGCCAGTGGGTGGGGCCGCCGCTGGCGCCGGAGGCGATCAGCGTCGCGCACGATCCGCTGCGTTCTCGCGCGAGGTTCCTGGGCGTGCTGTCGCCCGAAGAGCGCGAGGCGTGGGTGCGTGCCGCGACCTCGGCCCTCGCCGAGATCGTGGCGAGGGTCAAGGCGTGGGAGCGGAAGTACGGCACGCGAGATCCGTTCCAATGGCTCGTGAGCCGCAACGGCGAACTGGAAACACAGGCTCGACAAGCATGGTTGAACGAGATGGCCGAGCGACTGAAGCACCACTAGTTTGGAAGGCGATCGGGTGGAGGCGACGAAGAGGGAGGCGCGGTAGACTGGGCTTATGCGTGCGGAAACGCGAGAGAGTGGGGGAGTGGCGGGTCCCGCCAAGTGGGCGGCCGTCGGCGCACTGGGAGGTGCGGCGATCACGGGTGTCATCGGCGCGCTGGTCCTTTATCAACCTCGAGATCTGGTGGTGGCCGAGCGAGCACCGATTCCCGCGCACGCGTTCGTGCAACGGAGCGAGATGGCGGGCATGCCGAGCGTGCCCGTCGCGACACCCGGCTCCGAACTGACAAGAGACTCTCGGGGCGTCGTCGGCTCATCACCGCCCTCGCCTTCGCCGGAGCCCGCAAAGTCCGAATCCGTGCCCCCTTCGGCGCCGGCGACGCCCGATCCATCTCCCTCGCCAGTGCCCTCTGTAGCGCCCGCACCCTCGGTGCCCGCGCCCAAGCCCGCGGCGCCCGCGATCCCCATGCCGCCCGCGTCTTCGGGCAAACTCAACGTCAACAAGGCGACGCCAGCGGAACTCGAACTGTTGCCCGGCATCGGTCCCGCGATGGCCAAACGCATCGTGGACTACCGCACCGCGCACGGGCTGTTCAAGCGGCTCGAAGACCTCGACAAGGTCAACGGCATCGGTCCGAAGACCTTGGACAAACTTCGCCCGCTGGTGACGATCGAGTAGTCTCGGGCGGGATGCTTTGAACCGATACAGTTCGTCGTGAGTCCACCCTGCTGTCGGCGTGCCGTGCGGCCCGCGGGCGGCGTGACGCTGCGCGGAGGCTCGACCTGGCGACCGATCTGCTCCAACCGGTGCTGACGAGTTCGGCGTTCCGGACGTTGGCCGAGGCGATGGTGTCGCGCCGTCGCGTCGTGGCGACGGGTGCGGTTGGATCGGCGCCCACCTTCGTGGCGGCGTCACTGAGCCGATCCGCCTCGCGCCCCGTGGTCATGGTCGTGGCGCACCTCGACGACGCCGACGAAGTGGGCGACGAACTCGCGGCGTTGGGGGTGAGGTGCATCCGACTCCCGGCCTTGGAGGTGCTCCCGGGTGAGAGCGACGCGAGTTTGGAGCAGTTTGCCGATCGTCTCTCCGCCGTTCGCGCCGTCGCGACGTGGAATGAGCCCGGGGTCATCGTCTGTCCGATCCAGGCGCTGATGCAGTTGGTGCCGCCGCCCAAGAGCCTGGAGCGCCTGGTGCGAACGCTTCGCGTCGGGGAGGAGTACAACCTGGCTCGCCTGCTGGAGTGGCTCACGAGCGCGGGCTACGCGCGCGTCGAAGCGATCGAGGAGGCCGGTGAGTTTGCGCTCCGCGGGGGGATTCTGGATGTCTTTTCGCCCGGGGGCGGGGGCGTGCCGGTGCGGTTGGATTTCTTTGGCGACACGCTGGAGCGCATGACGGAGATCGATCTGGAGACGATGGGCTCGGATCGCACGGTGGCGAGCGTCGATCTCATCGCGGCCGACGCGAAACTCGCGCAAGGAGACGACGCGAGTGTTCAGTTCCTCGAGTTGGTTCCGAGCCACGCGCTGGCGATGCTGGTGGAGACGATGGAGGTGGTGGAGCAGGGACGCGGGTATTACGAGCGGGTGATGGACGCACGCGGCATCGCGGGCCCGCCGGCGGTGCTGAAGGTGCTCGAATCACGCTTTGCCGCGTTCATGGAGTTGAACCAGTTCTCGGCGGGGGCGAGCGCGAGCGACGCGAGGATCGAGTTGCCCGTCTCGCCGCTGCCCAGTTTTCCGCAGGACACCAAGGAGGCGGTCGGGGAGTTGGCGGGGCTGGCGCGCGAGACCGGCCGCGTGGTGGTGTGCTGCCAGAACGCGGGCGAGGAGCAGCGCCTGGGCGAGTTGCTGCGCGAGTTTGCGACCGCGCACGCCGACCGCACCGCGCACCGGACCGCGTACGTGCATCGCGGATTTGTCTGGCGGGGCGATGAATCCGCGGGCGGGTGCGCCGTCGTTCCGTACCACGAACTGCTCAATCGATTCACCGTGCGCCGACGTGCCGCCCGCATGCGCGCCAACCGCGCGATGGACACGTTCCTCGACTTCCAGGTCGGGGACTACGTGGTGCACACCGAGCATGGGATCTGCAAGTTCATCGGGCTGCACCTGATGAAGCCCAGAGAACTCCCCGGGCAGCACGGCGTGTGGGCGGAGATGAAGGGCAAGGCGCGCGAGGTGGAGCCCGAGGAGTTTCTCACGCTCGAGTTCGCCAAGGGCAGCAAACTGCACGTTCCCGCGATGCAGATCGACAAGGTGCAGAAGTACGTCGGCGGCTTTGCGGGCAAGCCCCCGCTCTCGACCCTGGGCGGGCAGAAATGGAAGAACCAGAAAGAGAGCGTTGCCGAGAGCGTCAAGGACCTCGCCGCCGAACTGCTCCGCGTTCGTGCCGCGCGAGCGCACATCCCGGGCATCCAGTATCCCGCCGACACGGCGTGGCAACAGGAGTTCGAGGCGGAGTTTCCATACACCGAGACCGAGGATCAACTCGCCGCGCTCGGCGAGATCAAGAAGGACATGACCGGCCCCCAGCCCATGGACCGCCTGATCTGCGGCGACGTGGGCTTCGGAAAGACCGAACTCGCCATCCGTGCGGCGTTCAAGGCCGTGGAGTTTGGCAAGCAGGTCGCCGTGCTCGTGCCGACGACCGTGCTCGCCGAGCAGCACGAACGGACGTTCAAATCCCGCTTTGCCGGGTATCCCTTTCGCATCGAGAGCCTCTCGCGTTTCAAGACCCCCAAGGAACAGAACGAGACCCTCGCCGCCCTCCGCAAGGGGCAGGTGGATGTGATGATCGGCACGCACCGCATCCTCTCCCAGGACGTGAAGTTCGCGGATCTCGGGCTGGTCATCGTGGACGAAGAGCAGCGTTTCGGGGTCGAGCACAAGGAAGCCCTGCTCCGCCTGCGGTTGACGGTGGATGTGCTCACGCTCTCCGCGACGCCCATCCCGCGCACGCTCCACATGGCGATGCTGGGGATCCGCGACATCTCGAGCCTGACGACCGCCCCGCTGGATCGGCGAGCGATCGTGACGGAGGTGATCCCGTACAACCCGATCCGCATCAAGCAGGCGATCGAGCGTGAACTGGCGCGCGAGGGACAGGTCTTCTTCGTGCACAATCGCGTGCACGACATCCAGACGGTGGCCGACGAGGTGCAGAAACTCGTGCCGGAGGCGAGGGTGGTCTACGGGCACGGGCAGATGACGCCGCACGAGTTGGAGGACGTCATGCTCAAGTTCATGCGTCGCCAGGCGGACATCCTCGTCTCGACGACGATCATCGAGAGCGGCATCGACATCGCGAGCGCGAACACGATGATCATCAACGACGCGGATCGGTTCGGGCTCTCGGAGTTGCACCAGTTGCGTGGGCGTGTCGGGCGATCCAAGCATCGCGCGTATTGCTATCTCCTGCTGCCGAATGAGCGCACGGTGAACGAGGTCGCCCAGAAGCGGTTGAAGGCGATCGAGCAGTACAGCATGCTCGGCGCCGGCTTCAAGATCGCGATGCGCGACCTGGAGATCCGCGGCGCGGGGAACATCCTGGGGGCGGAGCAGTCCGGGCACATCGCCGCCGTCGGGTACGAGATGTATTGCCAACTCCTGGAACGTGCGGTGCACGATCTCAAGAACGACAAGATCGAGGAGCCGCCGAGTTCGACGAGCATCGAGATCGGGATCGGAGGCTCGATTCCGAAGGGCTACATCCCGTCCGAGGTCCGCCGGCTCGAGGCGTATCGGCGCATGGCCGCCGCGAGGAGCCTCGAAGAGATCGAGAAAGTCCGTGTCGATCTCACCGAAGCCTACGGCGAGCCCCCCAAGGTCGTGCAACGCCTGCTCGAACTCGCCGAACTCCGGGCCCTGGCGTCCAAACTCGACGTGCGGACGGTGACCGTTCGTGAGAAGGACGTCATCTTCCGGACGAAGCACCCGGCCTCGGTGAGCGAACTCCTCTCAAAGCCGCCCCCGGGTTCGCAGGTCGCCAAGGAGGCCACCGTGCGCGTCTTGCCCCCCAAGTCCCAGGGCGAGTTGGCCGAGGTCTACTTCCGCCCGCCGGAGCGATACTTGGAACCGCAATCTCTCCTGAGCATCCTGCGTCGGCGGTTGGGTCCACCCACGGTCTCCTCGCCTCCACCGCCAACAACGGCCCCGGTTCGAACGTCCCGTCCCGGCTCGGCGAAAGCCCCCTAGAATCTCGGAAGGTCATGCGAGTGTCTCCCCCCTCGGCGGCACGCGTGCCCTGGGGCGCGGTCGTGGGTCGGACCTCACGCGCGACGCCGCGCACGGAATGCCGCGGCCAGGGAGGTTGATTGGATGGCAAACGCTGGTCCACGTTGGATGCCCTTGGGCGATTCGGGCGACGCCAAGTACGCCTTTGACCGACGCATCATCGCGCTCAAGAAGCGGCTTGTTCGCGAGGCGACGTCGGCGGTCAGCATGCTCGAATCGGCGTTGAACTCGCTGTGGACGCTCCAGGCCGACGCCGCCCGTGCCGTCCGCGTTGCCGATGACAAGATCGATTGGGAAGAAGTGGAGATCGAGAAGGAGTGCTACGAACTCTTGACGCTCCATCATCCCTTCGCGCGGGATTTTCGCGTGGTGACCTTCATCCTCAAGGTCAACTCCGACATCGAGCGCGTCGCGGATCATGCCGTCTCGATCGCCAAGGCCGTGGTGAAGATCAGCAAACTCATCCAGCCCGGCCACCCCGTCCCCACGTGGCCGACTTCGCTCGTGGACCTTGGGCATCGCGTCCCCGCCGCGTGCCACGGGCTCATGCGTGCCGTGCTCGACGAGGACGTTGAGGCCGCCAAGGCGATCGTGGAGGGGGACGAGATCATCGACCAACTCGACCGCAGGCTCTTCGACGAGGCCATGGAACTCATGAAAGGCGAGAATACCGAGGCCAACCTCGCCATCGGGATGCTCGTCTACCGCATCGGGCGCGAACTCGAACGCATCGGCGACCTCATGAAGAACATCGCCGAAGATGTCATCTATCTCGCCACAGGCTCCATCGTCCGCCACGAAGAACGTGCGGCGAAGGCAAAGGCGAGCGGATGAATCAAGCATCTCGGCAACCCGTGCTCCAGATGGGGCGGGCCTCCGATCCGTTTCGGCACTCTCTCAACTACCACGCCTGAGACAGATAGAAACTTCGGAGCACAACTTCGGGGCGACACGCGACGACGGCGACGACGAGCGGCGAGCGTGCCCGCGAGGACGAGGAGTGAGGCCGAGGCTGGGGAGGGGATGACTCGTATCGTCAAAGGTGATTCGGTCATGGGGTGCCGCCATTGCTCGCCCATGTGCTGAAAAGTACGAATGAAACTGAACATGTACGGGGTATAGCCGAAGGCCGTGTCAGTCGACCATGCCGCGGTGACAAGGCGATCACCGAGTGTGCCATCCAGGTTAAGGGTGTACTCAAAGACGCTGATGGGATTGAGATAGACCGGCGTGGGGCTCGTGCCGTTGTTCGGCCCTTGAAACGATTGAGCCCAGCGCGTGCCTTGGCCCGGAGGAAGAAAGTCAAAGTCGTCGTCAATTTTGATGCGGCTACCGAACCGGAGCACGTGAAGCTGCTGGATTGTGTAGGGAACTTGGCCACGGGAGATAGCACTAATCGTATCGCTCGGGCCTGCACCTTGCAACCCGTCGACGTAGGGATCGAAGAGAATCCCACCAAAGTACGCAAGCGGTTCGAGCCCGGGAAATGTGATCACTCCTCGTACTCGAATCGAACTCGACGGTTGGTTCGTTATGATTGCGCCGGCAGACCAAGTTTGCCCGTTATCGAGCGACGCTTGCCATTCCCAAGTAGCGGGATCGCCCTGCAATACGACTTGGGCATTCGAACAAGCAGGGGACAACGCCGTCAGCGACAACGCGACGAGAATAGAACTGCTGCACGTGGTCACGAGCCGCTCCTTTCTCATTCGCAACCGTTTGGAGAGACCGCGCGTGCCGCATCGACGCGAGCTCCCGTCACACACCAACCCGACAAGCCGGAGATGACATCAGCTTTCGCCATAATGCGGTCCTTGACCTGCAGATTTGTGAAGGCTGGAAATTCCGTCCAGACCAGCGCGGCGATTCCTGAAACGATGGCTGCGGCGTCAGACGTTCCAGCGCCCGCAACCGCTGCGCCGCTTGGCGTGTGGATGGAGAGCCCCCAGATGGGTTCTGCAGGGGCCATCACATCAACAAGGGTGGCACCATAGTTGGTGTTGTCATCTGCACGCACATCGCAGGGCGCACCTTGCGCATTCAAGCTCCATGGAGAATCGTCGATATCCGTGCCGCCAACAAGGAGCATGTTGGGGAGGGACCATTCAGCAGGGAAGTAGTCATAGCAGTTGGCGTCGAGGTTGATCCCAGCGTTTCCGGCGGCTTGTACGTAGAGCGAGTCCGGGGTTTCGTTGATGAAGTCGTAGACGGCAACCACTCCAGTCGGATCATTGGCAAAAATCTGCCAACTGCAGTTGATAAGCCGTGCCCCGCGTTTGTGGGCGTACTCAAGAGATTGAAGGATGCTGGATGCGGTAGCCACGCCCTCATTGTCGGAGTACTTAATGATCAAGAGTTGTGCGGTCCAAGCGATACCCGCGATTTCAAGCTCATTGTTCCCGACAGCTCCCATAATCGAGGCCATCGCGGTACCATGCCCGGATTGATCTTGTGGAAGCGGGAACGTCGACCCGTTGGGATTCGGAGGAAAAAACTCTGTTCCCCAGTAGTCGTCGACGTAGCCGTTGTTGTCGTTGTCGATCCCGTCAATCGGGTCGGCCGGATTCTTCATGATATTGTTGGCGAGATCGAGATGGGGAAATAGGGTGCTGCCTTGTGAGAAAAACGCCACACCTGAATCGACGACGGCAATGGGTTCGGTTGCAACGGTGCGATGGCTCCACAAGGATTGGATACAGATTGGGTCAAGTGAGGGCGGCTGAGAGTTGTTGGTCCAACGTGGATCGTTCGGCGTCGTTAGCCCTGAAGCCCAGCAGTCGCGTCCAACAATCCGAAACTCGCGAGTTTCGGTGAGGAGAAGACGAGATGTTTCCTCCAACCCCTCTGGCACTTCTCGGATCGCAATCCCCGGCACATACTCGCTCGCCCACATCACGCGGCCACCGAGTTCCCGAAGCAGGGGCGGAGTGTTGAGCAGTGCTTCCCGCGCCCGTGCTGGTTCCTCCCAACGCACGAGGAGTCTCATGGGCGGCGGGTCACGATGATCGGGCGTCGGTTGTGCCAAGCATATACCGGACACACACACACACACACGAATGCGGCGCCAAAAAGTGTCGTCATAGCGGTACCACCAATCGTGAAGCGACTCGATCAAGATACCACACGGTCCTGGAATTGCCAGCAATGTTCCAGATTTTCTTGGTGGGAGGGGTGGGTGAAGTTCCGGCCGCTGGAACGAACTGGACACGATCCGCAAGCAAAAAACACCGCCGACTCGGCCCAGGGCACGCCGGTCGGCGGTGACGCGATCGCCTCGTTGTTCGGAAGGGCTTTACCCGCCTTGCTTCTCGCCGGGCTTCTTCTCCATCGGCGGGGGCACCGCCATCTTGAACTCCTTGAGCAGGCTGTCAATCTTGTCCTCGATCGACGGGTCGCTCGGCCGCAACTCATTGAAACGCACCTTCCCGTCCGGATCCAAAATCGCCAGGTGCGGGATGCCCATGACGCCAAAGTCCGGGTTGAAGCACGATTCCTCGGTGAAGACGACGGGCCACGTCAGGTTCATATCCTTGACGAACGTGGGCATGAGGCCCATTTCCTTCTTCGGGTCGTCCTTGCAGTCGATCCGCTCGGCCTTGCTGCCCTCCGAGAGCGTGCGGGCCATGTGATAGCCCTGCACGCTCGTCACGCCGAGGATCTCCACGTTCGAGTCCTTGTAGCGCTCCTTCAGATCTCGCATATGCGGGAACGCGCGAACGCACGGGCCGCACCACGTCGCCCAGAAATCAATCAGCACGACCTTGCCCTTGTAGTCGGCGAACGACTTGGGCGTGCCCTGGCTCGCCCACTGGATCTCCACCTTGGGCGCGGGATGGTTGATGAGTTTGCCCCGGACATACGCGCCCGCGAAGTATTTCTTCTGCTTGGGAAGATAGGTCTTCAACGGGTCGGCGTCGCTGAGCGTCGGCACGCCCTTGTCGATCGACGCGATGATCGCGTCGGCCAGTTTGTCCTTCGCCGGCTGGTCCAGACCCGCGTCCGGTTCCATCGCCGTTTGCGCGAACTGCATCACGGGTCGGATCTTGCCCACGGGAATATCCCCCGTCACCATGGGGGCGAGCACGCCGAGCAAGCCCGAGTCCTTGAGTTTCTTCGCGTTCATCGTGCCCGCGTTGGCGAAGATCGAGTACGCCCGGCCGCTCTTGAGCGCCGCCGCCAGCCCGGGGTGCCTTGCCGCCGCCGCCACCGCCTCCGAGCGCTTGGCGTCGAACGCCATGTTGTCCTCACGCGTCGAGCCCGGGCCGGGGAACACCATCAGGTCGGGACGCACGCTCGCGGCCGACGCACCGTCGGCGCCCTGATCTTCCGCCAACTTCTGCGCCCGCGCGTCGAGTTTCGCCTTGAGATCGTTCGTCAGGCCCCCGAACACGCGGGCGTCCGCCAGCAGGTCCAGTTGCGACGCGCTGAGTTCATCGACCGATAGCCCGTCCAGCACCGCGTTCGCCGCCGCCGCGAGTTCGTCGCGGGACTTTGGTTTTACCGTCTTGAACTTCTCGATCGCGCCCGCGACCTGCTCGTCCGTCGGTGGCGAGGCCAGCGCCCCAACCGAGAACCACCACGAAGACGCGAGAACCGCCGCCACTGGCCACATCCATCCCGAGCGCATGCGCAACTCCTTGGTAAGAGACCTCCGCCGACCCATCGGTCGCACGAGGACAAAGTGTACCAGATCAGAGCCTCGCCATGCGCCGCGACGCCGCCGGAACCACGATTTCCGTGCCCTTCTGACAAAGACGGACTCCCATTTTCGCATGCATGCCCGACGCCGGGAGTCATGCCCCAGCGTCGGGGAAGGGTGGGCGTTTCAGGCCCTCCAGAACTCACTCGTGCGGAAGAAACCCGTGTGACCCTCGCATCCCGGCCGGGGCGAGCGTCGTGGTGTGTCCCCCGGCCGGTGCTTCGCCTTGTCTCGAAAGGAATCTGGTATGTTCAAGAAGTTCTCGATCTTCGTGTGTGCCCTCGCGGCCCTCCTCTCCTTCTCCTTCGCTCCCCAGGCCAAGGCCCAGGGTGGCGGACGCGACTACCGCGTCGTCGCACGCGGCGGCGATCGCGACGCGGCCCAGATCAAGGGTGTCTATCGCGAGCGCGTCCTCGCCACGGGGCTCCAGCAACGCTTCAACGTCTCCGTCGAGGACTTTGCCCCCAACACCCGCTACGAAATCCGCATCAACGGCAACCTCTTCGGCACCATCACCACCAGCGCCCTCGGCACCGCCGAACTCGAGTTCCGCACCTTCGTCGTCGATGACACCCCGGGCGACGATCACCCCCCGATCCCCACCGACTTCCCCCACCTCGTCGCGGGTGACACCATCACCGTCGGCACGGTGACCGCCACCTTCCGCTGAGCCCCCTTCGCGCCGATCGTGGCGCACCACCCCGCTCCGCCGCCCAACCGTGGCGGAGCGATTTGCCTCCCCCCGACACGGTCCCCCCCATACACACAAACCCATTTCTGTGGAGATCATCCATGCGCCACGCCACCCTCCTCGCCCTCGCCCTCCTTGCTCCGCTCGCCCCGCTCGCGAAGGGGCAGATCACCCTCCCCAACGATTTCGAGTCGCCCTCCAACGCGCTCGCGGCGCTCTCGTCATACTTCGGCGGCGTTGCCGACTTCGGCACCCGCCCTTCCGCCGCCACCATCCACTCCGGGCAATCCCTCGAAGTCTGGGCCAACTTCCAGCATGATCGCTTCTTCCGCATCGCCGGGTTTACCGTCGGCTCCTTCTCGATCGCCCGTCCCGCGCTCAACGTTCCCGCCAACGCCGCCTACTTCAGCCTCACCGTCCGCGCTCCAGAATCCGGTCAACTCGCCCTGATCGTCAACCTCGTCGAAGACGACAACGCCGACGGCATCGCCTCCTTCGATTCCGACGACAACTGGGAATCCGATCCCATCATGCTCCTCCCGGGCACCAACGTCTACAACATCCCCCTCTCCGCGTTCACGCTCGCCAACCCCGGCTCGGGCAACGACACCCAGAACTTCACCACCACGCCCGCCATGTCCGTCCGACTCACCTTTGAGTCTCGCACCACCTTCCCCGGCGGGATCATCGAACGCCCCATCACCTTCAACATCGACCACCTCGGTCTCTTCGCCTCGCCCCAGACGATCCCGGCGCCCTCCTGCGTGGCCGACATGGACAACGGCACGGGCGCCGGCACGCCCGACGGCGGCGTCACCATCGACGACCTGCTCTTCTATCTCGCCGTCTATGCAGCCGGCGCGCCCCGAGCCGATGTCGACAACGGCTCCAGCACCGGCACCCCCGACGGGGGCGTCACCATCGACGACCTGCTCTACTACCTCCTCCGCTACGAAGCCGGGTGCTGATCGCGCCCATCTCATCACGCACTCGGGCAAGGTGGGCCGCACGCCCGCCTTGTTCGCGTCCCCACGGACGAGGCATGCCGATCCGATGTCCCTACCCTTGGCCATGAGCGACGCCACACTCATGGCCGGAGTTCCCGCCACCAACTCCACCTTGTACCACCGCATCCGCTTCCTCGTCGGCGATCCGTGCGCGATCCTCGAAGTGCCGAAGGGCGCTTCGCGCGAGGCCATCCTCATCATCCGCGACATCGAGATGGACCGTGCCAGGAAGAACGCCCGGGCCGATCGCGTCACCTGCCCCGCGGATTGGGCGCCCCCCGGTGGGCTCTCGGGCGACCGCGAAACCGCCACCGCCCAGGCCGCCGCCGAGTGCTTGCGGCGCTCCGGCGTGACCCGCGTCCGCAGCGACCGCACCCTCCCACTCAGTTTCGTGGATGAAATCCGCAAGGCCGGCATCCCCCTCGACTACGACCCCACGATGGGCGTCATGGAGCGCCGCGCCAAGGATGCCCACGAGATCGAACTCCTCCGCTCCGCCCAGCACGCCACCGAGCAGGCGATCGAGATGGCCTGCCGGACCATCGCCCGCGCCAAGGTTCGCGCGGACGGCGTCCTCCTGCATGAAGGATCGCCCCTGACCAGCGAACGCGTCCGAACCATGCTCGACCTCTTCCTCCTCGAACGCGGCTATGTGAACCCCCCAAGCATCGTCGCCTGCGGCAAGGACGGCGGCGACTGCCACGACCACGGGCATGGCAACCTCTACACCGCCCAGCCCATCATCGTCGACGTCTTCCCGCGGAACAAAGTCTCCCTCTACAACGGCGACTGCACCCGCACCGTCGTCCACGGCACGCCCACGCCCGAACTCGCCCGAATGCACAACGTTGTGTGCGAAGCCAAGGCCGCCGCCATCGCCGCCGTCCGCCCGGGCGCGACCGGCGAGCAGGTCCACGAGGCCACCATGGAGGTGATGCGTCGGCACGGCTACGACCGAGGCCTCCCGACCCCCGCCTCGCCCGAGACCTACACCAGCCTTCAGCACGGCACCGGGCACGCCATCGGCCTCGACGTCCACGAGCCCCCGCTGCTGGACATGGGCGGCCCCGCCCTCATCGTCGGCGACGCCCTCACCGTCGAGCCGGGTCTCTACAGCAAGAAATGGGGCGGCGTTCGCGTCGAGGACATGGTCGTCGTCACTCCAACCGGTTGCGCCAACCTGAACACCCTGCACGAAGGTCTCAACTGGGATTGATCGCATCCAGATGCACGCACCCCCCTTCGAGAAAGAAGGGAACGGAGCGTTCGGATCGTTGCCGGTTCCGTCGCTGCCTCCGCAAGGCTTGACAGCCCGCGAGGAGCGCCGTCTTCGGAGTGGATCGCGGCGTTCAAAGACCTGCCCCATGCAGGGGGGATCATCCCCAACAGAACCGCCGCTCCATTCGAGTCGATGAATCTGAACTTCGCATGATGACCCTTCCCACCCAATCCAACCCCGCATGCGGCGCCAACCCCCTCTCCCCCGAGCACCTTCGCGCGATCGAGTTCGCACGCACACGTTCCAAAAAAGTTCGTCGCGCCGCCGCCGTCGCCAAGTTCAGCGGCTGGACCCTCGCCTTCTTCGCCCTCGTCACCCTCATGGGGGCCCTCTTCGGCGACCTCCCCTCGCTCGTCCTGGGGCTCGCGCTCGCCGCCCTGGCCTTCAACGAACTCCGCGGCGGGAGGATGATCGCCCGCTTCGACCCGCGCGGCGCACGCACGTTGGGCATCAACCAACTCGTTCTCGGCGCGGTCATTGTCTCGTATGCCGCGTGGTCGTTCTCGGTCGCCATGAAGAACCCGGCGCTCGCCCAACTGGGCGGAACCACCGGTGACCCCGATCTCGACGCCACCGTCCGATCCATCAGCGATCTTGCGACCTACGGGATCTACGGCACGCTCGCGGTCGTCGGGTTCGTCGGCTGCGGCCTGACCGCTCTGTATTACTTCACACGTGCGGGCGTGGTCCGCTCCGTCGTGGCGGAGA
The DNA here is from genome assembly GCA_964543905.1 of uncultured Phycisphaeraceae bacterium. Classification (GTDB taxonomy): domain Bacteria; phylum Planctomycetota; class Phycisphaerae; order Phycisphaerales; family UBA1924. Next base: position 315,249 of record CAZIZO010000003.1, read on the forward strand.
CTCCCGTTTGGGTCCTCGACACCCTCCGTGCCGCCGCGTGACGCGCTCGCTAGCACCCACCCTCAAAGCGCACGAGGTAATAGAGCAGGTCATCGATGGTCAGCCCGCCGTCGCGCGTGCCCGTCGCCGAACCATCATCAACGTCCGCACGAACGTCTCCCGCCTCGAAGAGGACAAGATAGAACAAGAGATCGTCGATCGTCACTCCGCCGTCGGGGGTGCCCGTGCCGCTCCCATCGTCCGTGTCCGCGAGGCAAGGAGCGCACGAGAGTGCGGACGAGACCAGCACGCGGTCGATCAGCCCGGGCGACAGCAACTCGCCGAGCCCGAGCGCCCCGAGGGCCACGTCCGGCAATCCCGCCGAGTCCGGCTGATAGAACCGATCGACGTTCGAGCGTCGATACAGGATGCTCGCGCCCGTGGAGAACGCCTGCCGCGCCCCGCGCCGATAGGCGTTGTACGCCGCGATCGCTTCCGGCACGCGCGCGGAACCCGGCGCTCCCGTGCCCCCCGAGAAGGCCAAGAGACTGGTGAAGGTCGTGACGTCGCCGGGGTGGTTCGTCAGCGAGTCGGCGTGGTATCCGCCCCAGTCCGAGCGCGTCGTCCCGGCCGAAAAAACCGTGAAGTACTGTGGACCGTTGTCGTCCGTCCAGGCGGCGTTCGACGCGCGGAGGTTCGCGATCTGGTCCTGCCAGAGCGGGTCGGCGCGATAGTCGCCCAGCGTCAGCATGGAATAGAGGCTCGTGAACGCGCTCTGAAAGACTCCGGGCGAATCGCCCGTCACCGGCCGCCCCGTCACGATCGCCGCCGCGGGCGACGCACCACGATTGAACCAGCGCGACCTGGCGGAGGCCGCGGTGGCGCCGCCGTGTGCCGCGGCGAGATCGGCAAAGATGATGCCCTCGTTGTACGGCACCGACGCCGAACTCGTGATCGCGCCCCCCGAGGCGAGACCCAGGAGGTAGAGCGCGTGAGCCGAGTTGGTGCTGAAGTAGGAATCCCAGTTGCGGACGTTGCAGACGACTTCGCGTGCCGCGCTCTGCACGCCCGCATCGTCGGGGTAATACGCGGCCGCTCGCGTCGCCGCAAGAACGATCTTCATGGTGCTGAGCGTCGCGAACCCGTCGCCCCACCCGGCGTCGCCGCCCGTCGCCGGGTTGATCCAGTGCCAGTAGAGGCCATCCGCCGACCGCAGCGGGCGGATGCCGTCCGGTGCTTGCCCGGCGTATCGCTGCAGGATCGATCGCACGGTCGGCCGCGTCGTCGGGTCGCCCGGTCCACCGCTCTGCCGCAGGATTTCATCATTCGCCAGCAGCAGGAGGATCGTCCAGCACGCGGCATCGGGGGTGGCGGGATGGAAGCGGGGCGTCCCGACCTGCGTGTCGGCATCAATCACCCAGCCCGGCGGCTGTCCGTCGGGCGAGATGAGGCCTCGCCCAAATCGCACGACCTGATCGAACTCGTCGCGAGCCCAGGCGCGGAACGCAAGACGCGTGTCCGCCGTGTCGTGGATGGAGGACGCGCCGGTGTTGGTGCCAAGGATGAGTTTCCCGTCCGCGGTGGCCCCAAGGTCGGTTGCTTGGGTTGAGGAGTTCAGGTACGCGGAGGGCGCAAACGCCGCGATCCCGCGGGCCTGATTCGGCGGGATGTGCCAAAGCGTGGATTGCGGGGTGGCGGTGGATTCGAGGGCGTAGAGGCCGGTGTTGAGCAGTCCGCCGAAGTGATCGGAGAAGGCCAGCGAGCGCAGATTGCTCCGTGTGCCTACGCTCGTGAACGGCAGCGAGGTCGGCCCGATCGTCGCGCGGGAAATCTGCGACCCTGTGCAGGCGTAGAGATGTCCCTGCACGCGATCGATCGCCAGCCCGAGCGTGGCTTGCCCGCTGACGAAGGGCGCGGTGAAGAGGGGTGAGATGGACTGCGCCTGGTTCATCCCGGCGTTGTAGACGGCGACGCCGCCGGTGGTGCCGACGTACAGGCGGCCCTTGAAATGCGTCAGGGCGACACGAGGGCGTGGAGCGTTCGGTGCGACGAGAGGCGCAAACTGCGAGAGCGATCCCGTATCGACCTCCAGGCGCAAGAGGATCGCGGAGGGCGTGGGAGGCGCGACATCACCCACGTTGGTGACGGCGATGAAGAGGAGGCGGCCGGAGTCGGAGAGCGCGAGGCCGCACGGGCCGTCGGCGTCCGAATCGAGCAAATACCCCGACGCGGCGGCGAGTTGGGCGCGGGGGACGGAGCGGAGGAGATTCTGTTCGCCATCTCGGATTTCGATGGTGTCGGTCGCGCTGGAGGCGACGGCGGAGATGCCGGCGAGCGCGGCGGAGGCGACGCAAGCGGCGTCGGCGTTGCTGGGTGCGGGCCAAGGTGAAACAACGGGGGCGCCCAGCGCCGGGAATGCCGCCATCGCGATCGACAACATCCAAGTCTTTATGGTCAAGCGGCCCCCCTTCACCCCTGCCCGGCGATGAGCATGACAAGGGTATAAAGAGGCCGAGCGATTGTCGGCCTCGAGTTCACTTCTGGAGTGCAGTTTTTGATTATGGGTCGTACGGCACACCAGGAGTGAGGGCAAACGTACGAAGAGTCGAGGCGGGTGGGACACCCGCCCCAAGCGGTCGAAGAGGAGCGAGGGGAGGGAGCGTGTCAGCACCCGGCCTCGAAGCGTTGCAAGTAGTAAAGCAAGTCGTCGATCGTCACGCCGCCGTCGGGCGTACCCGTGCCGTTGCCGTCGTCGAGGTCGGCGCAGAAGGCGCCGGACTCGAAGGTGGCGAGGTAGAGGAGGAGGTCGTCGATGGTCACGCCGTCGTCGCCCGTGACGTCGGCCTTGCAGGCGGTGAAGTGGACGATCTGGCGGATGTCACCGACGACCCCTCCCATGGCGGCGAGCAGGTTGGTCCGTTCCCCGTCGTCCAGAAAATCGCCGTCGGCATTGAGGTCGCGGAGGACGACGACGCGCTTGGTCGAGTTGTCGGTCATGTAGACCTCGCCCGAGGGGAGGCTGAGGATGTCCACCGAGGTGAACCCCGATTCGCCCGTGGAGTAGACGAGGACGGCCTCGCCCGGGTCGAGGGCGTCGCCGTCGTTGTCGAGGTCGGTGAGGCGGACGAGTTGGTCCACGCCGCCCGTGGCGAGTTGGAGGTCGTAGATGGACCCCTCGCGGAAGCGGTCGGGCTCGGTGGCGAAGCCGGCGCTGGACGCGATGCCCGAGGTGGCGGTGTGCCCGTAGTAGGTAAACTCGCCCGGATCGTCGGCATCGCCGTCGTTGTTGAGGTCGATGCCCTTGTAGATGCCGTGCATGCTCGGCGCGGAGGAGTTGGAGTTTCGGAGGAACAAGGTGGAGCCGGCGAAGAAGATCTCTTGCGGGCTGTAGTTGGTGCGGGTGCCGCCGAAGGCGCCGGGGCCGACATAGACGGTGATCTCGTCGGCGTCCATGAAGTCGCCGTCGGCGTTGAGGTCCACGAGTCGGTAGACGGCATCATCGCCGAAGGAGTTGGAGGCGTTGACGATGTACAGGCGACCCAGGTCGTCAAAGGCGGCTCCGGTGGGGAAGGCGAAGGCCACTCCTGAGGCGTTGCCCGCGCCCGCGACCACGCGGCTCTCCCCCTCGTCGAGCGCGTCGCCGTCGTTGTTCAAGTCGCGGAAGAGGGAGATCACCTGGTTGATCTGATCGCCCATGACGACGAGCCCATCGCATCGGACGGCCAGGCAGGTCGGGTTCTGCGGGCCGAGGGTTCCGGCCGCGTTGCTCGCGTCGAAAAAGCGCGTGGTTTCGGAGGGTTCGATCACGGTGCCGCTGAAGTCGAGGTCGGTGAGCGTCCAGAGGGCGTTGTTGGCACGATCCGCGATGATCGTCCGAGATTGCCCGAACGAGGGCACGACGATCACGCACGACAACATCGCGGCAGCGCCAAACGAACGATTCAACATGGAAATCTCCTCGACTACTAAGGGTGGGAACGGACGCAACACCCCTCCTCGATCAGTCTACCACATTCCTCGATCGGCACAACCAGAATTCGGTTCACGTGGTCAGGCGATCACGGGCTTCGCGATACCTCGCCAACGTTTGCTCGACGATCTTGGGGGGTAACACCGGGCCCGGGGCCTGCTTGTCCCAGGCGCCCGCGGAGACGAGCGATTCCAGGTATTCGCGGAGGTACTGCTTGTCGAAACTGGCCTGTGGACGCCCCGGCTGGTAGCGGTCGGCGGGCCAGAATCGCGAACTGTCGGGGGTGAGGGCTTCGTCGATGAGGATGGGTTCCTGCGAGGTGACGGCTCCCTTTTCGTCGATCGGGAATCCGAACTCGAACTTGGTGTCGGCGATGATGATCCCTCGCTCGAGCGCGTAGGCCGAGGCCGCCTGGTAGATGGCGAGCGAGAGGCTCCGGAGGCGCTCCATCGTCTCGAGCCCGACGCGCTGGCATGCGGCCTCGAAGGAGATGTTCTCGTCGTGCTTGCCGAGGTCTTCTTTGGTGGCGGGGGTGAAGATGGGCTGGGGAAGGCGCGCGCACTGCGTGAGGCCCTTGGGGAGATCGATCCCGCAGACGCGTCCGGTTTCTTTGTACTCACGCCACCCGGAGCCTTCGAGGTAGCCTCGGACGACGCACTCGATGGGGATGACCCGGGCCTGTCGAGCGATGGTGGATCGCCCGTCGAGGTCCTGGCGAGTGGTGGCGCTGGTGAACGCGCTGGAGGGGATATCGTCCGCGCGGGTGGAGAGGAGGTGTGTGGAGCAGAGGCCCTTGCGCTCGACGAACCGCAGCCAGAAGGTCGAGAGGTGGGTGAGGAGCACGCCCTTGCCGGCGATGGGGGTGGGCATGACGACGTCAAAGGCGGAGATCCGGTCGGTCGCGACGATGAGGAGGCGAGGCGTGCCGTTGGTGGGTGGGAGGGTGTAGACGTCGCGCACTTTGCCCCGCCGGAGCCCGGGGAGGGCCAGGGTTGTTTCCATCACCGCACGCTCGCCCATCGCATCGCCCATGCGCGAAGGGTACCCCATCCGGGAGGTGGCGCGGGAGGGTCCGGTGGATGGAAGCGCGAGGCGGGCGTCGTGCGCCGCGCGGGGCCTGCAGCGCCCCTACCGTGAAGGTTCCAGAGTTCGGACCTGCCACGGGGTGGGTATGGATCGTTCAATCCGGGCCGGGTGCTCGATGTCGCGCCCCGCTCGTTTCGCAAGGAAAGTGCACGCGGATGCTCAACTTCGTCGTCTTCGAGGCCGACGCCATCACCGCGGGCAACTACCCACCGCGGCATGCCTACCTCACGGGGCCGGATGACCTCCCCCTGCAGGGCGAGATCGCCTTCGAGCCGAACCTGATCGCGTGCAAGGCCGAGGCGCAGCACTCGGTGGCCCTGCACGTTCAAGTGGAGGTTGGGAAGCCGGAGTTGGGCGTCGGCTCGACGAGCGTCGGGAGTGAATCCACGGGGTTGGGGTTGCTCACCATCCCGACGTGCCTCCTCCCGAGTCGGCTCGAGCCGTACTTGCTGATGATCGAGTTGGCGCGTCATCGCATCATGCTCTTCTTGAACAAGTTGGAGGATTGGGGTCTGGTGGACTTGCCGGGCGATCACCCGGTGATTCGAGAGTTTGAGCAGGCGCGCCACGCCTTTACCTCGGCCCTGGTGGCGCAGCGCGACCATGCGGGCGAGAACAACCCGGGTGGCTTTTGTCCGCAGGCAGGTCGGCTGGCGGCTCAAACCTTGGCGCTGGCGATCGACGCGGGGGAGGGGCTCACGCTGATCCAGGCGGACAAGCAGATCAAGGAGCGCCTGACGGGGAAGACGTACGCGAGCGCGGTCGCCCACTATCAGCGCCTGACGCAGGAGAAGGTGCAGCCCGGCGCACCGGTGGTGGTGACGGCCCAGGGCGGGGCGACGCTGCCCGGCCCGCCGCTGGTGGGCTGCGCGATCAGCCCGAGCGCGTTCACGGAGGCGCAGCAGAAGGCGGCGATGAACCTGTGCGATTTCGTCACGATGCCGGTGCGATGGGTGGACATGGAGCCGGTGGAGGGGAAATACGCGTTCACGAACACGGATCGGTGGATCGAGTGGGCGGTGCGGGTGGCGAAGTTGCCGATCCACGCGGGTCCGCTGGTGGATTTTCGCCCGTCGTGCGTGCCGGATTGGTTGTACATCTGGGAGAACGACTACGAGACGCTGCGCGACATCGTGGTGGAGCATGTGCAGGCGATCGTGACGCGGTATCGGCGGACGATCACGCGCTGGACGGTGGCGAGCGGGCTGGCGGTGAACACGAACTTCAAGGTGAGTTTCGAGCAGATCATGGACCTGACGCGGATCACGGTCCTTCTTGTGAAGAAACTGCACCCGCAGGCGAAGATCCAGTTGGAGGTGGCGCAGCCCTGGGGCGAGTATCACGCGGCGAATCGGCGGTCGATCCCGCCGCTGCTGTACGCCGAGGCGGTCTTGCAGAGCAACCTGCCGATCGATGCGATCGGGCTGCGGTTGCAGATGGGGCATGCCGAACCGGGGCTCTCGTCGCGCGACCTGATGTCGCTGTCGGCGCTGCTGGATCGGTATGCGATGTTCGACAAGCCGGTCGCCGTGTCGGCCCTCGGTGCGCCGAGCCAGATGATCCCCGCGCAGCGGTTTCGCCCGCGCGCGGGCTCGGACACGGACAGTTCGATGCACGAGCCGGGGTATTGGCGGAAGCCCTGGAGCGACCAGCAGCAGGCGGAGTGGCTGACGGCGGCGATGGCGATCTGCTGCTCGAAGCCGTATGTCCACAGCGTCTGCTGGCAGGAGTTGATGGACCCGACGGACGCGGCGAAGTCGCCCGAGATGCCGCACGGCGGGCTGCTCTTGCCGAACGGGCAAGCGAAGGTGTCGGCCACGCGGATGATGCAGTTGCGGAACGCGCTGCGTGAGGGGCGGTCGCCCTTGATGATCAAGGTGTAGAGGCTGCGCGTTCAGAGCGTGATGGCGGCTCGCAATCTCGCGGCCAGTTGCGTGCGTTCGTCTGGGGTTATGGTTCCGCGCAGGGCTTCCGGCGTCCATCCCCACACGGTCGCTCGCGGCGTGGGGTCGTTCGCGTGGCGGGGCACGACGTGCCAATGGACGTGGGCGGCGACGTTGCCCAGGCATTCGTAGTTGATGCGGGGCGGCTTGCCGTCGAGGCCGGTGGTTGCGAACTCTCGGCGGATCGCGGCGGCGACACGAGCGACATCGCCGAAGACGCGCTGCTGGCGCTCGATCGAGAGCAGGCCCAGATGCTCGACGTGCTCTTTCAGCAGAAGCACGCACCAGCCCGGGCATCCTTGGTTGTCGCCCAGCACGGCGTAGGTCTCGCTCAGTTCGACGAGGGCGAGCGGGTGCTTGCCTGCACGGATCTCTCGAATCTTCTCGCACAACTCGCACGACATGACGAGCCCCTTTAGAACGGTCTCTTCGTCGGATTCACCACCATGTTGTCCCGTCCCAGCACGAGCAGGTCGGCGATCTCGACGGCCTCTTCGAAACTCGCCTTGGCCTTCTCGACGTCGAGCGCGCTGACCAGCACCTTGCCCTGTTCGAGATGCTCGACGGTGGGGATCGCGTCGCCGCAGATGACGGTGGTGTGGCGGGGTTCTTCGATGAGCAGGCCGCACATCCCGGGCGTGACCCCGGGCAGCGGGAAGATGTCCACGCGTTCGACGATCGATTCGGCGACGGCCTTGCAGCGCTGGAGGATCGCCACGTCCTGCTCGAGGCTTTCGCGGATCCGCCGGTCCTCCGCCGACATCTCGCCCTCGGCCAACTTTTTGAGTTGGATCACGAGCGCCTGTCCCACGCCCTCGCGTTCGTCCTGATGGATCAGCCACTCGGCCCGATCGAAGGCGGTGATGCCTCGGTGCGTGTCCGGGCGGAAACTCGTGAGAAAGACGTGCGTGATCTCGGAGGGCAGGACGTTGGCGCGCTCGCGGAGGCGAGCGGCGAGCGCGGCCTCGGGCAGCGCGGGATCCACCAAGATCATCGCCTTGTCCGCGCGGATCAGCGTGGTCGTGGCATGTCCAACCCGCACCGGCCCCTTCTCATTCCAGAGCGGATGAGCCGAGAGCGCCCCGATCGAGATGATCCGAACTTCCATGTGGGATGCTACGCGGCTTCGAGGGGGTGACTCAGCCCGCGCCGATCGCCGTGAGCGCGACGTTGAGGGCGTTGAAGAGGACGTGCATGACGATCGCCACCCCGAGGCGACCCGTCCGCTCGAACGCCACGCCCATCGACGCCCCCAGCACCGCGATGGCGGGGAGGGAATACCAAGGCACGCTCGACGACCCGACGACGTGCATGAGGGTGAACACGGCGGTGGTGAGCAGGATCGAGAGGCCCGCGCGACCCGTGGCGCGGACGAGGGCGGACTGGACAAACCCGCGATACACCAACTCCTCGAAGACGGGGGCCAGCAGGATCGCGCTCGCCGCCGCCGCCCAGTGCCAGGGATTCGAAGGCTCATCCCGCAGCGATTTCAAGATGGCATGCCCGGCGGCGTCGGGACGAGTGCCGTGCAGGCGCTCGTACGCGAACATGGCGCCGAGGGACGCGGCGTAGATGACGGGGAGGGCGATCACCAGCGCCATCGCGCCCTTCCATAGGTCGGACCACCGGAGCCCGAGGCCCGCCCGGGGCACGGCCTTGGCGCTCAGCGACGCGAAGACGGCGCCCACCGCGATCCCAAGGACGCCTCCGCCGATCATCGCCATCGTGTTTCTTTGCGTCTCGCCGGCGCCCAGTTTGTCCAGGAGCCAGGGCACCTTCACCACCTGCGCCGCCAGCCCGGCACCGACGGAGGCGGAGAGGAACGTGATGATGCCGCACATCAGCCACACCACGCTCGGCTGCTCGCGGACATCGCGCGGATAGGTCGCGCGGGGTCCGATCACCTTCGCGATCCAAAGCCCGACGAGGACGCCCGCGGCGGTCAGGAGCGTCATGATGGTCCAGGGATCAGCCCGGAAGGCCGCCCGGGCCTGCTGGGTCGTGTGCTCGACGACCTGGGGCCAGTCTCGTGCGAAGGTCGAGCAGGCGAACGCGGGGACCACCACGCCAACAATCCCCGCCGTGAGCCGACCCATCCCTGATGCACTCGCCGAGATCGTGGCGCGGAAGCGCGAGGAGGTGGCCGCGTCGAAGGCTCGCACGCCGTTTTCCGAACTTGAGGCGATGGTGCTGCAGGAAGAGCCGCCGCGCAACTTCTTTGCGGCGGTCACGAGGCCCCGGCACGCGAACCACACCGCGGTGATTGCCGAAGTGAAGCGCCGCAGCCCTTCGGCGGGGCTGATCCGCCCGGAGTACGAAGGAGATGCGTTTGCGCCGGAACTCATCGCGGAACGGTATCACCAAGGCGGGGCGGCCGCGATCTCGTGCCTGACGGACGAGCGGTTCTTTGGGGGACACCTGTCGTTCATTCGTCGGATGAAGAACGTGATGCCGCTTCCCGTGCTGCGCAAGGACTTCATCGTGGACCAGTGGCAACTGTGGGAAGCCCGCGCCGCGGGCGCCGACGCGGTGCTGCTCATCGCCGAGTGCCTGCCCGAGGGCGAACTCCTCGACATGCTGATCCTGGCGCAACGGCTGGGCATGACGACGCTGCTGGAGGTGCACGACATGGAAAGCCTGCTCCGCGTGCGGCACCACGTGGGGTTTCCGCATCCTTCGTACGCCCTGCTCGGTATCAACAACCGCGATCTCCGCACGATGACCGTGGATCTCCACCACACGCTTCGTCTCGTGGACATGGTCGAGGATCGCTCCGTCCTGGTCAGCGAGTCGGGCATTCGAGAGGCGAGTGACCTCGCCAAACTTCGCGCTGTCGGCGTTCGGATCGTGCTCGTGGGCGAGCACCTCATGCGGGCGGACGATCCTGGGCGTGCCTTGGCCGAACTCCTGATGCCTTCCGGCGCGTCGGGCTGAGGCGGACGCCCGACCTATCCTCGTGCTTTCCGGACGATTCCGCGACACTCCGACCGACCAAGGACCAGCCATGCTCGATGTCCGTCGAACCATCCTCGCACTCTTTGCGGCGCTCTCGGTGTGCACGCTGTCGGTCGCGCAGGAGAGGGACCCCAAGGAGGCGGACGAAGTTCTGAAATCGCAGACACCGCCGGCGGCTCAGCCGGTCGAGGACGCCACGCCGCTCTCGCCTGACAAGCCTGCGGCGCGAGCGCCCGCGATGGATGAAACGAAGGACTCGCCGTCCATGGATGAGTCGGAAGGAAAGCGGCTGCTTCGACGATCCGCGGAGGCGATCCGTGCCGCACGCGCGATCTCGTACTCGGCCAAGGCGTACTCCACGGGCGCGCTCGAATCGCTGACCCCCAAGGCGGACGGTCAGGTGAAGATGAGGCGTGTGGCGGGCGGCGCGCCCGACGCCTGGCTCGCGCGCATCACGGGACGCACGACGAAGAAGGGCGGGAAGGCGGGCGACGGCGAGTCGCTCGATTTCGACGTGGCCTACCTCGGCAACAAGCGCATCGAATGGGCGGACGCCAAGGCCCAGAAGATCGTCGAGAAAGTGGATCGCTCCGCGCAGAGTCCGATCGTGCAGGGCGCGAAGAGCCTTCGCATCGACGAGTTCTTTGCCGTCGCTCCGTACACGCGTGACCTGACCGCCGGCACGGCGACGATCCTCGATCGCAAGACGATCGCGGGTGTTGAGTGTGAGGTTGTGCAGATCGAGATGGGCGAGCGGAAGAACAAGACACGCTGGTACCTCGGACTCGGCGACTACCTCCCCCGCCGCGTGGATCGCGTCATCGAGGGGGCCATGGCGAGCGAGGTTATCGTCGAGGCGTCCGATCTGAAGGTAGAGACGAGCGAGGACCCGAGCATCGCGGCCTCGAGCCTCCGCATCCCCGTGCCGCCGGGCTGGACGGAGGAGCGTGAACCGGTGGCGCCGCCGCCCCAGCCCGTGCAGCCCACGCCCGTCGGCGCGGACCCCAAGACGGACGTGGTCCCGAGCAAGATCGATGCTCCCGCGACGCCCACGATGGCGACGCCGGCGGTTCCCGCTCCGCCCCCGCCCCCCCGCGTCGCACCCGAGTTTGAACTCACGACGTCCAAGGGAGAAAAGGTCTCGCTCCAGGCACTTCGCGATTCCGGGGCGAGCGCCGTCGTGCTCGACTTCTTCGGGCCTTGGTCGCTCCTCGCGCGGGACTGGCACCCGCGGCTGGACGATCTCACGAAGCGGTTCGCCGATCGCGGGGTGCGTGTGCTGGCGCTCTCGGTTCGAGCGAAGAACAACGACGACTCGATCACCATGACCAAGGACTTCTCGTTCGCGACGGTGCTCAACGCCGACAAGGTGGCGCGGGACTACGCGATCGCGGTCTACCCGACCACCGTGGTGATCAACCGATCGGGCGAGATCGTGAGGACGATCCCGGGCTCGAAAGAGGACCTGAGCGACACGGTGGCGGAGGCCATCGAAGAAGCCATCACGGGGCAGAAGCCTGCGCCCAAGCGCGAGACCTCCACCCCCGCTGCCCCTCCTCCATCTTCACCTTCCCCCAAGCCCGATGATTCGGCGGCCAAGTCCGAGGCTGAAAAGGCCGACCAGGCCAAGGACGCCGAGGAAGGCAGGCCGGATTCGGGCTCGACGGCCCAGTGACGTTTCCTGGGATCGACACCGCGAGCCTGTGCGCGGGGGACAGGGCGTGTCGTACTCTACCGCGTGCTTCCCTCCGCACCCGATCTCCTTTCGGATGCTGGCCCGATCGCTTCCTCGTTGGGCGATCGCTTCGAATCGCGCCCCGAGCAACTCCGCATGGCCGCCGCCGTGGTCCAGGCGATGGACCAGAAATCGCACCTGCTGGTGGAGGCGGGGACGGGCGTGGGCAAGTCCTTCGCGTACCTGGTGCCGGCGATGCTGCGTGCCGCCGCGATGCGCGAGGTGGTCGTCGTGTCCACGCACACGATCGCGCTGCAGGAGCAACTGATCCAGAAGGACATTCCACTTCTTCAGGCCGCCCTTGCCGACGTGCTGAAGCCCCTGCCCCGCGAACTCAAGCCCGTGCTGGTCAAGGGGCGCGGCAACTACGTGAGCATCCGTCGATTGGAGCAAGCCTCGAAGCGGCAGGACCGGCTCTTCGCCGAACCCGCGGCGAGGCGAAGCCTGCACGTCATCGAAGACTGGGCGATGCACACCCGCGACGGCACCCTCTCCACCCTGCCCATGCTCGAACGCCCGGGCGTCTGGGACAAGGTCCAGTCGGATTCCGCGAACTGCATGGGACGCAAGTGCGTTCGGTACGAGCAGTGTTTCTACCAGGGCGCGCGGCGGGAGATGGACGGCGCCAACCTCCTCGTGTGCAACCACGCCCTCTTCTTCTCCGACCTCGCGCTCCGGGCCGAGGAGGCTGGATTCCTGCCCGAGTACCACCACGTCATCCTCGACGAGGCCCACAATATTGAGGAAGTCGCCGCCGAGCACTTTGGCGTCTCTCTAGGAGAGGGACGCGTGAACCACCTGCTCCGCACGCTCTCGGATTCGCGTGGCAAGGGCTATCTCCCCCAACTCGCGCTGCTCGTCCAGGACACGCAACTCGTCGAGCACGCGATCCAACTCGTCGAGCAGGCGACGCACGCAAGCCGGGCGTTCTTTGATGAACTCCACACGCTGATCCGCCGCGGCCCGGCGTCGCCCGCGTCCGACGCCACGCCGCGCGCTCGCGCCGAGCCGAGTTCGCGGCGCATTCGCCAGCCCGGGGCCGCGGCGAACGTGATCACCCCGGCGTTCCGCGAACTGTCGATGCGGCTTCGTGCGCTCAAGGACGCGGTCAAGAGCGAGCCCGACAAGTATGAACTGAACGCGTACGCGCTCCGGGCCGAGGCCATCGCCCTCGATGCCGAGACCCTGGTCTCGCAATCGCTGGCGGGGCAGGCGTATTGGGCGGAAGTGAGCGGACGAGACGACGAGGCGCACGCGTCCCGCTTCCAGCGCGTCACCCTTGCATGCTCGCCCATCGACCTCGCGCCCATCCTGAAGGAGCATCTCTTTTCCGGGCAGCACAGCGTCATCCTGACCAGCGCGACGCTCACGACCCGCACGATTGGGGACGACGAGTCGGGGGAATCGGGCGAGACGGCCTTCGCGCACGCGCTCACGAACCTGGGGTGCGAGGGTGCCGCGACGCTCCAACTCGGCAGCCCCTTCGACTTTGCCACGCAGGTCGAGTTGATCGTCGATCTCCTTGCCGAAGACGCGGGACGGACGGGTGGGGCCCGGGGGACGGATCGTCGAGAAGAGCCGGACTCGCCGCGATGGGTGCCCGACGACGAGCACGCTCCCTTTGCCGAACGGTCGCGTCCTGCGTCTCCATCGCTCCCGCCCCTCCCCGCGCGGATCCTGCACCACATCGAAGCGACCAAGGGCGGCGCCTTCGTCCTCTTTACCTCGTTCGCGACGCTCCACTGGTGCGCGAGCCAACTCGCGGGTCCCCTGAGTGTGCGCGGGTATCCCCTCCTCGTCCAAGGTCGAGATGCTCCGCGCACGCAACTCCTGGAGCGATTCCGCGAGAGTGACCAGAGCGTGCTCTTCGGTGCCGCGTCGTTCTGGCAGGGCGTGGACGTGCGGGGCCAGGCCCTTCGCAACGTCATCATCACCAAACTTCCCTTCGATCCGCCCGATCGCCCGCTGACCGAGGCGCGGTACGAACTCATCACCTCGCGCGGGGGCGATCCGTTCCTGGAAGATTCGATCCCCCGCGCGATTATCAAGTTCAAGCAGGGGTTTGGTCGCCTGATCCGATCGAAGTCCGACCATGGACGAGTCGTGGTCCTCGATCCACGCCTGATCCGGGCCCGCTACGGGCGGCTCTTCCGTCGGGCGTTGCCCCAGGGGGTGCAACCCGTGATCCTCGAAGGCGAGTGAATCAGGGGTCGCCCGGGAGCCGGTGTAAACCTTGGTAAAATTATGCGCATGCGCGTGCGCTCTTGGAAAAGGGTGGTCGAATCTGCGCAGGTTTCCATCAAAAACCGTCCAACCTCACTTGTGGATGGGGTCAAGTTCGTATAAATTGTGTACGGCCGAGGAGAGTGTTCTCCGCGGTGTGTCGTCCGAGCGTTCGCATCGGTAGGTGGGAGAGGTCGAAGGGGAGTCCATCGCGAGCGTGGTTTGTGTGGTCGATCTCGCGGTGTGGTCGCAAAGAGCCTGGTCGGCTTGCGAACTTTCGAGTGGTTCCATTTCCCAATGCGGCGCCGGTTGGAGTGTTCTTTGAGTTGGGGGTCGCCCGGTTGGTCCGGGTGGCTCCGATGAGGGCGCCGTCCCTCATGGGAAAAGGAGACGTTCCGATGAAGATTCGTTCTGTTTGTAGCGCTGCCGCCTCGCTCGTGCTCGCGGCCGCCGCCACCGCCCAGCCCACGCCCAATGTTGATCTCGGCGTCCTGCCGAATCCTTCGACGACGACGGGCACGCTGACGGGCTTTGTCGCCGCTCAGGTCCAGTGGATCCGCTTCGAAGTGCCCGCCGATGCCACGCTGGCCGGCTCGGGGTACCTCGACATCGACACCAACGGCGGGACGCTGACGGGTGGCGACTCCCACATCGGCCTCTATCGCGCCGACGGCACGTTCCTCGATTCGAACGACGACTCGGGCCCTGGCTTGTACTCGATGCTGTCCTACGGCCGCACCACCCCCAGCCGTGCGGGCTTGGCCCCGACGGGCAACGCCGGGAGCGCCGGCAGCACGCACGCCGGCGGCTCCGGCGCCGCGGACATCACCGCGGGCGTGTATTACCTCGCGGTGACCGGCTTCGGTGGGAACACCTACGGCGCGGGCTTCGCCGTGGGCACGACCCACGCCCGCACGGGTGATGTGGCCTTCCGCATCGACTACGTCGGCAACCCCTCCAGCCTGCCCCCCTTCTGCACTTTGGCGCTCGCCCCGACGACGGGCCCGGTCGGCACGTCCTTCGTCGCCACGGCGACCGTGACCCCGGGCAGCGGTCCGGTGAGCACGGGCCTGGCCGTCAGCCTCAACGCCGCCAACGTGGACGGCGGGACGGTGGCGCTGCTTGACGACGGCGTCGCTCCCGACGCGGTCGCGGGCGACAACATCTTCACGGGCACCGTGACCGTCGGCGCATTGTCGCCCTTCGGCGCGCAGACGTTGACCTCGACGGTCAGCGACGCGGAGAGCCGCTCGAGCACCTGCACCGCCACCTTCACCGTCGTCGCGCCGCCCCCGGCGAACGACGAGTGCGCCGGCGCGTTCGCCGCCGTCACTGGTTCCAACGCCTACGACACCAACGGCGCCTTGACCAGTTCCGGGAACGGCAGCCCCTGCGGCGCCATCGGCACCGACGTCTGGTTCGTCTGGAACTCGGGCAGCGGCGGCACCACCACCATTTCCACCTGCGGGCAGACCACCCAGGACACCGTGATCGCCGTTTATGCCAACTGCGGCGACACCACCGCCCTCGTCTGCAACGACGACTCCTGCGGCCTGCAGTCCAGCGTGTCCTTCTGCGCCGCCGCCAGCACGGACTACTACATCCGCATCGGTGACTTCGCCGGCGGGAACCCCCACACCGGCACCTTCGTCATCACCCAGGACGCGGGCGGCGCCCCGACGGTCGCGGCCGCCAAGAGCCCGGCCTGCGGCGGTGAGGGCACCGTGGTGACCATCACCACCCAACTCTCCAACGCGGGTTGCCCCGCTCAGACGATCACCTCCGCGTCCGCCGATGCCTCGGCGATCAACGCGGGCTCCACGTCCCTCCTCGACGACGGCGTGGCTCCCGACGCCACCGCCGGCGACGGCATCTTCACCGGCTCGGTCACCGTCGGCGCGGGCGCCTCTTCGGGCGACATCGTCGTCACCACCAACTTCAGCGGCGGCGGCAGCGCCACCAACAACCTCGGGCACGTCGTCCCCGGCGCGGATGATCACGGCGACACGCCCGCCACGGCGACCGTCGTGACCACCGGCCCCGTGACCGCGCTGACCGGCGTGATCGCCGATAACTTCTGCGACGGCGACGATGCCGACATGTTCAAGATCAACATCTGCGAGCCCGCGAACTTCTCCGCCACCCTCGTCGGCGGCGCGTCGTTCGACACGCAACTCTTCCTCTTCGACGCCAACGGCATGGGCGTCGCCTTCAACGACGACTCGACCGGCCTCCAGTCCACCCTGACCAGCACCTTCACCGCCTCCCTCCCCGCGGGCGACTTCTACCTCGCCGTGAGCCCCTACTCCAAGGACGCGGTTGATAGCAACGGCGATGAGATCTGGCTGGACACGCCGTTTGCCTCCGAGCGCGCTCCCGACGGTACCGGCGCTGCCAACCCCATCGCGGGCTGGAACGCCGACAACTTCAACAGCGGCGGCACCTACAGCATCGCCGTCACGGGCGTCTGCCCCGTCTCGACCTCCTGCCACGGTGACTGCACCGCCGACTTCGACGACGGCTCGGGCACCGGGACGCCCGACGGCGGCGTCACCATCGACGACCTCCTGTACTACCTCGACATCTTCGAGCAAGGCGTGATCTGCGCCGACGTCGACGACGGCTCGTTCACCGGCACGACCGACGAGGGCGTGACGATCGACGACCTCCTCTACTTCCTCTTCCGCTTCGAGGAAGGCTGCTAAGTCTTCCCAGGTTCACATGAACCACCAAATGCCCGCGTCGAAGGACGCGGGCGTTTTTTTTCACATGCAGACGCTTCGTGGGCGGTTCGGGCCGGCGGCGCGACGTGCGTTGTGAAGATGGGTAGTTTGGACAACTCGGTATCGAGAGCAGGTACGATTGGGACCCGACGCGCGGGAAATGCGCGTTCACGAATCCGCGCTGGCGTGGGTTCCTTGATTCTTTGAAAAAAGCGCTCAGTTTGCCTTGTTGTTTGGTTGATTTGCGGATACATTGACACTTGCCCGAGGATCGAGATCCAGGGTGTAGGTCGTGCGGTCGGCGTGAGTTGCAGGAGAGGACGAAGGGGAGTTCGTCGGCGCGTCGAGTTCGTTCGATGTCGCCTAGTGGTCGCGGGAATCCGCGTCTCCCATCGAGCAAGTTCCCCTCGGCTCGGTCCTTCAGTTCAGGCACCGCGGGCTTGGAGTGTTCTTTCAGTTGGAGGGTCGCTCGCTCTTCGGGCGATCCCCCAAGGGTGAGTTCAGTAGGGAAAAGGAGACGTTCCGATGAAGATCCGTTCTGTTTGTAGCGCTGCCGCCACGCTGGTCCTCGCGGCTTCCGCCTTTGCGCAGCCCGCGTGTACGAGCCTGGGCACGCTGAGCAATCCATCCACGACGACGGGCACGGTGACGGTCCCCGTCGCCGGCACGCCCGGCATCCAGTGGCTCTGCTTCGACCTGCCCACGATCGACCGCACCCTTGGGCACTGGCTGGACATCGACACCAACGGCGCGGGCACGGGCAATCCTTCCGACACCGAGATCGGGCTCTATCGCGCCGACGGCACGATGGTCGCCAACAACGACGACTCGGGCCCCGGGCTTTTCTCCATGCTGTCCTTCGGCGACACCTCTCCCGCTCGTCCGGGCTTGGCCGCCGTGCTGCCGGCGACCTCGGTCGGCTCGACCCACACGGGATCGAATGGCGCGTTGCTCACCGCCGGCACCTATTACCTGGCCATCGCCACCTTCAACGCGACCTTCGGCGCGTCGGCCTTCGGCGTGACGACGACGGGCACGGCGACGGGCAACATCGCGTACCGCATTGACATCGGCACGGACGCGGCTCCCACGCCCCTCTCCTGCACGCTCGCGGTCTCCCCCACGAGTTCGTTCGTCGGCGGCACCTTCGTCGCTCGCGCGACCGTCACCCCGGGGACCATCCCCTCCAGCACGGGCATCGCCGTCTCCCTCAACGCCACCAACGTGGACGGCGGCACGGTCACCCTCCTCGACGACGGCATCGCGCCCGACGTCACCGCGGGCGATCGCATCTACTCCGGCAACGTCACCGTCGGCGCGGGCGCGACCTTGGGCGCTCAGTCGCTCACGGCGACCGTCACCGACGCGGAGTCCCGTTCCAGCACCTGCAACGCGACCGTGACGATCGTCCCGCCGCCCCCGGCGAACGACGAGTGCACCGGCGCGTTCACCGCGGTCACCGGGACCAACAACTACGACACCAATGGCGCCCTGACCAGTTCCGGGAACGGCAGCCCCTGCGGCGCCATCGGGACCGACGTCTGGTTCGTCTGGAACTCGGGCAGCGGCGGCAACGCGACGATCGCGACCTGCGGTCAAACGACCGTCGACACCGTCCTCGCCGTCTACGCCAACTGCGGCGCCACCACCGCGATCGCGTGCAGCGACGACGGGTGCAGCGCGCAATCCACCGTGACCTTCTGCGCCGCCGCGAGCACCGACTACTACATCCGCATCGGCGACTTCGCCGGCGGCAACCCCCACACCGGCACGTTCACCATCGCCGTGGACACCTCGGGCACCCCGACCGCCACGGTCGCGGCCTCCCCCGCGTGCGGCGGTGAAGGCACCGCGGTGACCATCACCTCTCAACTCGGCAATGCCGGGTGCCCCGCGCAGACTGTGACCTCCGCCTCCGCCGACGCTTCGGCGATCAACGGCGGGACCGTGACCCTCCTCGACGACGGCGTCGCTCCCGACGTCACCGCCGCGGACGGCATCTTCACTGGCACGGCGACCGTCGGCGCCGGCGCGGCCTCGGGTGACATCGTCGTCACCACCAACTACAGCGGTGGCGGCAGCAGCACCAACAACATCGCCTTCGTCGTCCCCGCCGCGGATGAGACGGGCGACACTCTGGACACCGCCGCTCGTGCGGGCGGCGCCGTTGCGGGTCAGGCGGCCATCTCCTCCATCTCGGGCACGATCGGTGATCTCGCGTGCGGCGGCAACGACGCCGACATGTGGCTCATCCGCATCTGCGATCCCACCACCTTCGGCGCGACCGCCGTCGGTGGCGTGACGTGGGATACCCAACTCTTCCTCTTCAATAACCAGGGCGTCGGCGTCGCGTTCAACGACGATTCGACCGGCCTCCAGTCCACGCTCACCAGCACCTTCACCTCCGCCCTCGTCCCGGGTGACTTCTACCTCGCCCTCAGCCCCTACTCCAAGGACCCGCTCGACGCCAGCGCCGCGGAAATCTGGCTCGATTCGCCCTTCAACACCGAGCGCGCGCCCGACGGCCCCGGTGCCGCCAACCCCGTGGCCTCGTGGAACAACGACAACTTCAACTCCGGCGGCGCCTACACCCTCGCCCTCACCGGCGTGTGCGCTTCCTGCCACGGGACGTGCCTTGCCGATTATGACGACGGCTCGGCCGCCGGCATCCCCGACGGTGGCGTCACGATCGACGACCTCCTCTACTACCTGTTCATCTTCGAGGCCGGCGACCTGTGCGCCGACGTCGACGATGGCTCGTCCACGGGCGTCCAAGACGGCGGCGTCACCATCGACGACCTCCTCTACTACCTGGCCCGCTTCGAGTCCGGCTGCTAAGCCATCTCGCTCCTCGTGAGCGTGAGTAAGAGGTTTGCATCGAACGCCCGCGTCCAACGACGCGGGCGTTTCTTTTTCCTTCTCCTATCCTCACGCATGCCTGCTCACGCCGACATTCTCGTCCTGGGCGCGGGCGTCGTTGGGCTGACCTCCGCGATCCGCCTTCGGGAGGCCGGGCACGGCGTCCGCATCCTCGCCGCCCGTCGCACGCCGAACACCACCTCCGACCGCGCCGGCGCGTGCTTTACGCCTTTTCGAGATGACGCCGACGCTCGCCCGCTCGAATGGTCCCGCGTGGGGTACCGCGTGCTCCGCGAACTCGCCCGCGACCATCCCGAGAGCGGCGTGCGCCTGGCGCCCATGCGTGAGTTCATGCACACGCCCAACGCGCCCGAACCGTGGTGGGGCGAGATCGTCGGCGGGTGCAGGGCGCTCCCCGCGCCCGCTCCGTTCACCGTCACCTACGAAGCGACGCTTCCCCACATCGACATGACCCGCTACGTCGCGTGGCTGGAGCGATGGGCGGCGTCGCTGGGCATCCCGATCGAGACTCGGTGCGTCCAGGCCTGGGACGAGGCCTTCGCGTTCGGCGCCTCCACGATCATCAACTGCACGGGCCTTGGCGCGCGTGAACTTGCCGGTGACACGGCGATGATGCCGATGCGAGGTCAGATCCTCCACGTTCGCAACTCGCTCGGCCTCGAGTTCAGCCTCCACGACGAGCCCAGGGGCGACGTGGTGACCTACGTCTTTGCGTTTCCGGGCCACCTTGTTCTGGGCGGAACCTATGAGCCCGGTGTTTGTGTGGACGCCACCGAGCCCGACGCCATCGACGCCATCCTTGAGCGCTGCCGAAACCTCCTGCGTGCGGACGGAGACCCGCGCTGGAACGAACTTGGGCGTGACGAGATCAAGCGAGTCGCCGGGCTCCGCCCGGCCCGTGTCGTCGGGAGCAACTCCGAGGCCATCCGTCTCGAACTCGAACGCCCCGGCGACGGGCGAACGATCGTGCACAACTACGGTCACGGACGCAGCGGCGTGACGCTGAGTTGGGGGTGCGCCGCGGACGTGGTGCG
The DNA here is from genome assembly GCA_964543905.1 of uncultured Phycisphaeraceae bacterium. Lineage (GTDB taxonomy): Bacteria > Planctomycetota > Phycisphaerae > Phycisphaerales > UBA1924. The sequence goes on from CAZIZO010000003.1 coordinate 335,777, forward strand.
CTGCGTGGACCACGCACGACGGACTCACTGATTTCCGATTTCGCGACGTTCGACACCGCCGGGGAGCACGCGCAAGGCCACGCCCGCGCCACGGGTGTGTGTTACGGTTGATACAACGCCGAGTTTGGAATCACCTGCTTGGGGACGCCCGGTCCGCTCCAGAGGACCTTCAACTCCGCGCCGCCCGTCCGCTCGAAATACTCGACCGCGATCGGGTGCAGGCCGGCGCTGAGGGCCACCTCGGCGGACTTCTCTTGCAAACTGTGCAGCCCGTCGTTGTCGACGATGAGATCGTTGCCCAGAAACAATCGGCTGCCATCGTCCGAGGCGAGCGTGAGCACGTAGACCCCATCGCGGGGCACGTCGAGGTACCCGGCAAACGTGTAGGCGTAGAGGTCTTCGTTCGGGCGATCGAGGGTGAAGGCCTGCTTGGTCTCCATCGCCACGTGCCTGAGGCCCGAGAGTTCATCGCACGACTTGAACTCGCCCTTGTAGAGTTTCGCCGTCAGCCCGTGCGTTTCCCGCGTGATCTGGGCCGCGGGCCGAGGCGTCGCGAGGGTGAACGTCCGACTCGAAACGGGGCTGACGGCACGATCGCCACGGAAGGTGCGAGCGCGGAGCGTGGTGGTCCCGGTGATCGCGATGGGGCCCTTGGCCTCGGGGGATGTCGCCTTGGGGTCACTCCCATCGAGGGTGTATCGCACCGTGGCGCCCTCTCGCGTGGTCGTGGCCGTCACGTCCATCGTGCCCATGAACACGCTCGTGGGCCCGGCAAGGGTGGGGGGGTCGGCGATGTCCGGTGCGCCCGCCACGTCCAGCACCACCACGCTGTTGATGGCGTCCGGGGCGCTGTTGGGGAGGGAAATGTGGAGCGCATCGTCTTCACGCCTCACGGGCAGTTTGGCGCCCGGGGCCGCAAGCACATGCGCCGCGAGTGCCTCGTTGTAGATTCCCGGGACAACGAGCAGCCCATTCTTCGGCCAATCAAAGACATGCAGATACAGGCGGGTGGTCGGGCCCTGACGCTTCATGGTGCAGCGCCCCCACGCCAGTTTTTTGAAAGGGCCGCCTTGTGTGCCGTAGATTGACTCGCCGTTCGTCTTCATCCATGCGCCGATCTCCCGGAGGCGTTGGACGCTCTCCGCGGGGATCTCCCCCTCGGCCGTCGGACCGACGTTGAGCAGGAAGTTGCCGCCCTTGCTCGCGATGTCGGCCAACTTCTGGAGGAGGTCCTTGGTCGTCTTGTAGTGATGGTCCTTCGCGTTGTAGCCCCAGTTGTTGTTCATCGTCATGCAGGTTTCCCAGTCGAACGCGGGGGCGTCGTCGGGGATGAACTGCTCGGGCGTCCCATAGTCGCCCATGCGGCCGCCGTGCTCGGTGTTCTCGAGCCCATAGGCGCCGCCGCCGCGTCCGACGCGGCTGTTGATGATGATGCGAGGGCGAAGCGATCGGACGTGCTGTTCGATCTCGTGCCCGAGCGTGTTGTTCCAGGTGCCCTCCCATTGCCCATCAAACCAGAGCAATCCGGGGTCGTACGTGTCGGAGCACAGTTCCTTCAACTGGCCCTTCAGATAGGCCACAAACCTGTTGAAGTCCGCGCCCGCCTCGGGGCGGTCGGCCTTTTCCCACGGGCGGCGAGGGAGGTAGTCCGGATGGTGCCAGTCCATGATGGAGTGGTACATGCAGAAGCGGACGCCGCCGTCTTTCTTGCAGGCGTCGGAAAGTTCCTTCATGATGTCACGTCGGAACGGGGTGGACATGACGTCCCAGTCGGTCAGGGCGCTGTCGAAGAGGCAGAAGCCGTCGTGGTGCTTGCTGGTGATGACGAGGTATTTCATCCCGGCCTCTCGCGCGATCGCGACCCATTGCTCGGCATCGAACTTGACGGGATTGAACTTATGCCGCAGGCCCTCGTATTCCCCCACGGGAATCTTCGCCGTGTCGCGGATCCACTCGGCATGGTTGCTTCCCTTCCCAGGCCATTCGCCCGCGGGGATCGAGTACAACCCCCAATGGATGAACATGCCGAAGCGGGCGTTTCGCCACCAGGCCATGCGGATGTCGCGATCGGCCTCGCTGGGCTCATGCGCGGCCGCCGTCTTGGGTGCGGTCGGCTCGCCTTGCGCAAAGACACTCGCGGCCAAGGCCAAGCACGCCGACATCGTCCAACGCTTCCACATGATCGGACTCCAGGACCACCTCATCACGAGGGGCGAGTGGGGGAGGGTTTACCTGTGCAACAACGGAGGATAATCGAACTCGGGATCGCCTGCATATTCAGTCCACCCACACGAGCGAATCCTGACGGATCCACACCCGTCGTCCAGCCTCGCTGGTCCACGCATCCCAGCCATCGGGCGTAGCCCGAAGGACGGTGACGGCGGCCGCGCCGGCTCCAAGCCATCCCAGATGGACGAGCGTGCTCAAGTCGTTCGCCCATCGCCCACGCTCGGCCTTGTGTCGAGCCTGGGCGTAGTACGTCGCGTGCAGAATATGCCTCGCGGTGGCGGTGCGGTCCGCGAGCACGTGCTCGCGCGCCGCGGCTTCGCTCCCCGCCTTCGCGTGCGAGAACTGGACGGTCCCCCACATCTCCGGGCGGTGCATGTCGATGAGCCCCTGGGGCGACCAGACCCAGTTGTGCTCGGGCCGGCCCGCGACCTTGCGATACTGGCCGTCGATCACGTCGAGGTCCCACTGCACCCGAGAGAAGTTGACGCGCCATTGCTCCCCCGCGCGAGGCGGCGCGGCGGGCACGTACTCGCCGTCCCGTCGCACGTGACGATCGAACGCTCGCCAGGGGAACGCCAACTCGACCGACCAGCCCCGATCCACGTCGTGCGGGGTGTTGAGCGTGCCGTCGAGGCGGACGCCCTTGCGCAGCCCGACGACATTCCAGTCGTGATCCGCCGGTCCACCGTCGCGGTAGGGCTTGGCAAGGTGGAGGTCAAAGACCGTCCCGAGCGCGTTGATCTCGAGTTCGTAGTAGTTGTGATTGTCGCCCGTGGGATTGAGGAACACCTCGAAATCGTTGTCGTGATAGACGATCGAGTCGTGCTCGGTGAGGGTGCCCCACAGGTGTGGTTCGTCCATCTCGGCCGCGACGTAGAGGCACTCGTCGTCCCAGAGCATCTTGACCCGTGTTTGATGTCGGGGCATCGGGCGAGCGTCGCCCTCGATGTCCACGAACGCCTCGGTCCACGGCGCCGCCCGCCACGCCGGTTTCCTCAGGTCGCCATCGATCTCGATCGCCTCGGGAGCACGGAAACAGGTGTACTCCCTTCGGCGCTGCACGGTGGGCGGGTCGTAGGGCTTGGGCGGCATCCGTCATCGTACCGCGCGCCTCTGCGTACGATTGAGCGTGACGGTGATCAACGCCCATCTCTCCCTTTCTCGCACCTTGCGCCTCGCCGCCGCGGACGTGAAACTCTCGCATAGCGTCTTCGCGCTTCCCTTCGCCGTGCTGGCGTCGTTCCTCGCGCGGGATGCGACGCTGGGCTGGTGGCGATTCGGCGGCCAACTGGCGTTGGTCGTCGTCTGCATGGTCTTCGCCCGGACGTGGGCGATGTTGGTCAATCGTCTCGCGGATCGCTCCATCGACGCCCGGAACGAGCGGACGCGCTTCCGTGTCTTTGCCGCCGGTGCACTCTCTGTGACGCGTGGATGGACCCTCGCCTCCGCGATGGCCCTTGGCTTTGTCGCGTCGACCAGCGCGTTCTGGTTCTTCTTCGACAATCCCTGGCCGGTGCTTCTGAGCGTGCCCACCCTCGCGTGGCTCGCGTTCTACTCCTTCACCAAGCGGTTCACGGCACTCTGCCACCTCGTGCTCGGCCTCGCCCTGGGCTTCTCCCCCATCGCCGCCGCCATCGCCATCCGACCCGAGTTCCTCGCCCAGTCCTCCACGCTGTGGTGGATCGCCGCGTTCGTCGTCCTTTGGGTCGCCGGGTTTGACGTGATCTACGCTCTCCAAGACATCGCCTTCGACCGAGCGGCAAGCCTGTTCAGCATTCCCGCTCGCCTCGGGGAGCGTGGCGCCGCATGGACCAGCCGGCTCCTGCATCTGGCAGCGTTCGCATGCCTCGCCTCCGCATGGATCAGTCATGCGCCGTGGGGGCCGATCCTTGGCGGCGGTGTCCTGCTTGTCGGCTCACTTCTGATCTACGAGCACCACGTCGTCGCCTCTCGGGGGCTCGTCGGAATCCCTTTGGCCTTCTTTACGGTCAACGGCGTCGTCAGTTGTGTTCTTGGAGCGCTCGGTTGTTTGGATCACGTTTGGTAAAAGAAAAATCGACGTTAGCCGCTCCTCTCGGGTTGAAGTGATGTCCGGATCGAGGTAAAGTCCTGATGTAACTGTTTCTATGCCCCCGGAAGGGCGGCTAGCGCGCGATAGTGCCTGGCCGCCTTTTTCGTTGCGCCTCTTTTCTTCCCACACGCCGTCCGCGGCGAGACTACCCGCATTATCTTTCAGTATGTTTTGAAATCTTTGTGGATTTCACGTCGATCCAGGTGCATACTTCCATATGCCCACGGCGAAATCCCAGGCCGAACAGCGTCGTTCGCTCCGCGAAGCGCAGGATGGCTTTGTCGCCGTCTGGGGCAAGATGGCCGGTGCCTGGGGCATCTCGCGAACGATGGCCGAGGTGCACGCCCTGCTCTACATCGTCGGCGAGCCCCTGTGCACGGACGAGATCATGGAGCGGTTGGAGATCTCGCGCGGGAACGCGTCGATGTCACTGCGGGCGCTCGCGGATTGGGGGATCATCGTCCGCGCGCACAAGCGGGGGGATCGCAAGGAGTATTACGCGGCGGAACAGGACGTGTGGACGATGTTCCGCGCGATCGTGCGCGAGCGCATCAAGCGCGAGGTGGACCCGCTGCTCGCGTCGCTGCATGAGTTGAAGGATGAGATGCAGGAGAGCAAACTCAAACTGGTGGGCGACCAGGCGTCGCAGGCGCGGGCGATGAGCGCGAGGTTGGAATCGCTGCTGGAGTTCTTCCAGACCTTGGAAGCGTTCTCGTCGCAGTTCGTCAGCCCGGCGGGGCAGGGGTTGCAGATCGCCGCGTCGCTCTTGAGCGCGGCGCCGGGCTCGCGCGATGATCGCAAGGCCGGTCCAAGGGAGTTGGCGTCTTGACCTCCCTTTCTCGCCAGCCTCGGGGCATGCCCGTCGCCACGCCGCCGCACCACCTGCCCACGCGGGTCGAGATCGCCTGGGACATGACGTGTGAGGCCCTCGCATCCGCGCCCCAGGCGATTCGGGACTCCATCGTCCACGGGCACGCTCGTGCGGCTACGGCGCGGTTGCTGGCGTTGATTGACCTTTCGCAGCCAGACGGCCCGAGCGTCTCGATCCGTGTTGAACGGGGCGATGCCGTCGCTGGCGCGTCGGTGCTCGTGGCGAACATGGCGGCGGCACACATCCTGCGGGACGACTCGGTCGGCCTTGTGCACCTGGACGCGGCGGCCGACGGCCTGCATCTCAACGTGACCCTGCGGTCGTGCCGGGATGGCGTCACACTTCTGTACGCAAGGTCGAGCGTGTTCGAGGCGCTCGGCGTGCCGGGCGGACGCGTGGAGCCGCCTCTGCTTCGGGCCATCGAGTAGCCGGCAACGTTCGCGCGAACGCATCCTCTTGACAAGGCGCGACTGGACGAAGCGTTCTTCGCGGTGTCCACGCGGCAAAGAACCATCGCCGCTCGGCGATGGTTCTACAAATCCAAATCACGTAGTCTGAGTGCGTTCAAAGCCGAGGTTACGATTTCTTCCCGATGACCATGCCGATGACGGCGCCGAGGATAATCGCCCCGGCGCCGATGCCGGCGAAGAGGTACCACTGCTCGGTCATCATCTTGATGATCCCGCCGCCGGCGCTCCCGCTGATCGCCGAGACGATCGCAAAGATCCCCAAGCCCAGCGCCACGACCATCCCGGCGGCGATCCCGCCGCCGATGCCCGACCACATCCCGTCGAAGGGTTCGGCGGCGATCATCATCGGCGCCGCGGTGCCGACCTCCGCCATTTCGCCCCCGCCCACGCCGGAGGTCTCGAAGAGCGCTCCGCCATCGCCCGCGGCGGGCGCCTCGGCCGCGGTCGCTTGCGCCACCGTTTCGCTCCCGTAAACGTCGTCCAAGAGCCCCGCGCCCAGCGAGGTGTCGTCGGGTTCCTTGCTGAGATCGAGCAGCCCGCCCGAGCCGCTCGCGCTCTTCCCCGGGTCCTGGAGTTGCACGGGCGAGTTGGTGACGCGCGTGACGGCATTCGCGTCGGCCTCTTCGGTCGAGTCCGTGTCGAGGATGCTGATCCCCGTCTGCTCCTTCGCGTCGAGCGTCATGCTGCTGCCCGTGCCCGAGGCGGCGAGGGAGAGGGGCTCGAGTTCGCTGCTGTCCGAGGCGAGGGGAATGTGGTCATCGCCCGCGAGCAGATCGACCTGATCGACCTTGAGCATCAGGCGGTCGCGGTCGCGGAACTCTTCGAGTTGCTTCTTCGCGACCATGTCCTTGACCTGGTCCACGGACTTGCCGAGTTTCGCGGCGGCCTCTTCGATCGTGTAAAACTTCTTCGCCATTTCGGGCTCCCTGCGGTCGTTCCAACCCTACCCACGGATTGCGTGGGGGGATTCTAGCACGAAACGCAGGTGGGGGGGAACATAAAGAGGGCGGACCTGGGTCGGCCCGCCCTGGGAATGAAGATGTCTGTCGGCGTGATTACGCCGCGATCCCCCGCGCTTTCATTTCTTCACCCAACTTCGCCAGCGCCGACAGCCGCTTCTCCGTCGGCGGGTGGCTGGCGAACATGTTGAAGATGCTGCTGCCGGTGAGGGGCTCGACGATGAACATGTTGTTCTGGGCGGGGTTGGGGCTGTCGAGTGGGATGCGTTGGGAGAGGGCGTCGAGCTTTTTGAGCGCGCCCATGAGGCCGTAGGGCGAGCCGGCGATCTTGGCGCCGTCCGCGTCGGCGACGAACTCGCGGCTGCGGCTGATGGCGGCCTGGATGATGACGGCGGCGATGGGGGCGAAGATAAGGGCGAGCAGACCGGCGATGGGGTTGCCGCCCTCGCGGTTGCTCCCCCCGCCGAAGAAGAAGGCCATGCGCGCGATGACGGCAAGGGCGCCGGCAATGGTGGCGGCGACGCAGGAGATCAAAGTGTCGCGGTTCTTGACATGGGCGAGTTCGTGGGCCATCACGCCCCGTAACTCATCGAGCGAAAGGAGTTCGAGCGCGCCGCGGGTGACGGCGACGGCGGCCTTGTTGGGCGAGCGGCCCGTTGCAAAGGCGTTCGGTGCTTCCTGCGGGCAGACGTAGACCTTGGGCATCGGGAGGCCGGCGCGCTGTCGCAGTTCGTCAACGAGGTGATAGATCTCGCCTTCGAGGCCGCCGGTATTGGGACCGACTTCCTGTCCCTGCATCATGGCGATGGCGATCTTGTCCGAGAAGAACCAGGAGATGACGCTCCCGAGGGATCCAAAGAGGAACCCGATGAGCATGCCGTGCTGGCCGAACTGGCTGCCGACCAATAAGCAGATGCCCATGAGGCCGCCAAGCAACAGGACGGTCTTGAAGTTGTTCAGGGCACGAATCATGGCGCAGACGTTCCTTTCGATACGCCCGGGAACGCGTCCACGGGCGGGTGCGTGCGAGACTCAAGCACGTTACGGGCCAGCATATGGTTGGTTCGGAGGGCCTTGGGGGCGGTTTCGAGGCAATTTTAGTCCGAGAACAACAATAAACAGGCATATTTACTGGGTTAGTGCTGCCGAATTGGCACCGCGGTTGCGTTGAGTATAGGGACTTGTACGGCAATCTGAACTGAGGTATGATCCACCCGAACATGCGTTTGGTGGAGACGACAACTCAGCCCAGATTCACGTGCGAGCGTCGGCGGGAAGGTGTACCATCCCGCCTTAGAAAGGTACGGTCCTTGAGGCCGACCTGTGCTTCCCGCGAGCGATCGTGGGAAGGCCGCGTGGTGGCGGTATCGCACGGGTCGCTTTGGGGGCTTGGTGGAGGCTCTCGCTTGATTTCCAAAGATGGGTGTACCGTGTCGCTTCGGCGCTATGTCGCGATTCGCAGGGCCGCCCGGCATGTGATGCATGGCACGGCGCTGCTCGGGATCCTTGGGCTGGTCGTCTGGTCGGCGATCCTCGCAAAGGAAGCCAAGTCCGCCCCGGTCCTGGCCGCGGTGGAGACGACGAGACTCGAGCACGGCGGGATGGTGACCGAAGCGGCCTACCTCGCGCCGATCGTGGAACGACGGATGGCGGAAATGGCCGAGGGCGACCCGATGCCCGAACTCGCGCCGGATGTTGCCGGAGCGCCCAAGACGGTGGCGAAGCCGGACACGAAGATGGCGAGGCTGCTCGCGGACCCGAGCGTTCGGTTCTTTGACGGGCGTCCGGTGCGGCCGGCGAAGAAGATGTGGATGACGGTGACGGGCTACTCGCCTGATGCGCGGTCGTGCCCGGGAACGGCGGACAACCTGACCTCGACGCTGCACCATGTGACGACGAACGGGTTCAAGTTGGTGGCCGCCGATCCGCGCGTGCTGGCCTATGGCTCGATGCTGACGATCGAAGGGTACGACAACGGGCAGATCGTGCCGGTGCTGGACTGCGGCGGGGCGATCAAAGGGCGGCGGCTTGACCTGCTCTTTCCGACGCACGAGCAGGCGCGGAAGTGGGGGCGGAAGCGGATCCTGGTCACGGTCTGGGAGTATGCGGACGGGAAGCCCGCGGGCAATGTGCGCAAGGCGCGGTAATGCCTCCGAAGGCGGAGCGGTGGAGCGCACGAAAGTCCCGGTCGGCGGAGATCGGGTTACAGTCCGGGCTGGGTTGCGATGGAAACCAAGGCCTCTGTGACGGCGTGCACGTCGGAGACGCTATTGAAGTGTCCGAGACTGAGACGAAGCGATCCCTGTGGTGCGTTCAGGGCGTGGTGGATGAGCGGCGCGCAGTGAAGGCCGGCCCGGGCAAGGATGCGATGCTGGGATTCGAGGAGGATAGCAAGTTCGGAGGGTGTAAGGTTATCGTGGACGAGGGAGAAGATGGGGAGGCGACCGTCGGGTGACGAAGGTCCGAGGAGACGGAACGCGCGGAGAGGACCAACACCCCCGAGCGATTCCTGGGTGCGGATGCCTTGCCGACGGAGCGCGGTGAGCATGGCGACGGTGAGATCGCGAGCGTGGGCGGCGTTGGGAGGGCACACGAGGAGATGGCGAAGGGCGGCGGCGAGCCCCGCGATGCCCGGGGTGTTGGGCGTACCTGATTCAAACCGGTGTGGGAAGGCGGTGGGGTGAGCGGCGAGTTCGCTGAAGGTGCCCGTGCCGCCTTCGCGCGTGGGCTCGATGCGGTCGGCGAACTCGGGGCGTACGTACAGGAAGCCCGTCCCGGCGGGGCCGAGGAGACCTTTGTGTCCCGGCGCGACGAGGAGGTCGAGAGGGAGTTGCGTGAGGTCGATGGGGACGTGCCCGGCGGTCTGGGCGGCGTCAACCAGCAAGGGCACGCCTTGCGAGCGGCAGCGTTGGGCGATGTCGGCGATGGGCTGGATCGCGCCCGTGACGTTGCTGGCGTGGGTGACAACGACCAGCGTGGTGCGGGCGGTGATCGCGCGTTCGAGGTTGAGTGGTGAGACGAGCCCGGTGACCGGGTCGGCGGCGACGTGGGTGATGTCCAGCGTGTGCCCGGGATCCTGCGCGAGCGCGGCAAGGGGACGGAGGACGGAGTTGTGCTCCAGGATCGTTGTCACGACATGGAGGGACTCGTTCGGGCGCTGGCGGCGTGCGTGACGGACCACGCCCTTGATCGCGAGGTTGAGCGCGTCGGTGCCGTTCTGGGTGAACACGAAATGATCCGGCTCGGAGGCGTGGAAGAGTTGGGCGAGGAGATCGCGGGCCTCACGCAGGATGTGCTCGGCCTCGCGGGATTCCTTGTAGAGCCCCCGCCCGGGGGAGGATGGGTTGAGGTGCAGGACGTTGAACATGGCCCAGCCGACGGCGTCGGGCTTTGGGAGGCTGGTGGCGGCGTTGTCGAGGTAGAGTCGTGTCGGCATGTGGCAAATGGAGCGTAGGGAGCGCCGCGATTTTGCCCATGTTTTCGTGGCATCGAGCGGCAGGGAGGAGAAAAAAGTTGTTCGTCGCGAGCGCCGCAGGATGGGCTCGTGCCTAAACTCGCGCCCGTGAACCGCATCGAGCGCATCTTCACGGAACTCCGGGCCGCCCAGAGGCGAGCCCTGATGCCCTTCGTCTGCGGCGGGCACCCGGAACAAGGCACGACGTCGCTGGTCTTGCCGGCCCTTGAATCGGCGGGCGCGAGTATTGTGGAAGTTGGGATTCCGTTCAGTGATCCGATCGCGGATGGACCGGTGATCGCGTCGGCGATGCACGGGGCGCTCGCGCGGGGGGCGACGCCGACGAGCGTGCTCGACGAGGTTCGGCTGATCCGCGAGCACCTGGAGGTCGGGCTGGTCGCGATGGTGAGCGTGTCAATCGTGCATCGGATGGGCGGGGCGGAGGGTTTCGCGTCGAGGGCGGCGAACGCGGGGTTTGACGGGGTGATCTACCCCGATGTTCCGCTGGAGGAGGCCGAGCCGTATGTCAAGGGAGCGGCGGAGTTTGGGCTGACGGCGAGCCTGCTGATCGCACCGACGACGACGGCGGGTCGGGCAGAGCAGATCGTCAAGGCGTGCAGCGGCTTTGTGTACCTGCTCGCGCGGACGGGGATTACCGGCGAGCGAGAAGGGACGAGCGTGCCCGACATCGCGGGGCGCGTGCATCGGCTCCGGCAGATGACGGACCTCCCGATCGCGTGCGGATTTGGAATCTCGACGGCGGAACAGGTTCGGCAGGTGACGAAGGTTGCGGATGCGGCGATCGTCGGGAGTGCCGTGGTCCGTCGGATGGGCGAGGCGGCGAGCAAGAAGATGGACGCGGCGAGCGCGGCGGCGGACTACGTGCGAGAGTTGTGCGCGGGGCTTTCGACCGGACCTTTCGCGGGCGGTCAGCCACAACAACAACAGCAGCAGCAACCGGCGGCCTAGCCGGGGCACACGGCGTTGGACGATGACGCGACTCGGCGCATGTGCCATGATGCGACGGGCCGCGGGATCACTGTTTGTCAACAATGGGGCGCTCCATGACGGAGCGCCGAGCCCGGGGCGTGGCAGTCCGGGCGAGGAACGTGGTGGAAAATCGCGTCGGGCGTGATCGGCTTGGGGCTGGTCGCGGGCGAGGCGAGGTGTGAGGAGTATCGCATGAGCACGTCGGCGTCAACGATTCGAATGCCAGAGTCCCACGGCGCATCGCTGAACGGGCAGGCCCAAGTCAACGGCGTCGCGAGCGTGCAGCGCGAGCAGGTGGATCGCATCTTCGGGCAGGACGTCTTCACCGAGCGCGTGATGCAGCAGCGTTTGCCGAAGGACGTGTACAAGAAGTTGCTCCGCACGATCGAGCATGCCGAGCCCCTGGACCCGGGGGTGGCGGATGTCGTGGCCGCCGCGATCAAGGATTGGGCGATCGAGAAGGGGGCGACGCACTACACGCACTGGTTCCAGCCCCTGACGGGCTCGACCGCGGAGAAGCACGACGCGTTCCTGATCCCGGATGAGCACGGCGGGGCGATCAGCGAGTTCACGGGCGGGGCGCTCGTTCGGGGCGAGCCCGACGCGAGCAGTTTCCCCAGCGGGGGGCTCCGCGCGACCTTCGAGGCACGCGGATACACCGCGTGGGATGCGACGAGCCCGGTGTTCATCAATCGCAACGGGAATACGGCCACGCTGTGCATCCCGACGGCGTTCGTGTCGTGGAACGGGGAGGCGCTCGACAAGAAGACGCCCCTTCTTCGCTCGATGGACGCCCTGAGCACGCAGGCGATCCGGGTGCTGAAGTTGTTCGGGACGGCGGACGGGGTGACGCGGGTGATGGCGACGGCCGGGTGCGAGCAGGAGTATTTCCTGATCGATCGCGCGCAGTACTTCGAGCGACCGGACCTGATCGCCTGCGAGCGCACGCTCTTCGGCGCCAAGCCGCCGAAGGGGCAGCAGTTGGAGGATCACTACTTCGGCTCGATCCCCACGCGGGTGCTGGGGTTCATGGCCGAGGCGGAGCGGGAGTTGTATCGCCTGGGCGTGCCGGTGAAGACGCGGCACAACGAGGTGGCGCCGTGCCAGTTCGAGTTGGCGCCGCTGTACGAGACGGCGAACATCGCGGCGGATCACCAGATGCTGGTGATGGAGACGCTGCGTCGCGTGGCGCCGCGATTCGGGTTGCAGTGCATCATGCACGAGAAGCCGTTCGCGGGGATCAACGGGAGCGGGAAGCACCTGAACTGGTCGATGAGCACGAACACGGGCGTGAACCTGCTCGATCCACGGGACGACACGCACACGAACATGCAGTTCCTGGTGTTCCTGTGTGCCGTCATCCGCGCGGTCGATCTGTATGCGGACCTGCTCCGATCCAGCGTGGCGCACGCGGCGAACGACCACCGCCTGGGCGCGAACGAGGCCCCGCCCGCGATCATGTCGATCTTCCTGGGCGACATGCTCGAGGACATCATCGAGCAGGTTCAGAAGGGCACGCTCAAGAGCACGATGAAGGGTGGGAAACTCGACCTGGGCACGAAGGTGCTTCCCACGCTTCCACGGCACACGGGCGATCGCAACCGCACCAGCCCGTTCGCGTTCACGGGCAACAAGTTTGAGTTCCGGGCCGTGGGAAGTTCGCAGAGCGTGGCGTGGCCCGCGACGGTGCTCAACACGATCGTCGCCGACAGCCTCGACTTCATTTGTACGCAGTTGGAGCGGGCGCTGGGCAAGAGCCCGACGCCCGCGAAACTCGAGCAGGCGGTCCGGACGGTCCTGCAGAAGATCGTGAAGCAGCATCGGCGCGTGATCTTCAACGGCGACGGGTACACGAAGGACTGGCACGAGGAGGCGAAGAAGCGCGGGCTTCCGAACTTCCGCGAGACGGTGGCCGCCCTGGAGGTCGTGGACGCCAAGAAGAACATCGAGGTGTTCAAGAAGTTCGGCGTGTTGTCGAAGGACGAAGTGCTGAGCCGGCAGCACATCTTCTTCGAGAAGTACATCAAGCAGGTGCTCATCGAGGCGGAAACGGCGGTGCTGATGGCGCAGACGCAGGTGTTGCCCGCGGCGGTGCGTCACCACACCGAACTGGCCGAGGCCGTAGCCTCGGGCGAGGCGGCGGACGTCGATGTGTCGTCGATTCGCGAGGCGCTCGAGGAGCACGCCGAACTCGTGGGCAACCTGCGCGAGGCGATCGAGAAGTTGGAGGAGGCGATCGACCACGAAGGCGGCGACCCGCACGATCACGCGAAGCACGTCCGCGACAAGGTCCGCCCCGCGATGGGCGACCTGCGCGAGGTGGTCGATGAGTTGGAGAAAACGGTGGCGAGGGATCACTGGCCCTTGCCCACCTACCGTGAGATGCTCGTGATCAAGTGACGTCCGGTCCAGAGTATTGATCGACGCACGCCCGGCCGATCGGCCGGGCGTTTTTTGTGCCTTGTCCGTCCGAGTTCACGACGGGGGTGACGATGTGCCGATCGGCGCCGACGCGCAATGGGCCCGGCTGGATTCGAACCAGCGACCGCGTCCATTATGAGTGGAGAGCTCTAACCGCTGAGCTACGGGCCCAAGTGCCAACGGTAGGGGGAGCGCGGGAAGGGTGACGCTGGGTTAGCGGGCCGCGCCGAGGGTGATCTCCAGGTCCTTGTAGACCTTGCCCCGTCGGACGGTCACGGGGACGATATCGTGCGGGCGATAAGCGCCCAGCACGCGCAGCAGTTCGGGAAGGTCGCGGGTCGGGCGCTTGTTGACGCTCGTGATGACGTCGTTGTTGGCAAAGAGGCTGGACCGAGGGGTGGCCACCACTTTGGGTCCTTCGCCCTCGCCGTTCTCGACTTCGACGCCCAGGCTGGGCATGCCGGGCTTGAGTTCTTCGGGCACGACCGGGAGTTGGCGGACCCACGCGCGAAAGTCCTTCTCGATGTCGTCGATCGGCTTGCCCAGGACGTGCTCCAGGGCGCTCTGGCCCGTGCGATCCGTCCCGAAGTTCGCGGTGTAGCGCACGTACCAGTCGCGGAGTTTGTGCTGCTGAAAGAGATAGAGGAAGAGTGCGCGGGACTGCGCGTAGTAGGCCAGCCGGCGACCTCCAAAGAAATCCTGAGGGGTGGACGCGACGAGTTTGGAGAGCGGAATGAAGTTGGCGGACGAGAGCATGCGGGCGGCGGCGTTGGTGCGCCACGACGGGGCGGGGGCGATCGTGCCCCCGGGCAAGACGTCGTAGTCCTCGACCAACGAGCAGAGCCCTTCCTGGACCCACATCGCATGCACTTGCCCTCGGCGGGTGCAATCGCGCCAGTGGAGCGCGTGGAAGAACTCGTGGCGGAGTGAACCGCCCAAATCCTGCGAGATGAGCCGCTTGGAATCGTGCTGGTAGGACCCGCCGATCATCGAAAGACCGTTGTTGGCGTTCGTGCCGAACGCTTTGTTCGACCACCGGGCGAAATCCGGGCGGGTCGGGAGCACGACGACGACCCAGGCGTCGGACTTCCGCTGCGCCGGGTCGTGGAGGTCCGGGAAGACGGCGTCGCCCGCCCAATCGGCGAGGTGGGCCATTTCAGCGCGAATCTCCTCAAACGCGCGATCCTCGATGGCCCCGAGATAGATCATCCGCAGTCGCTCGTCGCGCTCCGTGCGGTAGGACTTGCCCTTGAAGAGTTCACGAACCTGCGCGAGGTTTCGCTCGGCGCTCTGGGCCAGGAGCGTGGGCCATTCACGCAGGATCGCCTGGTACTCGGCACCATCTCGGATCGCGCGCAGGTCCGGGTCGCGCTGCAGGTGGTGGAGGTCGGTGAATCCGAGTTCGACGGCCTTGCCTAGCCAGCGGGCGGCGTCGTGGGCGTCGTTCTGCCTCGCCCGAAGGCACGCGAGGTTGTACGCGTGGACGAAGTTGTCGGGCTGGAGTTCGAGGAGTTCGCGTGTGGCGGCCTCGGCGGCCGGGAGATTCTGCGCACGAAGTGCCTTCTCGGCATCGCCCTGCAATCGGGCAACCTCGTGTTCCATCGTCCTGACGTCGGGCTTTTTCTTGGGCGAGGGCTCGGCCTCGGGAGGCGAAGTCCGGCGATCGGGCGTGACCTGGGATTGTCCCCACGCCGCAGGGCCCCACGCGACCGCGAGGGCGAGCGTTCCGATGAGCGTCCATCGGCGCGAGTTGGAGTGGCGTGAGAGTCTCATGGCTTCGGCTTGGACGCGGAGTCGAACGTGACGTTCCCGGACAGGACGAGTTGAAGGGCCTCCGGGTAGGCGAGGCATTCTTGCTCGAAGACTCGGGCGGCGAGCGTCTCCGGAGTGTCGTTGGGAAGAACCGGGCAGCGTCTTTGCAGCACGATGGGGCCCGTGTCGAACTTGGCATCGCAGAAGTGGACGGTGCAGCCGCTCTCGTTCTCGCCCGCGCGGATCACGGCGTCGTGAACGTGATGCCCGAACATGCCCTTCCCGCCGAACTTGGGAAGGAGCGCCGGGTGGATGTTCAGCACGCGATGCTCGTAACCGGCTGGGATGCGCAGCATCTTCAAATAGCCGGCGAGGACGACCCAGTCGATCTTGTGCTCTCGGAGCGTCTGGGCGAGTTGGTCCGCAGGGATGACGCCCGGCAGGACTTCGACGTGGAGCCCCCGATCGCGCGCACGCCGCGCGCCCGGGCACTCGACGGACGCGATAACGAGGGGAATCCGCGCACGCAGCGACCCCTGCTCGATGCGATCGAGGAGGTTGAGGAGCGTCCGACCGCCGCCGGAGATCAGGACGGCGATGGAGGGTGGGATGGGCATGCCTGTCGTGTCAAGATTGCGCAAAGAGTCGGGCAAAAAATGTTTCTCAAATCTGGAAAAAGCGTGGATATCAGCACAGGATCGATGCCGGGATGTTGATCTTAACGCCTTGTCAACAATGGAAATCGGTGTTGTGCGCTCCGCGCTGTCGGTTCGGAGGGATTGGTCGAGTGGAACGGAGTCACGGTTGGCAAGGGAGCCTAGGGAATGCTAACCTAGCGGCATGCTCAACGCAAAGCACATCCTTATCGTTTCCGGCCTCGCCTTGGCGTCCGCCGGCACTGCACTTGGTGAAGCGGGCTATCAAGGCGGAAAGGCGACCATCTCCGATGGTGCGGACAACAAGTTGTCCATCGGCGGGTGGGCGCAGTTCCGTTACGAGATGAACTTCCGTGACGGGAGCGCGAACAGCGATGACGATTTTACGCATGGGTTCGAGACGCGCAAGACGCGTCTGAACGCGGGCGGGACGATCTGGGACAAGAATCTCTCCTACTACATCGAGGGTGAGTTCAGCCGCAGCAGCGGCGAGTTCGGATTGTTGGACGCCTACGCGGCGTACAAGTTTGAGAACGGCGTCGCGGTGAAGTGGGGGCAGTTCAAGGCCGCGCTGCAGCGGGAAGAGGTGATGTCCGACACGACGCAGTTGGCGGCGGAGCGTTCGGTGTTCAACAACGTGTTCACGCAAGCGCGTTCGCAGGGCGTCGAGGTGTCGTACACGCAGGAGCAGTATCGCCTCTTCTTCGGGTTCAATGACGGGCTCCAGTCGCTGAACACGACGTTCGACAGCGCGAGCGAGGCGGATTGGGCCTTCAACGTGAGGGGCGAGTATCGCTGGGGCGCCGGCGACTGGAACCGCTTCCGCGACTTCACGAGTTGGCGAGGCGACGAGTATGCCGGCGCGTTGGGGGTGGCGGCGCACTGGCAAGGCGGGGGGGACACGAACCCCTCGAACACGATGGCGACCGATCGCCGGGTGCTGCAGTTCACGGCGGATGTCCAGTTGGAAGGCGACGGGTGGAACGCGTTTGCCGCGGGCACCTATCGGATCACGGACCTCCGCGGGATGGACACCTTGGATGACTTCGGGTTCCTTGTGCAAGGTGGTCTCTTCGTGTCGGAGCAGGCGGAACTCTTTGCACGTTACGATGCCGTGATTCCCGACAGCGACCGCGGCGCGAACGACGACATGTTCAATACCCTGACCGCCGGCGTGAACTACTACGTGTCGCCCAAGTCGCACGTGGCGAAGATCACGGCGGATGTGATGTACTACGTGGATGCGCAGGCGGACAGTTCGTCGATCGTGCCGGCGATGGCCTCGATGCCCTTGCTCGCCTCGCCCGACGACGGGCAGTTCAGCGTGCGCTTGCAGTTCCAACTGGTGTTCTAACGCGACACGAACGAAGGAACGTCCCACAACGTTCACGATGCGACCGGGGTGGCTCAAGGCCATCCCGGTCGTGTTTATGGGGCTCATGTTCGTACTTTGATTGGATTATGTTGGATGGATGATTGCAAAAAGGGACGGAAAGGAAGTAACGCGGAATCCGAAGAAGCGAAGAATACGGCGAGTGTGACCCACGCCCCTTTGGGAGTAAGTGAGCCATGCCAAGCGTTGTGGTGGAACGACAGGACACGAAGAAGCCCTCGACGGTCAGGCCGAGTCCACGGATCGACGTCAACCCATCGAACGAGTTGGCCACCTGGACGCCCGAGCAACTTGCGGTTCGAGCGGCGGATGGGTGCCTTGCCAGTTTTGGCGAACTCGTGCGGCAGTTTCAGGGACGGCTGTACAACTTTCTGTTGCGGCGGGTTGCGTCGCCGAGCGAGGCGGAGGACCTGACGCAGGAGGCGTTCGTTCGTGCGTGGGAGCGGATCAAGTCGTACGACCCGCAGTGGCGGTTTTCGACGTGGCTATACACGATCGGGTCGCGACTGGCCGTGAGTCGCCATCGCTCGGTGTCGCGAGCCAAGCCGCACGTGCAGCGGTTGGCGGAGGAGCGTCGGGCGTTTCACGAGGAGCAGGGCGACCATCGCTTGTCGACGCGGGAGCAGTTTGATCGGTTGTGGCTTGTCGCCGAGGTGAAGTTGAACCACGAGCAGCGCACGGCGCTCTGGCTGCGGTATGCCGAGGGTCTGTCGATCGGCGAGATCGCGACGATCCTTGGCCGCACGCAGGTGGGCGTGCGGGTGCTGCTGTTCCGGGTTCGCCAGACGCTGATCGCGCATCTGGCGCCCGAGGCGGACGCGCAAGAGGAATCGCTGGACGTACGAGGAGTCACCACGGCGCTCGGGCTTGAGCGCCGGCATGCGATGTCGGGAGCGCTGACATGAACAATCCCTTCATGACGTGGCGACAGTGGCGAGTATCCGACGCCCTGGACCGCGGCGACGATCCGCGGCGTGCGGGCGTTTTTGACGAGCGGGGGACCGGCCTTGATCGCTTCCGGGCTGGGCTGCGCGAACTGGATCGGCGGCTGTCCGATCCCGCTCGCACGCCCATCATGGACGTGCCGGCGGGCTTGGGTGAGCGGGTGATGCGGGAGGTCGAATCTCGCGGCGTTCGTCCGATCCGAGCGGAAGGTGGACGCGAGGCCCGTGGGATGGTCTTTGGATCGTGGCAGCGGATGATGGGCGTGGCGATGGCCGCCGGGCTTGCGTTTGCGGCCGTCAACTGGCCCGATCGCGCGTCGCGTGCACCGGAGATCTTGGACGACGAGTTGCCCGTCGCGGCGGTGGGCGCACGGACGACGCCGCCACCGGAGTTGGCGATCGCCGGCGCGGGGCAGACGGTCGTGCGGCTGATCTTGGGCGGTCCGTCGGCCGCCGTTCCAACCCCCATTGCGCCCACGGTGCTGGAGGGCACGCGCGAGATGGGTGAGCGGGCCGTGGCGGCCTTGGAGCGGATGGGCCAAGAGCGTCACGAGGCGGCGCCGGCGCGCCGGGAGGAGTCGAGCGGCGGGAAGTCGCACCGTCGTCCGCGCGAGCCGGAACTGAGATCAAACGACGCGCTGCCGGGCGTGATGCTGGCGGTGCACGTAGTTTCGCGATTGACGTGAGCGGAGATGTTCGGCGGTGGAGCGGCGGTGCCTCTCGGGGGCTACTGGCGCGCGGCGTTCGCGCAGTGCAAGCACCAGGAGGCCGGGTGTTCGAGGGCGAAGGCGCGGTCGTCGAGGCGTGGGGTGGCGTTGCCCTGACGCTTTTGGGGTGGAGGGAGCGTGCTGAGTTTGCTCAGGAAGCGTGACTTGAACTCGCTCTCCTTGAGTTGATACTGCGGGTTGTTCTGCGTGCCGGCGTACTCGGTGGCGAGGAGCCCGTCGATCTGCTGGATGCGGCTTTCGGGGTAGGGGTGTGTGGAGAGGAACTCGGGTTCGCGGCCGCCGGCCATGGCTTGTTGAAGGATCTGCATGACTTGGCGCATGGCGTAGGGGTTGTAGTTGAGCCGGGCCATGTAGCGCATCCCGAGACGGTCGGCTTCGAGTTCTTGCCCGCGGCCGTACTTGAGGAGGATGACCCCGCCGACGGTTTGTCCGATCTGTCCGACGGTGTTGGGGTCATATCCGGCGGCGCCGGCGGCGGCGGAGCCGGCGTTGACAAGGATGGTGGCGACGCCGGAGTTGGCCATCTGGTCGTTGATGTGTCGTGCGGTGACGTGCCCGACTTCGTGCCCGAGCACGCCCGCGAGTTGGGCCTCGTTGGTCATGCGAGCGGCAAGGCCGCGGGACACGAAGACCTTGCCGCCGGGCAGGGCGAACGCGTTGATCACGTCCGAATCCAGGAGCGTGAACTCCCAGGGAAGGGAGGGGTTGTCTCCTTCGGTCACGGCGGCGAGACGCTGCCCGACTTCGGCGACGTAGTTTCGAAGGTCCGCGTTTGGGACGGTCCCGCCGTACTCCTGCGTGAGTTGCGGCTGGGCCTCGATGCCCATGGCGATCTCCTGCTGGCGGCTGAGGGCTTGCAACTGGGGTCGCCCGGTGGCGGCGTTGGTCTCGCAGCCGACGGGGACGAGCAGGGCGGGGAGCAGGGCGAGGAGGGCCAGGCGGAGGAAGATCGGGGTGCGCATGGGAGATGATATGGAGCAGGGTGTGGGCCTGTGGAGGCTGGGAAGGTCGGGTGTTGGGAGCGACGGATTCGAGTGCGTCACGCGATCGGATCGGAGTGAAACCTACGATCGCACAATGGGTTCGACGAGTTCGTCACCTTCGAGTTCCGCGAGTGCGCCCGCTTGGACGGACGCGGAGTTGCATAATCCGCACGCGTCGGCCGAGAAGGCCGGGAAGGTGCGCGAGATGTTCACCGCGATCGCGGGGAGTTACGACCTCAACAACCGCGTGCACTCGTTGTGGCGCGACCAGGCGTGGCGGCGATATGCGGTGAAGCGTGCGGGGGTGCGTGCGGGAGAGAGCGTGCTGGACGTGGCGTGCGGCACGGGCGATCTGACGCAACTCTTCGCGCGCACGCGGGCCGCCCGTGTGGTGGGCGCCGACTTTACGGCGAAGATGCTCGACCTCGCGCGTGACAAGCAGCGCCACGAGCCCGATGGGGTCAAGGACAAGATCACCTATGTGGAGGCCGACGCGATGGCGCTCCCGTTCGCGGACGCGGAGTTCGACGTGGTGTCGATCGCCTTCGGCATCCGCAATGTGTCGGACCCGATGAAGGCGCTTCGGGAGTTTCGGCGGGTGCTGCGTCCGGGCGGACGCCTGATCGTGCTGGAGTTTGACCGCCCGAGTTGGGGTCCGATGCGGGTGATGTACGATTTCTATTGCGGATGGGTGATGCCGAGGACCGCGACGCTGATCAGCGGCGATCGTTCGGGCGCGTACAAGTACCTTCCCGCGTCGGTGGGGACATTCATGAGCCGGGCGCAGATGACGAGCGCCATGACGGAAGTGGGATTCACGGACGTGAGCGCGACGGGGCTGACGATGGGGATCTGCGTGTGCTATCGCGGCGTGGTGGGCCGCGGGTGAGGTCGTCGTGGTGGAGCAGGGCACGCTGGCGACGCGGCGACGATCGCGTCAATGAGTGGGGGAGGCACGGCGCGGCGTGACGCAAGACATGCCGAGAAATGGGGCCTTCCCTCCTCCCGAGCGAGGGTCGGCCCTTATCGGACAAGTTGACGAAGAACGGCGAGAGAGAAAGTGTGCGAAAGGCGGGGACGATTCCGATACCTCGGCTGTCGCCGCGGGTGGTGGAACGCACGCGGACGACCTCGCGTCAGGGATCGACGCGAGCCCTTCATCCGAGTGACCGAGCCGGGGTGGAACGGCGGACTTGGTCGTCACATCGGAGTCATGGAATGAACACGGACGTTGTGGTGGAGCGCCTCTTCGAGGCGTTGGTCGCGGGCGATCGGCTGGCGGCGAGGTCGGTGGTTCGGGAGTGCGTGGAACGAGGGATGACGGCGCAAAGCGTGATCACGGACGTGCTGTGGACCGAGCACGAGTTGATCGAGAAGTTGCACCGATCGGATCAGATGTCGCAGATCGCGTATCACCTGTCCACACGGCTGTTGCGGAACCTGGTGGATCAGGTGGGCGCGAGGTTGCCCATCGACAACGCGAGCGGGAAGCGCGTCTTCTGCGTGTGCGGGAAGGCGGAGGGCGAGGAACTCGCGGCGCAGATGGCGGTGGACCTCCTCGAATCACGCGGGCATCGGGTCGCGTTCGCGGGCGGGGGTGTACCGGGCGATGAGATCATGGCGCAGGTTCACGATTCCCGCCCGGACATCCTGCTGATGTTCGCGTCGGCGGCGAGCGACCTCCCGGACATCCGCAGCGTGGTGGATCGAATCCGCGAGATCGGCGCATGCCCGGGTTTGCAGATCATCGTCGGCGGCGGGGTCTTCAACCGTGCGGAAGGGCTCGCGGACGAGATGGGGATCGAACTGTGGGCTTCGGATCCGCTGGACCTTGTGGAACTGATCGCGAGCGGCGCGACCTCGAACACGGTGATCGAGGAGCGGCCCGCGAAGAAGGCGACCCGGCGGCGAAGGGCGGCGTGAGTCGCGAGCGGGGGTTGGACGAGACGATCCGGCCTTGTTCATCGCGAGGGTTTGCAGTTGGTTTGGTATCGCCCGGCGAAGGCCGGGCGATTTCATTTTCGACGGAGTGCGGGATGGGGTGCATCCGAAGGGGGAAGGTGTTGGTACAGTCTGGCGGGTATCGTGGGGCCTTCGGGAAGTCGGCCATGAACCGGACGCAGGAGCAGAAGTTGATCCGACGAGCGGCCGCGGGGGACCGTGGGAGCGCGGAACTTCTCATCCAAACGCATCAGCGATCGGTGTACGCCTTCATCCTGCGGATGTCGGGTCGCCCGGACGTGGCCGAGGACGTTGTGCAGGAAGCGTTCGTGCGCGTGCTGACGCACCTGGATCGGTTCAATGCCGAGTATCGATTTTCGACGTGGTTGTTCACGATTGCGCGTCGGGTGTACCTGAACAGGTGCGAGAAGAAGCAACCTCGCTCGGGCGCTGAAGAGGCGATCCAGGGGGGCCGGGTGGATACGGACGGGGTGTGCGTGCACGAGTCGGAATCGGACGAGCGGGAGTATCGGACGCTCACGCGCGTGCGACTCGAAGAGGCGCTCCAGAAGTTGTCCTTGGAACAGCGCGAGGTGGTGGTGCTTTTTCACCAGCACGAGTGGCCTCTGTGGCTGATCGCGGAGCAACTCGAGATTCCGCTGGGGACGGTGAAGAGCCATCTGCATCGGGGGCGGATGCGGTTACGGGAACTGATGACGGCGCCGATCGCGGTCCCGGCGATCGCAAAGGTGGGCGAGAAACGTGCGGCAGGGCTGCAAACCCCGGTGCCCGCGGACGGTATCACGAGGAGCGGGCGAGCATCGTCCCGCGAGGTAGGTTCATGACGACGAGTTCATTTGAGAGCGGCATCTTTGACCCGTTGACGGGCGGCGAGGACAAGCACTCGCGACGCCCCACGGGTGGCGCGGGCACGCCCGGTGGGGGCGGCTCGAAGGGCGTTCGTGCTCAGGCGCAGCGCGATGCGTTGCTCAACGACTACTTCGATGGGCGAGTGTCTCGGGAACGTCTGCGATCGGCGATGCGAGCGGACCCTCGGCTGGCGGTGGACTTTGAGCGGATGGAGGCGGTGCTCTCGGAGATGAACCTGCGAGAGCGAGCGGTCGGCGGACCGGACGTTTCGCAGGCGGTGCTCGATCGAGTCCATGAGGTTCGCCCGTACGTGGACGCGCCCATTCGTCGGCAGGTCTCCTCGGCGCGGATCGCGGTGGTGGGGGCGGTGCTGTGCGGGATCACGCTGGTGGTGACCTTGAACCAGGTTCGCGTCGTGACGGCGCCGACGCCGCGCGTGGAGGACCAGCCGCGACATGTGAGCGAGGCGCCGCCCGCGCAGGGGATCGTCCGTGCGCCGGCGCCGAAGCCCGAGTATCGAACGGCCGGGCTTGAAAACGCCTCAAGGTACGACGCGGTCCAGATGGGCTTGGGGCGTCCCGCGATTCCAACGGAGGCGTTAGATCACTCGGCGGTGCTTTCGTTGGTGGGCGGGCACACGGGTGATGACACGCGATATTCGCCGATCGTGGTGACGCCGCTGTCCAGGCTGGGCGAGCGTGAACGCTTCGAATGGACGAGTTTCTTTGGGTATCCGATGCTGGTGCGAGTGCCAACGGATGGGGTGGCACCCGCGTCGGCGAAGGCAAGCCCGGGGAAGGAAGAATCGGGCGAAGGATCAGGGCGTTCGCCCGCGCCTCGCTAGGGCTCCGCGACGTTCCTATCATTGGATCCCCAGGATTTCACCACGAATCGCGAGCGTGGCCGGTTTGGATGCCGGTCGAGCGGTGTGGCTGTGGTTCTGGGTTGACCGATCCGCACGCTTTTTCGGGGCCTGTTCGCATGACGACGACTCAATCACCCACGACTGTTCAGCCCTCGAAGCAGGCGGATGTTCCGCGGAATGAAGGGATACGGAACGTGGCGATCATCGCGCACGTTGACCATGGCAAGACGACGCTGGTGGACAACCTGCTGAAGCAGTCGGGCAACTTCCGCGCGGGGGAACTGGAGAAACTCGAGGGCGGGCAGCACGGGCTGATCATGGACAGCAACCCGCTCGAACGCGAGCGGGGGATCACGATCCTGGCGAAGAACTGTGCCGTGAACTACCACGGGCTGGACGGGAAGGACTATCGGATCAACATTCTGGACACGCCGGGGCACGCCGACTTTGGCGGCGAAGTGGAGCGCGTGCTGCGGATGGCCGACGGCTGCTGCCTGTTGGTCGACTCGTCGGAGGGGGTGATGCCCCAGACGAAGTTTGTGCTCGGGAAGGCGCTGGAGATCGGCCTCAAGCCGATCGTGATCGTGAACAAGGTCGATCGGCAGGATCAGCGTGTGAACGACGTGATCCATGAAGTGTTTGATCTGCTGGTGGAGTTTGGCGAGGAGGATCTGGCGCTGGATTTTCCGGTGATCTACGCGGTGGGGCGTGACGGCTGGGCGACGCGTCAGTGGCCGATCCCGGACCCGAAGCCCACGACGCTTCGCGACGTGTTCGAGGCGATCGTGAAGGAGGTGCCCCCGCCGCCGGCGGACACCACCAAGCCGTTGCAGGTTCTGATCACGAACATCGATTACAACGAGTATGTGGGTCGCATCGGGATCGGGCGCGTGGTGAACGGCAAGATCAAGGCTGGGCAGCAGGTCATTGTCATCAAGAGGGACGGGAAGCACGTGCTGACGAAGGTGGCGCAGTTGCTTCAGTTCCAAGGGCTCAAGCGGGCGGAGGCCGAGGAGGTGATCGCGGGCGATCTGTGCGCGATCGTGGGGTTGGACTCGATCGACATCGGCGACACGGTGGCGGACCCGGAGGAGCCCAAGCAGTTGCCGCCGGTGAAGGTGGATGAGCCGACGATGACGATGTTGTTCAAGATCAACGACTCGCCGTTCGCGGGGCAGGAGGGCGAGTATGTGACGAGCCGGCAAATTCGCGAGCGGCTGATGAAGGAACTCGAGAAGAACCCGGCGATGCGCGTGGAGCCGGGGAAGACGAGCGACGAGTTCATGGTCTCGGGGCGGGGCACGCTGAGTTTGGGGATCCTGATCGAGACGATGCGTCGAGAGGGCTTTGAGTTGGCCGTCGGGAAGCCGGAGGTCATCATCAAGGAGATCGACGGCGTGAAGTGCGAGCCGATCGAGACGCTGACGGTGGACGCGCCGACGTCGTGCGTGGGCGCGGTGATGGAACTCGTGGGCGGGCGGAAGGGCGAACTGAAGCGCATGGACCCGCGTGGGACGACGATGACGCACATGAAGTTCGAGATCGCGTCGCGCTGCCTGATCGGGTTGCGCAGCCGACTCCTGACGGCCTCGCAGGGCGAGGCGATCATGCACCACTCGTTCCTGCGGTTTGATCCGGTCAGCGGCGAGATCCCTCGGCGACAGTTGGGGGTGCTGATCTCGCTGGAATCCGGCGCCGTGACGACGCACGCGTTGGAGTTGCTGGCCGACCGCGGGGTGATGTTCGTGACGCCCACGGAGAAGGTGTACACCGGGCAGATCGTGGGCGAGCACAACCGCGACAACGACCTGACCGTCAACGTGACTCGGCTGAAGCACCTCACGAACATGCGTGCGAGCAGCAAGGAAGCG
Source organism: uncultured Phycisphaeraceae bacterium (assembly GCA_964543905.1). GTDB lineage: Bacteria > Planctomycetota > Phycisphaerae > Phycisphaerales > UBA1924. The sequence goes on from CAZIZO010000003.1 coordinate 361,245, forward strand.
ACGGTGGTCCTCAAGGCCGCACGCAAGATGAGCCTTGAAGCGGCGCTGGAGTACATCGACGACGATGAGTTGGTCGAACTGACGCCCAAGAGCATCCGCCTGCGGAAGAAGATCCTGGAGGAGAGCATGCGCAAGCGTGCCGATCGGCAGGCGAAGGACAAGGAAGCGGCGGCGGACTGAGCACGAGGCGATCAGGCACCCTGGCGTTCGAGCCGTTCGATCGCCTCGCGGATGACGTGGGGCATGTTGACCTTGGTTCCTCTCGTGTAGTCGTAGGTGACGATGGTGCCCGTGCCCAAGGCGGCGACGTCCTTCAACTGGTCGCTGACGATCTCGTGTTCAAGGGTGAAGCGATCGACCTCGATGCTCTGCAGGCGCGCGGTCACGCGGAGCGTGTCGGGGTACACCACGGGGCGCCGGAATCGGCACTGCGCATGCTGGAGGATGAAGCCGACGGGTGGTGAGCCCTCGTCGGGCTTGATCTCACGGAGGGAGGGCAGTCCGAGCGCCTGGATGTAGGCCACCCGCGCGGACTCGAGGTAGCGAAAGAAGAGCACGTTGTTGACGTGCCCCAAGGCATCCATGTCTCCCCAATGGATGGGGATGGCGATGGTGACGGGCGCGGGCTTGGCGGAGTCTTGTCGGGACACGGCGGGAGCGTACGCGGGCGGTGAGCCGCGAGGGCGGGTCGGGTCGGCGCGAGTCTCGAGACGTGAGCGGGTGGCTCGATCGGCGTGCCTGGGGCTGGCGACTCACGAACTCCCGCCGCGCATCCGCTCGACCCCTTCGGGGAAGGGGTAGGTGGGGAAGACGCCGGTATGACCGATCTTCCACATATTTGGGGCTGGGTAGACATCGCCGCGGAAACCGGCGTCGAACATGACGCGGAGCACGCTCTCGAAGGCGGGCTCGCGTCCATCCGAGCCCACGAGGCGGTTGGCGTGGGCGTTGAGGAACGAAACGCTCGCGACGGGTCCGCGGTCGCGTCGGTCGTGGAGCATCTTCGCGACGGTGCGGAAGCCGTGCGACAGGTCGTTGAGGGTGAAGTGGTCGCGTCCCTTGGGGCGGAGGATGCCGAGGATGAGCAGTTGGTCGAGGTCAAACTTGAGGATGTAGGGCTCCTTGTCGCCGGCGGCGTGGACGTGGACGGCCTTCTGGAACATCTGGGCGTAACTCGTCGCGGTGGCCGCGGTCCACTGGCTGGTTTCGACCAGTTCGCAGAGTTTGGCGATGATCCCGTGGGAGTTGTCCTGATCGTTCACGCCGCAGACCACGGTGCGATAGCGCCCGTCGAGCAGGTCGCGGAGCATGTCCTGTCCCCAAAGGATCCGGAGTCGTTCGCCCGCGCCGGCGGGGTGCTGCACGCGCACCTGCCCGGAGGGGAGCAGGATCACGCGTTCGGGTGAGAGGTCCGGGGTCATGAGGGCGTCGGCGTCGCCCTCGTAGAGGCGGAGTTCGTTGGCGCTGTGGAGTCTGGACATGGCAATCTCCAAGGAAGGGATACGTGATCCTACCTCGCCTGAGGAGCATTCGGGAGGCGTGTTGTGGGAGAATCTGGCGAGTGATTGTGCGGGCGTGGGCGTCGATCCGGGGGCGGGCGTCGAGGGGGCTCTCTATCATGTCGAATGCGCCTCGTGCTCGTGCCGATGAACCCGACGGTGGGGGATGTGGAGGGGAATGCCCGCCAGATCGTGGGGGCGATCGAGTCGGCACGGCGGGCGGGGGCGGACCTGGTGGTGTTGCCGGAGTTGTGCGTCTGCGGATATCCGCCGCGGGACTTGCTGTTGCAGGAAGGATTTGTCGCGGCGTGCGTGTCGGCGGCGAAGCGAGTTGGGGAGGAGCACACGGCGGGGATCACGGCGATCTTTGGGGTCCCTTTGCCCGTGGAGGGTGAGCGGGCGGGTGGACTTGTCGCGAATGGGCTGGTGGCGTATCGGGATGGGAAGTTGGTGGGGCGCTACGACAAGCGGCTGCTGCCGACGTATGACGTGTTTGACGAGGATCGATACTTCACGCCGGGAGCGCGGGCGGAGGTGGTGGAGGTGGAGACGCGGGGGGGAGGCCGCGTGCGTGTGGGGCTTTCGATCTGCGAAGATTTGTGGCGTGGGGACGACGCGGGCTTTTCGTCGCACTATCGGGGCGCTCCCGATCCGGTGGAGGAGTTGGTGCGGGCGGGGGCCGAGGTGATCGTGAGCCCCTCGGCGAGCCCGTTCGTGCTGGGCAAGCACGAGAAGCACCGCATGATCTGCGCGGAGCACGCGAGGATGCACGGGCGATGGGTGGCGTCGGTGAACCAGGGCGGCGCGAACGATGAACTGGTCTTTGATGGACACGCGATGGTCTTCGCGCCCGGAGGGGGGCTGACCGCGTGCACGGCGTTGTTCGGCGGCGAAGCGCTAATGCTGGACGTGGAGGTCAAGGGACGCGGCGCCGCGAGCGTGCGAGGGGGAGGGGCCGGCGTCACGCCCGCGCGCGACGAGCACTTGCTCTTTCTCGCGCTCACGACGGGGATTCGCGAGTATCTTCGCAAGTGCGGGTTCAAGTCGGCGTTGCTGGGGCTGTCGGGGGGGATCGACTCGGCGTTGACCGCGGCGTTGGCGGTCGCCGCGATCGGGAGTGAGAATGTGCTGGGCGTGGCGATGCCGAGCATGTACAGCAGCGGGCATTCGGTCGAGGACGCGTACGCGCTGGCGAAGAACCTCGGGATGCGATGCGTGACGGTGCCGATCGAGGAACCGATGGGCGGGTTTCGGGCGGTGTTGGACCCGATGTTCAGGTCGGAGGGACTCTCGACGCTGGGGGCGACGTTGCCCGACCTGACGGAAGAGAACCTGCAATCCCGGGTGCGAGGGACGATCCTGATGGCGATCTCGAATCGGACGGGATCGATCGTGCTGACGACGGGGAACAAGTCGGAGTTGGCGGTGGGGTACTGCACGCTCTACGGCGATATGAACGGCGGGCTGGCGGTGCTCTCGGATGTTTCGAAGCACTGGGTGTACGCGTTGTCGCGTTGGATGAACCAGAACGCTTCGATGTGCGGCTTTGCGGTGCCTCCGATACCTCTCCGTTCGATCGAGAAGGCTCCGAGCGCGGAGTTGAGGCCTGGTCAGACGGATCAGGATTCGCTCCCGGCGTATCCGGTGCTGGACGAGATCCTTCGGCGGTATGTGGAGGGTCGGCAGAATGCGGGGAGTGTGGCGAAGGAGACGGGGTACGACGAGGGGATGGTCAGGAAGATCGTGCGGATGATCGACCTGTCGGAGTACAAACGGAAGCAGGCGGCGATCGGGCTGAAGGTGACGACGGTCGCGTTCGGGTCGGGGCGTCGGTGGCCGGTGGCGCAGGGGTGGCGATAGCACCTACCGCGGTGGTGGGGGGCGACGTATGCTGTGCGACTATGCGTGAACGACAGAGGGCAACGCTCGTGTGGAGGTTCGTGGGCGCGGCGTGGATGGGCAGCATCCTCGCGGGGTGCGGATCGGATCAAGGACCGATCGGCGCGATCGCGAGCAGCGGCACGGTCTCGCCCGGGGCCTCGTGCGAGGTCTTCGCGCCGCAGACGATCCGCATTCATCCGTTGACTCACGTTGACGCGGTGACGGACAAGGGCGGGGCGAGATCGGTGATCGTGCTGCATCTGGAGTTGAAGGATCGGTACGGCGACACGGTGAAGTGGCTCGGCGCGACGCAGGTGACGCTGAGCAAGCCGGTGATCGGGATGACGCCGGGTCTGGAGACGCAGGAGTTGAGGTGGGACGTGCCGGGCATGACGCAGCCGGACGGGAATGCCTCGCACTTTGATCCGACGACACGGACCTATCGGATCAGCCTGGAAGCGCCGGATGGAATCGCTCGGTACTTGAGCGAAGCGCCCCGGGGCGAAGGCCCGGCGGCGTACGTGAAGGTGAAGGTGGTGTTCACGCTCCGCGCCGAGGGGCGGGAGAGATTCCTGACGGACGAGTTCGTGGTGCGGAAGTAGAGCGGGACGGGATGGATCACGCGTGGACAAAGAACACACGGACTCGCCGCCCGTGCCATGTCAAGATGGTGTCTGAGATCAAGTCCTGCGCGGGGAAGCGGGCTCAGCAGCCGGCCTCGTAGCGGCTGAGGAAGTAGAGCAAATCGTCGATGGTGACGCCACCGTCGGGGGTGCCGGTAAAGGTGCCGTTGTCGACATCGGCGTCGATATTGCCGTCGGCGTAGATGGAGAGGAAATAGAGGAGGTCGTCGATGGTGACGCCGCCGTCGGGGCTTCCGGTGAAGGTGCCGTCGTCGACGTCGGCGATGCATCGCGGGGGCGGGGGCGAGAGGGTGGCGAGGAGGGCGTTGGCCATGATCCGGGCACCGTCGGTGGCGGGGTCCCAGGAGGTGGTGAGGGCATCGCGGGAGGGCGGGTACATGCCGAGGTCGATGCGATTGCGGAAGCGGGTGCTGCCGGCGATGAGGGTTTTGCCGTCGCTCCAGAGGGCGATCTTGAAGCCGTGGTCCGAGACGTTGGTGTTGGTGGGGCGGGAGGCGGTGGTGCCGCCGATGAAGGAGGAGACGCCTTGGACGCAGGGGTGGGTGGGCTCGATGATTTCGCCGAGTGAAGCGGCGCCGGCGGTGTTCCCGCCCTGGGTGGGGATGATCTCGTACCCGCCGGCCCGGAAGCGGCCACCGAGGGAACGCCCGACGGTCGTCGTGCTGGTCGCGAAGACGGCGACGACGACGCCTCCCCCGGCGTCCACATAGTCGGCGAGGACGTTGCCGAGTTCGTCGGCGCTCAGGTAGGTCTGGTTGCTCCAGGTGATGATGGCGTCAAAGGCTTGGAGGTCGGCGAGCGTGGGCGTGACGCCGCCGCCCAGATTACCGGCGTTGATGATGGTGACGGAGTTGAACTCGCCGGTGCCCATGAGTTTGGCTTGGACGTCGGTGAAACGAACGTCGGCGGCACTGGAGCCTGCGGCGGCGACGATGGCGACGTCGACCTGGGCGAGGGCGCACGAGGCGATCAGCGCGAGGCCGATGGATAGGGTCAGGACGCGAGATGAGTCGAGCGAAAGCATGGGAGCCCTCCGATCGCGCGAGAACGGTCTGGATGTGGTCACGGCCGACCCCATCAACGTACCACAGGCACGCCGGAAGTGTCAAGGGTCGGGGGCTGCGGAGTGGGATGGAAAACGGCTCGCCTTGGGCGAGCCGTGTGTGGATGTTCGCAGGATGTCCGTACCTTGGGGCTACTTGGTCGTGTCGGGGGACTTGGGCTTGACGACGACCACGATGGATTTGTCTTTGTGGTAGTACTTCGCGAAGGTGTCTTGAATCTGCTTGGCGGTGAGGGCCTGGAACGCCGCAGGCTCGTTCAGGGTTTCGTCGAGATTGGTGTTTCGGAAGGTGAGGTTGTCGAGGCGGCCCGACCAGAAGGAGGGCTCCTTCATCTGCTCCTCGAAGGTATTGGCCATCTGCTTCTTGGCGACGGTAAGTTCGTCTTCGGTTGGGCCGTTCTTGGCGAAGGTCTCGTACATGGAGGCGAGTTTGTTCATGAGCGCCGCGACCTTGGGTGGGTCGGTGGGAGCGCTGGCGGAGAAGGTGCCGAAGCCCGGGAACGTGGTGGCGGCACGCGAGCCGGCGCTGATGCTGTAGACGAGTTGGGCGTCCTCACGCACCTCCTTGACCATGCGGGTGGAGAGGATGCGTGCGGCCATGCTGAGGGCGCGGGCGTCGGCGCGGTTGGAGTCGTCGGCGCCGTAGAAACCGGAGTAGACGAACGCCTGTGGGGTGGGTGTGTCGATGGTTTTTTCGATGATGCGTGGGCCCGCCGGACGTTCGATGGTGCGTAGGTTCGCGAACATGTTGGGCTCGACTTTCGCGCGAGCGGGGAGCGCACCGAGGTACTTGGCGGCAAGTTCGAGGGCCTTCTCACGTGGGAGGTCGCCCACGATGGAGACTTCCACGGGAGATTCGGCGATGAGCGCGTTGAGGCGGGCCTGGGCGGCGTCGAGCGTGATTCGATTCAGTTGCTCGACGGTCATGGGCTGCGTGCGAGGTTCGGAGTCCGGGTAAGGGGCCGAGCCGGCCAGGCGCATGCCGTACATCATCGGGTTCTTCGTCGATTCTTCGAGGACTCGGGCGAGGTTCTCCTTGAACTGGGAGAACTGGGCCTCTTCGATGCGAGGCTGGGTGAGGAGGAGGTAGGCGAGTTGGAAGCCGGTTTCGAGTTCGTCGGGGCTGCCGGAGATGGTGAGGGAGATGGAGTCGGGCCCGCCGCCGAATCCGCCGCCGCCACCGCGACCGCCGCGGCCGCCGCCGAAGCCACCTCCGCCACGAACGTTGACCTTTTTGCCGGTCATGAGTTCGCGGATGTCGGTGGAGGAGAGGCTCTGCGTGGCGGGGCGTGACCAGGCGAGTTGGGCGGCCTGGGTGATGCCGCGATTGTCGGCGGTTTCGGTGAGTTCACCGCCGTAGAGCGTGATGCTGACGGAGACGTTGTTCTTGCGCTCGTCCATGAAGCGATGGTGGACGCGGACGTTGTTGCTGAGCCAGGCCGAGTAGACCTTGCTCGACGCGTGCTCGGCGCCCTCGACGACCGTGCCGGGCTTGGGGAGATCGGACATGAGTTGGGTGGCGTGCGTGCTCTCGGCCTCGGGGGTGGGCTTGACGGCGAGGGCCTTGGTGCCGATCTCGAGCAGCGCCGCCTCGGACGGGACATTCTCGCCGCTGGGAAGCACCGCGACGAAGGCGGCGTGTTTGAAATCAAACTCCGAGGCAAAGCGCTTTGCGACGTCCTCGCTGGTGATGGATGGCAGGAGTTTGTGGAGGAGGTCGAGGCGCTGCTGGGGCGACATGATCGGCTCGCCCGAGGTGACGCTGGAGTTCATGCGAGAAATGAGGGCGGACGCGGGGGCGGTGCTCTCGGTCTCGACGGCACGCTCGGCGCCCGAGATCATCTGCTTCTTCGCGTCGTCGATCTCGCGGCTCGTGAACCCGAAGGCGCGGGCTCGCTGGAGTTCGAGGGCAATCCCTTCCAGGGCTTCCTTCCACTTGCCGCTGCTGGCTCGGGCGGAAATCTCAGCGGTGTAGATGGCGTTCGCATCATTGCCGAGCGACACGCGGGGCCCCTGGTAGGGTGTCCCGCCGGCGGCGACCTTGGCGTCGAGGCGACGATTGGCGGCCATGACACCCAGGGTGGCGACGAGTTCGTCGCGGTACTGGGGCACGGTGGTCACGGGCGGGCGAGCGGGCTCGAGGCGCATGATGCGGACGTCTTCGGTACGGACTTCCGGGTCGCTCGCGACGATGGCGAAACTCGTGTCGTACGCCCGCACGTTGATGTCCTGCGGCTTGGGGCGGGGTTTGCTGGGGGCGGGACCGAACTTGTTGTGGATGATCTTGATGATCTCCTGGGGCTCGGCGTCGGCGACAACCATGAGGGTGGCGTTGGAAGGTGTGTACCACTTCGAGTAGTAATCCTTGAAGTCCTGCTGCTGGACCGAGGCGATGGTCTGCTCGGTGCCGATGGTGATGCGCTGCCCGAAGAGCGAGCCGGGGGCCATGCGTTCGAGGACGTAGTAACTGGTGCGCTGGCGTCCGGAGAGGCTGCGCCGACGTTCTTCCTGGATGATGCCGCGCTCGGCGTCGATCTCGGCAGGGTTGAGCGTGAGTTTGGTGAGGACGTCGGAAAAGAAGGTGAAGCCCTTGTCGAGGGTTTCGGGCTTGGTGTTCGGGAGGGAGAGTTGGTAGGTCGTCTGGTCGAAACTGGTGAAGGCGTTCTGGTCGCGACCGAAGGTCATGCCGAGCGACTGGAAGAGCGGGACGACGGAGCCGGGCGGGAAGTTCTCGGAGCCGTTGAAGGCCATGTGCTCGAGGTAGTGGGCCAGGCCGCGCTGGGGCTCGGTCTCGTTGAGGGAGCCGGAGTGGATGTGGATCCAGATGACGGCGCGCCCCTCGGGCTTGGCATGCTTGCGGACGATGTACTTGAGGCCGTTGTCGAGCACGCCCGGGACGATGGCGGGGTCGGTGGGGAGGGGCTGCGCGAAGGTGAGCGGGACCACGAAGGGGGCAACCAACGCGGCGCACGCAACGATCGACGAGTACATTCGCATGACAACACTCCGGCGAGATGGGGTTCAACCAACGTATGGAGATGGTAGGACGAAACGCATGGTCCTACGGAAGATGAGGTCGTCGAACTCCATCGTGCACAAAAATGAGAACGCCCGCGGGATCGCGGGCGTTCTGGGGATCGGCTCGGCAGATGAAGTTACGGGAAGATGCCGCGGACTTCGTACGCCTTCGCGAGGCGTTCGAGGGCGGCGATGTAGGCCGCGGTGCGGAGGTCGCAGTTGTACTTCTTGCGCGCGTCGCGGGTGCGGCCTGCGGCGGCGATCATGTGCTTGTTGAGTTTGGAGTCAACCTCCTTCAGGTCCCAACTCTGGAAGGTCTTGTTCTGGACCCATTCGAAGTAGGAGACGGTCACCCCGCCCGCGTTGCAGAGGATGGCGGGGAGGACTTCGATGCCCTTCTGCTGGAGGACGCGTTCGCCGGCGGGCGTCGTGGGGGCGTTCGCGCCCTCGGCGACGACCTTGCAGTCGAGCATGCCGGCTTCGGTCTCTTGAATCATCTGCTCCAAGGCCGCGGGGATGAAAACATCAACCTTGCAGCGGTAGAAGTCCTCCTTGGAGCAGGCCTGGGCCTTCGCGTAGCCCTTGACGCCGCCGGTCTTGTTGACGTGCTCGGCGAGGTCGTGGGCGTCGATCCCGGACTTGTTGATGATGAATCCGGTGTGGTCGCCGACGGCGATCATCTTGGCGCCGCGGTCCTGGAAGATCTTACCCGACCACGATCCGACGTTGCCAAAGCCGACGACGCTGAAGGTGCAGTTTTTGGGCTCGAGTTTGAGTTCGGGGAGCATCTCGACGAGGGTGTCGACGACACCCTGCCCGGTGGCTTTTTCGCGGCCGAGCGAGCCGCCGTATTCGACGGGTTTGCCGGTGATGACGGCGGCGGGGTTGTCTCCACCGATCTCGGAGAGGAAGGTGTAGGTGTCGGCGATCCAGGCCATGTGCTGGCTGTTGGAACCCACGTCGGGGGCGGGGATGTCATAATCCGGGCCGATGTTGTGAGCAATGGCGGCGGTGAATCGGCGGACGATGCGCTCCATCTCCCCCTTGCTGTGCTTGCGTGGATCGACCTTGATGCCGCCCTTGCCGCCGCCGTAGGGCACGCCGACGAGCGAGCACTTCATGGTCATGAGGAAGGCAAGGGATTTGACATCGTCGAGATGGACGTCGTGGTGGAATCGGAGGCCGCCCTTATAGGGGCCGAGGGCGTTGTTGTGCTGGACGCGGTAGCCCTTGAAGAGTTGGTATTCGCCGTTGTCCATCTTCACGGGGAAGTGGACCATGATCTCGTTCTTGGGCTGGGCAAGGACGATCTTGAGATAGTGGGGGAGCCCCATGAGTTCCGCGCCGCGGAGCATGGAACTGACCGTCTGGCGGTAGAGGTTGTTCGGGTCGGCCGGGAATCCCAGTTCGTCGAAGATCGGGAAGGAATCGACGCTGGCGGCCTTCTTGGGGGCGGATGCAATGGTGGTCATGACGTGCACTCGTCGTGGGTGGGTGAAGGACAAAAAAACAGGGAGAGATGCTAGGCGATACGCGGTTGAACGCCGAGCGCCGCCGCGTGAAATGCCGCAAGATCGCGAGCGGTAAGTCGGGGCACACGCCGACTCGGCGAGTGGTCGTGCTTCTCAAAGATGAGAACCGAAAACTTCGCGGCGTGATCGCGGGCGGGTGCGTGGAAGTGGACGGGAGGGGCAATCACGTCGCGCCTCGGAATGGAAAACGCCCGCGAGAGGTTGGAGTCTCTCGCGGGCGTTTGTTGGAGCAGCGTGCTAACCAGTACATACATCAAGTTCACCAGATTGCCAGCAAAATGGAAACTTTGACTGCAAAATTGGTTGACAATCCGTGAAAAGTTGATCTTTCGACTGTCTGTTTGTAATACATTAGGTATATGCGCCCGTTCTTCTGCTGGTGCGGGAGCGCCGTTTGGACCTTGGCGCGAAGGCATGAAGGTGCTACTCTTGTTGAGATTGCCTTATCAATGAATGCGGACACCCGACAACGTCTGTGGCGACTCGGGCTCGCGGTGACGGCGAGTCTCCGGTGGCTTTTGGTCGTGGGTTCGATCGCGTTTGGTCCCGCCCTGCTGCAGATGTGGCATGAGCGCATGGCAGGCGAGGCGACGGCGTCGTGTGCGGCGAGTGAGAACGAGTGCGACGAACGCCGCTCGCACGACGAGAGTTCGGAGCATCCAGCACACGATTCGAGAGACTGCGCAACCTGTGTGCACTTGTTCTTTGCGCAGCATGCCGTCGACACCTCTGGAGTCTTTGAGCCACCAGAAGTGGGCGTGGTCGAGATGGTGGTCTGGCCCAGGCCGGTGACGGCGGCCCGGACCAACTGGCGAGCGAGCGCGGTGCCGCGAGGTCCGCCGACGACGGGCTGAAGCGTGCTGATGTCGCCCTCAAGAGGGCGACGCCTTGCAGGTCCGAGCGTTCTCCACATGATTGAGTTCTCGTTCCGCGAAGCGTCACCGCCTTCGTCGCGTGGTCTCACGCGGGGAGTGGCCGGCGCGAAGGAGTGAGCCATGCGCCACCGCGCGTTCACACTCATCGAGTTGCTGGTGGTTCTTGCCATCATCGCTCTGCTCATCTCGTTGCTTCTTCCGGCGGTCGGCAAGGCGCGGCGGGCGGCGCAGGTCACCAAGGACCTGGCCAACCTGCGCAGCCTTCAGATCGCGCAGATCGCGTACTCCAACGATTACAAGGGGTATCTGATCGACGTGGGGCTCGCGCACGGCGGGGCGACGAGCGCCTCGAGCGAGGCGGTGGCGTGGGTCAACACGCTCCGGGAGTACTACGACTCGCCTCTGAGCGTGCGATCCCCGGGCGACAAAAGCCCCTACTGGCCCGAGCCATCCGGCGGGCTGGGGTGGACGATCGGGGGACAGCATCGACGGAGCAGTTACGGCATGAACAATCTGCTCAGCCGGACGTATCCGTCGCGCGTGATCGAGGGCGAGCCGTTCGACCGTCTCGAGAAGATTCCGACTCCGGACGCGACGGTCCAGTTCCTGTTGATGATGCAGCGGGACCCGGCGGCGCAGTCGGAGGCCGATCGTGAGCGTCTGGACTCCTTCGCGGTGAGCGACCATACCCACGTGGAGAACTGGGGCGATTCGACGCGCGACGAGGCGCGGACGACGGGGCAGGCGAGCAGGCAGATGGAGATCGCGGCGTGGGGCGGCAGTCGCCGCAGCATGCGTGCGATCTCGAACTGGAGTTTTCTGGACGGACACGCCGAGACGCTGCCGTTCGAGCGTGTGTATGTCAACTGGCAGAAGAATCGATTCAACCCGCTGGTGGCGCATCCGATGTGAGGTTGTCGCAGGGCGACGCATGGGAGGAGGCGCACGTGGCGGGGCTCTTGTTGAACACGAACACGAACCGCCCGAGCATACCTGTTCGCGCGGCATCGGAAGGAAGATCATGAAGACGAAGTTGATGAGCGTTGTTGTGGGGGTCTGTGGTGCGGCGTGCGGGCTGGCGAGCGCCCAGCACGCGGGCGACGTGCTGCTGACCGTGGAGAACGGCCGGATCGTCACGAGCCTGATCGACGAGACCGGGACGAACGTGCGTTCGAACGTGCGCGTGTTTGGCGCGGACCTCGGCGAGTTCGGACCAAACTTCACGGACGAGCCGGGGTTTGACAGCGAGCCGGGAACGTTTGCCGTCGGGAGCCGGATTGGCTTCAACGTTCGTCGGGCCGTGCGGATGTATGACGCGAACCAGTTTGGGACGGTGGGCGGCTCCTTCGAGATCGCGTTCGGGCCCCTGCACGTCCAGACGGCGGCGAACGATGTTCCGGTCTCGGGCTTTTCGCTCCCCGTCGGGATCAACGGCGAGTGGCACACGCACCTGGAGTACACGCTGCTTGCTCCGGCGAGCGACGGCGTCTACGCGCTCGAGTTGGAACTTTTGACCGATCAGGCCGGTATTGGCACAAGCCTCCCATTCTGGTTCGTGTTCAATCAGAACATGAGTGAACAGGCGCATGCCGTCGCGCTGCGATGGGCGCATGTGCACTGGGCGGGTGCGTGCGTGGCCGACTTCGACGACGGGACGGGGACGGGCAACTATGACGGCGGGGTGACGATCGATGACCTGCTGTATTACGTGCAGTTGTTCGAGGCCGGGGACCCCCTTGCGGATGTGGACGACGGCACGTCCACCGCCACCTTCGACGGCGGGGTGACGATCGACGATCTGCTCTATTTCCTGCAACGATTCGAGGCGGGATGTTGAGCAGGAGCGGGACCGCCCGGAGGGGCGGAGAGAGCCGACGACGGGCGCGAGCGCGTCCGTCGTCGGATTCGTATGATGGTCTTCGAGTCCGGTTCCCATGGAGGCAACGTGACGGCACCACCGATGGCACTTCGTATTCGTGATCTTCGATTCCGCTACGGCGCCACGGGCAACCTGGTCATCGATCTCCCGGCGCTGGACGTCGCTAAGGGGGAGCAGGTGCTCCTGACGGCGGGCTCCGGGCGCGGCAAGAGCACGCTCTTGCAGTTGATCGCCGGCTTGCTCGATCCCGGATCGGGCGTGGTCGAGGTCGCGGGGCAGGCGATGCACGCCTTGCACGGCGCCAAGCGAGACCTTTTCCGCGGGCGACACGTCGGCATGATCTTCCAGACCTTCAACCTGCTGCACGGCTTCACCGCCTGTGAAAACGTCGAGGCCGCGCTGATGTTCTCGTCCGTCGCTCCTGCGCAACATCGGGCCGAGGCGTTGAAGTTGCTCGCCTCGCTGGGCCTTGAGCGTGGCGACGCGATGGTGGATGAGTTGAGCGTCGGGCAGCAACAGCGCGTCGCGGTCGCGCGAGCGGTGGCGTGCTCGCCCGAACTGGTGCTTGCCGACGAACCGACGGCCAGCCTTGACCCCGAGAATGCCGGCACCGCGATGGACCTCATCCAGAACGCGTGCCGGGACAAAGGGGCGGCGCTCCTGTGCGTGAGCCACGATCCGAGCATGGCGGCACGGTTTGCACGGCGCGAGTCGCTGGACGCGCTGCGAGGCACCGGCGAGCACTGATCACGTCGGGACGATCACAATGGTGCACACCGCGTTGCCCACGCGATCAAGAATCGGGAATCGTGCGGCGTGTGGGGATCGGAATCGACAGCCCCGATCCAGGCATCGGTGGAGTGCGATCGACAGGTCGTGTTCGGCGGTGTGCTCGTCCTGGGTGAAGAGCACGAGCATGACCGCGCCGTGCCGAGCGAGCGGTTCGCTGTTGAGTTTGGCCAGGTCTCGGGCGAGGCGGCCCGTGAGTTCGGAGGAGTATGCGGAGTTTGGTCCCGGCACGCCGTGGGTGAACGCGAACTGGGCGACGACCTTGATCTCGATCCACGCCGCTTCGTCGGGTGGGATGATGCGAAGCCCGGGCCTGGGCGCGGGAGAGAGGGGAGTCGAAAGATCGGCAAAGAGCGAGGGCGTGTGCTCCCTCGTTCCCTTGCCCAACAACCAGTCCTGCTCACGATGCGTCTGGATCGGGTCCGCGAGCGTGATGTCCGGGCTTGGTGTGAGGACCAAGTCGCAGCGGTCTCGGGCCGATGTGCTCGGACGGGCGCCCGGCGTGCCGATGATGCTCGGGTAGGCCCGCTCGCGCCAGACGCCCAGACCCTGGGCGAGGATTGGCTCCGCGAGGATGGGGTGCATCTCGAGTTCACGAAGGGCATCCAACCCATAGACCGCCTGCTCTTCGCGCAGGCGACGTTCGCGTTCCGCGAGCCCGTCGCGCACGATCTCGGCAAGTCGAGACCAATCCCACATGGACGAATGATTCGCCGTCACGTCGCGACGCGAGCGTCGATCTCGGGCGCGATCTTCTGGATGAGTTCGGCGGCATCGGCCGTCGCCGCCGCGCGCGAGCCGACGAAGTGCTTCTTGTACATCCAGGGCAGCGGCAGGACAGTGATCGGCAGGTACCACGCGCACGTGCCCCACATCGAGAGCGTGTACCACGAAAAATAGGTTCGCAGCATCGAGTCGGTCAGCCAGACGCCGGGCCAGATCGACAGCACGACCACGATCGCGTAGACGATGGAGACCTTGGGGGGGAGTTTGAGGGCGAACGAGAGACGCGTGCCTCCGCCCGCGCTCGTGGCGTGGGCGACGAGGCGATAGTCGAATGGCTGGCCAAAGGCGGCCGCCTCGAAGAGCGCCGGGGGCATGCCTTTGTGAAAGCCGGCCAACTTCCCCCTCTTCGCGAGCGTCTCCAAACGGTCCACGATCATCTCGGGTGGGTACGGCGACTCCAACGAGGGCAGAGCGGCGGGCGGCGATTCAGGCATTCGAACTCCAACATCGGGTAGGGCAGAGTTTGCGCGATGGATGCCCGTCAACGGCATCCGGTTCGGCGATTGTTGGACGGGTGGACGCACGACTCATCGGTCCGAGGACGTCGAGTTCGTGCGCGCACCCATTCGGGTGGTGAGGACTATGCCGACTGGCGCGAGGCACCACGCGATTCGCCTCTCCATTCCCTTGAATGTGGGCCAAGTTGTGATAGTGTGTGAGCGTGACACGAGGCGCACAACTCAGAACGGAAGGCCCGACGCTTCGCCTCATCGTGGATGGCGACGTGCTCCCGCCGCAGGGCGATCGCTCGCGCGAGGCGTCCTCACCCTTCAAGGTGCGGAGCGGGATCGCACGCGAGAATCGCGAAGCCGCGGCGATGCAACGCGACGATGCACGCCTTGTCTTTGCACAGCGCGTGGCGGCGCACCTGGAAGGCGGCAAGGCCGCCATCCTCCGCCCCGAGGTTCGCAAGCGGCTGCTGACCGAGAGCACCTCGATGGGACTGCGTCCCTTCGATGCCAACCTGATCATCGCCGTGGCTCAAGATGCCGCGCAGCGGGGCGTGATGACCGACACACGCGATGTGCTCGGGCAACTCCGATATGTGGGCGTCGCCGACCGCGGGCTGTCGCCCTTGCGGGTTCTTTTTCTAGCCGCTTTTCTCGCGTCGATGGTCGTCGCGGGGCTCGCGGCGTGGATCGTGGCGTAATGCATCCCGCCGTGCGAAGTCGGTGACCGACGTGGTCGTCACGCGCTCGCGCGTGATCCACGCCGACGCCGGTCCATCGCCCGCGGCGGGGGGCGATCGCACGAGCGTTCGACCCCCGCATCGGCCTGAAGGAGTGGGCGTTCATACCCTCCCGCGTGTCGCTCACGGTCGTGCATGCCGATCCGCGATTCGTCGTGGTGGATAAGCCTTCGGGCTTGCTCTCGGTACCCGGAAAAGGGCCCGCGAACGCCGATTGCGTGGCGGCGAGGGTGAAGTGGATGTTTCCGCACGCGACGGGGCCGATGGTCGTGCACCGTTTGGACATGGACACATCGGGGCTGTTGATCGTGGCGCTTGACGCGGACGCGCAGCGAGACCTTTCGCGGCAGTTCGAGCGGCGGCTGGTGGAGAAGGAGTACGTGGCTTTGCTGGATGGCGTGGTCGAGCGTGATGCGGGCGAGATCGACCTCCCGGTTCGTCCGGATGTGGACCATCGCCCGTACCAGATCGTGGATTTCGTCCATGGACGCCGAGCGGTCACACAGTTTCGTGTGCTTTCGCGGGAGGCGAGCCGGACGCGGGTGGAGTTCGTGCCGATCACGGGACGGGCGCACCAGTTGCGGGTGCACGCGGCGGACCCGGTGTACCGCGGGCCGCCGGGGGCAGAGGTGCGAGAGTTGAGCGGCGAGGAGGGTCGTCGGCGCGGGCTGGGGCATCCGATCCTGGGCGACGTGCTCTATGGCGCCGCGACGGCGGCGCCGCGGCTCATGCTGCACGCGGCATGGATCTCCTTCATGCACCCGAGCACGGGCGAGCGCGTCGCCTTCCGGGCTCCGACGCCGTTCTGATACGAGTTAGCCTTCGAGGTAGGTGTATCCCTCGAGTCCGTCGTCATAGAACTTGAGCAGGCTCTTGCCCTCGGCGATCGTGATCCGCCCCTGGCGGCAGGCGGCCTCCACGTCCAATCGCATCGCGCGCTTCAGGTCTTCGTGGTCGTACTGCACGTACTTCAGCACTTCCTCGACCGTGTCGCCCTCGATCACCTCGTCGATCTCCCATGCCCCGTCCTTGTCAAAGGAGAGGTGGACGGCGTGGGTGTCGCCCAGCAGGTTGTGCAAGTCGCCGAGGATCTCCTGATACGCCCCGAGGAGGAAGACGCCCAGGTAGTAAGGCTCGACGCCCGCGCCCTCGCCCGGCAGGTCGCGGACCTCGTGCAGTTCAAGAGCCTTCTTGTCGATGCGTTTGTCGACGAAGTGGTCCACCTTGCCGTCGCTGTCGCAGGTGATGTCGCCCAGGATGCCGGCGCGGGTGGGGCGCTCGTTCAGGCGATGGATCGGAACGATGGGGAAGAGTTGGTCGATGGCCCAGGAATCGGGCATGGACTGGAAGAGCGAGAAGTTGCAGAAGTAGATGTCGCTCAGCAACTCGGGCAGAGCCTCAAAGTCGTCCGGGAGTTCGCCCCCGCGCTTCTGGGCTTTTTCCAACAACTTGTGCCCGATCGCCCAGAAGAGTTGCTCGGCGACGGCACGCATCGAGAGGCTCATGTAGCCGAGGCTGAACAGGCTCATGGCCTCGTCACGGGCCTGGGTGGCGTCGTGGTAGATTTCCAGGAGGTTTCGGTCGGTGAGGTTCTTGAGCGAATCGACCAGATCGAGCACGGGCTGAGGAACTTCGCCCTTCGGCTTCCCGTCGGCGCCCAACGCGCACTCGGCATCCATCGCCTTCTGGATCGCGTCCATGTCGGGATTGGCCTCGAATCGGCTCGTGCCCAGGACGTCGAGGATCAAGACGCTGGAATACGCCACCATCGCGCGGCCGGACTCGGACAAGATCATCGGGTGCGGCACCCCCGCCGCGTCGCACACACTCTTGATGCGGTACACCACGTCGGCGGCGTACTCCTGCGGCGTGTAGTTGATGGAACTCGACCACGCGCTCTGCGAGCCGTCATAATCGACTCCCATCCCGCCACCGACGTCGATCATCGACACGCCCGCGCCCATCTTGTGCAACTCGGCATAGATGTGCGCCAACTCGTTGATCGCGTTCTTCAGCACGCGGATGTCGTACAACTGCGAGCCCACATGGCAGTGGACGAGGTTGAGGCAGTCCAGCATCTCGTGCTTCTTGAGATACTCGACGGCCTGGATGACTTCGGAGACAAACAGCCCGAACTTGCTCCGCACGCCCGCCGAGCCTTCCCATCGCCCGGCGCCGCGGCTGGAGAGTTTCACGCGCACGCCGATCTTCGGGCGCACGCTGTACGCCTTGGCGTGCTTGACGATCAACTCCAACTCGCTGAACTTCTCGACGACGGGGATGATGTTGCGCCCGAGTTTGGTGGCGAGGATGACGGTCTCGATGAACTCGTCGTCCTTGAATCCGTTGCAGATGATGGGCATCCCGTTGACGCCCGGCCCGCCCGCCGTCGCCGAGAGGCCCAGCACCGCGAGCAACTCGGGCTTGCTCCCCGCCTCGAGGCCAAAGTTCAACTCGACCGCGAGCGAGGCGATCTGCTCGCAGACGTGTCGCTGCTGGTTGACCTTGATCGGGTACACGCATGAGTAGGTCCCCGTATACCCCTGGTCGGCGATGGTGTCGTCGAAGGCCTTGCGGATCTCGCGCAGGCGGTGCTCGATGATGTCGTTGAAGCGAAGGAGGACGGGCGTGTGGATGCCGCGCTCGCGAAGCCCGTCCACGACCTCGAAAAGGTCGATCTGCTTGCCGGGGTCCTTGGTCGGCATCACCGTGACGTGCCCCTCGGCGTTGACGCCCACGTACCCCTTGCCCCAGTCCGCCACGCCGTACAACTGCGCGGATTCGGCGGCGGTCCACTGTCCATGGAGAAACGACGAACGGGAAGTTGAGATCGTGGCCATCGCGAAGGTCAACCCGGTGATGCGGATCAGCCGCGTGGCGTTTGCTCATCTCGCGTCAGCGTTCCACCGACTGCGCGAGATGATCCGTTCGACAGCCGGGCCACCAGCCCAGCCCCCGGCGCCACCAATCAGACACTCAACGATATCGAGCGTGCGCGGCGGGACAAGTGGGGGAGGGCGGGATTGTGCGTGGCGAAAGGCCGGTCGGCGCTCGCGATTTGGTCTGGTCCCACGCGGAATCGGCGATCCGTCACGGCGGCGGTTCGCCGTCGGTGCTCGCGGGCTTTTCGTACTCGTCGTTGCTCAAAAGATGCTCCTCGGGTGGTCTGAGGAAGAGCCGCACCTTCGTTGCCCCCTCGATCTGGAATCCGATCTGACGCCGACGCAGCAACTGCAAAACCGCAAGGAAGAGTCCCACCACCTCGCTCCGCGAACGCCCTCGGAACAGGTCCACCAACTCCAGAGGCCGCCGCTTCGCCTCCGCGTCCAAGATGAACTCTTCCCCCGTCTCGAATCGTCGCAGGCGATCGAGGATGTCCGTCGCGTGCAGTTCGATGGGCGTGTCGTCGTACTTGACCTTGTGCTCGCCCAGCCGGTCGAAGTTCACCGTCTCGCAGATGCGCTTGAACGCCTCGGCCAGGTCGATCAGGTTCAGATCATCCAGGTCCAGGTCGCTCGCCGCCGCTTCAATCGCGTGTGAGAGTTCGGCCTCGTCGATCGCCGCGCGTCCCGCGGGCGCTCGCCGATGCCACTCTTCGGCCCGATGCTCCAGCGCATTCGCCGCGTCGCGGAACTTCTTGTACGCGAGGAGTTGACGGACCAGTTCGGCCCGCGGGTCTTCCTCGGGAGATCGAGCGGCCTGCGGCTCGCCGCTCTCCGTCGCCGCCTCGGGGTTCAGCATCCGCGACTTGATCTCCATCAGGCTCGCCGCCATCACGAGGAACTCCCCCGCGGCGTCGATGTCGATCCGTTCGAGATGCTCCAGGAACGCGAGGTACTGCTCGGTGATGCTCGCGACCGGGATGTCGTGGATATCGACCTCGTTCTTGCGAATGAGGAAGAGCAGAAGATCGAGCGGTCCCTCGAAGGCTTCGATCTGCACTCTGTAGTCGTCGGTGAGCATGGGGGCCTGAGGACGGTGGGGCGGCCGACAGAAGATCGAGGGGTGGACGTTCGGTTCGGCACCGTCCATCCCTCGGGTGATTTCACGATCGACGGAGTTTATGCTTCCCGGATGCCCCCGCCCGACACGGCCTTGAAGTCTCCCGCCGCCGCCTCTGCCGCCGAACTCGCCTTCGCCCGTGAGGTGCTGCGAGAGGAGTCCGCCGCGCTTGCTCGGCTTGCCGACGCGCTGGGCGACGACTTCACCAGCGCCGTTGACCTGATCGTGCGCTGCGCCGACTCGGGGGGCACGGTGCTCGTGACGGGCCTGGGCAAGTCCGGCTTGGTGGGGGCGAAGACCTCCGCCACGCTCGCCTCCCTGGGCATCCCCTCCCACAGCGTCCATCCATCGGAGGCGGCCCACGGCGACTTGGGCCGATTCCGCGCGACGGACAGTGTGATCGCAATTTCATTCTCCGGCGAGACGGACGAGGTTGTGAACCTCGCCGCCATCCTGCGGCAGGACGGCGTGCCGATCATCTCGATCACGGGGGGAGGAACGCACGCCGGGGAGGAACACGACCAGAGCACGCTGGAACGACTGGCGACGGTCGCGCTGCGCCTGGGTGTGATCGAAGAAGCCGGTGAGGGCTTCGTGGCGCCGACGACCTCGACGACGGCCACGCTCGCGCTGGGTGACGCGCTCGCCCTGTCCGCCGCCCGACGGCGCAACTTCACGAGCGAGGACTTTGCCAAGCGTCACCCGGGCGGGTCGTTGGGCGAACTGCTGCGGCCCGTGACCGACATCCTCAGGTTTGTGGCGGGGAAGAACCTGCCGCTGATCTCCCAGTCCACGTCCGTGGCCGAGGCGCTGCGCGAGGCCAACGCCGCGGGCCGCCGCCCGGGGGCGATGCTGCTCGTGGACGAGAAGACGGGGTCGCTCACGGGCATCTTCACCGACGGCGATCTTCGACGCCTGGTGCTCCGCAACCCGGGCGATCTTGCTCGTCCGATCACCGACGTGATGACGAAACATCCTCGCACGCTCCCCTCGTCGGCGCTGGTGCGGGATGCCGTGCGGGTGGTGCGCGAGTACCGGGCCGACGAGATTCCCGTGGTGGACGATTCGGGCAGACCGGTCGGCATCCTCGACGTGCAGGACCTTGTGGCGATGCGATTGATCAAGGACTGAGGCGTGCCGACCGGGATCGTTGCGTTGCGCGGGCGGTGGTGTGTGGGCGGCACGACAACAAAGAAGGGGAGGCCGGTGGCCTCCCCGCTCGTGCGCGCTCGCAACTCGGTGGTCAGCAACCCGCCTCGAAGCGCTGGAGGTAGTAGAGGAGGTCGTCGATCGTGACGCCACCGTCGGGCGTGCCCGTCGAAGACCCGTCGTCCACGTCGGCGGCGACATCGCCCGCCTCGAAGATCGCGAGGTAGTAGAGGAGGTCGTCGATCGTGACCCCGCCGTCGGGAGAGCCGGTGCCCGAACCGTCGTCGACGTCGGCGATGCAGCAGGTGTTGGGGAAGAGGGCATTGAAGGCCGCCACGTCGGCGGCGGTGATGGTGGTGCCGCTGTTCCATTCGCCGGTGGTGCCGTCCGTCAGGCTCAGGCGAACCATCGCCAGGAGGGCGTTGAACTCACGTCCTTGCCATCGCCAGCCCGTGTAAGCGAAATCGTCGGCGGTGTTGAGGGGTGTGTTGTTATCCTCGACGAGCGAGGTCGTGTCGTCGAGCGAGGCCGCGAGACGTGATTCGAGGAGGGCACGATCGGCGCAGGTGACGAGGCCATCGAAGTTGAAGTCGCCCGGAACGAAACGGAACTGGGTGATGGCGATGCCGCCGCTCGCGGAAGAGTCCACATCGTTGAACGTCCCGGGCGTGAGTTGGAAGCCGGTGAGGTTGAGGTCGTCGAGGAGGAACTCGCCCGAGGCGTCGGGCTGCCCGAGGGCGTTGTATCGAGGACCGTTCGGATCGGTCGGTCCGCCCCGCGCGGCAGGGTTGTAGTTGATGAGCGGCGCCGAATCGACGATATCGCCGTAGATGAACTCCTCATCGGCCATGCGCGTGAGGCGCATTTGCCCGTTGAGGAAGACGTGCCCGCGGGCGGGATTCGTGCCGTAGTACGCGACCCGTGTCACCGCGTCGGGGTTGAAACCGGCGGTGTCGGAGAGTTCTTGCTGGCTCGAACGGACGTACTCCTTGCCACCGCCGTTGGACCAGGCGACGTCATCGACCATCTGGTAGGGTTCGAGGAAACCGGGCCCGCCGACGGGAGGGGTCGCCGGGCGCTCGCTGTTGACGCCGACTTCGGCGGGCGCGGCACCGCCCCCGAGCAAGAGGCCGATCCCGTTGAAGTCGAGGCGACCGTTGAAATCCACGTCCGGGTTGACATCCTTCCGCCACGCGTAGCGGATGGAGGATGGATACGTCAGAGGCCCGGAGACGATGGTGTTCGCGGGGACGCCGTCGTACAACGAGATGCCCGCGGCGTTGAGGGCGTGGAAGGGTCGCTTGCGGACGAGGACGAAGGTCGCCGAGCCGTCGTTCTTGATGCGTCCGGCCACGTCGGTCGTGGGGCAGTGTGCGTTCGCGAAGGTGGCAAAGGCGGTCCCAGGGGCGAAGAACGAGGGAACGAAACTCGGACGCCCGGCGGTCGCTCCGTTGTTGTTGAAGATCACCAGGAGCCCGTTGCTCCCGATGGTGAGCCCGTCGAGGGACCATGCCTCGTCGATCTCGGCCACCTCGTCGCCGCCATCCCATCCCGCGGGCAAGGGGCCCGGGATGTCGTTCCCGTTGGGGTCACCCCCGCCGAAGACCGACGCGACGAGATAGCCCGTCAGGTTCATGCCCGCAGGGCCGTACAACTCGATGTACTCCCAACGGTCATCGATCGAGCCGCTCCCCGGGGGGTTGGCGTACACCTCGTTGATCACCACCTGCGCCGTCGCCGCCTGCATAAGGACGAGGGCGAGCACGGCCGAACCACATGCGATTCTCATCCATCTCTCCTTCCACGTCTTGACGACGCGTGAAACCAGGAACCCTTCGACGGGCACACGTCTTATTCGTTCGGTCGCCAGAAGCGCCCGGTGCTCAGCACGCCACCAAAGACCTTGCCCTCGATGTCGTCGTCGTACTCGGCGTTCGGCGCCCGCGCCGCGCCGCTGAGCCACCCGAACTCACCGTCGCGATTGCGGTCGGCGATGACGCTGACGTGCGCGTCGGCGAAGAGGAAGTTCCCGTAATGCTTGTCGTGGTCCTTGCGGTTTGCACCGGTGCCGGAGTTGTTCACGACGCCCGCGGGGGCCCGCCCGTGCGCGGGGCCGAAGTCCGAGTATTTTTGTCGTGCCCAGGTGCCGTCGGCCACTTGCCCCACCGGGCCGTCGGTGAGGTCCTTCACGAAGCGGAGCGGGCGTCCGTCGATGATCTCGATCGTCTCGCCCGCGGCCGAGTTGTCTTGCACACGCCCGTCCGCGAACATGGGCACGTAGTTGGTCGAGATGCCCGTGATGCTCGAGTCCCGCAGCGGACCCAGGCACCACTGGTTGCGCTGCGGGTCGTTGTAGGGACCGCGCGGGTTCTTGAATCCCGTGTACGCCATGTACCACGACATCGTGTAGTTCGTGTTGAATCCACGACGATACAGCGATTCCTGCTGCTCGGGGAGGGTCATCGCCCGGCTCGGGCGGTCGCTCAATCGCCCCGACGTCATCGACTGCGTCAGTTGCGCCGGGTTGGTTGGACAAAGAAGCCCGCCCGGCACGCAGTATTCCCCGTTCACCATGTCCGCGAGCCAGCCCGCCTCGTCGATCGGTCCGGGGCCGCTGTTCAAGCGGTGGTCGAACCGTCCGCTCGTGTAATACCCCTTGTTCGAGAGGGCGTAGTTGTTCACCGCCACGCCCATCTGACGGAGGTTGCTCGCGCAGCGGACCTGGCGGGCGGCATCGCGCGAGCCCCACAGCCCGGGGACGAGGATGCCCACCAGCACCGCGATCACCGCGATGACGATCAGCAACTCGATGAGGGTGAATCCACCTCGCGTGGTGCCAACGTTGGTGCGTGCGTGGTCACGATTCATGGGGCGATAGTGAAGCCGCTCTCCCCGCCCCGTGGCAACCCGCGACAGCCTGTTTCGTGCTTCTTCGCGATCATTTAGCGCCCGGTTAACACTTCGATTCCTCTCGCAATCTTCACACAATCTCGTGCGACATCGATCCGTCGATGCGGTATTGTCCGCCCACTTTGTTCGTCGGAAGGCGAACTCCAGGAGAGCAGACATGATGATGAAGACAACAGTTGTGGCGTGCGCCCTCGCGGCGCTCGCCGGGTCCGCCATCGCGCAGGTCCGGATCACCGAGTGGTCCTACCAGGGCGTCAATGGCGAGTTCGTTGAGATCACCAACATCGGCTCCAGCCCCATCAGCATGACCGGCTGGAGTTTCGATGATGACAGCCGACTCCCGGGCGTCTTGGACCTCTCGTCCTTCGGCGTGCTTGCCGGGGGTGAATCCGCCATCATCACCGATGTCCTCGCCAGCGACTTCCGCGCCGCGTGGGGTTTGGCGCCCTCCGTCAAGATCATCGGCGGCAACACCGCCAACCTCGGTCGAAACGACGAGATCAACATCTTCAACGGGACCACCCTCGTTGATCGCCTCACCTACGGCGATCAGAACTTCCCCGGCACCATCCGCACCCAGAATCGCAGCGGCATCACCACTCCTGCCAACTGGGGCGCGAACAACGTCGCTGGGTGGTTCTTCTCCACCGTGGGTGACGCCTACGGCTCGCGGACCTCGGTCGGTGGTGACGTGGGCAGCCCGGGGTACGTTCCCGCGGCTGGGCCGCTCGCCCTCTGTGGAGTCGCTTTTGGTGTGATGGCCCGCCGCCGTCGGCGTTGACCTTCTGACTTTGGTATGACGAAAAGACAACGTCAACACAAGGCCCCGGGTCAGCCCCGGGGCCTTGTTCAATCGTGGCGTGGAGTTCCGCGGTCGTCGAGTTCGGGCGTGAACGTCTCTGGGCTCTGTCCCTTAGCATCCCCCCGCGAACCGCAGCAGGAAGTAGAGCAGATCGTCGATCGTGACGCCCCCGTCGGGCGTGCCCGTCCCAGACCCGTCGTCGATGTCGGCGCTGATCAAGCCTTGTTGGAATAGGAAGAGGTAGTACAAGAGATCGTCGATGGTGACGCCGCCGTCGGGCATGCCCGTTCCGGAGCCGTCATCCACGTCGGCGGGGCACCGGCAGCCCGATCCGGAGAGGGTGACGCGATAGCGGGAGCCGCAGGGGACGCCGGTGAAGGCGTCCGTTCCGACGAAGGCGTAATAGGTACCGGCGGCAAGGTTGGGGACGGTCAGCGTGACGGGGACGCACGGATCACCGGCGATGGTGCCCAGCGACGACGCCGGGCACGTGCCGCGCATCAGGAAGAGCCGCGTGCGGGCCTCGCCGGTCGCGATGAGCGAGACGGTCTGGGTGCTGGTCAAGACGAATCGGTACCAGTCGGTGTCGCGGAAGTTCGAGGTGCCGTTGAGGTAGGTGCCATAGGTGCCGCAGATGGTCTCGCCGCAGGAGATGCTCCCGAAGATGTTGGGGGTGGAGTTGCATCCAGCGTTGAACGTATCGATGTAGTTCGTGAAGCAGGCGACCTCACCCTCGGCGCGGTCTCCCGGTCGGCATCCGACGGGGCAGCAGGGCGTGGTCTCCAGCGTCGCGCGATATCGAGACCCGCAGGCCACGCCGCTGAACGCGTCGGTGGCGACGAAGGCGTTGTACGTCCCCGGCGCGAGGTTCGGGATCGTGATCGTCGCGGTCTGGCAGGCGTCGGCCACGGTCGTCGCGATCGAGACCGCGGGGCATGTGCCTTGAAGGATAAAGAGCCGTGTCCGCGCCTCTCCCACGGCACTCCACGTCACGCTCGACGTCTGCGTGATCGTGAACTGGTACCAATCGGTGTCGCGGACGTTGGCCCCGCCGCTGGTCAAGTACGTCCCGTAGGTTCCGGCCACCGTCAATCCACAGTCGATTCGGCCAAAGACGTTGGGGGTGGAGTTGCATCCGCCGTTGAAGGTGTCGATGTACCCGTTCGTGCAGGGCGGTTCGCCTTCGATCAGGTCCGTCGCCTGGGTAGGACCGACGCAGCAAGGCGTGATCGTGAGGGTGGCGCGATATCGAGACCCGCAGGGCACGCCGGTGAACGCTTCCGTGGCGACAAAGACGTAGTAGGTTCCAGCGGCCAGGTTGCTCACGGTGACGCTCGCAGGAGAGCATGCCGGGGCGGAGGTCGTGGCGAGCGACGTGGCGGGGCACGAGCCTTGCAATATGAAGACGCGTGTCGCCGCCTGCCCCGTCGCGGTCCAGGTGACGTTCGCGGCCACCGGCAAGCGGAACTGGTACCAGTCGGTGTCACGGACGTTCGAGCCACCGGATGTCAGGTACGTTCCGTACGTCCCTGAGACGGTCTGCCCGCATTCGATGGTGCCGAAGACGTTGGGCGTCGAGTTGCATCCGCCGTTGAAGGCGTCGATGTACCCATTCGAGCAGGTGGTTTCGCCCTCGATCACGTCGCTGGGCTGTGTGGCGGGCACACAGCAAGGCGTCGCCGTCAGCGTCGCGCGGTATTGCTCGCCGCACGTGACCCCGGTGAAGGCCTCGGTCGCGACGAAGGCAAAGTAGGTGCCCGCGGCGAGATTGAGCGTGATGCTCGCGGGCAGGCAGGCGCCCGCGGTGGCCGTTCCCAGCGTCACGGCGGGGCAACTTCCCTGCAGGATAAAGACACGAGTTGCGGCATCGCCGGTCGCGGTCCACGTCACGCTCGCGTCGACCGGGAGCGTGAATCGGTACCAATCGGTATCGCGGAAGTTGGAGCCCCCGCTGCTCAGGAAGGTGCCGTAGGTTCCGCAGACGGTCTGCCCGCATTCGATGGTGCCGAAGACGTTGGGCGTGGAGTTGCACCCGGCGTTGAAGACATCGACGTAGCCCGTAGCGCAGAGAGGTTCCCCCTCGATCAGGTCGCCCGCGACGCACGTGACGCACCCGCCGAGCATCGCTGGGCCATTGTCCGTCGGTGGTTCGCCCGGGCCGGCCCATTCGGCGGCCCAGGTGGCCTCATCATCCGGGAAGAGTGGGGGTGCCTCGAATGACGCGGGCGCCGTCGCCACCCACGAAGCGGGTTGCTCGGCGGCCCAGGTTGCGCCGTCGAAGAACGTCGGCCTCGTGGTGGGGTTGGTCGCCGTCGTCGACTCCCCCCCGTTCATCGGTTGCTTGAGCGTGTCGTAGTCCGGTGAAGCCGACGCTCCCCCGGGCGCGACGCTCCAGGGGTCGATACCATCGGTGATGGTCGGCGACGCCTCGCGCCCCGCGGTCCAACCCGGAGGAGCCGCGGCATCGGTCGTCCCTTGGATCGCACGAACGTCCTCGGTCGTCTTGCTCGCCGCCAATGTGCCTAGCACGCTCGGCGAGAGCGGGCCAGCCTGCGCACCAGCCCATGCCAAGAGGGTGCCCGTCACGGCCGTCAGGACAATCGGAGTGCATGTGGAACGGATCATCGGATGTTCTCCTTGCGGGCCAACCTCTTGCTTCCCCGAGAGTTGGGCCTCAAAAGTCTAACGTGAAACCTCGCCATAGTCGGCGATCCACGCCAAAATCGAGGAAACATGCGGGGGTGATTGGCCCGCCCTGCCCGATAATTCGCGGTCGATTCTTCGATCGGGCGTGACGCCGAGCCCACGGTCGCCTTTCGCGTTTCAACCTCACCCCATCCTCGGCGTTGCTCCGCCGACAACGCGTGCTCCGCGTCTGGGCTTGTCCATAGGGGGTAGCCGTGCTCGGCATCTCCTGCGGCGTGATCACTCATATGTGTGTTGGTACGTGCAACCCCACCGCTCGCCGGAGGTTGCGAACGAGGCTTCGAGCGTTGCGGCCATGAAGCGATCCTCTGGTGCTCGTGCAACGGCCGAGAGTGAGGGTGCCAGGACGATTCTTTGGTGCAGTGGACAAACGCCGCGCGCCATCGGGGGCGTTCCTGGGGTGAGGCGTTCTGGGGGGCGTGCCTCGCGTGATTCTCTGCCTTTCATGTATGCGGGCCCGCGTGCCTTGGTCCCGGCGTGCCGTCGTGCCCCCGCTTCTCCTACCCTCTTTTCGTTCGGGCGAGTAGCTCAACCGGCTAGAGCGTCCGCCTTACACGCGGAAGGTTCGGGGTTCGAATCCCCGCTTGCCCATTCGGGAAGGGAGCGCGCGAGGAAGCGAGGAAGCGAAGAAGGGGCGGGGCGGCGTCGCGTGCCCTGCCTCACCTTGGTTCCTCCGTCGCTTCTTCGCTCGCTCACTCGTCCCTTTTCGCGTATGAACCCCCTCGATCTTCTCTACATCCCGCTCGCCGCCGTCACGGCCCCCGCGTGGGGGTTCAAGAAGCGCGAAGGGTGGCCCGAGCGGTTTGGGAAGATCCACCGTTTGCCCGCGCCCGCGGCGGGGACGCGCGGGCGGGTGCTGTTGCATGCCGTGTCGGTGGGGGAGGTCGCGGCGTGCCGCGAGTTGGTGCCCCTGCTCTCGTGTGAGGCCGACGTTGTGGTGAGCGTGACGACCGACACGGGCCTCCGGCGGGCGAAGGAGTTGTACGGCAAAATGGATCGCGTGCACGTCGTGCGCTACCCGCTGGATTTCTCGTGGGCCGTCGAGCGGTTCCTCGATGCGGTGCGGCCGGATGTCGTCGCGCTCGTTGAACTGGAAGTCTGGCCCAACTTTGTGGCGGCGTGCGTGGAGCGGGGCGTGCCGATCGGCGTCGTCAATGGGCGATTGAGCGCGAGGTCCTTCCGGGGGTATCGCAAGATCAAGGCGGCGATCGGGCCGACGTTCAAGAGGCTCACGTTCGCGGCGGTGCAGGACGCGGACTACGCGCACCGCTTCGAGGTGATGGGCGTACCCAAGGACCGCCTCACGATCACGGGGACGATGAAATGGGACGCGGTGAAGTTGAAGGACCACCTCGAGCCGAGCGCCGAGGCGATCCAACTGGCGGAGGAGTTGGGGATCGATCGGTCCAGGCCGCTGATTGTCGCCGGGAGCACGGCGGAGGATGAAGAGGCGCTCCTGCACGCGGCGACGCCGCCGGGCGTGCAGTTGCTCTGCGCCCCCCGCAAGCCCGAGCACTTCGACGAAGCCGCGGCGGCGATGCCCGGGTGCGTGCGACTCTCGAAGGTGAGGGAAGGGGCGGAGGCGGGCGCTGGGGCGGCGCGTGCCCATCTATGTATTGAGGGGTCCGGCGCGGGAGGACGGTTCCTGGTGGACACGATCGGGGACTTGTCGAAGGCGTATCAACTCGCGAGTGTGGTGGTGATGGGGCGCTCATTTGGGTCTTTGTACGGGTCCGACCCGATCGAGCCCATTGCGTTGGGTAAGGCAACGCTGATTGGACCTAGGTTTGGCGACTTCGAGATGTCCGTGCGGGCGTTGGAGGCTGGAAAAGGTGTCGGAATCACAACAAGGGAAAACCTTGGATTCGACCTCGCGACATTCGTGGCCGAGCCAGACAAGGCCAGGGAGTTGGCGGAGCGTGGGCGGCGAGTGATTCTGGCCCACCAAGGGGCGAGCCGAAAGCACGCCGAGTTGCTGCTGTCTTTACTTCCGAGCGAACCGATCGGCGACCGGACGCGAAAAGTCTCGGACCAAAGTTTGGCCTAGACGCGCCCAAAGTGCGCGAAGGGGGCTAGTCTTTGGGGAGCGGGGTCGCTTCGGGAGAAGCGCCCTCACGCAAGGCGAACGGGTTGGGTTGACCATCGCGTGGACTTGTGCTGAGTGCGACTTTCGGAGATGATGCCGCCCGGATGCGACGGGGTCGGTGGGCAAGGCCGCCCGCGGACCCTCGCGAGAGCGCCGCGAGCCGCGAGGCTTGGGCGCTGCACGTAGCCGACGAACGAGGAATGACGGCGTAACTCGCCGCGAAAGCGGCGAGGTTTGGAGTATCGACGATGACGACTTCCCGCTCTGCCCAAGGCCTTGGATCGAACACCACGTCGCGATCCAAGGTGCCGGGCGTCCAGGGCACCAAGCCCGCCCGTGCCCTTCGCTCCGACGCCTTGGAGCGTCTGGAAGAGCGAGCGATGCTCAACGCCGACTTGGGCGTGGGCGGAGCATGGGTCGAGTGGGGCAATCAGCGCGTCGCGGCCCAGGCAGGCTCGTACATCCTGACGTTCAACGACTACATGGGAAATGAGCGGGCCGAGTTGCTCGCCCGCGAGGCGGCCACGAGGCTGGGGATTCGGGCCGACAGCGTGACGAGCCTGGGGCGCGGCGGCTGGGCGCAGATCCAGACCCGTGACGCGGTGACGCTGGATTCGGCGTCTCGACTGCGGGGCGAGATGCCCTCGCTCCTGGGCTTTGAGCCCGATCGGTTGTTCCAGTCCACGGCGATCCCGAACGACGCGCGATTCGGTGAGCAGTGGAGCCTGCGGAACACGGGGCAGTTCGTGCCGGGGTCGGGCTTGGGGCTGGCCGGCGCCGACGTGCACGCCGAGGGCGCGTGGAACATCACCACCGGATCGCGCGACGTGGTCGTCGCGGTTATCGACACGGGCATCGACCTCACGCACCCGGACCTCATCCCGAACCTCTGGCGCAACCCGGGCGAGATCCCGGGCGACGGCCTGGACAACGACGGCAACGGGTTCGTCGATGACATCAACGGGTATGACTTCGGCGAGTCCGACGGCAGCCCGCAGGACAGCCCCGACGTGGGCGGGCACGGCACGCTCGTCGCCAGCGTCATTGGCGCCGCGGGCAACGACGGCGTCGGCATCACGGGCGTCGCCTGGGGCGTGTCGCTCATGGGGCTCAAGATCGCCAACCAGTTCGGCGGGCTCTCCACCGCCGCGATCATCGGCGCGCACGACTACGCCACGATGATGCGTCAGCGCGGGATCAACATCGTCGCGAGCAACAACAGTTACCGCGCCCTCGCACCCGACTTCTTCGGCGATCCGAACAACGTCTTCGACGCCGAGCGTGTCGCGATCGAGCGATTCATCAACTCGGGCGGCACGTTCGTCGCCGCCGCCGGGAACGACGGGCTCGACAACGATCAGCCCGTCCGTGCGTTCCCGGCCTCCTTCAGCATCCCGGGGGTCATCTCCGTCGCCGCGACGACCAACACCGACACCCTCGCCGGGTTCAGCAACTACGGCGCCGAGACGGTCGAACTGGCGGCCCCGGGCGTCAACCTGCTCATGGCTCGCGCGGGCGGCGGGTACACCATCGCGAGCGGCACGTCCTTCGCTTCACCCATGGTCGCGGGCGCGGTCGCGCTCCTGAAGACGCTCAAGCCCAACGCGTCCGCCGTCGAGATCCGCGAGGCCCTCGTCAACAGCGTCGATCCGCTGCCCTCGCTCGTCGGCAAGGTCCGCTCGGGCGGTCGCCTCAATATCGAACGGGCCCTGCAGATCATCGGCACGTCGGGCCCCGTTGTGCGCGGGCTCGAGCCCGGACCCATCTTCGGGCAACTCCAGCCCGGGACGACGACCGCCGTCAGCGAGATCGCGCTCACCTTCAATAAGGACATCGACGCCTCCCAACTCTCCACGATGGGCGTTTCGATCGTCGGTGCCGGCGTGGACGGGGTCTTCGGCGGGACGGACGTCAACGTGCCCGTCTCGGGCGTCACGCGCGACGCCACCAACCCGCGACGCGTCGTCCTCACCCTCTCCCTCGGGGGCTTCGCCCAGTCGAGACTCCCCATCGACTCGTATCGAATCACCCTCCAGCCCAGCGCCTTCCGCGACACCAACGGCAACTTCCTCAACGGCAACGATCTTGCCGGCACGCCCGGGGTCTATGACTTCCGAGTCGTCGGCACCACGGGCGAGAACGAGCCGAACGACACCCTCGCCGTCGCCACGCCCATCAACGCGTCGGTCAGCGGGGGGGTCCGCATCAGCGGGCAAACGCTGGGGAACGGGACCTTCGGCGCGCTCGACGTCGACCTCTATCGCCTCAACCTCACCGCGCCGGGCCAGATCTCGGCCGAGGTCATCGCCCGACGCCGTCCGGGCGGTTCGTCGCTCGACTCGTACCTCCGTCTCTTCAATGCACTGGGCCAGGAACTCGTCTCGAACGATCAGTTCGCGGGTTTCGACGCGGGCGTGGACTTCTTCGTCAACACGCCCGGCACGTACTACCTCGGCGTCTCGGGGTTCGGAAACAGCAACTACAACCCCGTCGTCGGCGGGAGCGGCACCGCCCAGTCCCTGGGCGTCTACGACCTCAGCGTGACCGTCACGCTCTCGTCCGACGAGGTCGTCACCGTCGATTCCGCGACCGACACGGGACTGCCCCGCCGCATCCCCGTTGCTCCGGGGCAGACGCAAGGCACCACGACCTCCTCGATCTCCGTCTCGGATAGCCGAGAGATCCTCGATGTCAACGTGCGCATCAACCTCACCCATACCTTCCCGGGCGATCTCCAGATCAGCCTCATCGGCCCCAACGGCGTCGAGATCATCCTCGCCAATCGTCGCGGCAGCGACGGCGGCGGCTCGCCCACGCCCGGCTACGTCAACACCGTCTTCGACGACGAAGCCTCCGTCGCGATCGCGCTTGGTTCCGCGCCCTTCACCGGTTCGTACCTTCCCGAGGTCAATCCGGGCTTCGGCGGGCTGGGCGCCTTCGATGGGCTCAACGGCAACGGCCTCTGGACCCTCCGCATCGTCGACGCCTCCGCTCTCAACAGCGGCACCCTGATCAGTTGGAACCTCGATTTCACCTTCCGCAACAACATCTTCGGCCCGCTCGAAGCCAACGACACCTTCGCCACCGCCAAGGTCCTCAACACGATCACCGGCAGCGGGAGCGCGACCCGCGAAGCCTTCATCGGCGACGGCGGGTTCGGCGGGCGAGATCGCGACCTCTTCCGCTTCACCGCGGATGCCGGCTCCAGCCTCCAGGCCATCGTCGACCAGACCACGACCCTCAACTCCGCCCTCCGTCTCTTCGATGCCACCGGACGCGAGTTGCTCGTCTCCAATCTCCTCGGCACCAACGAGAGCCGCATCGACGGGTTCATCATCCCCACCGCGGGCACCTATTACCTCGGCGTCTCCGAATCCGCCAACTTCGCGTACAACGCCACCCAGGCCGGCAGCGGCGTCGCCTCCGCGACCACCGGATCCTACCGCCTCCAGGTCAACGTCACGCCCGGCGTCAGCGATCCGGGCACCATCCTCGCCGGCACCTCCATGTCCGTCGGGATCAATCCCTTCGCCTCCTTCGGCACGCCGAACTCCAGCGGCACCAACGTGGGCATCTCCCTCAACGGTCGCGAGTTCCTCCTTGGTTCGGGCACCAACCCACCCCAGACCTTCTTCGGCGCCGCCGCTTCCGGCGACACCTTCCTCAACACGGGCCTTGGCGCCACCAACGACGTCTCCTTCGCCCTCACCTCCCGCAGCGATACCTTCAATCGCACGATCACCGCCAAGGGAACCTACAAGAACCTCCGCATCCAGCGCGAGTTCTCCTTCGGGGTCGGCGATAACTTTATCGCGATCGACGTCTTCCTCACCAACATCGGCACCTCCACCCTCACCGGTGTGTCGTGGATGGAAGGCTTCAACCCCAACCCGGGACTCGGCTTCCCCGGTGAGAGCACCGTGAACACGTCCAACGACGTCAACGGTTCCTTCGTCCGCGCCACGTACACCAACCTCACGTTCCCGCAAGGTCTCACGATCGCCCTCGGCGCTCCTGCGGGCGACAACCGCGTGATCGCGTCCGTCGTCGGCTCCACCACGACGTTGCGCGATCCGTCGCAGATCCTCGATGCCGGCTCGATCGACCCCGACGGCGCCAACTCCAACGGGCAGATCGCCCTCGCGTACAACGTCGGCACCATCGCGCCCAACGCCACCACGCGTCTGCGCTACTTCGTCTACGTCGGCACCTCCACGTCCGCGACCCAGGCCTTGCAGACTGCCGTCAATAACGGGACCGGTACGGGACACTTGACCGCGACGGTCTCGGGCAGCGGATCATCCACGGTGATTTCCAGCAACGCCCCCGCGCTCGAGACGCTCCAGACCGGTTCCGGCCCTGCCGCGAGCGTGCCCCAACTGCCCTACCGCGTGTACTACCCCGAAGGCTTCTTCGGCGACAACATCTACACCTTCGTCCCGATCAGCAACCCGAACGATCAGCCCGCGCGCGTCTTCGTGATCGCCCGCTACGAGTTGGGCGATCGCGACCAACTTGTCCAGGAACTGAGCATCCCCGCCAACAGCCGCAGCGGCATCACGGTCAAGACGCCCGACATTCTGCCGCTCGCCGGACGTGCGAACGCCCCCTTCGCACTCGAGATCCGGTCGGATCGTCCGGTCGGCGCCACCTTCAGCCACTATGACCTCTCGCAGACCCCAGGTCGCAAGGCGTTGGGCGAGGCCTTCACCTCTCGCGTTGGCCGCCAATGGAGTTTCGGCGAGGTCGTCAAGCAGCCGGGCGTCGCCGATTACCTTGTGTTCTTCAATGCCCAGACGGCCACGGGCAAGGTCACCTCGCTCTTCTATCCCAACAACAGCGCCGGCCCCATGCAGGTCGACGTGAACGTCGCGGGCCTTCGCCGCGGGGGCTTTGCCGTCAATGACGCGACCTTGACCGCCGACTACACCCTCCGTGGCGCGTACACGCTGACGGCGGACTATGTCGTTCAGGTCGCGATCACGGCCCCGGGGAATCAGGTCATCCCCGCCGGGACGACGCTCTCCGCGGGCACCACCCTCGCCACCGGAACCTTCATCCCGATCGGGAATCTCCTTCTCCCCGGTGTCTTCGGCGTGGCGATGTCCTCGACCACCGACATCGTCGCCTCGCTGTCGCACTACGACCGCAACGCGAACGTGGCCGAGGGCGCCGTCGCCAACGACGGGCTCGGGACCACCGCCGGGGCGACGCCCGAAGGTCAGTACGGCATCAACGGGCAGGCCGAGCAGATCGCCGTCCTCAACGCCAACACCGCCCCCGCGACGGTCACCTTCTCGTTCGTGTTCGCCAACGGCAGTTCGGTGCGCCAGGCGATCACCGTCCCCGCGGGAAGTTATGGACGCCTCGACGTTTCGACGATTCCAAACTTCCCGGCCAATCAGGCGTACGGCATCGCGTATTCCTCGACCCAGCCCGTCGCCGTCAACGTCAACACGTTCGCCTATGGGGATCTGGTGGGCGGGAACTTCGCATCGCAGGCGTTCACGCTCTGGAACTTCGCCGAGGGCTTCCGACCCGCCGACAACGGCGGTCACCCGGGTGTCCTCGATCTCCTCCGGGTCTACAACCCCTCGACCACCGACACCACCATCGAGATCACCCTCTCTTATGATGGCGTCCCGGGCTCCGAGACCTTCCGCCGCGTCGTTCCGGCGCGTCGCGTGGCCGAGTTTGACCTCAATCGCGACTTCGTCTCGCTCTCGCGGCGACTGACCGACTCCTTCTACACCACCACGGTCAAGGGCGCCAGCCCGGTCGTGGCCTATATGGATCACTTCGATCAGTTCACGCCCGACGCGCTCGGCTCGTTCGGCGCCTTCGGTACCCTCGGGACGCCGCTGGGCATCTTCACGCCCATCCTCCCGGATTCGGGCATCGGCGGCTGAGTCACCCCGTTCGTCGTTCTCAGGGCCGGAGCATGCTCCGGCCCTTTTCATTGGGTGCTTTCCAAGAGAAACCGCGCGGACTTCTGTCCCGAACCACTTGGGACGCATAAAATCGCCGCTTTCGACCGGGGCGTCTTGCGGACGCGCTCGGCGCGGAGGGCGTAGCTCAGTTGGTAGAGCAGCGGCCTTTTAAGCCGTAGGTCCAGGGTTCGAGTCCCTGCGCCCTCATTCATGGTTGGTCCGCGGGCGAGCGCCGCGGCAATGGACGGCCGGCGACGGGACGCGAGAGTCGTCCACGCCGACTTCGGAAGGATCCTTGAGTTGACGACGGTTCTTCACGCCCTCTGGTCCGACGCGGCCCTGCACCTGTGGGCCGAGAGCGCCGAGGCTTGGCTGGCCCGCTCGGCCTCACGCCGCCCGGTCGATCCGTCCGCAGGCCGAGATTCGCCCGAAGCCCATCCCTTCGCGGTGGACGCGTCGTCGCTGATCGCCTCGCTGGCGGTGAGGGACTTGCCCCCTTCCAGTCGCGTCGTGCGTATCCCCGCGGTGGACGACGTGCCCTTGCCCAGCCTTCGTCTCGCCCTCGCGGTGGGACAGACGCTGGACCTGCACGCGGGAGCGGCCAAGGCCGTCGGGTTCACGGTTCCGACGCGGACCGTCCCGATCGACCGCGTGGTCGAGGTGCTCACGGCGCTCGCCGACGATGACGCGCTGCGGGCCTCGGACGTGGTGCTCGCCGATTCGGTCGAGTTCTTCGCCGAGGCGGCACGCCTTGTTCGATACCTGCTTGCCCAGCAGCGATTCGTGCCCGCGCTGCGCCAGCGCGCCACGGGGGACGTGGACGGGGCCTGGATGCCCTGGGTAAGCGACGAGAGCAACGCCCAGCGTGTGTCCAAACTGGTCGCCGCGATGCCCCCTTCCGCCCGGTGTGCCGTGGATCGTTTCAACCACGAACCGTGGCCGATTGTGGAGGATTTTCTCGATTCGCTGACCGACTGCGTCTGCCGCCAGGCGCTCCAGGCGGAGAACTTCTTTGAGTCCGTGGAGGATCGCGATCCGAGCGCCGACCCGCACGTCGCGTGGCTCCGCGGGCTCCTTGGGAAGTCCACCGAGATCAAAGCCGCCCCCTCGGCACGGCAAGAGATCCCGCGTCGCGTGCGCGGGTGGATCGGGCTGCTGGAAGATCGAGGCGCGGGCTCCTCCTGGCGGCTCCTCCTGCGGCTCAATGAGCCCGCCGAGGCCACGTGGCCCTCCGGCGCGAAGCCCGATGAGAGCGAACTGGAGTGGAACGTGACCTTCCATCTCCAGAGTGTGGACCGCCCGAGCCTCGTCCTCGAAGCCGCGGATTTGTGGCTTCTCGCGGGTGACGCCCTCACCGTGCAGGGCAAGCGCGTCGAAGGCCCGCAAGAGATCATCCTGAAGGAACTCGGGCGTGCCTCTCGCCTCTATCGCCGTCTTGAAGAAGCCCTGGAAGACTCGCAGCCCTCCCAACTCAGCCTGACCACCAAGCAGGCGTATGAGTTTCTCCGCGAGGTCCGCCCCATCCTGATGGAGCAGGGCTTCGCCGTGCAGGTGCCCGAATGGTGGGACTCGCCCATGGCTCGCCTGGGCGCTCGCCTGCGCGTGGATTCGGGCGAGGCCGACGCCGCCGACGCGCAAGGACGCACCGCGACCTCCAGCGCCGCGGGCACCCAACTGGGTCTGGGCGCCCTCGTCAAATATCGCTGGGAGATCGCCGTCGGTGACACGTCCCTTACCCTGCACGAGTTCGAGCAACTTGCCGCGAAGCGCACGCCCCTCGTGCGCGTGAACGGGCGCTGGGTCGAGATCCGTCCCGAGGACGTTCAAAGCGCGATCAAGTTCATCCGTGAGAATCCGGGCGGCGAGATGTCCGTCGGCGACGCCCTCCGCATGGCGTATGCCAGCGACCTCAAGGAAACCGGCATCCCGGTCATCGGGCTCGAAGCCTCCGGCTGGCTTCAGGCGTTCCTCGCGTCCGAGGCCAACGCCCAGTCCCTCGCCGCCATCGATCCGCCCAAGTCGTTCCTCGGCACGCTCCGCCCGTACCAGACCCGCGGTGTCTCGTGGATGTCATTCATGGAGCGCCTGGGCTTTGGCCTCTGCCTCGCCGACGACATGGGGCTGGGCAAAACCATCCAACTCCTCGCGCTCATGGCCCACGAGCGCGAGCAGGCCGGCCAACCCGTGCCCTCACCCGGGCCCACGCTCCTCCTCGTTCCCATGTCCGTCGTTGGGAACTGGATCCACGAGACCCGACGCTTCTGCCCGAACCTCAAAGTTGTGGTTCATCACGGCACCGATCGCATGCTGGGCCAGACGCTCATCGACGCGGCCTCCAACGCCGACCTCGTCATCACCACCTACGCCCTCGCCCATCGTGATCGCGACACGCTCAACCAGGTCAACTGGTGGCGCATCGTGCTGGACGAAGCCCAATACATCAAGAACCCCGCCGCCAAGCAGACCCAGGCCGTCCGCTCCTTCAAGGGCGCACGCCGCGTCGCCCTCACCGGCACGCCCGTCGAAAATCGCCTCGCCGAACTCTGGTCCATCATGGACTTCTTGAACCCGACCTATCTCGGCACGGCCGGGGGCTTCCGCCAGCGCTTCGGCGTCGCGATCGAACGCTACCACGACAAGGCCCGCAGCGAGCAACTCCGCGGGCTGATTCGTCCGTTCGTCCTCCGCCGCCTCAAGACCGATCCCACCGTCGTTGCCGACCTGCCTGAGAAGGTCGAGAGCCGCGAGTTCTGCCACCTCACCAGCGAGCAGGCCTCGCTCTACGAATCCTGCGTGCGGCGCATGCTCGCCGAAGTCGAAGAGGCCGAGGGCATCCAGCGCCGCGGCCTCGTGCTCTCCGCGCTCATCAAACTCAAGCAGATCTGCAACCATCCCGCCCAACTCCTCAAGGACCACGACAAGGACGTGGAGGATGCGCCCGACGACGACATGCCCAAGGGCGCCGTCGTGGTGCACCCGTCTCGCTCGGGCAAGTGCATCCGCCTCATCGAGATGCTCGACGAGGTGCTCGCCGAGGGGGACAAGGCCCTCGTCTTCACCCAGTTCCGCCAGATGGGGCACATGCTCCAGGGCATGCTGCGCCACCACCTCGGACGCGACGTCCTCTTCCTCCACGGCGGGACCACCCAGGCCCAACGCCAAAGCATCATCGAGACCTTCCAGAAAGAAGGTACCGCGCCCATCCTCATCCTCAGCCTCAAGGCCGGCGGGGTCGGGCTCAACCTCACCGCCGCCACCCATGTCTTCCACTTCGACCGCTGGTGGAACCCGGCCGTCGAGAATCAGGCCACCGACCGAGCCTATCGCATCGGGCAGACCCGCACCGTCCAGGTCCACAAGTTCGTGGTGCGCGGCACGCTCGAAGAACGCATCGACCAGATGATCGAGAGCAAGACCGCCCTCGCCGAAAACATCATCGGCAGCGGCGAGCAGTGGCTGACCGAACTCGACACATCTCAGTTGCGGGAGATCCTCACGCTTCGCAATGATGCGGTGAGTGATGAGGCGTAAGGCCAAGCGTGCGGCAGTCAACCCGTGCCGCCTTATGGTTGGTCATGCCCACCTCCGCTTGGCACTACGTGTCCCCCATCCTCCAGCGCGTGGCGGATCTTCACGCCGAGCGTCCGATTCGTCGCGTCCTCGATGTCGGCGTCGGCGGCGGCAAGTGGGGCATGCTCACACGCGAGTTGCTCGACTACTACCACAACGTCGCGTACTTCAAGCCCGACTGGAAGACGCGGATCGAGGGGATTGAGGTCTTTGAGAAGTACCGCACGCCGGCGCATGACTACATCCACGACCAGATTCACTGGGGCGACGCGACCCAGATCGTTCAGAAGTTCGGGGGGGGTATGGGTATGACCTCATCATCGCCATGGAGGTCATCGAGCACCTCGACAAAGCCCCCGGCCTGCGTCTGCTCGATCAACTCGTGAATCTCGCATCCCGCGCGGTCATCCTCAGTTTCCCGCCCGAGGTGGATGCCGAGGGGCACCACATCTTCGACCAGCACGACACGCATGGCAACGTGCACGAGACGCACCGGTCGATCTGGACCGTCGATGTTCTGAAGGCGTACGACGCGCGAGAGATCACGCTGCTGTGCTACATGATCGCGGGTCGGGCGCGGGGTCCCGAGGTCGTCGCGCAAGGTGGTACGCAGGAACGCGAGAAGGGTGTGCGCCTGCTCAACGGTCCCGGCGCCTTTATCGAGTACAAACTCCCCGCCCCGGCCTCGGCGATCGAACTCGAAGTGCTCCAGCATCCGTGGAGCGGCACGCTGCTCGTGACGGCCGACGGACGCGAGGTGGCCGCGGTCGATTTGTTCGCCGAGGCTGCGGAGGTGACGACCCTGCGCGTGAACCTCGCATCGCCTTCGAGCACGGTGCGGCTTGCCACTCGCGCGAACCCCGCTCGCAGGGGCAGGAGGCTTGGATTCACGCGATTCGTTCGGCGTAAACCTCGACCGCACCCCTCCGCGCTCCCGAAAATACGCCCGGGCGCGTGAGTGCGTTCCGTGGCTCTCGCTCGTAAACTGCCGTGATGCCCGCCGCACCTCCCAACGCGCCCTCCGGCTCGCCCGACGATTCCTCGTCGCCCTGGACGGTTCCGACGCAAGGCGGCGTGGAGTACACCCACGACGCCTCGCCCGTCCCCATCCGCATCGGACGGTACACCATTGTGAGGCTCATCGGGCAGGGCGGCATGGGCGCGGTCTACGAGGCCGAGCAGGCCCAGCCCAAACGCCGCGTCGCGCTCAAACTCATCCGCCAGGCCTTCGCGGGCGAGTCGGCTCGCGCCCGCTTCCAGCAGGAATCTCAGCACCTCGCCGACCTGGATCATCCCGCGATCGCCAAGGTCTTCGAGGCCGGCACGCAAACCCAGGACATCGGTGGCCCCATCGCCTACATCGCGATGGAGTACGTGCAGGGGGCCGAGGCCATCACCCGCTTCGCCCGAAAGCGTAACCTCCCCCTCCGCGATCGCCTCGAACTTGTGGCCCAAGTCTGCGACGCGCTCCACCACGCCCACGAGCGCGGCGTCATCCACCGCGACATCAAGCCCGCCAACGTCGTCGTTTCCGATTCCGGGCAGCCCAAGGTCATCGACTTCGGCGTCGCCCGCGCCGAGAGGCTCGCCGGCGAACGCCGACCGGGCGTCACCCTCGAAGGCCAGATGGTCGGCACGCTCGAATACATGGCGCCCGAGCAGTGCCTCGCCGACCCCAACGATCCCCACGCCATCGACCGTCGAACCGACGTCTACGCGTTGGGCCTGCTCCTCTACGAACTCGTCGTGGGCTTCATGCCCTACGACGTCTCACGTGCCGACATTCCGACCGCCATCCACGTCATCCGCGAAACGCCCCCCGAGCCGCCGCGCAAGAACAACCCCGATCTCCCACGAGAGGTCGAGACGATCATGCTCAAGGCGCTACGGAAAGAGCGTGGAGAGCGCTACGCGACGGCGAAGGACATGGGTGACGATCTTCGTCGCTTCCTCCGCGACGAGGCGATCCACGCCATACCCGAGACCCGTGCGGAGGCGATCGCCCGTGCCGCCCGTCGCTCGGTCGAGCGCCGCCCGTGGTCCACGATCGCGATGTACACGATGGGAGCCGCCCTGCTTGCCGTTCTGGTCGCGCTGCCGCTCTCGCTGACACTGCTGCAACCCCTGAATCGATGGTACTCGGGCGTGTTCACCCGACTTGCGCCGAGCACGAGCGCCGTGTCGCTCGATCCGTTCGTGATCATCGGGCGCACCGAGTCCACGGGCAACGGTTCGGCGCTGGCCCAGAGACTGGGCGTTGAGAACTTTGACCCAAGTCAGAAGCCCGCGTGGCGCTTGCTTCACGGCCAACTGATGACGCGGTTGGCCGCGGCCTCGCCCTCGATCGTCGCGTTCGACATGTTCTTCCGTGTCCCGACCGTGTATGACGCCGCCTTTGTGGAGGGTGCGACGGCCCTTGCGAAGTCGGGCGTCCCTGTCCTCGTCGGTGCCCGGGGCATCGCCGGGCCCGATGGTGCGCCCTTCGTCTCGCCCAACATCCTCCCCCACGTTCGCTGGGGCGACGTCGCCGCCCAGCCCGTCGCCCAGGGCGCCTGCATGCTGACGGCCCTCTACGTTCCCGAAGGCCTGCCCCCGAAGCCGTCGTGGGGGATGCAGGTCTTCGCCCACCTCCGCGAGCCGAGCGCAACGCCGCAGTACGTTCTCAAGTCTTCGGAGGAACTCGAGGTTCGCTGGCTCAAGCCGCACCGCATGTTTTCCAACGTGGATTCCTATGCCCGACCGCCCGAGTCCATCCCCGTGCTCGAGCAGCGTCCCGTCTCGGGTGAACTGGACCACGAAGCGCCGGGCGCTCGATACTTCGGTGTGTTGCTCGATCCCCTGACGAAAGCGCGGGCCGAGTCGGTCGTCATTCCCTACGAGCAGGCGCTGTCCATGTCCGACCAGGAACTCCGCCAACGCGTCGAGGGAAAGGCCGTGCTGGTCGCGCACCTCGCCGATCCCGAGGACACCTTCACGATCAACGGCGAACCCCAGCCGGGGGTCTTTTTGCAACTCGCGGCTCTCGGCACGTTGCACGCCCGAGCGGCGCTGGAGTACGTCGATCACACCACCGCGATCCTGCTCGTGCTGCTCGCCGCCGTCTTCGGAGCGACGCTCGCCCTGGCGCTTCATCGCATGCCGATCATTCTCCAAACATCGGCCTTCGTCCTCGCGTTGACGATCGTGCTGCTCGGTGGTAGTTTGTGGGCCTACGCGCGGTTTCGGCTCGTCTTCGAGCCCTTCACGCCCTTGGCCGCCGCGCTCGTCGCGGCCGTCTTCGTTCGCTGGCTGCTGACGCTGCGACGCCAGCATTCCGGCACGCCCGCGTAAGATCGTGCCCCCTCGAAGGAGAATCACGTGCGGAACCTCATCGTGTTGACGTTGCTTCCGTTGCTCATGTTGAGCGCGTGCCGCACCCGGAGTTCCATCATGCCCATGACGACCACCTGCATCCCCGGCCCCGTCACGCGAGACACGGTCGCGACCGGAAAGTCCATCGAGTACACGGGCGTCAACCTCGTGCTCAGCGGCGGAACGACCGAACTCGCCCAACTCTACCGCTTCGATGGATTCCGATACCCGGAGCACAATCCCACTGCCCCTCCGCTCTCGGATTACAAGGTGCTCCTCGGCTCCCGCGGCGCGCAGGCCCGGGCCCATATCCATCATTCCGAGGAGTCGCTCGTGGTCGAAGAGGGCGTCGTCGCCGCGATCGGGATCGCCCCGATCATCTATGTCAAAATGGTCCGGCTCGGCTCGGAGAGCAGCACCCTCGCCGCCGAGACCTGCCCGGAGGGTGATTATTTGTACTTCGTCAAGGGCCACGGCACGTCCCCGGTCGCCAAGGTCGCCATCGAGGGTTCGACCAACCCTCCGGTCATCCTCACCCCCGGGCAGTTTGTCCTCGTCACCAACCCAGCCACCGCGCCGGTCATCGGCCCTCCGCAGAGCATCACGGGCGACGAGCACGCGACCGAGTTCATCAAGTACATGTCCAAACGCGCCGCCGCCGCAGGGGTTCCCTTCGATCATGCGGGCGGATGGGGCTCCTCGG
This sequence comes from uncultured Phycisphaeraceae bacterium, assembly GCA_964543905.1. Taxonomy (GTDB): domain Bacteria; phylum Planctomycetota; class Phycisphaerae; order Phycisphaerales; family UBA1924. The sequence goes on from CAZIZO010000003.1 coordinate 403,609, forward strand.
GCGGGGCAGCCTCGATGAATAGCGAACTCAAGACGACGTCGGCCTCGATCTTCGCTGGCGCGGGCACCAAGTGATGACTTCCTTCCACTTGGTCCTCGCGATCATCTTCGAGGCGGGCTGGGCCATCAGCATGAAGGCCTCGCCCCGGCTCGATCTTTCCTGGCCCACCGCGCGCACTCTGGCGCTCTATCTCGCCTCGCTCATGTTCCTCACGCTGGCCGTCCGCAAGATGGACCTCGGGCTCGCCTATGCGATCTGGGCGGGCAGCGGGGCGGTGCTGATCGCCCTCGCGGGATTCGCCTACTTCAGGGAGCCGTTGACGGCCGCACGCGTCGCCTTCATGGGGCTCATCTTCGTGGGCGTGGTCGGCCTCCTCTTCACGGAGCGTCACGCCACGCCCGCCTGATCGTCAGTTCACCCCGTCCGCCGCGTCGTCTTCCGCGGGCTTGGAGAACGCGTCCCCCTGCACGCTCTCGTTCGTGATGACGATCTCCACCCGCTGGTTCGTGCGGGCGCTCTCCGCCTCAAAGGTCTTCGCGACCAGTCGGTCGTTGTCCCCGCACGCCACCACCCGGAAGTTCTCCTTCTTGACCCCGACATCCACCAGGGCCCGCGCCACCGCCATCGCCCGGTCGTACGAAAGCCGCATCGACGATTCCAGATTGCGCTTCGCTTCGAACTGGCTCGCGTGCCCACGGATCTCGATGATCCACGGCTGATCGCGCAACTTGGGAGACGCGTCGCGGATGATGTCCCGCCCGCTCTGGCTCAGAATCCCCGAGTTCTCGGGGAACGGCACCACCGCCGTGACCTGTCGATAGTCGCTCGGACGGCTCGCCTGCACGTCCTGGAATCGACCCTTCGGCCCGTCCTGCGTCGCCTCGCCCCCGTTCCGCTCCACGATCCGCTTGATCAACAATCGATCCTCCGGATTGTCCGTCGTCGGCGGGCTGTTGAAGCCCTCGCGGATCGAGAGGATCATGTCCAGCACGTGCGAGTTGGGTCCTCCCGAATAGTTCTCCACTTCGCCCTTGTCACCCCCCTGCACGGGGTTCCCCTTTGGGCCCATGTTCATCGCCAGCAGAATTACGAAGAACCCCATCATGAGCGCGACGTTGTCGGCGAACGAGATCAGCCACTCCGGCGCACCCTCTTCGCCATGCCCGCCTCCGCCGCCGTGTCCCCCGCCATGCGCCCCACTCCCATGTCCACCGCCATGGCCTCCGCCGCCATGCTCTTCGCCCTCGCCATGTCCCTCTTCATGCTCTGCCATGGCTCAACCCTCGCACGCGACGCAACCGCTCGCTCGGCCCGCGGCGCTTACGCCGCCAACTTCATCTTCGATCGAACCGCCGCGGGCACGAAGGCCATCATCTTGTCCTGAGTCACGCGCGGGTTGTCCCCGGCCTGGATCGACAGGATCGCCTGGAGCATCAACTCCCGGTTCAGCATCTCCTCGCTGGACCGCAACGCCAACTTGTCCCCGATCGGCCCGCACACCGCGTTCGCGATGATGGCGCCGTACATGGTGGCCACGACGGCGAGCGCGAGCGCGTTCCCGAGGGCTCCGATGTCCGCGCTCGCCAACTTCCCGAACATACCGACCTGACCGACCAGCGTTCCGACCAGCCCGTACCCGGGGCCGTACACCTTGATGAGGTCAAAGAACTTCTTGCCCGCCTTGTGCCGATCCGCCATCGCGAGCACTTCCATGCGCAGCGCCTGCTCGATGTTCGCGGGGTCCGTCCCGTCGATCGCCATTTTCAGCCCGGCCGCGAGGAACGGGTCGCCGATCTTCGCGACCTCGCCCTCCAACGCCAGGATGCCGTCCCGTCGAGCCTTTTCGCTCAACTTCGCGATCAGTTCGATCACCTGGACGACCGACATCGACTTCTGGAACATGAACCGCTTGATGTAGCCCGGCACCTGCATCATCTTGTCCATGGGCATCGCCATGAACGTCACCGAGATCGACCCGCCGCCCACCATCAGGACGCCTTCCATCGAGAAGAACATCATGAAGTTGCCGTGCGAGACTTCGTAGAACACGAAGCCCAGACAGCCGAAGCCGATCAACATGCCGATGAGACTGGCCTTGTCCATCCACGCACCTGTCTAGGGATCGATGACACGTCGAGGCCCCATGCCTCGTCGAGTGGATATCGAACCAAACTCAAGTGCATCGGAGTCGGACTGAGCAGGAATCGCGATCCGGTGTCGATCGTGCCGTCCATGACGCACACGCCACGCGATCCCCCCAAGACGGGGGGGTGCATCCCCGACCCGGATCCATTGGTATGCCCAGGCGAGTGTCCACGTTTCTTGCATTCGGAGCGTGAGTGTGGCTCAGCCCCCTCGTTGCAGGATGCACACAGGAGAACCGCCATGACCGAACTCTCTCCGGACCGTCCCGAGCGTGTTGGTAGTACGCGCGAGTGGCTCCGTTGGCTCCTGGTTGCAAGTCCCACCCGACGCCGGCTCATCATCGCGTTCCTGGCGTGGCTCGGGGTTTTCCTCGTCGGACTCTCGGTCCCGAGCAAGCCCTTTCGCGATCTGATCATCGCCTCGTGCTTCAACTACGGGTACCCGCCGACGGTCGCCGGGACGGCGCGAGCCTCGTCATCCGCGTCGGACGGATCGAGTTCGGTGCCCGCGGCCAAGACAGGTTCCACTCACGACTCCCGCAAGGATGACACGAAAGCAAGCCCGCCGGCCCGGGTGCTGTCGCTGGGTGTGCTCGTGCTCTGGCTGATCCCGATCCTGCTCGCGATCCTGGTTTCCTTTACTCCAACAAACTTGCTCCTGCTCTGTGTCCTGGGGGCGTTGCTCGGGGCCTACGCGGTCCAACTCCTTCCGGGCACCCTCGACACTTCGAACGAACCCAACGCAACAAGGGGCAATGAGGGACAACGCCCTGACTCGAGCCGTCGCCCTAGCCTGCCGCTTGCCACCGCCGCGGTCCTGCACGGCCTCTGCGTCTTCCTCGGTGTGGCGAGCGGGCTCTTCATCGTGCAGGGGCAGATCAAGTGGGACGAGCAAGAGCCCAGCATGTACCTGCGCCTCGCCGCCGTCGCGACCTTATTCAGCGTCGTCGCGGGTTCCAATCCCAACTTTCTACGACAACTCGCGGCCGCATTCAAGCCGTTCTCGAATCATGTGAAGGATCGCGGTTCGGACGGATCAGACGGGTCCCCACTACCGGGCACATCCACGTGATGATGTCCGCGAAACGTCTCTACGCCTTCACGAACGTCCAATGCTCCCGGTCTTTCTTCACCCCCGGGAACGCCAGCGCCCGCCCGTGCGACACGCACCACACGCCCGGCCCAAGCGTCCCCGTCGCAAAGATCGCCTCCGTCAAGTTCTGCAACGCGTCCGACCGCGTCATCTCGAACGGTCTCATCGCCCCCGTCAGCACGATCGGCACCCTCGGCGACTTGATCTCGCGATACAACTGCTCCCCCGTGTTCTCCAGGGTGTCCGTCCCGTGCAGGATCACGATGCCCGAGGCCTCGGTCACAATCGTGGAATCGCCCCCGGCGACGCGCACCGCCTCGACGATCCGCGCCCGATCGGCGTCGGTCATGAACTGGCTGTCCTTGCTCATCAACTCGATGATGTTGACCGCCGTCCCCTCGAGGCGCAGCCGACGGAGCATCCGCCGCACGATCGACCGTCGGTTCTCGAGGTTGCCCGAGGTCTCGTCGTACGTCTTCTCGATCGTGCCGCCGGTGGTAATCAACGTGATGGATCGCATGGGATCGGAAGTGTAGCGAGCGAGCGCGGCGTCACGCCTCACACCCATAGACGTTGCGAAACGCGCTCCAAAACTCCGGATACGTTTTATCCACGCATCGAGGATTCTTCACGCTCACCTTCGCCCGCCGCAGTCCGACCAGCGCCAGGGCCATCGCCATCCGGTGATCGTTGTACGTCTCAAACTCAACCCCAGGCACATCCTCGCCGCACGCCACGCCCCCAACCGGCGGCGTCACGCTCATCACATCATCATCCCCAGCCACGGGGCACTCCACCTTCACGCCGATCTTGCCAAGTTCGGCCTGCAACGCCGCCACGCGATCGCTCTCCTTGACGCGCAGCGTCCGCACGCCGCGGATCACCGACACGCCCGCGGCAAAACTCGCCACGACCGCCAGCGTCATCACCGCATCGGGCATGTCGCTCATGTCCGCCATCACGGGCGCAATCGTCTCGCTCCCACGCACAAGGATGTACGGGTCCGGTGCGCCGCTGCGATCGACGACGGCACCCATCCGCTCCAAGACTCCGGGGAAGTTCGAGTCGCCCTGGAGCGATTCCGAGCCGATCCCCTCCACCTTCGCCGTCGCGCCGGGCACGAGCGCCGCCGCCGCCCAGAAGTACGTCGCCCCGCTCGCGTCCGGCTCCACGTCATATTCAAACGCCGGAATTCCTACCCCCACGCTCCGTCCGCTGGCCGACCCCTTCTTCGCGTCGTAGGCCTCGGCCTCATACGTCATCGCCGGCCCAACCCGCAGCACCCGCATGTCCCCCGCGTGCTGCACGTTCGCCTTCAGGCGGCTCAACAGGCCCAGCGTCATCGCGACATACGACGCGCTCGTCACACGCCCGTGCAGGCGAAGCGTGAGCGATGTGGGCAGCCAGGGCCCGATGAGCAGCACCGCCGAGACGAACTGGCTCGACTTCGTGCTTGGGAGGTCAATCACCCCCGACGTGCCCAGCCCTCCATCACGCGGCACGATGCGAATCGGGAGACACCCCGCCCTCCCGAGATACTCCACGTCGGCGCCGACACGCCGCAGGATTTCGACGAGTTCCGAGATCGGTCGCTCACGCATGCGCGGACTGCCGTCGATCGTCACCGGATTCGGCGCGAGCACCGCCGCCGCCGCGAGAAAGCGTGCCGCCGTCCCCGCGTTGTTGACGTCCAGCGTGACGCCCTCGTTCGGCACGCGCCAGCGCCCGCCGACGCCCTCCACGTACATCGCGTCCGTGCCGTTGATCGTCACGCACGCGCCCAGTTTTTCAACGGCACGCATCATCTGGATCGCGTCGTCCGCATCGCGCAATCCGCCTCGGATCGTCGACTTCCCTTGCGCCATCGCGGCAAGTAACAACGCCCGATTCGTCAGACTCTTCGATCCGGGTGGGCGCACGCTGATCGCGAACGCCCTCCGAACCGG